>NC_014313.1:0-1207500 GCF_000143145.1 Hyphomicrobium denitrificans ATCC 51888
ATACTCGGGGAAGTCTTGGATAGGTCTTTAGCTAATCTAGTAACGAGTAAAGAGGGGGCTCGTGGAAAACATCGAAGCTTCCCGCGTCGAGGATGTTCCAGTCCTTGAGACGTGGGAGCGCTTAAGCGCCGATCCCAAAGCAGTTCTGGTGGACGTTCGTACGCGCGCCGAGTGGGCGTTCGTCGGGGTTCCGGATTTGAGCGGCTTGGGCCGGGAGACGCTGTTGATGGAATGGCTGACGTTCCCCGACAACCGTCCCGTCCCGGGTTTCAAGGATCGGCTCGATGAGGCGCTCAAAGCTCGCGGTGTCGAGAAAGACGATCAGATTTTTTTCATTTGCCGTTCGGGCGCACGTAGCCTGAAGGCGGCAGAGGCCATGGCGGCGTCGGGCTATCGACGCTGTTTCAACGTGACGGAAGGGTTCGAGGGGCCAATCGATCCCGATCGTCACCGCAACCAGATTGCCGGCTGGAGGCATGCCGGACTCGCCTGGGTGCAGGGTTAGCACCCAGAATTATGAAGGGCACGTGCCGCAGCGCTCAGAGGGTTTTGGGCATGCGGCGCACATTGGGGGGAACGCCTAGGGCCGGCGTTCCGCGTAAATAGCGGGAGTAATCACTATGCAGGCAGCAAAGACAGCAGAGGCGCAAGGCGTGAGCGGTGCGCAGGGGACGGCTGTTGTTGAGACGGCAACTGGTTCGGTCGAGGGCCGTGGCCAGAAAGTTCGTGCCATGCTTCGGGCACAGCTCGGTGAGGAAATTTATTCGAGCTGGTTCAAGAGCCTCGAGTTCGAGGATTTCGACGGTCGCGTCGTCAAAGTCTCGGTGCCGGTCAAGTTCGTGCGGAACTGGATCCAGGAGCATTACGCCGAGCGTCTGCTGCATTGTTCGCGCGTCGAGTTTGCGACGGCCGAACGAGTCGAAGTCGTCTGGCGGCAGCCAGGCGTCGCCGTTCAGCGTCCGGCTGAAGCGCGTCCTGAAACAACAATCGCCGAGAAGGCGCCCGCGGCTGCCTCGCAGGCGGAAGCTCCGCCGCGCGTCTCGGTTCTGAGACCGCCGGTTCTTCCGGCGCAGCGCACTTCGGCCGGTGGGCTCGAAGGTTCGCCGCTCGATCCGCGCTACACGTTCGACAGCTTTGTCGTCGGCGCTTCAAACCGCATGGCGCATGCCGGTGCGACGCAGGTTGCCGAAACGGTTCTGACGGACGCTCCGGGCTACAATCCGCTTTACATCCATTCCGCCGTCGGACTTGGCAAAAGCCATCTTTTGCAGGCGATTGCGTGGGAAGTGAAGCGCCGCGCGCCGAGCGCGCAGGTGCTGTATCTGACAGCCGAGCGCTTCCGCTATCAGTTCGTCGAGGCGCTGCGCTCTTCCGATCCGCTCGCATTCAAAGAGCGTTTCCGCAACATCCATATGCTGCTGATCGACGACCTCGAGTTCCTGCAGGGCGAGCGCACGGAACAGGAATTCGATCACATCATCAACGCGCTGCTCGACGGTGGAAAGCAGGTCGTCGTTGCGTCGGCACGGGCTCCGAACCAGATCGAGCGTCTCAACGAACGGATGCGGTCGCGTCTGCAGCGCGGTCTCGTCACCGAGCTGATCCCGCTCGACCACGAGCTGCGCCTCAAGGTTCTGGAAAAGCGTCTGGGCGAAAAGCGCGCCGCCGATCCGTCGTTCACGCTGTCGCGCGATGTCGTCGACCTTCTGGCGATGCGCCTGACGGAGAACGGCCGCGAACTCGAAGGCGCGATCACGCGGCTTTACGCGACGTGGCAGTACATGCGCACGCCGATCACGCTCGACATCGCCGAGACCGTGATCCGCGATCTCGTGCAGAACCTCGAGCCGCGGCGCATCAAGATCGAGGACATCCTGCGCATCATTTCGCGCCATTACGGTGTATCGAAGGGTGATCTCTTGTCCCAGCGGCGGCACCGGTCCGTCGTCTGGCCGCGCCAGATCGGCATGTACCTCGCGAAGCACCTGACGGCCCGCTCGCTCCCTGAGATCGGGCGCCGCTTCGGTGGCCGCGATCACACGACGGTGTTGCATGCAATCCGGAAGATCGAGGGCGAAATCACGAAGAACCCGCATCTCGGCGATGAGCTCGAGGAACTGAAGCGGCTGCTCAACCATTGATCCGGCGCTGATCACACGCTGATCAAGATACCGATCGCGGCGGCCCCACGCCGCGAGTTCAACGGAGTGAGGCCGGTCCTTCCAAGCCCTCGGGAGGCCGGCCTTGCTGTTTTTGGCGCTTTGGCATGATTTGTAACGCTAAAAGGCCGCCTAGCTTGTACATCTTGGCTTGAAAAATGGGGCCCATTCGGCTCTGATCGCCACCCGTGGGCGATTCCGGTGCCAAGCCAAGTCTGGCCGCTTCCGGGCGGCTACAACATCCTTCGCGCGTGATCGTCACCGGCGGCGTGCCGATGCCGCCGCGTCACGCGCTCCCGAAATCAGAACTGAGGACAGACATGCGTCTCGAGATTGAACGTGGGGAACTCTTGAAGGCGCTGAGCCATGTCACAAGTGTCGTCGAGCGGCGGACGACCATTCCCATTCTTTCAAACATCATGCTGAAGGCATCCGGCGAGACGCTGATGTTCAAGGCGACGGACCTCGAACGCGAAGTGAGCGAGAGCGTCGGCGCGAAGGTTTCGACGCCCGGCACGCTGACGGTTCCGGCGCACGTGCTGCACGACATCGTGCGCAAGCTGCCCGACGGCGCCGAGATCGAGATGAAGCGCGACGGCGAAAAGGAGCGCCTGACCATCACGTCGGGGCATTCGCGCTTCAGCCTGCAGACGCTGTCGGCGGAAGATTTTCCGGACCTCGCCGTCGGCGAGATCGGACATGAATTCACGATCGAGGCCGGTGACCTGAAACGGCTGATCGACAAAACGCGGTTCGCGATCTCGACGGAAGAGACGCGCTATTATCTCAACGGCATCTTCCTGCACCCGGCGGAGACGGCCGGCGTAAAGACGTTGCGCGCGGTTGCGACGGACGGGCATCGTCTGGCGCAGGTCGAGCTTCCGTTGCCGAAGGGCGCGGAAGGCATGCCGGGCGTCATCGTTCCGAGGAAGACGGTGCACGAGCTTGCGCGGCTTCTCGAAGATTCGAGCGCGAAGGTGAATGTCGGTGTTTCGCAGACGAAAGTCCGGTTCGAGATCGGGCCGGTGGTGCTGACGTCGAAGCTGATCGACGGCACGTTCCCGGACTACAGCCGCGTCATTCCGCACAACAACGATAAAGAAATGAAAGTGCCGAACGCGTCGTTCAAGAGCGCCGTTGATCGCGTGTCGACGATCGCGAGCGAGCGCGGGCGGGCGGTGAAGCTCAACGTCGCGAAGGACAAGCTGATCCTGACGGTGAACAATCCGGAAGGCGGCAGCGCGACGGAGGAAATTCCGGTCGGCTACAGCGCTGGGCCGCTGGAGATCGGGTTCAACGCGCGCTATCTGCTCGACATCGCCGATCAGCTTGAAAGCGAAGACGCGCGGTTTCTGCTCGCCGATCCCGGCTCGCCGACCATGGTTCGCGATGGCGGCGACGGCAACGCGCTTTACGTTCTTATGCCGATGCGGGTTTAGGTCAGTTGTGGGATTCCCCTCCCCTCGACGGGGAGGGGTTAGGGGTGGGGTGACGGCGAGATCAATCGGGATTGAAACTCAATTGGTCAACGATCGTGCTCGTGTGCTTCGGAATAATGCTACGGCTGCGGAGCGAAGGCTTTGGTATCGGCTGCGGCAACTGAGGGCGTCAGGGCAGAAGTTTCGCAGACAAGTTCCGATCGATCACTTCATTGTCGATTTTGCCTGCTTGTCGCACCGCCTAATCGTTGAAGTCGATGGCGCGACACACTCCGCTGAAGCTGAGATTGCGAGCGACGTCCATCGTCAGCGCTATCTTGAAAGCCAAGGATTCATGGTGCTGCGCTTCAACAATATGGACGTCGCAACAAACATCGACGGCGTGATGGAAAGTATTGTCGGCGTTCTCAGCACTTTGGCAAGGGAAGCTTCCCCCACCCCTAACCCCTCCCCGCAAGGGGGAGGGGAATTGCTGCCGGCGCGTGGGAAGTGAGTGTGGGACGCGAATACTCGAACGCACTCTGGGTTGAGCGGCTGCAGCTCACGAATTTCCGCAGCTATGCGGCGGCAAATGTTGCGACGGATGCCGGGCCGCAGGTGATCGTCGGGGCGAACGGGTCGGGCAAGACCAATCTTCTTGAAGCGCTGTCGTTGTTGTCGCCGGGGCAAGGGCTCAGGCGCGTGCCGTTCAGCGATCTCGTGCGGTCTGGCGGCGACGGTGGTTTCGCGGTTGCGGCGCGTGCGCATACGCTTGCGGGTGCGACGGATATCGGAACGGGATTGCGTGCGACGACGGTGCGGTCTCTCTCGGGAGATGACGATCTTCTCTCCTCTCCTTCGACGGGGAGGGGTCAAGATCCAGGCGGGGTCTCCGATCGATCGCGCGTCGATACCCCCGCCCCTAACCCCTCCCCGCAAGGGGGAGGGGAACCGTTCGGATTTTCCGATGAGAGTTTGGCGCGCAACGCGCAGCGCGGCGGCGGTCGAGCAGCGGAGCGAGCGCCGTCCGAACGGGGGCGGATCGTGCGCATCGATGGCACGGCGCAATCGGGATCGGGTGTGCTCGCCGATTATCTCGAAATCGTCTGGGTGACGCCGGCGATGGATGGGCTTTTTACGGGGCCGGGATCGGAGCGGCGGCGCTTTCTCGATCGGCTGATCCTTTGTTTCGATCACGGCTATCGCACGATCGCCGGACGTTTCGAACGCGCGATGACGAGCCGAAACCGGCTACTCGCGGATGGCGTGCGCGACGACTCGCAGCTTTCGGGCTTCGAGCGCGTGATGGCGGAAACGGGCGTCGCCGTTGCGGCGGCGCGTCTCGAAGCCGTCGCTGCGATGGCGCAAATTGTCGGTAAGCGGCGCGAGCGCGATCCCAATTCCGCATTCCCGTGGTCGTCGTTCCGGCTGGAAGGCAGCATCGAAGATAGCTTGCAGCGCCTTTCGGCGGTCGAGGCAGAAGATCTCTACGCGCAGACGCTCCGGCAAACGAGGGAACGCGATCGTGCCGCGTCGCGGACGCTCGACGGACCGCATCGTTCCGACCTCATCGTCGAGCACGGGCCGAAGGGACTTGCGGCGCGGCATTGCTCGACGGGAGAGCAGAAAGCTCTGCTGCTCGGCCTCGTTCTGGCGCATGCTGAGCTTTTGACCGAGCGCCAGGAAGGCGCGGCGCCGATCCTGCTGCTCGATGAAATCACGGCGCATCTCGATGCCGACCGGCGCGCGGCGCTGTTCGACGAAATCCTGCATCTCGGGGCGCAGGCGTGGATGACCGGCACGGACAAAAATGCCTTCGAGGCGCTTGCCGGCCGGGCGCGTTTCTGGGCGGTTCAGGAGGGTAAAATCGCAGTTTCGGAATAAGTTGTCGGCGAGGGACAAACGGTCACACGCAAGACAATGAAAACAATACGCTTTTTTAAGCCGCAAAGAATCGATTTCATGCGGTGTTTCAAGGGGTTTTGTGGTATGAAATGGGTCTCATTTCCCTCCCTTGAGAAAAGCAAAAAATGACCGCTCAACCGCTGAAAAAAATGCCCGAGCCTGACGATTACGGCGCGGACAGCATCAAGATGCTGAAGGGGCTCGACGCGGTTCGCAAACGTCCCGGCATGTACATCGGCGACACCGACGACGGGTCGGGTTTGCACCACATGATTTACGAGGTCGTCGATAACGGTATCGACGAAGTTCTCGCGGGTCATGCGAAGAGCTGCGAGGTGACGCTCAACCCTGATGGCTCGTGCACCGTGCGCGACGACGGGCGTGGGATTCCGACCGGCATCAAGAGGGATGACGACCAGGACCCGAAGCGTTCGGCCGCGGAGATCGTGTTCACCGAGCTGCACGCTGGCGGAAAGTTCGACCAGAACTCCTACAAAGTTTCCGGCGGTCTGCACGGCGTTGGCGTGTCGGTCGTCAATGCGCTGTCGTCGTGGCTCAAGTGCCGGATCTGGCGCGACGGCAAGGAGCACTTCGTCGAATTCAACAACGGCAACACGGTTGCGCCGCTGAAGGTCGTCGGCGATGCGAATGGTGAGCGCGGTACGGAAGTTTCGTTTCTGCCGAGCACCGAGACGTTTCACAACGTCACCGAATTCGATTTCGCGACGCTCGAGCATCGCTTGCGCGAACTGGCGTTCCTGAACTCAGGCGCTAAGATCGTTCTGACGGATGCGCGTCATGCCGACGTGAAGCGGCAGGAGTTCGTCTACGAAGGCGGCACGGCAGCTTTCGTGCGCTATCTCGATCGTTCGAAGTCGTCTGCGCTTCCCGATCCGATCATGATTTTGGGTGAGAAGGACGGCATCACCGTCGAGGCGGCTCTGTGGTGGAACGATACCTACCACGAGACGGTGCTGTGCTTCACGAACAACATTCCGCAGCGGGACGGCGGCACGCATCTCGCCGGTTTCCGCAGCGCGCTGACACGTATCGTCAATAAGTACGCGGAAGAAACCGGTCTCGCCAAAAAAGAGAAGGTTTCGCTTTCGGGTGATGATGCGCGCGAAGGTCTGACCTGCGTTCTGTCGGTGAAAGTACCCGATCCGAAGTTCTCGTCTCAGACGAAGGACAAGCTGGTTTCGTCCGAAGTGAAGCCGGTCGTCGAGTCGGCGGTCGGCGATCAGCTCGGCGCGTGGTTCGAAGAGCATCCGAAAGAAGCGAAGGTGATCGTCGGCAAGATCGTCGAGGCGGCGCTCGCGCGTGAAGCGGCGCGCAAGGCCCGCGATCTGACGCGGCGCAAGGGTGCGCTTGATGGTCTCCGCCTGCCAGGCGGGCTTGCGGAATGCCAGGATCGCGACGCGTCGAAGACGGAAGTTTTCATCGTCGAGGGCGACTCGGCAGGCGGTTCGGCGAAGCAGGGCCGCAAGCGCGAGTTTCAGGCGGTGCTGCCGATCCGAGGTAAAATCCTGAACGTCGAGCGGGCTCGCACCGACAAGATGCTCTCCTCGGAACAGGTGACGAATATTATTGCGGCGCTGGGCACAGGTATCGGGCGCGACGAGTTCAAGCTCGACAAGCTGCGGTATCACAAGGTCATCATCATGACCGACGCCGACGTCGACGGCGCGCATATTCGAACGCTGCTGCTGACGTTTTTCTACCGGCAGATGCCGGAGCTCGTCGACAAGGGGCACGTCTACATCGCGCAGCCGCCGCTCTACAAAGTCGCGCGCGGCAAGGCGCAATCGTATCTCAAGGACGAAAGGGCACTCGAAGATTATCTCATCGATCAGGGCCTTGTGGACGCGGTTCTGGTGACCGGCAGCGGCACGGAGCGCGCGGGCCGAGATCTTCGCGACATCGTCGAGCAGGCGCGGCAGATTTCGGGCGGCATCAACGGGCTGCATTCGCGTTACAACCGCAATGTCGTCGAGCAGGGTGCGATCGGCGGTATTTTCAATCCCGCGTATCTGCAGTCGGCGACGGAAGCGAACGCCGCGGCGGCGCGCGTCGCAAAGCGTCTCGACGACGTTTCGGAAGAAATGGAGACCGGCTGGGAAGGCCGCTTCGGCAACGACGGCTTTGTGTTCAAGCGCGAGGTTCGCGGCGTGACGGAGGTGCACTTCCTCGATCGCGCGCTGTTGGGTTCGCTCGACGCGCGGCGCTTGAACGAACGTCACGCGCATCTCGTCGAAGTCTACGACAAGCCCGCGAAGCTGAAGCGCAAGGACAAGGTCGAGGCCGTGCTCGGGCCGCGTTCGCTCCTCACCGCCGTGTACGAAACGGGTCGCAAGGGCATTGAGCTTCAGCGCTACAAAGGTTTGGGCGAAATGAATCCCGAGCAGCTTTGGGAAACGACGCTTGATCCGGATGTTCGTACGTTGCTGCAAGTGAAGGTCGGCGATCTCGCAGAGGCGGATGAAATTTTCGCCAAGCTGATGGGCGACGTTGTCGAGCCGCGGCGCGAATTCATCCAGGAAAACGCGCTCAACGTGTCGAACCTGGACGTGTGAGGCCGTGTCGCGACGGATGGTTCAACAGGAATTGTAACCGAACCGTCGTGCCGGGTTTATGCCGTCTTGGCTCGGGATGGCCGATCGGCGGTTGTCTTCCGGCGCGGTCCATCGAAAAAAGTGCTGGTGCTTCGCTGGTGGCTCGACGCCGACCGGCTGGAGCCGGGACAATGGTTCAACGGCCGCATCTATGAGCGGCGTTGCGATCTCTCTCCCGATGGCGATCTGCTGATCTATTTCGCGGCCAAGTGGCAGGCGCCGTTCGAAACTTGGACGGCTGTCAGCCGCACGCCGTATTTGACCGCGCTCGCGCTCTGGCCGAAAGGCGATGCGTGGGGCGGCGGCGGTCTGTTCGAGACGCCGCGCGTCATCGGGCTCAACCATCTCGAAATCAAATCGCCGGTCATCCCGGGAGCACGTAAGCCTGGCTGGCATCCGCTTGGAGATGAGCCCGTGAAGCTGCCGGGTTTCGAAGTGCGCCGCTGGAGCGAGGAAGCCGCAGGTCGTGGCGAAGACAATCCGGTGCATCATGAGCGGATCACGCGCGACGGCTGGATTTTCGTCAGTGAGGGCGATGCCGGGCCGTACCGGCAATCGGGCTACGCGTGGCTGTTCAATTCGCCCGAGATTTACGATCGTCCGTCGCCGGTGAACGGGCTCGTTCTCAGGCGATTTCTGCGCGCCATCTATAAGAAGAATGGCCCGTGGTACGTCGAAGACTTCGAGGTGCTTCGCGACGGCGCACGGGTCCGCTTCATTGAGAATTGCTCTTGGGCGGATTGGCAGAAGAACGGCGATCTACTGTTCGCGCTCGACGGCAAGCTTTATCGGCTCGCGACTGCGAAGGTGCAGGAACCGGCGCAGATCCCGATCGAGAATGCGAAACTCGTCGCCGATCTCGCGCCGCTGCGGTTTCAGAACGTCGTCGCGCCGGATTGGGCGAAGCAGTGGCCGTGACGGGCCGCTCACACGCTGCAACGCTGTGGAAAATCGATTGAGCTTTCTTATTGCGCCCGACGGCTGCGCAACGCCCGGGTTTCCGTGCCGGCTTTTTTCGCGGCGCCCTGAAGCTCGGTTCGGAACTCATCGCGCTTTTCATGGATTGACGCGATGACGAGACCGGTCGGCACGCCGAGACCGACGAGCGCGGCCTCGGACAGCTGAAGGCTTGCTTCGATGGTTTCCGGCACCGCGTCGCTCACGCCGATCTCATAGAGATGGCGGGCGTGGTTCGCGTCCTTGGCGCGCGAGACGATCACGAGATTGGGGTAGTTCACGCGCAATGCCTGAACGATGGCGTCGATTTCGGTCTGCGTGTGGATCGTAATGATCGCAGCCTTGGCGGTGTCGAGGCCGCAGTGCTTCAAGAAGTCGAGCTGGCTGACGTCGCCGAAATAGACCGGCTTTCCGTCGCGGCGCGCGTTCGCGACGAGGCGCGGATCGCGATCAACCGCGATGTAGCGCACCTGGTGCTCGGCAAGCATGTCGCCGATGAGCTGGCCGACGCGACCGTAACCGACGACGAGAGCCGTCGCGTTCTCGCTTCCGGTCGGTGCGACGCTGCCGGCCGGATCGACGACGGCCGGTGGTGCATTTCGCTTCGATACCCAGCGGCCGATCCTGGCGGTAGCCGGGATCAGAGCCATCGATAGCGATACGGACGTCAACAGAATGCTCGCCAATTCGCGCTCGAGCAGACCGTAACTCAGAGCAACAGTCAGAATGACGAAGGCGAATTCACCGCAGGGCGCGAGCAGCGTCGCGGTCTCGAACGACGGGCCTTTGCTGATGCCGAACAGGCGGGAAAGTCCATAGATGATGGCGGTTTGCAACGCGATCGTGCCACCGGCCGTCAGAAGGATCGCGAGCGGAGAGGAGATGAGCGCCTTCAGTTCGAGGCTCGATCCGACGGAAAAGAAGAAGACGCCGAGGAGCAGCGATTTGATCGGCTCGATCGTCGTCTGGACGGCGCGCCGGTATTCGGTTTCAGCGAGGAGTAGCCCGGCGACGAAAGCGCCGAGCGCGAGCGAAAGTCCGGCAGCGGCGGAAATGAAGCTCGTTCCGACCGCGACGAAGAGTGTGGCCGCGATGAAGAGGTCGTGATTGTGCGTCTGCGCAACCAGGCGGAACAGCGGCTGCAGCAGAAAACGTCCGACGCCGATGATGATCAGCAGCGCGGCCGCGGCCTGCAGCAGTGCGGTCATGATGCCGACCAGCAGCGACTGCTTGCTTCCCGGTTCCAGTATTCCGACGAGCAGCAGGATCGGGACGACGGCGAGGTCCTGGAACAGCAGGATCGAAAAGCTCGTTCGTCCGACGGTCGTCGACAGTCTTTTCTGGCGCGCCAGGATTTCGATCACGATGGCCGTGGACGACAGCGAGAGCGCCGAACCGATGACGATGGCGGTCGTCGGCGTCTGGCCGATCTCGATGGCGAAAATGGCGATCGCGGCTGTGGAGACGAGCACTTGCAGACCGCCCAGTCCGAACACCAGGCGGCGCATCGTTGACAAACGTTCGAATGAGAGCTCGAGGCCAATGAGGAACAGCAGCAAAACCACGCCCCATTCGGCGAATTTTGATAGTCGTTCCGGGTCCGTGATGGTCAGCCAGGAGAGCGAAGGGAAGTAGGGCGTCAGGGCGCCAAGGCTGCCCGGGCTTAGAGCGGCGCCCGCGAGCAGAAAAGCAAGAACCGTACTGACGCCAAGTCTATGCAGCAACGGAACAACGACCCCGGCCGTGCCGAGGACAAGCAATGCATCCTTGTAAGCGACCAGTTCATTCGTTGCTGACATCAGCCTCCCCACTTTGTTACCCGATTATGAACGCCGGGGGTGCTCGATGCCAACGTGCAATTTGCTCGCGATGCACTTTTCTTGAGTGGTGATGCGCGCGCACCTACAACGAGGGCCTTCGATCACGCTTTGCCGAACGCATTCAGGCGAGCTTAACCGGGCCTTATCCAAGGTCTGATATTGCTTAGGCGAAATCGTGCCGCGCCGGCTGCGCCATGCAACGGGCGCGGGTTTGAACGTTACCGATGGTTGGGTGCGGCGGTGTTGCGGGTCCTGATAGCGACGATCCGGTTTTGCGCGTGGGTCGTGGGCAAAGCGCTCGGCCTCGGCAAGACTCCTGCGCCGCCGACGCTACCGGCTCCCTTTCAATCTGTTGCTCAGCAGGCGTTCGATTTCGGCGATGAACCGGTTCCGGCGCAGCCTTCGCCACCGCAGCAGCGGACGGCCTCAGGTTCGCTACTCGGACGGTTCAAGCTCAAATATCGCTTGGCGCTGAGCGTCGGGGTTGCGGCGACCGGCGGCATCATCCTGACGTTTGCCGCGATGATGGTCTATTACACCGTCGTTTTTCCCGATCCGCTTGCGCTGCGAAATAACGATCGCGCGCCGCTCATCCGGATTCTGGCGCGCGATGGAACGACCATCGCAGAACGTGGTGCAGCGCACGAATATGTCCGGCTTGCGGATCTGCCGAAGCTCATTCCGGCGGCGGTCGTCGCGACCGAGGACCGGCGCTTTTTCGATCATTACGGCGTCGATCCGTTTGGCATGTTCCGGGCGATGTTCGCGAACCTCCGCGCCGGGCGTTTCGCGCAAGGCGGCTCGACGCTGACACAGCAGCTCGCGAAGAACCTGTTTCTGACGCAGGAGCGAACGCTGACGCGCAAAATTGCCGAGCTTGGGCTGGCGCTGTGGCTCGAAGTCAGGCTCACGAAGGAGGAGATCCTCGAGCTTTATCTCAACCAATGCTACTTCGGCGCGGGCGCCTATGGCGTCGGCTCGGCAAGCGAGCGGTATTTCGGCAAACCGGCGCGCAGCCTCAATCTGGCGGAAGCCGCGGTCATCGCCGGACTTCTCAAGGCGCCGTCGAAATATTCGCCGGCGACGAACCCTGATGCTGCACGTGAACGCGGCCGCGTCGTCGTTTCCCTGATGCGCGACGCAGGTTTCATTTCGCCCGAGCAAGAAAAGCTCGTGCTGGCGCAGCCGGTTGTCTTTGCTGATCCGAAAACGACCGCCGTTGCGCCCGACACCGGATATGTCGTCGATTATATTCTGGATCAGATGCCGCCGATTTCGCAGACCGCGAGCGGCGAGGTCATCGTGCAGACGACGCTCGACCGGGACTTGCAGCGCAGCGCGCAAAAGATCGTCAAGGATACTCTAGCGCGGAAGGGCGCGGCGTTCGGGGCAAGTCAGGCGGCGCTTGTCGTGCTCGACAAGGAGGGCGGCATTCGCGCGCTCGTCGGCGGACGCGACTACGCGGAAAGCCAGTTCGACCGTGCGGTGAAGGCGAAGCGCCAACCGGGTTCTGCGTTTAAGCCGTTCGTCTATCTCGCGGCGCTCGATCGCGGCATGACGCCGGATAGCGTGATGTTCGACGCGCCGGTGACGATCGGCGACTGGTCGCCGAAGAACGACAACAACAAGTATGCCGGAGAAATCACGCTTCGGCAGGCGCTGGCGCAGTCGGTCAACACGGTTGCCGTGCGTCTCAATCAGGATGTCGGTGAGGGACGGACGATCGCGGTGGCGCGACGGCTCGGCATCAGGTCCGATCTGCACGAAGGTCCGTCGCTGGCGCTCGGGACGTCGGAAGTCTCGCTGCTCGAGATGTCGGGCGCCTATGCCGTATTCTCGAACGGCGGCGAAGCGGTCGAGCCGCATATCATTTCGCAGGTTCGCATCGGAAATGGATCGCCGGTCTATGTCAGTCCGCCGCCGCGCACCGATCGCGTCGCGAGCCTCGATGAGATCGGCGCGCTGAACGATATGCTGAACGCAGTTGTCGTCAGCGGCACCGGGCGACGCGCGGCGCTGCCGGATCGCCCTGCCGCGGGTAAGACAGGCACGACGCAGGATTTCCGCGATGCCTGGTTCATCGGCTACACCAGCCAGCTGACGGCGGGCGTTTGGGTCGGCAACGACAACGGCAAGCCGATGATCCGCACGACGGGCGGCAGCTTGCCGGCGGAAATCTGGAACCAGATCATGCGCGTTGCGCATCAAGGCCTGCCGTCCGCGCCGCTGCCCGGCACGGTCGTCAGCAGACCCGAGCCCGAAGACGCGATCTTGCCGGTGGATGAGGCCGCGCACGTTTCAAAAGCGCCGAGCGCGCCGCGTGTCGTTCAATATCATGAAGCTCTGCCGTCGGCGGCGCGCGATGCTGCTCATCAAAGGACAACGCCGCCAAGGGTGGCGGAGAAGGCAGCGGACATTCAGCCGCCGTCGCAGTCGCATCCGACGAGCAATATCGACGACGATTTCATCGCGCGTGCGCTTGCCGATGAACTGGAGCAACAGCGGGATGCGATGCCGGAACAGGAGCCTGTCGAGGCGCGTCCGGGCGTTGCGGCATTCGCAATCGGCGCTCGCTAGAGACTGCCCGGACTAGTGGTTGCGGCCGTGATCCGGGCCGTACCGGTGCAGATCAGGTCCGCGCACCTGCAACCATTGCTTGGCGGCTTCGAACTCGGGGCGGATCTTTTTGACGAGCGCCCAGAACCGCGGGCCGTGGTTCATTTCCGCGAGATGCGCCACTTCGTGCGCGGCGACGTAGTCGAGAACGAAGGACGGGGCGAGGATCAGTCGCCAGGAAAACGACAGCGATCCAGTCGTCGAGCACGAGCCCCAGCGGCTGGTTTGATCGCGGATCGTGATCCGCTTTGCTTTCAGCGACAAACGTGCGGCGTGCTCGGCGACGCTCTTTTCGAGGTCGCTTTTCGCCTGATCGAACAGCCAGCGCGTCAGCCGCGCTGCCGCGAGGTCTTTCGGACCGGGAACGAGAATTGTCGGATGACTGCGCGCATCGCATTCAACCGAGATGATCCGCGTGCGTGCGGCGCCCGTGAACGCGATCCGATGAGCTTCGCCGCGCAACGGCATCGCCACTTCATCTTCGAACGGAATGTGGTTTGGAAGGCTGTCGAGGCGCGCGCGAACCCAGTCGATGTGACGGTTAAGGAATGTGCCCGCTTCGTCGAGATCGCACTGCAAAGGCAGCGTGACGATTACGGCGCGGCGCGTGCGGCTGACCCGCAGCGTGAGACGCCGCGCGCTTGGATGACGGCGCACTTCGAGTTGCGCGCCGATGTCTTCAAGACGTACAGCGCGTGACTGAGAAGACAACTCGGCAACGTGCCGTTTATTCTTGATCCCCAAGCGTCCTGGCCCCCAAAGCTGACGCGCATCATGTCGATGCAGCGAGTACGGCACGCGTGTGCCGGACCAATGCAGCACGAAAATGACCTATCAAGGTTCGCGTCGCTGCTCCAGCGGCAACGTCATAGACGGGATGCGGTTAGTGGATGTGTGGCGTTGAGGTCTCAGCATCGATTCGCCGCGTCAGCTATCCCAATGCCTTACCGATCGACGACGCAAGCTGCGCTGGATCATTTGTGATCGGAATGGGTGCGAGAAACGCACCGTCCTTGCCCATCAGATAGAAGAACGCGGAATGATCGACGCTGTAGTTGTTCGGATTCTTTTCGTCAGGGACCTTCTGATAGAAGACGCGATAAGCTTTCGCAGTCGCGGCGATCTCGCTTGCGCTTCCCGTTAATCCGACGAGACGTGGACTGAAGTTCTTGATGTACTCGCCCATCTTTTCCGGCGTGTCGCGTTCGGGGTCCAGCGTGATGAACAAAGGTACGACGTCGTCAGCTTTTTTTCCGAGCTGATCGAGTGCTGCCGCCATTACCTGCAGGCCGGCGGGACAAATGTCGGGGCAATTGGTGAAGCCGAAGAAAACAAGCATCTCCTTGCCGCGGAAGTCCTGATCGGTCACGCGTTTGCCGGTCTGATCGATCAGACTGAACGGACCGCCGACCAGTGGTTTGCCGGAAACGGCGGCCGTGCGTGCGCTGTCCTGGCTGTCGGTCGAACGCAGGGCCAATGCGCCGAATGCGGCGCCTAAAACTAGTCCGCCCAGGGCCAAGCCAACCATTGCACGGTTCATCTGCTTGAAGTCTCCGTTATGCTTTGAGTAGATAAAGCGGCTGCACGCCCCTCATGTCGGTCTTTATGGACCGCCATGCAAGCCCATCACGCGTGGTTTGCAGTTACCACAATCAACCGTTGGATTTCAGGACCATGAGCACGCCGGCAGAAAGCAAACCCGCAGTCGCGCCGGTCTTGAAGGGCATCGTGAACGTTCGCGAAAGCCAGCTTCGGCTCGTCACCAGTGTGCGGTTGCGATGGATGGCCGTGCTCGGGCAGCTCGCTGCCGTGGCGTTGATCAAGCTTTACTACGGCTTTCCGTTCAACATCGGAAACTGCCTGATCCTGATTGCCATGTCGGCGTGGCTTAATGTCTTCCTGTCGATCCGCTATCCGGCGCGCTATCGCCTGAGCACGAGCCTCGCGTTCGGGCTGCTCGTCTACGACGTGCTGCAGCTTGCGGGCCTTCTTTATTTTACCGGCGGCATTCAGAACCCGTTTTCGGTGCTGCTCGTCGCGCCGGTGACGGTCGCTGCCGCAACGCAACCGATGCGCTACACATTCATTCTCGGCGCCATCGTAATCGCCGTTGGCGGTGTGCTCATATCATTTCACGATCCGCTGCCATGGTATGAGGGTTTACGCTTCGAGCTGCCGCGCGACTACAAGGTCGGCTCGCTGACGGCGTTGGTCGCATCCATGATTTTCATGGCGTTTTATACGTGGCGACTGAACAAGGAAGCGCGGCAAATGTCGGCCGCGCTGGCGGCGACAGACTTGGTGCTGGCGAGCGAGCAGCGATTGCACGCGCTCGATGGTCTTGCCGCGGCGGCGGCGCATGAACTCGGCACGCCGCTATCGACGATCACGCTGGTTGCGAAAGAACTCGAGCACGAACTCGGTCCTGAGAGCCGCTTTCGCGAGGATCTGCAGCTGCTTCACAGCCAGGCGAAACGCTGCCGCGAGATTTTGCAGAAGCTGACGCGTAAGCCCGGCGAGCAGGACCCGATGCACGCCAGCATCACGACGGTCGAACTTCTGGAAGAGGCGTCGGCGGCGCATCGCGCATCGGGCAAGCGCATCATCATCTCGGCGCATCCGCTTCCGGGACTCGAGGAGGCCGCGCGCGAGGAGCCCATCGGCTACCGCCGTCCGGGTGTCATCTATGGGCTCGGCAATCTCATTGAAAATGCGGTGAGCTTCGCGGCCTCAGAAGTGCATCTCTCGGCGCGCTGGAACGCAACACAAGTGGTCGTTACGATCATCGACGATGGCCAGGGCTTCAAGCCGGAGATGATGGATACGATCGGCGAGCCGTACGTCACCTCGCGCCGCTATGAAGACAAGGGCGACAAAGGTCATTCGGGGTTGGGGCTGGGGCTCTTCATCGCCAAGACGCTGCTCGAGCGGTCCGGCGCAACCGTAACCTTTTCCAACCAACCGCCACCACGGACGGGTGCCATCATCCAGATCGCGTGGCCACGAAGCGCTTTCGAGCTTCCTCAGGGCACGTTCGACTGGCCCGGAGCACGCGCGCGAAAGGCCAACACGGTTTAATTTGGCTGTTGTGACGAAAGGAATCGGCCGGAATAGCCCGCTGGTAACCTTTCGGGCTCGATTTTCCCTGCGTAAGGGGTTGCGGCTGGAGTCCCGCCGTTGGAATATGCCAAAAGCGAACAAACATGCGGGTGAGCCCTGATGCGGGAGGATAACGTGGTTACCGAGGATCTGTCATTCAAACAGGATGAGTTGCCGGCCGATCGGTCGCTGGTCATCGTGGACGACGATCGCGCCTTCCTGCAACGCCTCGCACGGGCGATGGAGCTTCGCGGGTTCGAAGTCCGCTTCGGGCATTCGGTTGCCGAGGGTGTCGACCTCATTCGCGAGAAGCCGCCAGCGTTCGCCGTCGTCGACATGCGTCTCGAAGATGGCTCGGGCCTCGACGTCATCGCCGAACTCGCACGGCTGAAGCCCGACTCTCGCGCCATCGTGCTGACGGGCTACGGCAATATCGCAACCGCGGTTACGGCGGTGAAGCTCGGTGCGGTCGACTATCTGGCGAAGCCTGCCGATGCCGATGATGTCACCGACGCGCTGCTGGCTCCGAGCGACTCGAAGGCGCCGCCGCCGGAAAATCCGATGTCGGCCGACCGCGTGCGGTGGGAGCACATTCAGCGCGTGTATGAACTGTGCAACCGCAATGTTTCGGAGACGGCGCGGCGGCTCAACATGCATCGCCGTACTCTGCAGCGCATTCTCGCGAAGCGCGCGCCGAAGTAATCGGCGGGCCGACGTCGGCCTGCTTGTCTGAGCTTCATTCCATTTTCACGCCGGGGTCGACCTGCGCGAGCAGGCGCATTGCCGCCGTGCGCGCGAACGACAGCGTCAATGCCTTGCGGCGCGCCGGACTGACGGGATGACTCGGCGGATCGCGCACCAGCTCTCCGCCATACGCGTCGGCGAGAATAAGCCCTGTGTCCGCGGGCAGAACTTCAACCGGAAAATCTGGCGCGACGGCGAAGAGCAGCGCGTCGCAATACTCGCGATACTCGTGCCACTTCTGATCGGCGTGGAAGTCGGCAATGCTCGACTTGATTTCAACGATCCAGGCTTTGCCGTCATGAGCCAATGCCAGGATGTCGGCGCGGCGACCATTTCCGAGCGAGACTTCGCTCAGGCTTTCAAAATTCAACGATCGCAAAAGGCGCTGTGTGCCGCGCAAGATGGCGCGCGCGCGAGCATCGTCCCGAATTGATACGGCGGCGGACGCCGTCGCGATGTCCATCACAGTATTCGTTGCGGAAGGAGGCGCGTCCGTCATGGTGCCGCCATTATGGCGGTGCGACAGTCAGAGGCAAGCGATCGCGGACGGATTGTGATGTTCGCAGGTGTAGAGGCGTTGCCATCCTGGGGGACTTTGGCATGGTTTTCTGGCGCAATCGATCGGCAAAGAAAGCCGATACGCCGGTCGTCGCTGAAGAACGCGCTGTAGAATCTGCCGCGCAAACTGATACCGCCAGCGCGCAAGCTTCTGAAACGCCGCCGCCGTCTCTGCCACAAACGAATGTCGTCACGCTCGTGACGTCCCGGCTTGCGGATCGATTAGCCGGTGTTGCGAGCACGGCTGGGCAGATCGAAGTTCAGGATACGAAATCCATCAAGCCGCCGCAGGTTCCAGCAGAGCCCGCGCCGATCGCTCCCGCCTCACAGCCGCATGTCTTCGGGCAGAAACGTGCGGTCGCAAAAATTCGCGCCGCGCTCAATGCGAAGCCCGGCGAGCATCTGCTCGTTCTTGGAGAACCCGGCACCGGACGTCTTGCGCTTGCGGAAGAGCTTGCCGCCGACACGGCGCGCAACGCTGCCGACGATTGGATTTACGTGGTCGAACGGCACACGCCGACGCGTGCGAAGGCCTTCGCCATTCCGCATGGTAAGGCTGCGGAGCTTGTGCGCGATCTTCGCGCGGCAATCGACAAGGCAACGGTCGCGTTTGAACGGCACGCCAAGAGTGACGAGCATCGGATCAGTCTCGATCTGTTGGAAGAAGAAATTCGCTATCTCGGCGACAAGGCCGTCGATGAAGTGCGGCGGCGTGCGGAATCGCAGAACATTGCCGTCGTCAAATCTCTGGACGGTTACGTGCTGGCGCCGATGCACGAAGGCCGCGTCGTGCGATCGGATGTTTTTCGCGCGTTGCCGGAAGCGTTGAAGCGCAACGTGGAGGCCAAGATCACGACGCTGGAAAGCGAGTTGCAGTCGATCGTCGCGACGCTGCCGAATGTCGAGTTCGAGGCCAGCGAGAAGTATGAGGCGCTGGTCCGGCAGACGGCTTTGCGCGCGATCCGGCCGAGCCTTGTCGCGCTCAAGCGGGCGCATGAGGACGATCAGTCGATCGTTGCCGCGATCGATGCCGTCGAGGATGCCTTCGTGGCGTCGTCGACATCGGGCGGAGCGGGGCAGCATGCCGCCATGCCGCTCAATCTCGCGGGCGAAGATGGCGACGAAGTTCGCAAGGTCGTGACGGTGCGCCATGTGTCGCCCGTCGATCTTCTCGGCGAAATCGGCCGCGATGCGCTGGGGCGTCCGGCACACGTGCCGGGGCAACTGGCTCGCGCCGGGTCCGGATTTGTGATCATCGAGGCCTGGCGGCTCGCAGCCGATCCGAAGGCATGGTCGGCGTTGAGCGCCGCGCTCGCGTCGCGCGAAATCACGCCGCTGAGCGGGGCGGGCCTGTCGATCAAGGCGGATCCGGTGCCGCTTGCCGCAACGATCATTCTGATCGCGGACGAGCAGTCGTGGTCGAAACTCGAAGCCATCGAGCCCGGGATCGCGCGGCATTTCCCGCACGTCGCCAAGCTCAGTGCGGCGGTGCCGCTTGCCGATATGCCGGAGACAGAATTTTCGATGGGGGCGGCGCGGCTGGCTTCCAACAACGCATTGCGTCCGCTGGCGCAGAGCGTCGCGCCGATCATCTACAAGGATGCGGTCCGGCGCGGCGGCGGCCGCGTTTCGCTTTCGTGCACGGCGCTTCTGCATCTGCTCAAGGATGCCGATGCAGTCGCTGGAACGCGCGATGCCGCGCAGATCAGAGCGTCCGACGTTACCGAGGCTCTGGCACATCGCGCCGACGGTGAAACCCCATGATCACGCACGTGGCCGAAGCTTCGGAGCTCAGCGGCCGCGTCGTTCTCTGGCTCGATCCCGAGGCGCGCTGCACGCCCTCGGTCCTCGACGCGCCGTTGCGTTTAGCCCGTGCCTACGATGCCGAGATCGAGACGATCGTCGTCGATCAGCGGGCCGATGAAAGCGGTGACGTTCCGTTCCGGCGCATCGGCCATGTCGGCATTCCGGATATTCCGCCAGTAGCCTACCGCTTCCAGCTTCTGGCGCAGCGCTGCCGCCGCATCGTCGAAGATGCGGGCCGGACGCACAAAGTCAAAGTTCGTCATGCGCTGGCGCAGGGCGATGCCGTCGACCGCATTTCCGATATGTGCCTGATGCGCGGGCCCTGGAACATCGTGGCGCTGACCGGCACGCCGTCGGTCGGTGGACACTCCGTCATCAACGCGCTGCTCGCCAACGTCAGCGGCGCTACCGGCTTTCTTCTGTGCGGCGAAGCGCTGGCGAAGAGAAAAACGGGCGTCGTCGTCATCGTCGAGGACGGCGACCGGCTGCCGTCGATGCTGCGTGCAGCCGAGCGGCTATCGCAGCCCGGCGCCGTCATTCAGCTCGTCATTGGCGCGGAGACATCCGCAGAGCATGCCGAGATCGAGCATCAGGCACGGCTGCTGACTGCGGATATGACCGCAGTTGCGTTCGCACCGATCGGGCCGACGTTCGGCGTGCCCGGCGCGATGACCGAGATCATCGCGCGCATGAAGCCGTCGTTCGTCGTTGCGCGGTTCGGCGGTACGGCATTCGCTGACGGACGGGAGCTTTCGCGCGCATCGGCGGCCATCCAGGCGCCGATCCTGCTGGTTCGATGATCGCTTAATCCGGGGAATAAATGATCTTCGGATCGGCCTCGCCGATGGCTGAGAGATTGCGGCCTTCGTAGTCGATCGCGAGCAGCACGTGTCGGATCGTTTCGAGACGGGCGCGGCGCTGATCGTTGGCGCGGACGACCATCCAGGGCGCGATGATTGTGTTGGTGAAGCGAAACATCTCGACCTCGGCCTTCGTGTAGTCATCGTATTTCGGCAGCGCGGCGATATCGACGTCGGACAGCTTCCATTGCTTCAGCGGGTCCTGGCGGCGTTCGTAGAAGCGCTTCAGTTGCATTTCGCGGCCGATCGTCAGGTAGAACTTGAAGAGCTTGATGCCGTCGCGCACGAGCAGGCCTTCGAATTCCGGCGCTTCGCGCAGGAAGATCGCCAGCTGATGCTCGGTGCAGAAACCCATGACGCGCTCGACGCCGGCGCGGTTGTACCAGGAGCGATCGAAGAGCACGACTTCGCCGGCGGAGGGAAAGTGCACGGCGTAGCGCTGGAAGTAGAGCTGTCCGCGCTCGGTTTCGGTCGGCTTGGTCAAGGCGACGGTGCGCGTATTGCGCGGATTCATGTGCTGGTTGAAGGCTTTGATGCATGAGCCTTTGCCCGAGCCGTCGCGGCCTTCGTAGAGACAAAGGATGCGGCCGCCGGTCTTGAGATTATGCTTCTGCAGCTTCACGAGCTCGATCTGCAACGCCAGCAGCCGCTCTTCGAACTCGGTGCGCTTCATGCGATCGTCGTACGGATAGCCGCCGGATCGCATCGAGGCGTCGTCGATGGCCTTCGGCAGCTTCGGAGCGTCGATTGAAAAGCTCTGCAGGAGATCGCCGGCTCCGCTCTCGGCCAGTTTTTTCGTGGCTTTGCGGTCGGCCGCGGTCGGGCCGGTGTCGCTCTCCTTGACTTCAGAGACGGCTGACGTTGCGACTTCGCCTTTGCTGGACTTCCCTTTGCCTTTGCTTTTCGACATGGGACGTCTCCTGAGGCTGCTCAAAGTGCTGCGTTTCGAGAAGCTAGCACACGGCAAAAAGCCCGTTCTGCGACGGAGCCAAAACGGTTAGCGAAATGGGCATGGAAAAGCCAGCAGCGGCCCCCGCGCGCTGCTGGCTTTCCTTGCTCCGCTGGCCTTGCCCCCCGGCTAGCCTTGCGGAATATCTCAGGCTCGCTGCTTCGGATCCGCAGTCGCGAGAACGGCGCTGGTGATGGCGACCGGGCTTTCGATTTCCGTGCGCTCGCGGCGGCGCGGCGCGACGGGCTGGAAGGCGCGGCGGGCGTGAACCTCGCAATACGGCAGCAACGGCACCTTGTTACGGCCGCAGAAGTGGAACTCCGCCGTCTGCGGATCACCGATCGGCCAGCGGCAGCTGCATTCGGTGAGAGTCTGGATGGTCTTGCGCTCGGCGAGCGGAATCTCGATCTCCTCCGCCGGTGGCACGTAGGCCTCGGTGTCCATGTACAACGCGCGGACGGCCGGATTGCCCGACTGGGCGAAACGCGGCTTTACCGGCCTCTTGGCATTGACCATGCGGCTGCGCGGCCGGTGTGTTTTCATGCGTGACGTGGTCGCCCGGCCGGAGAGGCCGAGGCGGTGAACTTTTCCTATGACCGCATTGCGGGTCACACTTCCAAGACGGCCGGCGATCTGGCTAGCGCTTAGTCCTTCCGACCAGAGCTTCTTCAACAGATCCACGCGCTCATCAGTCCAAGACATGCGTCGTATGCTCCCTCTCGAGCCGCAACAGCGGCGTGCACCCCCCGGTGCCCGCGGAACGACGGTCGAGACGCGAGGTCTGCGCGCGCGCAGTCGGAACGACAGCACGCGGACGCAGGACAACGACGGTCCTGACCGGTTACAAACGCAAAAACTTCAGGAAAACGCGGGACATACACGCTAGAGACGCGGGCGGCGCATACAAGGCTGCCCAGAGCGCGGTTGGAGCCGATACACAGCCGAACAGGTGACGCGACAGGCGCCGCCAGATCTCGTGGCCCAACAAGGGTAAGTTACAACATGCTGAATCCCGCCTACAAGGCAGAGGTTTAATCATAAGGGTATTGACAGGAAAACGTGGCGAGCCAGCCACAGAGCGATTCGTGGCCGGGGATATGTCCGAATTGCCTGTTTGGGAGACAGCCCATTCAACCGTTGGATTGTAGCGCTGGAAGTTCTGCTCGCGGCACCCCGGGAATACTGGACATTCGTTGACAGGAATACGGTCAACGCGTATCAGTGGTTGCATTCGGGCCGCCAAAAGTGGGCGGCTTTTTGATTTTCCGCCCCGGGGTTATCCACGCACATGGCATCTTCCCCCGCCGCGCTGGGGAAAACACCCGGCCGCTCTTCAGTGTCGACTGAGCCGTCGGCCGCCGTCATGGGTACGTACGGCCGTCAGAACATCGTGTTCGCGCGCGGCGAGGGCTGCTGGCTTTTCGCAGAAAATGGCGATCGCTATCTCGATTTCGGATCAGGCGTCGCGGTGAACGCGCTCGGTCATGCGCACCCGGCGCTTGTCGCGGCGCTGAAGGCGCAGGCTGACAAGCTCTGGCATACGTCGAACCTTTATCGCGTCGAAGGCCAGGAAACGGTTGCGGAAAAGCTGACGCGGCTGACGTTCGCCGAGCGTGTCTTCTTTTGCAATTCGGGCGCGGAAGCGTGCGAAGGCGCGATCAAAGTCGCTCGCCGCTATCATTATGTCTCCGGTCATCTTGAGCGGCAGCGGATCATCACGTTCCGCGGCGCGTTCCACGGGCGAACGCTCGCGACGCTCGCCGCGGCCGGAAACGAAAAATATCTCGAAGGTTTCGCGCCGGAAGCGGGCGGCTTCGATCACGTCGATGCCGGAGATCTGGCGGCGCTGGAAGCGGCGATCTCGCCCGAGACGGCAGCGATCATGCTCGAGCCGATCCAGGGCGAAGGCGGAGTTCGTGCGTTCTCGCCGGAAGATCTGCGCGCCATTCGCGATCTTTGCGACAAGCATGGATTGCTTCTTGTGCTGGACGAAGTGCAGACCGGCGTCGGGCGCACCGGCAAGCTGTTCGCGTACGAGTGGGCCGGTATCACGCCGGACGTCATGGCCGTCGCGAAGGGCTTGGGCAGTGGATTTCCGGTCGGCGCAATCCTGGCGACGGCGGAAGCCGCGAAAGGCATGACGCCTGGCACGCACGGTTCGACGTTCGGCGGCAATCCGCTGGCGATGGCAGTTGCGTCGACGGTTCTCGACATCGTTTCCGAGCCTGAGTTCCTCGAAGGCGTGCGCACGAAGGCGCTGCATCTGAAGCAGGGGCTTTCGGGGCTCAAGGATCAGCATGCAGACGTCGTCGAAGAGGTTCGCGGCGCGGGGCTTCTGACCGGGCTGAAGCTCAAAGCGCACGTGTCACCACAGCAGCTGGTGGCTGCGGCTATGGATGAAAAGCTGTTGCTGGTCGGCGCCGGCGACAATTGCGTGCGCGTGCTCCCACCCCTGATCGCCTCGGACAAGGACATCGCCGAGGCCATGCAAATTCTATCGCGCGCGCTTTCGCGCGTCGCTCGCGAGGTTGGCTGATGCTGGAGAAGGCTCCGACTGTAATGACCGCGAAACAGGGCCCGAGGCATTTTCTCGATATTGCCGATCTCGATTCCAAGACGCTGCGGAAGATCATCGACAACGCGCACGCGATGAAACGTGCCGGCAAGCGCGTTCCGGCCGAGCTTCGTCCGAAGGGGATCGAGGACGACGTGCTCGTTCTGATTTTCGAGAAACCGTCGACGCGGACGCGCGTGTCGTTCGACGTTGCAATGCGCCAGCTCGGCGGTCAGGCGTTGACGCTCAATCACGACGATCTGCAGCTTGGGCGCGGTGAATCTGTTGCCGACACGGCGCGCGTGCTGTCGCGTTATGCCGACGGCATCATGATCCGCGCCAACGCGCATGCGACGCTCGCCGAGCTTGCGCGTCACGCGACCATTCCGGTCATCAACGGGCTGACGGAAAAGAGCCATCCGTGCCAGATCATGGCCGACATCCAGACGTTCGAAGAACATCTCGGCCCGATCAAGGGACGCACGGTTGCGTGGGTCGGCGACGGCAACAACGTCGCGGTATCGTGGATGCACGCGGCGGTTCGTTTCGGATTCAAGCTTCGCCTCGCGTGCCCGAAGTCGCTGTATCCTGAGGCGGAGGCCCTCGACTGGGTGCAACGCGAGAAGGGCAACGTCGAAATCGGCACCGATCCGAGTGAAGCGGTGAAGGGCGCGGACTGCGTTGTTACCGATACGTGGGTGTCGATGGGGCAGTCTGGCGCCGCCAAGCGCAAGAAGATCCTCGCGCCTTATGCCGTCGACGCCAAGCTGATGAGCAAGGCCAGCAAGTCCGCGATCTTCATGCATTGCCTGCCCGCCTATCGCGGACACGAAGTCAGCGAAGAGGTGCTGGAAGGTCCGCAATCGGTTATTTTCGACGAAGCCGAAAACCGCCTGCATGCGCAGAAGGCCATTCTTGCGTGGTGTTTCGGCGCGTAACGCTGAGAGTATCGCCGTATGCCGATCGAACAGCAGCCGCCGCGTGTGCCGGCTGACGACAGCGTTGTCGTCTTTCGCACGCGCCGCTCCAATGTTCGCGGCCGGCTCGTCCGGTTGGGCAAAACGCTCGACGACATCGTCACGCCGCATGCGATGCCGGATGCGCCGAGCCGGTTTTTATCGGAGGCGATTGCGGTTGCCGCGCTTTGCGGTTCGGCGCTGCCTGACGGCGGCAATCTCAACCTGCAGGTTCGCGCGAGCGGGCCTGTCTCAATCCTGGTTGCCGATTACGCGGCGCCCGGACGATTACGCGGATATGCGCGCTACGACGCGGCTAAGCTCGACGACGCGAATGTGCAGCGTGCCGGTCTCGGCGACGGACATCTGGCGCTGACGCTCGATTCCGGTCCCGGCGAAGAGCGCTATCAAGGCGTTCTCGCTTTTGAAAACGCGGCGTTGCAGGCGACGACAGCGGCTTATTTCGAGCAGCGGGAAGGCCTTCCGACATTCATCCGGATCGCGGTTGCGAACCAGTTCGTGGCGGCGCGCCGGTCGGCGTCGAGCACGCCGGAGTGGCATCGGCGTGGCGGGGGACTGATGGTCCAAAGTCTCGCGGCGCAGCGCGACGGCGACGATGACGCCGCGGAAGATTGGCGTCGCGTCGAGATGCTCGCCGCGACGGTCGAGGATCACGAGCTTCTCGATCCCGATTTGCCGGTCGAGCGTCTGCTGCTCAGGTTGTTTCACGAAGAGCAGGTGGCGATCGAGCGCGTCATTCCGCTGACGTCATTTTGCCGATGCAGCCGTGCGAAGGTCGAAAACGTGCTGACCGCGTTCGGAGCCGCGGATCTTGCGGACATGCGCGACGACGATGGCCGCATCGTCGTGACGTGCGAATTCTGCACGTCGCGATACACGTTTTCGCTCGATGAACTGAAACAAGCCGGCGACTAATTCGCGTTAGCGCATGCCGCCGTTGGCGACTTTGCCGGCCTGCCCGCCAGCTTCGCGCGGGTCGCCGCTTTCGGGCTTGGCGCCTGACACGTCGTATTCCGTTTTCGAGCGGGCGCTCGCGATTTGCGAACCGTCGAGTTTGCAGCTGCCGGACTTGTCGATCAGCGTGAAGGCCGGGTTTGCTTTGTCGACGAATTCGGCGCGCGAGACTTTGCCGTCGCCGTTGGCATCGTAATATTGCAGGTTCGCGGTCTCGAACAGGCGATCGACCTTGATCAGATTTGGCCACTCGCTCGCGTCCAGCGAGTCGTCGTGATTGGTGTCGGCGCCGTTGAACAGATCTTCGGCGTAGGATTTCCACTCGTTGCACGTCACGACGTTGTCGTGGTTGGAATCCCAGCTGCCGGCGGCCTGCAGAAATGCGCGATCGACCTCGGAGAGCTGGTTGCCGCCAAACGGGTTGATCGATCCGATCGACGGAAGCGGCGTCGTGGAGCATGCCGACAGCATCGACGCGGCGATCGTTGCGCAAAGTGCGGATGATAGGGTTTTGGTGCGCAAGGTCATGAGATTGTCTCTGTGATCGCGGAATGCCTGCCGGCTCGCCGCATTCGTACTCCTAACACTGCGTCGATTGCGCGGCAGACCTAGAAAAAGCGGTGGGCCGATGCAAAAGGGCACGAAGATGTCGCAGTGATGTCACACGCGCGTGGAAACGCGATCAACGTTGAGACGCGGCGCTTTTTGCAGTGCACCCGCTCAGGCTTCGGCCCAATCTCCGAGGCGCTCGAGAAACGCGGCGCATTTCGCGATCTCGCTTTCGGCGATCCATTCGTCGGCAGTGTGGGCCTGCGCGATGTCTCCGGGGCCGCAAACCACCGCAGGAGCGCCGGCCTCCTGGAAAAGTCCAGCTTCGGTCGCGAATGAGACGGTGTGCGTTTCGTTCTGGCCCGTGAGTTTCAGGGCGAGCGCGACGACGTCGGACGTTCGGTCGGCGCCGAAGGGCGTGACGGAATTTTTGCGGGTGATCGCGATGTCCGCTTCCGGTGCGACGAGGCGCATCTCGGGCAGGCACTCGGTTTCGGCGAACTGGCGCAGACGGCGTTCGATGATCGCGGGATCGAGGCCCGGCAAGGCGCGCACCTCGAAGCCGAAAGTGCAGCTTATCGGAATGATGTTCGACGCCGTGCCGCCTTCGAGCATCGTGACCTGAAGCGTCGGATAGTCGGGATCGAAGCGGGCGTTGCGGACATTCTTTTTCAGGTCGGCTTCGATACGCTCCAGCTCTCCGATGAGGCGCGCAGCGAAGGTGATCGCGTTGACGCCGAGCGGCGCCATGCTCGAATGCGCGGCGCGGCCCTTGACCTCGACGAACCAGCGGACGGGGCCTTTGTGGGCATCGACGACCTGCATCGACGTCGGCTCGCCGACGATGACCATGCGCGGTCTCGGCAATTCCTTGCCGAGTTCGGCGAGCATCGGGCGAACGCCGAGGCAGCCGACTTCCTCGTCGTAGGAGAACGCGAAATGGATCGGCGTCTTGAGCTTGCGCCGTTTGAAGTCGGGTGTTGCGGCGAGAACAGCGGCGATGAAGCCTTTCATGTCCGCAGTGCCGCGTCCGTAAAAACGTCCGTCGGCGGCGCGCACGGTGAAAGGATCGCTGGTCCAGGTCTGGCCATCGACGGGAACAACGTCGGTATGTCCCGACAGCGCCACGCCGCCTTCGCCGTCCGGTCCGATCGTGGCGTAGAGGGACGACTTCTGGCCGTCGTCGCTGACGATGCGGCGCGAGGCGACGCCGTGGCCGTGCAGGTAGTCTTCGATGAACGCGATGATATCGAGATTGCTGCGGTAGCTGGTCGTATCGAACGAGACAAGGCGGGCGAGCAGTTCCGCCGGTGTCTCAGTTGCGCGTCTCGTGCTCATTCTGCCCGTCGCTGTCAGTTCATGCTGCGGCGCGTGTAAGGGCTATCCAGCGAGAACGCCGGAATGGCGACGTCGAACAGCTTGCCGGATTCATCCGTCATCTGATAGCTGCCGACCATGATGCCTTGCGGCGTCTTCAAGGGGCAGCCGGAGGTGTAGTTGAACGACTCGCCCGGCTGGATCGTCGGGGTTTGCCCGATGACGCCAGGGCCGCGCACTTCCTCAGTGTGGCCGACCGCGTCGGTGATCCGCCACATACGTGATTTCAGCTGGACGGTTTCCTGGCCGTCGTTGCTGATCTCGACGGCATAGGACCAGACGAAGTGGCTGTCCTCGGGCGACGACTGGTCGTCGAGGTACTGCGGCTCCACGCGGATGCGGATGCCGCGCGTGATCGCTTCGTAAGGGTGGCTCGCAGCCTGCCTTTTAGATGTTGATTTAGATGCCGATGCTGGCGTGTTCTTGGTCATTGGTTCCCATCAGCCCTTGGCCGCCTTGACTGCGTTCGTCAGATCGTCGGCTAAATCTTCGGCAGCTTCAAGTCCGACCGATAGCCGGATCATGCCATCGCTAATGCCCAATTCGTCGCGCTGGGCCGGGGTGAGCTTGAAATGCGTCGTCGTCGCCGGATGCGTGACGATGCTTTTCGTGTCGCCGAGGTTATTCGAAAGGATGATGAGGCGAAGCGCATTGAGGCAGCGGAACGCGCCGCTTTTGCCGCCAGCGACCTCGAACGCGATCATCTGGCCGCCGCCCGGCATCTGGCGCGCGGCAAGCTCCGCCTGCGGATGATCGGCGCGGCCCGGATAGATGACGTTCGTCACCCCGTCGAGGCCGGCCAGAAGGTCGGCGAGTTTGGCGGCTGTAGCGCACGCCGCCCGAATGCGGACGGGCATGGTTTCCAGGCTCTTGAGCAGCACCCAGGCATTGAAGGGTGCGATCGACGGCCCGGTCTGGCGCAGCCATTCTTGCACATATTTCGTGATGAATTCGGTTTTTCCGAGAACGGCGCCGCCGAGGCAGCGGCCCTGGCCGTCGATGTGCTTGGTCGCGGAGTAGACGACGACATCGGCTCCGAGCGCGAGCGGCCGCTGTAGCAGCGGGGTCGCGAAGACGTTATCGACGACGGAAATGATGCCTTTTTCGCGGGCAATCTTGCAGACGCCTTCGATGTCGACGAGCTCGAGGTTCGGGTTGGAGGGCGTCTCGAAGAAGAACAGCTTGGTGTTCGGCCGGATGGCCTCGCGCCAGGCGTTCAAATCCTTGCCGTCGACCAGCGTCGAGGAGACGCCGAGACGTGCACAGATCGTTTCGATGACGTTGCGACACGAGCCGAACATCGCGCGCGCCGCGACAATATGGTCGCCGGAACGGACGTAGGAGAGGATCGACGCGGTGACGGCGGCCATGCCCGTCGCGGTGGCGAGGCATTCCTCGGCGCCTTCGAAGATTTTCAGGCGATCCTCGAACATCGCCGTCGTCGGATTGCCGAAGCGCGTATACTGAAAGCCCGGATCTTCCTGCTTGAAGCGGGCTTCGGCCTGCTCGGCCGAGTTATAGACGAAGCCCTGGGTCAGATAGAGCGCTTCCGCCGTTTCGTTCCATTGCGACCGTGTGATGCCGCCATGCACGAGTGCCGTCTCGGGCCGCCAATTGCGCCCGGCAGACTGCTCTTCTTCTTTTGCCATCGGACTTCAGCCTTTCGCGCCAACAAAAAACCCGGTCCACGGGCGCCGGTCGTCGAAGCCGGGCGCGGGAAACCGGGAGCGCACACGGCCTCTTTAGCGACTTGTTTAACGTGGCTGCAAGCCGGCCGGCCAAAGGACCACGGAACGTCCCGGGGATTAACTCCGGTGCCTCTTGGCGTCAAGGGGCGGCTGGCTTAGGGATCGACGTTAGCGTTAGTGGGCCCGCAACAGGGCTGAAAGGCGAAGGACGAGATGGCCAAAGCAGAGAGGATCATTGCGGCGTCGAAGCGGCGCGATGCGGCTCACGGCATCGTTCCTTCGCAGGGCATTACGGAGATGATTGCCGCCGGCCAGATCGTGATCGCCGAGCCGGTCGCGGAAACGCAGGTGCAGCCCGCGAGTCTCGATCTCCGGCTTGGGCCGGTCGCATACCGGGTGCGCGCGAGCTTTCTTCCGAAGCCCGGCGGGCGCGTGCAGACGAAGCTCGACGATCTCGCGCTGCATACGATCAGTCTGAGCCAGGGCGCGGTGCTCGAAACGGGGTGCGTTTATATCGTGCCGCTGCTCGAAAGCCTGGAACTGCCGCAGGATATCGAAGCCTCGGCCAATCCGAAAAGCTCGACGGGCCGGCTCGACGTGTTCACGCGCGTCATCGCCGATGGCGTCGGCGCGTTCGATCAGGTCCCGCACGGCTATCACGGGCCGCTGTTCGCGGAGATCTGTCCGCAGACCTTTCCGATCGTCGTCAGGAAGGGATCGCGGCTTTCGCAAATTCGTTTTCGCGTCGGCACGGCGGCCGACAGCGATGTCGATCTGAAAGAGCTGCACAAGCGTGAGCGTCTGATTTCAACCGAGGATGCGGATATCTCGGGCGGGATTGCGCTGTCGGTCGATCTCGCGGGCGATGCGCGGGGGCTTATCGGATTTCGCGCGCGCCGCCATACTGGTGTCGTCGATGTCGATAAGCCGGGCGCTTATCCGGTCGAGGATTATTGGGACCCGATTTACGTTCGCGACAAGCATCGCCTGATCCTCGATCCCGATCAGTTCTATATTCTCGCGTCGAAGGAAGCCGTGCACGTGCCGCCGACGCATGCCGCCGAAATGGTGCCGTTCAACCCGCTGGTCGGCGAGTTTCGCGTGCATTATGCGGGCTTCATGGACCCTGGGTTCGGTCATGCTCCCGCAGGCGGCGGCGGATCGCGGGTCGTACTCGAGGTGCGTTCGCACAAGGTGCCGTTCATTCTCGAAGACGGGCAGATCATCGGGCGGCTGATCTATGAGCGCATGATCGAGACGCCCGAAATGATTTACGGCCAAGGGCTCAAGTCGAATTATCAGGGCCAGGGCCTGAAGCTATCGAAGCATTTCAAGTAGCTTTTAGTTGGCGCTGGCTTCACCGCTTGGCGGAGCCGGCCGCCAGCGCCGTTGCGTTAGGCTCGTAGAAGACGACAATATTTTTTGTGCCTTCGGCGCATTTTATGCTGGATCCCCGGCCTTCGCCGCGGCTTCGCCTCGCTCGGCCGAGGATGACTGGGTACGTCACAGCTCCACGATCGTTTTGAAGCCGCCGTAGATCATGCGCTTTGCGTCGAACGGCATTTTCGACATGTCTTTCGACAAGCGTGGATCGGCAAATACTTTCTGCAAAATGGCATCGCGATCGGCGCGGGATTTGTAGATGATCCATGAAAAGGCGACGACTTCGCCGTCTTTCAATTTCACCGCGCGCGGAAACGATGTGAGCTTGCCGACCGGTACGTCGTCACCGATGCACTCGACGTATTCCAGCGCGCCATGCTCGAGCCAGATCTTGCCCGCCTTCTTCGCCAGTTTCTTGTAGTCGGCGAGGCGGCTTTCCGGCACTGCAACGACAAATCCATCGACGTAGGCCATTTCCTCATCTCCGTGTCAGGGTTGCAGTTATTGCTTCGACACCCATGACATCGGGTGCCGCGCTGTTCCCGCTCGTTCGCTGAGGATTTTGACGTTTTGAAGGGCCGGGCGAGCCGCGCTAGCTCTTCTTGGGCTTTTCGCTGGCCTTCAATATGGCCGTGACGACGTCTGGAAAGCGCTTTTCGATTTCGGCGTAGCGGAGCGCGTTGAGCACATCCCTGCTGCGGTCAAAGCCCGTGGCTTCGGGTGTCATCGACACAGATATGGCGGGGGTTTTCTTGAGGAATCCGAAGGGCAACGCTCTCCTCTGCAACAGGCGTTGCAGCGCATCGGGCAACCTTCAAACGTTGCCGACGACGTAAGCTTCCTCGGGTCCAGTTGGATCACCGGGTAGGCCGTCGAAGCCTCGGGCGGCAGCGCGCCGACCTTCTCATTTCCTCCCTTCCCTCCCGCATCCGGCATGCAAATGACGCCGAAACTTTCGGGTTTCCGCGCACTTTTTTTGCACCGACCATGAAACTGCCGCTTGCTTTCCGGCAACAAATGCTGCTCATTTCGCGCGCTTCATTCGAAAAACGCCCGTAAACAGCGTGTTTTTGGACTTTGAAGATGTATTGTTCGACATCGAATTGATTCGCAAATGAGAGGGATTACCATGGCGAAGGCTCCGGCGAAGGCCCCGGCAAAGGCAGCTGCAAAGATCGAAACCGTTACGTTGAAGCATATCGCGGCGGCTCTCGCCGAGGCTCACGAGATCCCGAAGAAGCAGTCGATCGCGCTGCTGGAAGACCTGGTCACCACCATCGGCAAGCACCTGAAGAAGGGCGCGCGCATCCGCATCGGCGGTCTCGGCGTGCTGCAGGTTCGCAAGCGTCCGGCGCGCATGGGCCGCAACCCGGCGACGGGCGAAGCCATCAAGATCAAGGCTTCGAAGAAGATCGCCTTCCGCGCCGCGAAGGAACTCAAGGAACTGGTCTAACGCCTGTTCAAAACGGGTGGGACTGAAAAAGGTCGCCGATCAGGCGGCCTTTTTTGTTTGTTTCGGGCGACTCGCGTTCCGCGAGCCGGCCGCCCGAAACGCATGTTAGTCGCCAGCGCCGAACTGTTATTCAGTGCGGAAATAATTCGTGATGAAGCGGCCATAGATCTCGGTCAGCTGTTCGAGATCGACAATGCTGGTGTGCTCGTCGACCTGGTGGATCGTGGCGTTGACCAGACCAAATTCGACGACAGGACAAATGTCCTTGATGAAGCGGGCGTCCGACGTGCCGCCTCCGGTCGTCAGCTTCGGAATGCGGCCGGTCACGGATTGAACGGCGTCTGTCAGCGTGGAGACGAGAGGACCGGGCTTCGTCAGGAAGACGTCGCCGGTGCCCGAGAAGCTGACTTCATACTTCGCTCCGACTTCGGCCGCCGCGTGTGCGAGTTTGTCGCGAACCCAGGCTTCGATCGTCGGACGGTGCCAGAGATCGTTATAGCGGATGTTGATCTTGGCGACGGCCTGGCCGGGGATGACGTTGGTCGCGGTGTTTGGCACCGAGATGACCGTCACCTGCAGGTTGGACGGCTGGAAGTCCGGCGTGCCGTCGTCGAGCTTCGCCGTCGACAAGCGGTCGATGAGGCGTGCGAGCTTCGGTACGGGATTGTCGGCGAGCTGCGGATAGGCGGAATGTCCTTGCTTCCCGTGCACAACGATCTCGGCGTTGACGGAGCCGCGGCGGCCGATGCGGATTTCGTCGCCCAAAGCCTTCGGGTTCGATGGTTCGCCGACGAGGCAGGCGTCGACGACTTCGTCCCGCGACTTCAGCCAATCCAGGATTTTCATCGTGCCGTTGATCGAGGGGCCTTCTTCGTCACCCGTGATCAAGAACGACAGCGAGCCGCGCGGTAGGCCGTTGTGATGGTGAATGTACTTCAGGGCCGCGGAAACGAAAGCCGCCACACAGCCCTTCATGTCGACGGCGCCGCGTCCGTAGACCTTGCCGTCGCGGATGTCGCCGGAGAACGGCGGGACCGTCCAGACCTTTTCATCGCCGACGGGCACGACGTCGGTGTGGCCCGCGAAGGAAAGATGCGGTCGGCCCGAGCCGAGGCGTGCGTACAGGTTATCGACGTCGGGCGTGCCGGGTTCGGAAAATACCAGCCGGTGACAGGTGAAACCTGCAGGCTCCAGCACATTTTGCAGCAGCGTCAGCGCGCCCCCTTCGTCAGGCGTCACGCTTTCGCAGCGAATAAGAGCCTGCGTCAGGGTCACGGGATCGGTCGGATTGAGCGTCATGACGAAGCGGAGGTCCTCTGGCTCTGCTCGATCGTCGGCAGCGGGACATCGCGGCCGTCGAGCGTTTCGATGATGGTGATCTTCTGCCAGATTTTGCTGGAGAGGTCGGAGGTCAGGCGCTCGATGTCGCCGACGGTATCGACGACCACGGAGTCGCTCAGACGTTCGGCATAGAGCGCGGCGCACTTCGCCGTCAGCGAAAGCATTTCCGAGCAGTAGTCGAGGTAGCGCATGAGTTCGAACAGCGACATCTTGCGATCGCCGCTCTTGCCGCCGACGGTCGGAGGGCGATCGGAGCTTGGGTCTTTCGACAGCTGGTGCATATCGATGACGTGGACGATGGAGCGCAGTTCGTGCAGCGCCGTCAGTGCCCGGGCGCGCTTCCAGCGCGTTTCGAGCGTCGAGACGAAGAACGCGCCGCCGCCGAGAAGCACCAGAAGATTGAACAGCGCGTCGAGACCTTGAACGGTCTCGGACCATTCGTCGGTGCCTTTCAGCACTGCTGCCTGCGACCCAAGATAAACAAGGATCAACAGCGAGGAGCCTGCCATCGCCAGCAGAAGCAGACGCAGCGTCCAGTTCGGACGATCAACGTATGTGATGCGCTGCGACGTCTGCTTGGCGACGCCGGCAAGATCAGCGCAGACCCGCGATAGCCCCGACCCAGGAAAGCGCGACGCGATGCGCTCTTCGAGCCTTTCGATGGTCTCCACAATTCTTGTGGGATCGAGCGCTCGATAGGTCAGGGGCACGATCAGTCTCGCAACAGCTCGTTGATGCTCGTTTTCGAGCGCGTCTTCTCGTCGACGCGCTTGACGATGACGGCGCAGTAGAGGTTCGGTCCCGGTTCGCCGTTGGGCAGCGGCTTGCCCGCCATCGAGCCCGAGACGACGACCGAGTACGGCGGCACCTTGCCGAAGAATTTCTCGCCCGTGGTGCGGTCGATGATCGTGGTCGAAGCGCCGAGATAGACGCCCATCGACAGCACGGAGCCTTCGCCGACCTCAACGCCCTCGGCGACTTCGGCGCGGGCGCCGATGAAGCAGTTGTCCTCGATGACGACGGGGCCTGCCTGCAGCGGTTCCAGCACGCCGCCGATGCCGGCGCCGCCGGAGATGTGACAGTTCTTGCCGATCTGGGCGCAGCTTCCGACCGTCGCCCAGGTGTCGACCATCGTGCCGCTGTCGACGTAAGCGCCGAGGTTCACGAAGGCGGGAAGTATCACGGCGCCGGGCGCGATGTAGGCCGAGCGGCGGACGACGGCTCCGGGGAGCACGCGGAACCCGCCCTTGCGGAAGTCGGCTTCGGTCCATCCGGCGAACTTCGGCGGCACCTTATCCCAGTAGAAGCTGCCTGCCGGGCCGCCCGAGATCGTTTCCATGTCGTTGAGACGGAACGACAGCAGGACCGCTTTCTTCAGCCATTGGTTGACGGTCCAGGCGCCATCCTTCTTTTCGGCGACGCGCGCTCGGCCGGTGTCGAGAAGGCCGAGGGACGTTTCGACAGCGTCGCGGACCTCGCCTTTGGTTTCAAACGAAACGGCATCGCGGTTGTCCCACGCGCTCTCGATGGTCTTCTGCAGATCGAGAAGGGTATCAGCGGCGGCCATTTCGATCTTATCTCCGTCATTGTTGTCAGTTTGAAAATGCCGATTGGCCTTGTCGCCTCTTGGCGCAAACCTGTCAATTCGAGCTTGATCTCAGGGGGCGTCAGACTGCGGATCGCGCACGCTTCCGAAGCATCTGGGCTCCGATGCCGGTCGGCGAAACGATGGCGCGCATCGCTTTCCCTGGCCTTAGACGTGACTGACAGCAGCGCTTGATAGGGTGCAGCCAAACTCGTTCTGTACGGTCCGAACAAATTGGATGCTTTCGGGCGTTCCAGTAATTCCTTGACGAAAGCGAATCTGACATGTTGCCGCCTCGTCGGACCGCCGTTTCGCGGCCCTCGCAACAAGGAAACGACGTCCATGGCGAAAGCAGAAACCACTAGCAAGAGAGTATCTTCGGCGGCTTCGAAAGTTCTTCGCAGCAAGTCGGCGTCCAAGGCGGAAAAGGCAGTTGCCGCATCCGCGCTGACGCAGTCGAGAAATCCGAAAGAAACAACGGGCAAGAAGGTCGCGTCGGCGGCGTCCAAGATCTTGCGAAGCAAGACGGCCAGCAAGCAAGCGAAGTCGGTTGCCGCTTCTGCGCTGACCCAGAAGGTCAAAGCGAAAAAGAAGTAATTCCTCGCCAAGGACGTCATCCCGGCGAAGGCCGGGATCCGTCCAGGTTCGATCTCTGCGTAAATCTTGATGTTGGGATAGATCCCCGCCTGCGCGGGGATGACGTTTGTGGGCGGGCTAGTTCATCGCGGCCTGGATGAGCTTTTTGGCGTCGTCGGAATCCCACTCGGCCGATCCGGCGAGCCGTCCGACTTCAAGCCCGTCCTTGTTGATCAGGATCGTCGTCGGCATGCCGAGGAGCTTCAGCTCCATGCCCTGCTTGGCGGTCGGGTCGGCGTAAAGCACGACCTTGTCGGCCTTCAGATCGTCGAGGAACTTGCGAGAGGCCTCGTAGCCTTTGCGGTCGAGGCTTAGCGCCACGACTTCGAATTTGTCGCCCCCGAGTTCAGCCTGCAGGCGGTTCAAGGCCGGCATTTCCTCGCGGCACGGGCCGCACCACGTCGCCCAGAGGTTCAGCAGGATCGTTTTGCCCTTGAGGCTCGAGAGCGTCAGTTCCTTGCCTGCGGCATTCTGGAATTTGATGTCGGGCAGCGGCTCCGGCGTCTTTTTGGCGACGAAGGCGGCCATTTTCCCGAACTTGAATGACGATTCACCCGATGCGCCGACGCTCGGGGCAGAGAAATCCTGGGCAACGGCGCCGGATTTTTCTGAACCCGCGTTGTCGAACCCGCCTCCGATAACGTATACGGCGCCGAACCCGATGAGCGCTGTCAGCGCCACGATCCAAAGAGCCTTCTGCGGCCCACCCGCGTTGTTCGTTGCCATCTGGGACCCTTGTTTCTCTCGCTAGACGGAGCCGCTCGTGACCGATAAGCCCGCCAACGCCATGTGGGGTGGCCGTTTCCAAATGTCTCCGGCCGAGATCATGCAGGAGATAAATGCCTCCATCGGCTTCGACAAGCGACTCGCGCCGCAGGACATTCGCGGCTCAAAGGCGCACGCACAAATGCTCGCGGAAGCCGGTATTTTAACGAAATCCGACGCGAAGGAGATCGTCAAAGGGCTCGACCAGGTCCAGGCGGAGATCGACGCCGGGACGTTCGAGTTCTCGGTGGCGCTCGAAGACGTGCACATGAACGTCGAGAACCGCCTCAAGACCTTGATCGGGGCGGCGGCGGGGCGGCTGCATACGGCGCGCTCGCGCAACGATCAGGTAGCGACCGATTTCCGGCTTTATGTGCGCGATGCGATCGATGGGATCGACGCGGCTCTGGAGCGCGTACAGCAGGCGCTGGCAGAAAAAGCTGAAGCGCACGCGGCGACCGTGATGCCCGGCTTTACGCATCTGCAACCCGCGCAGCCCGTCACGTTCGGACATCATCTGCTCGCTTACGTGGAAATGATCGCGCGCGACCGGGGCCGCTTCGCTGACGCCCGCAAGCGGCTGAACGAGAGCCCGCTGGGCTCGGCGGCGCTCGCCGGGACGTCATTTCCCATCGATCGGAAGAGAACGGCGGAAGCGCTGGGCTTCGACCGCCCGATGGCGAATTCGCTCGATGGCGTGTCGGATCGCGATTTCGCGCTCGAGACGCTGGCGGCGGCGACGATTACGGCCATTCATTTCTCGCGGCTCGCGGAAGAAATCGTCATCTGGATGACGCCGCAGTTCGGCTTTGTGAAACTGTCCGACCGGTTCACGACCGGCTCGTCGATCATGCCGCAAAAGCGCAACCCGGACGCGGCCGAGTTGGCGCGCGCGAAGGTGGGGCGGATCGCGGCGGCATTCCAGGGGTTGGCGATGGTCATGAAGGGCCTGCCGCTCGCCTACTCGAAGGACATGCAGGAAGACAAGGAAACGACCTTCGACGCGCTGGCGAGCCTCCGACTCGTGATGGCGGCGATGGCGGGCATGATCGGCGATCTGGAGCCTGTGCCGGAGGCCATGCGCGCTGCCGCAGGACGCGGGTATTCGACGGCCACCGATCTCGCCGACTGGCTCGTCCGGGAACTCAAGATGCCGTTCCGGGATGCACATCACGTCACCGGCTCGATCGTGAAGGCGGCGGAAACGAAGGGCCTCGACCTCGACAAGTTGCCGCTGGCCGATATGCAGGCCATCGAGCCCAAGATCACGAAGGCCGTCTTTTCGGTGCTTTCGGTCGAAAACTCGGTCAAGAGCCGAACCAGCTATGGGGGAACTGCGCCACAGAACGTCCTCAAAATGGCGCGTCACTGGCTGCGGCGGTTGGAAAAGGGCCGCGCGAAGGGCTAGAACAGGCTGGCAGATTGCCCGCTTTTCCGGGCCGTGGAGTTTTGGAGACACGCACGTATGGCAGCGCTTTTGCGCCTTAAGTCGCTGGTGGCCGTGGCCCTGCTGTGCGCGGTGGGGTTCGGCTTCGCGGGCTGTGGCGTCAAGGGACCGCTCGAGCCGCCGCCCGAGGCCAAGGTCGCGGGCGAAGCGAAGTCTCCGGATGCGCGCGATCCAGGCTCCAATTCGGATGCGCCGAAGAAGCCGCACGAGGGCTTCGTTCTCGATCCGCTGCTGCGCTAGCCGCCGTCAGCCTTCGACAACCAGAATTTGAAATTCCGGCCGCCGTGCGGACGATAAGTCTGGACGGGCCACTGCGGTGCGGGCATGACGATTGGAAAATTCCAACCGTAAGCTGATCAGCCCCATGCACCACTTCCACTACAAGAACGGCATTCTGCATGCCGAGGACGTCAGCCTCGCGCGCATCGCGGACGAGGTCGGGACGCCGTTCTATGTCTATTCGACGGCGACGCTCGAACGTCATTACAAAGTGCTGGCTGAGGCGTTCCGCGATCAGAAGGCGCTGATCTGCTTCGCGGTCAAAGCCAATTCCAATCAGGCGGTGCTGGCGACGATGGCGCGGCTCGGCGCTGGCATGGACGTCGTATCCGAGGGCGAGCTGCGGCGCGCGCGGGCGGCTGGCGTTCCGGCCTCGAAGATCATTTTTGCAGGCGTCGGCAAAACGCGTGGCGAGATGGCGTATGCGCTGGAGGAGGGCATTCTCGGCTTCAATGTCGAGAGCGAGCCGGAGCTTCTGGCGCTGAGCGAAGTTGCGACGGCGCTCGGCAAGACGGCGTCGATCGCGATCCGCGTCAATCCGGATGTCGACGCGAAGACGCATGCAAAGATTTCAACCGGCAAGGCCGAAAATAAGTTCGGCGTGCCGTTCGAGGATGCGCGCGAGCTTTATGCGCGCGCGGCGACGCTGCCGGGCCTCAAGATTTCCGGCATTCACATGCATATCGGCAGCCAGATCACCGATCTTGCGCCGTTCCGTGATGCGTTCGCGCTGCTGCACGATCTGGCGCGCGATTTGATCGCAGATGGTATTCGCCTTGAGCATCTCGATATCGGCGGCGGGCTCGGCGTGCCGTATCGCGGCGCCAACGACATTCCGCCGACGCCGGATGAGTACGCAGCTGTCGTTAAAGCCGCGCTGGGCGATCTCGGTTTGAAGATCGTGCTGGAGCCGGGCCGCATGATCGTCGGCAACGCCGGTCTGCTCGTGACGCGCGTCACCTACGTGAAGGAAGGCGAGGACAAGACGTTCACCATCGTCGATGCGGCGATGAACGATCTCATTCGTCCGACGCTGTATGAGGCCTATCACGAGATCTGGCCGGTCGCGGAGCAGCGCAACGATATGGCTCCGGTGCAGCAGGATATCGTCGGGCCGGTATGTGAGACGGGCGATTTCCTCGCTGAGGATCGGGCGTTGCCGCCGTCGGAGCCGGGCGATCTTCTGGCGGTGATGACGGCGGGTGCTTACGGCGCGGTGATGTCGTCGACGTACAACACGCGCTTGCTGGTGCCGGAAGTTCTGGTCAGCGGCGATCGTTATGCCGTCGTCCGGCCGCGCCCGAGCTACGACGATCTCATCGGCGCGGACAAGCTGCCGCCGTGGATCGCGGGTTGATGGCATCGTGGCGAAACAGCGGTGACAATTACGTATGATTTTAACGCATCCAGTGGAAATGCGAAAAATCGACTCAAAATCAATGAGTTAAATAAGTTGTTGATTTTACAATATTTCCGTTGACTTTTCTCGTTATAAGTTCTATGTTTGTTCTCAGTGGTGGGCGTGTCGGGCAGCCCGTGTTGTGGGTCCATTCCCGCGACGTCCTTCTGGACGCTTGGCGACAAGAGTAGCTGGGCTAAAAGCCAAGGGATTAGTCGGGTCCGGGCGCCCACCACTGCCGTGGATAGCCGTAAAATTTGAATATCTTCTCTTGGTCCCGCGTCAGCTGGGCACCTCGGAAGCTCGGCATGATCTTCACGCCATACCCTGCAATTCTTCCATCCAAGATATCAGGGAAGCGGCCCATGCGTGGTTCAAGCAATTTCGCGAATTGGGGATCGCATTCGCCAGTATCGCGAAAATCGCAGGCTTTGAAAAAGGCTGATGCAACAGTGTCAGCAAAGTGGAGTCCCGCCCTATTGTTATGCGCAGCCACTTCCAGCAGTCTTCGATCCATCACGGACCAGGATAGTTCTCCAAGCGTTAGTACCTGTGTGCCAGCGATGTCTTTGAACTTCAGCCAACTGTAATAAGCGTTCATCTGCTCATAGGAAATGCCGCCTCGTTCGCTATAGACAATTTTCAAAAATCTCGGCGAACCGAAACGGCTGGCGCTATCTTGAGCAACAAAATGAGTGATCCTTTCAAGAAGAAGCCGGGTCATCCAACAGTAGAACCAGTTCTTGGAAGGGAACATTGCGGCCCAAGGATTTTGATAGCCTTTCATGTTTTTTTTGTTTGATGCTACGACCCAATAGCGGGCTGGCAGTGCGCGCATTTTTTCGCACACTAATAGACGCTTTGCCGGATTTAGGTCGGCAAAGTGGATGCCAAATTTTTGGTGTCCTCTGAATCCACTTGTGATGTCGCGAATCCAGCCTTCGATTTTTGGCTCGGTTTGCCGCCGAAATACGGCAGCTCCAAGTATGAGCCACTCGCTAGCACCATTCACATCGATGCCTTTCACCCGGCTCAAACCCGGATCGCCGGATTCATCGATGTACGCGATGTACTCATGTTCTGGAGGAGTTTGGGATAAAGACATTTGATGGCTGAGAGTGGATGGAGAAGAAGAGCAAGAAGACCTTATGCACTTTCAAATGGATGCCAAGGAGTTCTGTGGCTCCGTGACGAAGATGCGTTGATAACGCTATGAACAGGATTGCCGCGGCGTCGCCAGGAAGGACGTTACAGCTTGCCTGGAATTCGGGATCGTTACCGTTTGTCGGCGTTGAAGTTACGGGCGTTTCGCCGGGCGGCGACGTTGCATTTTGTTAAGGGACGGGGCGTTTTGCCCATGTTAGGCTAGACCTAATGGCTGACCCTAACACCACGGATCAGAGTTCCGCGCTGTCGCGGTCTTTTGCGCGCAAAGTTCGCCTCAGCACGTTCGCTCTGGTGTTCGAGAGACTGTGGCCGCGACTATGGCTGCTGATCGGCATCGCGCTGCTGTTTGCGCTGGTGTCGTTCGCGGGCGTCTGGCCCTATCTCGATCCTTTCGTCCATAAGGCAGTGCTCGCGGCGTTCGCGACGGCGGCGCTTGCGGCAGCGATCTATGCCGCGCGCATTCCGTGGCCGACGCGCGATGAAGCGATCCGGCGCATCGAGCGACGCTCCGGAATTCCGCATCGCCCGGCCACGTCATACGAAGACACGCTTTCGTCCGGCACCTCGAACGCTGAAACGTCGGCGCTTTGGCAGGCGCATCGCGAGCGCCTGGCGCGCGCCATCGCGCGGTTGCGCGTCGGCAATCCGCGACCTCGGACGGATCGCTTCGATCCGTGGGCCTTGCGCGGGCTTGCGATGCTGCTGCTGATTCCGGCGGCGCTACTCGTAACGGGAAGTCTTGGCGACCGGCTTGCGTCGGCATTTCGCTTCGGCGTCGCGGGCACTGGTACGCCGACGCGCGTCGATGCCTGGGTCACGCCGCCGCCCTATACGGCGCTGCCGCCGGTTTTGCTGTCCGACGGTTCGCAGCAGGCCTCCGCCAGCGACGAAGATAAGAAGCGCTTTTTCGAGGTGCCCGATCACAGCCTGCTGACGCTGCGCGGTGTCGGCTTTGGTTCGGACGGCGTGGCGCTCGAGGTGTTGAGCGACGGCTCGCCCGATGTGACGCGCGTGACCCCTGAACCGCGCAAGGCGGGCGATACGTCGAGCGTTGCGGAAGTGCGCTACGAGCTTCGCAAGTCGTCGCGCATTCGGGCGCTGTCCGGCTCGCGCGAGCTTGGACAATGGACGTTCGACGTCATCGCCGACGAGCCGCCGACGATCGCGATGACGAAAGAGATCACCGGTACGCCGCGCGGGTCGATGCGGATGACGTATGGGGCGGAAGACGATTATGGCGTCGCCAGCGCGGAAGTAAAAGTCCAGCCATCGCCGCCGAAGGCCGGCGATCCGGCGACGTCGTGGGCACGGCCGCCGCCTCTCACCGGGCCGCGATTGCCGCTCGAGCCGCCGCCGGTCCTGAGCCTCAAGATTCCGCGTCCGGGTGCGAAGAAAGTCGATGCCTCGACCCTGCTCGAAATCGGTGAGCATCCGTGGGCCGGGCAGCGCGTGCGGCTATGGCTCGAAGCAACCGATGTCGGCGGTCAGGTCGGACGCAGCAAGGCGATCGAGATCGTACTGCCTGCGCGGCGTTTCAAGAATCCGCTGGCGCGGGCGTTGATCGAGCAGCGCCGTAAGCTCGCAGAGGACTCGCGCAACCGGTCGACTGTCGCCCGAGCTCTCGATGCGCTGACGATGGAGCCTGAAGGCTTCATCACGGATACGTCCGTGTATCTGGGACTGCGCGCGATCTATCACCGGCTCGATCGCGAGATATCGCGCGAGACGATGAAGGAATCTGTCGACGAACTCTGGCAGATCGCGCTCAAGGTCGAGGATGGCAATCTTTCGCAGGCCGAGCGCGCGCTTAAGGATGCGCAAGATCAGCTTTCGAACGCGTTGCAGAAGGGCGACGACAAGGAAATCCAGGACGCGCTCGCGGAGCTGAAAAAGCGGCTCAACGATTATCTCAACGAGATGCAGAAGAACGCGGATAAGGAAAATCCGCAGGGCGACCAGCAGCAAGACGATCAAATGCAGGAGCTGGGCCAGCAAGATCTCGATCAGATGATGAAGGACCTCGAAAAGAACGCGCGGCAGGGGTCGCGCGAAGAGGCCGAGCGCATGTTGTCGGAATTGCGCGAGCTGATGGATCGTCTGCAGGCGAACAATACACCGGAGTCGCGGGCGCAGCAGCAGCGCACGCAGCAGATGATGAAGAAGCTCAACGAGCTCGATAATCTCGCGCGCCGGCAGCAAGAACTCATGGATGATACGTTCAAGGAGCAGCGGCGCCGGGAAGGCGGTCAGCAGCCCGAGGGCGGTTCGCAGGACGATCCCAACGGACAAGGCTCGCCGAAAGCAGGAAAAGGCCAGCAAGGCCGGACGCCTCAGGGCGGACAGAGCGGCATGGACCCCGGTCGCCAAGGCGGCGGCGAGCAGGGCGAAGGTCAGCAGGGCAGAGACGGAAACAACGTCGGACGGCAGCAGCGCGGTAAGGGCGGTTTGCAGGACCGGCAGGCGCAATTACGCGAGCAGCTCGATCAATTGAAGAAAGAGCTGGAGCAAATGGGTTCTGGCGATCCGGATAAGCTCGGCAATGCGCAGCAGTCGATGGGGAATGCCGAAGACGCGCTGAAGCAGAACGATCTCGACGAGGCCGGCAATCAGCAGGCGGAAGCGCTGCAGCAGATGCGCGAGAGTGCGCAGCAGATGGCCGAGCAGATGCAGAAGAATGCGCAACAGCGGCTCGGTCGCGGCGGCAATTCTCCCCGCGATCCGCTCGGGCGGCCTCAACGCGCGCAGGGGCCGGATCTCGGAACGTCGGTCAAAGTGCCGGATGCCATCGACGCGCAGCGGGCGCGCGAAATCCTGGAAGAGCTGCGCAAGCGGTCCGGCGACAGTCTTCGGCCGCAGGACGAGCTTGATTACATCGACCGGCTGCTGAAGCGGTTCTGATCTTGCTTGAGGTCATTTGCGATCGTCGCGCCGGTTGCGCGAGGGAAAAATCAAACTCTCGATCGCTTCGATCAGGTGGTTGATCACGCGCATCATCTTCTGGCTCCAGTCCTGAAATGCCAGAGAATGGTGTGTCTGCGGAATGCTTTAGACAAACGGCATTGCTTTACATAACCTGTAAGTTTTTGTTACATCAGGCATGGTTCGCAAACTGCCTCCTCTCAATGCCTTGAAGGCGTTCGAGGCCGCCGCCCGGCTTTCGAGCTTTTCGCGCGCGGCCGGCGAACTAAACGTCACGCATGCCGCCATCAGCCGGCACGTGCGTTCGCTCGAAGAAGAATTTCGAACGCCGCTGTTCGAGCGCACGGGGCGCGGCGTCGAGTTGACGGAGGCGGGCCTGTCTCTGGCGCAAAGCCTGACGAAAAGCTTCGATCTCATTGCGGCGGCGTCGAGCCAGTTCGCGCGGCCGTCCCGTCGCCGCCGGCGCTTGGTCGTCACGTCGGACGTTTCGTTCGCGGCGTTGTGGCTGGCGCCGAGGATTGGCAGGTTCACGTCGCTTCATCCGGGCATCGATCTTGTGGTCGACCCGAGTCATCGGCTCGTTGATTTCGGTAAGGAGGATGTCGATCTCGGTGTTCGTTACGGATTCGGCGAATGGGAGGGCGTCGATGCGCGCAAGCTTGTCGAGTCGCAGCTGATGCTGGTGTGCAGTCCGGCGTACCTGCGTGCGCATCCGCTGTCGGCGGCAAGCGATCTCGATCCGAGCCTGCTCATTCGCGAGACCGCGAAGGAATGCTGGGAGGCTTGGCTTACGGCTGCGGGGATCATTGAAACGATCGTTCCCTCGGGGCCGACGCTCAACGGCGATCTGGCGATCGCGGCGGCTGAAGCCGGGCAAGGTTTCGCAATCGCCGACCAGATTCAGGCAGGGGACGCGTTGCGTGCGAAACGGCTTGTCTCTCCGCTCGATGTCGTCGCATCGCGCGCGAGCTACTATCTGGTGCGGCGCGCGGGTTCGAAAAAGTCGGAGGCCGCCGAGGTTTTCGAGACGTGGGTTCGCGAAGAGCTGCAGTCGTCCGCGAAGGCTCTAGCGCGGCTGCGCACCATTGCTCCGGCGAGGAAGAGCCGGGCCGGTTCTTCCCGGCGGGCGAAATAACTTGCGACGTTACGAAAGGCTTATTGCGTCGCCGTTTTCGGAACGAAGCGCACGAGGAAGCCGCCGATCACCTGATGGCTGACGAGTTTCGAGCCAGCCCAACCGTTCGGCGGTTCTTCGCCGCTCCACCAGCGTGAGAACTGGCGCCACATGTCGATCGGGAACCAGGTGCCGTCGCGGCCCGTGAGAGGTCCCCAGTAATCGGCTGCCGTGAATTTGTACTCGATGAAAATCGAGCCGGTGCGGAGACGAAATTCGAGGCCGAACAGCGCCTGCGCGCAGGGGCCCGTGTACTGATATTCGTACGTGCGTTTTTCGTCCGTCTTCAGGTGGATTTCGGAGTGCGGAAACGACATGCCCGCGCCGACGCCTGCATAGGGAGAAATGACGCCGAGCGACGGCAGACGCAGCAGGCCGTTCAACGTCAGCATGTTGTGGCCGTGCGTCCATTCGAGCTTGTTGAAATAGTCGCCGATCTTGGCCGAGGCGGGCGCGGGCTTGCCGTCAAGCGTTCCTTCGAACGCGCGTTCGCCCTCTTTCATCGGTGCGTAGACTTTGGAGTGCGTGAAGTCGAGCATCGTGCCGAGGCGGCCGCCTTCGAACCAGCGCTGAAAGCGGACGCCGTAGTATAGCGGGTTTTCGAATGGGTTCGTGTACCAGGGAATGTCTTTGATCGTGAGATCGGTGACGCCGGTCTTCTTGAGATGGAAGTCGCTCGGGTAATGATAGGGCGCGCCGAGATAAGCGCCGAAATCGGATTCGCGTCCGGGATTGTGCGCCGTTGAGGCGGGCGCGGCTGATGCGGCGGCAGGTGCAGCATCGCGATCTTCGGGAAGCGCAGCGGCCGCGACGAGCAATCCCATCGTCGCTGCGGTGACGGCGATCTGGATTGTTTTCGGCAGGCTCGGAAGCGTGCCGCTTCGGCGCGGCCATAGCGGCGCCAGCAAAGCCTCGCGCATCAGCATAGCGTGTCTCCCCGTATGCGGTCGCCGGCGTGCGGCTTTGAATGTCGTGCCATTCCCTCTGGCCGGATGGCTTTACGCGCCCCCGCCGCCCGCTTGCAAGCCGTCGAGCATACGGTTCACTGCGGCAATCTGCGGCGCATCATGGGTCAAATACTGCGGTCCGGTATAACCCCACCAATCCCAGCAGCCCTGCGGATTGATCGGCGACGCGGCGACCTGCGGGAACAACACGATCAGCCGATTTGTATCGGCCCACCGCGCAAAGCCGGACTCGGTGATGAAGGCGTTGCCGACGGTTTCGCGATTTTGCGCGCATCCGTGAAAGGCGATATGCACGCGGCAGCCGGATTTTTCGCGACACGCCTTCGGAACATAGACGACGCCGGTTTCGGCGAGGCCGCTGCCGCTCATATCGTTGGCGGCGAAGGGGCGTTGATCGAAGTCGATGAAGTCGCCCGTTGCAGCTTCGGTGCGCGGCTGCAGATCGCCGTACATCTGCTTCAGCAATGCGCCCGCCTGATCGTAAGCGCAATTGACGACATACGGCTTGGCGGAGACATCGCAGGCGTTGCCTTCATTGTCGGTGACGAAGGCGTGGCCAGCGGGATAACTCGAGACGAGTTCGATGTTCGCCGCGGGAACGCCGAGCTTGGCGTAGAACTCGGCGGCGTGCTTGACGATCGACGGAACGACGGTGCGGTCGGACGTACCGGTGAAAAGATAGAGACGGTCGCGGGTGACGTCGGCGATCGGATCGATCTCGCCCTTGGCGGCGCGCGCTTCAGCTTTCGCTGCGAGTTCGGCGGGATCGGCAACGCCCCAGATCTCGAGCAGATCGAGCATGCAGCCGTTGACGGCTTTGCTGAGATTGAGGAACGCTGTTCCGGTGCCCGGAAGCGTGTTCGCGAAAATGCTTTCGGAACAGCCGTAGGGGCCGCCCGCGATGATGGCCGCGCCGACAACACGCTTGGCGTGCGCCATCTGGAATTGTCCGGCCATGTAGGCGCCGGATGAGATGCCCGACACCGTCGTTTCGTTGACGTTGGCGCCAAGTGCTGGAAGCGAGGATGTTTGCTCATGCGGAGCTTCGCGGCAGCCCGCCAGCGTCAGCATCATCGCAAGGAATAAAAGATTCCTTGTCGCAATTCGCATCGTGTCGATCATCGATGACAGGTGTCCGAACAATAAGAGACGAAGCGGAAGCTAGCGCGCCGGACGCGTTCCCGCTACGCCTTCGAACGGCTATCTTAATCTGATCGACGCGCGGTCGGTGCGGCCTTTGGCATCGATCACCGTCAGCTTCGCGAAGCCGGCAGTTCCCGGCTGCCACGTCGCCTCACGCGAATGGGGATTAGACTCTATCGGAGTTCCGTCGATGAGCCAGGTCAATGGCAGCGCGCCGCCGTCGGCTTTCAGGATCAACGGATCTCCGCCGAGTTCAGCGCCTTCGATTTCAGACTGATCGGGCGGAAAAGAAATGAGCACGGGCGGTTCGAGAAAGCGGCCGGTCGCCGGATCGTCGCTCGGATCGCGCCAGCGTTTCAACGGCGCGGGAAGATCGGCGTTCGTGCCCTTGATGGCGTTGGCGGGCATCGCCTGCAATGCGGCGCGCTTTTCGGAGATGCGTGCGAAGGCGTCGAACAGGATCGGCGCGGCGGCGGTGCGTCCGAGAATTCCGGGAACGCTCGAGTTGTCCGGCTTTCCGACCCAGGCAGCGACAACATATTTGCCGTCATAGCCGATGGCCCAGGCATCGCGGTATCCGTAGGAGGTGCCGGTCTTGTAGGCGAAGCGTCCGCCCTTGGCGTTCGGCGGCGGTGGCGCATCTTTCAAAATGTCGGTGACGTACCACGCAGCGAGCGGCGACATCAGGCGATGGGCGTTGACCAGCGGCTTGACGCGCGTTGCGGCAAGTGTGCGGCCGCGCTCGTCGAGGCGGTGAACCAGCGCGATGCTGTCGCCGCCGCGCGCGAGGCTGGCATAAAGCTGCGTCATTTCTTCGAGCGTCAGGCCGGTGCCGCCGAGCGCCATCGCGAGCGTCGGCTCGGATTTGTCGGGGAAGCGCGCATCGACGCCCGCGCGGCGAAAGCGGCCGACGAGCTTGCCGGGTCCGACGCGGGCGAGCACGCGAACGGCCGGAATATTCAGAGATTGTTCGAGGGCTTCGCGGATCGACACGGTGCCGTGGAAATTCTCGTCGAAGTTTTTCGGCGCATAGGTTCCAAAGCGCGTCGCGCGGTCGTCGATCAATGTCTCGGGATGAGCGAGACCGGCTTCGAACGCGAGGCCGTAGATGAAAGGTTTCAGCGTCGAACCGGGCGAACGGACGGCGGTCGACATATCGACGGCGCCCTGGCGTCCGGTGTCCATGTATCCGGCCGAGCCAACTTGGGCGAGAATTTCGCCGGTCTGGTGATCCGCGACGACGATGGCGGCTGAAACCTTGTCGCCGATGAGACGCGCCTGTTCGGTCGCAAGTTTTTCGAGGCTCGCCTGCAGCGTCCGGTCGAGCGTCAGCTTGAGGATGTTTTCTTTCGGATGCGTCGCGACCTGTGTTTCCGTCAGATGCGGGGCGAGCATCGGGAAGGCGTAGCGCGCTTTCACGACGCGTTCGGTCTTGGCTCGCGCGGCGTCGGCGGCGGTGATGACGTGCGCGGCGACAGCGCGATCGAGAACGCGATCGCGGGCGCGGCGCGCGGCTTCGGGGTTGCGATCGAGACGGCGCTGCTCGGGTGATTGCGGGAGCGCGACGAGCAACGCGGCTTCGCCGAGCGACAACCTGCGCGGTTCCTTGCCGAAGTAAGCAAGCGAGGCAGCGCGTACGCCTTCGAGGTTGCCGCCGAAGGGCGCGAGGCGAAGATAAAGCTTCAGGATTTCGGTTTTCGAGAGCTTGCGTTCGAGATTGATCGCGCGCGCCATCTGGCGCAGCTTGCCGCTCGCGGTGCGCTCGTGCTTGCCGTCGAGCAAGCGTGAGACCTGCATCGTCAGCGTCGAGCCGCCGGAGACAAGGCGGCCGTGACGCAGCAATTGTCCGACGGCGCGCAGCACGGCTTTCGGGTCGACGCCGTGGTGGCTGTAGAAGCGCTTGTCCTCGAACGCGAACAGCATCTTGAGATAATGTTGATCGACGTCCTTGGGATCGATCGGCAGGCGCCAGTTGCCGGCCGTCGTCGTAAAGGCGCGCAGCAGGCGCTCGTCGCGATCGACGACGGTGACGGATGTTGCCTTGGCTTCGTCAAGCAGCAGCGGCCCGGCGTCGGCGAAGGCTTTGACGTAGAGGCCGTAGGTCGTGGCGGCGCCTGTCAGCGCCACTAGCAGAATCGCAAGCCCCAGCCGTCGCCATGTCATGAAACTTCTCCCCTCCCCTTGACGGGGAGGGGTCGGGGGTGGGGCGTCGGTCGAACGTGCATTGGGGGAAGCATGAGATGTGTGGCTTCCCCCCACCCCTAACCCCTCCCCGCGTCGGGGGAGGGGAAGAAGTGAGGCAATCCGTTTCGTGAGGGTTTGCAGCATGGGCACGCTGCTTACTCCTTCGCGGAGACGGTCAGGGTGCCGGCGGCGGTGCGGGCGTAGCGCTCGGGGCGGTACATGTCCTCAACGGTCGCGGCGGGATGCACGAACGTGCCGGGGCTCACGGCGCGAACGATGTAGGCGAGCGTTGCCGACACCGGCGGCGCTTTTTTCTGCGCCGGGTCTTCCGGCGTTGCGATGGTGCCATCGCTCGGCGCTTCCGGCGCATCGCCTTCGACGGAGCTGTTCTCCTCCGTTGTCGTGCGGACGTTGGCGAAGTTGAATGCCGCGACGAAGCGATCGTCACGGAATTCCGTGTGCTCGGGTGACGCCGTCGACTTCAACCAGCTCAAGCCCGCGATCGAACCGCTTTCGACGAGATGCGGATTTTCGATCTCGAAGCCGGCGGGCAAACGATCGACGACCATGACGCGGCCGCCTTCGTCTTCCGACGTGACCTTGACGGTGATGACGAAGCGGTCGTTCTGCTTCACGCCCGCCTTGCCGCCCTTGAGGCTCGCGAGATCGACCGGCTTGCCGTCGAGCGTGTAGGCCTGGCGTTCGATCTGGAAGCCTTTCGAAACGGCCGGTTCCGGCGTCAGTGCCGCGCCGATGACGGAGATCACGGCATCGACCGCGGCGTCGCCGTCGTTGGTGATCGTCAACGCGCCATCCTTCAACTCGGCGGGTGTAAGCGCGCGGAGCACGGGGCCGGACGACGGCTTGCCGTCGATCGACAGGCTCGCGGCCTTCACTTCGTCGTTCAAGGCTTTCGCTGCGAGCAGCAGCCATGCCTGTTCCTGCGTCGAGGTGTAGGAGCGGGTTTCGTACGCCTTGGCGATGACGCTCGCGAGTTTCGGCTGTTCGGCCTTCGCGACGCCCGTTTCGGCAGCAAGCGCCACCAAAGCCGCGCCATCACGCAAGGTCGAGCCGTAGTCGCTGCGATAGCCGAAGTCCGGCGTCACGTCCGGCATCATCGCCAGCGCCGCGGAGAATGCGCGTTCGGCGCGTTCCTTGTCGCCCATCATTGCGAGCGCGGCGCCGATCTGCGCTTTCGCGAGCGGCGTCGAGAAGCGGTCGATGCGCGTGTCGGCGTAGTAACGGAGATCGCCGATCGGCGCGCGACCGTTGCGAGCGAGAACGTAGAGCGCATAGGCCCGGTCCTCGCCGCCCTTCTCGAAGTCCGACGCATACGCGATGAAGTTCTGCAGCCGGTCGAGCGCGCGATTGAAGCCTTCGCGCGGCATGTCGTAGTTGGCTTCCTTCGCACGTGTCAGGAAGTCGGTGACGTAGGCGGTCAGCCAGAGATCGGTGTTGGAGGGACCCCAGACACCGAAAGCACCGGTTGAGTCCTGCATCTCGAAGACGCGCGCGACGGCCGTCTGCACGCGTTCCTTCAGCGCCTTGTCCTCGGCAATGCCGACTTGCGCCGCGAGAGCGTTGGCGACGACGAGCGGCATGGCGCGCGACACGGTCTGCTCGGCGCAGCCGTACGGATAACGGTCAAGCTGGGTCAGCAGCGTCGGCACGTCGAAGCGCGCGGCCGGGCCGACGGACAGGTTGATGCGCGTGCGCGACGGGATCAGATCGTAGACCACATCCGAGCTGATGTTCAGCTTGCCGCCCGGTTTGAGCGACGAGATCGTCGTGCGTTTGATGTCGCCAGCAGGCGGCAGAACCTCGAACGTCATTTCTCGTTTGACGGCGATGTCGTTCGGACCGGTGACGACGGCCTTGAGCGTCAGGCGGCCGAGATCCTCCGGCTTAAAGGCGATGCGCTGCATCTTCCGTTCGCCGGTCTTGAGGTCGACCGACTTGTCGGTGATCGCAGACAGCGTTTCGTTGCTGTCGTCGCCGTGCTTCTTGGAGAGCGACAGTTTGTAAGGCGCGTTCGGGCCGTCGACGTTGTGCAGATCGAAGCCGAGCTTCACCTCGTCGCCGAGCGTCATGAAGCGCGGCACGGCGACGGTCAGCGCCACCGGATCGCGGACGATCAGGTCGCCGGAACCGTGGCCGACTTTATCGTCGCTCCATGCCACCGCCATCACGCGCACGGTGCCGTTGAAGTCGGGCAGCTCGAAGCTGACGTTCGCGGTGCCATCTTCCTGCACGCGGACGATGCCGGAATAGAGCGAGACGACGGTTTCGACGGTCGGATTGCCCTGCATCGCGGGGCCGCCTGCGTCGCCGCCCGAGCGGAGCTTGCCGCGGTCGGCGCGCATGCCGTCGATCAGACGACCGTAGAAGTCGCGGATTTCAAACGACAGCTTCTGCTGCTGATTGAACCATTTCTCCGGCGCTGGCGTCTCGTAGCGTGTGAGATTCAAGATGCCGAGATCGACAGCGGCGACGGCGACGCGCGCGTCTTCGCCCGGCGTCAGGCCTTCGATTTTCAGCGGCACGTCGATCTTGCTTCCGGATTTCACTTTATCCGGCAGCGTTACGGCGACCTTGAGTTGGCGCGCGCTCTGATCGACGGGCAGCCACTTGATGCCGATGGCGCGGCTCGGCATGCGCTTTTCCGTTTCATCCATCGGACGATAAAGGAGGGCGGTGACGTAGGCACCTGGACCCCAGGTGTCGGAGACGGGCACGTCCACTTCGCCACCGCCTTTCTCGACATCGACTTCCTTCAGGAGATGAAGGCCCGTGCCAAGAACCGTGATGAGGGCTTTGCCGCCGAGCTTGGTCGCGATGCGGAGCTTGGCGGTGTCGCCGGATTTGTAGCTGTCCTTGTCGAGCGCGACGTCGAGCTGCTCGGGGCTGTCGACGGTATCGCCGGACGTATACCAACCGGCATTGAAGACAACGCTCGATGCTGGTCCGCTCGGATCGTTCGATGCAACATCGAGACGGTAACGGCCCCAGCCGATGGCTTGCGAAATTCGCGCAGGCGTGTCGGCAGCGATCGTCAGTGGGCCGCTGCCGATCTTGCGCTTCACGGTGACGGCTTCATACGTCCACGAGCCGTCGCGGCGATACCACTGCCAATTGGTGTCGAGACGCGTCAGCGTCCACGTCAGATTGTCGGTCGCTTCGGGTTTGTTGTCGGCTCCGAGCAGGACGACGTCGAAGCCCGCGTTCTGATCTTCCGGAGCGGTGAAATTCTCGAACAGCGGCTTGATGCCGACGCGCTCGAGCTTCAGGTCGACGGGCAGCGTCAAGTTGCGTTCGATCGTTCGCCCGCCAGCCTCGCGCAGCTTGACGCTGATCGCAGCTTCGAGCGGCTTCGGCGTGCGCGGCAATTGCGGAAGCGTGACGGCGATTGCTGCCTTGCCGTCGTTGTCCATCGCGAGATTGGACGGCAGCGCCTGGCGCACCGGATTGACCGACTCGTCCGCCTGTCCAAAGACGTAGCCAGCGAAGCCTGCCACATCCTTGTTCGAAGGCTTCACGACGACTTCGCCTTCAAGGCCGAGGCCTGCGGCGGGCGGGCCGTAGAGATAATGGCCGTCGGCGCTGATCGTCTGGTTTTCGTCCGGCGTCAGCGCGGGCACGTTGGCCGAGAGCTTCATGTCGAGGCGTTCCGGCACGAAGTCTTCGACGAGGAAGGCGCGTTCCGCAATCGCGGGCGCTTTTGGATCGGTGTGCAGCCAGAGCCGCCAGGTGCCGCTCATCGCGGTCTTGGCGAGTTGAAGCGTGAAGTCGCGGCCGCCGAGGCCCTGATTGTTCATCACCGTGCGCGATTGCTCGACGCCGTCGGGACGCGTGACGATGAGCGTGGTCGGAACCACCGACGCCTTGCCGAACTGATCGCGCACCAGAGCGGTGATGTTCACCTCTTCGCCGCCACGATAGACGCCGCGTTCCGTGTACATGAAGGCGTCGACGGGGCCTGCCGGATCGCGGCCCTTGACGCCGCGATCGGAGAGATCGAACGCGTTGAGCGTGAGGTCGAGGAAAGCATATTCGCCGATGCCCTGCGTCGCGACGAGAATGGCTGGCGCAGCGCCGCCTTCGCCTTTGGTCAGCGCGGCGTCGAATTTTGCGTGTCCGAATTCGTCGGTCGTTGCGGTCGCGAGCACTTCATTGTTGCGGGCGACGAGTTTGACCTGGCTTCCGAGAATGGCTGTCGCGTCGCCGAGCGAGCGCACGAAAGCGTGGATGCCGTCGCTGCCGGTGAACGCGGTCAGGCCGAGGTCGGAGACGATGAACCACTGCGTCGCGCGTTCGTAGCTTTCGTTCTTCGACTTCTCCGTGGGCGTGGCGACCATGACGTAGACGCCCGGCTCCAGGCGGCCGGTCGCGTCGGTGACGGGAACTGCGGTCGTCACCTCTTCATTGAGCTTCGCGGCGATATCCATCGTGCCGGTGTAGACTTTAATGCCGGAGCGATCGCGAATGTTGTCGACGTCGTAGCTCGAAAGCTGGCGCTGCATGTCGCCCGACTGCAATGTTGCGGCGAGCGCGCGATCGCCCAGACGGAAGACCTCGACATTGATCTTGTTGGTGTTGGTCGTGACGACGGGAATGCCCTGCTGTCCGCGAGCGGGGAGAACGTAGGCTTTGCCGCCGAAGCGCACGAAGGGCGAGCGATCCGGAACATAGACGGCGATGTCGGATGTCTTGAGCAGGTTTTCGCCGACGTTCGACGGAAGTCCGGCGCGGATTTGTACGACGTAACGCTCGCCGTGCTTCAGGCCCTCAACGCAAAGCTGGCGCGCGTCCTGGACGAGATTCTGCGGGTCCTTGCCGTTGACGGAAATGAATTTCGCGACGTCCGTCTGCGTGCGGCTCAGCTCTTCGGAAAACTCGAGGCAGAGGCGCGGCGGGGTGGCTTCGTTGTCCGTCTTGTAGTCGGTCATGCGGAAGCCGTACTGGCTGCGCAGCTTGTCGTAGGCTTCACGCGTCGTCTGGTCATCGGCGAGATCGAGGCTGAATTTCAGCGCGTCGATCGCGGGGCGCCAATAGGAGCGGCGCTCGAGCGTCTGGCCGAGGACGTAAAGCGCGTGTGCTTTATCCGGCGTTGCGCTGGCAAGCTGATAGCCGCGATAGGCGGCGCCGGATGCGTAAATCGGAAGATCGTAGCGTTCGCTGCCGGAATTCGGGTCGGGCTTGATTGCGATCAGCGATTCCGCGAGACGCGTCCAGGTGGCCCAGTCCTTGTCGTTCGCCACGACAGCCGCCGCGAGGCTGCGGGAGGCAGCACGGGGATCGGAGGCAAAGACTTTGTCGGCGTCGGCTTTCAGGACGGCCGCAGGTTTGCCGTCCGGTTTCCAGTTCGTCTTCAGGAAGGTTTCGTAGCGCTTCGCGTCAGCGGCGACGCCCTGGTGCAAGAAAACCTTGTCGGCGGCGAGTGCGCCGGTGACCGTCGCCAGCAAAAGCGTGGAGACCAGTGCGAGGCGCGCGAAGAAAAACATGGGATGCCATCCTGTAAAGCGTGACGGTGCGCGGGGACACCTGAGCTTAGCCCGGGCGGAGTATCGTTCCGGAGTGAGCAAGCCGAAAGCCCAACAAGAGCCAACGGCCGAAGCGCGGCGGTAATTTGCCAATTGCCGATGCTTGCGCGTTCTTGCGGCTTTTTTTCTGACGAGAGCGCAGATCGTCCCCGGATTTTATCAGACGCGTGACGAGCGGGGATGATTTCGGCGCGCAAATCCGATGGCCGCGAGGGAATTAACCCTGTCGCGGCCGGTCAGGTCGGATTTTCAGAGTGTGTGGTTCGCGCCGGGAATTATTGGCGGTGCGACCAGGGAAAGCCGGACGCGTTTCCAGTCGCGATCATTTCCGGGGCAAGAGCAGCGCCTTTCAACGGCATCAGCGTCTTGGCGCGCGACCAGAGGTTCTCGAACGAAACGGCGGCGCACTTGCGCGCGACGGGGTCGGCCTTGTGATAGAGTTCAAAAGCGTCGCGTTTGTTCGGGTCGCGGCGCAGGCAGTCGCCAATCCAGACATGCGTGCGGCCGACGACGAGCTGCTCGTGTGAGGCGCCAAAGCGCGGATCGGTCAGAAGGCGGAATTCGATACCCGGGTTGTCGCGCAGTGACGGCAACGTCGCGTCTTCGATGCGCGTGTCGGCGAGGATCACTCTAATGTCGAGCGGAAGGAGTGGGAGTTCAGCAAGCGCTGCGCCGAGCGCGCGCGCTGCCGGGCTGTCGACGCTGCGGACGAGCATCGTAATGCTGCCGTTGCCGCCGGGGCCTTCGGCCAGAGCCGTGAGGCTTTCGACGATGAAATCCTTGAGCCGCGTTTCCTTATCCGTTCGAGACATTGTCATGAGCCGCGAAGGTGAAGAAATGCGCATTTGTAAGTCCTATCGTCAGCCCAAACTGGTCGCCGGGGAAGCAGCACCCTGGCTTGCCTCGGCTGCCCCATTAAGCCGAGAAGAATGTTAAACAAGCGTTGCGAGACGGTTCGATTTATGGCGAACGGCCTTATCTCTTTTTTTGTCCAAGTTTTTTTCATTCGGCGGCTGGCGGCGCGATGCGCCTGAATAGGGCCTCGTCGGACGCGGAAAGCGGCTCTTGATCAGCAGGCGTTTGATCTGGCTCCCAAAAAAGCAGGTCGTCGGTTGTCGATGCCAGTGCGTCGAGATGACCGGCATCGCTCTGCGCTTCGGTTTGGTGTGCGGCAGATTTCGCGAGCGCGTCGCGCAAGGACGATGGAACGACGGCCTCGCTAACGGGCACCGTGAAGGTCGCGGTTTCGCGCTTCAGCGTGACGCTGGCGAGCGGCTCGGGAAGCACGGTGTTCAAGCGCTCGTCGGCCGATCTGTGGCGGAGCTCCGAGCGGGGGATCGGGATAATGGTCGCCGGCTGCGGATCAGCAGAGGGCGGCGCTGCGGCCGCGTTGCTGTTGGCGGCTTTGACAGGCATTTCGGTTTCATGAAGCGGCGGCGGCTGCGGATGGCGCATGCGCTGAGCGTGCGGCGCGGTGAAGACGGGCGAAGATGGGCCGGATTCCGAATTCGGGCGATACGCGGTGGCGTAGGGGCCGAACCGCTTCTCATGCTCAGGATCGATGGAAACGCTGGCGGGGCGCGGCGGCGCCGGCCGGATCTTCGGCTCGAACGCGAGCGTCGGCTCTGCGGGCTCGTTCGCAGGCTTCAAAGTTCCAATGTCGAGCGTCGGCGGCGTCGTGTGCGGCTCGTCGTTGTCGTCGTTCTCGATCGCATCGTCGGGGTATTGGGCGCGCCGGGCTTCAGCGCGTTTGGCCGCGCCCATCACCGCGCCGAGGATGATGTCCGACCAGGCGCCGTTCGCAAACTTATAGACGCGGAAAGATTCCGATGTGGCAAACTTCGAGCCCTGACGCGCCAGCCGCCTTTGAATGCTCGCGCGCGTTGGTAGCAGCGTGCGCTTGAAGATTTTCTCGCGCTCAAAGCTCGCGAACAGGTTGGCGAGAAGCTGCGCTTCGACGCGGAGGTTTTCGCGTTCCGTCGGACTGAGACGGGGCGGCGCGTCGAGCGGCACGGCGACGTAGTAGGCGCCGTTCATGTCGAAGACGACGTGACGGAACAACTCGAAATTCTCGCGGACTTGTTTGTCGCGATGGATGTCGTTGAAGCGCGACAGGATTTCGATAACCGGTCCGCGCTCGGCGGCTTTCATTTTCGGTACCAGTCCATCAAGGCGGTTGCCCGGACGCTGGCCCATCGACACGAGAAACAAACACAGATCGACGAACAGCGCGACAGCGAGCGGAACGTAGTCGCGTTTCGAAAGGCCGGAGGCTTCGTCGGAGCGCAAGGCGCGGACCGAAGCCTCGGTCGGGTTCTCGACCGACTGGATGGCTTTTTTCTGCAACTCGCGAAGCTCGTCGGCGGACGGCGGCATCTTGAAGGCCAAGAGGCCGTAGAACGTCGCCGTCAAACGGCGAAACGCTTCGATCGTCGCTTCGGAGCCTTCGACGGCCGCGATTTCCGGCTTCTGCAATTCGGGAAGCTGATCGATGGCCTTGACGACGCCATGCAGCGCCATCTGCAACTGCGGGTCGGGGCACGAGACGGCGGCCTTACCGTCGCCGAAGGTCGTGCGATCGGCGCGGTCGGCGAGATCGGAGCGGATCTGGCGTAGCTGCGGGTCGGTGCGGAAAGCATTGAAGCCGGTCACCGTGAGATCGAGCTTGCGGCCGAGCGCCCGCATGAACTCGTTGCGCGTTCCGGTCTTGGCATCGAACGTCGAGGCATCGGCGGAAACGACTTTCGCCAGGTCGCCGTTCAAAGCCTGCATGTCGGCGTTCACCGCGCCGACGCGGCCTTTCACGAATTCCGATGCGAATGAGAAGCGCTGCGCGTCGTCCTCGCGCATTTTTCGTCGCGGACCATCGCCGGGGCGCGAATTCGGGCATGACGTGCCCTTGGTGCGCTCGAGTTCGGCCTTGTCGGTCGAGACTTGAGTCAATTGCGTGAGCGTTGCCTGCAGCTGCTCCAGCCGCGTCGAGGCGCCATGCAGCGAATTCTGAACCTGCGAGACGGCGCTTTCGGCTGAGCGCGATGCTTCTCCGCGGCTTTCGAGAACTTTCCAGTAGAAGCCGAATCCGAAGCCGATCGATATCAGCGAAAGGAAAATGTAGCCGCTCGCGTAGAACAGTTTGGTCGTCAGCGGGTGCGGACGAAAGAGCTGGTCGAGCAGCCAGATGATCATCGTCATCAGCATCGCGACGGAGAACCCGACGATGATGCGGTGGATCATCGGCAAGTCGCCCATGTTGGCTTCGATCAGTTCGAGCATGCCGACATAGGTTGCGACCCAGGACAACGCTCCAAGTCCGAAAATCAGGACCATGCGCTTCCAGTCGCGCGGCGGTTTCGATGAGGCGTCCTCGCCGTCGTCTATCGGTTCACGCAGCGGGAACGATCCGCGCCGGTGATCTTGTGTCTCCAATTTCATTGCCGCCAACCCGCATTTGGTGCCGCCGGCACACTCGGCCGCCAGTCGGCGTTTTTGATGTTGGAACTGCGGCTGACGGGTGTCGAAGTGCTGGCGGATTTGTTTCCGTCATTCGCGGGCCGCGAATGGCGCGAGCGCGCTCAGTTCGACGTCAGCGTGCGAAGCTGTTCGTCGGACGGCGAGCGTTGGAGCGCTTTGCTGGCAAATACTTTCGAGCTTGCGGATGGTGGCGCTGCCTTCGAAATGCGCGGCGCGGATTTGACTCGCGGCGGCGGCAGCAGATCGCGTCGCGGGTTCGCCTTCGCGTGATCGGCAAGGTCGCCGAGCAGGACTTCGAGCAAAGGCGCGGCGACCTGGGCGGCGTGCAGATCGTGCGCCCAAGGCTGCGACGCATTCCCGGTGCCGACGAGGACGACATAGGAGTAGGCGGCGCCGTTCGCGAACTGCAGGCCGCCCGATGCCCAGGCGTCGACCGTCGCGTTCGGATCGAGCGTGACGGAGGTTCCGGTCTTGGCGAAATGCAGGCGCAAGTCGCCGCGCCGCCGGGCGCACCATTTCGCGATGCTTTTCAGCGTGCCGTAGAACTTGCCACCGGTCTCGTAGCAGAGCGGGGCTTCGAGCAGCGTCCGGATCAGTCCTGTTCCGCGCGGCCGGATTAAAGACTTTGGAATGACGGCCGGGCGTGCTTCGGCCGCGATGCCCCCGCCGTTCTGGCCTTTCTGAGTGTAGTCGTAGGTCTTGATCATCGTCGGCGGGCGCATCGGCCGGTCGCCCCTGCCGATCAAGGAAGCCAGCACCACGCTCGACATGAAATGCACGCGGCGCGGGGCACCGGCGATCTGGCCGAGGACGACGGCAGTCGACGGCGGCGTTCCGCCCGTTGAGGCAGCGGGCGGCATCGTGAAGCCGAAGCCATCGATCAGCCGCCGGATCGGTGCTTGTCCGAGCGCCGCACCGCGATTGATCAGCGGCGCGTTGAGCGAGCAGGCGAACGCGACGATCGCCTTTCGGTTCTGCTGGCTCGTGCCTCTGGCGCAGGTGTCGAGGCCTTGCGCGGGAGCGGCCGGATCGGAGTAGGGGCTTTCGCCCGTATCGCGGCCCTGGTTGGCGAGCGCGATGGCGAGCAGCATTTTTCCGGTCGAGGCGACCTGGCGGCTTTCGAAAGCGGGATCGTAGACGCCATCGGACGAGCGGCGCGCGGGCAGCGAACCGAAGTAAGCAGCGGTCTCGCCAGTCTCGTAATAGCGCACGATGCGGCCCTCGGCGTCGGCCGCCACGACGATCACATTCGGCAACGTCTTGTCGGCGGTGACCTTCTTCGGATCGAGCGTGAACGCGGCGTTGATGCGCGATGCCCATTCGGTGTTGAGCGCCGTTAGCTTGGCGTCGAGCTTTTCGCGAAATGTGAGGTTCTCGCCGATGTCGAACGTCGTCGTGACGCCGCGCACGTAATCACGCCAGCCGAAGCCGTAGCTCTGCTTCATCTCCTCGCGGATGCCGAAGCGGGCTGCGGGGAGCAGCAGGTTTGCGCGGATCATCGGGTTGGCTTCGGCGCGTTTCACCTGGTCGGGGACGAAGCGTTCGAGCGCCGCCTCGAGCTTCGGCTTCACTTTCGGATCGGGGGGGCCGCCTGCGAGCGCCATCAGCTCGAAGACGACTTTGCGCTGCTCGGCTTCGTCGGTGATGAGCTTTTCGGCGCAGGTGCGGGCGCGGACTTCGGTGATGTAGCGCCAGCGGTCGAGGCGCACGGCATTCAGGCGGTCGTTGCCTTGGAGCAGAATGATCGGCTTGTTGACGGCGGACGCGAGCACGAACTGCTCGGCGGTTGAAAGGTCTTTCGCTTCCTTGCCGAAGACGACCTGACTGGTGACTTCGACGCCGTGCAGCGGCTGGCCGCCTGTTCGTTGCGCCAGCCAGATGTGGTTCGCGGCCCATTGTTTCAGCAGCGTATCGTCGCCGTTGCGCGTGAGTTCGCGATAGATGACGGGCGCGAGCCACCATTCGCCGAGCTTGCGGCGGAGTTTGGTGATGCCGCCCTCGCCTGCGTGGGGCGGCGTTTTATAGATGACGCGTGCGAACTGCATCGGCAGCGTCGATCCGCCGACGCCCAGCATCGGACGCCGCGCTGCGATGGAATGCGTGATCGTCGTGACCGGGATCTTCAAAACGCCGACAAGATCGATGCCGAACGGGTTGAGCGCGCCGCCGAGGTATCGGTCTTCGTGATACGTCAGACATCGCCAGTACTGCTCGGGGACGTCGCGTACGGGAATGGATTTGTGATCGGGACTCGCAACGTAATTGCCGAGCTCGATGTCGCTGTCGGTGTAGTTGACGTCGCGCAGGCTATCGAGGCGGGGGTCGAAGGTGCCGACGAAGTTGCCTTTGGGATCGTAGATGGCGGTCGCGAGCCAGCGCTCGGCGTCATAGCCGAGCTTTTCGTGCAGCGTGAGATCGCCGACGTAGCCGCGGATCGGGGCCGCAATGTAGACGAGCACCAGCGCGAAAAGGACATAGAGCGTCGCGGCCGTGAAAACGTGGCGGATCGGTCCGAGCTTCGGATTGAAGGCGACCGCCGACATCAGGCGGCGCACGATCTGGCGCGGAAGCCTCAGACAAATATCGCTGAGCGCCGTCAAAAGGCGAAGAATGGATAGCATTACCGCAAGCCGCACTCGCGCCGCGCTAAACGCGGCTGTCGTACTGCCTGCATAATTGGAGTTTAAGGCGCCAGCTCAACGGGCTCGCGGCGGCATTCACGCCAACTCATGGCATTTGTGCGGCCGTGGACGTCCAAGGCAACTCTGCAGCCGCGAGTGGTGTGGCCGGCGCGCGCGACGGATGCTTCCGACGCGCGAACGCCGGGGCTCGACTCCGCGCTTAGAAATTGCTGACGAGAATGAAAAGACCGACGCCGATTGCTGGACCGACTAGAGTCGCAACGACCATCATGACGAAAGGCTTCGCCACCATGACACTTACCCCGCACTGAACTCGAAAGGGTTCACTCCCAACTGCCTCGGCCATTCACGAAGACCGCATCCGACCGGTTTGCCCCCTCGGTCATCGCGTTCTTTTTATCGCCGAGAGAGGGCCGCCCCCTAACTGCGCGGCTGACCGCATTCCCACTTTGTCAGCCGTCCTCATAATATCTCGCCGCAGCCGTTGTTGACAGACCCCTGCCTTATTTTGCGGCTCCCGGCTGGATTGACGGGCACGCATAACAAAGGTCTCGCGATTTCGCGGATTTGACTTTCAGTCGGCGCGTGGGGCGATAAAAATCTGTTTTATTTTCAAAGTATTGCATTGAGAGGGTCGGATTGCGGCTGCAAAAGAAGCCACAACTATAGGCAGCGCAGTATCACGGAGTATTTCGGGCATTGAAATGCAAATTGAATAGCGTTTGGCCAGTTCAATTCGGGTTTGCAGAAATTAACGAAGATCAAATAGCCGGAGTTGGCGCTCGTCAATTCCGCGGGTTTCGGCAGCCAATTGCTCGATGCGATCGAACGGCACCTGCTCGGCGGCAATCAGCGAACGCTGGGCCTTCATCGGCCGTACCAGACCTTCCTGGACCAGATGGAATTCGCCGACCGTCTGGCCGGGCAGCGCCGAGGCCGGGTCGAGGCCCGATTCCGATTGGAACGCGGCCTTGAGCTTCCGGAGGGCCGTGTCCTCGCGCACGCGGCCGATGAACCAGCTCGTGATCTGATCGCGGCTCTTGTAATCGAGGTCGCCCGGCGACTGGGTCGCGAGCATCATGCCGAGACCGGCGGAGCGGGCGCGCTTCAAGAGGCTCTGGAGAGGCTCGGCGGTCGCGGGCTTAGAGTTCGCCGGAATATAGAGGTCGGCTTCGTCGAACATGACGACGGCCTGCAACTCGTCGTTCGGGTTGCGCTGGCAGAAGCGCAGCGCCTCGGAGAGGAATTGCGAGACCCAGAAGAGGATGTTTTCGTTGTCGCCGAGGAAGCCGGTGTAGATGACCGACAGGCGCGTACGGTTCGGGCGCTGGTAGCGGCCAAGTCCGAGCAGGCTTTCCATGCGCAGGCTTTCGCCGCCGCCTTCGAACAGGGCGGCGTTGCGCAGGCGCAGCGAGTCAAGCTGCGCGACGAGATCGCGACGGAGCTTGCCCGACGGGTCCATGCGCTGCGTCTGATCGGTCAGCTCGGGATGCTCGTCTTCCAGAAGACGGATCAAGTCCGCGAGCGTGACTTCGCTGGTCGACAGCGAGCCCAGCACGCGCAATGCGACAGCCAGAACGCCGGACTGCTTCTGATGCGTCGCGGAGTTCTTCAGATGCAGCATTTCGCCGAGTGCGGCAGCCGACAGGTTCGCCAGCAACTGCTGTTCGTGCTCGGGCAGCTCGTTGATGCCGTTCGGCAGCAGCGTGATCGAGATCGGGCGGCCGGAGGCGCGGCCCGGCGTGTAGACGGCGACGTCGATGGCGTCGGCGAGCTTTTCGCGTTCGGCGCGACGGTCGGAGGCTTCGTTGTCGTTGGCGCGCCAGACGTCAGGGTTGGCGTAGCTCGCGAGGTCGCCCTTGCGGTCGATCAGGACCGCCGGGATGCCGCGCAGAAGAAGCTGCTCGATCAGCGACAGCGCGAGCGTCGTCTTACCGGAGCCCGAGCCGCCCAAGAACGCCGCGTGACGTTTCAGAACGCTCTTGTTCAACGTGACGGGACGGTTACGGTTGTTCTTCTCGCCGCCGGCAAGAATGCTGGCGCCGTAGCTGCCGTTCTCGTCGAGGATGACCGACATCGGCAGATCGTCGTCGTTCGCGGGCAGGCCCGGTTCGCCGTCGCCCGGATGCGACGCGCGCGCCTGTTCGGCCGACAGCGTATCGAAGCCGTCGAGCGACGACTGCGGGTCGTCCATTTCCTTGGCGACGAGGCGCGGCACAGGGCGGCCCAGAAGATCGAGGCGCAGAAGATGGATGATCGAGATCAGGCTCGACAGCGGCTTCGTGCCTTCGAGCCACTGCGTCATGCCAGGATCGGTGCGGTGATGGGCGGTGAATTCGCGCACCGTCATCATGCGTTCCCATTCGGGGATCGGCACGAGCAGCTGGCGGCCGCCGCCGTCGCGAAATTTGCGGAAAGCCTGAGCCGTCTGGTTCTTCTTGTTCGGCGGGAAGTCGCTGGCGCGCAGCATGAAGCAGGGCTTGCCCTGCATCGCCGTCAGCACCTTGTCGAGCTGACGCTTCAGGCCGCCGCCCTGGGTCGGGCGGTTGCACAGGAAGACGCGCACGTCGTTGGCGAAGCCGGTCCGATGGCGGACCGTCAGATCGAAGGCCGGGAGATCGTCGCCAAGCTCAAGGCGCTTGACGGTGACTTCGATCGCCTTGCCCCATTCGTCGCGCGCAAGTGACAGCGCGGATGAAAGAATATCGACCAGCTCCTGATCGTCGGCGGGCATTTCGGCTTCGCTCTCATTGGCGAAGCGTTCCCACATTTCGCGGAACTGTACGGCGGAGATCGTTGGCGTTTCTTCGTCAGCCGAGCCGAACCCGACCGCCGCGCCAAGTGCCTGTGCGAGCGTCGAGATGAAGGACGGACGATTTTCCTCGGCCTCGCGTTCGTCGCCCTCGGTGGAGGTTGCCTCTCTGAGACGAGATTGTGCGTGCTCCAGAAGACGGCGCGTCGATAGCCCGCCGAATTCCTCGAAGAACTGCGGTCCGAAGAACTGTGAGGCGTCGGGGAAGCTCAGTCCACCGCCATGTGTTTCCGAATGATGCGCTAGACGTTTCGAGATGATGAGACGCGCTTCTTCCGGTGTCCGGCTTTCGCGCAGAAGCACGGGGCCGGATTTTTCGATGCGGTCGACATAGGACTGCGCGACGAGGCTGCGCACCTGGCCGTAGAAATCTTCCAGGCACGAGATGATGATGATCGCATTGGTCGAGCGATTGGCGATCTGAATGAGATCGCGCACTGCGCGCTGGAAACGATCTTCGGCATTGTCGAAGAAGCGCAGATCTTCGACCTGATCGATGCAGAAGACGAGCGCGGCGCGATCGACCGTCCAGACGAGTGCGCCGAGGGCGGCAATGATTTCGAAGGCGCGGTCTTCGCCATCGTTCGGATCGAGCGCACTGACGGCTTCGTGCGCGATCGCAGTCAGCTGGCGGCCGTTGAGATACTGGCGGATGCGCTGATCGATGCGCGGGTCGCGGCGCTGGAGATAGAGAAGTGCGCGCACGATATTGATGTCGAGTTCGCGCGTCTGGAATTTGTCGCAGGCGACGATCTGGTCGGCGAGACGCAGGATCAGGCGTGCCAGCTGCTTGTCGTCGAGCGTCGCGTCGCGCAGCTTTTCGAGATCGGCCGAGGAAATGACCTCGGAATCGAGAACCATGTGGTTCGTCAGCCGCGACAGCGCGGACTCGCCGAAGCGATCAGGGTCGTAGGGTTTTTCGAGCGAGTGGACGAGGCGGCGCAGATAGAAGTCGGCGTAGTTCTGCACATCCGGCGTCATCTGCGCGTAGCCGAAGTAGCTCTGCCCGGTGCGATGGGAATCGGTTCGGAGCGCGCGCAGAAGGTGCGTTTTTCCGGCGCCGGACTGGCCGTGAAACAGCAGGATGCGCTCCGGCGTGTGATAGCCGCGTCCCGATGTGATCGTCGTCAGCAGATCGTTGAATTTCTGGCGCGCCTTGGCGTGGATTTCCGGCACGTCGACCGGATCGGCCCGCCAGAGATCATCCTCCCAGGTAATCGAATGCTCGAACGCCTCGCTCAGCTTGTCAGGAGCGAGCGAGGGAGCAAACGACGCCTTTTTGAGTGGACCGCCTTCAACGCCCATTGCGAACCGAAATGCCTTTTAATCTTGGACGCGCACGAAATGCCAGACGGTGTTCTTGTAGAGGATCTTCGAATCCTCGAGCGATTTCAGGTCGCGGCCGTCCTTGAGATCGGCGGTCGCGAGTTCGACCTGACCCGAACGGTGGGCCTCAGCGAGCATGCCTTTGAACGCAATCTCGGATAACCCCCAGTCGGGCCGCGTGTTGCGAATCGCCTTCCAGACCAAAGAGATAAACGCCTTCCGGTTGCCTGGCCAGCCCTCTGAGACAGGACGTGCCGCATCGATCACAGCGCGGCAAAATTCCGGCATGTCCGGCGGCGACGGAGAACGCGGGGCTAGCGGTGCAATCTCGGAGATCGGGGCGCGATCGTTGGCCGGTTTCGGTGTCGGCGGGCGAATGGGACGCGGTGACGCTTCCGCCCGTTGCGGGCGGGCAGACTGTGCGGACGGCGCATCCGCGTCGTCCCTCGGCGACATCAGACCGCGAAGGACTGCCAGTTCGAGGCCTTCGAGCGACTGCTCGCGGCTACCGGCGATTTCGCACGCGAGGTGGACGATCAGCTTGCCATCGGTCGCGATCTCGCGCGGCTGCTTAAATAGCTGACCCGCGAGAACCCGGCCCGGCTTTGCAGGCAGGCCCGCGCCTTTCTTGAAGCCGGTCTTGATCTTGTTTCCGAAGGCGCGTTCCAGCGCGATGATCGCCAGGTCGCCACGCAGGTCGGCAGGCGATTGCGCGCGGGCCGTCGATTTTCCGAAGTGATGCTGCAACACAAGTGCGGCCAGACCTTCGACCCGCTGCACGGCCTTGCGGATCGCCGGGGTGTCGCTGGTTCGAAGCGTGCGCACGAGGAGGGCGAACTTGACGTCGGCCCATGTCGCGCAGGAAGCCTTGGGCGAGGCAAGAATGGCTTCTGCAACCTGAAGGCCCTTGCTGGTGCAGGTCAGGCGGCTTTTGCTTTCGGAGACGAGCTGGCTGCCGATGAGATTGCTGATGCCAAGCTCGGCCGAGCGCCGGAATTCGGCGCCCGTAATCCTCGGAGCGAGAAGCGGCGCCACGTCGCGCTGAAGGTCGGCGCGGGTCGCGGTTCCTGCGGAAATGCGCAGCAGCACCAGGTCCTTCGCGGTCAGCGCAGGTTCGTGAGCTTCGAATTTTCGCTCAGGTTGTCCGATGGCTGCACTCATCGAAAGTCTCCCGGCACGAATCAAGTTGCCGCGACGACTGTTGATGATCGGCCGGGCACTTCCAAGAGGGTTGGACGCCACGACCCACAGCCCTGGCCATCGGCGAAGGCGAAGTGCTCGCGACGACTTTGCCGTCAGGCTTTCGCCGCCCGGCCGTCAAAATCGCGACACCTTGTTGGCGCGAAATCAGGTGGGGCGGGAATGGGCACGTGAGGGACCCTCATGCGAGGATCTGAAAAATCGTTTCGTCGCGATATGAGGCGCGATTCGCGTCCTGTTAGTGTTAACATCGCGTTAACGGATTTCCGGCAATGATGGAGTTTCGCGCACGTCACGTGCCGGGAGTAGCTGTTATGTATCGCGTCGCGCTCGCTACCGGGCTGGCAACGGCATTGGCCGGCTGCAGCCTCGGTTCAACGTCCCTTTCGACAGGTTTCACCGAGCCTGCAACGACGGCCTCGCTGTCGTCGCCGTCGGTCAAGAGCGTCGGTCTCGGCGGAGAGCCGTCGACGCCGCGCGGCAACGTCAAGGTCGCGTCGCTCGACAAGGCTCCGAGCGGCAGCTTCGAGAAAGCCGCGCCGGGCATTCTGGGCGATCGCGATTACTCGCGCACGTCGCTCAATGCGGAGATGGCGCGCGACGTCATCAACGCCTATCGCAAGAAGAACGGGCTGAAGCCGTTGAAGCTCAACCCCGAGCTGACGGAAGCGGCGAAATCGCATTCGCGCGATCTCGCGAAGTTCGACCGCATTTCGCACTATGGGTCCGACGGCTCGAACCCGTGGGATCGCGTCAAGCGGGCGGGTTATCGCGCGCGTCTGACGGCGGAGAACGTGGGTACGGGTCAGGTCGACTTCAATGAAGTCATGCGCGGCTGGGAAGAGAGCCCCGGCCATAACAAGAATCTGCTGACGCGCGATGCGACGCACATGGGCATCGCGCTGGTGCAGGACCCGAAGACCGAATTCAAATCCTTCTGGACGCTGGTTCTCGCATCGCCGATGTGAGGAGTCTTTAATTGCGCTTGCGACTCCGCTACGCGGAGCCGGCCGCAAGCGCGGGCCTTGTGGCGGCGACTCGCGTTCCGCGAGCCGGCCGCCGACACTAGAACTTCGGCAGATTTTTCCAGATCGCGATTTTGATGTCGAGGCGGTGCCAGACGACGATCGCATTCAATAATGCAGCGCCGGTCAGCGACATCGCGGTGGCGCTGGCTGCTCCGACAAGTCCGAAGCGCGGCACCAGGATGAAGTTCAACGCGATGTTCGCAAGTGCAGCGCCGAACAAGACCGTCGCGCAGATTTTCTGTTCGCCGAGCATGTTCAGAAGATATTCGGCCGGTCCCATCGCGGAACGCATGAGGAAGCCGATGACGAGAATGAACATTACCGGATAGCCGCTTTCGAACTGCGGGCCGAAGAGAGAGAGGAGCGGCTTGCCAAGCGCCAGAATGACGATGGCGCTCGCAAGCGACGGCCAGAACGTCCAGTTCACCGCATCCTTCACGAAGCTCCGGAGTCCGTCGTGGTCGCCACGTGCGTGCAGGGCGGCAAACTTATGCGCAACGGCGCTGCCGACGGCGTAATGGACAAACATGATCAATGCCATCGTCTTGCCGGCGGCGAAGTAAATGCCGACATCAGCGGGCGACATGAAGTGCGTCACGACCAGAATGTCGGTGTTCTGAAGCAGTAGCTCGGCGCTCATCATCGCGAGCAGCGGCAGAGAAATCTTGAACCATGCCGCGAAGTCGGCGGTTCGCGGTCCGGGTGGCACCGTCTCGTGCATGCTCCGGTTGATCAGGACGGCCTGGACGATTCCCGAGAGCCATGTCGCGACGATCGCGGCGGCGGCGGCGGTCGCGGCATTCATCGGCAGATCGGCCGCGTAGGCGGCGAACATCGCCGCGAGGAGCAACAGCGGACGCAAGATATACGGTGGGACGAGCGCGATGCTCATCCAGGCGTTGCCGCGTCCGATGCCGTCCTGCACATCCGTTAGCGCGTAGAGCGGAATGCAAACGAGCGCGAGATAGACAGGCAATACGAAATGGCTCTGGATGTGGTCCTGAAACAGCCAGACGCCGAGCAGTCCGGCCATCATGACCGCCGTGCCGCTCGCGAGCGCGAACAGACGGCTGCCGTGCACCAGACCGCGCAGGCGTTCGAAATCGCCTGTCTCGCGATAGACCGGGGCGAGGCGGATTGAAGCGAGATTCAAGCCAAGGTGCGGGATAGCGCCGAGGATCAGCACCCACGTCCAAACCGAAACATAGATGCCGTACTCGTAGCCGCCCATCCAACGGGCGAGAACGATCTGCGTCAGGTAGAGAAGGCCTGCGCTCAGAACGCGGACGGCGAACGCGACGAGGGCGTCGCGCTGTGTCCTTTCACGCTCACCGCGCGCGGCCAGCACATTGACGGCCTGCGTCAGGACGCTCGAGACGCGTGCGCGGCCGGCGGCGAATGCGCCGGCTTGCTCCGTTTCGGTACGCGTCACAGTGGCGGCATCGACGTCGACGGGCTGTACGGTCGCGGTCGTCACAATAAATTCCTGTCTGCTATTCAGCTTTCAAGTCGTGTTCGTTCGCGCTGGCGGACGAGTTCCGCGACGCCGCTCCAGGCCCATGCCCGGCCAGCGTCTCCTTTCTCGCCGTGATAGATTGCGAAAAATTCAGCGATCGCCGCGGCGAAAGCGCCGTGTCGACCCTCTAAAACTTCCGCCATCGCGCCGACATCCCGAGGCGTCGGGGTAAAGTCCGGCTCTTTGATCCGGGTAATTGGCGACGTCGACGACATTGTATGGTCCTACTCCAGGCTTACTTACCGGTTGACGGACCACTGAAAGCAAATTTGAAGCCACATCACCTGGGCTTCCCGCGGCGCCTTATTCGACTTAGGTTAATTGCGTCTTGTCATAGGCTCGCTCGCGCATCCGAAAGGCCGTTTATGAGGTTTGTTCTAGGCGTGTTGGCAGGGGGAGCGGTTCTCGGACTAGCCGTGGCGCCCGCGTCGGCGTCGGACGCGATGGACGGTCGTGCCGGAATAGTACGCGTTCAGGCCGACTCTGGGACGGGCGGTCAAGGAGATGACCCGCAGGCCGAAGCGGGACGCGGGGGACTTCAGCCGCCGCCGAGCGCGCGTCGCAATGATGAAGATCCCGGCGACGGAAGCAATGACGAGGACGCCGATCCTTTTCCCGGCGATCGCGATCCGCCCGGCTGCACATATAGGCAGGGGCCACTCGATCTTATCGTCTGAGAGCTGAGGCGGCGATCAGGGTGACGCGGCTTGAGCGGCTTTCGATTGAGCGCCTTTCGTCGGCGCGGGCGCACCGTCAGCGCTGCCGCTTGCCGCGTCCTGCGGCTGGTCGGCTGCATTGCTCTTTTTCTTGATCGCTTTGTTTTTCGCCGTCAGCTTGCCCTTCGCACGGTGCTTCGCGCCGCGGTGGCGATGGCCGCCGCCGCAACTGGTGGCTGCGACGGTGTCGCGAACCGACAAGACGCCCTTGGAGTTCGGATCGACCGGAAGCGTGTCGATTGTCGGCATATTAAACATGGCTTTCCAATCGTAGTACTGAAAGCCGTATTCCAGTAACGCCGCCGAACGGACAGCGCGCTCATTGCCGGACGACTCGCCGAGCACGATGGCCACGAGGCGCCGGCCGTCGCGCGTTGCGGACGCGGCGACGTTGTAGCCGGAATCGCAGGTGAAGCCCGTCTTCATGCCATCAGCGCCGGGAAAGGTTTTGAGCAAGGCGTTGTGACTGCCGAGGCGTCGCTTGCCAATGCGCATCGCCGGCATCGACCAATAGCTGGCGTATTCCGGGAAGTCGGTGACGATGGCACGGGCGATGCGTGCAAGGTCGCGTGCGCTTGTCAGCTGGCCGGGAGACGGAAGCCCGTTGGTGTTGTCGAAATGTGTGCGCGTCATACCAAGGCGCTGGGCAGTCGCGTTCATCTGCTCGATGAAGTTCGTTTCGCTGCCTGAAATCGCTTCGGCGAGCATGACCGTCACGTCGTTCGCCGACTTCACGATCACGGCTTGGAGCGCCTGCTCGACGGTGAGCGTGTCGCCGACATTGAGACCGGCTTTGCTCGGCGGCTGCAGCGTTGCAACGAGCGAGCAGGGGATTTTGTCGGTGAGACGGAGCTTGCCGTCCTTGATCGCCTGGAACGCAAGGTAAGCCGTCGTCAACTTGGTCAGAGATGCGGGGTACCAGACGTCGTCGATGTCTTCCGAGTAGAGCACCTTGCCGGTCGACAATTCGAAGAGCAGCGCTGGGCCGGCCGACGCGGTGATCGGTCCGCCAATACAGAATAGCGCCATCGCTGCGATCTGAGCCGCCCGTGCTCGCATCATCGACTCCGGAATTTCAATTTTGTTCGGCTATCATATTCGCGCTTTCAGCGCCAATCGAACCTCGCCTGCGGTCTAGCTTAGAGCGAGTTGTGTTGCTTATGCGGCGCGCGAGCCGCGAAATATCCACACACCTGCGGTCTTGCTGCGCCAATGCAAGTCGTCTACGCAGCCCTGCTCGATTTTCGCCTAACCGCATGATTGCAGGCTGGTTCCAATACCCGAACTTTGCTCAATTCCGGGTGTTGGACGCGGTCAGAGCTGACGCGGCCGATCGCGTCGCATTCGAGATGTTGCCGGCGGAAGCCGCATATCGCTGTGAGGACATTCGACGGCATGCAAAATCCGACCGTGGAAAATTCCGATGACGCCCAGAGCGAAACGCGGCGTCGTCTCGCAATCTTCGGCGCCCTGGCGCTCGTTCTGCTACTCGCGTCGCTCGATCAAACGATCGTCTCGACAGCGCTGCCGACCATTGTTCGCGAGATCGGCGGCCTGTCGCATCTTTCGTGGATCGTCACGGCGTACCTGCTCGCCACGACCGTGGTTGTGCCGCTCTACGGAAAGCTCGGCGATCTTTTCGGGCGCCGGCTCATCTTGCAGGCGGCCGTCATCATTTTTCTGGTGGGGTCCGCGCTTTGCGGTCTCGCGCAAAATCTGCCCGAGCTGATCGCATTCCGCATTGTGCAAGGACTTGGAGGCGGCGGGTTGATCGTAACCGCGATCGCCGTGGTCGGCGACGTCGTGCCGCCCCGCGAACGTGGCCGATATCAGGGATTCTTCGGCGGGATCTTCGGGCTTTCGACCGTTCTCGGGCCGCTGATTGGCGGCTTCATCGTCGACAACATGTCGTGGCGTTGGATCTTCCTCATCAACGTTCCGTTCGGGCTCGCTGCGCTGCTCGTGATCAACCGAACGTTCCGGCCGCACGCCCGCAAGGAGCGAGTGGAGATCGACTATGTCGGTGCGGGGCTGCTTGCGATCACGCTGACATGCGTCGTGATCGTCACGAGTCTCGGGGCGACGCTGGCGCGGGAAGCGCCGGTCAGCCTGTTCGCGTTTTCAGCACTCGGCGTGCTCGCATTCGCCTGGTTCCTGTATGCGGAAACGGTCGTGCCCGACCCGCTGCTGCCGCTGTCGCTTTTCAAGGAACGCGCGTTCGTCATCGCGTCGTCGGTCGGTTTCATCGTTGGCATGGCGCTGTTCGGATCGATCACGCTGATGCCGGTTTATCTGCAGATCGTGCAAGGTCTCGATCCGACGAGCGCCGGTTTGCATATGACGCCGATGATGCTTGGGGTTTTCGTCAGCTCGGTTACGAGCGGCCAGATCATAAGCCGGATCGGGCGTTACAAGATGTTTCCGGTGTTGGGTACCGGGTTGATGACGCTCGGACTTGTGTTTCTTTCGAGAATGACGCTCGCGACCTCGGCTGAGACGGCGTCAGTCTACATGCTGTGTCTGGGGCTCGGGCTCGGTATGGTGATGCAGATCCTGGTGATGTCGGTGCAGAATGCGGTCGCTTATGAGCAACTCGGCGTCGCGACCTCGGGGACGACGCTGTTCCGGTCCATCGGCGGCGCGGTCGGCGCGGCGCTGTTCGGCGGCATCTTTTCCTTTACGCTGCATCATAAACTGAGCACTTCTGCGCCGCAGCTCGCCGAGATCACGAACGATCCGTCCGTCATCGCGGGCCTGTCGGACACCCTGCGCGCGACCTATCACACACTGTTCGTGGAATCGCTTCGGCCTGTGTTCATGACCGCGTCGGCCCTGGCGTTCGTCAGCTTTCTGCTGACGCTCGCCATCAAAGAGGTGCCGCTCAGGACCAGCCTTACTCCGGAACCTGCGAACGATCCGCTGCAGATGCCGCGAGATGCGACGTCGCTCGCGGAATTGCATCGCATCGTCGAGCGCAACACGTCGCGCGAAAATCGCTGGCGGGTGTATCAGGAGTCCGCGAAGAGCATCGGCTTGGCTGTCGAGCCGGACGAATATTGGCTGTTGGCCCGTATCGCGGAACGCGGCGGCCGCGAAGTTCGCGCGGAACTCGAAAAGAGGCTTGCGATCGATGACGCGTATATCGCGCGATTGATGTCGGGACTGCTGGCCGCGGGATTTGCCACAGAAGCGGGAGACTCGGTCGAGCTAACGCATGAGGGGCGCGCCGCCTACGATCGTCTGCTGCGCCGGCGCGAGGATGATCTGAGGCATATGCTTTCGGAGTGGGACCGGAACGAGCACCCCGAGGTTCGTGCTCTGCTTCGGGAGATGGCGAGCTCGTTCGCGCGCACACCTCCCGTGAAGCCGAGCGTCAAGCAAGCCTAGAGCCTTTCCGTTTTTCGTTGAATCGCGGATCGGCTCCAGGTTTTTGTCTGGTCGTGCTTCCTATCGGAAAACCGGTTCCCACTTTTACGGAGCACTCTAGGCCTTACCGATCTCGTTCAACGCTTCGACGTCGGCATCCGACAGGTCGATCGCGACGGAGGCGACGTTTTCCTCGAGATGGCGAACCTTCGACGTGCCCGGAATCGGTAGCATGTTGGGACTGCGGCGGAGGAGCCAGGCGAGTGCGATCTGGCTCGGCGCGGCCTTATGCTTCTTGGCGATGCTGTCGAGGCGCGAACCGGGTTTGGCAAGATCGCCCGCCGCCAGCGGGAACCACGGAATGAATCCGATGCCGTTCTGCTCGCAGAAGTCGAGGACGTCTTCGCTGCTCCGGTTTGCGAGATTGTAGAGGTTCTGGACGGTGGCAACCTGGAAGTATTTCTGTGCCGCCTGAATGTCCTTGACGCTGACCTCGCTCAGTCCGACGTGGCGAATGAGGCCTTCCGCCTGCATGGCTTTGATGGCCTCGAATTGCTCGTTCTGCGGCGTTTTCGGATCGATACGATGGAGCTGCCAGAGGTCGATGCGTTCGACGCTGAGCCTCCGGATGCTGAGAATGACCTGCTGACGCAGGTATTCGGGTTTGCCGAGCGGCACCCATGTTCCGGGAGCCGGGCGGAGCAGACCACCTTTGGTTGCGATGACGAGACCTTTATAGGGATGGAGGGCTTCGCGAATAAGGCGTTCGCTCACCTCAGGTCCGTAGGAGTCCGCCGTGTCGATCAGGTTGATGCCAAGCTCGGGAAGGCGGCGCAGCGTTCGCAGGCTTTCCTCGCGGTCTTCGGGCTCGCCCCAGACCCCGGCGCCGGTGATGCGCATCGCTCCAAAGCCCAGCCGCACGACCGGCAAATCTCCGCCGATTGAGAAGTGTCCGGCCCGTTCGATCGTGTCCGCGGTCAATGCCATCGGGATACCTTTCTGATCGGTATGAGTATTTGAGGGATTTTCGTCCGGCTTGATATAGGAGCGACAGGCTCGCTTTTGCAGAGCAGCAGGGAAGCTTGTCGATTTGCGATTGTGGGCGGCCCGGACATCAAAACGGGCGCAATTTAACGGTCGCTTCACGCGCTGGCCATAATCTCATTTGCATCAATGTCGAGTTTCCGGCACGTTTCGGTGATCTTCTGCCTCCGCGGCGGGACAGCACGCCGGAACGTAAACTTGGTGTGAACGTTTAAGTTTGACGGGGGACGGGACGCGCGAGCGGCCTTCCTGCCTGTCTTCGGTAGGGCAACACATGTCGAGCGTGTCGGCGCTGGTGCGCGTCAGAAATTCCGCGATTTCAACTTTCGTTCTGGCTGCCGCTTTGGGCATTGCCGACGGTGCGGATGCACGCAATCGCGTTCGCGACGCGGAAGAACCGCAGCAGGTTACGCAGCAGCAGCTCTCCGGACGCCCGGTCGTGGCGGTGGTCTCGATCAAGAACCAGCGCATTTCGGTCTATGACGCAAACGGTGATGCGATGCGCGCGCCGATATCGTCGGGTCAGACCAGCTATGAAACGCCGGTTGGCGTGTTCAGCATCCTGCAGAAAAACGAAGAGCATTATTCGAACATCTACGATGACGCCTCGATGCCGTTCATGCAGCGGCTGACGTGGTCGGGCATTGCGCTTCATGCCGGTGCATTGCCGGGATATCCGGCGTCGCACGGCTGCGTGCGCATGCCGTATGAATTTGCGCAAAGCCTGTTTCCCCTGACGCGATTGGGTTTGCGCGTGGTCGTCTCATATGACGACGCGGCTCCTGCCGACATTTCGCATCCACTGCTTCCCAAGCCTGTTCCGGCGGACGAGAAAGCGGTGGCGGTACCCGCGACGTATGAAAGAGACGCGAACGATCAGGAAGACCTGAACGTCTTCGAGCCCGACGTTTCGAAGTGGCCCGCCCGCGCCGCGCAAATGCAGGCGCTCAAGGTTGTCGCATCGGAAAAGAGCCTGCTGGCTCAGACGGCGACATCGCTGGCGGAGGAACCGAAGACTGTCATGGACGAGAAAAAGGCCGTCCATGCCAAGGCCTTGAAGCAGTTGAAGCGTGCGGAGGCCAGCAAGAAGGCTTCCGACGCAAAGGTTGCGCGGGCCGACAAGACGCTCCTTGCCGCGAAATCCGATAAAGCGAAGGCGCGCGCTCAGGATCAGAAAGCCAAGGTCGATGCCGCGGCGAAGGCCGTGAACGACAAGTTCGATGCCGCGAAGGCCGCGGTCGAGGCGGCGGAGAAGGATCTCGCGGCCGCAACGGCGGAGTGGACGAAGGTCGACGACGTCAAGAAGGCCGCGGTCGCGGTGATGCAGGCTGCGAAGTGGAAGATCTATCCGGTTTCGATCTTCATCAGCCGCAAGACGCAGCGGCTTTACGTTCGCCAGGCGAACGAGCCGGTTTTCGATGCGCCGATTACGATCGCCAATCCGGACGAGCCGATCGGCACGCATGTGATCACGGCCGTCGATTATACGGAACAGGCCAAGGATCTGCGCTGGCAGGTCGTTTCGATCGCGCGCCGCTCGGCCGAAGAAGCCGATACGGCTTCGTTCAAAAAGCGGCGCGTCGCCAATCTGAACTTCAGTGCGCCCGCGACCGATGCCGATCAGGCTTCGGCGGCGCTCGATCGCATTACCATTCCGCCGGAGGTGGCGTCGCGGATTTCGGGCTACGTTTGGCCGGGTTCGTCGGTCATCGTTTCCGACGAGCCGCTGAGCGTCGAGACGGGCAAAGCGACGGACTTCGTCGTCGTGATCAGCACCGAGCCGCAAGGCTCTCTCAAGAAGCGGCCGCGTAAGACGGCTCCGGCCTACGTGCGCGACGATCCCTACGATTACTACGACGACGGACGTTATGGCCGGTACGACCGTTATGATCGTTACGATCGCCGGTATCGCAAGCCGAACTTTTTCAACTGGTGGTGATCACCGGAACTGGCGGCCGCTGATGAGCGGCCGTCAGCCTTTTTCCGAATCCCTTTTCAGCGTCGCGATCGCTTCCTGGACGGTCGTCATGAACTGGGCCGGGAAGAAGATCGTCGAGTTCTTTTCGGTCGCAATCTCGGACATCGTTTGCAGGGTGCGGAGCTGTAAGGCGACCGGATGCGCGGCAATGATGTCGGCGGCCTCGCCGAGACGCATGGCGGCCTGGAACTCGCCTTCGGCTCCGACGATTTTGGCGCGCCGCTCGCGCTCAGCTTCGGCTTCTTTCGCCATTGCGCGCTGCATGTTGTCGGGAAGGACGATGTCCTTGATCTCGACGGCCGTCACCTGCGCGCCCCAGGGCTCGGTGTGCTCGTCGATCACGTTCTTGATCTGCTCGTTGACGTCGACGGTCTGAGCCAAGAGCTGGTCGAGTGAAAAGCGGCCGACGACCTTGCGCACGGTCGTCTGGCTGATCTGGTTGATCGCCTCGTAGACGTTCTCGATCGCAATGACGGATTTTTCGGGATCACTGACGTTGTAGTAGGCAACGGCTGCGATATCGATCGAGACGTTGTCCTTGGTGATGATCTTCTGCGACGGGATCTCCATCGTCACGGTGCGAAGAGAGACGCGCTGCATCGTCTGGATCGGATTGAAAATCAGCGTCAGGCCAGGCCCGCGAACGCCCGCGAACTTGCCGAGCATGAAGACGACGCCGCGCTCGTACTGCCGCAGGACGCGGATCGCGCTTGCGAGATAAATGAGGACGGCGACCGCAATAATTAATCCCATCGCATTTCCACTCCCTGCTGCCGGCTGCAAACTAGGTGATTTCGCTCAACCGGGGAAGCACGGCTTAGTGCGCGTGGGCGAGCGTCGTCGCAATGGCGCCTTGCACGCCTGACATCAGGATCTGGACGCCGATGCAGAGCAGAAGGAATGCCGACAGGCGCGTGAGGACGCGTGCGCGTGCGGGGCCGAGCAGGGCCACGAGGCGATCGGCGGACGCGTAGCAGATGGCAACGGCGAGCGCGACGAGGATCGCGGCGGCCGATGTGCCCGTATAGAATGGCAATAGGGCTTCCGTCGTCGAGGGGCGGCTGGCGCTCAACGCGATGGCGACGGAGATCGTGCCTGGGCCGGTGGTGAACGGCATGGTCAACGGAAAGAAAGCGATGTCGCTTTCGCCCGCTGCCGACGCCGCATGATCCTGTTTGCGGTCTTCGTTTTCCTTGGGATCGTAGAGCATGCCCCAGGCACTCGCCGCGACGACGAGGCCGCCCGCGACGCGCAGCGCTTCGATGCTGACGCCGAAGAAGCTCATCAAGGATGCGCCGATCAGCAGCGAAACCAGCATGACGATGGCGGAGTAAACGGCGACGCGATACGCGAGCGTTATGCGTTCGGCATGCGGTCGCCCGATGGTAACCTGACTGTAGATCAACGCGCCACCGATCGGATTGACAATCGAAAACAGCGCCGGCAAGGCGACCAGGAAACTGCCGATCATGCCGTTGAAGATGTCCATATGCCCTGTTCGATCTCGAGTGGTCTTACCGAGCGTGCGCCCGGCACGGATGCCGTCTTCGGTCAAGCGGTGCGGGAGACTTACCATGCGCTTGCGCGCTCCGAGCCGGAAAAGATTTCGTCCAAGCGGCGCCTGGTGGCCGCGCCGGTCGTCGCCGGGAGATTGTTAAGCGCGAAAAATCGTTGTTCGGCGATTTCGGCATTGGCTGCGGGGATTTCATCCTGGCGCCAATGCTCGACGATAAAGAGCACGACATGATCGCCGGGAAAGACGGCGAAGTTCGTATAGATGCCGAAAAGGCGAGCTGGCTGTGTTATCGTCACGCCGGTCTCTTCGTGCAATTCACGGCTCAACGCGCGGTCGATGGTTTCGCCGTGCTCGATGCCGCCGCCTGGGAAATGCCAGCCGGGGCGATAGCCGTGTCGGATCAATAAAACCTCGGAGGCTTCGTTCACGACGACGGCTTGTGCGCCGAGCGTCACGAGATCGGAACGCCGGGAGAAAAACGATGCGAGGCGGAGCGGCATGCTCAGAGCCTCCAGCCGTAGAGCCAATCGAAGCCCGCCATGACGCGCGCGGGCGGCGCGAGGCGCATCGTCGTGTTGCGCGCCAACGCGGCAGCGCCAGCCATGTGATAGATGCGGCCGTTTCTTTGTGATGCTTCCACGACGCGGCGGGCGCGCGGACGGCGGGCCTGCTCGTAATTCCGCAATGATGCTTCGACATCGCTTCGCCGGTCTGCGAGAGCCGCGGCCAGCGTTATCGCGTCTTCGAGCGCGAGCACCGCGCCTTGCGCCAGGAACGGCAACACGGGATGCGCGGCGTCTCCGAGCAGTGTTGCGCGGCCGTTCGACCAGCGTTCGAGCGGTGGCATCCGGTAGAGCGACCAGCATCGCCAATCGTTGGCTGCGGCGACGAGTGCTTGCAGCGGCGGCGCGTAATCGCGAACTTTCTCGCGCACCGTTGCGGCGGAAGCCGATGTATCCCATCCGCGCTCGCGCATCGTGTCGTCGGCGATCACGACGAGGGCGATGTCGCGTCCGGCATTCACCGGATAGTGGACGACGTGTGCTCCGGGCGCGAGCCAGATGTGCACGGCGTTCGGTGTAAATTCGGGCGCGAGATCGCCAGCCGGGATGACGCAGCGATACGCGACTTTGCCAGCGGGCTGCGGAGTGGCTCCCGGCGCGATTTTATTGCGCAGGTTCGACCAAAGCCCATCGGCGCAGACGAGGGCCGAGGCTTTCAGCGTTTCGCCGCGCGTGCCGGTTGCCGTGATGCCGTCAGGCTCGGTGACGAACGAAGCGATTTCGATGCCGGTGCGAAGGTCGATCAGCGGATTTGCTTCGGCGCGTGCGCGAAGCGCGACATGCAGATCGCGCCGGTGCGCCGTCCAATAAGGAGCGCCGTGCCGCTCCGCGATCCAGGAGCCGAGCGGCAGACGCGTCAGCTCGCGGCCAGTCTTGCCGTCGCGGACGCTCAGGACGTCGGGCGTTGCGGCGTGAGCTTGCAGAAACTCCGCGACGCCGAGGCGTTGCAGGATGCGCGTGCCGTTGGGGCCGATTTGAATTCCCGCGCCTTCTTCGGGAAACGCATCTCGGCGTTCATAGACTTCCGAAGCGATCCCGTGACAGGCGAGTGCGAGCGCGGTCGCCATGCCGCCGATGCCGCCGCCTGCGATTGCGACACGGAAATCATTCGCGCTCATCAGACGTGGTGCCGGATGTGCGGTGCGCGGTTCATAAGACGATCAGGCGGCGTCGGAGACGAGGCTGTTCTTCGGATCGCTCTCGTCGGCCTTGAGGCGCGGATCGTAGATGTAGAGCGTCGAGCAGTACGGGCAGAGGATTTGGTTGTCCTGTCCCATGTCGAGGTAGATGTGCGGATGGTCGAACGGCGCGCGCGCGCCCATGCAGTTGAATTCCTTGACGCCGACGAAAATGCGCTCGGCGCCGACGTCGTTTGCGAAATGAGGGATCAGTGCTCCGGCCATGCGACGCCCTTTAGCGAATTGGAGATTTGCGGCGGCACCATACCTTCTGGGCGCCGATGATGGTAGGGGAGATACCTCATCCTTAGAGAGAGTGGGCAGCGACGGCATGAAGCAGTTCGACAGCGCGGGCGTGGAGATCGCCTACCTCGATACGGGTAGCGGTAGCAGTGCTGGCGGAGGCACGGAAAAGCCGCCGGTGCTGTTGATCCACGGTTTTGCGTCGAACGTCGAGACGAACTGGGGCGGGACGGGCTGGGTCGATTTTCTCCGCAAGGCCGGATACCGGGTCGTTGCGTTCGACAACCGCGGTCACGGGCACAGTCAGAAGCTTCATGAATTGACCGATTACGGTGCACCGCTGATGGCCGAGGATGCCAAGCGGCTGCTCGACCACCTCGGCATCAAGCGTGCGCACGTCATTGGGTATTCGATGGGCGCGCGCATTGCCGCATTCCTGGCGCTGGCGCATCCCGAGCGCGTCGATCATGTCGTTTTCGGCGGGCTCGGCATCAACATGGTGCGCGGCATGGCAGGAACGGGGCCGATCGCGCGGGCGCTCGAGGCGGAGAGCATCGACGATGTGACGAATCCCACCGCACGCACGTTCCGCGCCTTCGCCGAGCAGACGAAAAGCGATCTGAAAGCGCTTGCAGCGTGCATTCGCTCGGCGCGGGCGCCGATCACGGCGGAGATGGCGGCATCCATTTCAGCGCCGGTTCTCGTGGCGGTTGGGGAAACTGACGTCATCGGCGGATCGGCGGCCGAACTCGCCAAGCTCATCCCCGGTGCGCGGGCGATCACAATGCCAGGGAAAGACCATAACCGCGCCGTCGGCGACCGGACGTTCAAGGCTGAGGTTCTGGCGTTTTTCGAAGGCGGCCAGTCTCTCGAAAGCGGCGCAGCGGCGGCCGAAAAATGATTGCCCCGACGGCCGTTGCCCGAGCCTGCGCCTGAGGGAAAGCGGTTAGGCCAGACATCGGGCGCGTCAGGGCACATGTCCGCGAGACGCGGGCTGTCTCGCGGTATTTCCAGCCGTGCGCTCCGTCACACGTCTTCGGATCGGTACGCGGTACAAATCCGATCGAAGACTATGAAATCAGCGCATTCCGAGCTGGTACGCAGGACATGTCCGGCCGGCAGCGCCTACGGGAGCAGATGCCCAATACCGGGGCTCGATGACGGCGGGATTTCAGGCATGTGTCGGGATCGATTTGGCTGTGGATAACTTGCTCAATTCGCAGTCTATGCCTTGACGGTCACAGCTTCGCTGCGAGCCGCTGATTTGGCCTGTCTGCCTCCGCTTTGACTCCGCGACGGCCAAAATCAGCCTGAAAAATAGGGGATTTTATGCGCTGGGCGGGCGCTTCTTTACTCTCGATTAACCTTACCTCCGTTTACTTGGCGCGTCATGGTCTTGCGTCGTATCTGCGTCTTTGCTCCGCTGATCGTCCTGTTGTTGTCCGGACCCGCGCTCTTGTCGGGCTGCGGCACGTCGGGGACGAATTTCGTTGTCAAAGACGATCCATGGCGCTCACCCGAAGAACGCGCTTGCCTTGCGTCCGGCGTCGTCCGCCAGTCGGCGTTCGTGCGCGCCCGTTCGGCGCTTGGTGGTCCGAGCGTTTGCGGCGCGGAAACTCCCTTCGAAATGCTTGCGGCCGATAGCGGCCGGGTGACGCTCGAGCCTTCGGCATCGCTGCGCTGTCCGATGATTCCGCAGATCGACAGCTGGGTGAAGAACGTCGTCGAGCCGGCGGCGCGCTATTATTTTCGCCAGGAGCTTGCGGGCCTGAAAATTCTCGCGTCGTATTCCTGCAGGCCTATGAACAGTGTCGATGGCGCGCGGATTTCGGAACACGCTTACGCCAATGCCCTCGATGTCGGCGGTTTCAAACTGGCGAACGGCGATACGATCAGCGTCCTTCGCGACTGGAACGGTTCGGAGCGCGAACAGGCGTTTCTGCGGCGCGTGCACCAGGGTTCGTGCGAGTATTTCACAACGGTGCTCAGTCCGAACTACAACCGGCTGCACGCCGACCATTTCCATCTCGATCTCGCTCGTCACGGACGTGATGGCCTGATGCGCATCTGCAAGTGATGCCAGTGTAAGTGTGGGTGTGCGCGCGGAGGCGGCGCAAATCCGCTAGAGCCTTTCCGATTTTGGTGGAACCGCAGAAAGGCTCTAGCCTTTTGTCGATCGTGCTTCTCACCGGAAAACCGGTTCCCACTTTTCCGGAAGCGCTCTAGAAGCGCCATATGACCTGGGATCAAGATCCGCCGCCCGGAGCGCGACGCGGCTATCATCATGGCAACCTGCGCGAAGCCTTGATGAAGGCGGCGCTGGAGCTGATTGCCGCGAAGGGCCCGGCAGGATTCACGTTTGCGGAGGCCGCGCGCGCGGCGGGTGTCAGTCCGGCGGCGCCCTACCGGCATTATCGCGATCGCGATTCCCTGATGGCGGACGTGGCGCGCCGGGCGTTCGAGCTTTTCGCGGCGAAACTCTCGCAGGCTTGGGCGAAGGGGACGCCTGATCCGTTCAAGGCGTTTGAGCGGGTGGGGCACGCTTACATCGCGTTCGCGCGGGCGGAGCCGGCGCAGTACTCGGCGATGTTTGAATCGGGACTGTCGTTTCAGGCGTTTCCGGATCTGCACGTCGCGGGTGACCGGGCGTTCAACGTGCTGCGCGATGCGTGCGCGGCGCTGATCGCAACGATGCCCGAGGGCAAGCGTCCGCCGGTCATGATGATGGCGTTGCATATTTGGGCCGAGGCGCACGGCATCGCGTCACTGTTCGCGCGCGGCGACGAGGCGCGCCGTCCCATTCCGATGAGCCCCGAAGACCTGCTCGACGCGGCGGTGCTGATTTATCTGGATGGGCTGGGGGTGAGGAAGGCGGGTTAGCGGATGTTGCAGGCCGGCTTTGAATCCAAAAAGCGACCAGGCAAAACCACTCCCGCGGGAATTTGTTAGCCTCTCCCTTGAATCCGCCCCTTGCTCTCCCACCTATGTGAATGTAAAATACATTTACATCCCCAACGAGGAGAGGGTGGCGAATGGCGCAAGTGGTTCAGACTCTTGACGATTTCGGCAGGCCTGCGTGGCTCGTCGCGATGGTCCTGGGCTTCGTTCTTTTCTGGCCGATTGGGCTCACCATCTTGGCCTATATGCTTTGGAGTGGACGCATGAACTGTGGATGGCACGGCGGACGCGGACGATGGGACAACCGGTTCGTGGAACGGTTCGGCCGGGCGAAAGACCGCGTCGAAGGCGAGATGCGGAACTTCGCACGCGGCGCGTATTCGAGCGGCAATAAAGCGTTCGACGACTACCGCGAGTCGACGCTGAAGCGTCTCGAGGAAGAAGAGCGCGAGTTCCGCTCGTTCCTGGAGCGCCTGCGTCAGGCCAAGGACAAGTCGGAATTCGATCAGTTCATGAGCGAGCGGCGCGATCGTCCCGCCGCAACCGAAGGCAGTGTTTGATCGTATACGTTGTGTGAGGCGGCCTCTCGGTCGCCTCATTCGTTCGCCTCAATCGTTGGCGTGTGGGAGACGTTCGATGCCGCTTTTTTTCTTCCCATTGCTGTTCGTCGTGCCGTTCGTCGTGCTGGCCATGATCCTGTTTTTCGTCGGCTCGATCGTGATGAGGCTGATGTTCTTCGTCGCGATCGCGGCGTTCGCGGGGCTCGTACTATTCGGTACGGGGCTCTTTGGCGCGTTGGTTCGGGCGCTCGGTTCCGGCGTGCGGCGTGCCTACTGGGCCTATCAGAACCGTCGGTTTGACAGTCCGGCGCCTCGGCGCGATCTCGACAACGCGGCGTTCGAAGATTATCGGCGCGCGACAATGACCAAGCTCGACTCCGAAGCGCAGGAATTCCGGGCGTTTCTCGCGAAGCTCCGGCAGGCTGCGGATGCGGCCGATTTCAAGGCGTTCCTGAATTCGCGGCGCGCCGGCTCCTAAGGCCTGCGAGCCGGACGCTTTCCGCCCCGGCTCTGCGGCATACCAGATATTTCCGGCTTTCCGCTTTTGTTGCTGTAAATTTAGGGGAAGTCTATTTCGACGTCCCTTATGCTTCCGTTCGGCGGCTGAGGAAGCCGTTCAGGGCTGACGACGGGTGGCCGGACGATGGCGTGGCAATTTCTGAAAAATGCGGTGGCCGCCACCTATGGCGGCGGGCTGCGCTCGGCGCTCGAAGCGTTCAAGGGATCGCTCGGCATCGATGGCGCACGTTCGCCGGCGCAATCGCGCGTCGCGTTCACGATTGCCGTTGTCGCCCTTGCCGCGAAGATGAGCAAAGCCGACGGCGTGTCGCTGCCGGTTGAAGCGCAGGCGTTCGAACGGCAGTTTTCAGTGCCCGATACCGAGCGCGCGCACGTGCGCCGCCTCTACCAACTCGCAAGCCAGGATGTCGCCGGTTATGAGGCGTATGCGGCGCAGGTTGCGCGTCTGCTCGAGGATCAGCAGGACCTCAAGATTTCGGTGCTCGAGTGTCTGTTTCATGTCGCGAGCGCCGACGGGGTGCTGCATCCCGATGAAGACCGCTATCTGGCGCACGTTTCGGAAATTCTTGGACTGTCGCAGCGCGAGTATCGCTGCGTTCGCCGCGGGTTCGTCGTCGATGCGGACAGTCCCTACGAGGTCTTGAGCGTTTCGCCCGCGGCGTCTGACAAAGACATCAAGGCGCGGTATCGCGATCTCGTGAAGAGCCATCATCCGGATGCGCTGGTCGCGAAGGGCGTTCCGCCGGAATTTCTTGCCGGCGCCGAGCGCAGGCTTGCAGCGATCACGGCTGCTTATGAAGAAATTCTCTCCGAACGCGGATTGCGCGCCGAACGCGCGCTGGAATCCAGTCCGTGACGTTCGCAGCCGATAGTCCTCTCGTCGGCTCGGTGCGCGTTGCGGAAAACCACGAGCCGCGGCGCGGCGGCGTCCGGCCGTCGCTGCTCATTCTGCATTACACTGGGATGTCGTCGGCGGAGAAGGCCATCGACTGGCTGGCGCGCGCGGAGAGCAACGTCTCGTGCCACTACGTCATCGATGAAGATGGCCGCATCACGCAACTTGTGCCGGAAAGCCTGCGCGCCTGGCACGCAGGGGCGTCGTTCTGGCGCGGCGAGACCGACATCAACTCGCATTCGATCGGCATCGAGATCCAAAATCCTGGGCATCAGCACGGGTATCCGGATTTTCCAGCGGCCCAGATGCAAGCGGTGATCGCGCTGGGTAAGGACATTGCGCAGCGGCATCGGATGGCGGCGGATGCGGTTCTCGCGCATTCGGATATCGCGCCGGGGCGTAAGATCGATCCGGGTGAGAAGTTCAATTGGGCGCTTCTGGCGCGTCAGGGCCTCGGCCTTTGGGTGCGGCCCTCGTCGGTGCATGCCGACGATCCTGGACTCGACATCGGCGCGTCGGGGAGCCGGGTGGCTGCTGCGCAGGAACTGCTCGCGCTCTATGGGTATCGTGTGGAGCAGAGCGGAATTCTCGATGACGGCACGAGCCATGTTCTCAAGGCTTTCCAGGCGCATTTTCGGCCGCGCCGTGTCGACGGCAGACTAGACCGATCGACCGAGTTGACGCTGGAAAGGTTGATTGGCGTATCTGACCGCAACGTCGCCGCTTGACGCGGCCGTCACGTTGACGTTGATGCTGCGTTCGAATTCCTCCGCATAGTGAATTCATCTCATCCCGTTTGCCGATGAACGTCAGGATCGACCGTGTTCAAGCCCCGCCGTCCGGAAATCCTGATTCTTCTGCTCGCGATTTATATCGCGGTGGCGCTCAATTATGCGTTCTGGCGGAAGTTACTGATTGCGGCCGAGCCGCATAATTTCGGCGATTGGCATTTTGTCGTCGCAACGCTGGTTGCGGCGGTCGCCGCGCTTTATCTGATCCTACTCGCCATTTCGTACAAACCGGTCATCCGCGCCATCGTCCTGATCGTGCTGCCGGTGACGGCTGCGGCCAGCTATTTCATGACCGAATACGGCATCGTCATCGATAGCGACATGGTGCGAAACATATTCGAGACGGACACGCGTGAAGCGCGCGACCTGGTGTCGTTGAATCTCGTGGCTTGGGTTGCGATCCTCGGCGTGCTGCCTGCGGTGTTGTTCGCGGCGATCCCTTGGACAGCGCAGACGTTCAAGGCCGAAGCGCTGGGCAAGGTACGCTACGCGGCGGTTGCGGCCGTGATGCTGGTGCTCGCGATCTTCCCTGTCTGGGGGAGCTTTCTCTCCATTTTCCGCGAGCAGAGCGACTTGAAGCTGACGCTGACGCCGTTCAATTATATCGCGGCGACGTCGAAGTACTTGAGAAAGCGCACCGTCACGCAAGCCCAGGTCATCTCGCCCTATGGGGAGGATGCGCATCGTGCCGCGACTGCGCAGTCGCGAGGACGCAAATCGCTTTTCGTCGTCGTGGTCGGCGAAACGGCGCGCTGGGATCATTTTGCGCTCAATGGCTACAGCAAGCCGACCAATCCCATGCTGTCGAAGGTTGAGGGTCTGATCAACTATTCGCAGGCGTATTCCTGCGGGACGGATACGGCGCAATCGGTGCCGTGCATGTTCTCCGGCTTCGGCAAGGCGGGCTTTACGAATGCGAAGGCGGCATCGCGCGATAATCTCCTTGATATTTTGAAGCGCGCGGACATCGACGTTATCTGGCGGGAAAATCAAGCCGGTTGCAAAGGCGTTTGCGATCGCGTTCAGACTGAAACGCTGACCGGGCACGCCGCTCCGACGTTTTATCCAAGCACTGAAAATTTCGACGACGTACTCGTCGACGGTCTCGATCAGCGCATTGCGAACATGCAGCGGGATACCGTCATCGTGCTGCACATGATGGGCAGTCACGGGCCGGCGTACTGGAAGCGGTACCCGGAGAAGTTCGAGGTGTTCAAGCCTGCTTGCAAAGTCGTTCAGTTCAGCGATTGCGAGACGGAGCATATCATCAACGCCTACGACAACACGATCCTCTACACGGATCATGTTCTGGCGCGTCTGATCGGTGTTCTGTCGACCGCGGAAAGTCACGGCGTCGACGCCGGAATGCTGTACGTTTCAGATCACGGCGAAAGCCTTGGCGAGCACAATATGTATCTTCACGGGATGCCTTATGCGCTCGCTCCGGAGGCACAAATTCACGTGCCCATGGTTGTCTGGCTGTCGCCATCCATGCGGGAGGGGGCGGGTATCGACGCCAGCTGTCTCGTCCAGCGCTCTTCGCAGCGCGTCAGCCACGATAACCTGTTTTCGTCCGTGCTCGGGATGATGGACGTAAAAACACGCGTTTATGATCCGGCGCTCGACCTATTTTCGGGGTGCCGGCGGCGAGCCTCTTAAGTGCTTCCGCAGCATTCCCATTTTAGCCAGAACGAATATTCTTCGCTTTCGACTCGGGCATGATGCCGTGAGCGGGTGAGGTCCAGGGATGCGTCGCCGATTGCGCCAAACCGTTGTGATCGTAGCATTGTTCGGTGCTGCAGGGTTCGCGGGCGCATCGGCTGAGCCGGCGACCGGGCCAGTGCCGATGCACGCGGAAGTCAGCGCTTACACGATCACGGCCTTGCTGCATAAAGCGAAGCCCGGTGAACGGCCGAACCTTTCAGGAAAGTTCCTGGTCTATCTCGATCTCGCGGACCTCGATTTCAAAGGCGCGAACCTGGCGCGTTCCGATTTCTATGGCACCGATTTTACGGATGCCAATCTGTCGGGCGTGGATCTGTCGCATACGCGGCTCGACCGGTCCGTTTTGATCCGCTCCAATCTCTCGGGCGCAAATCTCACAGGCGCGACGATCCTGCGGCCGACGATCTATTCGGATCTCTCGAGCAAAACATCCGATGCTCCGCGATTTTCCGGCGCGAACCTATCGAAGGTCCGCGTGCAAGCGGAATTGTCCGGGTCCGATTTCAGAGGCGCCGATCTGACGGAAGCGAATTTCGCGCCGCTCGAATGGCGGTCGGGTGAGGGCACGCTCGCGACGGCGTATCGGAATATTCTCAAGTACTGCGATTTCTCCGGGGCGCGCCTGCACGCTGCGAACATGCAGCGCTCCGTCTTGTGGTTTGCGAAGTTCACCGGAGCCGATCTGACCGGTGCCGATTTTACGGACGCGGATCTTTCGCGCGCAGACTTCGCGGGGGCGGATGTTTCCGGTGCGAATTTTTCGCAGGCGAACCTGGATGGCGCCAGTCTTATCGGCGTGAAAGGCCTGCATGAAGCGATAGGTCTCGATCAGTCCATCAATTTGGATCGAGCGACCCGCTGAGTTTGAAAACATTCCAACGTACGATCGATAAACCGGCGGTTTTTCCGATCTCGCGACAGTTTGCACTTTAATTAAATCAGCAAAGCCTGTTAGAGTTCGATAAACCATTTATTGTCAGTATGTTAATAAGCATGTAGGCGCGAGGAGCATGATGCGTAACGCGACATACCATCTGCGATCCTGCTGTGCGATTGCGGTCCTTCTCACAGCTGGGCTCGCGACGCAGGCGAACGCCGTCAGCTTGCGCGTGAAGCTCGCATGCTCAAGCGACTATCGTGCGCTCTGCAGTCAGTATGCGTCCGACAGTCCGGAAGTTCGCGCATGCATGCGCGCCGCAGGCGAGCGGTTGTCGCCTCGCTGTCTCAATGCGCTGATCGCCGCCGGCGAAGTTTCGCAAGAAGAAGTCGCGCGCCGGGCTGCGCAGGCGCACCAATAAATTTATCGGAGGGTGGAGATCGCGCGTTCACGTGAACGCGCGATGGATCAGATTTTCTGCGTCGACAGCCGCGCGCGCGGAAACACCGTCAGCAGCGGTCGATTGCTGCGCTGCCTCGGTGCAATCGTGATCGCCGAGCGGTTTCGAGCTTTTGTTTTTTTGGATGCTGCCAAGGCTCGCACTTGCGTCAGCGCGAGAACAGCAGCCTTCAGCTTTGTCGGGTCGCGTTCCCCTTTATCGGCCGCTTCAAAGAGGCGGGCAATCATGTCAGCGATCTGGAAGTCTGCGCGCCGTGCGCTGATCTCCGCCATTGCCGCCTGCAAGACGCGATGGAAGCTCTTCAACTCGTCGGAACTGTAACCTTCGACTTTCATGGTCGTCGCTTTGTCCTTGGAGTAGGGATGGCCAGATAATGCCAGCCACCAACCGGCGCATCGAGAACGCACCGACCCCTCAACATGTGGTGACGGTCGAGGGTTCCACCAGGATGGGAACACTTTTTCTTTGGTTCAGGAGTTGAATTTTTCAGCGATCAACTGAAGTGGGTGTTTTCGGCAGGCGTGGGTAAACAGATGTCAGTTTTGCGACGCAGCGAAGTGAATTCGTTGTTTCAGCGTACTGATAGCTTATGAGGAGGAGATCATGCACCGAAGCGTTTTCATCGCCGTGGGATTGTGCGTGCTAACGTGCTCTGCACCAGCCCATGCTATCGGCTTAGGGGAGGCGGGTGAGCTGGAGCACGCGCGTGCGAATGCGCGGGCTGGCGGGCCGTTGAGCGAGCGCGACGCCGAGCTCCTCGAACGGTACGGATGTTTGAGCGGGACGGAGAGCACGTTCTGCAAACGACAGTCGCAGCATACGCGGGATCGCGCGCAACGGCGCCGACATAAGAAGTACTAGAACCGATCGGGATCGTGGCGCAGCGGTTTAAAGGCTCGTAGCGCTCTTTTGCACGCTGGCGCGCCATTGATCGAGCGCGGCTTCGTCCGGTGAGAGATAAACGGCGCCGTCCGCCGTGTAGCCTGTCCACGATTTGCGATGGCGCTGCGATACGGTCGTCAGTACTGGCTTTCCAGCCTCGATCGCTGCGTCGAATGCGGGGGCCAGACCGCCGCGTTCCGCTTCGAGTTTGCCGAACTTGCTGAGCACGACGATATCGCAATCGGCGATCTGTTTCAGAAGCTCTGCGCAGGCGGTTTCGACGCCGTCGGTATCGAGGTGGCAGGAGGTTTCGGCTCTCGGGGTTTCGACGTAGATGGAGAAGGCTTTGCCGGAAACGACGTCGCGAAGGTATCCGGCGCGGCAGACGCGATTTTCGAGCCCGTGCGTTTCGGCGATAAGTCCGATGACGTTCAATCCGGCGGCGCGCCATCTCGAAGCCGCGTCAGCGAACAGGGCCTGGATCGTCGGATCATCGGCTCCGACGACTGTCGCGATCGAACTTGTTGCGGGCGTCATGATGGCATCCTCGTAGCTTGATCCGGCGCAAACCAACGACTTTCAAACTCGTCGAATTATAGGCTCACGGCGAATTGATACATTTGATGTATATCTTTTGCCTTGACGCATGCGCAACATGGAAGAAAAGCGCGGGTTGCAGGAGATGCGCGCCGATTGGCCAAATTGTGCGGAGGCTTGGCACGTTCTATCACATGGTCCGGAGCGGCGATATGTTTGCGCCGGACCTCAATGCCAGGGCTCAGACTGCGTCGCTTGCTGAGCAATAGATTGGAGCGATTTATCCGAAATCATGACCTACGTCGTCACAGAGAACTGCATCAAGTGCAAATACACCGACTGCGTTGAAGTGTGCCCCGTGGACTGCTTCTACGAGGGCGAGAACATGCTCGTCATCCATCCTGACGAGTGCATCGACTGCGGCGTGTGCGTGCCCGAATGTCCGGCAGAGGCGATCTTCTCGGACGCTGAACCACAGGCCACGGCGCATTGGCTCGACCTCAATCGCAAGCATGCGGATCAATGGCCGAACATCGTTGCGAAGAAAGCAGCGATGCCGGATGCCGATGCAGAGAACGGCCGGGCCGGGAAGGCCGCCGAGTTTTCGCCCGAGGCTGCGACCGAAGACGCGAAATAGCCCGGCTGCGAGAGGCAGACACGGCTATTCCCTGTTGAATTGGTGCACGTTGTTCCGGCGAGCGGTGCTCGCGGGAAGCTACTGCTCGTTGTCGAAGCCGCGGATCGCCCATGCCGCCGCGAGGCCGAAAAGCCAAAGCGCGATCGGCGGTGCGAACAGAAGAATGGGAACTTCGATCAGGTCGCCGCGGCTGTTCAGGCTTCCATGCGCGCCTTCGAGCATCAGGTAGATGGTCCAGCCCATGATCCAGCCGGCTGAGAACAGCATCCAGACGCGGAAGAAGCCGCGCTTCCAGTTCACTTGGCGCGCGTCGCTCACGTCGACCGAGTCCCGGCGCGACAATCCAAAGTTCGGCATTCGGTCTCTCCTCGTGGGCAGGCGGGGAAGCCTAAGCTTTCCAGGTCGAATCCGCTAGATCGCGTTTTAGCTCGCGCCATTGCGCATGAACAAGAATTTGCGAAAGGTCGAGCGGCCGCCGATATGTCGGACGGGTGCTTTTCGCCTATCCGCGGCGCAACTTTATGACGTCGAAGGCCTGGCTCGGGCTTTGCGAGCCAGCGCGCGACGATAACCCGCGCGTTCCAGGCAACATGATGGCTTTGGGTACGCCTGCGGGCCCAAACGCTATGGCCGACCGGCAAGCTGGCTTATCTTTATCCAGCTTTCGCGGCTTCGGTCTTTGACTTATCAAGCGGCTTGTATTCAACCGGAAATCGCACCAACTTCTGTGCCCCGGTTCGGCTCGATGGCCGCCGCATTCCCTACGTCCGAAAGACCCGTTCGAAATGGCCAAGTCGCATTTTCCGCTTATTTCGGCGCTGTCGGTGGCGATGCCACGCCGCAAGTTCGTGACGAAGAAGAATGTCAATGTCGGATTTCTCGCGCCGCTGTCCGGCCCTTTGAAGTCTTGGGCGGAGCCAGGGTTCAACGGCTGCCTGATCTGGCAAGAGCGGATCAATGCGAGCGGCGGATTGCTGATCGGCGATCATCGCTACCTGATCAACGTCATCCCGTATGACACCCAGTTCCAGCCCGACCGGGCGTTCGAAGGTGCACGCAAGCTCGTCATAGAGGATGAGGTGAAGTTTCTCATCATGGTGGGCGGCGACGACTTCTCGCGGCCGTTGAGGGATTTCCTGAACCAGCGGCGTATTCTCGTCAGCACGGCGTTGCCGAGCGATCTCACACCCGACTCGCGCACGCTGATTGCTCCGAGCGAAGTTCATCCGATTTACAACGTAACCGGCGTCGACTGGCTGAAGCGGACACATCCGAACATCAAGACCGTCGCGATGTGCACGCAGAACGACGCGCACGGCATCCCGTCGATCGCCACGTATCGCGCGGCGTTCGAAGCCGCCGATATCGATGTTGTCGCCGAGCTTCTGTTTCCGATCGAGACTTCCGAATTCAAGCCGCTCGTCGAGGAGCTGCTTGCGAAGAAGCCGGACCTTCTATGCTGGGACACGGCCTACGAGCCGTTCGTTCACGCGCTGACGATCGAAGCTTTCCGGCAGGGCTACCGTGGGCCGATCCTGTCGTGCACGTGCGATAACTATGTCGAGCTGATCGCCAAGACGTCGGCCGAGTTCATGGAAGGCTTTGTCTTCCAGTTCCCTGATTTCGACGATCCGAGGCTGAACGATCAGCAGATCAGTTTCGAAAATCCGAACGGCTTTTACGAAGAGTTCTGCGCGCGGTTTCCGGGCACATGGAGCGCGGTCTCGTGGCAATACGTGTCGGTGCTAGATATCTGGAAGTCGGCGGTCGAACGATGCCGCTCGTTCGAACCTGCGACCGTCATGGCGATGATGAAGGTCGGGGGCCGCAGCCGCAACGTTTTCGGGGACGCGATCTGGTGGGGCCGGGAGCTGTTCGGCATCGACAACGCGCTCGTCGGATATTGGCCGGTGGTGAGAATTCAGGACGGACGGGCGCGGATCGTGGAATTCGGCTCCATTCTTGATTGGTGGTCAAAGCATAAAGAGGTGCTGATCCGGCACATGCGCAAGATGGGGCTCATGTGGGACCAGCGCGAAGAGAAAATCGCGGGCAGCCGATTTATTCTCTAAGCGCAGGAGCGCGTCAGGGCTGATAGAGCAGATCCTGCTGATTGCTGGCGATGATGAGATTCATGAACTCCATCGCGCCCTCGATGTCCCTGCTTTCCAGCGCCTCGAAGAGAGAGCGGAGCCGTTGGCGGCTATCGCTGATCCGCTTCGGAGACAGCGATTGAATGCGCGTTGCAAGCCAGTGCGGCTGGCAGCGAACCTCGCCGACGATCCGGTACATGGTGATCAGCAGCCGGTTGTGCGTGCCTTCCGCAATCTTCATGAGGAACTGCTTTTCCAGATGCGCGAATTTTGCGGCGTCGGCGACGACCGTCTCGATGTCTTCGAGGAGCGTACGCAGTTCGTTCAGGTCGCGCACGGACATATAGAGCGCGCCGAGCCTGACGATTTCCGGTTCCAGCAGCGAACAGACGACGCCCATTTCGAATGGGGATGCCGACTCCACGATCGGCTTGATGTCGAGATGATCCAGCGACGGCGGCAATTGGACGGGTGCGCTTTGCTGAACCGGCGCAGGGGGCTTGTAGACGACGTAAGTTCCGCTGTTGGCGCGTCGCACGACGACGCCGTAAGCTTCTAGAAATTCGAGAGCCTGCCGGACGGTGGAGCGCGTCAAGCCGAACTCGTCGGCGAAATTGCGCTCAGCTGCGAGGCGAGAGCCGAAGGAATATTCGCCCGAGACGACGCGCTCGAAAATGCGGCGTGCGGCGAGTTTCACTTTCTCCTTGGCGAACGGCGGGTCGATGCCCTCCTGCTCCCAAGGCGGAATAGCTTTTGACATTGCCCCGGCCATTTCGTCTCCCGTGTTCGTTCGCGTTTCTGTGTTTTCTAATCGCGATGTGGGCGTGCGCCGTCGCCGCTGTCAGGCTTCAGCCCGACTGTCAGATAGGCGGCATCGATGAGTGGGCGCATTTCGACGACCGTATTCTTTGCTACGGATCGCCATTGCGCCTCCGTGCTTTTGACGATGCGCACGCGTCGTGCGGGTGAGGCGCCGGTAAGATCGACAAGAACGCGGGTGCCGGTTGCGTCTTCGCCGAATGCGGCCTGGATGGCTTGCGCGCGCAGCAGAGCGTGATCGGGTTCGGCACTGTCTGCGCAGACCTGATCGTAGATCGACTCCGTGAGGGCCGCGGCGCCGGCGCAGAGCGTCAGATATTTCTTGCGGCGGAGACCTGTCAGCACGTCGGGGTGATTGGCTGCGAGCAGGAAATGAAACATCGAGCTGCTTGCCGTCGACGGGATGTCCACCCGCTGGATCCACGCTTCGACATTTCGCCATTGCGTTCGCGCAGCGCTCAAAGCGGCGATCGCTTGCGTGCGACGACTGGCAACGAGTTCGCCCAATCCAAGATTGCTGAGAGCTGCCGCCCGTCGCGGATCTTCGTCTGGCAAGTTATCGGCGAATGCGCAGCTGTCCCGCCAAAACGAGGCGGCTTCGTCGATGCGTGCGTCCTCGACAGCGCGCAGCCCTGCCAGCGTGCAGGCAAGCCAAGCATCGGGCCGGTTCATCTCATTCACTATGTCCGGCTCCTCAAACGCATCGGTCACCACGCCTGATTATGAAATTGGCATGGAAAGCGCACAAAATCAAACCAAAAACCACCAATAACCACCAGAGTTTCCAAAACGATTATAATTCAACAAACAGACGCTTTATTTCGCAAATGCACAGTATTTCCTAGTCATGCTCAAAGCTTGAGCAAGGCCAAAAATTTCCCCATTGGAAACGAATTTTAACTTGCTTCCTTTGCAATATGTGAAAATATCGCACCCATCAATCAAGAAATGTCGAAATTGGTCATTCTTTGGCATGATTGGTTGAAAAACAAACAAAAGATAACTGCATCGCAAAAGCGGCAGAGCACTTTTCCTGGGAGGGAAATAATGACGGTTGAAGCAGCAAGCTTTTCAGGGGGGCAAGCCCCAAAAGAACTTGTACGGTCGATAGATTGGCGTGGCGCATTTTGGGTAGCGAGCGGCGTGCCGGCGCTGGTGCTGTTCTCCATTGGCGGCATCGCGGGCATGACCGGCAAGGTGGCGTTCCTCGTTTGGGCCGCCTCGATGGTGATGGGATTCATCCAGTCATTCACGTATGCGGAAATCGCCGGACTGTTTCCGAACAAGTCGGGTGGCGCGTCGATCTATGGCGCGGCGGCATGGGTTCGCTATTCGAAGATCATCGCGCCACTATCGGTGTGGTGTAACTGGCTGGCATGGACGCCCGTGCTATCGCTCGGCTGTTCGATCGCAGCGGCCTACATTCTGAATGCCGTCGGTCCCATCCCGGCGACGGATTCGCCGGAAGTGCTCGCCTGGGTGCAGGCGCACGCGGCATCGCTCACCGCTGATAGCCCGCGCGTCGTTGAATGGCTCGCGGCCAACGGCGGCAAGACGGCAACCGATGCCATCAGCGCCCTGCTGGCGCTCGACGGCGTCGAAGCGCTGACTCCGACCATCCGCACATGGAGTCTGTTCACTCAAAGCCTCGGTCCGGTGACGTTCTCGCTCAATGCGGTGTTCTTCATCGGTGCGGTGCTGATGCTCGTCACCTTCGCCATCCAGCATCGCGGCATTCTTGGAACCGCGAGCGTTCAGAAATATATCGGACTGCTGGTGATCATCCCTATGCTGATCGTCGGTATCGTTCCGATCCTGACCGGTCAGATTGACTGGTCGAACTATTCGCCGCTGGCGCCATTGAAGGCGGCGGCTGTTGCGGAGACAGGTCCGTGGGACATCAACGGCTGGACGTTGGTGCTCGGCGGCATGTTCATCGCGGCCTGGTCGACGTACGCGTTCGAGACGGCCATCTGCTACACGAGCGAATTCAAGAATCCCAAGACCGACACGTTCAAGGCGATCTTCTATTCCGGTCTCTTGTGCCTGCTGCTTTACACTCTGGTGCCGTTCACGTTCCAGGGCGTTCTCGGTCTCGACGGCATGCTCGCCGCACCGATCGTCGACGGTTCTGGCGTCGCGGCAGCGATGGCCAAGATGGTTGGCGGCACGGGCTTCCTGGTCAACATCATGGTCATGATGATGATCCTGGCGCTGATGCTGTCGATCATGACGGCGATGGCCGGCTCGTCGCGCACCTTGTACCAGGGTTCGGTCGACGGCTGGCTTCCGCGCTTCCTCGACCACGTCAACAGCCACGGCGCACCGACGCATGCGATGTGGACGGATCTCATCTTCAATCTCGGCCTGCTTGCGATTGCGGCTGCGGATGCGACGAGCTTCTTCTTCATCCTGGCGGTGTCGAACTGCTGCTACATCATCTTCAACTTCCTGAACCTCAACTCCGGCTGGCTGCATCGTATCGATAACGGCCACATCGAACGTCCGTTCAGGGCGCCGACGCTGTTGCTCGCGCTTGGCGTGCTGTTCTCGTTCGTCAATGCCGGGCTTATGGGTGCGGGTGCGAAGGTGTGGAACCCGCTGGCGCTGACGTCGGCTGCGATCGCGGCGTCGCTGATCATTCCGGTGTTCTGGTTCCGCCACTACGTTCAGGACAAGGGGCAGTTCCCGCAGCACATGCTCGATGACCTGAACCTGACGACGGATAGCCTCCGGGCGCGTAAGGCGGGCATCCTGCCCTACATCGTTCTGCTCGCCGGAGTTTGCGTCGTCCTCGCCGCAAACTGGTTCTTCCAGCTTGCGGGGTGAAGCAAAGGATATTGATCGCGGCGAAGAACTTCAGGCAGAACAATTTGCGTTCTGCAGCTTCGCCGCGATCCGATTATTTTTTATAAGGGAGAGCACTTGGAGAAATGATTCAGCCAGGATTTAAAAGTCGGCCGACTTACGAGAAACTGAAGCCGGACCCATTCGCCAAAAGCAATATCGTCATCGTCGACACCGAAGGAAGCAACGCATTCGTCGACATGGCGGGCGCTGCGAGCGCGGAATTTCTTGCTCGAACGACCATGATGCTCGATCGCGAGTCGGCATCGGATGACGCCGTCGCGAGCAAGGTGAGGGCAACGAATGTCGGAAACGTGTGGACCTTTCCGACGCTCGAAACTTTGATTGCGCGCTTCGACAGCGTGCTCGCCATTTCAAAAATGGGCACGCGAATCTATGTGGCAGGACGCGAGCCGCTGGTCGGATCCGTCGTGAAGACGGCGATTGCGCACGGTGTTTCTTATACTTCCGTCTATAGAGAGCACCGCGGATCTCTCAAGCGCCGCGTCCAGTGCGTGCACTGCAAGGGCTACACCGAAAACGTGACGACCAATCCGGTGCGCTGCACGCACTGTGGTCTCACGCTGCTCGTGCGCGATCATTATTCGTGGCGCATTGGAGCATATCAGGGCGTCTGCATCGACGCTGAGAAGCCGGGTGAAGTTCCAGAGACAAAGGTTGATTTTGCATGACTACGAACGCCTCGCGGCGTGTGCGCGTCGAGGAACTCGAGCGCGTCGCCAATCGCATCAAAAGATTTTCTTTCGTCCCTCTCGATGGGCAGCCGCTGCCGATTTTCTCTGCCGGCTCGCACGTGATCGTGACCATGCGCGACGGGAACCGCATATTCCGCAACCCGTACTCGTTGATGAGCTCGCCGCTCGACACCAGCACCTATCAGATCAGCGTTCTGCGGGTTGATGACACGCGCGGCGGTTCGGCGTTCATGCATGAGAATGTCTCAAAGGGCATGACGCTCGAAATCAACGAGCCCGTGAATCTTTTTCCGGTCGATCGCACCGGTCGGAAGCACATTCTGTTAGCGGGCGGGATCGGGATTACGCCGTTCATGGCGATGATGGCGCAGTTCAAGCACGACAAGACGAATTTCGAACTGCACTACGGCGTGCGCTCCCTGGAAGAGGGTGCCTACTGCAACCTGCTCAATGCAAACGACGCGGGTGTCTTCCTCTATCGCGCTGATCTCGGGCAGTTCATTCCGCTTGAGCAAATTCTCGAGAACCAGCCGCTCGGGACGCATCTCTATGTCTGCGGCCCGCAGGGAATGATCGACTGGGTTCTGAAAACGGCGAAAGAGCAAGGCTGGCCGAAAGAAAACGTCCATTATGAGCACTTCGCCGCGCCGCCACCAGGACGGCAATTCGTCGTCAAGCTGGCAAAGTCAGGACGCGAGATCGTCGTCGGCGAACATCAAAGCATCCTGGAAGCCTTGGAGCAGGCCGGCGTCGACGCGCCCTACCTGTGCAGAGGCGGCGCATGCGGCCAGTGCATCACGAACGTTTTGAATGTGAACGGAAAGATGCTCCACAACGACCATTACCTATCGGACGACGAAAAGAGCTGCGGAAACAAGATCGCGACCTGTGTGTCTCGAATGGATGGCGGCAGCCTGACACTCGATCTCTGAGACGCACCGTTAAATAAAGGATGATGCCATGAATACGATTTTCAAAGACGAGACATTCCGGGACGACTTTACATTTTCCAACAGCCCGGCGGCGATCAAGCGTTTTCCGTTTCCCTATTGGGAAGACAAGTATCGCTACTCAGTGAACATCGAGCCGCATGTGCCGGGCCCGAAGGGGTCGGTGTATGAATTTCCGTTCGACGTCGATGAGCACTACGTGTCGGATATGCGCGACCGGGCGCTCGTGCTGAAAGAAGATCCGACGCGTTGCCAAGCGCTGCCGCACATGATGCTGGCGCAGTGGGATACGCTCGAGCTGATCATGACCAGCCTGGCGCGCGACTATCCCGAGCACTTTTCGCTCGAGAGAAACGGTGACGATTGGCACTGGATCAATCGCCCGCTCAGAATCGAGAACAAGTTCCGTTTCGGCGATGCTTCGACGCTGCCCTACGAACCGATGGAATACATCACACGCCAGTGCCAGGGCGATTTCACGCTTTCGGATCAGCGCGACAACAATCTTTGGATGGACGCGGGCATCGCGACGGCGCAAGCCGACTGGTCGTTGGATTTCGATGTCGGCATGAACTTCATGGAGTGGCATGCACCCGTGCCGCTGGCGCATGAAGCAGGCGTTTTCGATCGCGCGCTGAAATTCCTTCTCGCTCTTCAGTATGGAAAGCCCGTGCGTCGTCTCAACTGGACGATGACGATCAATCCGCGCCTCGATACGAGCCCGGAAAATTATCACAAGTGGGGCCCCGATCGCGCGACCGTCACGCCGGAGAACGTGGGCGATAAGGTGCATTTGCGCGTCGAGCTTCAGGCGCTCTGGCGTCTGCCGCGCTCCAACGCAATTCTGTTTTCGATCCGCGCCTATCTGATCAAGATGGACGAGCTCGTCACCGACCTTAACAAGGCTCGGAGAATGCATCGTGTTCTTCAGACGCTGCCGCCGGAGCTGGCTGAGTACAAGGGCATCACCCGCTACTTCGATGTCACGAAGGAATGGCTCGCCAAGTACGATGACGGGAAGCCCACGCCTGTCGGCTTTCTGTTCGAATAAGAAAATAAGAAACGACAGTCGGGCCTAGGCCCTGAACGTAAATTTCAAGAGGATAGATAATGTCTTTTTCGCGCCAATCGGCTCTTAACGATCGCCACCGGGCACTGGGATCGGATCTTTCGACTGCCTGGAACGACATGCCGATCCCGCAGAATTATTCCACGAATCCCTATGACGAGACGGAGGCTGTCCGCAATCGCGCGGGTCTGTTCGACGTGTCGGGACTGAGATTGGTCAATGTCAGCGGACCGGACGCGCAGGCGTTTCTCAACCACCTTCTGACGACCGATATTTCGAAAACCAAGGCCGGCGATTCCCACATCAGCAACATCGTCAATGCCAATGGCGGACTGATCGACGACGTGCTGGTCTATGTCGATGGCCCGGACCAGTTCCGTGTCTCGCACGGCGGCGGATCGTTCGAGGAAGCGGCGGAAGCTGCCAAGGGCGGTTTCAACGTCAAGGTGGAGCGCGATAACGACGTCCACATCCTGTCGCTTCAAGGCCCGCTTGCACTCGAAACGCTGGCACCGCACACGCCGATGGACCTGGCCGGGCTCGGCTACTTCCGTCATCAGAAGTCGACGCTGTTCGGAAAGTCGGTTTCGCTCGCGCGCGGCGGATATTCCGCAGAGCGCGGCTATGAGGTGTTCTGCTCGGCCGCGGATGCGCCGTTCATCTGGGACTCGATTCTGAAAGCCGGCAAGGATGCTGGCATCGTTCCCGCTTCGTGGTCTTGCCTCGATATCATCCGGGTGGAAGGCGGACTGTTATTCTTCCCGTTCGATATGACGAACGAGGATACGACGCCTTGGGAAGTGCGCGCCGATTGGACCATCGACTTGTCGAAGCCGGCCTTCGTCGGCAAAGACGCGCTTGCCGCCAAGAAAGGCAAAGAGCGTTCGTTCATTGCGGGCGTTGAAGTCGAAGCAGCAAAGGCGATCGAACCGGGTTCGAAGATCACCGCGAATGGTGAGCAAGTCGGCGTCGTCTGCAGCTCGACGTTCAGCCAGCACCTGATGAAGTCGCTGGTCATGGCGCAGATCAAGCCGGAATTCACGAAGCTCGGGACCGAGCTGACGTTGCACGACGATAAGAATTACACGGGTACTGTGGTGCGCATGCCGTTTTACGATCCTATGCGCCTGCGAACCCATCCTCAATCGGAACGCGCATAATCCCTGTCATTCGGCATGTGCGCAAACTTGGCTAGGGGCGATGGCCTCTAGCCACTTTCATTCAAATCGCCGGCGGCTTTTCTGAGCCATCAAATTTGCCGCCGGCGTAAATCTTTGACGGCCGTCAATGCGTCGCGATGACGGTAGTCCAAAAGCAGCTCAAGTCGTCGCTTGAGCGAAACAATAAGGCTCGCATTACACGCGTATTTATATCGCTACACGATATATTTGGATGGAATTGGAAGGAGAAAGCCATGGCGCAAGCTAACATTTATCAGCGCATCGGTGGGGCGCCGGGTTTGCGGAAGCTCGTTGAGACGTTCTACGACATCATCGAATTCGAGCCGCAGGGCAAGCTCCTCAGCATTCTCCATCTTCGCGGCATGGGCATCGCGAATTCGCGCGAGGAGCAGTTCAATTTTCTGTCCGGATTCTTCGGCGGACCGAAGCTCTATATCGAGAAACACGGTCATTCGGACGTGCGGGAAATGCATCGCCACGTCGAGGTCGGTCCTGCCGAACGCGACTCCTGGCTGGAGTGCATGCAAATGGCGATCGAGCGATTGAATTACGATCGAGAGCTTGGCGACGAGCTGATGCGGCACTTCCGGATGGTGGCAAACGCTCTCGAGGTCGAGAACCGCACGAATGAGAAGAACAGGCAGCTTCTGGCAGCCTGGAAATAGACGCGCCGATTATCGCAGTCGAATTAGCGAAGCATTGAATTTCGACGCGGAGGCAAACTCTTCTGCTCCGCGCCGTAGGCTTGTCGCAAGGACGGTTGGCGATTATTCGACGCGATTATTGCGTCGGCGCTGCCGTTTTGACGGGAGAAAAGAGTCCGAAGGCATTGCCGTCGGGATCCTGCACGATCGCGATGCGTCCGATCTTTGTTGCATCAGCAGGCGCGCGCAAAATCTTGCCGCCCTTTTTCAGCGCTTCGCCGACGGCCGTATCGACATCGGCGACCTGAATATACATGAGCCAGCCCGGCTTCGGATCGCTCGCATCCTTGCCCTCATATTTCGTCATCCCCGCAGCTTCCGTCGAGCCGGCGGAAAACAGTGTGTAGGCCGGTTCGCCCGGTGCAGGCGCGCGTGAGTTGTCCTCGGCGGCGACGATCTTCGGCGTCCATCCGGCGACCGTTTGATAGAAATCGCGGCTGCGATCGGGATCGGAGGCGACGAGCTCATTCCACCAAACGGTGCCGGTATCGGCATCGGTTGTCGCCTGGGGACTTTGCGCCGCCACCGGTAACGACATGGCGCCGGTCATCAGCGCGGCTGCCAGAATCGAAAATGCGGCGTTGCGGCTGCGCGATCTATTTACGTTGCTGCGCATGGGTGGCTCCTGCTCAAAACCGAGAACTCGACGGATTAAAGCAAGAGCGATGCCAACGCTCGCACGAGCGCAAAGGCTACGCTTATTTCGGTTGGCAGGCCAAAATGTAGGTGAAGCCTCGATATCGATTGAAGTCGCGGTCCGCCTCGAACGGCGTGATGCGAACGCTCGTCCCATCCTTGGGCGGATTATTGATGCCAAGCATATACAGCGGGTCGATCAGCTGAGCGGTCTCGTTCCACCATTCCGGGGCGTCGTAACGGTTTTTGCGCCAAACGAGATCATCGCTACCGACTTCCCAGACCTCCCAATGGACTTCGGGAAGATAAGATGACTGCTCGCCCGGACGACTGACGCGCGCCAGCTTTTGTCCGCGTTCAATCTTCTGTCCGACCTTGAAATGCTTGATCTCGTCGAAGTTCAGGTGATCGAACTCCGAATAGTAGTATTTTGAGCCGTTCGGTAAATTCACGTCGCGGCGATCGTGTTTCAAAAGAAGAGCGCCTTCCGAACCCCACTGCCAATTGGCTTCCCATACGGCGCGAACCGTTCCGGATGCTGGGGCGAGAATCCATTCTCCGAATTTTCCTGCGTCGATGCCGGAGTGAATCTCGTCCCGGCGCGACCCATCGATATCGATCCAGCTTGCGTAGAGCGACGTGATTGGAGAGCACTTGAAGTTCGACGGATAGACGGGTTTCAGACCGGTTTCCTTAATCCCGTAGCCTTTTTTCATGTCAGCCGTGTCGATTGCCTCGGGTTCCGATTGCGCCGCCTTCGGATTCAACGCCAAGGGCGCGCCGATGCCGAAGACGGCGATCGTCGCCAATGCAAATTGCACGCCTCGATTTTGTTTGGATTTCGTCACGCGGGTCCCGTCTGGCACGCGATCGCCGCATCAACTGCATGATGACGGCGGAGCGCACACGGTCTCTCACATATGCGCTCGATCGAATTTGACCAGAGCATCAACGGTCAATCGTAAACGATATTTTCACTTTTAATCGCGCGAACGCAATTTGATTCAATTGCAAAGGTTGCCGACCGGTTAATTGGCACGTCTTTTTAAAGCAGATCGCAGACGGCCCCATCCTGGCATCGAGGCTCTTCTGTGTATTGCGGCGAATTCATCTCCAAGAAATCGGCTTTTGCCACGATTTTTAGTCGAATTGGATCGCTTTTCGGCCGCGGCGTCGCGTTATCAGAAGCAACGCCGAGGGATGATCGACGCGCGCCGATTGAGGGACAAGAGGCCGTTCCAGGTGTGCGGATTTGGTACGTCGAACACAATCCAAACGCCAATTCGGAAGACGCCAAGGCGATTTTAACCAAAGCCGACTTCGCGGAGTTCGCGGCGATCCGGCATTTGGAAACGCGCAACCGGTCGCTCGTTGTGAGGGCCGCTTTGCGTCAAGCGCTGTCGGACAGTGTTGGCGGAAAGGTGTCACCGGATGAGTGGCGCTTCGCACGCACGGAGAACGGTCAGCCGATCCTCGTGAACAGCGGAAACAAGCTTAAATTCAACTGTTCGCATACGTCGTATATGTCCGTCATCGTGGTTTCGACCGTCGGCGACGTGGGTGTCGATATCGCCGACGCGTCGTTCGATTGCGCCGCCGACTGGCTCTGCGAAGTCATGTCGAAGCCTGAACTCAAGGCCCTCGCAAAGCTTGCGGATGAAAAGCGTTCGGGCGCCGTTTCCCGGCTTTGGACACTCAAGGAAGCCTACGTGAAGATGCTTGGCACCGGAATTGCTGAGATCGGGGATGTCGCCTTCGATCTTGGTGACGATCGCCTTCTTTCGGGAAGTTCTCACGACTGGTTTCTGCAACCTGTTTTCAGGACTTGGATCGTCAACAATCAGGGGCGTCGCTACTCCGTAGCGCTCGCGTCGGGTTCTCCCACTTCGATGCGGGCTCCATTGAGCCGCTGTTCAAGTGAGGATTCCCGTGGCTATTCAAGAGATCGATTTCCAGCTTTGGCAGGATGAGAGGCCTCGCGAGCCACGTCTTCTACATCACCATTTCGAACAGCAGGCGCTGTTGCGGCCCGATCATCCGGCCGTGGAGTTCGCCGGCCAAGTCCTCACCTATGAAGAACTTGATTGCGACGCCAACCAGATCGCTCACTTTCTGGCGCAGAAGGGTGTCGGCGTTGGGTCTCTGATCGGGCTCTGCCTGAAGAAGTCGCCCAGGCTTTACGCCGCCATGCTCGGCATTCTCAAAGCCGGCGCGGCTTACGTTCCGATTGACCCGAAATGGCCGATGGATCGCATTCGGGCCATCGCCGACGATGCGCAGCTGAAGTTCATGGTGTCGGAAGGCTCTCTTGCCGACGGTTTCCAGGGCGAACTCGATGCGCCTTTGCTACGTCTCGATACGGCGCACGATGACATTCTGGTTCAGCCGGTCGTTCCCGTGATCGATTTCGAGCAGGCGCTTACGCCCGCTGCGCTCAGCTACATCATTTATACGTCGGGTTCGACTGGGCGGCCGAAAGGCGTGATGATCGAACACCGCAACGCTTTGGCGTTCGTGAAGTCGCTCAAGACCGTTTACGCCGTCACCGAAAACGACCGCGTTTATCAAGGTTTCTCGACGGCGTTCGACGCTTCGGTCGAGGAAATCTGGGCAGCATTCTCGCGTGGCGGCACGCTGATCGTGCCGACCGAGGAGATTCAGCGCTCGCCGGCCGATGTTGCCGAGTTCCTTAACACGAATGACGTGACTTATTTTTCAACCGTTCCGACGATGCTGGCGATGATCGACCGGGATCTCGAGACGGTGACGACGCTCGTGCTCGGCGGCGAAGCTTGCTCCAACGAATTGGTGACGCGTTGGGCCCGGCCGGGCCGGCGCATGCTCAATACGTATGGACCCACGGAAGCGACGGTCGTTGCAACCTGGTCGGAATGCGTTAGCGGCGAGCCCGTTTCGATCGGCAAGGCACTTCCGGGATACTCAACCTATGTCCTCGATGAAAACTTGCAGCCGGTGGCGCCCGGCGAATGCGGTGAACTGTTCATTGGTGGGGCCGGCGTCGGCCGCGGCTACATGAACTCCGAGGCTCTTACTTCGCAGCGCTTTATCGCAAACCCGTTCGAGCCGGAAAGGAAAGACCGGCTTTACAGAACGTATGATCACGTGCGTCTCGGAGACGATGGAGCGCTGTATTTCCTCGGCCGTCTCGACGATCAGGTCAAAATTCGCGGTTTTCGTATCGAGCTGTCAGAGATCGAATCCGTTCTCATCGAAAATCCGGCGATCAAGGCGGCCGCGGTCGCCGTGACGGAGATCGGCGAGATGAAGCAGCTTGCTGCGTACATCGTCGTCAACGAACAGGTGGTCGATCTCGACCGGCAAGCGATCGGCGAAAGTCTTCGCAATCGGCTGCCACCCTACATGGTGCCGCAATATCTCGATGTGATCGATGAACTGCCGATGATGTCGAGCGGCAAGGTCGATCGCAAGAGCTTGCCCAAGCCTCAGACGCTGCTGAACGGGCCGAGCGAAATTGTTCTGCCGGAAAGCGATCTCGAGAAGCGGCTTGCGGCATCGTGGGCCACGGCGTTTCAGATTTCCGAGCTTTCGGTGACGGCGGATTTCTTTCTCGACCTCGGCGGGCATTCGCTGCTCGCGTCGCAGGCCGTCAGCGTTGTCAGGGCCGCTGTGCCGGACGCGCCGATTTCCGTGCGCGATTTTTATGATCACCGCACGGTGAGGCAACTCGCGCGTGCTCTTGAAGCGCGTGGCTTCGTCGGGGCGGCGAGTTCCGATGACGCGGCCGCTCAGGTAAAGCCAGGCAAGCAGACCGGGGTGCTGATGCGCTGGACGGTTGCGACGCTGCAGGCCATCAGTATCTTTGTCTATTACGGCATCGTCGCTGCGCCGCTGGCGTTTGTCGCCGTGCTTGCGACGGCGGTAATCGACGGAGAAATTGCGTGGCCTCAGGCTGCGGCGATCATGACTGCGGTCGGCTTTGGAATTTGGCCGTGCGCGTTGCTGTTCACCGTCGCGCTCAAATGGCTGGTCATCGGGCGCGTGAAGCCGGGCCGTTATCCGCTTTGGAGCTTCTATTATTTCCGCTGGTGGCTGGTGCAGTGCTTCCAGCCGCTTGGCTGGGCGGACATGTTTTCCGGCACACCGCTGATGAGTCTTTACTGGCGCGCGATGGGCGCCAAGATCGGTCGCAACGTCACGCTTTCGACGGCGATTTGCGGTGCGTTCGATGCGGTGACGATCGGCGACGGGTCGAGTGTCGGACTTGAAACGCAGATTTTGGGATATCGCGTCGAGGACGGGCATCTGGTCATTGCGCCGGTAGAAATCGGAGCGAACTGCTTCATCGGCATGCATTGCAACCTCGGGCTCGGCACGAGAATGGGGAACGGCGCGCGGCTCGACGATATGTCTGCGCTCAGTGACGGAACGGTGATGAAGGACGGCGAAGGCCGTCGCGGTTCACCGGCGCGGCCCGCCGATGTCGATGTGCCGTCGCGGCAAGCAGACTCGCGCAGAGGTGTGCGGTTCCTGTTCGGTCTCCTCCACCTCGCATCTATCTATGCGATGGGTTACTTTCTGCTCCTGACGCTTGCGCCTTCCATGGCTTTGATCCTTGGCGGTCTCTGGCTTGCGGGTCCGATGGGCGGCGCAATCGGTGCCTTCGCCGCTGTGCCGGTCGGCATTCTGACTTATGTCGGCTGCGCGGTTCTGCTGGTGCGCCTGCTGCCGCCGCTCGAAGCCGGAAGCATGTCGATCTACAGCGGAGCGTATCTCAGGCATTGGTTCGTCAGCTACCTGCTCGAGAACACCAAAACGATTTTGCAGCCGATCTATGGGACGATCTACTGCCCTTCGCTGCTGCGCGCGCTCGGGGCGAAGATCGGTGCAGGCTCGGAGGTCTCGACGGTTTCGCACATCACCCCCAATCTCTTGGAGGTCGGAGAGAAAAGCTTTCTCGCGGATGCCTGCCTCGTCGGCGGCCAGCGGATCAACGGCGGTACGGTCGAAGTTGGCAAAGTGAGCATCGGCGCGCGCAGCTTTATCGGCAACAGCGCGGTTGTTGCCGGCGGCCATACGATCGGCAGCAACGCCTTGATCGGCGCGGCGTCGACTCCGCCGGCGAACGTCAGAGACGTTCCGAACGACACGAAATGGTTCGGTGCTCCTGGATTTGCCTTGCCGCAGACTCAGCAGGAGGCCTCGTTCGACGACAAGGAAATCTTCGCGCCGACACGTGGAGCGCTGATCGCCCGCACGTTGACGGACACGGCGCGGGTTCTGCTGCCGGGGACAATTTTCGCGCTCGAAATGGTGACGTTCGCCACGCTGATTGTTCTCGCACACCGCGCGATGATGCCGACGTGGCTGCTCGTCCTCTTCGTGCCGCTGCTGGCGTCGGCGTTGGCGTTCGTGTCGATGCGGTTGTCGGCGCTTGTGAAAGCGGTATTCATTGGCCGCAACGCTCCGGTGACGAAGCCGCTCTGGTCGCGCTTCATCTGGAATAACGAGCTGGTTAATGGCGTTTATGAAACCGTCGCCGCGCCTGCGATGGCGCCGTTGCTCGGTACACCGTTTCTCGCCGCGTACCTGCGCTTGATGGGCTGCAATGTCGGGAAATGGTGCTATCTCGGCACGACGCTGTTTTCTGAGTTCGACCTCGTCGAGATTGGCGACCGCGCCTGCCTGAATATCGGTTCGACCATTCAGACGCATCTGTTCGAGGATCGGGTGTTCAAGGCGGACGTCGTCAAAATCGGCAACGGTTGCAGCGTCGGCAATATGGCGGTCGTTCTCTACGGAACCGAAATGCGAGATCGCTCGAACCTCGGACCGTTGTCGGTTCTCATGAAAGGCGAGATGCTGCCCGAGGCGAGCCGGTGGCATGGAACGCCGTGCGAGCCGGTGGCGCTGGCCAAGCCGCGTACGGCCGAAGCCGTCAAGCCGATATCCACAGAATTGGATATGAATATACAGTTAAAACCTGAGCGGCGGCGTGCGAAAGAAAGCGTGGGATCGCTACAGCCTGCGGCTTGACCGCAATAGCCGAAAAACTGTGACATGAGTGCCATTGCGCGTCGAGCTTTTCGGGCTTGACGCGCCCTTCGCCTCGACACCTTCAGCCGAATCACTCTGACTCGATTCTGAATTGAGACGCACAAAGAGCGCTGCCTTTTGGCTGGCGCGGTTGTGCAGGGTGTCAACGCCCTTTTGGAGTGGGTACATGAAACTCGTTTTGGGATCACTATCGGCTGCAGCACTGCTGTGCTCCATGGCAAGCGCTGCGTACGCAGATGGTCCTTTCGGCTCCTTGAAGGATACGGCGCCGGTTATCGAGCAGCCGACCTGGTCGGGAGTTTATTTCGGTGCGGGCTGGGGCTACGGTCACAACCGCTCGAAGAATAACTATCGCGACAGTAGTGGTGACGCCGATTCATCTTCATCACGCACCGAGCACGCGGACGGCGGACTGGTCTCGCTGCTTTATGGCGCGGACCGGCAGATCGGCGACCGGTTCGTTGTCGGTATCTTCGGCGATATCGATCTTTCGGATATCACGCGCGGCAACCGCGATGAACACAACGCGCTTGAGATCGACCGCGCCTGGGCGATCGGCGCACGAGCCGGTTTCCTCCTCAACAGCCGCACGCTGATCTTTGCGACGGCAGGCTATACGCAAGCGCATTTCGACAATGATGGCTGGTGGGACATCGATCCGCCTTCGTCTCCGGGAACGACACTGCGCGGCCGTGGCTCGCGCACGTTCGGGGGCTACTTCGTTGGCGGCGGCGTCGAAACGCGGTTGACCGATAACTTCTTCCTGCGCGGCGAAGTGCGGTACTCCGACTTCGCGGGACGCGTGACGAACTCAGGAAATTTTGACGATGCGGACTACGTTGACTCGGAAGTTCCGTCTCTTCTGACGGCACGCGCGTCGCTGGTTTACAAGCTCGGGCGTTCGGAGGTTCTGAACCCGGGCAGTGAAATCGATGATACGCAAGGTCCCAAGTACATCAGCTACGCGGGCGCCGAGGGTGCGAACCACGCTTGGGCTTTCTATACCGGCGCGCTCGCCAAGCTGAACGGCGGCTTCTACACCGATGGCTTTGTCCTGCGTTCGGAAGGCATCATCGCCGACTACGATTATCGGGCGACGGGCGATCCGAGTACGACTGCCGATCCGGGTGCATCGGCGCCGGCTGGCACCAAGATCGATGCCAGAGACCGTTCTCTCGACGTGATGCTCGGTTATCAGTGGGTGCGGGACAGATGGAGTGCAACCGCCTATATCGGTTACGAAGTGCGCGACGTGCACCTGTCGCCGGATGACCTGCATAATGACGTTCGCGGCACGGACTCCGGCCTGAAGGTCGCCTTCGAACTTGAAACCGACGACGCAAGCGACGATCGCTTCTACGGTTCGTTCGAAACCAGCTATTCGATGGCCTTCAATTCGTATTGGGCGCAGGGCCGGCTCGGTTATAACTTCCAGAAGATGTTCGGTGCCGAAAGCATCATCTTCGGACCGGAAGCCTCGGTTCTTGATGACGATGGCGATGTCGCGACGCGCGTCGGTGCGTTCACGACCTTGCGCTATAACGTGACGCCGAAAGTTCCGATGCGCTTGACGTTCAATATCGGCAATCAGTTCGTCAACGACAGCGGTGAATCCCGCAGCGGCGGCGAAGGCCTCTACGGCGGTGGCATGGTCCGCTTCGACTACTGATGGCCGTCCGGCAGCAAGCTCCGGCTGCATGCCGACGATGATTTAAAGCGCTTCCGTTTCCCGACGGGGGCGCTTTTTCTTGTGCGATTATGTTCGGAAAAGCTTCGGAAGGTTGTTGCAACGTCATGAGCGTCTTGGTCACCGGCGGCGCCGGATACATCGGCAGCCATATGGTTCTGGAGCTTCTGGATGCCGGCGAGAAAGTTGTCGTCATCGACAACCTGTCGACGGGCTATCACTGGGCCGTCGCCCCGGGAGCAGATCTCGTCGTGGCGGATATTGCTGACACCGACGTCGTTCGGCAAACGATCCGCGACCATGATGTGAATGCGATCATCCACTTCGCGGGATCGATCGTCGTGCCGGAGTCCGTTGCCGATCCGCTCGGCTACTATCTGAACAATACGGTCAAGTCGCGCGGGTTGATTGCGGCGGCTGTGGAATGCGGCGTCAAAAATTTCATCTTCTCGTCGACAGCGGCTGTTTACGGCAATCCGAAGGAAAATCCTGTCACGGAAACGGCGGAGCTGGCGCCGATGTCGCCTTACGGATCGTCGAAGCTGATGACCGAAATCATGCTCACGGATACGTCGCGTGCGCACGATTTTCGCTTCGTCGCGCTGCGCTATTTCAACGTCGCAGGCGCCGATTACAAAGGCCGCTCGGGACAGTCGACGCCCAAAGCGACGCATCTGATCAAGGTCGCGTGCGAGACAGCGGTCGGCAAGCGCGGCCAGATGGAAGTTTTCGGCACCGATTACCCGACGTCCGATGGCACGTGCATTCGCGACTACATTCAGGTGAATGATCTGGCGGCCGCTCATCGGGCGGCACTGAAATATCTACGCAGCGGCGGAGCGTCGGAGATCTTCAACTGCGGATATTCGAAGGGGTATTCCGTGCACGAGGTCATCGCGGCGGTGAAGCGCGCCTCGGGGAATGATTTCAAAGTCGTGCTGTCGCCGCGCCGGGCCGGCGACCCGGCAGCGATCGTTGCGGCATCGTCCAAGGTTCGCGACGCGCTTGGATGGACGCCTCAGCATGATAATCTCGATGAGATCGTGCTCCAGGCGTTGAACTGGGAGCGCGGCGTCGATCGCCTGAAAGCTTCGGCCACCTAGCAAAGCGTCGTTATCGCTCAGGCATCGGCCGGGTGTTGCCGGCGCGGCTTCCCATCATGTTCCGATCTTGCCGCCGCCCTTGCGCGTGATGGCGACGACGGACGGACGCGCCGGCATGTCGGGTTTGAAGTCCGGCCAGCGCGTCGAAAGATCTTCGTAATACGAATAGCGGCCGAACTCAGGCCAATCCGGTCCGTCGTCGGCGGGATGCTGAACGGCGACGAATGCCGTCGTGTCGTCGGGCGTGAAGCAAGGGCCACACATTTCGGCGCCGTGCGGCACGCGAAAGAAGAGCTTCGACGTGGCGCGCGATGGTCCATCGGTGTCGACGGCCCAAAGTCCATCGGCGCGGCCGGTTGCCTTGGCATCGTTGCCGTCGGTTGCGACCCACAACCGTCCTGCGGAATCGATGACGGCGTTATCCGGCATTCCGAACCAGCCGTTTTTGCTCGTTTCCGTGGAGAAAGTCGCTCCGACTGCCGCGACGGACGGATCTCCGCACTTGAGCAGAATTTCCCAGCGGCCGCGCGTTGCCGCGTGGTTGCCGCTCTCTTCGATGATTTCGATGATATGCCCGAAGGCATTTTCGGCGCGCGGGTTCGCGGCGTCGACCTCGTCCGGCTTTCGCTTCGTGTTGTTGGTCAGCATGATGTAGACGCGTCCGGTCGCGGCGTGGGGCGTGATGTCCTCGGGGCGATCCATTTTGGTAGCGCCGACAAGGTCCGCCGCGCGGCGCGTCTCGATCAGGACGTCGGCTTGATTGCTGAAACCGTTGGCCTCGGTGAGCGGGCCCTGCCCGAAAACAAGCGGCAGCCAGAGAACCGTTCCGTCGGCCGAGAATTTTGCGACATGCAGCGTGCCCGTGTCGAGCAGGTCCATGTTCGCCGCGCGGTTCGTGGGATCGAAGCGGCTTGCGGTGACGAACTTGTAGACATAATCGAAGCGCTCGTCGTCGCCGAGGTAAACCGCGACGCGGCCGTCTTTTGCGACGACGTTATCCGCGCCTTCGTGTTTGAAGCGACCGAGTGCGGTGCGCTTTTTTGGAACGGACTGTGGGTCGAACGGATCGACTTCGACGACCCAGCCGAAACGGTTGGCCTCGTTCGGCTCTTTAGAAAGATCGAAGCGATCTTCGAAGCGGCCCCAGGCATAAGGCGCCAATGGAATGGAGAGGCGCTGATAGTTCGCCGTTTCGCGGTGGCCCTCAGGCAGCGCGCCGGAGAAGTAGCCGTGAATGTTTTCTTCGCCCGAGACGAAGGTTCCCCACGGCGTCATCGCGCCGGAGCAATTGTTGAGCGTGCCGAGGACTTTGCGTCCGCTCGGATCGGCGTTCGTCTTGACGCGATCCGTTCCGGACACCGGCCCGGAGAGATGGATTTCGGTAGCGACTGTGACGCGCCGGTTAAGGGAAGAGTCCTTTATCAAAGCCCATTTGCCGTCGACTTTTCGGATTTCGGCGATCGTCGCGCCGTGAGCCATCGCTTCGATGCGGAAGCGCTCGGGCGTCGCGGCGTGCATGCTGAGCTTGCCGTCCTTGATCTCGACAATGCCGGGAAACATCAGATGCGGATTCGTGTATTCGTGATTGACGAACAGCACGCCGTGCGACGACGGATCGGCCGCGCCGGGCATCGGCAGATAGCCAACGAAATCGTTGTTATAGCCGAACTGCCGGGCCTGTGCTTCAGGCGCTTGCCGCGCCGGGTCGAAGCTTGGCGAATCCGGAAAAAGCGCGTCGCCCCAGCGAAGCAGAACATCGGCGTCGTAGCCTTCGGCGACATGATGGTGCGCGTCGACGCCGGCTTCGACTTCAGTGAAGTGAAACGCGGACTGGCTGGTCTCCGTTTTGGTGGCCTCGGCGGCAGCCAAGGCTTTCGCGCCGATTGTCGTTGAGATCGCCGATACGGCGAGCGCGCCCTGTAAAATTTCACGCCGCGAAAAGCGCCGGCTGATGATCTCGCCCATAGTCGGGTTGCCGGACGTGTTGCGCGGTGGTGCGTCGGCGTGCTCCAGCATGCTGGCTGCAAAAGGCGATTCACGTCGTTCGTCGGCGCTCATGGCTTGTCCTGACACGTCTGTTCGGGGGCACCAGCCTAGAGGGTTCCCTTGACGGATTCGCGACAGGACTCAGCGGCAAAGAGGCTCGATCCGCGGAGGAGGTGCGCTTCCAAACGCCGCGCGAATCCTGTGCTCATCGCGTGGCGCCGGGTGTTGCTATAGCGTGCTGGCTTACGAGATTGGATGTGAGGGAGATCGCACCCGCACGTCGAGCGCGTTGCAGTTCGCGGTTCCGACCTCAATCCGAGCTGGCGCCGCGCCGCGAATGGAAGGAAACAGACGCGCATGGTGCTCGATCATGACCAGGCCGCTATCGTCGATTTTCTGCGCAATACGCGGCCGAAGGGCACGGTGGAGTCGGATGTTGCGATCATCAGGACGCATATCTCTATTGTTCTGTTAATCGGTCCTCGCGCGTTCAAACTCAAGCGGGCCGTCAAGCTGCCTTACGTAGACTTTTCGACAGCGGAGCTTCGTCTTGCTGCGTGTCACCGGGAAGTGGAACTGAATCGAAGAACGGCTCCGGCGATCTATCTCGTCGTTCGCCGCATCACAGTCGAGCCCGATGGCTCTCTCGCGTTCGATGGGAATGGTCCTCTTCTCGATGCTGTGGTCGAGATGTTGCGTTTCGACGAGAACTCGTCATTTGAGCGGATGGCGAAGAAGCGCGTGCTGACACCTGCGCTGTTGACTGAGACTGCGAATGCGATTGCGCGCTTTCACGGCGTGGCCGAAGTCAGCCGGAGCAATTCCGGCACCGCCATCATGGCCGATGTGCTCGCGCTCAACGCTGCTGCCTTCACGACGACAGATGTTTTCCCAAAGGAGAACGTTATCGGGCTCAATTCCGCGTTGGGCGCTGCGCTCGATCGTCACCGCGAACTTCTCGATCGTCGTGGGGCGGCGGGAAAGGTTCGGCACTGTCACGGCGACTTGCATCTCGGCAATATCTGCCTCGTCGACAACACGCCAACGCTCTTCGATTGCATTGAATTTAGCGATGCCATGGCGACGATCGACGTTTTGTATGACTTGGCTTTTCTGCTGATGGACCTTTGGAATCTCGGCGAAAGATCTGCGGCTAATCTGGTCTTCAACCGGTACTTCGACGATGCCGATGAGGAAGACGGCATTGCGCTGCTGCCGTTCTTCATGGCGGTCAGGGCTTCGATCCGCGCGCACGTTCTGGCGACGCAATGCCAGGGCCAGGGCCTGAACGATGAGGGTATTGCGGCGCAGGCGAGACAGTATTTTGACCTCGCAGGGAGCCTGCTTGAACCGCAGTCCGCGCGTCTCGTCGCGATTGGTGGTTTGAGTGGAACGGGAAAATCTACGATCGCAGCGATGATCGCCGATCGCATCGGCAATGCACCGGGCGCCCGCGTGCTTGCCAGCGATCGCATTCGCAAGCGGATGTTTCGAGTTTCAGCCGAGACCAGATTACCGGCTGAAGCCTATCGCAGCGAGATATCGGAAAAAGTCTACGCAACCCAGTTGAACGAAGCCGCAGCCATAGTCGCGGCCGGGCATGCGGTCGTTGCGGAAGCGGTGTTCGATCGTGAGGAAGACCGCGCGCGCATAGCAGATTGTGCGCGCAAAGCAGGCGTTTCCTTCTCCGGCATCTGGCTCGATGCGCCGACAGACGTTCTTCTCGACCGTGTCGATGCGAGGCGCAATGACGTTTCCGACGCGACAACGGAAATCGTAAAATTGCAGGCGATGCGTCAGCGTGAGCCGACGAGCTGGATCGAAATAGGCGCTCTCGGCGCGCCTTCAGAAATCGTAGCCTGTGTCATGCAAGCGATCGAGGGAGGAACTTCTGCGCGTTAGTACGGTATCGCCAGTGCCAAGTGCGGCTCATTTTGTTGATACTTGTCAATGCTCGCGATGGTCGTTGTTCTTCAATTTCGCATGTTAGCTAATCAAGCGAAGCAAGTGCAGGTGAAATCATGCAGACGCCAGTCCAAATCAGTTTCGAGCATCTCGAACATAGCGGTGCTATCGAGCATCGCGTTCGCGAACAGCTTGAGAAGCTCGAGCAATTCTGTGGGCGTCTGACAGCGGCTCGCGTGGTTGTCGCCCGAGAACAGCGACGCCATCACAAAGGCGACAATTACAGCGTGCGGCTGCTTCTCTCCGTGCCGGGCGCCGAAGATATCGCGATCACACACAACACGACGGATACCGGCAGACACGAGGATATCCATGTCGTCATTTCCGACGCTTTTGCCGCTGCCCGCCGGCGATTGCAGGACTTCGTCGGTAAGCGGCAACGGCGGGAGAAACTCGACGACGTCGATCTCGGACGCGATTAAGTGCAGTGGCGAGCTTTAATAACTGACTCCCGTCAGCCGATTGATGGATGATCTGGCGCCCATCGCTTGCGATGAAAGCGCCGGATCATGTTAGTTGTTTCTTAAGTCGCTCTCTTATGTCTGCAATGCACGTTTGCGATTTCAGCAAGTCCACGCGCTTGTATGACTGATGCAAATCAAGGGGGTGGAGGCCGGGAACTGCAAATCATCTGAAGCGAAACGTGTCCGTTGGCATCAGAGCGAGGATGATATGAAAGCCCTTGTCTACAAAGGACCCGGCGAGAAAGTCGTCGAAGATCGGCCAGTTCCGGAAGTGAAGGATCCGGGCGATGCGATCGTCAAGATCAGCAAGACGACGATATGCGGCACCGATCTGCACATCTTGAAGGGCGATGTCGCGACGTGCAGTCCAGGTCGAATTCTTGGCCACGAGGGGACGGGTATCGTTGAGAAAGTCGGCGCAGGGGTCTCGACGTTTCGGCCCGGCGATCATGTTCTTATTTCCTGCATTTCTTCGTGTGGACGCTGCGAGAACTGCCGGAAGGGCATGTACTCGCATTGCTCGACCGGTGGCTGGATTCTCGGCAATCAGATCGACGGGACACAGGCCGAACATGTGCGAATTCCGCACGCCGATACGAGCCTGTATCGCATTCCAGACGGCGTCGATGAAGAAGCTCTCGTGATGCTCAGCGATATTTTGCCGACTGGCTTTGAGTGCGGCGTTCTTAACGGCAAAGTCGTACCCGGCAGCACCGTCGCGATCGTCGGATCCGGGCCGATCGGTCTTGCGGCGCTGTTGACAGCGCAATTCTATTCACCGGCCGAAATCATCATGATCGATCTCGATGATAATCGGCTTGAGGCTGCCAAGCGCTTCGGCGCGACCAAGACCGTCAATGGCTCTGGAGCGAAGGCCGTGGACGCCGTGATGAAGTTGACCGGCGGTCGCGGCGTCGATACGGCGATCGAGGCTGTTGGTGTGCCTGCGACGTTTCAGGTCTGCGAGGATATCATCGCTCCGGGCGGGACGATTGCGAACGTCGGCGTCCATGGCGTCAAAGTCGACCTGCACCTCGAGCGCCTTTGGAGCCAGAACATTACGATAACGACCCGCCTTGTTGACACTGTTACCACGCCGATGCTGCTGAAGACGGTCGCGGCGAAGAAAATCGATCCGGCAAAGCTCATCACGCACCGCTTCAAGATCGATCAAATCCTCGAGGCTTACGACACGTTCAGCCGCGCGTCCGAGACGGGCGCATTGAAGGTGATCATCGAGGCTTGATCTTGCCGGCGCCGGAGATCACTGAGGCGTACCGGCGGGGCAAGTACAGTAGAGAGTGGGTCCGGCATGAGAGCAATGAAACTAAGCCGGGCCTTCACGTTGATCGAGCCGGGTCCGGTTGTGCTCGTCACGACGCGCGATCGTGGCAAAAACAACATCATGACCATCTCCTGGACGATGGTGATGGACTTTACGCCCAAGTTTGCGCTGACGACCGGCAGCTGGAACTATTCTTTTGCTGCTTTGCGAAAGACCAAAGAGTGCGTGATCGCCATTCCCACCGTTGACCTGCTCGATCAGGTCGTTGGCGTTGGTACGTGCTCGGGGGAAGATACCGACAAGTTCGCGAAGTTCGGGTTTACTGCGCTCGACGGGAAAGCCGTCAAAGCGCCGCTGCTTGCGGAATGCCTTGCAAACATTGAATGCAAGGTCATCGATTTCGTGCCGAAGCATGACATCGTCGTGCTCGAGGCCGTCGCAGCCTATTTCGACACCAAACGAAAGGAGACGCGCATGCTGCACGCGGTCGGCGACGGTACTTTCGTCAGCGACGGGCGCAAGTATGACCGTCGGAAGATGATGGCAGCCAAACTTCCCGCGGGTCTTTGAGAACCAGCGAGCCCACTCAGGTGTTTGTATTTGGATCGGTCAAAGGGCTGGCAGCCCTGTTGCCACAGAGTTGACGGCGTCTCGGCGACAAGCTTCATCGCCTTCAACGACTTGTTACCACGGACATTCTTGGACCATTAGCCGGGCTGACGGAGTTGAAGCAGTCATCTAATATGCGGTTCATCGGTTTATGACGGCAGGATCATCACGACCCACCAAGACGTAAAGCGGATCGAGGTTGCCCATGTCCGATATTCAGACACCTGGCGCAACATGCTGCACGTGCCGCGGCAGGGGTTTCGTTTTTCGCGGGGGCACGATGCAGCACGCAACCAGCCGCACTCCGTGTCAGAGCTTGATTTCCCGTGTCTATGATTTCTGTCCCGAGTGTCTGGGTACTGGCGTGACGATCCCGCGTGCAATGCAGCGCACGCCTTGGGAGTTGGCGTTCGAGATCGTCAGTTCAAAATGAGGTCACCGCAGGCCGCGGGCGTATTGCATTTGGCGATGTCGCGCGACTAGGCGAGTGTGTCCAGCTCGACCACAGTTTCGCGAATGCGATCGTTCAACTTTGCAATGTCTTCCAGGCCGCGTGTCAGCGTTTGCTGGCCCTGCTCGAGGTCGGCGATGAGATCGGAAAAAATTCCGTTGCTCAGACCGACGCTTTCAACCTTGCCCATAACGCGCACGGCGATCAGTCCTGAGAGAAGACGTTTCATTTCGCTGGTCAGATCGAAGAAGTGTCCGATGCGTACCTTGATCAGCTCGAACTTCGCTGCTGCGCGCGCTTTGTAGTCGTCGGTCTGCTGGCGAAGGCGTTTTGCTTCCTCGCTCGCCGCGTTTGTGTCATCACAGACTTCCTGATCGAAAAGGCTTGCCATTTCATCCTGCAGCCGGGCGGTGCAGGCGAGGAACAATCCTTCATTGACTCCTGAGAACACCTCGTTTGACGCCGTTTCCAAGTGTTGGAGGTTGGTCACGATCGCCTTTGAAATATGATCGTAGTTTGAGGAGATTTCGGCGATTGCGCGCCCTTTGTCTCCCAACCGCAACGCCTGTATCCGCAGGTTGGTTGGCGTGTGATTGAATGTCGAAATCATTGCGAGCATGCGATCGGTCGTCGAAAGCAGCGTGTCGGCCGCGCTCACCAGATTATCGAACAGATCAATCAGCCGCCAAGCCGGTCGCCCCATTGCGGCATTCCGCTGCTGCATCTCGCGGCTCAGGGCGGCTGTCATGAACGCTGGGTAGTCGCGGAAACCGCTGGCGCGCAGGTTGTGCACGAGCGCAGCCGCGCTGTCGGCCGGCTTTATCGCGCTGGTGATCTCGTTTCGCCGGACCGACTTATAGAGCGTCGATGCCGCGGCGAAGAGATCGCTGCTCGGCTTGAGGCGAACCGATAGATAGCCGCCCTCAATCGGGGTTACGACGGCATATACCCAATAGTAGTTGCCGTTCTTGGCTCTGTTCTTGACGTAAGCGCCGACGGGATGCCCGGCGCGGATCTGCTCCCATAAGACGAAGAAGACGGCTCTCGGCATATCGGGATGGCGGATGATGTTGTGCGGGCGGTCCATCATCTCCGCCCAGGGGTATTCGCTCACGCGTTGGAAAACGGCGTTGCCCGATTGAATGCGTCCGCGCGACTCGGTGCGTGAAAAGAACAGCTCAGCGAGTTCGAACGGAGATTCGGTCTCCGTTACTTTTAAGGAGTTCTCCGAAGGCCTGCTGACGTCGCCATCGACCGACGCTTCAGATGATGGAATCATGCGCGGGTCTCCATGAGCGACTGAACCGTGTGCTATCAGGGCAGTTAGTGAGGCAGACGCGATTAAAAATCGCTATGCGATACAATGTGATACGCGAAATGCGAGCCTTACCGGCGTTTCCGAATGGGGTGTTCCGAGGGGGTGGTACGCGCTGGCGTCAATATTTGTATAGCTGGGCGTTGGTCCGTATGCGTACCATGACCCAAGTCAATCTGAGGCCATCGCGGCATGGCGGTGCGCCTCGGCAGCCACGCTTGCCACAATGGGCAAGCTATTCGTTGGATTGGGCGGTGAGGCGGGAAGTTGCTTCGTTGGCCGCGAACCACCGGTACGTGTCGACGAGCCCGTCCCGCAAGCCGTAGCGGGGCCGCCAGCCTGTTGCGGTCAATTTCGAGATGTCGAGCAATTTCTGTGGCGTTCCGTCGGGTTTGCTCGGATCGGTAGCGATTGTTCCAGTAAATCCGACGACGTCGCAAATGAGCTTGGCGACGTCCATGATGGTCACGTCTTCGCCGGTGCCGACGTTGACGTGCTCCATTCCGGAGTAGACTTTCATCAGGTGGACGAGGGCGCTCGCGGCATCATCGACGTGCAGGAATTCGCGCCGTGGTGTGCCGCTTCCCCAGATTGTGATTTCCGAATGGCTAGCTCGCTTTGCTTCATGCGCCTTGCGGAGCAAAGCGGGGATGACGTGGCTGGATGTAAGATCGTAATTGTCGCCCGGCCCATACAAGTTGGTCGGCATCGCGGCGATGAAGTCCGCGCCGTATTGCCGGCGATAAGCCTGGCACAATTTGAGCCCGGCGATTTTGGCGATCGCGTACGCTTCGTTGGTCGGCTCTAGGCTGCCGGTCAGGAGCGCATTCTCAAGTATGGGCTGCGGCGCGAGCTTCGGATAGATGCAGGACGATCCAAGATACAGCAGCTTTTCGACGCCCGTTCGAAAAGCGGCTTCGATCACGTTCAACTCGATCGCGAGATTGTCATAGAGGAAGTCGGCGGGCTTGCTGTCGTTCGCCAGAATGCCTCCAACTTTGGCGGCAGCGAGAAACACAACGTCGGGTTTTTCGGCGTTGAACCAGGCTCTGACCTGGGTCTGCCCGCGAAGGTCGAGGCGCTCGCGATCCGCCGTCAGGATTGTGCAGTCCTCGTGAGCAAGCTGACGGACGATCGCCGATCCGACCATGCCGCGATGGCCGCAGACGAAGACGCGCTTGTTTTTCAGATCGAAGGGCATGGCCTTGCTATAGCTCATTCAGCGAGCGTGTTGCGCCAGCTCTCACGATCAAGAAGCTGAATGTCAGCCGCAACCATTTCCTTCACGAGTTCAGAAAACGTCGTTTTGTGGTGCCAGCCGAGTTCGTTCCTTGCCTTCGTTGGGTCGCCGAGTAGAACGTCGACCTCGGTCGGACGGAAATATCTTGGATCGATACGGATCAGTTCGGCGCCAGTTTTTGTGTCGAGGCCGACTTCGTCAACGCCGGCGCCGGTCCAGTCGATGGTTTTTCCGATTTCCGCGAACGCCAATTCAACGAACTCGCGAACAGCGTGTGTTTCGCCGGTTGCGAGCACGTAATCGCCGGGCTGATCGCTCTGAACGATTTTCCACATGCCCTCGACGTAGTCCTTGGCATGGCCCCAGTCGCGCTTGGCGTCGAGGTTGCCAAGATAAAGTGTCGATTGCAGTCCGGCGCCGATCCTTGCCACGGCCCGTGTAATTTTGCGCGTGACGAACGTTTCGCCGCGCATCGGGCTTTCGTGGTTGAACAGAATGCCGTTCGATGCGTGCATTCCGTAGGCTTCGCGATAGTTGACGGCGATCCAATACGCGTAAAGCTTCGCCACACCGTAAGGCGAGCGCGGATAAAATGGCGTCGATTCCTTTTGCGGCGTTTCCTGTACCTTGCCGTAAAGCTCGGACGTCGAAGCCTGATAGAAGCGAACGGAATTCGCGAGTTTTAGAATTCTGATCGCTTCGAGAAACCGCAAGACGCCGACGGCATCGGAGTTGGCGGTATATTCCGGCGTTTCGAAGCTGACCTGAACGTGGCTTTGCGCTGCCAGATTGTAAATTTCATCAGGCTGAATTTCCTGCACAAGCCGGATGACGTTGGTCGCGTCCGTGAGGTCTCCGTAGTGCATGAAGAACAATACGTCGTCCTCGTGCGGGTCCTGATAGATTTCGTCGACTCGCTGCGTGTTGAAGGATGACGACCGCCGCTTAATCCCATGCACGATGTAACCCTTATCGAGCAGCAGCCGGGCAAGGTATGCGCCGTCCTGGCCGGTCACACCCGAGATTAAAGCCGTTTTCTTTTTGGTCATGTCTGCCCCGCCCGCATCGGGCCATCGCACTCGCGATGTCCTCAGCGCGGAAAAGCAAATACCTATTTCTATCTTTAGGGGCAACTATCCATTGACAACAACCTGTGGGAGAAAATGCCGACTTTGCGGTGACCTACAATGCGGCCGTGCCGGTGCTACAGGCAACACCGACAGCGAAAGCTCGGCTGAACTCCGGCTCAGCTGGCCGTTCGATCAGCTGGCCTTGCTATCAGCTCATCTGGCTCTGCGCGAGCCATGCGCTGAGTTCGGCTTCGCCTAGAAGGTTGCCCGGCTCGTCGCGATAGCAATGCGTTCCGTCGTGCACTCGCCCCTGCCATTGCTGTTCGATTTGGTTACAGCGGCTGCTGGCGCGGAAGCTTCCAATGAAGGCGTTGACGCTTTTGAGAAGCGACGCGCTCGCCGGGCTCGCCGCGACTGCGACGGTATAATAGTAGAGCTTGCTCGCGAGATTGCCCGGTAAGATTTCGATTTTGCCGAACCATGGGCTCGATGGATTGGAGCAAGCCCAATGGTAGATCGGCAAATCCACGCAGAATGCGTCGACCTTTCCTTCGGCAAGGCAATCGTGGATGCGGCCCTGATCGGAATAGGCGACGAGATTGGCGAGCGAAATTTTTCGCCCGGGCTTGTCCTTGTTGGCGGACCAGCGAACGCCGTATGTATCGAGGACTTCGAACGCGCCGGGGTCGTTGATGATGCCGAGGACTTTTCCGTCGAGATCGTCGAGCTTGCGAATTCGCATATCGCCGACGCGTCGCGCGAGGACGAACGGCAGATACGTGTACGTGTCGGAATATGCGACTTGGCGATAAGTTGCGTTCGGCGGCAGCGCGCTCCAAATCACATCGACGGGCTGCTCGCCCTCTTTGATGCCGACGTGTAGCAGACCGGTCAACGCGTCCCACGGATACTCGACGAACTCGCACGTTACGCCGATCGATTGCGCGTAGGCGCGGGCGTAATCGACGTCGAGGCCCATCAGCGGTTCGCGCGGGCGGCGCCGGAATGACAATCCAACGAAGCCCGGTTCTACGCCGACGCGTAGCACGCCACGCCGTTTGATTTGTTCGAGGCGGTCCGTTGCGGGCGAGAGCTTCCATCGTCGCGCCACGTCGAGCAGCGGCTCGTTGGCATCGTCGGCATTGGCCGTTGCAGACGCGACGTCGTCAAGTTCCTGAAGCGCCCAGCCGAGGCGTGCGCGAAGGCGGCGGCCGGCGGTTCTCTGCATATCGACAAGTTCGTCGATAACTTTGTTATTATCTGCAACGTCCGCGAGATTGTGCGTCATCTCGTCGATCGTCGCCGAGACGCGTCCGAGCGAGTCATCGCTCGATTGCCGGACCGACGTCACCGCGGATCGGAACTCGTGCGCAGATTTATCGATCTGGGCTTCGACGTCGGCGAAGTTCAACAGAACTTCGGCCTCCTTCGCATGGTCCATCGTCGTTTCCGCGAGCCGGCCGACTTCGTTCGCAACGACGGCAAAGCCGCGCCCCGCTTCGCCTGCACGTGCGGCCTCGATCCGCGCGTTGATCGAAAGGATTTTGATCTGGTGGCCGATCTCGACGATCGTTGCCAGAATCTTTTTCGTATCCTCGGATTTTCTGGAAATGATTTCCGTCAGCGCGCTGAAATCGCCATCGAGGGCGTCGGACATGCTCCGGAGAGCATCGCGCGTTTCAGTCTGAATGTTCGTTGCGTTCGCGCTGCAGGTTTCCAAGCCCTGGTTCGCCGCCCTGAGGGACTCGGCAAGGCTGCTGGTGCGCTGGTTCGTTTCTTCGATGAGCCGATTTTGTGTTTCGGCGGCGTCGAGTGTCTGGGCCGCCAGATGTCCGCATTGGGCGGCCGCTTCGTGAAGGATGACGACGGGAGCGGTAATGGATTCGCGTGAATTGGAGCGTCTGCCGGTCATTCTCGCCTCGCTAGCTGCTAGGCCGAATGCACGATGACGACATCAGACGAGTCTATCGTCGGCCAGGAAATGCAAACCCACGACAATAAAGGGAGAAATGGCCGGGGAAGAAATTCCCCGGCAAGTTGGACTCGTGGGTCAAAATGGGAGGAACCACTAGGACCTGAAAGCCAGTGTATGCGATCGATTATCAAGAAGAACTAATTTTTATCGCAGATAACATATTTTTATTCAGTCGATAAGCGCCGCGCCGACAGCGCCCGCGATGGCTGGGGAACGATCCGCGCAAGAGCGTTCGGCGGAGCTTATTGTGTTCACGAGGAGCATCGTCACGGTCATCGGACCGACGCCACCCGGCACCGGTGTAATCTTCGATGCTCTGCGGCTCACCGCTTCGAAATCGCAGTCGCCGACGAGCTGGCCGTTGGGGAGGCGGTTAATGCCGACGTCGATGACGACAGCGCCGGATTTCACCATCGGTCCAGTGATGAGGTTCGGGCAGCCGGCGGCGACGATAAGGATGTCGGCAAGAATCGTGAACTGCGCCAGGTCGCGCGTCTTGGCGTGACAGACCGAGACCGTCGCCTCGCGGTTCATCAGCATGAGCGCCATCGGCTTGCCGACGATGTTGCTTGCCCCGACGACGACGGCATTGCGTCCGGCGATCTCGACGCCGGAGTTGTCGAGCATCAGCATGACGCCATAAGGCGTGCAGGGAGGGAAGACCGTGCCGCCGACGACAAGACCGCCGACGTTATAGAGGTGAAAGCCATCGACGTCCTTCTCCTGATCGATGGCGCCGAGGACTTCCTGCAGATCGAAGTGCTTGGGCAGCGGCAACTGCACGAGGATGCCGTGAATTTTCGGATCGGCGCTCAGCTCGCGGATCTTATCGATCACAACGCTTTGTTTCTCGTCTCGAGAAAACAAGAACTTGTGTGATTGGATGCCGACGTCGGCGCAGGCCTGAATTTTTTTGCGGACGTAGACGGCCGATGCGGGGTCATCTCCGACCATGAGGACGGCGAGCCCGGGCACCACGCCGTGTCGAGCCTGGAGTTCGTCAGCGCGCTCACGGCACTGCCACCGCACTTTTGCGGCTACGGATTTTCCATCGATAATCGTTGCGGTCATCAGAGCTCACTTGATTGCTTAAATGGGTTGTCCGCCCCTGCGCTGGGCAAGGGCGGACTGGCGATTGTGGAACCGATAGGGATCAGAACAGGCCCTGGATGAGGCCCTTGTCGTCGAGGCGGATGCTATCGGCGGAGGGGACCTTCGGCAGGCCGGGCATGGTCATGATCTCGCCGGTGACGACGACGATGAACTCGGCGCCGGCAGCGAGACGCAGTTCGCGGATCGGCACGATGTGGCCGGTCGGCGCGCCGCGCTTGTTCGGATCGGTCGAGAACGAGTACTGCGTCTTCGCCATGCAGACGGGGAAGTGTCCGAAGCCCGCCGCCTCGAAGTCCTTGAACTGCGTCTCGACGCTCGCGTCGCAGGCGATGTCGGCGGCGCGATAGATTTCGGTCGCGATCGTCTTCACCTTGTCGCGCAGCTTCATCTCGGCCGGGTACAGCGGCTTGAAGTTCGCCTTGCCCTCGTCGATGACCTTGACGACGTGGTGCGCCAAGTCTTCCGTGCCCTTGCCGCCGTCCGACCAGTGCGTGCACAGGAACGCCTTCGTGCCCATGCTTTCGGCGGCCTTCTGCACTTCCGCGATCTCGGCGTCGGTGTCGGTGACGAACTTGTTCACCGCCACGACGGCCGGAACGCCGAACTTGTTGACGTTCTCGATGTGGCGCTTGAGGTTTTCGCAGCCCTTGGCCACCGCCGCGGCGTTCTCGGCCTTGAGATCATCCTTAGCGACGCCGCCATGCATCTTGAGCGCACGCACCGTCGCGACGATGACGACGGCCGACGGCGCGATGCCCGCCTTGCGGCACTTGATGTCGAAGAACTTCTCGGCTCCGAGGTCGGCGCCGAAGCCGGCTTCGGTCACGACGTAGTCGGCAAGCTTCAGAGCCGTCGTCGTCGCGAGCACCGAGTTGCAGCCGTGCGCGATGTTGGCGAACGGACCACCGTGGATGAAGACGGGGTTGTTCTCGAGCGTCTGCACGAGGTTCGGCTGCAGCGCATCTTTCAAGAGCACCGTCATGGCGCCGTCGGCTTTCAGATCGCGGGCGCGGATCGGCTTCTTGTCACGCGTGTAGGCGACGATGATGTTGCCGAGGCGGGTTTCGAGATCCTTCAGGTCCTTCGCCAGGCAGAGGATCGCCATGACCTCGGAGGCAACCGTGATGTCGAAACCATCCTCGCGCGGGAAGCCGTTCGAGACGCCGCCCAGCGAGTTGACGATCGAGCGTAGCGCGCGGTCGTTCATATCGAGGACGCGCTTCCAGCCGACGCGGCGCTGGTCGATGCCGAGGGCGTTGCCCCAATAGATGTGATTGTCGATCAGCGCGGAAAGCAGGTTGTGGGCGCTGGTGATGGCGTGGAAATCGCCGGTGAAATGCAGGTTGATGTCTTCCATCGGCACGACCTGGGCGTAACCGCCGCCGGCGGCGCCGCCCTTCATGCCGAAGCACGGCCCAAGCGACGGCTCGCGCAGCGCCATGATCGCCTTCTTGCCGATGCGGTTCAGGCCGTCGCCGAGGCCGACCGTCGTCGTCGTCTTGCCCTCGCCAGCCGGCGTCGGGCTGATCGCCGTGACGAGGATCAGGTGGCCGTTGCTGAAGGATTGGATGCTGTCGAGATACTGCGCGGAGACCTTTGCTTTGGTCCAGCCGTAGGGAATGAGAGCGTCTGCCGGAATTCCAAATTTTGCGGCGACGTCGGTGATCGGCTTCAGTTTCGCACGACGCGCTATTTCGATGTCGGATCCTTGGGACATGCATCTGCTCCGCGGCTATCGCTCATTAATCGCGGTTTCGTATAGCGAATGTTTTATTCGAGTAAAGCAACATTGTTAGGCTGCGGAGATCTTTGTTATGCTGCACTGCCGTTGTGACAACGAGATGCCGTTTCTACGCGCGAGTGTTTTCTGGGCTTGTCGCTTGTTTGATCACATCCTGCCGTTGCCGCCGCTTATATGGCTCGTGTGTTATAATGCAGGGCTTATGAAGTTTCCTTGGTGCTCTGCAGCAAACTCTCTCCGACTTTTTTTGATCGAACGGTGGTTGGAGAGTCCGCGTTGCGAGTGGCGTTGTCGGTTCCGAGCGGAACCGAGGCGAGAGGGCGTAGCCCTGAACTGACGAAAAATGCATCGTAATCCGATGCTATTTTGAGCGGGGTCCGAGAGGACATTTGTGCGAAATAGAACAAATGCTGAATTCGCTTCTAAGTGTGTTTGATGTGGCATTACGGCGAATGCCAAATTATTGGGCTAAGCAAATCCAGTTGAAATGCGGAGAAATATTCCCGCAATGTCTATGCATTTTCCGGCAGCATCATTGGATGCTGTTGCAATCTCCAATTCGAGTGGGCTGAAAAATCGAGGTGGTCCGTTCCGTTCGTGGTTTCGTTGTCGTATTCGATGAACATCGAAGCTGTAGAGGAATTTGATGCGTCGTCGCTTTGTGAAGCTACGCGTTTCATGTGTCGCTACTTTAAACACAAGGAGCATTTGTCACCGTGAAGCATCTGCAATCAAACGTGATCGTTTCCGGGATTGCAGTGACGTTGATTTGAGGTGGTCTTGCTGTGTAATAAAACAGACATTGCGGCACGAATTATGGAGACAGGCCAACCACTAATGGCTTGCATTTCGATCAAAAGAAAATATTGCTAAGCGGTCTAGTTCTATCGGGGTGCCATGAGGAGCCGCATCTTTGAAATGCCGCGCTATCACAAGCGCGCGGTATTGATTGTCGTCGATGCAGTGCTGCTTATCATTGCGCTGCGGCTGCCGATGGCGATCCGCCTTGGGCACCTCGATGTTCCGGAAGGCGAAGGCACCTGGGCGTTGGTTCTAGCCGCGCCGCTCATAACCCTCGCGATACTGTGGCGTTTCAACGTCTATCGGGTCGTTACACGCTTCGTCGGCTATCGCGGTGCGAGCCAGATTGGGCTTGCCGTCGGCCTTTCCACGTTGATCTGGGCGCTGCTGGTGTTCCTTTCGGGCCAGAATGGCATTCCGCGCTCGATCATCATTCCCTATGGGATACTCGGCACGCTGTTTCTCATTGCGGTGCGCTATGCGATCAAGGCGATCCTCAATAGCGCCGATATCATGACCGCGCGTGAGTATACGCGAGTGCCACCTCGGCCAACGCTGATCTACGGCGCGGGCCGGCTGGGGATCGAGCTGCTTAACAACGTGCGGCGCGCGCGCGATCGCGACATCATCGCATTCATCGATTCTTCGCCTACGCTTTGGCGTCAGTATGCTGGTGGAGTCAAAGTTTATCCGCCGAGCCGTTTGGCTACGCTGATCGAATCCGAAGCACCGTGTGAAGTCTTGGTCGCTTTGCCCGGGTCGCAGAGGCAGGAGCGGCGCGAGGTTCTGAAAGAACTCGAGAAGCTTCCGGTGACGGTCAAGGTTTTGCCCGCGTACGAGGATTTCACGTCCGGGCATGTCGGTGTCAACAGCTTGCGCAACGTCGATGTCAACGATCTCTTGGGCCGCGATCCGGTGATGCCGCGTCCTGAGCTTCTGGCTCGGAATACGCGGGGCAAGTCGGTTCTGGTGACTGGTGCGGGCGGCTCTATCGGCAGCGAACTGGTGCATCAAGTCGTGTGGCAGCTGCCACGCCTGCTCGTGCTGCTCGAAATCTCGGAGCCGGCGCTCTACAAAATCGATATGGAAATCCGAGACGCGTTGGCGAAGCTGCCTGAAGATGCTGCCAGACCTCGCGTCGTTCCGGTTCTCGGCTCGGTCAGCGATGAAAGGCTGGTCAACGCTCTCCTCAGTGAGCACCGCGTCGAGACGATCTACCACGCGGCAGCCTACAAGCATGTGCCGATGGTGGAGAGCAATCCGACCGCCGGAATCATCAATAACGCGCTTGGCACGCTCGTCATCGCCAAGGCTGCCGTACGCAACCGGGTCGAGCGCTTTGTTCTGATCTCGACCGACAAGGCGGTGCGTCCGACGAACGTGATGGGCGCGTCGAAGCGCTTATCGGAACTCGTGGTGCAGGCCGAAGCGGCAAGTCAAAGCGGAACGGTTTTCACGGCGGTACGCTTCGGTAACGTGCTCGACAGTTCCGGCTCCGTGGTGCCGCTTTTTCGCAAGCAAATCGCCGATGGCGGCCCGCTCACCGTCACGCATCCTGATGTCGTGCGCTATTTCATGTCGATCCATGAGGCGGCCGAGCTGGTGATACAGGCCGGTGCGATGGCGACCGGTGGTGAAGTTTTTGTGCTGCAAATGGGTGAGCCGGTCCGCATTCTCGATCTCGCGCGTCTCATGGTGCGCCTCTCCAATCGCGAAATCCGCGACGATAAAAATCCAGACGGCGATATCGAAATTTCTTTTACCGGCTTACGGCCAGGCGAGAAGCTGTACGAAGAGCTACTCATCGGCGCCAGCACCAAGCCTACCGAGCATCAGCGCATCTACAAGTCCGACGAGCCGTTTCTGCCGTTGAAGGATCTTGAGCGAGAGTTCGATCTGTTGATGCTGGCGATCGAGGCCGAAGATATGATTGCGCTCAAGAGGGTTTTGACGCGCGTTGTCGAGGGTTATCAGCCGGAGTCTGGTGCGAAGCCTGGCAAAGGTGCGCATCAGAGCCCGGATCAAGAGCCGATCTCGCAAACGATCCACTGATCACATCGCCGAAGTTCCGCGATAAATGTGCTTCGGGTTTGGCTGTCGCCATTCACCCCGAGGATCGCTGTTCTTCCTCGATATGCGTTTCGTCTTGAGCAACGTGCGGCCGGATCATGGCTAGAAAAATCGGCGTCCATAAAAACAAATAGTGCGTGTTGAACGAACGCAGCGGCTCGCTCAGATCCGATGCCATGAAGCCATTGGCGAAAATGAGCATCGCTACGACGAAAAACTTCTCATCCTTATTTTTTAGCTCGGATGCGCGAGAAAGCGCGACGGCCATCACGGCAATGAAAAAAATGGCGAGCGGAATCCCGAAGTGCAGAGCCATCCCAAGATAGGTATTGTGGGCGTGAGGAATTTCACCCGGGAAGCGAAAGGCGGATCCGACTCCCCAAAGTGGATGGCTCGCGATCGCATCGAGGCTTTGCATCCAGATGCCGTATCGCGACGGATCACGGCAAGCGAGCTCGATCTCGGGGCAGAGTACGTCGCGGATCGGGCCATAAAATAAGACGCCGGCGGCTACCAGTCCGTACGCGCCAAACGCGCTGACGAAGAGCAGCGTTCGAGATCCGTAACAAATGACCAAGGTCGTCAGGGCGAGCGCAAGTATCAGCGCAAGGAGCGGTCCGCGGCTGCCGGTAAGATAAATTGCGGTCAGCGTGATGCAGATCATCGTCGCCGCAAGCAACGCTTTCAGCGGCGTACGCCGAATGTCGATGTGGTAGGCGAGCAAGGTGATAGCCGCGAACAGGCCTGCGGCCATCGCTCCAGCCGCGAGAATGGGATTATCGGTTCGACCGACGAGGAGCAATCTGCCGTCGATATGCGGGGCCGCTACCAAAGTGACGATCACGCATGCGCAGGCTGCACCCGCAGTTAGCCACAGGATTTCGCGAAAGCGCAGATGCAATTGTGCGTAAAGAATGAGACCGTATAAACCTGCAATGAAAAGCGCGTGAGATACGCCTGAACCGAACGTTGCGGTGGGACTCCCGTAGGGAGCGCCAGCGGCACCGGCCGCATCTGATTTCGCTGGCTTTTTCTTATTATTTGTCCCACTAGATTTTATATCTGGGATTGGTGGGACGCTTTCTCCTGCCTGGACACCCTTTTCCAAGAACGCCATGCCCAAGGCCGCCATTTTTTTCCGCTCGGCGGCGCGCGTATATATCTCGGCCTCCGCCAAGCTTCGCCAACCGAACATAGCCATCAACTGATGTGCCGTGGCGCCGGCTTCCGCCGCGCGCGTTGATCCAGCTTTACGCAGCCCGTGTGCGGAGCATTGTGGCAGACCAGCCTCGATGCATCGGTCGTGAAACCAGTTCCCGAAACCGGCGATCGTGAAGGGCTTACCGTACTCAGTCAAAAGGTAGACCATGTCACCGGTGGGCCCGGCCTGTATTGCGGCGGCAAGCGGCTGCAGCATGGGGATGTGAATGATGGTGGGATACCGGTTCCGGTTCTTGTGGGCCGTCCATCGGAGAGAATCACCTTGTTCGTGCTGCCGGCCAAGCTGCACCGCATCCGATCTCCGGGCGCCGGTATACAGCATAATAGATAGGGCGAGGTGCGCCTTAGTTCCTAACGGATGGCGGCGCTGGAACGCTTCAATCTCATCCGGTAGCCAAGTGTGGTGACCGTTCGAGATCAAACGAGGTTTAGTTAGGCTGATCGCGGGATTCGCAACGCAATGCTTTTTGGATGTCGCCCATTTGAACATCGGCCGAAGTGCCTTGACCCGGTCTGTTGCGGCACCCGGCAGAGCCTTCTTGCGGTCGCGCAAAACTTCTAGGTCCGACAGTTTAATGCGGTCTAGAGGGAAGTTTCTGAATGTCTCAGCGGCCTCCTGAAAAATCGGCTCATTCAGCATCGATTCGAGTACGCGTGCTCTCGTGCGCTGTGTCGACGGATCGAGATTGGAGAAATCCTTCGATGCGCGGAAGGCCGTGACGAGCCACCCTAGGGTCCCTGGTACCGCGCTGACTGATGTCTTCTCGGCTTCTTTATAGCAACCCGTCGCAAACTGCTCGATGAGGGAGCTATAACGTTCTGCAAACTCGGGCGACGTCGGTCTCTCTCGGAGACGGATCTTCCGATATCCCGGATACCGAAAATAGATGCGCACATTGCCGTGCCTGTCGGTATCCTCGACGAGATACCGGTATCCGATGCGCATGTCCGCCCCCACGGTCATACGGCGGCGCGGTCCCAGATGTCACCAAGAGAATCACGATCGCCATCGGTATCGGGCAGAGCATCGAAGTAAGAGTCAAGCTTGCGGAGATCCCAGACGCGGCGGCCCCCTATAGGTTTGGGCTTAGGCATTAATCCGTCATCGACCATTTTGTCGAACTTACCGGGACTTATGCCGATGTAAGTCGCGGCTTCCTCGCGCGACAACCCGCGCGGCGCCAGATTGGCCGGCAATCTGCTCAGGCGATCAGCGCGAGATTTCGTCATCTCCCCTTACTCCTTCTCCCTCTCAAGCAACTGCATCGGTGACCTTGCCAATATCTGTTCCGCAAAGTTGCTGGTCCTCACCGTTATGGCCCCGTCATCGCCTTTGAAGCTGTTGGGATCAGCAAGAATAGAAAGTCCGTCTCGAAGGTGCTTTATCTCTGCCTCTAGAAGCGCTGTTTGGTTTTCGATTTCAGTCATTCTTCCCTCTCAAGTCCTGGATGTGAGTGGTGTAGTGAACGGATGGCTTTCACTCAGTCCTCGCGAACTCACCATGGTATTTTTGTGAACCTGCAATGTAGGCTGCGTGAGCTTGTTCCGGAGTGTCAAAGTAGCCAAGGCCGATTGATCTGCCGTGCACCCGGATCTGAGCACGCCAGCAGCTTCGGCGCGCAAAGAAACTAACTCCCTTAAGTCCAGAGGTATTGTTGCGGCGTTTGCGGGAATTGCATTGATTTTGTGTTTGGGTCGCTTCGCGCAAATTCGCGAACCGATTATCATCTCGAATGCCATTGATGTGATCTAGCAGTGCATTCGGCCATTTCCCGGTCATATATAGCCATGCAAGCCGGTGGGCGAGATACATGTGGCCGCCTACTTTTATGTTTCGATATCCGCAACTCTGTTGAGAGCCCGCTATCATGCCAATCCGGACAGGTCGAGCGACGCGGACCTTCCAAACGAACACACCACTATCAGGATTATAGTGGAGGACTTCTCGCAATTGTTCGGCGGTAACTGCGCAGAATTTCTCGCTCACCAAATTATTCTCCCAAAATCCTGAGAGCTTCTACCTTTGCTTCACGAGCACGACGGAGATCCTTGGCTGTAAGGTCGGAGCCAAGAAGAATGAGACGGATCTCTTCGTCGTCGACTTCCGCAGTATCAAAGCCGTCGATGCATTCTTTGAACGGCTCTACCGCTTTCATCAGTAGGTCTATGACTTGCTGCTGGCGCTCGATGATCTGATCTCTCGTTGGCTCGAAGCCGTTTGCAAGCCGTGCTTCGTACGACAGGCAATCAGGCCAATAGAGGTGGTCACACGATCCGGATGGGTTGCGGACGGCTTTTGGTCCGCCGCAGTGAGCGCAAGTGTCTGTCGCTTCTTGCATTGGGCTTAGTCCTCAGAATGGAATCTTTGCGTCTTCGTCGAAGTCGCCTCTGTTCAGTTCTGTGGCAGGAGGCCCGTTGTGCCTGCGCATGGCGGCATCAGCGATCTGCTTCGCATTCTCAGGGTGTAAAAGGCCGCGTTCGCAAAGCATGTTGATCACGTCCCATCCACTGAGCGGATAATCTTGCGCCGCCCAATCGGCCAGTTCTTCGGCCAGCGTCCAGATCGGGCTTGGAGGGAAGTCGGATTTTGTTTCGCTGTTTCCCATTCTCTACCCTTCCTTAGACTGGGTGATGTTAGGAACCGGGACCATTTTTCCGGCGTCGGGGTTTTCGTTTTCTAGTTCTGTGAGATGCTGTGCAAACCACTCGTCCTTGCAGATTGGGCAAAAGATCTTGAGCGTCGCACCGATCTTTGGAGCCGTCGTCTCAAGAACGTAATTATGCTTTTGGCACCTGTAGACGTACGGAGACCGCTTTGGCGCCGACTGTTCAGCTGGAAGAGTGTCGGAATTCTTTGTCATCCCGCTTTCTCCGTATGCTTTGCTTCTTCCTCTCCGTCGCCCATAGCGTCGGCGGCATCGCTCGCCATATCCGAGAGATTTCTGAGTGCCACATGCAGCATTTCAGTTGCCACGTCGGCGTCTTTTCCGCTGCCCTCAACCGTCGCGTCAATTCGAACCGAATAGTCGCCCTGAGAAAGCCGCACCCGCACGAACGTATCGCCGTTCGGATATTTCCCGACTTCAGCTGGCATCAGCTTTCTCCTTTGCTTCTTCCTGGGCAATGAGGGCGGAGACGGCGCTTTCTTGGATTCTCGCGGCCCAATCGAGTACTATGGCTTCGATTGCAGCATTTTCGAAATCTCGCTTGGCGCAATTCACGAAATAGCAAACGAAGCGAACGTTATCTTTCGTGTAACCTCTAGCAGGGTCGATCCGATCAATTGAGGGTGTAGTCGGGAATGGCTTCCCTCTGTTCTGTCCACGGCCTGGAGACATGACAACGCCAGTTGCGGGGCATCGTGGGTCCAACCGCAGACGCTCGACCTGTTCGAGCGTCCATGCATGATCTAAATCGAATTCCATGCCGAGTTTCCCGGCGCGACGGCGCGCAGAACTAACTTTGTGGACGATATCTTTTCGCCAGTCTGATCGCGTCAGCCGATAAGTTTCAATGTCCTTCTGGCGGCGCTCCTCTAGACGTTCCATGCGCACCCTGGCGCATGTCGCGCGGTGTTTATCCGTATTTTTGGCATAGTATCTCTTGTGTCTGGCTCGTTCTTTGTCGGGGTTGTTTTGTCGCCATTTTCGACGGCGCTCTGTGTCGTGTTGATAACGTTGCTCGACAGTAAATCCAGATAAATTGGTTCGTGTTCTTCGGGGTTTTGAGCGTGACGCATCCGTCTCAACGGCGCTTGCTGAGTCCTCACGTATGCGCTTCTGTAGGGAGCGGAGGGATTCTAGGTCGGTCATTTCGACGCCCTCAAGCAATTGCGAACAGCATCCATTTTTAGTTTGTTCTCGATGGCCGCAATGATCTCGCGCCCGCGTTTTCCGGTTGGTGTGACCTCGCGCATGAACGCGTTGGTTATGTACCAACATTCTGCCGTCCGCTTGGCCGTCCACCATTCTACGCTCGATGCGCTCACCTCGAAGTAGTCGGTTCCCAGAGTCCGCACTCGGAGAGCGGACTGCTTCTGCAAGGATTTGAGTGTGGGGAGGTCGGTCATATGTCGAACTCCCAGTCACGCATCGGGTCGACGGTGCCAGGGACCATGAGGCACTGGAAATAACGAGCGCTCGGATCGACCGGTAGGCTGCTGCAATACGATACGCGCCTGATCTTGAATTGCGCCGTATACAAAATGAACATCACGAACCCCAACGTTCAGATGCCACCACGCGCAGTCCGTGTGGATTGTGCGACGCCGATTTCACTTTCTTGAGTTTGACAAAAAGCCATTCGTCATACGATTTTCCGTCGTCATCTTTGGCGTCTTCGAACTCAGCCGACCAACCCTGCGATACACATGCGCGCTCGATGACGACACGATTTGCGGAATGAAATGTGCCTTCGATCTCGGCTTCAGAGCCACTCGTCATGCGCTGCCAGAGCTGGCCGAATTCGCATCCGTGAACAAAAGCGTGTTCTTCAGGCATTGTCCCGTAGAGCCCGGAAAAGCTGACAACGAGATCGTATGCGGTGTTGTTAGCATTTTCCATCTATTCACCCCCTCGTTCAGATGCTTCAAGAGTGGTGCGGGCTTCGTCAATCGCGTGGTTTACTGATATTCCAAGATCGACGTGCGCGCGGCTTTGGAGCGCTGATGTCCTACGCGCTAAATCCCGCATCGAGATCAGCGCGTCTTTTGCCTGTTTCAGCGCCTTTTCAAGCTCTGCTATACGGGCGCTTTCGGAGGATGAGCATGATGTCCGCACACGTCGCTTGATTTCATCGCGTTCAGCCGCGGTGAAGTATTTGGCGATTGCGGGGCCATCGATGAACACCTCGAAATAGTCCTCGTTGATCTCAATGCTCATGACTTACCTCGCGTCATCAGAGGATCGATGAAGCACGCCGCATAAGAGTGCGCGCGCTTGTAGCAGTCCCATTGGACGGTAACAGTCCCCGCATAACCAGCGGGCGATACATTGCTGACGGAAACGACCGTGCCTCTGTTGACGCGTTTTTGCACGATGTGCTGCACGCGCCCGTACTCCGATGGCACGACGCGACTGCCGACTTTGAATTGCTTCTTCATCAGGAGGATGTCGCTCAGCATGACTTGCTCTCCGAAAGAAGGGTGCGGATGATCGTTGCAATGCTCATGCTGGCGTCCATGACTGCGCTCTCATAATGAGTGCGCGCTGTGTCGTTCGGGTATTCAAGCAGGCGCATGTCACACGCTTCAGCAATCGCCGCGCATTCCTCTATCGCAGCCGCGCGCACGGCGTCGATTTGGTCGTCGAGCCCCTTACCGAGTTGTTCGAGCGCTCTTGCGGCATCGCGCTTGTAGGCGTCACGATCGGTTCTCGCCTCATCGAGTTTCGTTTTGAGGTCGGCGATCTCGAAACCCTGATTGACGCAAGTTTCATTCAGCGCAGCGACGGTTCCGTCACGCACTTCAGCAGCCCGTTTCACGCCATCGAGTTGAGCGCGAAGGGACGCGATCTCGGCGTCTTTGGCTTCGATCGCAGTCGGTTTGCGCATGCGGGACTTTGGCGATCCAGGCTCAAAGCGCCAGCCGCATTCAGGGCACGATAGAACCCCGTCTGAGCCACGAACAAGCGTCCCGCGACATTCGTCTTGATTAGGTGTCCCGCTCACTTCACCGCTCCATTAGTAGAGGGGGCTTCAACCGTGCCACTGCCTCCGCAATCGGGACACTCGGCTACGGCTTCATCACCTTTGTCGCCGGTCCGAGGGTTCAAATACCGATCCCAATCGGTGACAATCTCGCCGTTCCCTTGGCAGCGTTCGCACGTCATCCGCGCACCTTTTCATCTGTAGAGGGGGCGCTGAGAGCAGCGCGGTTTTTGTGCTTGCAAAGACAGCATCGACGCCCAGGCCGACACCAGCTTGTCCAGCATCTAAAGCGGCTCGACATCACAGCACCTCATCAGTGCTGAGCTTCCCCGCTTCGCTTGAAGGCTGAGAGGAAGTATCGGATTTCAAGCTGACGCCATCGCGCTCGGCGTCGTTCGAGAAATTCAACTCGGCAGAACACATTCTGCGAAAATGTTCGATGCGATCCGCAGCTACCTTCAACGCCTCGAAGGCTCGTCGCGTCGCCTTCGTGCGTGAACCACACTCATCTGCAAGCAGATCGCAAATGCCCATTGCTGATGAAAGTCCCGCACGATAAGCGCCAACAAATTCGGTGCCGCGAGATCGGTAGCTCTCGAAATCGCGAAGCAGGAGTGCCTCTTGCTCTGATGGCAAGGTGACTTTCTCGGACAGAGCAGGTGCACTGGCGTCAGCTTGATAGGAATCACTTCCTGAATGATGCCGATCGTTTACAGGGAGGGTGGAGAGAGCGGTGTCGATCTTCTGGATTATGGCGTGCTTGTCAGGATCAAATGCCGGGTCATCGATCCCTAGCCGAACAGCGGTCCAACACATTCGACGCGCTTGTTGTAGCGCCTCTCTCATTGGCTCATAGGCGTTGCAGGCGGTGACGATGAAGTGAGCGTTGGCCGCATTTTCCTCGGGCGGACGCAAATTCGAAACGACGGCTCCGATCGCCAGGCGATCCGCCGGATGATGAATGTTGTAATCGCCAAACTGATCAGGCCCCTCGATCGTCCAAGGTCCCGCAGTCCTATCTTCTGTCGGCATTTCTTCTTTATCGGGTGTGGTCATGACTCGTCCTCTTGGCGCTCGTATCGTCCAGCGGCCCAATTGAATTTCGTTCCCGGCTTCTTTGAGAGAGCCGACTTCTTACGCATCGATTTCGAGATGATGTGCTTGGCGGCCATGCGTCGTCCGTGGCCAGCTGTAGCGTGATCGTGAGCGTCCTTCTTCGGCTTGCACCAGGCGCATGTGAGCGTCAGATTTGACCAGTCGTTCGTGCCGCCATTCTCAAGAGCAAGCGCGTGCTCCACGATCCAGTCATCAGCCGGCATGAGCTTGCGCCCACATTGACTGCACACGCCGCCGCGTTCGAGAAACAGCTTCGCCGCCTGCTGCTCTGTCAGGAACTTGCGCGGCTCATGGTGCCAGGGTGATCTCACAGCCCTGCTTCCTCATTCACATTGATAGCAATCGTCTTCACGATCCTTGGTCGGATTTCGGAATCGTTCTGAGGCGCAACAGCTTTTGAAATAAGAACCGCAGCCACAACGAAGATGAGAATGAGCAGGCATACGCCCGTGGCATCGGAGGTCATTCGGCGGCCTCGCGACTTAGGTATTTGTCCGAAAGCGTCGCGATCGTTTTGTCGATCTCCGCAAGGAACAACCGGGCCTCGCGCTCCAACTCCGCGATAAAGTCGTCATCGCGGGGAACGCGCTGAACGAACATCTGCATTTCTGCCGGCAGGCGCGGGTCGAACGAAACGAAGTCGCACCAAGCCCGGCCGCAGCAAGCCATCTGCCACTGCATCTGCTTGATGTATTTGCCTTCCACATCCTCGCTCAGCAGCGTTTCAATGTGCGTCGCGGTGTTGGGGCATTTGATTTCGATGAGGCCGGCATCGCCAACAAGACCATCCGGAGAAGCGTGGCTCTTGTTGATGGACGGATGCAGGACGAGGCCAACTTGCTGAACGGCAACGTCGCGCATGAATTCATACATTGCGCGCGCCTGCGGCTCGGTATCGTGTCCCCACTGCATCGCGGCGTTCGTGTAGGACTCTTGCGGGGTTCCGGTCAGGCGTTCGCAAACGATACGGGCAGCTAGGTTGAACCGCGATGCGCCCCAGCCTGTTCGCGTCTTGGCGACCATATCGGCAATGCTCGAGGCCCCAAGGTTTCCGCAGCGCGCCGCCAGCCACTCCGCGCTATTCTGCTCACAGTCGATGACGTTCATTTGGAAACGTCCTTCTTCTTTTTGGAGAGAAGAAGGGCTTTCGCCTTCCCGAAATCTGCGGTGGTTATATCGGATAGACTTTCGACCTTGCCGATCTCGAGGAATTTGGCGATGTCAGTCTTTGTCTCGGTGATCAGTGCGGTCAGTTCCTCGACCTGCTCATCACTGATAAATGAAACCACGCCAGAAGCGTTTCCGTCGTCATCGCGATTACCTTCCTTGGTGGCAATGCCGGTGACCGCCTCGAACGTCGCGAGCTTCAAATAGGTCAGCGTCGATTTGATTTGCTGCAGCGGGTTCTTCGCGCCCGATGTATCCGGAGTTCCGACAAGCGAGACGCTCTCCGAATGACCAGCGACATGCGTTAGGATGCAGGTGACGCGGATGCCGTTCGACTGATCAAACTGCCAGTCGGCGTCCAGACCATGTTTGCTCAGCGCCTCATTGACGGCGTTGACGACGCTCCCGATCGACGCGTATCGGGAATTATATTGATTGTTCGTTTTGTCCTTCGTGATCACCGGAGCGGACGCTTTGAACGCGGCCTTGGCTTCGATGAATGCCTTCTTGGCTTGCGCTTTCTCCCACCGATCATTTAGATCCATGAGACGTTCGAGCTTGTCGAGGCTGTCACCGCGGGTAATGGCGGAGTTTAACATCTCCATTGGCGTGATAGCGACGGGCGTTTGAGTTATTGTTGCGAGAGCGCTCATCCGACATTCCTCCCTGCCGATGTTTGACGATTGATGTTCGAGAGCCGCTGAACGACGACGGTGGCTTCAGCGGAGCTTCGACGTTTCAACTCAGTGAACATTCGCTCGATCTCGCGCCGGAGTTCGAAGTTGGATTGCATGTTCTTGGCGTAATCAGTCAGTGCCATTGGAGGCCTCTTTCAGGTCTTTGTTGCGCACGAGTTCGTCGAGGCTTCTCACGCCCTCGAACACGCCAAGATCAACTTGCTGGCGGAGCGCGCGATACTGAGCCCGCAGCCGATCATCCTTGGCCTGCGCCAGGGCAACTTCAGCCTTGGTAATCTCTGCTTCGAACTCGGTTTTGAGAGTTTCGAGATAAGCTTCCGCTTCCGCCTTCGCATCTTCGTAAGCCTTCTTCAGGCGGTCACACTGGCATTCGAGATCAACGACGGTTGGCGTTGAATCGAGTGCGGCGCGTGCAAGGCTGTCGAGTGAATGCAGCGGACGGATATTGCTTGTCGGCTGCGTCTTGGATGCGCGTTCGAGCAGTTCTCGAAACGATGACTTTGCGAACGACGGCAGCATCTAAAATCCCCCTGAAACGTACAACAAACCCAACGCAAACCACCCGAATGCACTCGCTAGAATTGCGAGGCCCAAGGCCTCCCACAGTCGGCGGTCGATCATTTTATCCTGAGTAGTAGAGGGCCATTCCCATGACACCGATGGCCCAGAGCACGAGCAGTGTTATTCCGAGATCGAACTTTGAAAGCATGACGAACTCCACATTGAACTCAGCGACGGTTGATGAAGATCGCGACAGCCCAACAGAACGCCATGGTGTGAGCGACCGTAACGAAGATCGAGAAGCCAGGGTTCTGCCGGACGAATTCGAGGAAGTGTTCGAGCATCACGCGATGTCCTCAGCGATTGCCCGGACCTTGCTTTGAATTGCCTGCGTCTTGTCGAAGAAGAAGTCGTCGACGACCTGCTGCAACTCACCGGCAAGCGTGCGTTTGTCAGCAGTCGGAGCAAACGGAATGAAGTGCTCGGCAAGGTCGAAGCACTTGCTGTCGATTGCCGGACGGCGTTTGAAATCGAATTGAAGAGGGAGCATCAGGCGACCCTCCCGCGGAGAGTGCGATGGGTTCCCCACTCGGAACGGGGCGACCAGACCTGCTCAAGATTTGAAACCGCGTGATCCGTAACGGCGTCGGTGATCTCGTCTTTGCAATCGACTTCGAGAACCTTGGCCAGCGCCTTCACGGCGCGATCTGTCAGATTGTCGGTAACGGCGTGGGAGTTCGGAACGCGGTATGTAATGCGGTCATCGCCTTCGCCGAGCCATTCCCGCGATATGAAGATGATCGTTCCATCGGTCTCGATGTGAGCTTCACCGCCCCACATCATCTTGAGGCCATCGACCTCGAATTCCGTGTCGCAGAATGGAATGGCTCGGATGCCATAGCAGTCTCGGGTCTGCATTTTGTAATCCCCCCTAAGTGCCGGGCGAGACAGAGGACAGTGTCCCTCTCATCCACTGGCCCACCCGGCTTCGATGCTCATGCCGCCCCCGCTTGGATACGCACGGCACGAGATTGGAAATCTGCTGACCGCTGCCCCAGTGGCGGTTTGCTAAGACGGTGGGAACACCCCAGGGCAGCGGTATCGACGATGGAGACGGGATGGTCTGTCGCTCGTTGATGTGAGTAACTTAGACTTACTTTTCTCTGCGCGTCAACATAAAAAGTAAGATAGAATTACGCGCATGGGCCGAAGTCTGTCACAATTCGAGCGATTGTTGTATGGTGCCAATTACTTGCGCTTATCGATCGTAGTGGGGGATGGCATGGGAAACGATCGCGAGATCGACGACGAGACAGCAGCGTTGCTCACCTACTTGGCCACGCCAGATGGCATGGAGATTCTGAAAGGCGGGATGTCAGCCGTTGTTTCTGGGGTCCTGATTATCGGCGCATGCTTGCTGTGGTGGCCGGAAAGCGAAATCGCTCAGGGAGTAGTGCCGATTGCTGGTGCGCTAACGGTTTTCGGTCTTCTTAGCGCGATGCGCGGCGCCTATTTTCTGTATCGAGACGGCCTCAGTGTTCCTCCGCCGGAACTCGCGTGGGTGACGCACGATCTAGCGCCAGAAGACCCGCGCGCGAGAATAATTGCGGAACGTATGGCGCGCGAAGCCGAAAAGTGTGCCGCTCGTCGGGCGCTTCCGTTCTGGCGACGAGCGATCGACGGCATTGTTTGGGTGTGGAAGTTGGCGGGCACCGCCCTGAGAGCGCTGATATCTCTAGCTCTGATGGGCCTTATCGCAATCATAGCGATCTGGGTAAGCTATTGGATCTTTGACCGCGCCACCGGGGATTATGGGTTATTGGCCGGCATTCTCATCGCCTGCCCATTTTGGCTGGTGACGTGGAGCGTTGCGTGTGTGCTCTGGAAAGCTATTCTTTCTGATTGAATAGTTCGGATCGGTCTAGCGCGCTCGCTTCTTGAGCGGCATCAAGCACCCACCGGAACCAATCGGGGCCGTAGATGGTTTCACGCGGCCTTTGATTCCCCACCCGAACTCTCGCTGGATGATCTTTTTTTTATAGCCAAAGGAAGAAGGTCATTTGGCTCAACATTCAGCAGCTTACAGATGCGTGTAAGCGTGTAGACGTCGGGCATATGCGTTCCTCGCTCCCATGAGCGATAGGTGTGCTCCTCGATATTGAGCACTCGCGAAAACTCGTTTGCAAAGCGGAAGCCAGCCTCCTTTCGGGCGAGCTTCAATCTCTTGGCCAACGCCTTCTTCACCTGATCTTCGAGCCTTTCCATAGCGGGTAATTCTGCCTTACCCGCGGACTTATGCACGTCAAGCAAACTGACGAGCGCAGAGGTCTTGACCATAGCGAATGAAAAAAGTAAGGTCAAGTTACGCGGACGCCTTTCATACCATGAGCGGGGGACAATGATTCCGCCATGCAACCGTCAGTGTGCATCGCAAAACGATAGGACGTGCACTGCATGATCATCGAAGTCCCTAAGCGCAGAGCGGAGGCGAGAGTCGCATGAACAATGCTGCTGCATTACGAGCTCTTCAGGAGATGCCTCAGGTTTGCAACGTCGACGCATCACGGATCGTCCGTCTTATGGACGATGGAGGCGATGATTTGTGTCGCAAATCCGCTGGCGGCTTCCTGCGCAAATTTATTCCATTCGTCGGGAACTTTTGGCCATGGCGGCCCTACGTTGATGTCGTTGACAACGGCGGTTTCAAACGAGGCGAGACGCCGTCGGAAGGTATCGCGATCCTCGCTCCAAAGAAATCTTGTAACCAAGATTTTGATCATTGAACCGAAAGCAACGTCGGCCGCGCGTTCTGTTAGTCGGCCTCTGATCTCATCGTCCATGTCGGTCCCTCCTGTTGAGGGCCTGACCCTACCACGAGTCCTAGTCTCAGTTGCGTAAGCGTACACCCGGCGCAAAGCCGCTGGGCGGTCGCGTATTGCCAAGGTGATCCGTTCCGAAAGGGCGGTAGGCGCTTATCTCCCGCCGAGACACCTAACGCACGCCCCACGCGACCGCCTTGCCGTTTTGCGTTTTCCGCTCGCACCGCTTTCCTGGGGGTGATGCCGTGCATCCTACTAACTGAGAGAGATCTGATCGGAGGTGTGAGCGGCCCCAAAATTGGGGGGACACCTATGTCCGCAAATCAGATCGTCACGGCACTTTTCTACGCAGAAGCAACAGAAGGACGAAACAGAATGCTGACAGTGAAATACATCGAACCGGATGGCCCGGAAAGAGTCTTCGCCATCAAGGAAATTGAGTTCCTCGAAAATCGCTTACTGTGCCAATCCTTAGTAACCGAGATCGGGCGTGTTCCCTCAAAGGGACGCCTACGTTTCATCTACGCGGACGGTTCCGACTATTACGTTTACGGCGGCACCGTTTGCGCGATGAATGAGAACGGCAAGACGGTCGCGAAGTACGATCTCGGCGGCGAGAAGCACCATGCTGAATGCACGGTCACGTACAGCGATTTGAAAAGCGCGGGCGCAGCAATCTTGGGCAACGCCGATCCGCAGCTCCGAGGCGGCATTCCACTTTGAAAACAAAAGAGCTGGCTCCGGGGGATTGGAGCCAGCTCTGACGCTAAAGTTTTGGGGGTACAAAACCGATGACACCAACAGACGCAACACCGAACGCTGTCACCGAAGATAACGTCGGTGATTTGAATGGCGAAAACAAGACGCGGTGGTTCTCAACGTCCGTCGAAATCTTCGATCATCCGGTCTTGAATGTTGGCCCCTTCGACCGCCGCTCAGCTTGGCAATGGCTGATAGCCAATGCCGCTTGGAAGACAAAACGCGTCAATCACAAGGGCAAGATGATCGATCTCGATCGCGGGCAGGTTCTCATCGGCCGCGCATTCTTGGCCGAGACGTGGGGATGGTCGGAGCAAACCGTCAGAACCTTCGTCAAAATTCTCGTGGCCGAGAACATGCTGGAAATCAACCAGAGTGGCGGTCACTTCGCGAACATCGCAACGATATGTAATTACGACAAATATCAAGCGCGTCAACCAGAGCGCAACCAGTCAACCAACCAGAGCGCAACCAGTGTCCAACCAGTGTCCAACCAGACTCTTACAAGGAATACAAATACTACAACTACCCAAGTAGCTTCTTCCCTACCAGAACCCGCGCGCGATGACGCCACGCCACGCTGCGAGGATTTGAAAGTTTTTTACGATCGGCTTTGCGACGCCGCCAGCGCCTGCCTCGACAACCCTGCAAACTGCCAAGGCCTGATCAACACAATGATCCCGCAAACGTGGATCAACTCGGGCTGCGATCTCGAACTCGACATCCTGCCGGCGTTGCGCGCCAAGGCCGCGACGCACAAGGGGCGGCGGGTGTGGAGCTGGGATTATTTCACCAACGCCGTTGCTGACGCGCGTGTGAAGCGCCTAGCGGCATCCAAGCGCATTGCGACGGCCACGGTTCCTTCCGGCGCCAAATCAGCCACCGGGCGAGCGCCAACAGCATCGCCTCGCCTGCTGCATCTCAACGACGAAAGCTGGAAGGAGCAGATCGCCAACGAGATGGTTGAACAGGGGCTCGCCAATGTCATCAACTAGATCGATTTTCGATTGCCGCACAGCCGACGAAGCCCTTGAGTTCATGAACATTGCCGAGTACCGCGCGCGATGCTTCGTCAACGCCATGCGAAGAAACGAGCGGACGGGAAAGCTAGAGCCGGTGGGTTGGGAATTCTCCGATCGCTTCCTGCCGCATCCATGGGTACGCGAAGCGATTTCAGAAGGATGGGGCAAGGAACTTCGCAGCCATCTGATCCTGACAGTTAAGAACCGTATCTGCCACGGCAAGCCTTACGACAACATCGACGAACTGATGCCGCCCCGAGAATGGGTCGCGTACGCGAAGCAGCAGGCAGAGCGCTATCGGAAGGCTGCTGAGTGGCGGAATGCGAACGTCCGAACCGGCGATATGTCGGGATGGCTGGCGAAGCTCATGGAGAGCAACCGCCGTAGCAGCGAGGAGGAAGCAGCATGAGAATTACGTTTTCAGAAGACAGTGCGTTAGCTGCGGCGTTCGGTATGGTCGCTCAAATAGTCAAGGAAACATCCGACGATAGTGAGAAAACGCGGCTCTTCAATATCCTCATTGGGTGCCACAATGACTTTGCTGAGACGCTGAAAGCTGCTGGCTTCGATCTAGGCGCTAGGGATCAGATCTTGGACTTTATCATTCGGGAGGCCCGCCGTGCCCAAAACTAGAGACATAAGCGATGTCCCAAACTGGGATATGGAGAGATGCGACACGTGTCGGTTTTGGGATCGCGAGCACGCCCAAGAAGAGTTCGATAAAGGACAATGCAGACGCCACGCGCCGAGAGCGGTTTTTCGAGTTTTTGTTGAGCGCTCGCATGTGCCGATTGAGATGCCGGTGTCGCCTGAATCGCAGAAGAAGCGAGATATTTTAGGAGTATGGCCGCATTGGTGCGCGGGCCATGACATTGATATGAAGCCATCACATTCATTAGCTGAATGGCCGACAACTTTTATGGACGACGGGTGCGGAGAGCATGCCCCTAAGATTTTGGGGAAGAAATAATGCCCGGCTCCCTATGGAAATGGCTGCAAATATATCGCGATCACACCGCTAAGTTAGGCGGTGTGCGCTTGACCGACGGCGATCTTGAATTTCTGGAAGAGCATGTCGATGAAGATCCGCCAGAGAAGCGGCTCGGCATCGGCTGTCCTATCAAAGCAGCGGAAAGAGACATCTTATATCAGTGGATAGATGGACCGGCACAATAGGAGCAAGGCGGCGTGACGATTGGAGATTTCATGGCAGCACATCCGCTTTGGACGACGCTGTGGATAGTCTGCATATGCGTAGCGGCAGGACGTTGAAGAGATGACCGGCAAAACCCTTCGCGGCTACCGCATCACGAAGTCCGGAAAGGTTGAGAAGATATCCGGATACGGGCTCAACACATCTGCGAAGATCAAGCAGAAGAAGTCGAAGAAAACGAAACCGATAAGGAGGGTGCCATGAGCGTTTCGGAAGCCCTGAGAAACCAATTCACAGGTGTGCGTGAGATCGTCGATGCGAAGCCCATAAAGCCAAGATTTTGCATCGACTGCGGACGCCGCGTGCATTCGCTCAGGAGCATCCGATGTAACGCATGCGCTATTCAAATCAAAGAAGAGCGGGACCGCGCATCAGCAGCAAAGTCAGCAGCGGCAAAGTCAGCGATACGCGCTGAAGCGAATGCAATGATTTTGGCGGAACTTATCGGAATTTCATTCGATGAGCACAGCGAAGGCCTGATCAAAGCCGGGTATTCCATAAAGTGTTTCTACCAATCGCCGGAAATGGCCGTGAAGAGGAACACGCCTTGACCTGGTACGCCATACGCACCAATCCACAACGTGAATTCCTGCTCGCTGGCCGTTATGACGAGAACGGGGAATGGCGCCCCGGCGTGCTCGAGAAAAAGGGCTACGACCAAGTATTCTGCCCGACGGAAACGAAGTTCCGGAAGACGATCAAGAAGGGCCGCCGCGTCTCGATCCCCGTCCTCTATCCCATGTTTTGCGGCTACATTTTTGTCGGAGGGCGGTTCTCATGGCTCGAGCTGATGGCAGAGAACTACATCACCGCTGCTGTTGGTTTTCCAGATGAGTTCGGTAGGCGCCGGCCTGCACCGATCTCTGACTATGAAATGGCGAAGCTCAGAGAGATGTCAGGAGGGCTTATCCCGCACCGACGGTCGGTGAACACTCACCGCGCTTTCCGAGTTGGTGAGATGGCGGCAATCGCTGCGGGTCCGTTCGCGCATCAGGTTGCGCAGATTGCCGGCCTACACGGGACAAAGGCGCGGGTGTTTCTGAATCTTTTCAATGGAACGAGAGAGGTTGAAGTCGACCTTGATATGCTGGACGTGGCATGATCAAAATTGCCACCATAATCTATTGGTGCATCGATCACGGCATCGGTGACCTGATCTTTTGGCCTCTACTTCTGACGTTCTGCGGCTTCCTGATTTGGCTCGCGGAAGACAGCCCGCCTCAAAAGGTAAAACACGAGGATGAATCCTGACAAGCCACCCGAGAAATACGCAGCACGTCTGGCAGCAGATCAGGAACGATTTCGAAAGCAGCAAAACGCCCGCACGCAGGCTCTTGGCGTCACGATAGACTGGACGCTCCGCTGGGATAGAGCTTCGGGTTGCCGACAATGGCAGTGGGAAGATCGAACAAACACGAAAACTCCGGTCTATGCATCGTGGACGGCGGATGTCCAAGACAACGGCGATATCGTCGTGACGCGAACGGAATACGGGTATCTTCCGGCTGCAAATGAAAAGGGCGACCCCGAAGAGCCGCCCCTCTGAATTATATCAAGTAGAAGCTATAATTGCCTAAGCCCTGAGAGCGATCCTCAGTTGCTTCCCGTGACGCGTCACCTCCAGCAGGTCTTCGACCTCTTGCCGACGCCGGGTTGCAGCCCCTTCATCGATGCCGAGCAACTCAGCCAGTTGCCTGTGACTTGTGACGGATCCTCCGTTGCCTCGCAGAGCTTTGACGACGGGATGGTTTCGAAAGTCGATGACCTCTTTCGGGAACGGCTTGCGACGCTTGCCTTTCGGAGGTTCGGGCGGTTCCGGCAACTCAACTGAACTGGGGAACGAGGTTTGAAGCGTGTCGGCAACTGAGGCAAACGACTTGATCTGACTCGGCAATTGATCGTTTGCGGCAACTAAAACCGGACGCTTGCTTTGCCGGAACGCGAATCCGAGCGAGACGATTGCTCCGACTTCGAAGAACAGGGTGGTCAAGAAGGGCACCAGCAACGTCAGGACGGCAACGATCTGGGGCTTTGAAGCGGGGACAGGGAACAGCCGCACGATGTCGGCCATCGCTTCCGCCTTGGCATTGACGGGCTTCTGTGGGCCCAGGGCGGCGATTTCCGCCTCGAGCTGTAGGATGACGACCGTGATGTCTTTCGAGTTCTGCTTCCAGTCCTTGCAGCGCTGGCCGCAACGCTGCCCGGTCATCTCCCGATCCGCAGCACGGTCGGCATAGTCGCGCCGGGCTCGAGCCGCTTTCAGGTCTTCGGTCTTGTCAGCAATCTTCGTGTTGTTGTCTTCGACCGAGAGTGTGGTGGTGCCAGCGGTTTCAACCTGACGGCCAACGGAGGAATACACGACAAGACCGGTTCCCGACAGAAACAGCACGAGGAAGCCGAGAGTTGCGAACAGATGGCGGGCGCGCGCGGCGTCGACCATGAGATGCCCGGCCGCGATCGTACCGAAGACGGTCAGAATCGTGAGCCATTGCGACGAAGCCCATTCGAGCGGCCTCGTCAGGTCTTTGTCGAGCAGGATGGTCAACCCGCCAGCCGCAAAAGCGCAGCCGGCGATGATTGCGAGTGCCCGCCCCTTGAGAGAGGTGCTCATTTGCCGATGCTCCCCTCGATCATCGTTTCGACGAAGAGGCTCAGAACAACGACCGCGCCTAAAATAAGAACCGGTGATGCCGTGACGAAGACTAATAGGAGTGATAGTCCAGACATTGGGTTTCAATCCTTCTTGCTAAGGTTGAGATCAAGAGCCCTGCCGCGGTGTCAGCCGTTGCGGGGCTCGATTGATAGAATACGCAATGATTGCGCTTTTCGTCAATAGCGAATCAACAAAGATTGCGTATTTTTTGCTTGAAATAGCCGGGTTTGATGCTAAAGGTTGCGTATTGGCAACGCAGAGCGGATCGCCCCTCAATGACCCCGGCCGAATACCGTGAAGCCGTGAAGGCGCTGAAATACACACAGACCGAATTTGCGGAACTGTTGGGGGCGAAACCCCGCACCGGCCAATATTGGGCAAGTGTCGCGGTACCGGGACCCGTTGCGCTGATTATCAAGTTAGTCCGGGTGCGGCCGGAGCTTCTTGGTGTGATAGAGGACCTAACGGGGAGAAAGCGCAAATGAAATTGGTGGGTGAACTCACGCAGCAGCAACTCAAGAGCGTGATCAAATACATCCCGGTTTGCGGGCTTTTCCTGTGGACGGAGAACTACCCCGGAAAGAGGCGGGGGACGGTGGTCTGTTCACCGACGACGGGCAAATATACGTACATTTCCATTTACGGAAAGAGATACCCAGCCCATCGCCTAGCGTGGCTCTACATCTATGGGGAATGGCCACCAGATCAGATCGATCACATCGACGGCGAACCCTCCAACAACCGCCTGGATAACCTCCGGCTTGCTACAAACTCGGAGAACCAACAGAACAGAAAAATCGCGTCCAATAATACGTCTGGCGCGAAGGGCGTCTGTAAGATCGGAAACAGATTCAAAGCGCATATAGGCGTCCGGGGAAAGGTGAAGAACCTCGGGACCTATGGCACGTTCAATGAGGCAGCTGATGCCTATAAAACGGCGGCCGCGCAATATTTCGGCGAATTCGCCCGCCCGGAAGTTGGCGAATACAAGCCGCCTTCGATTAAGAGGAAAGTGATATCGGCTGAGCTACCAAAGCGAACTGTGGATGCCATGTCACGCATGTGCGGCGTGCGCCGCGGTCCTCTGGGATAGGCCTTGACGCACAAGGCAAATCACTCCACCGCTCTTGCTAGATTCTAGCGTGGCGTATCGGCTTTTTCTGTTTCTTGTCGGCCGACCGCGAGCTTAACAAAGCCCAGTATCGCAAGGCCAGGCTCGCATTTCCAACGGTGGTACCCGCAATCCGGGCCGCCGAATCCGGAAATGCGAGCAAAACGACCCCCAAACAATCCTGAAATCCCCGTCGCCGTGACTGTCTCCTGACCCGGGATTGTCACGACACATGCTCTGGCACCCGATCCAATGCCATGGATGCGCGGCGGCGGGGCTTGCTGTTGAAATTGACTCGCTGCCCATTGGCTGAGCCCTCCATCTTGTAGTACGGAAACGGGACGGGCGGCGATTTGCGCCCGTCCCTTTGCCCTATTGGGTGCCCGCGAGGGCGGGTTTATGGTTTGGCCGTCATTCTCACCTCCGCTTGAAGCTGCTGGGATGGGATGGTGCGCTAGTTGGGCCCGTAACAGGGCTCACCAGAGGCGACTTGGGAATCCAACCTCCCTTGTCGCCTTTTGCTTATGGCCAAGCACAGATCAGACGGCAATCGACGCCTTAGACTATCTCTGGGGGGTGGGATCAATAATTATGCGCGATAGCGATGTGCGCGAGGCGCTTCGTGCGCGATTGGGGGCCGAGCACGCTGGTGCTTCGGATACGCGTCTCGTTGAAGAGATGGGCATTTGGTCTGGCACCGTACGCATTGATGTTGCCGTTATAAACGGTGAGCTAAGCGGCTACGAACTGAAGAGCGACAGCGATACCTTAGAGCGACTTCCCGCTCAGGCCGACATTTACGGCAAGGTTTTCGACCGCATGACCCTCGTTGTCGGTAGTAAGCACGCAAAGAAAGCGCTCAAGATTATTCCCAAGTGGTGGGGATGTTTGGAAGCGCGGGTATCCGACAACCGTCTTGTGTTGAAGCACAAACGAAAAGCTCGGATTAATCCAGGCCGGGACGCTAAGATCATCGCGCAGCTTCTTTGGAAAGAAGAAGCATTAGCGATTCTTGACTTTCACGGGCTCGCAGGCGGGTGGCGCTCCCGCCGCTCTGCCGAGATTTTGGAGCGTCTTGTGGAGCGGATACCATTTGCTTCACTCACGGCGCATGTTCGCGCCGCGCTCAAGGCAAGGCCGTCGTTAGGGCAACGTGTGGCGTGTGATCTCAATATGCCGATTGAGGCGTCAGAAACCTAAATCGTAAATTCACCTCCTACCCGCAGGAGATTCCCATGAGCACCATTCCCGCGCCCGCCCGCCGGGGCCTGATCCCGGCTGTCTCGGGTCTGTTTTCAGCAGTCTCGCGCCCTGCTTCCCGGATCAACCTCGATCGCATCGCCATTGGCCTCGTCTTCTTCGCTGGCGTCGTCACGATCCTGAAGAAGAACGGCGTCGACGTTCCGAGCTTCATGGTGCTGTTCGGCTGCTCGCTCGGCATCGCCGGCCTGCTCTACGAGATGAGCGCCTCCCGATCGATGATGCGGGCCTTTTGGGAAGCCAAGCCGTTCTCGATGTTCTGCAACCTCACCATCTGGGTTGCGGCGTTCTCGTTCTCGATCTTCAACTGGATCGGCGCCGCGGCGGAAGGGCAGGCTGAGAAGACGAACATTCAGAAGGCGGCCTTCGTGCACTCGGCGGATGCGCGCACGCGTCTCGACATGGCTCAGGACGCCTTGAAGAAGGCCCGCAACGCCGCCCAGGAAAAGCACAATGCCGCCTGGGAGACGATCCCTGTCGTCGATGGGCAGAAGATCACCGACCGGGGGCAGGCCGAAGCGGCAATCGCCAAGGTCAAGTCGAACACCCGCTACTGGAACCTGACGAACGAGTGCCAGACGACTAAAGGCCCTCAGACGCGGAAGTTCTGCGCCGACTACAACGATGCGAAGGCCGCTCTTTCGTGGGCTGATACCCACCCGGCTCTGATCGAGGCGGCTAACGCAGCAGACCAGGACGTGAAGCGTCTCGAGCAGGAAGTCGTCATCGCCCGCAGCGAAGCGTCGAGCACGAAGGTCGTGACCTCTGAGGATCGCGCCGACCTGTTCATGCTGACGGACTGGGGCGGCATGAGCGAGTCCCGCGCGCAGCAGTTGACGGGCCTGATCTCGGTTCTCGTCATCTCGGTGTTCATCTCGTTCGGATCGATGCGCGATGAAGCGGCACGCCTGACGGCGGAAGGACCGCGCCGGAAATGGTCTTTCCTGTCGCGCACCTATCGTTGGGCTTATCGCAAGGTCTGGGGCCAGGAGCCCGATAACACGACCTACGTGACGAACTACCTTGATCCGCGTGGGGCGGAAGCGCTAGCGGCAGTAGAACGAGATCGGGAGCGCATTGTCCATGCCGCGCGCGCGGCTCAAGCCCGTCTCAATCCGCAGGGAGCGTTCGCATGAACATTCAGAACATGGACTTCATGCAGATCGTTCACTTGGCCGGGCGCGTCGTGTGCGCGCTCGGCTTGGCGATGTTCTTTTTCAACATCAATCTCGGCATTCAGGCGTTCGCGCATCCCGGGATTGAGGTTGCGGCTGCCGGCTGGATTATGAAAAGCCTCTGATGGTGATCTCGCTCAAGCATAAGTTCGAGAGCACAGTCCCTGACCAGCCAAAACCGGGACTTGTTCGTCCTTCCAATTGGAATGACGAGCATGACCTCAAGATGTCAGGATCGCGCATTCTCGGTCGCAAGGATGGGGACGTTGGAACTGCGCAAGAGCTGACGGGCGCCGACGTAGCGGAGATGCTTGACGGTCAATTCGCGACGACTGCCCAGGGTGAGAAGGCTGATACCGCCGTCCAGCCCGAAGACACAATCGCGCCCGGGAAGGTCTCTCCTTCAAGCCTCGATTCCAGCAAAGCTGCCGAATTTCGCTCCGTCATCAAGGTCAGTGATACCTACGTCAACGTAAAGGACCATTTCGGCGTTAAGGGCGGTAACGATGCCGGGGACTGGGCGAAAATCCAGGCGGCACTTGATGCTGAGCCGAAAGGCGACATTCTCTATTTTCCGGCCGACAGCTATGTCGGCACGGTGCCGCTCGTCATGTCGAAGCACAAATCGCTGAAGCTCGACCCGAACGCCGTATTGACGTTGAGCAGCGCCGTTTCCTCCGATGATCTCTTGCGCATCGCGGTAACAAATCCCGCGTCCAGCGACGTGCGCAACATGATCATCGAGGGCGGCACTTGGATTGCGGACGCCCGCGCCAACTGCGCGATCAACGTCAACCCGGCCAACTCCACGCCGGGCCAGAACCCGCATTTCGAAACGCATATTCGCAATGGGATGATCACTGGCGGCCTCTGTGGCATTCGCATCGGCGGCGCAACACCGGCAGGCGACACCAATTTCAACACGATCGAAGGCTGCAATATCTCCATTCAAAGTTCGGGCGGCCTTGCCATCAACCTAGACGGCTGCGCCGACGGGCACCGCATTCTGAACAACCTGATGTTCGGACCCGGGACTGGCGTTCGCCTCAACCTCGTGCTCGGGGCGTATAAGACGCTGATCTCCGGCAACTGCATCGTGACGCGCGACGGTGCGCTGCTGGTCACGAACGGGTCGAACTGGAGCTTCGAGAACAACCAGGTCGAGCAGCACGGCGGCACGAATTTGCTAGGTCAGCACATTCAGGTCCAGGGTCTCGCTTACCCGGCGAAGCATTGGCGGATCGTCGCCAACAATTTCGGCGGCGGCAGTGACGTAAACTATTCAATTTGGCTGATGAATTCTATCGCAGGTTTGATCGATGAAAATCAAATGCAGCTCTGCGCTATCGCGGACGTTGGTCTGGTCGATGGCGGTGACGGGTATGCACCAAGATACAACACGATTGGAGCGCGTAACACGTTCCGCGGCGCGCGCTCGATCCGGAGCGATCAGACTGACGCCAGCCGCCGCATGATCCTTGACGTAAGCCCAGGTATCAACAAAGACAAAGGCATTTGGCGCAGCGCTTCCGGACTGACGTACTCGAACAGTTGGGCGCAGAGCAATCTGCGACGCATGGTCGACGAGCACGGCATCCTTCATTGGGAAGGCGCGCTGAGCGGCGGAACGACATCGGCAGATACCGTCATTCTTGCAGCTGGCCAGTTGCCGGCCTGTGAACGCCCCATCGATACGACCGTGCGCGCACCGGTCGGAACTGCCAGCGGTGTTGGCCAGATTGAGTTCGGGACCGATGGCGGGCTGATCGTCAGATCGTTGCCCGCGGCAAGTCCTGTGCTGAGCGGAGTCAGCTACCCAGTCAAATGGTGGGATACGTACGAGGCGACGCCGTAACAAATGGCAGACAACACGGCCTTTCAGCCAGACGCCTTCCAGTTCGACGCCTTCCAGATCTTCGATGAAGATTTTGCTGATCTTCCTGCAAAGGTCACTGCGTCAGGCGCCGCAGTCGGGAAAGCAAAGATGAATGCGAGCCCGGTTCTGGATATCCAAGCTAGCGGCGCTCCTGGTCTCTGGAAGGTGAGATAGATGCTCGCGCCATCGAAATACTTCGTAGGGGCCGCAGTGAGGCTATCGGCTTCGTTCACCGATTCCGATGTCACGCCGTCTGATCCGGATACTGTCACCCTCAAGCTCCGGTCTCCGAGCTGCCAGTCATTCACCTACGTCTACGGCACTGATGCCAACGTCACGAGGCAATCGGCCGGCAACTATGCGGCAATCGTTACGCCCAATTGTGCCGGGCGCTGGTTCACACGCTGGGAGGGCACCGATCCTGACGGCAACGTGATTGCAATAGAGGGCAACTTCAACGTCCAGGCCTCACGCTTTGCGGGCCATGACTGTTGCTGCAGGGATTACAGATGATGCTCGACCCCGCCAGAGAGCGGTTTGTCCAAGAATATCACGCTACCGGTAATGCGTCGGAAGCCTTTCGCAGGGCAAAGCCGGCAGCGGTGAATTGGAAGGATACGACCGTTCATCCGAGGGCATCAAAGATGCTGGCTGAAGACAAGGTTCAGACAAGGCTTCATGAACTTCAGGCAGAAGCCCGCGAAAAGCACAACGTGACGATTGAAAGTCTCACGATAGAGCTCGAAGAGGCCCGCAACTTGGCAAAGCAGGAAGGCCAAGCCAGCGCCGCCGTGTCGGCAACTATGGGCAAAGCCAAGCTTCATGGGTTGGTCGTCGACAAGAACGAACTGACTGGCAAAGACGGCGCCCCGCTAGTCCCCGTGTTGAATGTCAGTCTCTCCCGAAATCAACCTTGAACTCCATCCGAAGCAAGCCTTAGCGCTTGAAACGGATGCGACAGAGGTTCTGTACGGGGGTGCTGCAGGCGGGGGAAAATCGCACCTTATGCGTGTCGCGGCAACGCTCTGGTGCTCTGCGATACCAGGATTGCAGGTCTATCTGTTCCGCCGCGTTCGCGAAGATCTGATCAAGAACCACATGGAGGGCCCGAAAGGCTTTCGCGCTATGCTGGCGCCGTGGGTTCTGTGCGGGTTCGTCCGCATTGTTGATGATGAGATTAGATTTTGGAACGGATCGAAGATCTATCTCTGCCACTGCAAGGATGAGAAGGACATCTACAAATATCAGGGCGCCGAAATACACGTCCTGCTGATCGACGAACTCACGCACTTCACCGAAAGCATGTATCGCTTTCTCCGCTCCCGCGTTCGCATGGTGGGCCTGAAGCTCCAAGAGGCTTGGAAGCGCCGCTTTCCCCGTATTCTCGCGGGCGCCAACCCTGGGAACGTCGGTCATCTCTGGGTTAAGTCGACCTTCGTTGATGGTGCCGAAAGCTATGCCGTAAGGGACATGGAGCCCGAAGACGGCGGCATGAAGCGCCAGTTCATACGCGCCGTTCTCGAAGACAACCCGTCAATGACGACGGACGACCCTGGCTACGAGCAGAAGCTGTCGGGGCTGGGGTCAAAATCACTCGTCCAGGCGATGCGATTTGGCGACTGGGATGTCATTGAAGGCGCGTTCTTCGATTGCTGGGCAACTGAACGGCACGTGATCCGGCCGTTTGCCGTGCCGGAGCTTTGGACGAAGCTGATGTCTGGCGACTGGGGATCAGCAAAGCCGTTCAGCTTCGGATGGTGGACCGTCGTAAGCGACGACTTCGAGGCCGAGACAGCATTGGGGCGCAAGATCGTTCTGCCGCGCGGATGCCTTGTGCGTTACCGCGAATGGTACGGGATGCAGACAGGGAAGCCGAACACAGGCTTAAAGCTTACGGCGGAGCAGGTCGCTCTTGGCTTGGTCGACCGCGAGCCGACAACGGAGAAGATCGATTACCGCGTCCTTGATCCGGCAGCGTTCACAGCTGATGGCGGACCGTCGATAGCAGATCGTATGCGTGATGCAGCGAGAACGAAGACCAGGTCGTTGGTCTTCCGGCGCGCTGACAATGCGCGAGTTCCGGCTCGCGGAGCAATGGGCGGTTGGGATCAGGTTCGACAACGGATGATCGGCGACGAGGAGGGACGGCCAATGATGGCGGTCTTCTCGAACTGTCTGGACTTCATACGGACGGTGCCCGCCCTGCAACACGACCAAACAAGGCCGGAAGACATCGATACGGACGGCGAAGACCACGCGGGCGACGAGGGGCGGTACGCCTGCATGTCACGTCCGTGGTCTCGGAAGGCGCCAGCACCCACGACGGCCCAAGCCAGCGGCTACAAGCGATTGAACGAGGATAGGAATAGCGACGGATGGAAGTCTCGATGACTCCAAGCACCGCCCTCGTTCCGGCAGAGGCGCAAGCGTTTACGCCCGACCTTGGCCGCTACCGCAAATGGTTCACGGCCTACGAGACGAACAAGTCGGACGAAATCCAAGAGCAGCTTGTCCATGAGGCCTACTACAACAGCACGGGGCACTGGACAGAGGAAGAAGCCCGAAAGCTCAGGATACGCGGTCAGGCGCCGATCTTCGACAACCGCATCGCGCGCAAGATCGATTTCCTCGTCGGCGTTGAGCAGCGCATGCGCCGTGACCCCAAAGGCTATCCGCGCACGCCGAATGACGAGCAGTCTGCCGACGTTGCCACGGCTGGCATGCGCTATGCCTGCGACATCAACCGATGGGACTTCGTAGGCTCGGGCGGCACGCATGATGGCCTCGTGCGGGGGATTGGTGTCTGCTTCGTCGGCATCAAGCAGGGCATGACCGGACCTGATCCCGAGATCAAATCCGTCCAGAGTGATCGCTTCTTCTACGACCCTCGCTCAAAGCGCCCAGACTTCGAAGATGCTCGCTACATGGGCCTGCATCTTTGGATGGACATTGACGACGCCAAGGAGAAATGGCCGGACAAGGCGCAACAGCTTCAGCAGGTCATCGACAGTGTGGCGGCCGGCGGCATCCTCTCCCGTGTCGATCAGAACCAAGAGACTGCTTGGGCTGAGTTCGAAAGCCGCCGCGTTCGCGTCGTCGAGTTCTGGGAGAAGACACCGCGGGGGTGGACGTACTGCTACTTCGTCGGCGAAGTGATGCTCGACGGCGGAGTTTCGCCGTATCTCGATGACGAAGGAAAGCCGGATTGCCCGTACGCGGCATGGTCGCCGTATGTTGACGAGAGAGGCAACCGTTACGGCCCGATCCGCAGCATGAAGCCGATGCAGGACGAGGCGAACCATCGCCGGTCCAAGGCTCTGCACCTGTTCACGACCAAGCAGCTGCATTTCCGCAGAGGAACGCTCGAAGACGTCGATAAGACGCGATCGGAACTCGCGAAGCCCGACGGCATGATCGAGCACGACGGAGATTGGGGCAATGAGGTCGGCATTGTCGACCACTCGATGGACGTTGCTGGGCAGATGCAATTGCTCGAGCAGGCGCAGGCCTCGCTTGAAAACCTCGGGCCCAACCCTGGCCTGATCGGCAAGGGTGGCGGCGTCGCCGATCAGTCCGGCCGGGCGATCCTTGCTCAACGTGACTCGGGCATGACGGAACTGTCTCCCGTGTTCGAGCGCAACAGGGACTGGAAGCTCCGCGTCTATCGCAAGCTCTGGTCGCGCATCAAGCAGTCCTGGACCGCAGAGAAGTGGATCAGGATCACGGACGAGAACGACGCGCCGCAGTTCATCGGGCTCAACCAGTACAACATCGACCCTCAGACCGGGCAGGCGGTGAGCCAGAACGTCGTCGCCATGATCGATGTCGACATCATCATGGAAGAAGGCCCGGACGTTATCACGATGAACGAGGAATTGCTGCAGACGCTATCGCAGCTTGGTCCGAACGCGGTCCCGCCGAAGGTGCTGATCGAACTTTCTAACGCTCCGAATAAGGAACGTCTGTTCAAGATGATCGACGAAGCGACACAGCCGGACCCGGTTGTGCAGCAGATGCAGCAGCGTATGGCGCGGCTTGAACAGCTGGTACAGGCATCGACGGTCGACAAGAACGTGGCGCAGAGCGAACTCTACCGGGCGCAAGCGGCGGCGGCCTTGCTGACGGCATCGACGCCACAGCAGCAGAAACCGATGATTGACAAGATGGGCAACGCAATCCCGCAAGCACCGGCACCTATGCCGAATCTCGGTATCGCTCAGCAAGCGTTGCAGATGTTCCCATTCCACTACGCTCAGCCGACAATCGAGCAATACGCGGAGAACGCGTCACCGCCGCAGCCGCCGGCTGATCCAGACGATCAGCAGCAACCCGGGGAACCGTTGCCGCAACAGAACGCAGCCTTACCGCCTCCGTCAGGAATGCCGGGCGGACTACCCGTCAACCCACAAATCGCAGGGATGCAATGAGCCTCGACGCCGAAATGAAACGACTGAGCGCGATTGCTCGGGCGCACGAAGTTTACGATTGCCTCGACCGCATTGGCTCCCTCCGTCGGCATCTCACGGCGCTGCTTAGTAATCATGATGCGGCGCTCGCCGGTAACGCCAAGCGCGACTGCAACGCGTTCTGGCATCGTCTCGATGAACTCGCGCTCAGGGCGGATGCGACGAGAGAAGTCGCCGCGGGCCACGAGCGTCCCTTCAAGGATTACAAGCCGGAATGAATGAATCCATCGACCTGTTCTCGCCCCTGTTTAAGGGCAGCGAAGCGGCATGGAAGTGGATTTGTGACGTTTCAAACGGGCGATGGAGCGAGCCGCCCGAACTGACACCAGAGCAGAAAGCCTATGCCGAGCGCGTCGGCTATTTGCCACTACGTAGACGTGCGTAAGACTCGCCGCCTCAAGCGGCGTTTCGCGACCATCCGCGCGTAATCGGATGAACCTCGCACCAGCCGGGCGACATCGGCTGCTTTCGTGACCAGCAACGATACTGCGGAGAGAGACAATGACGACTGAACAGTCGGCAGACGATACCCTTTTGAATGACGTGTTTTCGAGTGGCCGCGAGAGGGGGGCAGATACCGCCGCTCCCGCCGAGCCGGAAGCCAAGGCAGAAGAACCGACAGCCGAACCGCAATCGAAAGAAGCGGCAGAGCCAGAGGTAAAGCCTGAAGCAACCGACGCGGAGCCCAAAGGATACCGCGATCCATCAACAGGGAGATTTGTCCCTCTCAAAGAGCTGACCTCAGAACGTGAAAAACGCCAGTCGGCGGAAAAAGCACGGGATGAAGAAGCTCGTCTGCGCAAGGATGCCGAAGACAACTGGCGCCGCACTCAGGCCCAGGTCGAAGAAATCCAGCGCAGAATTCAGGCGCAAGCCCAACCGCATCAACCGCCGCCCGATCCGAACCTCGATCCGGCCGGCGCCATGGCGTTCCAGCAGGAACAATTCCAACAGGCTCTCCTCAACCAGCGTTTGAACACCTCCGAGATGTTTGCCCGGAACAAGCACGGCGATCAGATCGTCGATGCCGCGTTTCAGGCAGCGCAGCAGGCCGGTGTTCTCAAATCCTTCGTCGGCAGCAGAGATTGCTACGGCGAGCTGGTGAAATGGCACCGTCATCAGCAGGTCTTGGCCCGAGTGGGTGAAGATCCTGACGCCTACGAGAAGACGCTTGAGGACAAGATCCGCGCCAAGGTGCTGGAAGAATTGAAGACCGGAAACCGGGCAGTGATGCCGGGACAGACGCCGCCCCCAGTACAGCAGTTCCCAGGCTCCCTCGCAGACGCGACCGGAACGGGATCGAACGCTGCTGTGCCCGTTAGCGACGAAGCCATCATGGGCAACGTTTTCGGTTCAAACCGAAAACGAAAGTAAGCCGCATCAGATGCGCTTCGTGATCCCCAACCCCTGATCACGAAAGATCATCCAACATGGCAACCACTCCGACCCTTTCCGGGCTCGAGCTTACCAAATGGCGCTCGAAGTTCATCACGGAGTACATCCGTGACACCGGCTTTGACACCTACATGGGCGATGCCGAAACCGACATCATCCACGTCGTGAACGATCTGAAGACGGACGGATACACGATCCGTATTCCTCTGATTGGCAAGCTTGGCGGCTCCGGCGTCACCGGCAATACCTCGTTGACCGGTAGCGAACAACCGCTTGATCAGTATTACCAGGACATCACCTGGGATTTCCGGCGACAGGCCGTGCTCACGACGAAGAAGGAGCGGGAAAAATCTGCCGTCGATTTCATGGCCCAGGCCCGTCCTTCGCTGAAGACTTGGTCAACCGAGAACGTCAAATACCGGCTGATCGAGTGCTTCCATAAAATGTCGGACGGTACGCCGTTCTCGGCAGCCGATGCGACCACCCGAAACGCTTTCTCTGCCAAGAACAAGGATCGCATCCTCTATGGCAGCACGCAGGCGAACTATTCGCCGACGCATGCGACCGGCCTGACCGCAATCGACAACACGGACGACAAGCTGTCGACCAAGGTCGGATCGCTGGCGCGCTTCATGGCCCGCCAGGCGCGTCCAATGATCCGGCCCTACAAGACCGGAACGCAGGGCCGGGAGTTCTACGTGATGTTCTGCCATCCGCTGGGCTTCCGCGATCTCAAAGCGGACCCGGTCATGCAGCAGGCCAATCGTGACGCGCGTCCTCGTGATGTGGACTCGAACCCGCTCTTCCAGGACGGCGACCTGATCTACGACGGCGTCATCTATCGTGAAATCCCTGAGTTCTATCAGGGCAAGGACACGGCGGACGCTCCGAACCCTGAGACGACGTTCTCGAACGGCACCATTCAGTGTGGTGTTTCGTTCCTGTGCGGCTCCCAGGCCATCGGCTTCGTCAACAAGCAGGCCGCGATCCCGACGACCCGTGCAGACGATGACTACGGCTTCCTGAAAGGCGTCGGCATCGAGTTTGCGGACGGCATCGACAAGCTGCGCTGGAACAACAACCCGCAGGGCATCAACAACGGCAAGGACGTTGGCATCGTCACCGTCTACCACGCGGCCGTGGCCTAAGGAGAACCCGAACAATGGCTATTTACGCAACCTCTCAGTCTCTTCCTGGCGGCAAGACCAAAGGTCCCGGCGCTTCTACGCAGGAAGTCGTCATCCCGTTTATCGTGGCTGTTTCGACGGCCATGATCGACAACGCCAACGATGAAGTTGGATTGGCTTGGGTGCCGAAAGGCTTCATGCCGACCGGCATCGTCTTCAACACGACCGATATGGACTCATCCACGGGCCTGTTGTGGGACGTTGGCGATGATGGTGACGAAGACCGTCTCATCGCGGCGTTTTCCGGGCAGGCCGCAGGCACGTCTCAGACGCTTAGAGATGTCGGGCTCCTCTACAAGTATACGGCCCGCACGCTGATCAAAGCCTACGTCAACACTGCTGCGACCACCGGTGTCGCGGGGACGCTGAAAGGCGTGCTCAAGGGCATCGTCGACGAAGACTACGACACGACCCCGCTGGTTGCGGCCTGATGAAACGAGAGCGGCGGGCAACTGCCGCTCTTTCTCTTTGAGGAGATCAGATGAAATTCAAATTTATCGGTAGCGAGCCGTCCGAGTTCATGGGGTTCCAGTGGTATCCCGGAACCGAGCATGACGTGACGGACGATCACGCAGTCCGGAAGCTTTCCAACAGCGTCCTGTTTGAGAAAGACGGAACGGAAGCGAATAAAGAGCCGAAGAAGCGCGGCGCCAAGCCCGCTCAACCCGTGAGCGACAATGGCGACGACGCGAACTGAGCTTGAGCTGGCGACGAATGTCCTGCTGCATTTCAACATCATCGCAGCGGAGGAGTCGCCGTCGGCCAGCGACAGCATGTACGTCATCGGCCGCTATCGCGACCTTTTCAACGAGATGACGTTGAACGACGAGACGTACTGGAACATCGGGCAGGTGCCGGCCGAAATCTTCGAGCCGCTCACCCAGATGGTCGCCCTGACGGTCGAGAAGGCGTTCGGGAAAGCTGCCGCCATGCCGCCTGCTGACTATGCCCGCAGCCTGGATGAAGGGATGCGCATCTTGCGGCGGAGGCTTCGCCGAACGGTCAATGTGCGCTCGGCCGAGATGCCAACCTATGCGGATGATTTCTGATGGGTATCGTTCCTCTCGCGCTTCCGTCCGGATCAAGCCAGGCCCGGTTCAATCAGGGTGGCGCGGCGCAGCTCATCAACTGCTATCTCTCTCCCATTGGCGAGGAGGGGAAGGTCAAGAACGCAATCTATTCCTCGGATGGGTTGCAAGGTTTCGCGCTTCTGCAAGGCGTGGCGGCAGGGCAGGGGTGCCGGGCCGGAATCGTTGTGGATGGCGTCCTGTACGTCGTCGCGGGCGTGTCGCTCTATAAGGTGACAACGACCGGCGTTCAGACCCTCATAGGGTCGATGAACATTTCCAAGACCGCTCCGGTATTCATGGAACGAAACCGCAGAGCAGTGCCCGACATCGCGATCGTGTGCGATGGCCTAATGTTCTACTGCCGGGGCGATGTGCTGGCGCAGGTAACGGACCCCGATCTGTTCGCGCCGATCACGCTCGCATTCTCGGACGGGTATTTCGGGATCACAACGGCACAGAACAAATGGCAGATCGGCGCCATTGACGACGCCAGCGCATGGGATGGACTGGACTTTGCCACGGCCGATGGCGACCCCGATGCTCTGATCCGCATCGCGGCGCTGCAGGCGCAGTTCTATCTCTTTGGCGAGAAGACAATCGAGGTTTGGCAGGACAGCGGTGGCGCGGACTTCCCATACGCCCGGTCATTCGTCATGCCGATTGGATTGCTCGCGTCGAATTCAGTTGCCACGGTTGCCGAAACGTTTGCCTGGGTTGCCCATGATCGCACGGTCCGATTGCTCGGATCAGGCGACAGCGCGCAGGTAATCTCCACACCGAAGGTCGAAAGCGACATTCATGAAGTCGAAGACCCGTCAACGATCCGGGCCGCGTCCTGGTCGTCGCGAGGTCATACGTTCTATGCTCTGACCTGCCCGCAGTGGACTCACGTCTACGACACGAGAATGCAGCGGTGGCATGAGCGTCAGACCTACGGTCGGGAGAATTGGCGGATTGCCTTCGTCGTTCCGTTCGGCACGAAACTCATCGCAGGAGATGCCGACACCGGCGCGCTCTTTGAGATGGGACCGCAGTTCAAGGACGATGCAGGCGATCCGCTGGTATCGTCCGTCATTCCACCGACAGTTCATGCCTTCCCTCAGAGAGTGACGCATAACGCGCTCTATCTCGATGTGCAGAGGGGCGTTGGAACGGGCCAAGGCGACCCGCAGGACGTTGATCCTGAGATCATGCTGGAATGGTCGCATGACGGCGGGCAGACGTTCAGCACGCAACGGATGATCAAGCTCGGGCAGCAGGGGAGGAACCTGACACGCATCCGTACGCATCGGCTGGGGCAGGCCCCTGAAAATGGCCGGGTGTACCGGTTCTCGTGGTCGGCAAAGGTCGACCGGGCGCTCTATGCGGCCTCTGCTGATCTTGAAATGGATGCGGCATGACGAATACGCCGCTCGCGCCACCGCCACCGAGAGCCTTGCTCGATCCGAACGGAAACATCTCGGATCGGTTCTATCAGTGGCTCGGTAGTGTGCAGAAAGGGATTTCTGGGGCGTTCTCGGGTATTGGTGAAATCAATGCCAAACAGGAAGCCATCGACTTCACCATCGAGAGCCCGGACAACCAGGACTATCTGTTCGAGATCGATTGCCCGTTCGGATACAAGATCACTCAGGTTGGCAGCAAATGTCGGTCGGGAACCTGCATTGCGACGACGAAGATCGGCACCACGCCTTTGGGGGGCGGAGCAAATTCAGTCTCCTCGACGCTGCAAACGAAGACGCATACCTCTGACAACGTCATCGCAGCCAATGGAACGTCCGTTGTTACGATATCATCCAATAGCAGTTGTGCCGGGCTTCGCTTGACGTTCTGGATTACCCGCACGTGAGTGTCAGACGGCGCTCGATCAGTTACGGGGGGGCGCTACCCGCTAGCCTGACGTTTCTAACATCGAGTCGAAAACCAACTACGTCAGGAACTCACACCTATACCGGCGTGTCGTTCGGAACGGCTAGCAGTGACCGTTGCATCATCGTTTCACTAACGTCGAGCCTCACGACAGCAACTCCGGTTACGTCGGTGACCATCGGCGGCGTCAGCGCGACGCGATGCGCCATCAGTTGGTATTTTAATAACACCCTGCCGGTCGAGATATGGATCGCGCAAGTTCCGACCGGCACCTCTGGAAACATCGCAATCACGACTTCGGCGGGGGGCGGATGGACATCGGTTATCGGGGTCTATGCCGCGACGCGGCTCAAGAGCATCGTCCCAGTCGCCACAAGTATCGATCAGGACTTCAACGGATCGACCTGGAATAAAGTCGTCAATACCTCGGTTTTCGTTCCTGCCGGTGGCTTTGCTGTGTCAGCCGCGCGACTTGGTAGCGGGACATATTCTTCTGTTGCATGGACCGGGGCAACGCAGGACTTTGCTCTAGCGCAAGTAACGGCCAGCGAAGGGGCGCTCTCCGGAGCCAGCCTCCTGGCCATAGCGAACACGACCGCAAACATTTCGACGACGTTCAACGCTGGCACCGCAATCGGGCTTATCGGCGCCACTGTGTCCTTCCGCTAGCCGTCTCCCTCTGACTGAATAAGGAAATCCCATGGGGTTCTTTTCGGACTTCACGGGCGCCTCCGCGCGCTCTGATATCAACAAGGCCAATAAGAACGCCAACGCGGCTCTCGATCAGGGCTACAACACCTCGCAGGGGTACTACGATCAGGCGGCAGGTTCGTTCGATCCGTACGTGTCGTCAGGAACCGCCGGTCAGAAGATGTACGGCGATCTTCTCGGGCTCAATGGCACCGACGCGAGGTCATCGGCTCAGGACATCATCACGTCCGATCCGCTCTGGTCCGGAAAGCTTGGTGAAGACACCAACGCGGTCCTGAAAAACCTCAATGCTCGGGGCATGGGCGCTTCCGGAACGGCGGCGCTCGCCGGTCAACGTGTTCTGCTTCAAAACTACAACGACGTGCTCGACCGATATCAGGGCATGGGCCAGACGGGCCTCTCGGCCACGGGACAGCAGGCCGGTGTTCGAACGGCACAAGGCCAAAACGCGTTTGATTACGGCGCGACCAAAGCGGGCAATGCGATAAATTTCGGAAACGCGATGGCCGGCACGCGTAACGCTGGTCTGAACAACGTGCTCGCTGTGCTCGGGACAGGCGCCAAGGCTTACGGCGCCTACAACGGAGTAAAGTGATGCTGGATCAAGAACGTCTCAAGCAACTTCTCTCATATGATCCAGAGATCGGGGAGTTTCGTTGGATTGCTCCGACTGACAGAATGAGAAAGAAAGGAGCCGTTGCCGGTTTTCTCGACGCCAAACGCTATCGCAAGATTAAGATAGATGGCGTCTGCCATTATGCGCATCGGTTGGCGTGGCTGTATGTTCATGGCGAATTTCCAAAACTTCTGATCGACCACTGCAATCGCGATCCATCTGACAATCGGATGGAGAATTTACGAGAGGCGACCTACGGAGAAAATGTCGCCAACAGTGTAATTCGCAAGTCGAAGACAGGGTATCGCGGCGTGAAGAAAAACAGCCGTGGTGCTATGTTTTCCGCATCCATTATGAAGAATGGACGTCATCACTTTCTCGGAAACTATAAGACTAAGGAAGACGCTGCAGCAGCATATAACCGTGCCGCTCGCAGCCTTTTCGGTGCGTTTGCGAGGGCTGATTAATGGCTTACATTCCGCTCCCAGCTTATCGTACCGGCCAAGGGATCAACCTGGAGCCGGTCAACGCTGCACTCGACAGCATCATGCAGCAGAACAACCAGAACCGGCAGTTCGGCCTTCAACAACGGGCTTCTGACAGAGCCGATCAGCAATTTGCATTTGAACAAGGCCAAGCCAAACAGGCGGCGGACCGTCAGAATGTCGAATTGTTCGGGAAACGAGCCACGGCGATCGATCAGGCGTTCCCAGTAGGCGATCCCCGCCGGGCGCAAGCCTATCAGAACTTGATTTCAACTCATCAAAAGATGTTTCCGGGTCAGGCATTGACCGGGGAAGAACTGGACCCCGCCAATGGTCCAAAGCTCATGGCAGCACAAGCGGGAATGTACCTCGACCCGCGAGACAGCCAAGCGAAGGATCTGGCCCTTCAAGAAACGCGAGCCAAGATCAACAAGCTGAACACGGAAGCGGCGAACGGCGGGGAAGCCTACGGCAAAACCGGTGCGATCTTCCTGAACCCTGATACCGGCCGATATGAAGCGGTTCAGTTTGGTGGACGAGGGCAGGTCAAGCGCACGGAGCTTGGAGGTTTGACGCCATCACGCGGGACGGGCGAAATCGATACCGGAACCGGAACGCAAATCATCGACAAGGCGACGGGCCAGCCCATCAGGACGGTGAATAAGGACGTGGCCGGTGCCGCGAGCCTCCGAGAACAAGGCGAAGCCGAAGGTAAGGCCGTAGCCGATCTTCCGCGCCAAATCGATAACGCACAGTTGGCGCTCGACACTATCGATGCGATCCGCAAGCATCCGGGAAAGCAATACGGTGTCGGCGTTTATGGCGTCCTGCCCGGCATCCCGGGAACTCAACAGCGTGGTTTCGTCAATCTGGTCGATCAGGCAAAGGGGCAAGTCTTCTTGCAAGCCTTCAATTCGCTTCGCGGTGGCGGCCAGATCACCGAAGCGGAGGGATCGAAGGCAACGCAAGCGCTCGCTCGGATGGACAGAGCACAGAGCCAGGAAGACTTCGACCGCGCGCTCGATGATTATTCCGCAATCGTGCAGAGGGGGATGGATCGGGCGAGGACGCAAGCAACGCGAACGCCGACGACTCCCGGAACCGTTCCCGCGGCCCCCCAAGCGCCCGCGAATAACGGCTGGACCATCAAGAGGGTGAACTGATGGCCACATTCCATGTGAGTGGCCCAGACGGCGCGCAGTATGAAGTCAATGCGCCGGACAATGCATCGGATGCCGACATCATGGCGTACGTGCAGAAATCGGCAGTTCCGGACCCAAAAACACCAGCGGCGCAGCCCGAACAACCGCAACGATCCGATCTCGACAAGAGAATGGACGAACGCGTCGCGAAGGAAGCGGCCGGTGGCTTTGCACCTCATGCGAGCCCGGCGCAATATCTGCCGTTCGGATCCTGGCTCGATGAAGCGTCGGCAGGGATCGATGCAGGACTGAACAAGGTCAGCGGCGGCCGCATCGGTGCGCCTTATGATGAGGCAAAGGCTTATCAGGACGCTCGTCAACGCTACATCGACAACAATGCGAGTGGCCTCGAGAAGGGCGCCGCGATGGTCGGGGGCGTCGTCGCCAGTGCTCCATTTGGCGCTGCTCGCGTCTTTCGCGGTACGACCTTGCTGCCGGAAATAGGCAATGCCGCGCTCACGGGAGCCGGGTATGGCGCGCTGTACGGCGGCGGCGAAGGGGAGGGTGAAAACCGCGTACTGAATGCGGTGAAGGGCGCAGCCATCGGCGGAACTGTGGGTGGCGTCGCTCCAGTTGTCGCCCGAGGGATCGGCAACGCCGTCAGCTACGCTACGAACCGAGGCGCGACGTTGCCGCCCGCTCTCCAACCGTTTGAAAGAGGCGCAGTCAATCGCGTTGCCGACGACATTGCATCGTCAGGTCTAACGCCACAGCGCTATGCGCAAGAGGCCCAGGAACTCGGCCCGCAAGGCATGCTGCTCGATATGGGTGAGGATCTTCGCGGATCGGCTGAGACGCTCGCCAACACGCACGGTCCCCAGCTTCCGATCGTCCGTGGTGAACTCAATGCACGTCGTGCCGATGCTCCCGACCGTATCCGCGCCGGGGTCGACCGAGCACTCGGCCCAGAGCGAAACCTCGGCCAATTCGTTGAGGCGGTGAACACTGGCGCACGTCAAGCCGCACAACCGCATTACGAGCAGTTTCACAACACCTCGATTCCGATCACGCCCGAAATCCAGAATGTGCTCGACAGCATCCCAGCGTCAGCGTTCAACCGGGCTCAGACGCTCGCGCGCGCCGATGGCTATCGTCAGCAATTCCGTTTGCGGCCCGTCAATGATCCGATGCAGGCCATGACGGGGGTACAGAGAACAGCACCCGAAGCTGTCCCGACAGGTCTGGAATACGATTATCTCAAACGCGCCGTGGATGATTTGGCGCGCAGCGCGGAGCGGGGGAGCAACGAAGCCCGCATTTACGGCAATCTTGCCCGCCAGCTGCGCACCACCGTCGACACGCACTTGAACGCGGCAGATCCCACGCAAAGCTCATGGGCCCGAGGCCGAGCCATTGCCGGAGATGGCTTGGAAGGCCGGGAAGCGGCGGAACTGGGTTCGACCGTGTTTACGTCAAAGCGCGACCCAAACATTGTTGCTGACGAACTTTCGAACCTCTCACAGGCCGGTCAGACCATGTACCGCCACGGCGCGCGCAATAACCTGCGCCAGATCATGGGCCGCGCGGCAACGAACTTCGGAACCAACGGGGATGCCACCGCGAGGCGTGCGCTTAACAGCGAGTTTGCCAGGCAGAACGTTGCGCAAATTGCAGGTGGACGAAACGCCAATCACTTGGCCCGTATGGTCGATGCGGAAAACCGCATGGCCGAAAGCTTCAATGAGATCATGCGGAATTCAGCGACCGCGCGGCGTCAGGCGGGGCAAAGCCGATTGCCGGTCGGCGCCGGAGCGCCCGTGAATACCGAGGCTCCGAGGTCGACCGGGGAACTCGTGTTCGCGATCGCGCGGCGCGGCGTAAACGCTCTGATGAATAATGCCCTGGGGGAACGTGCCGGGCGCATCATGGCGGACCAAGCGCGTATCCTGACGGCCCGGGGGATTGATCGTGACACCTACGTCAATGCCTTGATACAGCTTGCCAACCATCGGCAAACGACGGCCGCTCAGCGCGATACGATCATCCGTATCCTGAATGCGGTTGGACAGAACACGCGGCAGCCTCTCATCGAGAGCCAAACTTCCGCGCAAGCCAATTGAAAATACGGTGATAGTCTTCCCGGTCGCGCGCATCACCGACGAAATAGCCGAGAACGAAGGGCGCGACACCAGCGAGCGCCAGTAGCCACCACGATCCGGAATCAATCCAGGATCGAACGTAAGATCCGTACCAGAAGCAAAACGCAAGCGTACCGATGATGACAACCAGAGCGGCAATCCCGCCCGGGTTGAATACCGGTTCTCTCATCTAGGACCCCCCGCATGACTGACTCAACCTATGTGTTCCCCCCTGGGGAACGCATCACAGATGATTCAACCGGTGCTCCGATCTCTGGAGCGACGATCTATTTCTATGACGCTCAGACCACTAATGCCAAAACGGTCTATGCCGATGCCGATCTGACCGCAAGTCTCGGAACCTCGGTTGTCACGGATTCCCAAGGCTATCCGACAACCAACGGCATCACCCGGACCCTGATCTATGTCGGGACAGCACCGTATAAGATCGTCATCAAGGACAGCAGCTCCAACACCATTGCGACGCACGATAATATCCCCGGCGCCGTCGTTTCTGCATCGTCCAGCGATGTTGCCGTCACCGCATCGTTTCCCGTCGTCACGAAATCCCTGAACTACACGGTCGTCAAAGACGATCAGAACAGCCTGTTCAAAATCAATTGCTCATCAGGCGACGTGACGCTCACCCTGCCGTCTGCGGTCGCAATGGGGAACGGCTGGTGCATTCGGGTCCAGCACGCCGGATCGGCAAATCAGGCGATCCTGGCAACTGTATCCTCGCAGCTCATTTCCGAAGGCTCGAAATCGTTTTCGACCGGATATGCGCTGGCGCTCAACGGCGAAGACATCGAACTCAGGTCGGATGGTGGAAACTGGAGCGTCGTTTCCCACACCTCGCCTTTCATCAAAGTCGCTCAGGGCATCATTCCGATCACGGATAGGCTTTCGGCCCCGCCGGTCTCTCCGCAGCATGGGGCGTTCTATCTCCTCACGTCATCTCCATCCGGCGCATGGTCGACCTTCTCCCAGCACGACATCGTGCAGTATCACGGTGGATCTGCAGCCTGGGTGAACTTCACCCCGTACACGGATTGCGGATGGTTCGCGTACGTCGCGGATGAAAATCTGAACTATCAGTTCCGAGACTCGGCTTGGGTGCCAGAGAGCGCAACCAATTCAGTTGCCGGAACGGTCAAGACGGCAAGTCAGGCGGTGCAGGAAACCTCAACGGCAACCGATACCGCAGTCACGCCCGCAACTCAGCAGTTCCATCCGAGTTCTCCGAAATGGTGGCTGGAAGCCACAGTATCGGGCGGCACCCCGACCGTCGTGGCCTCATACAACAACACGTCAATAACCGATGCGAACGTGGGCGTTTTGACAGCAACGATCGCGACGGATTTTTCCAGTGCGAACTGGGCATGTCACGTTACCTGCCGGGGGCCGGACACCACGCAAGGGCGTGCTGGATGGGTGTACGACTCGTCGCAGTCCGCAGGAGCAATTACCGGTCTCTGCTACACCCTCGGTAGTTCATCGCCCTCGAATACAGACCCAACGGCTTGGTATCTCTCGGGGCTCGGCGATCAATGACGCGGGAGAGGATCCTCGACACCAGAACGGGTGGAACGGTCGCCGTCACCTGCCCGGCGGAGAGCGGCATCAGCTATTTGATGCGCGGGGCCGCCGATCCGTTTCATCCCTGGCACGGACGGGCGTGGTGGTTCTGGATCGTCCAGTTCAACCGGATGCTTGCCCGCGGCGTGAAGCCCGGAGCCGCTTATCGATACGCCCGGATGATGATGACCGGCGGATGCAGCCGGCGGCAGGCGATCGAGATCATCGCGGAACGGGACTGCGGACATTTGGGAACGGCGATCGAGATTGTCGACATCGACGACCTTCCGAAAGACCGGACCTACCGCGCCGCCTGGCGAAGAAGCCGAAACGGCGGGCCTGTCTGGGTTGACGAGGACCGCGCCCAGCAAATCGATGAAGAGCGCATGTGGAGAGACTTCGATGCGAGAGCCTGAAGAGATGGGCTGGTACGCCGTCACGATAGAGGATGGATCGGAACGGGTGATGCACGCGGCTGTTGCTCGCGCTCCGGAACACGCACGGCGGATCAGTGAGCAGGAAGCGCGGGCGATATCGGAGGCGCTCCGGCTCGAGCGCGGGGACGATCCGGCGCCGACCGCTCCGGCGGCCGAAGTCGACCTCTCCGGAATTAACGCGCGCCTCGACGCTCTCAGCGAAGAGTCAATCGCTCACACGGAAAAGCTCGAAGCCATCACCAGTCAGGTTGAACGCGTTGAAGGCGCTGTCAACGACATGACGGCGGGCCTCACGGGGGAGAAGATGGAATGACTAAATGGCTCGATATCGCATGGGAACAAGAGCAGTCGGACGTCGAAGAGATCGCTGGGCCGGCCGCAAATGCGACGATCATCAACTACTTCGCGGGCGTGGATCGGCCCGACGTTAAATCCGATGAGATCGCCTGGTGCGCAGCCTTTTATTTCTGGTGTCTGAAACGCGCGGGCGCCGATCTGACGCCTATCCCGAAGGCGGAACGATTGCTCGCGTACTCGGCGACAAGGTTCGGCACACGGATACCAGAACCTCGCGTCGGCTGCGGTTGCATTATGAAGCGGACCGGAGGCCATCACGTTACGTTCGTCACCAAGTGGACGAAGACGACGATAACCGGTGTCGGCGGGAACCAGTCGAACAAGGTTTGCGAGGCGACGTTCAAGCGAACCGCTGACATGGTGTTTATCTGGCCTGAGATCGTGACGCAGAAGCAAGTCGATCAGGTGTCGGATATCGCGGCGACGGCCAAGACAATTCAAGCCGACATAGCCAAGACGGGGATTTCGAATACAACCAATCAACTCTTGCCGTCTCTGCCAGATGCTTTGCCACCGCATGAGCAGTTAGCGCATTCGGCAAGCGCATTGAAATCGTCCCTTCAGACAGGGTTCGATTTCGCGACTTTCTCATATTCAAAAATCTGGTTCGTCGTTGCGGCGCTCAGCGCCTACTGGGTGCTGCGCATCGCCTGGAATTCGAATTGGATCAGGAAGTGGCGGCACGAAGACGCTGCGACTGGCGTGCAGCCGCTGCCGGTTCCCGTCACTGAGATGGAGGGAGCGGTCTGATGGTCGTGATCGAAAACATTCTCGAATTCTTCTTCGACAAGGTTGGCGGCAAACTCATTCTTGGTGGAGCTCTGATCGCCAGTCTCATCACATGGTTTGCGTACGAACAAAGAAGCATCGGAGCGGCAAAGACAGTCGCGAAGATAGAACAACGGACACAAGCCAATGTCGAAAAAGCTCAAGCCGCTCGCCGCTCGGTCGAAACCCTTCCTGCTGACAGGCTTACTGATCGCTACCGTAGGGATTAGCGGCTGCTCGAGCGTGCCCGTCGATTCCGGCTGCCGTTCCTTTAAGCCCATAGGCTGGAGCAAGGCCGACACCGAGCCGACGAAGCGCGCGGTCGTCGCTCACAACAAAGTCTTCGACGCCATTTGCCCGAACTCGTGAGGCTCTCGCCAAGAACTAAAAGTTTGCGAACTCGCGATGGTATTGGTTGGCGACTGTCAAATAAGCCGAATACGCCTCTTCTCTCGTGTCATAGCAACCGATGTTGATCTGATTACCGTTGACTCGTAGCTGCGCAAACCACTTCTTTCTATCGGCGCGCCAACAAACGCCTTTGAGTCCAGATGTATTTCTCGGGGGCTTTTTACGGTTATATAGGTTTTCGGATCGTGTGGCCTCGCGAAGATTGGCAAGCCGATTGTCGCCTTTCTGGCCATTGATATGGTCGATCTCAGCAACGGGCCACGCTCCAGTCTCGTAAAGCCAAGCAAGCCGATGTTGGAGATAGCGTCTGCTATCAATACTTATGTCTTTGTAGCCGGTATTGTTTGTTCTTCCGGCGACATCTCCGACCTTGACTCTATTGCTTCTCGAAATCTTCCACAAGAACACGCCGGTGTTCGGATCGTAGTCGAGAAGTTCTCTCAGTGTTTTCTGATCCATATCGGAAGAGTATCTAATTCGAGGAATCGCGAGAAATGCCCGATTACGTTCCTCCACAGAATAAGAAGGACTCCGAATTAACATATCGGATGTCGTTTTTGCCGTTCGGGACCTACGCAAACCCGGACGGAACGGAATCTCTCGGGCTTGCAATTCCTGGAATGATCCAAGAGCCGATCAACGCACTTTCTCGTCTCTTCGGCACGCCTTCCAATCCAGGAACCTTCGGACAAGGCCCAGATGCACCGGGCAATGCCGACGATATGCGCACCCTCCTGATGTCGATGTACGGCGGGAATGCGATGAACCCGGCAGCGGCTATACCAAAAGGAGCGCTTTCATCTGGCGCCCTTCGCGAGGCGCCGCAGCGCATGTATCACGGGACCGCGGCGGCAGAGGACTTCCGGAATTTTAAGCCGAGCTCCGAAGGCTCATTCGGCCCCGGTGTCTATCTCTCTGAAAGCCCCGCCGTCGCCTCAGAGCGGGCTCTTACAGATACCGGATCACGCGTGTTCCCGGTCGATGCGCAAGGTCCGTTTGCATCCGTGGATGATTACCTGACTGCGCTCCATGGCAATGGGAGAGATCCAGTCGCAGCACAGCAGTCGCTTGGACAACAGGGCTACACGGGCGTTTCTGGCGACCTTGGGAGCTATGGCCATCCGGCGCCTGTCACGAACGTTTTTCAACCTGGGAGCATCCGCAGCGCCACGACGGGCGAAACCCTCTACTCAGACGGCCTTCCGTCGATCTGGGGCAACGCTCTTGCACCCTCTCAAGACGAACCCCGTAACGCTCTCCTGAACTACTAGTGCCCGCGTTCCAACAACCGGAACGAAAGAACATGTCAAATGCAGGACTCTCCCGGGTCGCTTCCGCCCTGGCTTATGAACTGGATGCTGGGCGTGGAAAGCCGCTTAGGGAACATCCAGGGTCAACTTCGGCACCTTGGAGCCAAGACTACGGAGAGGGCCGAAGGACGCCCAACCTGGCAGCCTCGCGATTACATGGCGGCGGGAGCTGGTATAGCGATGGTTCTGGCAGCGATCGCGGACAAGATCGGGTGGACAACCCTCGCAGCTTCCCTGGTCAAGCTCTATGGCGGACGATGAAGGCTGCCCTCTGCCCCGGGACGTGGGTGTTTTGTGTCTGCCTCGCCATAGCGACGTTCATAGTGGTGGTTTAGGTGGGACACTACGGCTTGCGACGCAAAGAAACACCGATGGCACATTTTGCGTCCCACCATCAATTAAGTCATTGATCTTTGGCGTTTTTGACACTCCCGTAGGGAGGCAATAGCAGGCGCATCTCGCTCGCGATGAGAAACGCAACGACGATGGGCGCCATCAGCGGCGTCGGCAATTCGGAGCTGCGCGGTTTGCGAAAGATCAAAATCCAACTGACGGCGAAACACGCGACGGCAACGACTTGGGATACGCCTCCTTTGAGAAAAAAGATCGAGACTAGAAACGCAATGAAGAGTGCGCGTGCTGGATTGTCACGGATTTTTTGGCTAAGCTTTTCCGCGATGGAGTAGACGGATGCTGCTGAAAGCATATGAGCCACGTTGTCGTTTGCCGTCTCGTCCGACTTTGACGGCGAATCGCGACGCATTGCACTGGGATGGTTCAACTGGATAATTCCTGTCCCGCGCGCATGCAAGTCTTCGTCATCAACCTCGCATCAGCTACAGATCGCCTCGCCTATATCAGCGGTCAGATTGGTGGTCCGTTCGAACGCATCGAAGCGGTTCGTGGCGAAGCGGTGCCGGAGCGACTGAAGGCAAATTTCAGCGGAACAGTATCGCTGCTGCCGGGTGAGATCGGCTGTTACGCCAGTCATCTCATCGCCGCTGAAAACATTGTCGCGCGCGGATTGCCTTACGCCGTTGTGCTCGAGGACGATGCTATCCTGGCGAGCGACTTTCATGAGGTCGTGGAGACTTGCGTCAAGCATTTGCCAGCAGGGTGGGACATCGTCGCCTTGTCTGACGTCAAGAGCCTTCCGCACTGCCGCCTTTCGCAATTGAGCGGCGAGCGCTGGCTGGTACGGTACGCGCATTTTCCGAAGACAACGACCGCCTACGTTCTCAGTCAGTCGGGTTGTCGGAAGTTGCTGGCGTCGCGTCCAAGGACGCGTCCGGTGGACGTCGATATTCGGTACGGTTGGGAAATGGGACTCAACGGTTATGGCATTCTGCCTCCGCCTGCCGGGCCGAGCGAGAAATTCGAGTCGTCGATCCCGAAGAGTGTGCGGCGGAGATTCTATTGGCGGTCGCATCCGTTGCGTTATCTCAAGGGGCGCATTAACGGCGTGCGAAATCTTGGGCTGGCGAATTCGGTTCGGGCGTATCTGGGACGTTCATCCAAATCTGCAGTTACCCGCCAATAGCGGATAGAAATGTTCGCGCTAAACTCAAGCTCGTGCGGCGTTTGACCCAGCAGTCAAGTGTTGTCATCGAAGATTGATTGCCGTTATCTCAGGCCGTCTCTGGTCGAGACTTTGCGCGGTAAAAGAGAGCCTCGAATTTGTCACGTCTACTCGTTTCTTGAGACGAAACGTCCTCTTAAGAATCGGCCTGTTTTTCGTAGTGGGGCAGTTGCAGGTTGATGACATTTCTCGTGAAGCGTTGGGCGGCGGTTTTACGGTTTCTGCCGATATCGACGGCAGGCTTTGCTGCGGTCACCGTGGTGAAGGCTGGTGCAGGCCTACTTATCGTCAAGGTCATATCTGCTGGATTTGGCCCCGAGGCATTCGGGCAATTGGCGCAGCTGATGACGGTTGTCGCCATCGTCAGCATGTTGGCTGGTGGAGGAACTACCAACGCACTCATCCAGAGCCTTGTCAGCGCGGTCTCGGAGCAAGACCGCCAACGGCGTCTGACTGCTGCATTCAAAATTTATCTCGCGCAATCGATCATCGTATCGGTTGCGCTCATTGCGGGGAACGCTCTGTTCGCCCGATTTTTGCTTCAGGATAACACTCTATCATGGCTGTTTCTGCTGCTTGCCGCTACGCAATGGGTCGTCGGCGCTAATAATCTCTCGCAAGCCATGCTGACAGCCATGCAGCGCAGCCGTGTCATCATATTATCAAATATGATCGGGACATGTGTTGGAGCATTTGTATTCATCGCTTGTGTCTGGCCGGGGAATTATGCAGGGGCCGCGCTTGGTATTGTTCTCTATCCGGTGGTCGGTGCGGTCATAGGGCTGTGGTTTGCAGCTAAGACCATCCCGCTCAGCTGGCGTCGTCCCGTATGGGCCACGACGCGCGACGACATCACGAACCTATTGTCCTATTCGGGCGTGGTCGTCATTTCGCTCGCGGCAGTTCCGCTCGCTCAGATTTACGTGCGCGATATTGTCGGCGGCCGATTTGGCTGGGAGGTCGTCGGCTATTGGCAAACCGTATTGAAAATATCCGATGTCTACATGCAGTTCTTCGGCATGCTTATGATATACCAGGCGCTTCCTTATTATTCGGCAGCGACTTCGCTGGCGGACTTAGACAAACGCTGGCGCCATGTCATGTATCCGATTCTTGGACTCATGGTTGGGGGGCTTTGCCTGTTTTACCTCCTGCGCGAATTCGTATTGCGCGTTCTTTTCTCAGAAGCATTCTTGCCCGCTCAGCAGTTTGTCCTGCCTTGCATTGTTGGCGATTTTTTTCGTATTGCGGGAGTGTTTTTTGTTTTTTACGGCATATCCCAAGGGGCGCGTCTGATGCCAATTCTATTCGATCTCACTCAGGCTATTCTTTTAGTCGCCGTCGCTATTCTGCTTTTGCCTGTCTATGAAGGAATGGCGCCCGCCTATGCCACTCTTTTTGCGGGTTTCGGGGGCTTTATTGTGATGGTTGCCGTGCGCGCCGTGCGCCGATCGCATTGGAAAGCTAAATTAGAAAGCGTCGCATGAGTCGAATTCTGCTGGTGTGCGTGAAGTTCTCTACCGACGCGGCAAACGGGTGGCTGACGAATGATCTCGTCGACGCATTCGTGCGAGCGGGCCACTCTGTCGATGTTATTCATCTGGAGTGGCAGGAGGAGCACTCGGTCGAGTTTGTTACGATGGCAAATGGTGCTCGGTTGCTGCGATTGTCTGCCTTGTCGTTCTTTCCGAGTTGGCTTCCAAATATTGTTCGAAAGGGCGCAAAATGGCTAATAGCTTCTTATCTTGCCGCTCGCGCAGCGCAGAAATTTATTCCACCTCAGGCTTATGACCTAGTCGTCGGATTTTCTCCGGCTGTCGTGACTGATGGACTGGTGAAGTGCTATCAGCAGCAGGCGAAAAAGACGTTACTTTTGTATTGGGATTTTTTCCCTCTTGCTCAGTATCAGCTCGGGTTACTGCCAGGGGGAAAAATCGCAGCAGTGGTGGCTCATAGTTTTGAGTCGAAGGCAGTAGGACGATACTCGCAAGTGGGCTGTATGACACCGGCTAACATCCGGTTATTTAGGTCATATTTTCCGAAATATTCTGGTCGCATGATGCAGGTACTTCCATGGGGGCCTGCCGGTCTTATTGACCTGTCCCATCGTGATGAAATCCGAAACCGGTTTGCTTTTAGCGCGGGTGATGTGGTTTGCGTATTTGGTGGACAGCTGATCCCGGGAAGAGAAATTGAGCGTATTGGTGAACTCGCGCAGCGTGTTTCGGAAACATTGCCGACTGTGCGTTTTGCCATAGCGGGAAGCGGTCCTCTTGCTGGCTTGATCGAGCAACAGGCTGCAAATTTGCCAAATCTAACATTTCTGGGAAAACTTAGTCGAAGTCGATATTGCGAGTTATTGGCGGCTGCCGATATAGGTATTGTTCTTACTTCGGCCGATTTCAAAGTTCCGAACTTTCCCTCAAAAACGGTTGATTACTTCCGCGCTCAACTTCCTATTCTGGGCGCTGTGGAGACGTTCGGAGATTACACGTCGATCATCAATGAGGAAATCAAGGCTGGACTTTCCTGTTCGGTTGAAGATGCCGCGCAATTGGAAAAAAACTTACGCGTCCTTGTGTCTGATGCAGCGTATAGGACTGAATGCGGCCGACGTGGCGCCGACTATTATTTGAATCATATGAGTGCTTCGAATGTGGTTCTGCGTGTCGCGGGGGACGAGACATGCTATTGAGGCTACTAAATCAGCTTGCCCGCTTTGCGCCTCTGCTATTGGTGGTCAGCTATATCTCACTGAGCTATGGCCTGTTTCTTTTTGGCCCTATTAGGTGGGATGCTCCCAACATATCCTATGTTACTATTTTTATGAGCATCTGCCTAATTATGCTTGTTTTGGGCTATTCTGTAGGCATGCGGTCCATATCCATTTCGACGCGCCAAATACCCTGGCGACCGTTCTTTTGGGTGGGAGCAATCGCTAGTGGTGTTTTGCTCTTTCCTTCAGCGTGGATTTATATGAATAAAAATCCGTGGGACGCGCTTCATCTCGCGCAATGTCAGAACGTTGCGTATATGGATATGATCAATGGAATTCGTGATGACTCCACTGGGAATCGCTATATCTATGTTTTGGCGCGGGCGTTTCTCGCTCCGTTCACTTTTTCTGTGCTGCCTTTATGCATTTTGCACTGGGACGAGATGCGATGGAAGGAATATGCGCTATTAGCAGTTTACTTGCTGTCAGCGCTATGTATGTCGCTTCTGCGGGGTACGGATAAGGAAATTGCCGATATTGTTATTATGCTCTTGGCGACTTTGCCGATTGTAACTTTCCGGGCGCTTATTTCGCGTGATCTTCCGTTCTCTCGTTTGCTCGGTTTGCTTTCGACTATAGCAGTTGTTATTTTCGCAGGCGCTTATATGTTTATGGAACGTAAGGACGCTCGGCTTTTCCGCTCAATTCCTGCTGTTGCTGAATTTAATAAAGGGCATATTTGTTCCGCTGGCGACTGGCGCTGCGCATGTGATGCGGAGAGTAGTTTAAAGGACGCATCTTCATTAGCAGCTAAACTGCAGCAAGAGACTTGCACCACAGATTGTGTTGGAAGTGCAGGTCAGCCCGTGCCGAACTCCGCACCGCCGGACGTGGGGGCGGCGGATAAGGCTGACAAGGCGACCTCTGACGTTGCGGTGTCAAATCAAACTGTTGCAGATCAGGTGCTGCGAACCGAAGCGAAGCACGGAAATTTTCTTGCCGTCATGGCGACGGGCTATCTCAGCCAGGGATATCTCGGTATGTCCATAGCTATGACCGAGGATTTTTCGAGCACATTCGGTATTGGTCATTCTCCGCTACTGCTGCATTTCAGTAAGCGCGTTCTCGGAGATGATTTCGAAAAGCGAGCTTATACAAATAAAATATCAGATAGATGGGATGCCAAGGCTAAATGGTCTACGGCCATGACATGGTGGGCAAACGATGTCAGCTTTTATGGCGTTCCTTTTATCTTTGCGGCGTTGGGCTTGCTAACAGCATTTTGCTGGCGAGAAGCGACAGAGCAGCATCGGGATGCATCTGCCATTGTGTTGGTGCTTTGCATGTTCTTGTTTTTCTATCTGCCGGCGAATAATCAACTCTTTATGACAGCTGATTCAGGAGTGACTGTTTTGTTTTGGATAGTTCTGTTGGGCTGGACTGTGATATCTCATCGGACAAATGATAGCGCGCGCCATGTTCAACAATAAAACGCTCCTTATCACGGGTGGCACGGGCTCGTTTGGAAATGCCGTTCTTCGACGATTTCTCGATAGTTCGATCCGGGAAATCCGCATTCTCTCGCGTGACGAGAAGAAGCAAGATGATATGCGCAAGCGTCTCCAGAGCGAGAAGCTGAAATTCTATATCGGAGATGTCCGGGACTACCGGAGCGTGCTCGGCGCCATGCGTGGAGTCGATTTCGTGTTCCACGCGGCCGCGCTCAAGCAAGTCCCGAGCTGCGAATTCCATCCGATGGAAGCGGTGAAGACCAATGTCGGCGGAACCGACAACGTCATAGAGGCCGCCATCCAGTGCGGGGTGTCGCGCGTCATCTGCCTCTCCACCGACAAAGCCGTTTATCCCATCAACGCCATGGGTATCTCCAAGGCGATGATGGAAAAAGTGATGGTCGCAAAATCGCGCACATGCGAGGGGACGAACACCATCGTTTGCGGTACGCGCTATGGCAACGTCATGGGCTCGCGTGGATCGGTCATACCGCTGTTTTTGGAGCAGATGTTCACGGGGCGCCCGATCACCATCACCGACCCGAACATGACGCGCTTCATGATGACTCTCGAAGATGCCGTCGATCTTGTGCTTTACGCGTTCGAGCATGGAAAGAACGGTGAGATCTTCGTTCAGAAGGCGCCGGCGGCGACGATCGATGTGCTTGCCGAGGCATTGCTCGGGCTGTTCGATAAGCAATCCCATCCGGTGCAGGAAATCGGCACACGTCACGGCGAGAAGGCTTATGAGGCGCTGCTGTCACGCGAGGAAGTGGCCGTCGCTCATGATCTCGGCGACTATTATCGTGTGCCGCCGGATTCACGTGATCTCAATTATGAGAAGTTCGTAGAGCACGGCGAACGCCGCATTACGGAAGCGCAAGACTACAACTCACACAATACGCAGCGGCTGGACGTCGCCGGCATGAAAGCCCTGCTGAAGAAAGTCGGGTTCGTTCAGGAATTGCTCGCTGGAAAACCCTGGTATCCGGGTGTCTGAGATGAAACTTGTCGTGACGGGTGCAGACGGCTTCATCGGAAAAAACCTTCTTCTTGCATTGAAGCCGCGGACCGACGTCACCTGCCTGCCGATAACGCGCAGTTCTTCGGATGCAGATATCTCAAATGCCTTGGCCGAGGCGGATGCTGTCGTGCATCTCGCGGGGATCAACCGCCCGAAGGAAGGCGAAAGCTATAGCGACAACACTACGATCACCCAGAAGCTGGCGAGGTTGCTGAGCGGGCGTTCAGTTCCGGTTATTTATACCTCGAGCACCCAAGTGACGCGGGGTAACGAGTACGGCAACAGCAAGCTCGGAGCGGAAGATGCGCTGAGAGCGACGGGTTGTCCGCTGTATCTTTATCGTCTGCCCAATGTGTTCGGCAAGTTTGCGCGCCCCAACTACAATTCTGCGGTTGCAACGTTCTGTCATAACATCGCGCGCGACCTTCCCATTACGATTCATGATCCAAGTGCTGCGCTCACGCTGGTGTACATCGATGATGTGGTCAGTTCGTTTTTGGCGGCGCTCGATGGCAAGCTTTCTCCGGGACTGGTTGAAATCGATCCGATCTACGCCACAACGGTCGGCGAAGTCGCAGAGCAGATAAAGGCATTTCGTAACTGCCGTGGCGGCAGTCTGCTGATCGAGCGCGTCGGCACGGGGCTGACACGAGCGCTTTATGCGACGTATGTGAGTGCATTGCCTCCGGATGCGTTCCGCTATGGTGTCACCGAACATTGCGATCCGCGTGGCAAGTTCGTGGAGATGTTGAGAACACCAGACTGCGGGCAGTTCTCATTCTTTACTGCGCATCCGGGCATTACGCGCGGCAGCCATTACCATCATACCAAAACTGAAAAGTTTCTCGTTATTTCGGGACGCGCGCGCTTCGGTTTTCGTCATATGGTGACCGGCGAGCGTTACGAAATTGAAACCTCGGGTGAACGCGCCGAAATCGTTGAAACGGTTCCGGGATGGACACACGATATTACCAATATCGGGACGACCGAAATGGTCGTGATGCTTTGGGCAAATGAAATCTTTGATCGCGACAAGCCGGATACCTATGCAGAACCCGTCTAAACTCAGCGTTATGACCATTGTAGGTACGCGGCCGGAAATCATCCGCTTGTCTCGGGTGATGGCGGCGCTCGATCGCGACTGTGCACATACCATCGTTCATACGGGTCAGAATTACGATTACGAGCTCAATGAAGTTTTCTTTGCAGATCTTGGCATCCGCAAGCCGGATCATTTTCTGAATGCAGCGGGAACTAACGCGGCGGAGACGATCGGCAAGGTTATCATCGAGACCGACCGTGTGCTGGAGCTGGTCAAGCCCGAAGCAATCCTGATTTTAGGCGATACCAATTCTGGATTCTCGATGCTGCCGGCGAAACGGCGCAAAATTCCTGTATTCCATATGGAAGCTGGGAATCGTTGCTTCGATCAGCGCGTTCCCGAAGAGATCAATCGCCGTATCTTCGACCATACGGCGGATATCAATCTGACCTACAGCGACATTGCGCGCGAATATCTGATCAGCGAAGGCCTTCCGGCCGATCGCATTATCAAGACCGGCAGCCCAATGTGCGAGGTGCTTGCGTATTACCGATCTCAGATTGCGGCTTCCGACGTCCTCCATCGGTTGAAGCTTACTCCGCAAGCTTATTTCGCCGTCAGCGCGCACCGAGAAGAAAACATCGAGTCGGAGCAAAGCTTCACGCGCCTCGTCGCAACGCTCAATGCGATCAGCGAGCATTATGAAAAGCCGGTGATCGTCAGTACTCATCCGCGTACGCAAAAGCGAATTACAGCAAGTGGTGCGTATTTTCACACAAACGTTCGACTGTTAAAGCCGCTCGGATTTCATGATTATGTGAAGCTTCAGCAATCGGCGTCTGCCGTGCTTTCGGACTCCGGCACAATTTCGGAAGAGTCTTCGATCCTGAATTTTCCAGCGTTGAATATCCGCGAAGCGCATGAGCGCCCGGAAGCGATGGAGGAAGGCACGGTCATGATGGTCGGGCTCGAGCGCGAGAATGTGCTGCGCGCTTTGGAGATTGTACTTCGGCAACCGCGCGGCGAGGAGCGCTTGCTCAGGCACGTCGCAGATTACGCGATGCCGAACGTCTCAGATAAGGTTGTCCGTATTCTGCACAGCTATAGCGGATATGTGCGGCGCGTCGTTTGGAAACAATATTGATCTGACGCGGTCTGCGCATGCGCATCCTGATCCTATCGCAGTTCTTCACGCCTGAACCGACGATCAAGAACATTGATTTTGCCAAGGCGATGGCAGATGCCGGGCATGACGTTCGCGTGCTCACGGGATTTCCGAATTATCCGGGTGGCAAGGTCTACGACGGATACCGTGTTCGTTTCGTGCAGCGCGAGGTCGTCGACGGAATACACGTCACCCGGGTTCCACTCTACTGCAGCCATGACAGATCGCGCATCGGGCGGAGTGCGAATTACATCAGCTTTGCGGCATCGGCATCCATTGCGGGAGTATTCAGTCGATGGCGACCTGATGTCATGTACGTCTATCATCCGCCTTTGACCGTGGGTGTCGCCGCTGCCCTCATCGGGTTTTTGCGGCGGATTCCGTTCGTCTATGACATCCAGGATCTGTGGCCCGATACGCTGAAAGCAACGGGGATGATCGGCAACGATCGCGTACTATCGGTCATTGGGCGCTTTGCTCGTTTCGTTTATCGCCGAGCGAGTCTGCTTCTACCGCAATCACCTGGATTTGCGGAGCGGCTGAAGGCTGTCGGGGTCTCGCCGGAGAAGATCCGCGTGGTGTACAACTGGGCCGATGAAACGTCGATGAAAGAGGGCGCGGTCGCCACGTGGGCGCGGCCCGCCGATCTCGCTGGCAAGTTCCTTCTGGTCTTCGCAGGGACGATGGGCATGGCCCAGAAGATTGAGAATGTCCTCGATGCGATGGTATTGCTTAAGGAGCGGGCACCGCAGGTAAGTTTGCTTTGCATCGGTGGCGGGATCGACGTTCCGCAATTGAAAGCCCGTGCGCAGGCGCTTGGGCTGACAAACGTGGTTTTCCATCCACCGGTGCCGATGTCGGAGATCGGAGGCGTTCTGCAGTCCGCCGATGCGCTACTCGTGCATCTTCGCCGTGATCCGTTGTTTAATATCACCATCCCGTCGAAGACACAGGCCTATTTGCTGGCGGGTAAGCCCGTTATCATGGCCGTGCAGGGTGATGCAGCGGCTTTGATCGAAGAGGCCGACGCCGGTTTCGTTGTTGAGCAGGAAGATCCGCCGTCGTTGGCTGAAGCTGTGACGCGGCTCGCATCTATGAGTCCGGAGTCGCGCGACGCGATGGGACGGCGCGGGAAGGCGTTTTATGACATGCGTTTGAGCGCGAAGGTTGGCGTCGACTCGATAGTCTCGGCGATGGAACTGGCAGTTGAGCGTTTTCGCGCGTAGGGAGGACGGACAGATTGCGCGTGAGCGCGAGATAGGAAGCGAAGCGGATTATCCGGCGCCTCCATTTCACAAGCTCAATGCTCGTCGTCAGAATTTAGCGTGTTGAGCGGCGATCGTGCGGATGTCATTTGGTATTGTGATATGCGTTGGATGTGTCAGACGCTGAAGCTCAATTCGCGCGCTTGATGCCGTATGGTTGACCCAATATAGGTTCGACTGATGTGTCGGATATTTCCAGAGATCCTATCGTGAGGCCCGTGGCGATATGACGGTCAAGCGTGCGTTCGATATCGCCGCCGTCCTCTTAGGGGCAATTGTCGCGGTCCCCATCGCGGTGCTTATCGCGCTATTGGTGCGCGTAAATATAGGTACTCCGGTATTTTTTATCCAACGGCGTCCCGGCCTGCTCGGCAAGCCATTTCACCTGGTGAAATTTCGCACCATGACGAACCGTGTCGACAAGGACGGCGCGCTTCTTCCGGATGCCGAGCGCCTCACGCGGTTTGGCCGTTTTTTGCGCTCGACCAGTCTCGATGAATTGCCGGAACTTTGGAACGTTCTGAAAGGCGAGATGAGCCTGGTTGGTCCGCGGCCATTGCTGATGGAATATTTGCCGCTCTATTCATCCGAGCAAGCGCGGCGCCACGACGTTCAGCCCGGCGTCACGGGTTGGGCCCAGGTCAACGGTCGCAATGCCATAAGCTGGGAGCAAAAATTCGAACTCGATGCTTGGTATGTCGACAACCATAGTTTGCGGTTGGACCTCAGAATTCTGGCTTTGACGTTTCTGAAAATCATCAGACGTGACGGAATTTCTGCAGAGGGGTCAGCGACGATGGAACGGTTTACCGGGGGTGGGGGCGACAGGTTTCTCGATCAGAAACGCCATATTGAGCGTGCTTCTCGACAAATGGACATCAGATGAGCGGTGGACTGGCGATTCTTGGCGCGGGCGGACATGGACGCGTCGTTGCTGACTGTGCCGACGCGCTGGGATGGCAGCGGATTGTCTTCTTTGATGATAGACACGACGTAGCTTTGGAGACGCCGTGGAGTGTAGCGGGCTCAGGGGAGGACTTGATGGCTCAGGCGAGCGCATTCGACGCGGTAGTTGTTGCCGTCGGTAACAATAGAATGCGGCTTGAATTGTTGCTGGCCCTTAGGAGTGTAGGCGCGCGGCTCGCGACTCTCATTCACCCGCGTGCAACCGTCAGCGGTAGATCCGTTATCGGTCCTGGTTCGGTAGTCATTGCGGGTGCTGTCGTCAATATTGGTGCCCGCGTCGGGCAGGGAGTTATTGTCAACACGGGTGCGACGGTTGATCATGATTGCGTGTTGGAGGATGGTGTTCATGTTGCACCCGGTGCTCATTTAGCTGGCGGCGTTAGGGTTGGAAAGGAAAGCTGGATTGGGGTAGGAGCGGTGGTGCGCGAATATACATTCGTCGGCGAGGGTGCGTTTGTCGGAGCTGGTGCTGTCGTCGTTGCTTCGATCGACGCTGGACTCAAAGTCGTCGGTAATCCTGCCCGCCAGATACGCCGCTGATCATCCAATGCCGAAAACTCCCTTCTCCCCCTGGCCGAGCTTCTCGCCTGAAGAGGTTGAGGCTGTTGCCGCAGTGCTGAGCTCGAACAAGGTCAACTACTGGACCGGTAGTGAGGGGCGTGCATTCGAGCAGGAATTTGCTGCATGGACAGGCGCCCGTCACGCGATTGCGCTCGCTAACGGTACGGTTGCGCTGGAGATTGCTCTAAAGGGGCTTGGAATCGGCGCCGGTGACGAGGTGATCGTCACGCCACGCTCGTTTATCGCATCGGTTTCCTGCGTTGCAATGGCTGGCGCGACTCCCGTGTTTGCCGACGTCGACCGCAATACGCAGGCACTGTCGGCTGAAACGATCGCGCCTCTGATCTCAGCTCGTACGAAGGCGGTCATCGTAGTCCACCTGGGCGGAATGCCGGCTGACATGGATCCGATCATGGCCCTGGCGCGCGCACACGGGTTCACGGTCATCGAGGATTGTGCGCAGGCGCACGGCGCACGTTACAAAGGAAGATCTGTCGGCACCATCGGTCATCTTGGAGCCTGGTCGTTCTGCCAGGACAAGATCATGACGACCGGCGGTGAAGGTGGCATGATCACGACGGACGATGCCGAGCTGTGGAGCCGCATGTGGTCGCTCAAGGACCACGGCAAGGGCTACGCAACGATGCAAGCGTCCGAACCGCAGGCGACGTTTCGCTGGGTGCATGAGGCTTTCGGCGGTAATGGGCGAATGCTCGAGATGCAGGCCGTAATTGGGCGTTTGCAGCTCAAGAAGATGGACGAATGGACTAAGATCCGCGGGCGCTATGCGGAGCAAATTCGTCAAACGGCGCGGGGCCTTAAAGGGCTGCGAGTTTGCGATATTCCGAACTGGGCCGAGCCTGCTGCATACCGATGTTATGCATTCGTAGATGCCGAGGCGCTGGCTGGTGGCTGGACTCGCGATCGGATCATTCACGAAATTCGTGCTGAGGACGTGCCCTGCTTCGTCGGTTCCTGCAGCGAAATTTATCTTGAGAAGGCTTTTGACGGAACGCCGTGGCGTCCAAAGGAGCGTTTGCCGATTGCTCGGGAATTGGGCGAGACAAGCCTCGCGTTTCTAGTCCACCCAACGCTCGCGCCAGAACACATCGATCGAACGTGCGATGTGCTGAGCGACGTCATGCAGCGTGCCGCAGCCTAGAGCTTTTCTGTTTCGGCGTGTGCCCTGATCGGGCTCGCGGCGAAGGCCTGTCGCTCGCTGACGGGCGCCGCTTTTGCATTCTTGTGATTGTCGAGTACTTCACACGCGAGTGCTTGGCTCTCGCGGCGGACACCTCGTTGCCGGGCCATCACGTCGCTCGTGAGCTGACAATGCGCTCACGCCGAACGAGTTTGTAAGTAGGTCCTTCACGGGCGATAACCAGAACGGACTCCAGTTATGAGTGAGCACCTTGGGGACAAGGTCACGAGCAGAACCGTCCTGACGTCAAGCGTGGGCGCTTTAGGTAGTCGGATTGAGATCCAACGCGTCGGTGAGTACTATTTTGCTTGGTCTTTTCCGTCTCGCTGTGAGACTAAGCTCGAGGCCATAGCGTGTTCATTTACGGGTGCGTCGTTTAGTATGGACAATCGTTGACGGCGCCAGAGACGATAGACTTTCGCTGCTCTGAAGCGGGCTTGCAGCGCCGCGTAGCGCAAGCCCATGAAGCCGCCGGTGATGTGTCGCCTGACGATGTAGTACTTATAAAAGTTCAGCGGGAATTCGATCGTCAGGCGCGCCAATGTGAGTGCCGGACTGGTGATTGAGGCGTGTTCGGCCGCAAGCGACATGCGCCTGTCCAGTTTGGCCCTCATGTGCTCGAACGAGCGGATCGAAAAATGGTGGATGGGCGCATTGAGGCGTCCTACGGCATGGCCGTCTGTCACGACGGTGTCATGAACGTGCGAGTCCCGGAAACGCACGATCCGGCGGTCGTAGAGCCTGACGCACCAATGGTCCCGAGCCCAGATGCGGGGCTTGATCCGCTGCGGGTAGATGACGTGGATCGGCATGCCGTATGCCGCATGCTTTGGCGCGCCCGAACGGAATAGTTCCGTAATTTTCGTCCGAAGTTCTGGCGAGACGACTTCGTCGGCGTCCAGGTTCAAGACCCAGTCGCGGTGGCACTGCTCTTCGGCAAATCTTTTTTGCCTGCCAAAGCCAAGCCACGTCTGTGAAATTACGCGTGCGTGGGCTCCTTGGGCAACGGACACTGTATCGTCGGTGCTGCCGCTGTCGACGACCACGACTTCATCAACCCACGGTTCAACCGACCGAATTGTTCTGGCAATGCGATCGGCCTCGTTTTGAGCAATGATGAAGCACGATATAGGCAGTCTGGACATATCAGGCGAAATCTCCCCTCCCCCCGGGTGGTTGAACGCCATCCGTCTCGGCTCGATGTGCATTTCATCGCGTCGCCAGTCAAGATGTCTGGAAAGAGTAGGGCGCTTGGCCAGCTTTATTATCTCTCGATTTTCTGCTGGTCGCGGCTAGCGGCCTTTATCTCAGAACGCTCAAATGGGCGCTTTCAGAAACTTCCAGCTAAATCCTGGCGCATTGTATATCAAATTGCTTTTGCTATCGAGGTTTTTAGGTCAAACGCACGGGAGCTCATAAAAGGTCCCGTTTTATATGGCATATTCATGCAATTCATTATGCGGAATATCCGTATTGTACTAATAATATATCGCAATGCGATATGTTGTGCGGCGAGCGCGCTCATGACCTGCCTGTGACCGCAGCGTACACACGTCATGACGAACCGTTTCATCGGGCTGCTTGACGCACTGCTCGAGAGCTTGTTTAGGCCCAGAGCAACGGTTATCCTTTGAGTTGACCGAAACTGCCGCACTTTGCATGTGCAGCAGGAATCTACCTCCTAAGGAGTAATCGGTCGTGACAATAGACGCGAGGCATCGCGCCATAGCCAATCCTTGGTTCTCGGGAGAACCAAGGAGTCCTAAAAAATGGCAAGAGATCCTCGCTTCGACATCCTCTTCACGCCACTGAAGCTCGGCTCTAAAACGATACGTAATCGCTTCTATCAGGTGCCTCACTGCAACGGCGCGGGAACGAACTCGCCCGGCATGAACATGGCCCATCGCGGCATCAAGGCCGAAGGCGGCTGGGGCGCCGTCAACACTGAGCAGTGCTCGATCCATCCGGAATGCGACGACACGCTGCGCATCACGGCCCGTATCTGGGACCAGGGCGACATGCGCAACCTGCGCGCCATGGTCGACCACGTACACAGCCACGGCTCGCTCGCAGGCTGCGAACTTTTCTACGGCGGACCGCACGCGCCGGCCATCGAATCGCGCACGATTTCGCGCGGTCCGAGCCAGTACAACTCCGAATTCGCGACTGTTCCCGGCTGCCCCGGCTTCACCTACAATCATGAAGCCGACATCGACGAACTCGAGCGCCTGCAGCAGCAGTATGTGGACGCGGCACTGCGCGCCCGCGATACCGGCTTCGACCTCGTGAACGTCTACGGCGCTCACGCCTATGGCCCGATGCAGTGGCTCAACCCTTACTACAACCGGCGCACAGACAAGTACGGCGGCAGCTTCGATAATCGCGCTCGCTTCTGGATCGAGACGCTTGAGAAGATCCGCCGGGCCGTCAACGATGACGTGGCCCTTGTCACGCGCTGCGCGACCGACACCCTTTACGGAACGAAGGGCGTCGAGCTGACCGAGGACGGCCTGCGCTTCATCGAGCTTGCTTCGCCGTATCTCGACCTCTGGGACGTCAACATCGGCGACATCGCCGAGTGGGGTGAGGACGCGGGTCCCTCGCGCTTCTATCCGATCGCGCACGAAAACGACTGGATCCGCCATATCAAGCAGGCGACCAACAAGCCGGTCGTCGGCGTCGGCCGCTACTATGATCCGGAAAAGATGCTGCAGGTCATCAAGGCGGGCATCATCGACATCATCGGCGCGGCGCGTCCGTCGATTGCCGATCCGTGGCTGCCACGCAAGATCGACGAGGGTCGCGTCGACGATATCCGCACCTGCATCGGCTGCAACGTCTGCATCTCGCGCTGGGAAATGGGCGGCGTGCCGTTCATCTGCACGCAGAACGCAACGGCCGGCGAAGAGTATCGCCGCGGCTGGCATCCGGAGAAGTTCGAGCCGAAGAAGTCAGATCACGACGTCCTGATTGTTGGCGCCGGTCCTGCCGGGTCGGAATGCGCCCGCGTGCTCATGGAGCGCGGCTACACCGTGCATCTCGTCGATACGCGTGAAAAGACCGGCGGTTATGTCAACGATGTCGCCACGCTGCCGGGTCTCGGCGAGTGGAGCTTCCATCGCGACTATCGCCAGACGCAGCTCGAAAAGCTCCTCAAGAAGAACCCTGAGTGCCAGATCGCGCTCAAGCAGAAGCCGATGACTGCCGATGATATTCTGCAGTATGGCGCGTCGCGCGTCGTTATTGCGACGGGCGCGAAGTGGAGCACCACGGGCGTCAATCACCGCACGCACGAGCCGATCCCCGGCGCCGATGCGAGCCTGCCGCACGTTCTGACACCCGAACAGGTGTACGAGGGCAAGAAGGCCGTCGGCAAGCGCGTGATGATCATCAACTACGATGCGTACTACACAGCGCCCAGCCTTGCGGAGAAGTTCGCTCGCGCCGGTCACGACGTAACGGTTGCGACGGTGTGCGGTCTCGGCGCCTACATGGAGTACACCCTCGAGGGTGCGAACATGCAGCGCCTCATCCACGAGCTCGGCATCAAGGTTCTGGGCGAGACGGGTTGCTCGCGCGTCGAACAGGGCCGCGTCGAACTCTTCAACATCTGGGGTGAAGGCTACAAGCGCTCTTACAAGGGTGCCGGGCAGCTGCCGCGCAACGAGAACACCAGCCACGAATGGCATGAGTGCGATACCGTGATCCTCGTCACGTCGCGACGCTCCGAGGATACGCTCTATCGTGAACTCAAGGCGCGGAAGGGCGAGTGGGAAGCAAACGGCATCACGAATGTCTTCGTCATCGGCGATGCCGAGTCGCCCCGTATCATCGCGGACGCGACGTTCGACGGGCATCGCCTGGCACGCGAGATCGAAGATGCCGATCCGCAGCACCAGAAACCGTACAAGCGCGAGCAGCGCGCCTGGGGCACGGCGTACAACCCGGACGAGAATCCGGATCTGGTGTGGCGCGTCTAGCGCCACTCCTTTCTTGGTGCATACTCCATCGTGTCAACACATTAGGAATAAGCCAATGACCATCACAGCATTCGGAAAATACTCAGCACCGAAATCAACGCCGATCACCGCCGACCTCGACGGTTGGAAGCCGATCGCCGGCACGCCCTCGATGAAGACGTGGATCGAAAACAAGACCGCCGACGGCAAGTTTTTGACCGGCTTCTGGGAAGCACAGCCCGGCACCTATCACGTCACCTATAAGGCCGACGAATTGATCCATCTGTTCGAAGGCAAGGTCACGCTGACGGAAGACGGCACCGGTAAGACCGCGCAGTTCTCGGCCGGTGACAGCTTCCAGATCGACGCCGGTTTCGTCGGCACCTGGAAGACGGAAGCAACGATCCGAAAGATCTTCGCCATCCGCATCGCGTGATGTGCTGTGCCGCTCCATCGCGAGGTGGAGCGGCCTTTCGTTTCCGAACAAACAACAAAGAAAAATCACGACGATTGGCGTGGCGCGGGCATCCGCGCCATTTGCCGGCAGGTGTCGTTTGCGCCCTGATCGGAGGAAGTCCGGCGGCGCGATAGCGATATCGCAAGGGCCGATGGCGTGCGGCGCAGCCAGAGATGAGCCGCTGACGGCGCCAGGCCAAAGAGGATAAATCGGTGGAATCGCGCGAGCTATTTTGGGGCATCAACACGCAGCAGCTGATCATGTTCTACATGCTCGGCACGCTGTCGATGGCGGTGTTCCTGTACGGGGCGTATGCGCATATCGCGAAGTACGCGCGTGGCAAGTCGCTGGTCGAGCCGCTTGAGCTTTACGACCGCGTCGTCCGTGGGCTGAAGGACATCTTCTCGCATCGCACGCTCAGGCGGCGCGATCGCTGGGCGGGCCTCGCGCACAAAGGCATCTTCTACGGCTATCTGTTCGGCGCCATCGCCACGACGCTCTATTTCATCGAGGTCGATCTTCTGAAGCCGCTGACGGGCATCACGTTCGTCAAGGGCAAGTTCTATCTGATCATGAGCCTGCTGCTCGATCTCGGACATCTGTGCCTGATGATCGGCCTCATCTACATGATCGTGCGCCGGGCGCTGATCAAGCCGAAGAAGCTCGACTACGTGCGCAACTATCGCGGCGAGACGGAACTGCGCTCCGTCGCCGAAGGCTGGCGCATCGAGGACTGGGTCTTCGTCGTTTCGCTGCTGCTCATCGAATGCTCGGGCTTCCTGCAGGAAGCCTGCGGCCTCATCATCGACAAGCCGGCATGGGCGGCGTGGTCGCCGGTGGGCCTCGCGCTATCGAAGGTGCTGACCGGCGCCGGCATGACGGAAGCCACCGCGATCTCCATCCGGCAGGCGAACTGGTGGATGCACGGCATCCTGGCGCTGACGTTCACGGCCGCGATCCCGTGGTACAAGGCGAAGCACATCATCTCCGCCGTCGGATCGCTGATCTTCCGCAACAAGCAGCCGCTGGCGCTGTTGCCGGGCGAGCCCAAGGACGCCGAGAAGGCGGGCATTTCCGCGATCGAGGACTTCACCTGGAAGGACATGCTGCATCTCGACGCCTGCACCAAGTGCGGCCGTTGCCATGAAGCCTGTCCGGCGCGGACGGCCGGATATCCGCTCAGCCCGCGCGACTTCATTCTCGATCTGCGCGCCTACAACGACGAGGCCAAGGGCTGCTCGTCACCGGCGCTCGATCTCGTCGGCGGCGTCATCGCGCCCGAGACGCTGTGGGCCTGCCGCACCTGCGGCGCCTGCCAGGAGATCTGCCCGGTCGGCATCGAACACCCGTCCCTCATCGTGCGCATGCGCCGGCATCTCGTCGAGCAGGGCACGATGGACCCCTTGCTGCGCAACACGATCGTGCAGATCGGCGACACCGGCAACAGCTTCGGCGAGAACTCGCGCAAGCGCTCGCAATGGACGAAGGCGCTCGAGTTCCGCGTCAAGGACATCCGCGAGGATGCCGCTCCGACGCTGTGGTTCGTCGGCGACTTCGCCTCCTTCGATCCGCGCAACCAGAAGGTCAGCCAGACGGTGGCGCGGCTCCTCAAGGCCGCACGCGAAGACTTCGCGCTGCTGCACGAGGGCGAGAAGACGGCGGGCAACGACGTGCGCCGCGTCGGCGAAGAGGGCCTTTACGAGGAACTCGCGAGCCACAACATCGAGCAGATGCAGGGCGCCAAGCCGTTCCAGCGCATCATCACCACCGACCCGCACAGCTACAACACGATCAAGAACGAGTACCCGGCCTTCGGCGAGGTCGCGCCGATCGAGCACTATTCGAGCGTGCTCGCCGACCTTCTGACCAGCGGCCGGCTCAAAGTCAAAAAGCCGCTCAACAAGCGCGTCACGTTCCATGACCCGTGCCATCTCGGGCGCCTGAACGGCGGCTACGACGCGCCGCGCAAGGTGCTGGAGCTGATCGGCTGCGAGCTGATCGAGATGCCGCGCAATCGCGACAACTCGTTCTGCTGCGGCGCCGGCGGCGGACGCATCTGGATCCCCGATACGCAGGGCACGCAGAAGCCCTCCGAGAACCGCGTGCATGAAGCGGCGGCGCTCAACATCGATATCTTCGTCACTTGCTGTCCAAAGGACCTGACCATGTTTGAGGATGCTCGAAAGACCGGCGGGCACGAGAAGGATTTCGTCGTCCAGGATCTGGCCGAGCTGGTCGCGGAAGCCATCGAGCTGAAGTCGCTTAACCTCAAGGATCTGCCGCCGCTCGCCGACCGTCTCGTCGCCGCGATCGCAACGCACATCTCGGATGCGGTGGCGACGAAGCTCGACGCCGTGATCTCGGCGCGGCTCGCGAGCCTGCCGGTGGCGGCCGCCCCCGTGGCGCTCGCTGCGGCGCCGGCTGCAACTGCGGCAGCCGTTGCGGACCAGGCTCCGGCGGCGACACCCACGCAAGCGCCCGCCGAAGCCGCGCCTGCACCCGAAGCGAAGGCTCCGGATGCTGCTCCTGCGGCTGCCCCCGCAGCACCGGCCGTCGAACAGAAGCTGACGCCGGTTTCGTGGGATGGACTGAAGCCCGTCACGCCGGCGACGTTCGCCGACTATCAGGCGCCGCCGAAGACCGGCCTGCGCATTCTCGTCACCATCAAGAACGTCGCCAAGCTCGGTGACGAATACGGCTTCACCGCCGACGGCCGCGACGTGCGCCGCGAGTTCATGGAGTTCTCCTTGAACGAGTGGGACGACGCGGCGCTCGAGGAAGCGCTCCGCTGCGTTGAGAAGCAGGGCGGCGGCGAAGTCGTGGCCGTCACGGTCGGCGACGGTGATGCCGATGCGTCGCTGCTCAAGGCGCTGGCCAAAGGCGCGCACCGGGCGGTGCGGATCTGGGACGACTCGCTCGCCAACGCCGATCCGATCACCATCGCGCGCGCCATCGCCGGCGTCGCGAAGGCGGAAGATCCCGATCTCGTGTTCTCCGGCGTGCAGTCGGGCGACCAGGCGCATGGCGCCACCGGCACCGCGCTCGCACGCATCCTCGACCTGCCGCACGCCGCCGTCGTCGTCGGCTTCGAGTGGGACGGCAAGGGACCGCTGAAGCTCGCGCGCGAACTCGAAGGCGGCCTCCGGCACAACTTCGATCTCAAGGCGCCGGCCGTCGTCGCCATCCAGACCGGCATCAACACGCCGCGCTTCGCGACCATGAAGATGGTCAAGCAGGCGAAGCAGAAGCCGCTCGTCGTCGTCAGCGGCGCGGGCGTCGTCGACGGCAGCGGCGGCTACGTCGTCAAGCGCATGTACATCCCCGAGCAGTCGAAAGCCGAGATGCTGACCGGCACGCCGGCGGAGATCGCGAAGTTCATCGCCAACCTCATTCGTGAAAAGAAGGGCTGATCATGGCCGGCATTCTCATCGTCGCCGAACATCTGAACGGCGTGGTTCGCGACATCACCCGGGAAGCGATCGGGGCGGCGCAGCAGGTGAAAGCGGGCCTCGGCGGTCCGGTCGTCGTCGCCGTCATCGGCAACGACATCGGCGCGATCGCCGACTCGCTCGACCTCGCGGGCGTCGACGAGATCGTGTCGGTCAAGGCGCCGGCCGATCACTTCGATCCGCACGTCTATGAAGAGTGCGTTCTGGAACTCGGCAAGACGTATCAGCCCGAGCTGATCCTGCTCGGCCATACCGTCAACGGCATGGCGCTCGCCGGGGCCATCGCGGCGCGGCTCGGCGCGGGCTTTGCGAGCGACGTGCTGGCGCTCTCGGCCGATGCCACCGGCCTGACCGCGACGCGCGGCGCCTACGGCAACAAGGTCAACCTCGAGGTGGCGTTCCCGGAACGCAAGATCGTCGTGCTGGCACTCCGCGGCGCGACGTATCCGGTGCCCGACGCCAAAGGCAGCGCCAAGCGCACGGCGATCGAGCCCAATCTCATCCAGGCCTCCGAGAGCATGCAGCACACGGGCTATATCGAAGCGCCGCAGTCGAACATCGATATCGCGAAAGCCGAATACATTCTCTCCGTCGGCCGCGGCATCCAGGAAAAAGACAACCTGCCGCGCTTCGAAGGGCTCGCCGACCGGCTCGGCTTCACGTTCGGCTGCTCGCGCCCGATCGTCGATTCCGGATGGCTGCCGAAGCCGCACCAGGTCGGGCAATCCGGCAAGGTCGCGAGCGCCTGCAAAGTCTACGTCGCGCTCGGCATCTCGGGCGCCGTGCAGCACCTCTACGGCATGAAGCACGTCGACACCATCATCGCCGTCAACACCGATCCAGAAGCGCCGATCTTCAACGTCGCAACGTACGGCGTCTGCATGGACATCTTCGAATTCGCAAAGGAGCTCGAAGCACAATTCAACTGATCACGGCACGATGAAGGTTGCCGGCGGCCAGGGAATTGAGTCTCCGGCATAAGCGAATTTTTGGATATGAGATCCCGGTGCTTTTCGGAGCAGCGGCGGTGAATCGCATTCTGTCTTCACTTCACAAGCTTCTTCCAGCTCCGACGGACGCTCTGAGTTGATCGGGCGAGAATAAAAAGCGTTCTGGGAGCGCCTTAAGCTCTGCGGTCGTCGGCGAGCATGGCGAAGAAAGCATCGTCGGTGCCGCTCAGCGGCGACGCGCGCCGAATAATTCAATCAGCGGTGTTTGGCGGGCCGAAGCCGATGAAACAGAGAACTACATCTACGCTATAGCCCTCCAAAATTGATGACGGAACGGCCATTATGCGGTGGAACCTGGAATGACCGCTTCTGGGCAGCGGATTTGGGAAGCCGCAATTTAGGTGGCTACAACACTTCGACCGCATCGTGCCTCAATTTTCGCCGCTCAGGGATAGGATGGGTCGCTCCCGAAAGAAGATATACGGTTGGTGCGGTCTCCGGCTCTCAACGCCGAGCAGGTTATTAGAGATACGTCGATTGACGCAATATATGCGAATGGCCGCCGCCGTGCCGCCGACGACCATTCATACGATAATCAGGCCACTGCCTTCTTTGCCCGATGCTTGAGCAACGCCTTCTCGAACTCGCCCACCGCAAACTCGTGGCTGGCTTGGTTCTTCGCGAGCTTCTGTGGGTCGAAGCGCGCCATGTCCAGCACCAAGCGGTAAGCGCCAGCGATATCGCGGAGATACTTCTTGAGGAAGGCCTTCGGTTCCGTGGCCCACACCACGCGGCCGTCCTCAATCTCCATCAAGCCTTTTAGGCCGTAAACAAGCGGCATGATCAGGCCGTCGGGATAACGGTAGTAGACTGGGCGGTTGAGATAGTGGGTCATCGGTTGTGTGGCCACATACGCCGCCTTGTCCTTGGCCGTCTCGCGTTTGACCGGGTCATACATTTTTACGATCGCGCTCGAACCGAAACGATAGTTGTTCGAGTTATAAGCTTCCGGGAAATCCTCATAGATCTGGTCATACAGCGTCGGCAGATCCGCGAGAATATCGAAGCAGCTTTTCACCGTGTCATTGTGCAGATCGTGTGTAGGCCCTTCCCCCGCAATCGGCGCCGACACTCCGGGATCGCGCATGAGCTTATCGAATTGCTTCGAACACTCCCCCTTGTTGCGATAGATGTTCTGCGGGGTGACGCTGATGTTCAGCGGCAGCAGATCCGCCTCATTTGCCTTGTTCAACGGGATCCACGACAGGGCAAGGAGGTCGCGAACTTTGATTGGGCGCGTTTCACTACTCTCCCATTCGTTGCTCTTCCACTCGACGCGGGCCGCAATCTTGGGATCTAGGCGGTCCCTGATCTCGGTGTAGAAGCCGAGCTTGTTCGACTTAGTTTCTTGCGTCAGCTGGGCGTTGTTATTACGAGCGGCGCAGATCTCCAGCACGGACATTTCAAACTGCTGGACGGCACGCACATCTTCAATGTCAGAAGGCACGAGAAGCTCAACCGGCACCAAAAAGTCGAAGCTCTCCTTTTCCTTCTCAAGCTCCTTACGGTATCCGGTCCAGAGTTCTTTCATTTCTTCCCACAGAGCGATGCGGGCAATTTCCTTCTCTTCGGCGACCGCCGAGAGCATGTGCAGGCCGATGGCCAGCATGTTGTGACCACCATCAAGGATGCCCTCGGAAGCGGGATCCTTGAATGCGAGTTCAAAGCGGTTACGCTGCAATGCCTCGTAGGTGGATGTGCCGATCAAGATCCCCTTGGATTTAAACGGGAACAGCTCGGGCGTCGTCTCCAGCGATTCCAGAATGGCGGTGGTCACGCTCCCGACCTTGGCCGCACGGGGGTTTGCTTCGAGAGAGACGTGATCGAACAGGCCGAAGAGGTCGCGCCCCCGGACGAAACCCGTGTAGCGCTTGATGCCTGCAATCGAATTCTCACTCGAGACGGAACTCAGCCGCTCTTCGTCACGCGAGTCCGGTTGCTCCGCGACCAGCGCGAAACGAATGATCAATTTGGGAGTATCAGTCATTTCCAGTCCTTCATCATAGAAGAGACTGGTCTCGGACCATCGGGCGCACGTGCATGCGCCAATGAAATTGGCACAGCCGATTGACTAGCTGCTTTGCAGCAGCACGATTGCCGAAACCATCTCAGGCTTCTTTTCAGCCTCTATCCAGAGGCGCAGTAACCATGATGAAGGCTGCAGCTTTTGTCAATCTCTCGGCGTCTGATGCTCGCCTCGTGCGGCGGTTGCTTTACCTCAGCCGCAGGCCGGATCCTAAAGAAAGTCGAAGTGTGAACGTCAGGTCTCTACGATGGTCGCTCAAAATCCGGTGGTCTGCCATCAACCCCGGTCAAGTCGAAAGCCGTCATCTCCACTCTCAAGATATATCGGGCTGTAGCGTAGAATGGGCGGTGTACTTCTCACCCGGCGGGATGTGGTGATCGGCGGCAATATCGCACTATAGATGGCAATCAGCGGTGTTTGGCGGAGAGGGAGGGATTCGAACCCCCGGTACCCTTGCGAGTACTCCGCATTTCGAGTGCGGCGCGATCGACCACTCTGCCACCTCTCCAAGCCTTTGATTTGCAATGATTGTTTCAGCATTCGAAGGTCTGGCAGTATTTTGCCAATGACTATCAGCTGACTATCAGTATCTGCAAACCCCACGTTTCCAGCGCAGTCGAAGTGGTCATCGAAGGCTGTAATTCGCAGCGGCGAGCGGCCCTCATATGACATGCTGCCGGTGCTGGCAAGCGCGCCTTTTCGATCCAGGCAAATCAAGCGCGTCAGGTGCTCGCGGTGACGGTCCCGTAGTGTGCCTTTTCCCACAACACTTGGGCTCTTCCGCTTGAGCCGTATGTCGTTTCCTAAGCCCCCAAATGATCAATCAAGATTGACAATCCAAGGCCAAAAAGTGCGATGCCGGCCACGGCCTCCGCAATGCGGCCAAGCCGTACGCCGATAAAGCGACCGATAATCATCCCACCAGACGACATGACAAACGTCGCCAAACCAATCGCAACGGCGATCACAAGAATATTCACGTCCAGAAATGCAAGTGAAACTCCAACGGCCATTGCGTCAAGGCTCGTGCCGATTGCTGTTGCCATCAACACCAAGAAGGAGCTTCCGGGTTCTTCTTCCTCCGGCTTTTTTGAGAAGGCCGCAAAAAGCATGTGAACGCCGACGGCGGAAAGCAGTCCGAACGCGATCCAATGGTCAATGGCAGTGACCAAGTTGCTAGCTGCGACCCCAGCTGCCCAGCCGATAACAGGTGTTATCGCCTCGACGACACCGAAGACAGCGCCGGTGCGCAAAGCCTCCGAGAACCGTGGTCGATTGAGCGCGGCACCGCGGCCAACCGAGACAGCGAATGCGTCTACGGACATGCTCAAAGCAAGCACGATGATTGCGAAAGGGGACATGAGGAATCAGCCTACGGACAATCGACCGGGTGCTCCCTCGTTCGTCCGTATGGAACGAGTTTTCACCACGGTCTTGCCGGGCCGACTAATTCGGCTGATTGCGCCACGCGCACTTGCGCGAGCTTGTTGACGCGATCCCGCAGATGAAGCGGTGGCTACTCCCCGATGCGCTTGAGATAAGATAAGCAACCAATAAAGTCAAATTACATCAAATACTTAAGTGCACTTAATAGTCATTTGCAAGTGGCGCTGTCGCCTGAGATGAGGTGCGCGTTGTGTGAAGCGACAGGCGTGCTTCGGACGTTCGACGCAGCGGCAGCTGAAGAATAATGAGCTAGCAAGCGGTCGCTCAGAGTGCGGCGCGACCGATATCTTTGCCGCCTCTACTTTGCGCGTCAGGCAAGCGGTCAGGCTGCTGGACGCCAAGTCAAATCGAGCGTTGTCGTCGCGGGGCCGGCCGCCTCGTAGCCGCGCGCGATCATGCGGCCTTCGCTGGCATCGGCAACCATCGCGAGCCGCGTCTTGTCGTTCAGGATGGGTGGTGTGAGCCAGCGGAATTCCGGATCAAAGGACGTGTCCACGTCGCGCATGAGGCAGGCGCGATCAGTGCTTTGATCGCCGCGCGGATGTCCGTGCCAATCCGGCGTTTCCCAATGATTGGCGGCGACGTGCGCGCCGTCCCTGGCACGAGCGTCATTCTCGGTGCGCTCAATCACGGTCGTCTCAGAGGGGGCGAGCCCCGCGAGCGTGAAGATGGCCGGTGTGGAAATCGGTTCATCGATCAGCATGCGGCGGGCTTCGGCGAAATCGCGCGCCTCTTCCGCAACTTTGCGCAGCAGGTGGGCGGGCGTCGGGTGCGGCATATGCCAGACGCGGCGGCGATTGGCGGCCCAGTCGAGATAAAAGAGGCCCGTCGCCTTGCGCATCGGAGGTTGATTGATCGCCGCTGAAAAGCGGCCGGGAGCCATGACCTGCAGAACACCCGTGTATCCGGGCCAGGTCAGCAGCGAGAATGGTCCAGCGTCGGCGCCAGTCACTTTCGCGCAGACGAGGTTGGCACCGAGGCCCGGCGCCTTCCAGTCCAGAACCCTGACGAGGCGCGCCGACCGGCCATCAGGAGAGGGTGCTGCGCGGCAGGTGCAGGCCCATTCGTAATTGACGGAGAAAAAGTAGGCTCCAGGGCGGCCGAGCGTGCGGGCGATCTCATCGATTTCGGGAAGATGGCGGTTGTTCCAGCGCGCGAGCCAGGCACGGGACACCTTGTCGAGGGCCGTCAGCGCGCTGCGCGGATAGCGCCGCGATGCGGCATCGAGCAGGGCATGCGTTCGGTCTTCGAAGGCGCGGAGCGTTGCGAGCGGGAAATCGCGTCCGGTATCGAGAACGGGAATTTCGTTGAGGCTGGGTCCACGCGCGCGAATTGCAGCTGCATCGTGTTGAAGCTGTGCCTGCATCGCGTTTCCCGGCTTTCCTCTTGAATGGTCCGGCAGTCTGGCGGCCGGCTTTGCCTATCGCGAGTGAAAATGGTTACTGGGTGGCGCTTTTGCGAGGAGCAGCGAGGCCGCTCAAACAAAAAGCGAAACGCCGCATGGCGATTGACAAGGTGCCTCAGTTCGACAATAAACCGCCACTCGCAGGCGGGATAAAAGTTCCGCCTTCAATGCGCTGCCCGAGGCTCATGCTGATAAATTCGGCATCACTCTGAAAGTCCATCGTTTTTCGATGGCGCCACAGGGCGCGGAAACAGGCCAAGAAGGCCGGAAGGATTGAACATGTACGCTGTCATCAAGACGGGCGGCAAGCAATACCGCGTCTCCAAGGACGATGTCGTCACGATCGAACGGGTTGCCGGCGACGCCGGAGCCACCGTTGAATTCGACCAAGTGCTAATGGTCGGCTCGGGCGCCGACGTTAAGATCGGTGCACCGATCATTTCAGGCGCGAAGGTCGTTGCAGAGCTTGTCGAGCAGTCGCGCGGGCCGAAGCTCATCGCATTCAAAAAGCGCCGCCGCAAAAATTCACGCCGCAAGAAGGGACACCGTCAGGACCTTTCGATCGTGCGTATTACCGATATCACCGGCGCGTAACGAGCCGCCGCTTCATTCGAGGATTCTGAAATGGCACAGAAAAAAGCAGGCGGCTCGACGCGTAACGGCCGCGATTCCGAGAGCAAACGTCTCGGCATCAAACGCTACGGCGGCGAGTACGTCATTCCCGGCAACATCCTTTGCCGTCAGCGCGGCACGCAGTGGCATCCGGGTTCGGGTGTCGGCATGGGAACCGACCACACGATCTTCGCAGTCGAAGAAGGTACGGTCGAGTTCGATACCAAGCGCAACGGCCGCATCTATATCTCGGTCAAGCCGGCGAAGGTTGTCGCGGCCGAGTAAGCCGCGAGACCAGATTGCTGCGAATTCGGGGATGGCGCTGCCGTCCCCTTTTGCTTTTCTGGCGGCGGCCTCGTATCCCTTTTCGCCACACACGTTCGTTTAGTTGTCAGAAATGCAGACCGCCCGCCTTCGCCTCAGAGCCGTTGTCGACAGTGATGCCGCCCGGATCGCCGATCTCGCGGGTGACTGGGATGTCGCGAGCATGACTGGGCGCATTCCCTATCCCTACTCGGCGGATGCCGCGCAGCATTGGATCAGCGGCGTGGAAGAGGGCGAACAGGTTTTCGGGATCGAACGCGACGCAGAGTTCATCGGTATTTGCGGCTTCACGATCGATGCCAACGGCGACGCCGAGCTTGGCTATTGGATCGGCAAGCCGTATTGGGGACATGGGTATGCGACCGAAGCGGCGAGCGCCGTGATGGCTTATGGATTCACCAAGGCGGGCGTCAGGCGGTTCGTTTGCAGGCATCTCGCCGGCAATCCCGGCTCGGCGCGCGTGATCCAGAAGCTCGGCTTCAAGTACGTTGGAGATTCCACCGGCTGGTGCGAAGCTCGCCAGTGCGAGCTTCCAGCGCTGAGCTATGAACTGCGCAGGCCGTGGACGATGGCCATTCGAGCTTTGGCGTCATGAAATTTCTCGATCAAGCCAAGATTTACATAAAGTCCGGCGCTGGCGGCAACGGCTGCGTCGCGTTTCGGCGTGAGAAGTTCATCGAGTTCGGCGGGCCGAACGGCGGCGACGGCGGTAATGGCGGCGACGTCTGGGTCGAGTGCGTGCAGAACCTCAACACGCTCATCGACTACCGTTATCAGCAGCATTTCTCGGCGCAGAGTGGTACGCCCGGCATGGGGCAGAATCGAGCGGGTCCGAACGGGCGCGACTGCACCGTCAAGGTTCCACCGGGTACGCAGGTGTTCGCGGAAGACGGCGAGACGTTGCTTGCGGATCTGACGGAGCCCGGCGCGCGCGTTCGTCTCGCCAAGGGCGGCAACGGCGGTTTCGGCAACGCGCATTTCAAAAGCTCGACGAACCAGGCGCCGCGTCATGCCAATCCCGGACAGCCGGGCGAAGAGCTGACGATCTGGCTGCGGTTGAAGCTGATTGCGGATGCTGCGCTCGTCGGTTTGCCGAACGCCGGAAAATCGACGTTTCTCGCGACCGTCAGCGCCGCGAAGCCGAAGATCGCAGATTATCCGTTCACGACGCTTCACCCGAACCTCGGAGTCGTGCGCGCAGGGGACGTCGACTTCGTCCTCGCCGACATTCCGGGGCTGATCGAGGGTGCGAGCGAAGGCGCGGGTCTTGGCGACCGGTTCCTTGGGCATATCGAACGCTGCCGCGTTCTTCTTCATCTCGTCGATGCAACTTCGGCGGATGTGGCGGGCGACTACAAGACCGTGCGCCGGGAACTCAAAGCCTACGGCGGGGCTCTTGAGAAGAAGAAAGAGATCGTCGCTCTTTCAAAGATCGATGCGCTGGATGAGGAGACGCTTGCGGAACGGCGCGAAGCTTTGAAGAAGGCGGCGCGCAAGACGCCTCTGCTACTGTCTGCGGTGTCCGGTGCGGGCATCAAGGAAGCGCTGTTCGCGCTGACGCGTGAAATCTCGCGCAAAGATGCGGCGGAGGATGATGAGGATCGCGACGCAAGCGGGGCGTGGCAGCCGTAAACAACTTTACGCTTTGTCTTGCGAGATGCACGCAAGTCGCGCACAATCACTCATCCGCCTTTAATCCTCATCAAAAGAGCATCAATGGTTCATTCGACGCGAACGCCGGCTTGGTCGTGGGCACTGCCGATTGTTGGGGTAGCGCTTTTCGCGTTCGCGACATGGGTCGGTTTTGGCGATGATTTTGCGTCGGATCCCCTCGGTATCGCTATAGCGATCATCCTGATCCCTCTTCTTATGGGCGCTGTATTTTCGGCGGTCTATCATGCGGAAGAGGTTGCACACCTCACCGGTGAGCCTATTGGAACCCTGGTTCTGACGATGGCCGTGACGGTGATCGAACTCGCTTTGATCGTGTCCCTCATGCTGACCGGTAAGGCGGCGCCGACGCTGGTGCGCGATACCGTGTTCTCCGTGGTCATGATCATTACGACAGGGCTCGTGGGCGCGTGTCTTCTCGTCGGCGGCATTCGATATCGCGAGCAGTCGTTCGACGTGACCTCGGCTAAGATCTATCTAGCCATGCTGCTCGTCTTGACGACGCTGTCGATCATCCTGCCGAATTATACCAGCTCGGCTCCGGGCCGCCTGTACTCGACAAGCCAGCTGGCGTTCATGAGCTTCGCGATCATCGCGCTCTATGCTGTCTTCGTCTTTACGCAGACGGTTCGGCACCGGGATTATTTTGCCGGAGATTACGATCCGCCCGATCCCAATGCGGAGACGGGCGGGAAACTGATCCGTTCGATCCTCTTTCTCTGCGTCGCGCTCGTTGCCGTCGTTGTGCTCGCTAAGCTGTTCGCAATTGAAGTGAACGCCGCCGTCTCGGCTGTCGGCGCCCCACCGGCGTTTAGCGGCGTCGTGATCGCGTTTATCGTGCTGTTGCCGGAGTCGATCGCGGCGATCCGGGCGGCAAGCCGCGATAATCTGCAGAAAAGCATCAATCTGGCGCTGGGGTCGTCATTGGCGACGATCGGGTTGACGATCCCGGCAATCGCTGCGGCCAACATCATTCTGCAAAAGCCCCTCATTCTCGGACTCGATCCGCGGGACATGGCGCTCGTCGTGATGACGCTTGGCGCCAGCATCCTGACATTCGGCACCGGCCGGACGAATGTGCTTTTCGGCTTCCTGCATCTGGTGCTGTTCGGCACGTTCCTGTTCTTCGCCGTGGTCCCCTAAGGCGGGCTTGCGGGCAGTTAATTAGGTAAAAATTGACGTGGCGGGCTGATATGCGGCATCGGCCTCTTGCCCGAATGCGCGCATTTACAGATAAGCACGCGATGCTCCGGTGCCTCGCGCATCGGGGTTCGAATTTCAATCCGGGATTGTCATGATCCGCGCTCCGCAGTCCGCCGCTACGATCGCTACCGCGCGCCCTGAATGGGCAAAGGCGCGGCGCATCGTCGTGAAAATCGGTTCGGCGCTGCTGGCGGACAAAAGCACCGGCCGCATCAAGGCGGACTGGCTCAATTCGTTCATGGACGATGTCGCCGAGCTTGCACGCGCCGGCAAGGACATCGTGCTTGTGTCGTCGGGCTCCATCGCGCTGGGCCGGCATGTGCTGAAGCTGCCGAAGGGTCCGCTCGAACTCGAGCAGAGTCAGGCGGCGGCATCTGTCGGGCAGATCAGTCTCGCGCATGCCTATCAGGAACTCGCGGCCGCGCGCGGTCTGACGGCGGCGCAGATTCTTCTAACGCTCGGTGATACGGAAGAGCGGCGGCGGTATCTCAACGCGCGTAACACCATTGAAGTTCTGCTGGCGCTGAAGGCCATTCCGGTCGTCAATGAAAACGACACGGTCGCGACGGCGGAAATCCGCTACGGCGATAACGACAGGCTGTCGGCGCGCGTCGCGTCGATGGTGTCGGCGGATTGTCTCGTGCTGCTGTCGGATGTCGACGGCCTCTATACCGCGCCTCCGGCTGACGATCAGAACGCCAGGCACATCCCGCTCGTGACAGAGATCACGCCGGAGATCGAGGCGATGGCCGGCGATGCCGGGACCGAGCTTTCCAAAGGCGGCATGAAGACGAAAATCGAGGCGGGCAAGATCGCGCTCTCGGCCGGTACCGATATGGTCATCACGACCGGCAAGGTTCTTCATCCGCTCAAGGCGATCTCGGACGGCGCGCGGGTCACGTGGTTCGTCGCCAATTCGGATCCGGTGACGGCGCGAAAGCGTTGGATTTCCGGGCAGCTCGAGCCGAGCGGCCACGTTTACCTCGATGCAGGCGCCGAGAAGGCTCTCACATCGGGAAAAAGCCTTCTGCCGGCGGGTGTCACCCGCATCGACGGCAACTTCGACCGCGGCGATGCGGTTACGATAAGATCGGCGGACGGCCGGGAACTGGGCCGGGGCCTTGTCGCCTATGCGGCGGACGATGCGCGACGTATTATGGGCAAGCGTTCGAGCGAGATCGCCGCGATCCTCGGGTTCAAGGGGCGCGCGACGCTGATCCATCGGGACGATATGGCGCTGACGAGGAAATGAGTATGAACAAACCGGAGCGCATCGAAAACGAGACCGCCGAGCTGATGCGCGGCATCGGACAAGCAGCTAAGGCTGCGAGCCGCAGGCTTGCGATCGCGACGCCGGAGGAAAAGAACGCGGCGCTTATCGCTGCGGCGAAAGCTCTGCGCGCGGCGACGCCCAAAATCCTTGCGGCGAACGCGCAGGACATCGAAGCTGCGAAAGCTGCTGGTCGACCGGCTGCGTTCGTCGATCGGCTGCTGCTCAACGAGAAGCGCATCGACGGCATCGCTGTCGGTCTTGAAGAGATCGCGGCACTTCCCGATCCCGTCGGAACCGTGCTGGCGGAATGGACGCGGCCCAATGGTCTCAAATTTCAGCGCGTGCGCGTGCCGCTCGGAACGATCGGCATCATCTACGAAAGCCGTCCGAACGTAACGGCCGATGCAGGCGCGCTGGCGCTGAAGGCCGGGAACGCGGCGATCCTGCGCGGCGGTTCGGAAAGCCATCATTCGAGCGTCGCGATCCATGCCTGCCTGGTTGAAGGCCTGCGCGCTGCGGGATTGCCCGAAGCCGCGATCCAGCTCGTTCCGACGACGGATCGCGAAGCGGTCGGCGCGATGCTGCGCGGCCTGGATGGGTCGGTCGATGTCATTGTACCGCGCGGCGGCAAAGGGCTGGTAGAGCGCGTGCAGAGCGAGGCCCGCGTTCCGGTCTTCGCGCATCTCGAAGGCATCTGTCACACCTATGTCGATCAGGGCGCGGACATGAAGATCGCCGTGCCGCTGGTCGTCAACGCCAAGATGCGGCGCACGGGAATTTGCGGCGCGACCGAGTGCCTGCTCGTCGACAAGAATGCGCGTACCGATCTCTTGTCGCCGATCGTCAAAGCCCTGCTCGACGATGGTTGCGAAGTGCGTGGCGACGAGGCGACGCAAAAGGTCGATCCTCGCGTGAAGGCGGCTCAGGCCGATGACTACGGCAAGGAATTTCTCGATGCCGTTATCGCGGTGAAAACCGTCGACGGAGTCGACGGCGCCATCGAGCACATCGCGCGCTATGGTTCGCAGCACACCGACGCGATCATCACGGAATGCGAAGCGACGGCCGAACGGTTCCTGAACCGCGTCGACTCCGCGATCGTTCTCGTCAACGCATCGACGCAGTTCGCCGACGGCGGCGAGTTCGGCTTCGGCGGCGAGATCGGCATCGCGACGGGCAAGATGCATGCGCGTGGGCCGGTCGGCGTCGAGCAGCTGACGAGCTTTAAGTACAAGGTGCGAGGCACCGGCCAGACGCGGCCGAAGTAGCGCTACGGATGAGGCACGTCTGATTTGACGCGAAAGATTCCGCAGCAGAGTTTTGGATCGCTTCGCGTCCATCCGCCGATGTGCCTTCCCGGTCAACGGATCGGGATCATGGGTGGCTCTTTCAATCCGCCGCATGCTGGGCATCGCATCGCCGCCGAAGCCGCGATGAAGCGTCTGGGGCTCGATCAGCTGTGGTGGCTGATCACGCCAGGCAATCCTCTCAAGTCGCGCAATGGTCTGTCGGCGCTGGATGGGCGCATGGCATCGGTCCGGCAGTTCGCCGTCGGTCCGAAAATGAAAGTAACGAGCTTCGAGCGCGAACTCGGCACGAGTTTCACGGCCGCGACACTGGCGTATTTGAAGCGGCGGCATCCTGGCGTGCGCTTCGTGTGGGTGATGGGTGCCGACAATCTCGCGTTCTTCGACCGATGGCAGCATTGGCGGAGCATCGCCGATCTGATGCCGATCGCAGTGGTGGACCGGCCCGGCTGGCGGTTACGAGGCCTGTCGTCGCCAGCCGCTCTCGCGCTTTCGCGCTGGCGCATTCCTGAATCCGAGGCGCGTGGACTGGCTGCCAGAAAGCCGCCGGCCTGGACGCTGTTGACGATCCGCCTTTCCGACCTTTCGTCGACCGCGCTGCGCAGCGCCGCGCGCTCTGCGTCAGAGCACGTCAGTTAAGCCATTAAAATTTATGACGTTTTCACAACAGACGGCTTCCGGAATTCATTTGCGGGCCGAGGCGACGCCGTTTAATATATCGCTAACCCGGAATCGGCCGGGCCGTCTGACATGCGGGACCAATCAGCAAAGGATGCTTACCGCTTGATCCGAACCACAGCCGAGGCCGCCCGCAAGGGCAGCTCTCAAGCCCAGTCCGCCGCCAAGGCGCCGGATGCGGCCGCTCTCCTCGAAGACGTCGTCCACTGGCTTGACGACGCGAAAGCCGAGGAAATCGTTTCGATCCCTCTCAAAGGCAAGTCTTCACTCGGCGACTTCATGGTTGTCGCGTCCGGCCGTAACGACCGGCATGTCGGCGCAATCGCCGAGCAGCTGCGCGACAAGCTCAAAGCGCGCGGCGAGGCTCGCGTGAGGGTCGAGGGATTGAACTCCTGCGATTGGGTCCTGATCGACACGGGCGATATCATCGTCCACGTCTTCCGGCCCGAGGTGCGCGAGTTCTATAACCTCGAGAAGATGTGGCAGGCGGATATCCCCGCCGATGCCTCGCGCGGCGACAGCTCGCAGCACTGAGCCTTTCCGCTTTTCGTTGAATCGCGGATCGGCTCTAGGTTTTTGTTTTGTCGTGCTTCTTCTCGGAAAACCGGTTCCCACTTTTCCGGAAGCACTCCAGGCGTCGCGGCGCGCTCCTATTCGTTGTTTTGCGCGGTTCGCTTGGTGACCGCGGGCGGTTTTCATGCGCATTTCGCTCCTCGCCGTCGGCAAGCTGAAAGACGCCGAGGAGCGGGCGATTTCTGATCGCTACGCCAAACGCTTCAACGGCGCGGGCCGGTCAATCGGATTGGGTCCGATCGATATTCGCGAGCTGAACGAAAGCCGCCAGGCGAGCGCCGACGAGCGCAAGCAAGATGAAGCCGCGCGGCTTTTGAAGGATCTGGCGGCCGACACGTTCATCGTCGCGCTCGATCCAGCAGGCAAGTCCGTCAGCAGCGAAGCTTTCGCGCGCACGCTCGGCGAAAAGCGCGACGGCGCGGTGAAAACGTGCGCGTTCCTGATCGGCGGTCCGGATGGGCATGGTGCGCAGGTTTTGAAGTCAGCTGGAATGACGCTATCGCTCGGTGCGCTGACGCTGCCACATGGTCTCGCGCGCGTCGTGCTGCTCGAGCAGCTGTACCGCGCGGCGACGATCCTCTCCGGGCATCCTTATCATCGGGCGTGACGCGTTATGCCGGGAGCGAAGGCGAAATACAGCTTTCCGCCGATCGTCACGGCGGACGCGCATCTGCTTATTCTTGGCACGCTGCCGGGTGAGGAATCGCTGCGACTGCAGCAATACTACGGGCATCCGCGCAATCATTTCTGGCCGCTGATCGCCGCGATTTTCGGCGAGGCCGTGCCATCCGACTATTCTGCGCGGATCGCTCTTCTGAAGCGTCACGGTTGCGCGCTTTGGGATGTGCTGGAAAGCGCGGAGCGCATCGGAAGCTCGGACGCCGCCATTCGGAATGCGACCGTCAATCCGTTCGCGGCATTTCTCGCCGACTATCCGAACATCCGGACGATCGCGTTCAATGGTCAGAAGGCGCGCGACTTGTTCCATCGCCATGTCGTGAAGCCGGGGCATGTGCCGGAGCAGGTTTGCACGATGATCGATCTGCCGTCGTCGAGCCCGCTCTACACGAAATCGCTCGAGGAGAAGCTCGGCATTTGGCGGGCTAAATTGGCGGAATCGCTGGCGGCTCAGAAGCGCCGGGCGAAATAGTCGATGCCGAACTGCGGCAGCAGGCGGCGCATCGCGGCTGCGATCAGCGTCGGCGTGGTCACATAGTAATGCGCTTTCGGACGGCTGCTTTCGACAGCATGGATCAGGCGTTTGCTCACGGCCTCGGGCTCGAGCTTGAACGATATCTGGCCGCCGGCCTTCATCTGCTCCAGCCGCGTTCGATAGACGTCCCGGTGCGGAGAATTGTCGATGTCGATCGTCGCGAGCAGCCGCGCGACGGAATGCTCGACGAAGCGCGAGCGGATCGGGCCGGGCTCGATCAGCGACACGCCGATGCCGGAGCCTTCGAGTTCGAGCCGCAATGACGTCGTCAGCGCTTCGAGTGCGAACTTCGACGCGCAGTAGGCCCCGCGATACGGCGCAACGACCATTCCCAAGACCGAAGAGCAATTGACGATGCGTCCGGCGCCGTTCTTGCGCATGGACGGAATGAGGCGTCGCGTCAGATCGTGCGTTCCGACGAGATTGACTTCGAGCTGTTCGCGCAGGAGCGCTGGGGTCAAATCCTCGACGGCACCCGGTTGACCGTACGCCGCGTTGTTGAACAACGCATCCAGGTGTCCGTGCGTCAGTTCCAGGGCGCGAATGGCGCAGGTTGCGATCGATTGCGGATCGGCCAATTCGAGTCGCAGAACTTCGAGGCCTTCGTACGTGTTGAGGCGGGTGAGGTCTTCGGCGTTCCGGGCCGTCGCGATTACGCGCCAGCCGCGCTGTTTCATCGTTCGGGCGGCGTCGAGGCCGATGCCGGACGAGCATCCGGTGATGAGAATTGAGCGTGCCATGAAAGCCCGGTTAGCAACGTGAATCGAGGACGGTGTTCGTCCTCGTGTATAGGCTCACGGACGCAACTGCAAAGCCGCAAAAATTCTGCGGGGTCGGAACGGCTTTAGGCGCGAAGGTCACTTCTTGAACTTCAGGATCACCTTGCCGCTCTCGTCCTTGAGGCTGACGAGAGCGCCGTCGGTCGTGAACGACCGGGCGGCCTCGAGAGCGGCGAAGTATTGCGCTTCCGTTTCGGATTTGCCTTCGCAGAATATCTTCGTCGAGGCCAACGGTCCGATCTGGATCGCGTCGTCCTCGATGCTGATCGGACCGGTGAAGCGATTGCAACCGCCGGTTCCGGAGGCTTTGTCCGACGTAAAGTCGAGCGTCAGTCCATCGACGGCTTTGCCGTTGAGCTCGACGGCGGTCCAGCTGGCTGCCGGCGCGCCTTCGTCATCTTCGGCGAGGGTGGGGGCGCTGGCTGCAAAGGTCAGCGCCGCCATGAGGATTGCCGTTGTGAATTTCATCGGTCTCGGCTCCTCATTCCCTTGGTAAAGCTGTTCACTCAGTTGGCGTTTTCGAGCAAGCGGCGCGCGATGACCTGCGCCTGAATTTCGGCGGCGCCCTCGAAGATGTTGAGAATACGCGCATCGCAGAGCACGCGGCTCACCGGATATTCGAGTGCGAAGCCGTTGCCGCCGTGGATCTGCAACGCGTTGTCGGCGTTGGCCCACGCGACGCGAGCACCGAGCAGCTTCGCCATGCCCGCTTCGAGATCGCAGCGGCGTCCGGCGTCCTTCTGGCGTGCCGAGAAGTAGGTGAGCTGGCGCGCGATCATCGTCTCGACGGCCATCATCACGACTTTGTTGCGGACGCGCGGGAAGGCGTAGATCGCCTTGCCGAACTGGTTGCGTTCCAGCGCGTACTTGAGGCCGAGATCCATCGCGCACTGAGCGACGCCGACGGCGCGGGCTGCGGTCTGGATGCGCGCGCCTTCAAACGTGTTCATCAGCTGCTTGAAGCCCTGGCCTTCGGCGGCGCCGAGAAGATTGGCTGCCGGGACTTCGAAATTGTCGAAGGAAATGTCGTATTCCTTCATGCCGCGATAACCGAGAACCTCGATCTCGCCGCCGGTCATGCCTTCGGCCGGGAACGGGTCCTTGTCGGAGCCGCGCGGCTTTTCGGCGATGAACATCGACAGGCCCTTGTAGCCCGGCTCGTTCGGATTGGTGCGCGTCAGCACGGTCATGATGTCAGCGCGGACCGGGTGCGTGATCCACGTCTTCTGGCCGGTGATCTTGTAGACGTCGCCGTCTTTCACAGCGCGCGTTTTGAGCGAGGCGAGGTCGGAGCCGGTGTTCGGCTCGGTGAAGACAGCGGTCGGCAGGATTTCGCCGGATGCGATCTTCGGGAGGTATTTCTCTTTCTGCTCGGGCGTGCCGTTGTGCAGGATCAACTCGCCGGCGATCTCGGCGCGCGTGCCGAGCGAGCCGACGCCGATGTAGCCGCGCGAGAGCTCTTCAGAGGCAACGCACATCGATTCCTTGCCGAGCGCCATGCCGCCGAATTCTTCCGGGAGCGACAATCCGAAGACGCCGAGTTCGGCGAGCTTCGCGATGACGTCGAGCGGAATGTATTCGTTCTTCAGGTGCCACTCGTGCGCGTGCGGATAAACTTCATCGAGGCAGAAGCGGCGCATCAGGTCCTGAATCTGCGCGTGCGTTTCGTCGAGGCCGGTGTCGCCGAACGTCATCGCTTCCGGCTGCGCCGCGATCAATTCGCCGAGGCGCGCCTTCACCGGTTCCGAACCGCCTTCGGCGACGAGATCGGCGATCGAATCCTCGAAGCGGCGGAGGTCGGCCTTCGGCACGCCGAGCGCGTCGGGACGGGCGATCTCGAGCTGGCTCATCGGAATGCCGCTCGCGATCTGGGCGCCGTATTCCGCGAAGGCGGCGATCAGGAGGAGTTGTTCGAATTCGCCGAAGCGTCCTTCGCCGGAGAGGCGGCTCGCCCAGTCGTGCATCTGGCGGAGGCCTTCGACGGCGGTCGCGAGCCATGCGAGCCCGTGCGCGGTGTGCTGCGCATTGTCGATGCCGCCGGCTTCCTGGATCTTGACGCGGACGCCGGCTTTCGCCGCCTGCAGGATACGATCGGCTCCGGTGACGGCTTCGCCGCAGCGCTCGATCAGTTTCTCGGAACCGGCGTGCAGAATAGAGGTTCCGGCCTTCAAGGGCGCGACGGACATGGATTTCTCCTGAAAATAGCTGGGAGCGTTGGCTCGAGCCGCGATGCTCATTCGCCACGCCGCGAACAGTTTACTAGCGGCCGGAAATAAGCCAACTGGTCGTCCGCCGCAACCGGTACTGAGCCGCAGCTTGGCGGTCCGGGGCTCGTGCGGCCGCCTCACGGGGCAGCCCGAGGGCTGGCGGTTAACGGATCGGACGCAGGTAGAAAAACCTGTGTCTGAAATGCAGCCCGAGCGGAAGAGCTGCTTTAAGAATTATGGACCTCTGGAACCTCAACAACTAGGTTCCGCGGCGAACGGCAGGCCGGGAGACTAAAGAAACGATGAAGCGCGCGCGCAGATTGTTCGAAGCCATTTATCGGCTCTACGAGCATTCCGGGTTCGCCATGGCGGGTGCAGTCGCGTTTTCCTTCGTGGTGTCGATCTTTCCGTTTTGCATCTTCTTGGGCGCGCTGTCCGGCGTGTTCGGCGGGCGGGAACTGGCGCAGGATGCCATCAACCAGCTTTTCGCCATTCTGCCTGAGCCGGTCGCCAAGGGCATCGCGCCGGAAATCGAAGCGGTGATGGGATCGCGGCGTATTGATCTTCTGACGGCCAGCGGATTTCTGGCGCTGTTCTTCGCGACGAGCGCGATCGAGACGCTGCGTGCGGCGCTCAACGGGGCCTATCGCGTGCACGAAAAGCGGCCGTATCCGCTTTGCCTTCTGATCAGCATGCTGTTTGTTTTCGTCAGCGCGATTTCGACGCTCGTTCTGACGTGGGCGGTCGTCGTCGGCCCGAGCGTCGTCGGCCCGGCGATCGCGTCGCAGTTCGAGTCGGAATGGGTCAAGCGCCTCTTCGACTCGACGGCGCTGGGTCCGGGCGTCAGATATGGGCTCGCCGGCGCGGTGATCGCGGCGCAGCTCTGCGCGTTGCATTTATGGCTTGCGGCGGGGCGGCGTCGCCTGGCTGACGTGTGGCCAGGCGTCCTGCTGTCGATCGTGCTTTGGCTGGCACTGGCGGGACTTTGGTCGCGGTATCTCGCGATTACCAACTACTCGCTATTTTACGCCGGTCTTTCGCAGCTGATGATCGCGCTGATCTTCTTTCAGTTCACGGCGATCACGATTTTGCTTGGCGCAGAGTTCAATCGCGGCGTGAGCGAAATGAAGCGGATGCGGCGTGAAGCGGCCGAGCGCGCGGCCTTTCAAGGTGGTTCGCCGAGCTGAGAGCTTGAGGGTCTATCCCCTCCCGTCGAGGGGAGGGGATAGAGCATTGGTTTTGGGCCGAGGCACAAGCCCCGGCGCGGACGCCTTAGCCTTGCCGTGGACCGGCTTCGATGACGTCCTCGAGCGTACGAAGTCCAGTCGTCGGAGCCGAGACGAGAACGGCCATGTTGCCGGGCTTGTGCTCGTTGCGCATCATCCGCATGTGGGCCTTGGGGATCTGCTCCCAAGACAGAACTTCCGACATGCAGGGATCGATGCGGCGCTCGACGACGAGCTTGTTGGCCTGCGAAGCCTGCGCAAGGTTCGCGAAGTGCGAGCCCTGGACGCGCTTCTGATGCATCCACAAATAGCGTGCGTCCATCGTCAGATTGTAGCCGGTCGTACCGGCGCAAATGACGACCATGCCGCCACGCTTCACGACCTGCACCGAGACGGCGATCGTCGATTCACCCGGGTGCTCGAAGACGCAGTCGACGTTCACGCCCTTGCCGGTGATGTCCCAGATCGCCTTGCCGAACTTGCGCATTTCCTTCAGCCACTCGCCGTATTCCGGCGAGCCGACTTTCGGAAGCTGACCCCAGCAATTGAAGTCCTTGCGGTTGATCGCGCCCTTGGCGCCGAGCTGCAGGACGTAATCGCGCTTGTCGTCTTCGGACACGATGCCGATGGCGTTGGCGCCGGAGGTGGCGCAAAGCTGAACTGCGAAGGAACCCAGGCCGCCCGACGCGCCCCAGACGAGCACGTTATGGCCGGGACGCAGTACGTGCGGACGATGGCCGAACAGCATCCGGTAAGCGGTTGCGAGTGTCAGCGTGTAGCAGGCGCTCTCTTCCCAGGTCAGATGCTTCGGACGCTCGAGAAGCTGGCGGTCCTGCACGCGGCAGAACTGCGCGAATGAGCCGTCCGGTGTTTCATAGCCCCAGATGCGCTGGCTCGGCGAGAACATCGGATCGCCGCCGTTGCACTCTTCGTCGTCGCCGTCGTCCTGGTTGCAGTGAATGACGACTTCGTCGCCGACCTTCCAGCGCTTCACCTTGGAGCCGACGGCCCAGACGATGCCGGACGCATCAGAGCCCGCGATATGGTAGGGGTTCTTGTGGACGTCGAACATCGAAATCGGCTTGCCGAGCGAAGCCCAGACGCCGTTGTAGTTCACGCCTGCCGCCATAACGAGAACGAGCACGTCGTGGCTATCGAGCTGCCACGTCGGAACGACCTCGACCTGCATGGCCTTATCGGGTTCGCCTTCCCGCTCCTTGCGGATCGTCCAGGCATACATATTCTTCGGTACGTGTCCGAGAGGCGGGATCTCACCGATCTCGTAGAGGTCTTTTTTGACTCCTGCCTCTAGCGGATGGGCAGCGGCCGCCGCCTCATTTTTTGTTGCCACGTTTTGGCTCGCCATTGATATTGCTTCTCCCGACTTTCCCCGCGATGAGGGTCCGTTCTGGCTCTTCTTCTTCGCGCTTCCCCTGCGGTCCGGTAAAGGGGGTCGCAGTATGAAGCACGTTTTTGCGCTGCAATGAAGGGGGCTAAAACCAGACGTTAACCGAGGATCAAGAACTCCTTAACCGGGGACGTCTAGGTTTTAGCGTGTACAAGAACTGATACTTTTTGCCACCGGCACATTCGCCGCACGCCTTTCGACCGGATGATCCGACATGCAAGACCTGCTGTGGCAGATCAGAGATACTGACGCGTTCACGTTCTATATCGCTGCAGCGTTCGTGGCCGCCGTCTTCTGGTTCATCCGGGAAATCGTGCACGCGCCGTTGCTGGCCATTGTGTCCGTGCCGTTTTTGCTGCTCGGAGGAATTCTGGCTCCGATCGGATTTCGGAGGGCGATGGTCTCGCTGACTTATGATCGCGATACCAATACCGCCGCGACGGTGGCGGTCGGGGTGGTGGCTGCACTCCTCGTGATCGTAAGTATTAATTGGCTCTGGGCGCTGTTGCTCGAACATCAGGCGCGCCGCGCGCGTATCGAGCCGGTTGCCGCCCGTTCGCCGGCCCGGCGTCTGCCGTCGAACCGATAGCTTGATTTTGGTATAAGCCGGGCGTTATCAAGTCGGCAAAACGCGGCGAACTGCCGTTTTTGCGTTTCCGCGACATTCTATTACCTTACAGCCCCTGATCCTAGCGACTGTTCCTGAGCCGAGAGACGCCGTCCGCATGTCCGAATCCAAGACTGTAAGTCCAGCCAAAGCTAAAGACGGCAAGGTCGAGCGCGAGAAGCCTTGGCTGTTTCGGACCTATGCCGGTCACTCGACCGCCGCAAAGTCCAATGAGCTTTATAAGAAAAACTTGGCCAAGGGTCAGACGGGCCTGTCGATCGCTTTCGATCTGCCGACGCAGACGGGCTACGATTCCGATCACGAGCTGGCGCGGGGCGAAGTCGGCAAGGTCGGCGTTCCGGTTTCGCATCTCGGCGACATGCTGACACTGCTCGAAGGCATTCCGCTCGATCAGATGAATACGTCGATGACGATCAACGCGACCGCGGCGTGGCTGCTGTCGCTCTATATCGCCGTCGCCGATCAGACGGGCGCGTCGCGGCTGAAGCTTACCGGCACGATCCAGAACGACATCATCAAGGAATATCTGTCGCGCGGCACCTACGTGTTTCCGCCGCAGCCGTCGCTCAGGCTGATCAAGGACACGATCGTCTTCTCGACGAAGAACGTGCCGAAGTGGAATCCGACGAACGTCTGCTCGTACCACTTGCAGGAAGCAGGCGCCTCGCCGGTGCAGGAGCTCGCTTACGCGCTGGCGACGGCCATCGCCGTGCTCGACACCGTCAAGGCATCGGGAGAGGTGCCGCCGGAAGAATTCGGCAACGTGGTCGGCCGCATTTCGTTTTTCGTGAACGCAGGCATGCGCTTCATCACCGAGATGTGCAAGATGCGCGCGTTCAACGAGCTTTGGGACGAGATTGCGCGCGATCGCTATGGCGTCGAAGACCCCAAGCACCGGCGCTTCCGCTACGGCGTGCAGGTCAACTCGCTCGGCCTCACCGAGCCGCAGGCTGAGAACAACGTCTATCGTATTCTGCTAGAAATGCTGGCGGTGACGCTGTCGAAAAACGCGCGTGCGCGTGCCGTTCAGTTGCCCGCCTGGAACGAAGCGCTGGGATTGCCGCGGCCGTGGGACCAGCAATGGTCGCTCCGCATGCAGCAGATCGTGGCTTATGAGACGGATCTGCTGGAATACGGCGATATTTTCGACGGGTCGGTCGAGATCGCGAAGAAGGTCGCGGCTCTGAAGGAAGAGGCCAAGGCCGAACTCGCGACGATCGACAAGATGGGCGGCGCGGTCGCGGCGATCGATTACATGAAGCGCCGGCTCGTCGAAAGCGGCACGGGCCGGCTTTCGCAGATCGAAAGTGGCGAGTTGACTGTCGTCGGCGTCAACCGGTTCAAGGAAACCGAGCCGTCGCCGCTGTCGGGCGGAACGGATGCGATCATGGTCGTCGATCCGGCTGTCGAAGCCGAGCAGATCGGACGCCTCAAGGCCTGGAAAGCCAATCGCGACGCCAAGAAGGTTGCGGCGGCGCTGGCAGAGGTCGAGCGGGCCGCGAAGGAAGACATCAACATCATGGATGCGTCCATTGCCGCCGCGAAAGCCGGTGTCACGACGGGCGAGTGGGGCACGATCCTGCGTAAGGTCTTCGGCGAATATCGGGCCCCGACCGGCGTCGCGCAGGCGGCCGTCGTGCGCGAGGGGGCGCAGCTTGCAACCGTTCGCGAGTCCGTCAACGAGGTGTCCGATCGCCTCGGCCGCCGCATCAAGTTTCTTGTCGGCAAGCCGGGCCTCGATGGCCATTCGAATGGCGCCGAGCAGATCGCCGTTCGTGCGCGCGACGTTGGTATGGAAGTGGTCTACGAGGGTATCCGGCTGACGCCCGCACAGATCGTCCGCGCCGCCGTCGACGAAGCGGTGCACGTCGTCGGACTGTCGATCCTGTCCGGGTCGCATGTGCCGCTCGTCAAGGACGTCATGGAGCGGATGCGCAAGGAAGGCCTCGACGATGTGCCGGTGATCGTCGGCGGCATCATCCCGCCAGCAGACGAGAAGGCCTTGAAAGCGTTCGGCGTTGCGGCCGTCTACACGCCGAAAGACTTCCAGCTTAACGACATCATGGCGGATATCGTGCAGCTGGTTGACCAGCACACCAGCGCGGCGGCTTGAGGCCGTACCGATCGGGTCGAGCTAACGCGCCTTTATTCTCGCTTTGATTTTTATCGTGGATTTGCCGCGCCGACCGATGACGTTCGCAGGCCCGGCGGCCACGCGGCGTCGCCGATCATAGATTTACCCCCATGCAGTGGATGACATGGCGCGGTGAGTTCTGATACAGGCGGCTCGGCTTCAAGGGAGAGAGACCCGTGCGCGAAGATGTTCGGCGGCGACTGGATCGAGCCATATGGCTCGATCGTGCGAAGTACCTTGGAATTGGTCTCGGCATTGTCGCGGCGATCGGGCTGGCCTTCGGCTACGAGACGCTCGACACCAAGGTCGACAACAAAGACGTCCATGGCAAAGTGACCGACATCGAGCCGCTGGTGACGAAATCGAGCGTGGCCGAGGCCGAAGGAGAAAACGTGATCGTTCAACTCGATCACGGGCCGCTGATCCGCGTGCTGGCTTACAAGTCGCGCGGCATCAAGGTTGGCGACGAAATTCAGGTCGTGGAGCACCATCACGGAACGGGCCGCGTCACTCATACGCTGAAATAGCCCGTCTCACGCGTTGACGCAGGCGTGCAGGCCGGTGTAGATCGCCCCTTCTCGCCCGTTTCGGGCGGCTAAGCCTCAGTGGCGGAACGGTAGACGCGGCAGACTCAAAATCTGCTATTCGCAAGGGTGTGGGGGTTCGAGTCCCTCCTGAGGCACCAACGGCATATTTGGCCATCCGGCGCGGCACCGGTTTATTCGAACCTGAGTGCGGCCCAGCCGGAAGTATCTCGTCGTCAAGCCTGTGAGGTTGTTCGCGAAGGCGTTTCTGCGGTTCCGCGCATTCCGCCTGTTCTCTCGCCTGCGCTCTTGGCCAACGCCAGAGCAGCTGCGCTCATGCATACCGCCGCAAAATACCAATGCTGCCAGAGGCCCCAGCTGAATGCCATGATGGCGGTTACTGATGCGAACGCTGCGATCGCAAATGGGAACGATCGGGCGGGCATCGATGCTATTCGCCGCAAAATCAGGAGACCGGCGATCGAGAACAGTAGCGCGCCGACAGCACCGAATTCATACCAGATTTGCAGGTAGATGTTGTGCGAGTGGTGGCCATTGCGTTGCGCGCTCAGCTCGCCGGGAACCACAGTCGCGGTCGGAGCTTGGAGCTGGTCGTAGTAAATCACGCTTTGAATGCCCCGGCCGAATAGCCAGGCCTCGGGAATCTGCTGGGCCTCGAAATTCCAGATGACGATGCGGGCTCGCGCCGATCCGGCGAGCACCGTGGAATTTTGCAGGCCGTTGTCGTAGGCGATGCGAGATGCGGGGACGACAGCCAGCGTTGCCAGCATCCAAATGACTGTCATTGCCGATAACGCCGCCCGCTTCGATAGTTTGCTCAGAACAAAAACGGCGCAGGCCAATAACAGCGCGACCTTCGATGTCTTATGGACCGACAGGAAGGTTGCGCAGAACGTCGCGAAAAACAGGCCATAGACGTAAAGCTTGCTTTTGAGGTCCTTCAAGCGTTCGGCTTCGTTTGCCGCGATGAGCAGCATTGGCCAGAAGAGCAGGTTTAAAACGCCGATGTTGCGATTGAGAACATACGTGCGGACGGATTGGATCCTATCGTCTGCAAATATGAAATGGCCTTTTCGTCCGCCGGCCAGCAAGGGCACATGATTGAGAACGGACGTGACGATGGATTGCGAGGTCAAGAGCTCGGCAACGAGATATACGGCGCCGACTAATGTTCCAGCCAGCAGACCTTGAGTGAGTTTTCGCTGATCAATCGGATTGAGTCCGGTGAGCGTCCGGCTCATCTGCCAGGCCATCGCCAGGAACGCGCCGAAAACGGCAAGTAGCGCCAAAGCGCTTGCTGGTTGAGGCGCCGTCACTGCGCGAGCGAACAAGTACAGGGCCGCAGCAACAAAATAAATGGGCGTGAAACCGGAGCCGAAGGACATCGGCTGCGTCGTCGTCTGCCGGGCGGAGCGACCTTGTAACAGCACGAGACAAGCGAACGCGGCCGGCAATAGGGTGTGGCTGAACTTGGGGGCGACGAGCGACATCAGAGCGAACGTGAATGCGACAGGCAGCAGCGCGTCACGAGCTGCGACCGCCGCAGCAGCTGTTCGTTGTTCGACGTACTCGGTGGCGCCTGAAAGAGATTTGCCCAGCATGCCCCGCTCCGCAAATGCACGGAGCGACTATTAGTGATTCGGAATGGGGGTGGATCGTTTGATCCACAACACAGTGACTTTATGAAAGGGATTTTTGGATCAAGTGGAAGAAACAACGGATACGGACGATCTGGTGCCGGAACATCGGCGCGGCGTGGGGCTAAGGGTGCTCTGAAGCGCGAACAAGCCTGCGAAAAGTCTCTGATTCCAAGTCCTTGCGGATAAGGCCCCCGCTATCCGCTGCGAGCAGAGCCGCCATCACAGTATCGAAATGCTTGTCAGAGTTGGACAGCAGCACGAGGTCAACGCCCGCATTGAGTGCTTTGACCGCCGCTTCCCCGATGCCGTCTTTCGACTCGAGGATCGCTCCCATTCCAAAATCATCGGTGACGAGCAAGGCATCGACCTTCCAGCGTGAGCGGAGCAGCCCGTCGATCATCTCTGAAGAATATGAGGCAGGGAGCGTTGGATCTATCGCGTCGACGCGCACGTGACCGATCATCATAGCGAAACGGGGATCGTTCTTGAGGCGCTGAAACGGCAGCCAGTCCTCGCGCTCGAGTTGCGGTTCGGGAGTCGCGAGCGTGCCGGCTACGACGTGCGTATCGTTTGCGACGCGCCCGAGGCCTGGGAAGTGTTTCAACGTGCACGTGACATCGAATTCTGCGAGTGTCTCGCAGTACCAGACCGCAACTTTTGCGACGATCTCGGGATCGCTGGAAATCGCTCGTGAGTAGATCCGGCTTCCGCTGTCGTTGGCGGGAGCGGCTGACGATTGCAAGTCGACGACCGGTCCGAAGTTCATGTTTACGCCCAGCGTCTGCAGTTCGCGAGCTTGAGTTGCGGCATACGCTTTGACCGCCTTTTCCCGTTCGTCATCGGAATTCAGGTTGGAGATCGTCGCGCCAAGCGAAGGCTGAGCCGTCAGTGGCGGCGACAGATGCGAAACGATACCGCCTTCCTGATCTGCGGCAACGATGAGGCGAGGCAAGCCTTGAGCTTTTCGGATCGCCTGCAAGCGCTCGATCTCGGAGCGAATCTGATCGGCAGTGCGATCCTGCGCGTTACGTGTGGTGAGGAATATGCCGGCGATTGCGCGCTTTTCGACGAGCGCTTTGATCTTTGCGACGTCCTTGTATCCGACGATCAACCGTCGGCCTAGGCGCTCCAGACGTGCGGGGTCAGATTGAAGAATGGAAGCTCGCAAGGCATGTTTGCGGAAATGACCGGAGCCATAAAAAATTGCGAGAGCGACCACGATGACGAGCATCGCGGAGCCCAACCAGCCGAGCCGTGCGAGCATTCCCTTCATCGATGAGAACCTGCCAGAGGGGTTAGAAATTTTTCGAGCGCGCGCCGCTTTATACCGAATTGCGGAAGACTTGGCTGATCGTCTTTATGGCTCCGGCATCCTTGACGCGATAGCCCGGCAACGCCGCAATGGCGGCGTGGAATTCCTTCCCGCGCATGATTTCGAGAACGCGCTGCATCGCCGGTAATTTGAGGATCTGTTTGCGGCAGACAAAAACGTAGTCCTCGGTCAGGATCGGAACGAAGTCGAGATTGAATTGGCGTGCCGCGGATTCAACGCCAAAGGCGACATCGGCCAAGCCGCTGGCGACATATGCAGCCACGGCGGCGTGGGTGAACTCGGACTGCTCATAGCCTCGGATGGACGAAGCATCCATGCGATGCTGCGCCAGGAGTTGATCAAACAGCAATCGGGTTCCGGAGTGAGGCTCGCGATTGACGAAGCGAACGGACGGATTGCGAAGACTTTCGAGATTGGAAATTTGCAGCGGATTTCCGCGCTGAACCATCAGGCCCATCTCTCTGGTCACCAGGGAAATGACGCGGTGCGTGTTCGGGTTGAGCCATTCCTTGTTCGCGGTGATCGCGCGCTGGCGTAATTTGCCTTGAGGCAAATGCATTCCGGCGAGATCACATCCGCCGTGCGCGAGAGAAGCGAGCGAGTTTTGATTGCTCACATATCGAAAGTCGATGCCGATCTTGGGTTCGCGACCCAATAGCTCGCGTAGCTTCGGCACGGCAAATCCGTGACTGGCATGAACTCGCAATATCAGAGGACTGTTCGGAAGCAGCTCGTTGATTTCGGTTTCGAGTTCTTGCGAGAGGTTCTGCAGCAGCGGTCGCAGCCGCGCCTCCAATCTCTGTCCGGCCCACACAAGTTTTTCGCCGAAGTCGGTCAGTTGTGTTCCCGCTCCTTGCTTGCGGACAACGAGCGGCATCTTGAAGAAATCAGACCACTTCTCAATCAAATTCCAAGCGTGCCGGTAAGAAACGCCGGCTCTGTCGGCCGCTGCCGTAATCTTACCGGTCGCGCGAATTTCGGTGAGGAATTCGAGCATGATCTTCATGGATTGGGCGTCGCCGTCGTGCTGGAAACGCCATATCGGATCAATCTCGACCTTGATCATGTTCGCTTTCGGGATGCGGGCAGTCTGATTTTTCGTATCGCAGAAGATTTCATGTTCGCGAGATTTTACAAGGTTATTAGCGCGCCAATCGTCCCCATGCTGACGGCATTCTTCGCTGCAATGCAATAGGTGCTGTTGGAGTTCCTGCGAAGGGATTTCCGAAAATAGGTCTCATCTTCCGCTTCACGTCGTTGCAGGCTTGGCGTGCTCAATCGCCGAATACACTTGGCGCCAAGTGGAGTTCACAAGCCCCCAAGACGCTCCGTTGCGATCCCGCAGAATAAGAGCTTACGCAACTCGGAGAGACAGATGACAAAGAAACATTTTGATAGAAGATTTGCTGTGGGAGCAGCAGTGGTGTGCTCGGCGCTACTGAGCATGACGGCCGGCGCGGCGTCGTCTTCGTCGCGTGACAACGACAAAAGGAATCAGAGTCGACCCCATTATACGTTGGCCAAGCCCATGACGTTGCTTGACGAGGGCACGTTTTTCATCGGCGGAGAGCAAGCCCATAGCGACTTTCCGAGTTCCACGCCAACGGGCCTGAATGCGCCCGGGACGTACGTCATCAATCAAATGTTCGTCCATTACCGCATCCCGGCGACTGGCTCCAAGAAGCTACCGATCATTATGGTGCATGGGTCAAATCATACCGGCAATACCTATGAAACGACTCCTGATGGGCGGGAAGGATGGGCAACGTATTTCGTTCGCCACGGCTATCCCGTTTACGTCGTCGATCAAGCAGGTCGAGGCCGGTCTGGATTCAATCCCACTGCGGTCAATCAGGCGATTGCGCAGAATAATCTGGCGTCGATCCCCGCAGCCGGTTTTCAACTTTACCCGCGTGAGGGAGCATGGGTGAATTTCCTATTCGGACCTGCTTACGGTCAGGCATGGCCCGATCAGCGTTTTCCGCTGCAGGCGATGGACCAATATCAATCTCAGCTCGTTCCTAACACCGAGGTGACGTTGAACGGCGGTACTGCCAACACCACGAATGCACTTGCTTTGCTGTTGGATAAAGTCGGGCCGGCGATTTTGATCGTGCACTCGCAATCCGGAGTCTTGGGTCTCGGCGCCGTCGTCAAGCGTCCTAACCTTGTCAAAGGTCTGATTTCGGTTGAAGGCGGATGCACGCCCGTCGCCGACGCAGATATCAAGAACGCCTTTTCAAAAGTGCCGTACTTGTCGTTCTGGGGCGACCACAGTGTGGGCGCCGTGGGTGCGAACGGCGATGATCGGCGGCAAGGATGCCAAGCTACCGTCGCGTCGTTCAAGCAAGCGGGTGGCAATGCGCAGTTCCTGCTGCTGCCGGATCTCGGCATCAAGGGCAACAGTCACATGCTGATGATGGACAACAACAATCTCGAGCTTGCGGACATTCTTCAGACTTGGATTGTCCGAAACGTGGATCGCGATAGGCATTTTCCATGTAACTGCGGCCCGCATCGCGTGGGGGCCTGCTGGTAAAGTCTGATCGCTCGTTATTCGTGGGCGGCCGCAAACCTGAGCGCGGCCGCCTTTTTTGTATTCGCGGAGACTCTATCTTCCCCAAGCTATGTCGTTGTCGTGAACCTTGAGAGCCTTGCTTAGCCATTGCTCGTCAAGAGCGGCGATGTCCAGGTTGTTCATCTCCAGCATCTGCATATGCCCGTTGCCGTAAATCTTTGCGGTCGGCAGGTACAAATATGTGTTCGGTATGCCTGCCTGGGTGAGGAACGCCGAGGTGCAATAATCATATCCAGCGTGATATGAAGCTTCGCCCGTTTGAATGAGAATCGGGATGCCTTTCAAGCCCGTTGGCTGGTGAATGACCTTGCCCGATTGCAGCCAGCAGCTCTTCAAGTTTGCGGCCGGTTGTCCCTGAACGCCTGCAGCGGGAGGAGGTGTTTTGGTCAATCCAAGATCGGCGGGACTTGCGACCGGCGGATTGAACGCAAGGCAGACATTCGACAAACCGCAGGTCGTTGCAGGTGCCGTATCTCCAGTGAGACTGGAGTTACCTGATGGTTCAACTGCGATGATCGCTTTCACCATGCCGGGATTTGCCTGCGGAATAAACCAGCTTTCCGGACCGGACATTGAATGTGTCATGATGATCGCAGGGCCGATCTTCTTGATAAGTGCGGTGACGGCGGCCGTCGTCAGGGCAAGTGCCTGATCGCCGTTCGGCATGTTGGCGACCTGCGATGCGAAGAATTGATCAAACGCATAGTTTCCAGGAACGCCGCTTTTCGGGCCGCCCGGCCACTGGGTGTGTTTGATCGCTTGCGGCCAGCCCAATGGCGACGTCAATTCCGGTGCAGTGAATTGCTGCTTGACGGTCGTTGGACTTGGGTTCGCCGCTTGAGGTCCGTAGGCATTTGGAAAATAGCCGGATTTGCCACGGCCCGGCTGGTCGATAACGTAGACAGGCCATCCGTGAGCGACAAAGTATGATGCCCAGCCGGCACGACCATCAGGTGTCCCGAGAAAGTTTGCGCCAGTTTGCTGGCTGCCATGGATCATGATGATCGGAAGCCGGCTGGTTCGTTTCCAATTCCACGAGTGATTGTTTGGCGACAGCGGAAGCTGATAGAAAACATGCATCTGACCGGACATTGTGGTCGGAGCGCCAGCCGATGGCTGAACGTCATAAACGCCGCCTTCGTAAAGGACACCTTGTTCACCCACGATGAAGGGGCCGAGGTCATCATTTTTCTTGCCATGGGCAAATGCAGAAGAAATGCAGAGAGCGCTTGCGAGCAGGATGAGCGGAACCTGACGCTGAGGCTTTGAATAATTCGTCATAACGTCTCCTCCTTTTCTTTCCGTTTTGGATTTGCGATGCGCGTGCCTTTTGTAGAGTTTCGGCCGCATTGCGTCGCAGTCAGGAGCGAACCGTCGGAGCGGTGAGCGCACTTTGCAGAACAAGTTTTTGAGGATGACGCTTAATTATTCTTTTTGGATTGTGTCGCGAAGAAATATTGGTGTGGCGATCTCCATGTCCATCGCTAGCGGCTGGCCGATGAAAGAGGCGCGCTATTCAGAAGCATCTGCTCGATCAGTTCGAGAGCAGGTTCTCGTATTTGCGATCGGTGAGCGTTTTCAGGAACGCTAGGAGAGCGTCGACATCTGAGGAGCTGAGCGAGCGAGATCCGAGATCGGCGATGTTCGCGGAAACTTCGGGATCGTCCCAAACGGAACCTGTTTCGGGATTGGTCTTGGCGATGGCGGTATCAGATGAGCGCAGGTGGAAAAGCACGGCGGTTCTCAGGTCCTGAAAAATACCGTTGTGCATGTAGGGTCCGGTGATGGCGACGTTGCGAAGTATCGGAACCTTGAACTTTCCATCGAACTCGCCGTGCGTGGCCGCGGGATTCTCCATGAGCCCGTGATCAACGCGCTGTGGTTTGCTGTCGTTCAGGCGCCGCGTGACGGCGTTTCGCGGCACGCCCAAGTTGAAATAGCCGAAGTTGGTGAACACTTCATCGCGGGCACCGGCGGCTGCGCTTGCGTGGCAGCGATTGCAGCCTGCACCGTCGTTGGAGAAGAACAGGTCGCGGCCACGTGCTTCGGTTTCCGAAAGCGAAGTTTCGCCGCGCAATGAACGGTCGTACTTGGAGGTGAACGGCGCGAATTCGGGCGTGTCGAGAAATGCTGCGAGGGCGCTTTTGAGCGCGGCGATCGCTTTCGGCGTGCTGGCCAGCGCATCATCGCCGTAGAGCGCGGCGAAGGCGGTGCGGTAGTCTGCATTCTCACGCAGGCGGGCGACGATGCTTGCCTCGTCCGGCATGGCCATTTCCACCGGATTGAGAATTGGGTCGCGGACTTGATCCTCGAGTGTTCTTGCGCGTCCGTCCCAAAACATTCCGCCGACAGCCTCGCGTGCCGGCGATATATGAAACGCCGGCGTCGTGCGGATGTAGACAAGCGTCGGAGAATTGCGGTCACCCAGCGAGCGGCCGTCGCCACCGCGTGACACGGCGCCTTGGATTTCGCCTAGAACTCTCGGGTCGGTGAACGCCAGCTCGGGAGAGTGGCAGCTCACGCAGTTCTGCTTGCGACTGAAGGACAGATTTCTGTCGGAAAACAGCGCCTCTCCGAGTTTTTCCCGCGTCTTTAAATTTTCAGCCTGCGCAGATTGAAGCGTAACGCAGGAAGCTGCCGCGGCCGTAATGGCCGCGCAGCAGTAAAGACAAGCGATGCTTCGGCGAAGCCAGCGCGCAATCGCGAGTCTTTCGACCCGAACCATCATTTCTTATCGGCCTCGCGGACCGTCAGCTTCATCGACTTTTCCGCAGAGCCGCCGATCTGCACGATTACAGGCCCTGAGCCGAGTTCAAACTGCACGCTCTTTCGCAGCGTCTTGCATTCCGGGTCGCCGGAAAAAGCCGTGGACTGCACCAGTTCATCGTTCTGCACGACATCGATCCAAGAGTGGTCAGGTATCGTGATCTGGTAAAGACCAGGCTTGGCGATGGCGTCGATCTTGAACCATCCAGAAAAGTTGTTCTGGGGGATCGCCTGCTTTTTGATGCCGGATGCTGCCGGGAATTTGATGCCAGGTGACGGTTCAAGCTGCAGCTGGATTGCCTTGCTCGGAACGGACGCGATCGCGCCGCCTGAAGCGACCGTCACCGCTTCCGGCGCCGCCATCAGGGTCAAGTCGGCGGCAACGGGCCACTTGAACGCAGCACACGTTTCTGCCGAGGCGGCGCCTTGAAAACCCGTTGCCGCGAAAACGGCAACGGGCAGGAGCCGCAATGATACGTGCAAACGGGAGATTGAACGTTTCATAGCGAAGAACCTAATCCGGTTAGAATTGCGTGCGCATGTTGGCGTAGAAGCTACGTCCCATCTCAGGATAGCCATCGGTCAGGACATAGTTCTCGTCGAGGATGTTGCGTGCCGTGAACATTAGGCTCGTCTTGTCGGTCAGATCGTATTCGGTCTGGAAGTTCGCCAGAGCGAATGCGCCTGTTTTATAATAGAGCGTGCCGGCTGAATTGACCGTCCAGCGATCCGATGCGAACTCGACGTTCGGCGTGATGCTCCACGCATCGGTGATTTTGTAGGTCAGGTAGCTGATGCCCTTTACTCTCGGCATCCCCGTCAATTCGTAGGCCGGGTTCGACGGGTTGTGAATGTCACGCTGCAGCCACGTGATGTTGCCGCCGACGAGCAGCTTGTCGCTCACTGCGTAGTCGATCGAATACTCTACGCCGTAAAAGTTTCCGTCGCCGACGTTCTGGCTCTGGCTGACGGCCTGTCCCTGGCAAGCAGGATCCTGGCAGATATACGGCACCGACTGAATGAGATTGCTGACGTCGCTGTAGAAGATCGCCGCGGACATCTGGCTGTTGCGTGCGAAGGCGCCCGTCCAGCCCACTTCGTAGTTGATGGATCGCTCAGGTTCGAGATCCGGGTTGGATGTCGCGCCGCCGAAGCGTGAACTGAAACGCTCGAAGATCGTCGGGAAGCGCGTGCGATCCGAAACGCTGGCATGCCATGTGTTGAAGTCGTCGGATCGGTACACGATGGCGCCTTGCCAATTGAAAGCGTCCGAATTCTTCTTGTTGTATTCGAACATGCCGAGGTCGGTCGTGAATTCCTCGGCCGTGTATAGTTTACGCCAGTCGTAGCTTGCGCCAGTCACGATATCGAGCCGGTTGGTCGCGTGAATCGTGTTCTCGAAGGCGATTGAATAGGTGTCTTCCAAGTCGGTCTGGGTGGGTTCCTGAAAGCAGGGCTTTGTCGATCCGCAGGATCTGCCTCTGATGTTGTACGCCTGGGTTTCATCGTGCTGATCGCGGCGATAGAGGAAGGTCGCCTTGAACGTGTCCCACGGCGTGATGTCGGTTCCAAACAGGATGCTGCCGCCGCCAGCCCAGTCATCATAATTGCTGATGAACGCTTTCGGCAGACTTTGGGTCGTCTGCGCCGGATCATCGTAGCTCACGAGCTTGTCCTGGAACGTCGTGTAATACGCTTTCGTTTCGACGAAGGAAGCTGAGCCGAGCTTGGTGTGCGAGAGCCAGTACAAGTTCTGTTGAGTGGTATCCGGCCAATCCCAATAGCGCTGCTGGGCGACAGGGTCCGTGACGTGGTACGGCGCGCCTTTGGCATTGTTCATACGGACGAAGTTGATGGAGTAATCGTCCGTTGCGTTCGGGGTTAAGCCGAGCTTGGCGCTGATCTGCCAGTTGTCCTTGTAGGAATGATCGCGTTCGCCGCCGTTTTCGACCGGGGTCGGCTTGAAGTCGTTGGACATGAACCAGCCGTCGGTGTCCAACAGCGCGCCGCTGACCTGGGCGTAGTATCCGCGCTGACGCGTTCCGAGGGAGGCGTAGGTCTTGTAGCCTTCGTATTGTCCATCGGTCCCGAACATCATGCCGCCCTGGACTTCGCCTTCGACGGCCTTGGTCGGCTTCTTGGTCACGAGGTTGATTGCGCCGCCCATGCCGCCGGGGCCGTTCAATACGGACGTGTAGCCTTTGGCGATTTGAACTTCCGAGATGTCGGCGGTCAAAAAGCTGGCAAAGTCGATGCGGTTGTCGGCGGGTCGATAGATGGTGATGCCATCGATTGAGAGCGGAACCTGCCAGCGATCAAATCCGCGTACGAAAATCAGCTGCTCATTACGGCTGCCGCCGGAATTCGACGCCGCGACGCCCGGCGCCAGTGCTAACGCTTGATCGAGTGTGGACTTCGAGAAGGTCCACATGGCGTCATTGGTGATGGCGCTGCCGCCGACCATGTCGATCTGACCGAGCGTGAAGACGCCTGCAGTTCCGGGCAGGCCGTTGCCGCTCAAGCCTCCGTCGGTGCCCACGCCATCAGTATCGACGTCTTCGGCTTGGCCGCTTGTGGAGCCTGACTGCGTCGTATCCGTCCCTTTGGGCTTAGTTTTGGGCTTCTGCGCGATGCGTTGCTTCGGCGCCGCCACCACGACGGGCGGGAGTGTGACTTCCGACGCGCCTTGATTGGTGACACCAGCTTCCTGCGCATGCAGGCCGCCGGCAGATGTCATCGCCAGCGCAATGCACGCGGACGCACAGACGTTTTTCGAACGCATAGGACTCCCCCCAGAGACCGCAATATAGCCTAATGGCTATGATTTGATAGCCTATTGGCTATATCGAATTTCTGAAAGGCTCCAAGGCGACATTTTGGAATTGTTTTCGTAAATGTTTGAGCGTTGTATTTTTGCTCCACGGCATCGCATCGCGATAGATATGGCCTATGGCGAAATCGATATCGGCGAACTTCATCTCAAACGGCGCGTGTCTGTCGGTGTTCGTTTATCCAGCGCGTGCGGAGCATTATGGGCTGGCGATCATGGCTCGGCGGCAGGGGTAGGAAAGGTTGCGCGTTAGGTCCGGCCGCGGGACTCGGCCTTGGCTGTTTCTCATCCGCCCGGCGGGTGGCCGCCTTTTTTACTGCTTGAGACCTTTTAGTTTCCCCAGATTTTCGTGTATGAGTAGCCGTCGATGGGGATGGGGTTCCCCGATAACCGCCGCTATGGCTGATGACTCCTGGCGAGGCCGCATTCGTTCGGAATGAGGTAAGGAGAGCCATATGAATTTCACGACATGCCTGATCGTCATGTTCGGCGGCGCGCTGGGAACGCTGATGCGCTATCTGGTGTCGCTGTTCGCGCTGCCGATCAGCAGCCAGCTGCCCTGGGGCACGATCATCGTCAATATCACCGGATCGTTCATTATCGGACTTTTCGGAACGCTCACCTTGGCGCATGGACGCTTTCCGGTGTCGGATGAATTCCGGCTGTTCGTGATGATCGGCATCTGCGGCGGCTATACGACGTTTTCATCCTTCAGCCTGCAGACGCTCGATCTGTTGAGAGACGGCGCTCTTGGCCGCGCCGCCCTGAACATCATCTTATCGGTGGCGCTCTGCATCGGCGCCGTTGCCGTCGGCCATCTCATTGGCGCGCACTTCAACGGCGGAGCGACCGAAATCGCGCAGTCGGCGATCGAAGAAGACGCTTGAGTTCAGCCAATGTCGCGGCCGGTTTTCGGCCAGATGAGTTCGTGAACGCTGAACTGTTTGTTGGCGTCGGTCCAGACGCGCTTCGCGTTCCAGCCCGACGCGCGTGCGACGTCACGAAACTGATCGAGCGTGTACTTATATGAATTCTCGGTGTGGATGGTTTCGTTCTCTCTGAACCGGAACGAACGGCCACAGATTGCGACGCGCTGATTGCGCGCGCTGACGAGATGCATTTCGACACGGCCCTTGGCCGGATCATAAAGCGCGCGATGCCGAAACCCTTGCTCATCGAAGTCGCCGCCAAGTTCGCGATTGATGCGGTGAAGCAGGTTGAGATTGAATGCCGCTGTCACCCCTTCGGCATCGTCATAGGCCTCGATGAGGACGCGCGGATCTTTTTTCAGGTCGACGCCGATAATGAGGCGGCTGCCTTCGCCAAGCGCGCGGCCGAAAATCGACAGAAGAGACTGAGCGTCAGATGGCGCGAGATTGCCGATGGTCGAGCCGGGAAAGAAGCCGGTCTTGCGGCGCGATGCGAGATCGGCAGGCAATGCAATCGCGCGCGAGAAGTCGGCTTCGATCGGCCGAACGTCAAGTTCTGGATAGCGCTTCGTGAGCCTGCGTTTTGCGTCGGCAAGTGCGGTTTGCGAGACGTCGATCGGCACGTATGCAATCGACGATGCGATACGGTCGAGGAGGATTTCGGTTTTCAAGCTCGATCCCGAACCGAACTCGACAAGCAATTCGCCGTCGCCGATTTCACCGACGATGTCGGCGGCATGATCGCGCAAGATCTGAGTTTCGGTCCGCGTCGGGTAATATTCCGGCAGGCGCGTGATATCTTCGAACAGCTCGCTGCCGCGTGCATCATAGAAATAGCGGCACGGCAGCGTTTTTTTCTCTTTCGACAAGCCCGCGATCACGGCGCGAGCGAACTCATTCTCGGGCGTGTCGACATGAGCGGGAGCTTTGGGAAGCGTTTGAGCGCGAGACATTAGCGAGCCTCCGATGCCAGCCTGAGACCGACGAATTGCCAGCGTTGATGTGGGTAGAAGAAGTTGCGATAGGTCGGCCGCGAATGGCCCGCTGGTGTCACGCACGATGCCCCGCGAAGGACCTGCTGGCTGATCATGAATTTGCCGTTGTATTCCCCGATTGCGCCTGCCGGGGGACGATAGCCGGGATAGGGCAGATAAGCGCTCGACGTCCATTGCCACACGTCGCCGAAGAGCTGTCGCGGCGTTTGGAGATTCGCGTCTTTCGCGCGTTGAGGCCTGAAATGATTTGCTGGCTGGTCGTGTCGCGCGCTTGCTTCAAGCGCTGCCATTTCCCATTCGAATTCAGTCGGCAGGCGTTTTCCAGCCCAGCGAGCGAACGCATCGGCTTCGAAGTAGGACACGTGCGCGACTGGCTCCGCGGGTACGACCGGCAGAAGTCCGTGCAACGACATTTGGAACCAGCCGGCGTCGCTTTTTTCCCAATAGAGCGGAGCCTGCCAATCCTCGCGGTTGACCGTCGTCCAGCCGTCTGCGAGCCAAAGCGATGCTGTGGCGTAGCCGCCGTCGGCAATGAATTCGAGCCACTCGGCGTTGGTGACAAGACGGTCTGCGAGCTTAAACGGATGCACGAGCGCGTCATGCTGGGGCCGTTCATTGTCCCAGCAATAGTCATTCGACGCATGCCCGATGCGATGAATTCCACCTTCATATTCAATCCAGCGCAGGGGTTCGGGCTGCGATACGTCGACATTTGAAGGCGACGCCTGATAGGCGGGCTTGAGCGGGCTCGCGGCAAACAGAGCGAGAATGTCCGTCAGGAGCAGTTCCTGATGCTGCTGCTCGTGATTGATGCCGATTTCAATGAGGCGCGCGAGATCTTCGCTCTGGCCCTGTTCAGATGCGAGAAGCATTTCGAGCGCCTCATCGACGTGGGCGCGGTAGGCAAAGATGCGTTCGGCGGAGGGACGTGTCAGCAGTCCTCGTCTCGGACGCGGATGGCGTGGTCCGAGCGCTTCATAATAAGAGTTAAAGCAATAATTGAAGTTTTCGTCGAACGTTTGGTAGCCATCGAGATGCGGCTTCAGAACGAAATTCTCGAAAAACCACGTGACGTGCGCGAGATGCCATTTGGTGGGGCTCGCGTCTTCCATCGCTTGCACGACCATGTCCTCGGACGTGAGCGGTGCGGCAAGCGCAATCGAATGACGCCGCGTAGCGAATAATCTTTCGGCGATCGTCGTGGCAGTAGTTTTTGTGAGAGGCGCGGCGCTCGCAGCGGTGAGCAATGTGGGATGCATGATCATTCTCCTCGGCCGGCTCCTATCGCGCGACGATCATAGGTCTAAGATTTGAGATGTGAAATATTGCGCTGCCGAGCGCGAGCAATTGGGTAGCAACGCTTCGCGTTCTAATGCTGCCTGGTCAGGCGTGACGTGCGAAAAATGGTGAGCAGCGGCGTTCTGCCGAAGCTCACCCGACAATGCACAGAACACGCTGCTCAAGAGAACTCATCCGCTTCGATATCCGTCGCCCGCGGCACGACAAGATCGCAACGCGAAGTCCGATATATTGTTCCAAGCCTTCAACTGAGGTCATCAGCGTTGGCGTCAGGGCGTGTTGTTTTCGATGAATTCGACGACCTTTGCGTCGAATGCCAAGTGCCCGCTGATTTGGCCGACGTTCGGGAATGGCTTCTCGTAGCTCCAGGCCACGTCCGGGGCGGTCGCATCGTCCGAATGCAAAGAAAAGTAAACGGCTTCGCCCTTGAAGGGGCAGCTCGTTACGGTCGCAGTCTTCTTTAACATCGTCATGTCGATGTCGGCGCGCGGAATATAGTGCACGGCGGGATATGAGCCTTCGTGCAGTATCAATGCGCCTGTGGTGTCGGCGATGACGTGGCCGCGCCAGCAAACGCGCAGGCGCGCCGGATGCGGAAGGATGCGGATCACGCGATCAGTTTTGGGCTGCATCCGATACTCCGCGTTACTGATTGATCTGGTGCGATATGGGAGCCGCAGCGCCAATCGCAACCGGCGATCACGGCGTTTGATGTTTATTGCGAACCGCGCCTTCACCGTTTCGCAGGTCGGGTCTTGACGTTTGCGCGGTCACGTCGCTTATGTCGCGGGACCAGCCGGCCGGGCGGCCGCTGCCGGACTTCGTTGTGGCGAAACGCGCTCTAAAGGCGCGCAAGCAAGACATCCGGTGGAGGAAAGTCCGGGCTCCTTGATGACACGGTGGCGGCTAACGGCCGCCGGGGGCGACCCCAGGGAAAGTGCCACAGAGAACATACCGCCCGCCTTCGCTGCTTTGCAGCTTCGGCGCGGTAAGGGTGAAAAGGTGCGGTAAGAGCGCACCGCGCTTCTGGTAACAGAGGCGGCAGGGCAAACCCCACCGGGAGCAAGATCGAATAGGGATGGGCGCGCGGAGCGGGAAACCGCAGACGCGGGGCGTGTCATCGCGCTACTCATCCGGGTTGATTGCACGAGGCGTCTGGCAACAGGCGTCCCAGATGAATGGCCGTCGCGGAGCATTTAGGCCAACACCCGGCATGCCGGTGTTGGGCTTTCTCCAGACAGAACCCGGCTTACAGGCCGGCTGGTAATTTCTTGCGCAGTGCTTGCTTGCGCGTTTCGGAAGACCGCATGCGATCGCTGTCTGCGTTACTCGTGTCCTTTTTCATCGCCGCAATGTTTGCAGGACCAGCGATGTCATGGTCGGACGAAGATGTGACACGCGATGGTCTGCATGGCTCGCTGATTGTGCCGTATCGTGGCGCGCGATCTGCAACCGTTTTGATCCTCGCTGGATCGGGTCCGGTCGATCGAGATGGGAATTTGCCCGGTTTGCGCAACGACGGCCTGAAGCTTCTCGCTCGCGGGCTCGCAGAACGTGGCATCGCTTCTCTCCGTATCGATAAACGCGGTATCGGCCAAAGCCGAACCGCCGCGATGCGCGAGGAGGACCTGCGTATTCAAACGTATGTCGATGACGCAATCGGCTGGATGGCGTTGCTTCGTGCGCGTCAAGACACCGGTCCGATTTTCATTCTCGGCCACAGCGAGGGTGCTTTGATCGCGACGCTCGCGGCGCAGCGGGTGGATGTTGCCGGCGTCATTCTTGTCGCGGGAGCAGGCGAACCTGCCGCAGCGCTCATTGGACGGCAGCTTTCAGATGCTGGCGTTCCCGAACACCTTCAGACAGAGTCGAAAAGAATTTCACAAAGCTTGGCGCGCGGCGTTGCGGTTGCGGACGTGCCGTTGGAACTCACGGCGCTCTATCGCGCCAGCGTGCAGCCTTATCTCATGTCGTGGCTGCAGCTCGATCCCGCCACAGAGCTTGCGCGCGTCAAGGCTCCGGCTCTCATCGTGCAAGGCACGCATGATTTGCAGATCAGGGTCGAGGATGCGCAGCGTCTGGCGGCGGGGCAGCCGAATTCCAAGCTCGTTTCGATTGAAGCGATGAACCACGTCTTGCGAGAAGCGCCCAAGGAACGCGCCGCGAATCTTGCGATCTACGGCGCGTTCGACCAGCCGCTGGCGCCGGAACTCGTTCCGGCGATTGCGTCATTCATTGAAGCGCACGCTCGCTAGCTTCGATTTTCTCGGGCACGACAAGCTTCCGATACAAATGCCAGGTCGCGTGTCCGAGGATTGGCAGCACGAAGGCGAGGCCCAACAGGAACGGTATCGCGCCCAGCACCAGTCCGATCACAACGATCAATCCCCACACCGCCACAGGCACGGGATTTTCAAGGGCGGCGCGGATCGACGTTCTGACCGCCGTGCCTGCGCTGACGTCACGGTCCACGAGCATTGGGAACGAGACGACGCTGGTTACCAACACGACGAGCGCGAAGACGAAGCCGACGACGTTGCCGACGACGATGAGGTGCGTGCCTTTCGCGGTTGTCGTGAGCTGATCCCAGAATTGCTGCGGTGTCGATGCTTCACCGCCAAAGAGCTGGGTGTGGATGAGGTTGGCGGTATAGAGCCATCCGACAAAAATGCCGGTAAGCGCCAAGCCGAGGAGCAGGATTGCGCCGATGCCGGGTCTCTTCAGAACGTCGAACGCTCGGGCGGGCGTATTGTCGAGACCGAGTTCCCGGCGGCGGCTCAATTCGTACAGGCCTATCGCGACGAAGGGGCCGAGCAACGCGAAGCCGGCGGCCATCGGATAGATCAACGGCAAAACGTCGTAGCCGAAGAACAGCCGCGCCAGCAGGAGTCCGACGACCGGATAAATGATGCAGGCGAAAAAGGCGTGTGTCGGAAACTCGCGAAAGTCCTCAATGCCTTGGGCGAGCGCATCCCGCACATCGGCAACGGTGATCTTGCGGACTTCCGGCTCGCCGTCCCGCCAGAGACCGGATGCGGGCCAGCGAAGTTCAGTTCCTGGATTGAGGATGGGATGAAGGATTGCTGACTGTGATCTAGGGCTGCTCATGTTGACACCCCATAGGTTGCCGTGCCGAGCCCATGCGTGGGCGTCGGTACTCTCATGCCCGCCCGCCTCGCCTGATCATCTTAACATGGGCCGTCCGCTTCCACGGTCAACTCAGGAAGCCGTGACCGTGCTCGGGTCCAGTCAAACGCCCTAACCAAGCGCGCGCTTCAGTTCCCGGAACCGGGCTTGTTGGCTCGATGCGAGCAAAGCACTGGTGCAAAACCGCGTCTGGGCAGAAATATCCTTAAGAAACCGTTGACGACCGCGTTATCCCATGCGATCCCATATGTGCCCGTCCGCACCGGGCGGATACCGTGGTAGGGCGCCGGTTTGGTTGAGGGCCCAAATCTGAGCGACCGCCACGGCCTCTTTCCTAATTGTCTCTGGCGACTTCGCTTCGCGAAGCCGGCCACCAGAGACAGGTTTTCCGGCCCTGGCGGCCGGCTCCCCGAAGGGGAGTCGCCAGGGCCAATTCAAAGCGTAGCGACCAGTAGCGAGTGAGGAGGACGAGTTTTCGTTAGCTGGGAGATGGACCGCTTTGTCTCGACATTCACAAACAAGATCGACGCCAAAGGCCGCGTCTCAATTCCGGCCTCGTTTCGCGCCGTCTTGGAGCGCGATGGATACGCGGGCGGCCTCTACTGCTACCCCTCGCTCGATGCTCCTGCGCTCGATGCAGGCGGCGAAAGACTTGCAAAGAAAATCGACGGGCTTCTCGCGGGCCTGCCGGACTATTCGGACGAGCGCGACGAGCTGTCTGTCGCACTCTATGGCGACGTCCAGGTTCTCACGATCGATGGCGACGGCCGCATCGTCCTTCCTGAAAGCCTTCGCGCGCACGCCGGCCTGGGCGCCGCCGTCACGTTTGTTGGCCTCGGTGACAAGTTTCAAATCTGGGAACCCGGACGTTTCGAAAAACGCCGGGCCGAAGCGCGCAGCAAAGTCCAGGTGACGCGCAAGCTTTTCGCAGCGGGTAGTCGCACGTCGAACGACGACGGTGACGCGGGAGCACGGGAATGACGCGCGGTGGCGGGGCAGAGGGAGCCTCGCTGGGGCCGGCTGAAAAGCCTCCGCGCCATATTCCCGTGCTTCGTTCCGAGGTCCTCGAGACGCTCGCGCCGAAGGCCGGCGAAACCTACATCGATGGTACGTTCGGCGCAGGCGGATATACGCGCGCAATTCTTGAAGCTGCCGACTGCCGAGTGCTGGCGCTGGATCGCGACCCCAATGCCATCCGAGGCGCAGCGCCGTTGCTGGCCGAGTTCGCTCCGCGGCTGACGCTCGTCGAATCGCCTTTCAGCCGGCTTGAGGAAGTCGCTCAGGACGCGCTCGGCGGGGCGCAGGTGGACGGCGTCGTGCTCGACATCGGCGTCTCGTCGATGCAGCTCGACGATGCGGAGCGCGGCTTTTCCTTTCAACACGACGGCCCGCTCGACATGCGCATGTCGAGCAACGGGCAGACGGTCGCCGATTTCGTCAATTCGGCAGCGGAAGAGATAATCGCCAACGTCATTTACGCGTTCGGAGAGGAACACAAGTCGCGGGCGATTGCGCGCGCGATCGTCAGGCGTCGCGCGGAGACGCCGTATGCACGTACGCGGGAACTCGCCGACACGGTGTCTCGCGTTTTTCACGGACGCAAAGTCGACGGCCGGCACCCGGCGACGCGGACGTTTCAGGCGTTGCGGATTTTCATCAACGACGAGCTTGGCGAACTGGCTTCGGCGCTATCGGCTGCTGAGCGCGTGCTGAGGCCCGGCGGGCGTCTTGTCGTTGTCTCGTTTCACAGCCTGGAAGACCGGATCGTTAAAAAATTCATCGCCGAGCGCAGCGGCAAAACCCAGTCCGTTTCACGCCATTTGCCAACAGAAACGATAAAAAGCACGCCTCCAAGTTTCCGAATTGTTAACTCGCGGCCGTTAACACCTTCTAAAGGTGAATTGGATGTGAACCCGCGTGCTCGGTCGGCACGTCTCAGAGCAGCATTTCGTACAGACTCGGATCCTTGGCCGCTCAATCGCGAAACGTTAGGTTTTCCTGCGTTCGAGGATTAGTATCTAGGGTTGAGTCCAGAGTAAACGGAGAGAGCCCGCCATGCGTCTCCTGAACATTGCCGCGTTTTTCTTCGCCATCACGAGCGCACTGCTCCTTTACGGACTGAATTACGACACCCGGCGTCTCGAAGCGGAAGTGCAGTCGAAAGAACGCGCTGCGGAGCGCGCTCGCGACGACATCGCGGTGCTCAAGGCGGAACGCGGAACGCTGGCTCGTCCGGACCGCATCGACGGACTGGCGCGGCAGATCGGTCTTGCGCCTCCGCGTGTCGATCAATTCGCCAATGGGCGCGAAGTGTCCGATCTCGGCGAGCAGGATCGTGGCAATGGCCGCTGACGGCACTCTGGCGATCGGCCGCCCGGCGCCTGACGACGTTCGTAAGCGGCGCACGCGCAGCGCGACGGAAACGGTCGTCTATGGCTTTCTCTTTTTCGCGTTCGCGGAAGTCGCGATTCATCTGCTCACGCTGGCGGCTGGTCATCAGGCGGCCGTGACGCTCGCGGTTTCGGAGCCGGTCGCGACGAGCTTCAGCCGTCCCGATATCGTCGATCGCAATGGCCGGCTTCTGGCGACGGATTTGGAAGCGCCGTCGATCTATGCCGATCCGGGCGTCGTGCTCGACCGGGACGAACTCGTTGAAAAGCTCGCGACGGTTTTGCCGGATATCGATCAGAAAGAGCTTCTGCGGGCGCTTTCGGACCGCTCGCGCCGTTTCGTCTGGGTGCGCCGGGGCGTGTCGCCGAAAATCGCGCAGCGCGTGCATGATCTCGGACTTCCCGGGCTTTCCTTCCGCTATGAGTTGAAGCGAGCGTATCCGGCGGGACTGCTCGCAGGCCACGTGCTCGGTACGGTCAACGTCGACAATCGCGGACTGACTGGCATCGAGAAATACATCGACGACAGCGTCGGCACCGATCCGGTTCATGCGGCGTCGCTCTCGACGCGGATGCCTGTGCGGCTTTCCCTCGACATCGGTGTTCAGCATGCGCTCGAAGACGAACTCGACGATGCGGAACAGAAATACCGGGCGGCCGGTTCTGCGGGCATTGTCCTCAACGTCAAAACGGGAGAAGTGCTCGCCAGTGCATCGACGCCGCGGATCAATCCGGCGTGGCCGTCACAGGCGCATGACGACAAATATCTCGACAAGATGACCGCCGGAACGTACGAGCTCGGCTCCGTCTTCAAGACGCTGACGATCGCGATGGCGCTGGATGAAGGTCTCGCCAAGCCGGATACGATCATCGACGTGCGCAAGCCGTTGGAGGTCGGACGTTTCACGGTGACCGACTTCCATCCCGCGAACCGGCCTTTGAGCGTGACAGAAGTTTTCACGCATTCGTCCAACATCGGCGCGGGCATGCTGGCGCTGCAGGCCGGGCCGGACAAATTCGAGGCGTTCCTGCGCAAATTCGGAATGTTGTCGCCGCTCAAGACGGAAGAAGGCCCCGTGGCCGCGCCACAGCTGCCGCCGAAATGGGGGAAAGCGTCGACGATCACGATATCCTACGGGCACGGTCTGGCCGTTGCACCGTTGCAATTCGCGGCGGCGACGGCGTCGGTTCTGAATGACGGCAAGCCGGTTCATCCGACCTTTCTCAAGCGCTACGGCGGCGATCAGGCTGCCGAGAAATCGCTCGTCACGCGCACGACGTCCCGCGATATGGCGCGCCTGATGCGGCTCAACGTGACCGCGCCGGATGGGACCGGCAAGGAGGCCGACGTTCCGGGTTATCGCGTCGGCGGGAAGACCGGTACGGCCGACATGCCGGGTCGCGGAGGGTATTCGTCGAAGTCCGTGATCTCGTCGTTTCTCGGAGCGTTCCCGATGGATGATCCGCAGTATGTGACATTCGTCATCCTGTTCGATCCGAAGGGAACGGCGGAGACGAAGGGCCAGCATACGGCGGGTTACACCGCGGCGCCGGTCACAAGCCGCTTGATCTCGCGGATTGCGGGGCAACTCGGCGTGGCACCGACGGACGTGGCGGCAAGCCAATAGGCGGACCGGAGCAAACCCGGTGGCGATTTGACGACCGAGGGGTCTGCCACGTATCTAACTTCCGCGAATTCATCCGCGCGATTTGATGCGGCCGAGACGACACGGGCGAGGGGAAGTATGCGGCTTAGCGATGTGCTGCCGGCCGGCATCGAGCCGCCTCCTGGCGCAGGCTCCGTTGAAGTGACAGGAATAACGGCGGCAAGCGCGGCGGTCGGCAAGGGCGCCATTTTCGCGGCGCTACCGGGATCGAAGGTCGACGGCGCGTCGTATGTTCCGGACGCGCTCCAGCGCGGCGCCAGCGCCATTGTTATCGGTAAGGGAAAAGGCGTCACGGTTCCTGCCGGCGTTGCGCTGATCGAGGTCGACAATCCGCGCGCGGCACTCGCGAAGATTGCCGCGAAATTTGCCGGTCGCCAGCCGCGCTGCGCGGTCGCGGTGACGGGAACGAGCGGCAAGACTTCAGTCGCCGATTTTACGCGGCAGATCTTTACGTCGCTCGGGCGCAAGGCGGCGTCGGTCGGGACGATTGGGATCGTGAAGCCTGATGGGGCCGTCTACGGATCGCTGACGACGCCCGACCCGGTGACGCTGCACACGACGCTTGCCTCACTCGCCGATGAAGGCGTGACGCATCTCGCATTCGAGGCGTCGTCGCACGGGCTCGATCAGAACCGTCTGGATGGCGTTGAATTGAGCGCGGCTGCATTCACGAATCTCGGCCGCGATCACATGGATTATCATCCGACGGAAGAAGCTTATCTCGCCGCCAAGCTCCGGCTGTTCATGGAACTTCTGCAACCGGGGCAACCGGCCGTGATCAACACGGACGGGGCGCGATCTGCCGACGTTGCGGCGGCAGCGAAAGCGCGCGGTCTTCGCGTCATGACGGTCGGGCAGTCGGGCGATACGCTGAAACGGACTTCACTGACACGCGACGGGTTTCAGCAGCGCATCGGAATTCTGTTCGATGGCCGGAGCTTTGACGTGCGGTTGCCGCTCGTCGGCGCTTATCAGGTGGAGAATGCGCTCGTCGCGGCGGGCCTGGCGATTGCAACGGGCGAAAAGGCTGATGCGGTTCTCGCAGCACTCGAAAGTCTCAAGGGCGTGCCGGGGCGATTGGAAATTATCGGGGAACGGAATGGCGGTCTTGCCGTCGTCGATTACGCGCATAAGCCGGAAGCGTTGGCCGCAGCGCTCGATGCGTGCCGGCCGTTCGTGACGGGCCGTCTGATTTCCGTCTTCGGCTGCGGCGGCGATCGCGACAAGGGTAAACGGCCGATCATGGGTCGCATTTCGGTCGAGAAAGCTGACGTGACGATTGTGACGGATGATAATCCGCGCAGCGAGGACGCCGCCTCGATCCGCGCCGAAATTCTGGCCGGGGCGGCGGGGGCTCGCGAGATCGGCAACCGGGCGGAAGCGATCGCGACGGCCGTCAGCATGATGCAGCCGGGCGACGTTGCGCTGATTGCCGGCAAAGGCCATGAAACGGGCCAGATTGTCGGAGATCGCATCCTGCCATTTTCGGATCACGATGAAGTCCGCAAGGCGCTCGAGAGCTGACAGTATGCAACCGTTGTGGACGTTTTCCGAATTGAGCGCCGTGTTCGGCGTCGCGCCCGAGGGCGGGACGGACCAGCCGGTTACAGGCATTTCGATCGACACGCGCACGCTGCAGGCCGGCGATCTTTTCGTGGCGCTGAAGGACCAGCGGGACGGGCATGACTTCGTTTCACCAGCGTTCAAGGCCGGGGCCGCGGCGGCACTCGTTTCCGAAGGTTACGTGCGGCGCGCGGAAGACGGCGCGCTGTTTCGCGTGTCCGATACGCTGAAGGCGCTCGAAGCGCTGGGCCGTGCGGCGAGAGACCGGCTCAGTCCGGATGCGCGTGTCATTGCGGTGACCGGCAGCGCGGGCAAGACCGGAACGAAAGAGATGCTGCGCGCATGTCTTTCGCATCTCGGCGTGACGCATGCTTCGGAGAAATCCTACAACAATCATTGGGGCGTGCCGCTGACGCTGGCGCGGATGCCGCGCGAGACACGCTTCGGCGTGTTCGAGATCGGCATGAATCACGCGGGTGAAATCCGGCCGCTGACGAAAATGGTTCGCCCGCATGCCGCGATCATTACGACGGTCGAGGCGGTGCATCTCGAGCACTTTCCATCGGTCGAAGCGATCGCCGATGCGAAGGGCGAGATATTCGAGGGGCTTCTGCCCGGCGGCACGGCGATCATCAAATTCGACAATCCGCATGCGGCGAGGCTCAAGGCGATCGCGGAGCGTTTGGGCGCGAAGGCGGTGACGTTCGGCTTCAGTGCGGGCGCCGACGTTTGCGGAGACGATCTGGTGCTCGATCATGACGGCAGCACACTGTCTGTCCGGTTAGGCGATCGGCGCATTCCTCTCAGAATTGCGATGCCAGGACGGCACATCGCCGAGAACGCTCTGGCGGTTGCGGCCGCCATCGACGCGATCGGTGCGGATATCGAAACGGCGTTGTCCGTGCTTGCCGGATTGCAGCCGCCCGGCGGTCGGGGAGCACGGAGCGTGCTGCGTCTCGACGGCGGCGAAGCGCTCTTGATCGATGAGAGCTACAACGCGAACCCGGCGTCGATGCGGGCCGCGCTGGCGACGCTTGCGTCGCTGCCGCGGCAGAGATTTCCGCGCAGGATCGCGGTTTTGGGCGATATGCTGGAGCTCGGCGCGGACGCGCCTGGGCTTCATGCGGGCCTCAAAGACGCTGTGGAGGACGCGGGGATCGACGTCATATTTGCCTGCGGTCCGCATATGAAGGGCCTTTATGATGCCCTACCGAAGTCCAAAAGGGGCGGCTACGCTCAGACGTCGTCCTTGCTGCAGCCTGCGGTTCTGTCCGAACTCAGAGGCGGCGACGCGGTCATGGTCAAGGCGTCGAACGGGACGCGGCTTGGCGCGGTCGTGGAAGCGTTGAAGTCCAAGTACGGGAATTAGGTCCGGCACCAGCGGATCGGTAAGAGGGGGAGAATTCGGCGCGCATGCTCTATGAGCTCGTCAATTTCAGCGATCAGATCAGCGCGCTGAACGTTTTCCGCTACATCACCTTCCGTTCCGGCGGGGCGATCTTCACGGCGCTGCTGTTCGTGATGATGTTTGGTCCAGCGATCATCGATCTCTTGCGCGTCAAGCAGGGGAAGGGTCAGCCGATCCGCGATGACGGTCCGCAGAGCCATCTGCTCAAGCGCGGCACGCCGACGATGGGCGGGCTCATGATCCTCGCGGGCGTAACCGTTTCGACGCTGCTCTGGGCGCAGCTTTCGAACGGCTACATCTGGGTGGTTCTGGGCGTCGCGATCTGTTACGGCGCGATCGGCTTCTATGACGATTTCCTGAAAGTGACAAAGCGCTCGACAGCCGGGTTTTCCGGAAAGTCGCGGTTTCTGCTTGAAGTGCTGGTGGCGGCAGTCGCGGGCTACATCCTGATGAAGCTCGGCCCGAAGGGGCTCGATACCGATCTGACATTCCCATTCTTCAAGGATCTCGTTATCGATCTCGGGCCGTTTTTCATTCTCATGGCGGTTCTGGTCATCGCGGGAGCGGGCAACGCCGTCAACCTGACGGACGGACTCGACGGTCTGGCGATCGTGCCGGTGATGATCGCGGCGGCGACGTTTGGCGTCATCGCCTATCTGTCGGGCAACGCGAAGTTCGCAGGGTATCTGCAGATTCATCACATTCCGGGAACGGGTGAACTGGCGGTGATCTGCGGCGCGCTGATCGGTGCGGGGCTCGGGTTTCTCTGGTTCAACGCTCCGCCTGCGATGATCTTCATGGGCGACACAGGTTCATTGGCTTTGGGTGGCATCCTCGGCGCCATCGCGGTCGCGATCAAACATGAGATCGTGCTGGCTGTCGTCGGCGGGCTGTTCGTTCTCGAGACGCTCTCGGTCGTCATCCAGGTGATGTCGTTCAAATGGACGGGCAAGCGCGTGTTCAAGATGGCGCCGCTACACCACCACTATGAGCAGAAGGGCTGGAAGGAATCGACGGTTGTGATCCGCTTCTGGATCATTTCGGTCATTCTGGCTCTGATCGGCCTTTCGACGCTGAAGCTGCGCTAGAGCCTTGCCGATTTTGATGGGACGCGGAATGGCTGTAGCTTTTTGTTTTGTCGTGCTTCTTGCCGGAAAACCGGCTCCCACTTTTCCGGAAGCACTCGAGGACCTCAGCCAAGCGACCTCAGATGCGGTAGATTTCAGCCGATGATTCGCGCCACGTCCTTCAACGGCAAGACCGTCGCCGTGTTCGGCCTCGGGGGTTCCGGAATCGCATCCGCCCGTTCACTTCTGGCCGGCGGCGCGACCGTTGCCGCTTGGGATGACGGCGAGGCGGGCCGAAGCGCGGCGGCCCGCGAGGGTGTGCCGCTCGTCGACCTCGCCGAGGCTGACTGGTCGCAATTTTCTGCGCTAGTTCTCGCTCCGGGCGTGCCGCTGACGCATCCCGAGCCGCACTGGACCGTGCGCAAGGCGCAGGACAGCGGCGTTGAGATCATCGGCGACATCGAGATTTTCGCGCGGGAACGTGCCGCGCAGGCGCCGGATGCGCCATTCATCGGCATCACCGGCACCAACGGCAAGTCGACGACGACGGCGCTGATCGCGCATATTCTCCGTCACGCGGGCCGCGACGTACAACTCGGCGGCAATATCGGGCGCGCCGTGCTGACGCTGGAAGACCCTGCGCCAGAGCGTTGTCACGTGATCGAATTGTCGTCGTTTCAAATCGATCTGACGCCGACGCTGAAGCCGACCGTCGGCGTGATGCTGAACGTCACGCCGGATCATCTCGACAGGCACGGGACGATCGAAAATTATGCGGCGGTCAAAGAGCGCCTCGTCGATGGCGCCGAAGTTGCGGCGGTCGGCCTCGACGACGAATTCGGATTGGCGATGCTCCAGCGGCGCATTCAGAAGGCTCCGGCGATTGCCTTCAGCGCCGAAAAATCCATCGCTCCGGGTTACAGTCTGCTCGACGATACGATCATCTGCAGCAATCGCGAAGCGCTGGCCGTCAAGCTCGCGTCGCTCGGTGGCATCGCGACGCTCAGGGGCAAGCACAACGCGCAGAATGCGCTCGCAGCCGTCGCTGCCGTGCGCGAGTGCCTGAACTGGATCGGGCAATCTTCCGACCTCGATTGGCAGGGCGCGCTTGCGTCGTTCCCAGGACTGCCGCACCGGATGGAAGAAATCGGGCGGATCGGAAACGTGCTGTTCGTCAACGACAGCAAGGCGACGAACGCGGATTCGACCGAGAAGGCGCTGCTGTCGTTTCCGCGCGATGTGTTCTGGATCGCCGGCGGCAAGCCGAAAGCGGGCGGGATCTCGGCGCTCGAAAAATACTTCGGCGGGGTCGCGAAAGTTTATCTCATCGGGGAGTCGAGCGAAGATTTCGCGCAGACGCTCGAAGGGAAAGTTACGTTTGAACGCAGCGGCACGCTCGACGCTGCCGTTGCGGCCGCGGCGCGCGATGCGAAAGCGAGCACAGGTGCCGAGCCCGTCGTCCTGCTGTCGCCTGCGTGCGCGAGCTACGATCAGTTCCGGAACTTCGAGGTTCGCGGGGATGCTTTCCGCAAACTCGTCGAAGCAGTCCCAGGCGTCGCGATGCGGGGAGCGAAATGAAACTCTCGCGCGCCGATCGCAGCCTTCTAGCCGACTGGTCGTTCACGATCGATCGCGGGCTGCTGACGGCGCTGTTGGCGCTGTTGGCGCTCGGCGTGGTGCTGTCGTTCGCGGCCTCGCCGGCAGTCGCGATAAAGAAGGGTTTGCCGACATACTACTTTGTCGAACGGCATGTGACGTTCGCCGCTATCGGCGCGGCGCTGATGCTCATCATTTCGCTGTTTTCGCCAGCGGGTGTGCGCCGGCTCGCCGCCGTGCTGCTGCTCGCGTCTGTGGCGGCGATGATCGTCGTGTTGTTCAAAGGCACGGCGCTCAACGGCGCACAGCGCTGGCTGATGCTCGGCAGCTATTCGCTGCAGCCTTCGGAATTCGCGAAGCCGGCATTCGTCGTCGTGATTGCCTGGCTCTATGGCGAAGCAGCCAGGCGCTCGGACATGCCCGCGCTGCCGCTGGCGCTTCTGCTTTGGAGCGTCATGGCGGGATTGCTCGTCGCGCAGCCGGACGTCGGACAAACCGTGCTGATCAGCGTGACTGCGGGACTTCTTTATCTTCTGGCCGGATTGCCACCGATCGGTGCGGCCATCCTCGTGCTGATCGGCAGCGGCGGCTTTTGGCTCGCGTACATGAATTTCGGACACGTGCAGTCGCGGCTTGAAAAGTTTTTCAGCGCGGCGCCGTTCGAAAATTATCAGGTCGGGCGCGCGATGCAGTCGTTTTCCGAAGGCGGTTTTTTTGGACGCGGGCCGGGCGAAGGCACGATCAAGTCCGTGCTGCCTGATGCGCACACCGACTATATTTTTGCGGTCATCGGGGAAGAATATGGCGTCATCGCCTGCGTCGCGCTGCTCGCGGTTTTCGCCTACATCGTGATCCGGGCAATGCAGCGCGCCAGCGATGAGCCGACCGCAGCCGATCGCTTGGCGGTGCAGGGACTTTCGCTGCTTCTCGGGCTTCAGGCGCTGATCAACATGGGCGTCAACATCGGGCTGCTGCCGCCCAAAGGCATGACGTTGCCGTTCATTTCGGCGGGCGGATCGTCGATGCTGGCACTGGCGATTACGGCCGGGATGCTGCTCGCGCTGACGCGCTGGCGGCCCGATCCGATGCGGCTAAAAAAGCCGCGCCGTGTGCCGACCATCGACGAGGCACATTTCACAAGTCATACTCCGTCTGTTTGAGCGGGGGAAAATGAGCGGCATTCAATCGATCATGCTGGCTGCCGGGGGAACGGGCGGCCATCTGTTTCCGGCATTCGCGCTAGCTGAAGAACTCGGGCGGCGCGGTGTCGCCATCGATTTGATCACGGACATGCGCGGCGATCGCTACGGCGGCGGATTTCCCGCACGAAAGATCTATCAGGTGCCGTCGGCGACGTTGGCGTCGCGGGCGCCGCGCGATGTCGCCAAGACGGTTTTGACGCTCGCGCGCGGGACAAGCGCCGCTCTGCGGCTGCTGGGCCAAGCAAAGCCTCACGCGGTGATCGGCTTCGGCGGTTATCCGACCTATCCGCCGCTGGTCGCGGCGCGGCTGCGCGGGATTCCAACCGCGATCCACGAGCAGAACGCGGTGCTCGGACGCGCCAACAAGATGCTTGCGAAGCGCGTCAATGCCATCGCGACATCGTTCGAGCGTACGAAGTTTCTCGACGGCGCGCTGGCTGCGAAAGCGGTTTTGACGGGCAATCCGGTGCGGAAGGCGGTGCTCGATGCGGCGGCGATCGGGTTTCTGCCGCCGCTGCCGGACAGCCCCATTCGCATCCTGATTTTCGGCGGTAGCCAAGGCGCGCGGTTCTTTTCCGATATCGTGCCGCTGGCACTGTTCGCGTTGCCGGACGGCTTGCGCAAGCGCCTGCGCGTCGTGCAGCAGGCGCGGGAAGAAGACATCGAGCGCGTTCAAACAGCCTATCGCGAATCCGGGATCGATGCCGACGTCGCGCCGTTCTTCAGCGATCTGCCGGCGCGGATGGCGGATGCTCATCTCGTGATCGGACGCGCGGGAGCTTCGACGGTCGCGGAAGTGACCGCAATCGGTCGCCCGTCGATCCTGGTGCCGTTGCCGCACGCGCTGGACAACGACCAGTTGAACAACGCCCGGCGGCTCGAAGAAGCCGGCGGGGCCTGGTGCATCGAGCAGCGCAACCTGTCGCCCGAGCGCCTCGCCGATGAACTCGAAAGGCTTCTAAAATCCCCCGATACCCTTGCGGCAACGGCCAAGGCGGCTAAAAACGCAGGGCGTCCGGACGCCGTTCGTAATTTAGCCGATTTCGCATTGGCTCTTGCGGAGGGTCGTCGTCCGGGGGGAAATCGCACATCGTGAGTATCATTACGCGAGACTTTTCGGAGCGCGGCTCCGGCTTCACGAGGATACCTCTTTTCATGCAAATGCCGCGCGACATTGGCCCATTCCACATCATCGGCATCGGCGGGATCGGCATGAGCGCCATCGCCGAGATTCTGGTCGCCAAGGGCTATACGGTGCAGGGCTCGGACCAGAAGGAAAGCGCGAATGTCAGGCGCTTGAGGTCGAAGGGCATCCGGGTTTTCGTCGGGCACGATCCGGTCAACCTGATCGGGGCGCGCTATGTCGTGATCTCGACGGCGGTGAAGCCGTTCAATCCGGAACTGATCGCTGCGCGCCAGAAGGGTCTGACGATCATCCGGCGCGCCGAGATGCTCGCCGAACTGATGCGGCTCTATTCGACGATTTCCGTCACCGGCACACACGGCAAGACGACGACCACGTCGCTGCTCTCGCACATTTTTACGGAAGCAGGCGAAGAACCGACGGTCATCACGGGCGGCATCATCAATTCCTGGGGCTCGAACGCGCGGCTCGGTCAGGGCAAGTGGATGATCGTCGAGGCCGACGAGAGCGACGGTACGTTCACGCGGCTGCCGACCGAGATTGGCATCGTGACGAACATCGATCCCGAGCATCTCGACTATTTCGGCTCGGTCGAGGCGATGCATCACGAATACGAAGCGTTCCTGAAAAACATTCCGTTCTTCGGGCTTGCCGTTGCGTGCATAGATCATCCGGTCGTGCGGGATATGATCGAACGGCTGAACCTTCGTGCCGATGGGCGCAGGCTGCTGACATATGGGCAGAGCCAGGACGCCGACCTTGTGCTGCAGTCGATCCGTATTGAAGGCAATACGACGTATTTCGACGCGACACTGACGGCGTCGGTCAAGGGCGGCGCACGCAAGCTCACCGACTGGTCGGTGCCGATCCCCGGCGCGCACAATGCGCTGAATGCGCTGGCCGCGATTGCGGTCGCGACGCAGGCAGGGCTCGAAGATGCGAAGATCAAAGCCGCGATGGCCGGGTTCTCGGGCGTCAAACGCCGCTTCCAGTTCACGGGCGAGTGGAACGGCGTCGGCATCTACGACGACTACGGTCATCATCCGGCGGAAATTTCAGCCGTGCTTGCGGCTGCTCGCGGCGGCACCAAGGGCAAAGTGATCGCGGTCGTCGAGCCGCATCGTTACACGCGCGTGCGCGATCTGTTCGAGGATTTCGCGCGCTGCTTCAAAGACGCCGATCACGTCATCGTCGCGCCGCTTTACACGGCAGGCGAACCGCCGATCACGGGCATCGATAATCAGACGCTGGCGGCGCGGATCGCGACGGCCGGACGGCGTTCGGCGGAAGCGGTCGACGAGCCGGGCGCGATCGCGGCGGCAATCAAGCGCGTCGCTGGTCCGGGCGATATCGTCGTCTGTCTCGGCGCGGGCAATTCGACCGACTGGGCGCACGCTTTGCCTGACTGGCTCGCGGGAACGGCGCAGCGGGCTGGGAGCGCGGCCTGATGTTCGACGACATCACGAGCGAGTTGCGCGCGCTGATGCCGGAACTCCGGGGACGTCTCATCGCCAATGCCTCGCTCGCGGATATCACTTGGTTTCGCGTCGGCGGCCCGGCGCAGGTTCTTTTCACTCCGGCCGATGAAGCGGATCTTGCGTACTTTCTGAAGCGCAAGCCGCGCGATCTGCCGGTTTTCGTCATGGGTCTCGGGTCGAACCTGCTCGTGCGCGACGGTGGCGTCGCGGGCGTGGTGATCCGGCTCGGACGCGGGTTCGGTGAGATCAAGATCGAAGAGGGCGGACGGCTGAGAGCCGGAACGGCCGTTCCTGACGTCAAGGTTGCGCGGGCGGCGGCCGAAGCCGGCATTAGCGGACTGGCGTTCTATCGCGGCATTCCCGGCTCGATCGGTGGCGCGCTGCGCATGAACGCGGGCGCGCACGGTCGCGAGACGAAAGATTGTCTGATCGGGGCGCGCGCCGTCGATCCCGAGGGCAACGTGCATGTGCTCTCGCTTGCCGACATGGGGTTCACGTATCGGCATTCGGCCATTCCGGAGACCTGGATTTTCACCGAGGCGACGTACCAGGGTGCTCCTGGCGATCCGGCGGAAATCCTGAAAGAGATGGATGCCGTCGCAGAATATCGTGAGCAGAACCAGCCGATCAAAGAGCGCACGGGCGGCTCGACGTTCAAAAATCCGCCGGGACATAGCGCCTGGAAGCTCGTCGATGACGCGGGATGCCGTGGCCTGCGCGTCGGCGGTGCGAAGGTGTCCGAAATGCACTGCAACTTTCTGATCAACGACCGGCAGGCCTCGGGCGAAGACGTCGAACGGCTCGGCGAAACAGTCAGGGCGCGCGTCAAGGCGAAATCCGGCGTCACGCTCAACTGGGAGATTATCCGGCTTGGCAGTCCGCGGCCGGGTGCTGCGGTCGGCGAGGCGCTGGCTATTTTGGACAACACGGTCGATCAAGCCCAATCGTAGGCTTCAGGAAATGATGGGAAGCGAGCCATGACAAAACTCGGCGCGTTGCCGAAGCGCACGCGCGATCACGTGGCCGTTCTCAAGGGCGGGCTTTCCGCCGAGCGCGACGTCAGTCTCAACTCGGGCGCGGCTGTCGGAGAAGCGCTGCGCGAGGAAGGCTATCGCGTCACCGAGATCGACGTCGATCGAAACCTTGCGGCGCAGCTCGAAGCGATCAATCCGGACGTCTGTTTCAACGCGCTGCACGGCAAGTTCGGCGAGGACGGGTGCGTCCAAGGCGTCCTCGAAATGCTGGCGATCCCGTACACGCATTCCGGAGTTCTGGCCTCGGCGCTCGCGATGCACAAGGAGCGCGCCAAGGACATCATGAAGCTCGCGGGCGTTGCCGTCGCCGAAGCGAAGCTCGTCACACGGCGTGAGGCTGCGGAGGCCCATGTCCTGCCGCCGCCCTACGTGGTGAAGCCGCCGACCGAGGGTTCGAGCGTCGGGGTCGTGATCGTCCCGCCCGGCGCCGATCGGCCCCCGAGTTCGATCGCATCCGGGGGCTCTCCCGACCAGATCGTGATGGTCGAGCGCTACGTGCCGGGACGTGAGCTAACTTGTGCTGTGATCGGAGATTTCGTGACCGACGTCATCGAAATCGTGCCGCTCCGAGGGCTCGCTTTCTACGATTATGAATCGAAATACGGTGCGGGCGGCTCGAAGCACGAGCTGCCGGCACAACTTTTACCGGATGTTTACCAGTCAGTCCGTTCCTTAACGTTAAGGGCGCATCAGGCGCTGGGCTGCCGAGGCGTGTCGCGGGCGGATTTCCGTTTCGACGATACGGCTGGTGGAACCGGCGAGCTGATCTGTCTCGAAGTGAACACCCAACCGGGCATGACGGGAACGTCCCTCGTGCCTGAATTGGCGGGTCATGCGGGCTGGTCGTTCGGTGACCTCGTCCGATGGATGGTCGAGGACGCGAGTTGCAACAGGTAGCGGGCAAGCAACGGTTCTGGTGGCGGGCGCAGGAAGCGCCAACGCCGGAGCCGAAAGCTGTCCAGACCTTCGACGTTCCCCAGACAATCAGCACGGTTTCACGTTCCTCATCGCGGCGTCCCGAGATGACGCTGAAAATCCCGCGTGGCGAGCGGCGCGTCAGGCGGTCCCGGCGCGCGACGCGGCGGTGGATGAAGTATTCTTTCGCAATGGGCGCGCTGCTGGCAGTGTCCGGGGCAGCAGCGATCATGCTGCCGCTCAATCGCGCGACCTTCTCCAAGATTTCGCATGCTGTTGCTGAGCAGGTGACGGCGCTGACGATTGCGGCCGGGTTCGGCATCAATCAGGTGAATGTCACCGGGCAGCATTTTGCGTCCGATAGCGACATCTACGATGCGATCGATCTCACGAATGTGCGGACGTTCGCGGCGTTCGATTCGGAAGCGGCGCTGAAACGCATCGAGCGTATTCCGTGGATCGATAAAGCTCAGATCACGCGCGTCTATCCCGGCACGCTCGACATTGTCGTTCGCGAACGCACGCCTTCGATCGTCTGGACGCGAGGCAACGAGACGTACCTCGTCGATGCGACGGGCCGTGTTCTTGGGCCGACGCCGGTTGCGAGCAATTGGGCGCTGCCGCGTGTCGTCGGCGAGGGCGCGACCGATGACGCGACGCCGATGCTGGCCGCGCTTCGGCAGTATCCTGAAATTGAAAAGCAATACGCCTATGGCGAGCGCATTGCGGAGCGGCGCTGGCGCATCGTTCTCAAGAGCGGAACGATGATCGATCTCGGCGCGGATCGCGAGATCGAAGGTTTGCAGGAAATCGCGAATGCGTCCGCCGCGGTGCCGGCGCTCAAGGGCAAGCCGATGATCATCGATGTGCGCACGCCAGGGCGGATCGCGTTGCGCGCGGCCGATGGCAAGCCGGCGCAGACAGCAGCCCTCGATGCGTCCGCCAGGCCGCCTCTAACCATCAGCTCACGATAGTAGGATGCCAATGGCTGATAGGCGCACGTACCGGACGTTCGGGCTTCTGGACATCGGCACCAGCAAAACGGTTGCCGCCGTGATGGTGGCTGAGCAGGGCCCGTCGCTGTCGGAGCCATCGCTTCGGCTTGCGGGCCTCGGTCTGCAGCGGTCGCGCGGCGTGAAAGCCGGTGTGCTGACCGATCTCGACGAGGCCGAGTCCGTCGTTCGCGCGGTTCTCGCGCAGGCCGAGCGTGCGGCCGGCGTTTCGGTCGGCAATTACACGGTTTCAGTTGCGGCGGGGCGGCTCGCCTCGGCGCACTGCACGGCGCGTATCGACGTCGAGACGGGCCGCGTTACGCATGACGATCTGCAACGGCTCATGGCGGCGGGCGAAAGCTATGCCGAGCGCGACGGCCGTACGCTCCTGCATCTCAATCGCCTCGGCTATGAGCTCGACGGCGTCGGCGGCGTGCGCGATCCGATCGGGTTTTCGGCGCGGCGCATGGCGGCCGGCCTCCATGCCGTAACGGCGGACGAAGGACCGCTGCGCAATCTCCTCGTCCTCATCGATCGCTGCTACGCCGAATGCGACGGTCTCGTCGCGTCGCCTTATGCGAGCGCGCTGGCGGTCACGACGGAAGAGGAACGGCAATTCGGTGTGACATGCATCGATTTCGGCGCGGGAACGACCACCCTCGCGCTCTTTGCCGATGGTGTTTTCGCCGGCGTCGAGGCGATCCCGGTCGGCGGCCAGCATCTGACGTACGACATCGCCAGGGCGTTGCAGACGCCACTCGCAGAAGCCGAGCGAATCAAAACGCTTTATGGCACACTGCTCAATGCCCAGTCCGACGAGCACGAATCGATTTCCTATCCGGTGGCCGGAGAGGAAGACGAGGGAAGCTTCGAAACCACCAAGGCGCGGCTGACGGCGATCATCCGGCCGCGCGTGCAACAGCTCTTGGGACTCGTGCGCGAGCGCTTGGCGCTCAATGCGGCGGGCCGATTCGCGGGAGACAAGATCGTTCTGACGGGCGGAGCCAGCCAACTCCTCGGACTTTCGGAATTCGTCGCCAACGAATTCGGCAGGCACGTGCGTGTCGGTCGGCCTCAGGACCTCGTCGGGCTGAACGCCAGCCTCGGGGGACCGCAACTCGCGACGCTTTCCGGGCTCGCGGTTCTCAGCGCCCGGGGAAGCAACGAATTGAGTACGCCATCTCAGCGCAAGGGTTCGAAGCAAGGATATCTCGGCCGTGTCGGAACGTGGCTGAAGCACGCATTCTGATTTTTGGACTGACTAAGGTGCCGGAGCCGTTCCGGAGCGACTTCGACGATTATCAAATTTGAGGGTGCCATGAGCATCAAGCTGCAACTGCCGACGCTGGTCGATATGAAGCCGAGGTTGACCGTCATCGGGGTCGGAGGCGCGGGCTGCAACGCGGTCAACAACATGATCGCGGCCGGACTGCAGGGCGTCGAGTTCGTCGTTGCCAACACGGATGCGCAATCGCTCGCGGCATCGAGCGCCGAATACCGGGTTCAGCTCGGAGCCAACCTGACCGAGGGGCTCGGCGCCGGGTCGCGGCCGGAAATCGGAGAAGCGGCGGCGGAGGAAGCCATCGCCGAACTTCGTTCGCATATCGCCGGATCGCATATGGTTTTCATCGCCGCTGGAATGGGCGGCGGAACGGGAACGGGGGCCGCGACGGTCATCGCGCGGGCAGCGCGCGAGGTCGGGGCTCTGACAGTCGGCGTGGTCTGCAAGCCGTTCGCGTTCGAAGGCGCGCGGCGGATGCGCATCGCCGAAGCCGGGGTGCAGTCGCTGCGCCAGCACGTCGATACGCTGATCGTCATCCCGAACCAGAACCTGTTCCGGATCGCCAACGAGCGGACGACGTTCGCGGAAGCGTTCGTGCTGGCCGACCAGGTCCTCTATTCCGGCGTCGCCTGCATCGTCGAGCTGGTGCTCAAGGAAGGCTTGATCAACCTCGATTTCGCCGACGTTCGCACCATCATGAGCAATATGGGCGCAGCCATGATGGGAACCGGCGAGGCGACGGGCGAACGCCGCGCCGTTCTCGCCGCCGAGGAAGCCATCGCCAATCCGCTGCTCGACGACGTGACCTTGCGCGGCGCGCGCGGTCTGCTGCTGTCGATTTCGGGCGGGCGCGACATGACCCTTTACGAGGTCGACGAGGCGGCGAGCCGAATTCGCCAGGAAGTCGATCCCGAGGCCAATATCATCGTCGGCGCTACGTTCGACGAGCAGCTGGGCGACCGAATCCGGGTTTCGATCGTCGCGTCCGGCATGAATCGCCCGAACGAGCAGATCGCAGCGCCGCGTGCGCCGCAGCCGGGATTTGTTCCCAATCAAGCGCCGGCTCCGGCCGCACGGCCCGCTCATCCGGCTCAGCCCACAGAATCTTTCGCGCCGCAGAATCCCGCAACCGTACCTGCACCGCCAGGAGATCTACAGCGTCGACTTGCGGAGGCGTTGCAGCCGGCGGCGCCAACTATCCAGAATTATTCTAATCCGAGCGAAAGCGAATCACGCCCGACTCAACGCGACAGCTGGATCGCTCCCGGCAACGTGATGATCGAAGACGGGCTCGAGAATTTTCCGCCGCTCACGGGAAATGCATTGTTGCGGACGCCGCCGTTGCCGTCAGCAGGCGTTGGATCGTCCGCGACTCATTCTTTCGAACCGCAAGCGCCGGCTGAATTTCAGCGTACGTCGCGTCGCCTCCCTGCGATCGAAGATTTTCCTCCGCAGGCGCAGAAGGAATGGAATGCGCATCACGGCGCCGCCGCCGGGGGACGTGCAGAATCGTCAACAAAATCTGGCCTTTTTGGACGTTTGGCAAATCTCAGCCGCAGCGTGAAGTCCGGTCAGCATAGGGACGGCTCGCGGTCGTCCGATGATGACATGGATGCGGGTGCGAAGCAGATTGTCGGCAGCAGAGAGCGGCGCTAAATCGGCGCCTGCATCAAGTCGCAAAGAGCGTCAAGTCGAGTTGCTAAGACGTAACAGAGTGTAAGAAAGCGTGATTTGTCGGTGTTAAGCGAAGCAGTTAGCTTTTGTGCATCGACTTCTTGTGCTGAACCTTTAGACAGTACTGACACGGCCAAACAAGGTCGGCGGGCTGGCAAAAATAAGAAGGCACAGCGCACAGGTCAGGGGGTGGTCGGCCGCATTAATGCTGGGGAGCAGCGGCCCACCAATAAATGAGGGACGGCGCTGTATGTCGAATCGATTCATCGGTGCGCGGCAAACCACGCTTGCCCGCGAAATCCAGTTGACAGGCACGGGGGTGCACAGCGGAGCTCCGGTATCACTTACACTGCATCCAGCAGAAGCTGATACTGGGCTCCGCTTTCTCGTTACGAAACGAGGAAGAGTCATTTCGGAAATCGCGGCGCACGTTGCCAATGTCAAAAATCTGACGCTCTGCACCGTTATTGGTGATGAAGCAGGTACGACGGTCGGAACCGTCGAGCATCTTCTCGCCGCTTTGCGTGGTCTCTCGATTGATAATCTCTATATCGAGATCGACAGCAAAGAAGTTCCGATCATGGACGGCAGCTCGGCGGAATTCGTCGAGGCGATCGACCGGGTCGGCATCCGGGAGCTTTCCGAGCCCCGCAAATACATCAAAGTTCTGAAATCGGTTCGTGTCGAAGAAGGCGGCTGCTGGGGCTCGCTTGAGCCTTACTCCGGCTTCCGCATGGACGTCGAAATCGACTTCACCTCGCCCGTCATCGGCCGCCAGCGGCTCCAGTACGAGATGAGCCCGGGCATTTTTCGTCACGAAATTTCTCGCGCTCGCACGTTCGGCTTCATGAGCGACGTGGAGAAGCTGTGGAAAGCCGGTCTGGCGCTCGGCGCCGACCTCTCCAACACCGTCGCGATCGGCGACGGCAAAGTGATGAACCGCGAGGGGCTGCGTTATCCCCAGGAGTTCGTCCGTCACAAAATGCTGGATGCCGTGGGTGATCTCGCGCTCGCCGGTATGCCGCTGCTCGGCGCTTATCGCTCGTACCGTGGCGGTCATCGCCTCAACTCGATGGTGCTGCAGGCGCTCTTCTCCGACGCATCGAACTGGGCGGTCGTGCAGGCCCCCAAGACCCGCGCAACCCGCGCGCCGGTCCAGATCACGGCTCCGGCAGCTCTCGCTGCTGCCGAATAGGCCTGAAGGTCGTTGCGATACCGGCGCTTCACGCCGGTATCGGCCTGGAATGCACCACATTCCACCGATAAAATAACCTGGGGTTACGGGCACTCGACGGACTTGCTCTAGTCTTTCAGAGCGCCCGGAGAAATGTTATCCGGGATGCTCACTCGTCAGCCCGTTGGCGATGAGTGGGAAAGTGCGATCAGGGTGGGAAGTACGCGGCGCATGACATTCGTGGGGAACCTCAGAAGAACTTTGAGCGCCGTTGCCGTCGTTGCCGCGCTGGCTGGCGCAGGCTGCGCCTCGAACAAGCTCGATACGTCAGCGCTCAATCCCGATCCACCGTCGAAAATGTTCGCCAATGCCGACGCGAAGATGTCGAGCGGCAGTTTCGATGATGCTGCGAAGCAGTTCGAGGCTGTCGACCGCGAGCACCCGTATTCGCCGGAAGCGCGCAAATCGATCGTCATGGCGGCTTACGCCTACTATCGCGCAGGCAAGACGCCCGAGGCGATCGCATCGGCTGAGCGTTACGTCGCGCTGCATCCGGGCACGAAAGAAGCGCCGATGGCGCATCACATCATCGCCATGTCCTACTTCGACGATCTGAAGACGGCGAACCGGGATCAGACGGCCGCTCGCAAGGCGCTTGAGCAATTCAAGATCCTGCGTACGCGTTTCCCGGAGAGCGAATATTCGCGCGACGCCGACAACAAGATCCGTATCTGCATGGATAACCTTGCAGCGCAGGAGATGGAGGTCGGGCGCTACTACCTCAACCAGCACAATTACGTCGCCGCGATCAATCGCTTCAAAACCGTCGTGAGCGATTATCAGACGACGGCGCATGTCGAGGAAGCGCTGGCGCGTCTGGTCGAGTCCTATATGGCGCTCGGAGTCGTCACCGAGGCGCAGAACGCGGCGGCAATCCTCGGGCACAACTATCCCGACAGCAAGTGGTACAAGGATTCCTACGCCCTCCTGCAGTCGGGCGGCGTCGGTCCGCGTGACGATTCGGGTTCGTGGCTCTCCAAGGCCTGGAAGTCGGTGCCGAAGTTCGGTTTGGGTAGCGGCTGACGACGCGCGATTGCTGATATTTCTTTGAAGTTTGACAACGCGGCGGTTTTTGCCGCGTTTTCTATTTTCCGCAGTATATTCCCTGGCGGCGATGGCTAAGAAAACGCAAAAGCGCTCTTCTGGATCGGTGCGTCCGGCTTCTCCGGGCGCGACAAGCGTTGAAGACGAAATCGCCCGGCTGTCGGCGGAAATCGAACGCCACGATGAGCTCTACTACCGTAACGATGCACCCGAAATTTCGGATGCCGACTACGATGCGTTGCGCCGCCGTCTCACCCAGCTGGAAGACGCTCATCCCGAGCTGAAGCGTGCCGGAAGTCCGAGTGAGAAAGTCGGTTCCGCGCCGGTCGCGGCGTTCGGCAAGATCGCGCACGACGTGCCGATGCTGTCGCTCGGCAATGCCTTCGACGATCAGGACGTCGTCGATTTCGTGCAGCGCGTTCGCCGCTTTCTAAATCTCGGCGAGAGCGATGAGCTCGAAATCACGGCCGAGCCGAAGATCGACGGGCTTTCGATTTCGATCCGCTACGAAGGCGGTCGGCTCGTGCAGGCTGCGACGCGCGGAGATGGCGCCGAGGGTGAGAACGTCACGGCCAACGTCAAGACGATCAAGGACATCCCGCACCTTCTCGTCGGCAAGGATGTTCCGGACGTCATCGATATCCGCGGCGAGATTTATCTCGGGCACAAGGATTTTGAAAAGCTCAACGCGGCGCAGGCTGCGAGTGGCGGCAAGGTTTTCGCCAACCCGCGAAACGCGGCTGCGGGATCTTTGCGGCAATTGGATTCGTCGATCACGGCACAGCGGCCGTTGCAGTTCTTCGCGTATGCGTGGGGCGCGGCTTCGAAGCTTCCGTCAGATACGCAGCGCGGCGTCGTCGCAGCGTTCAAGTCTTGGGGGCTGCCGGTCAACCCGCTGATGGAGATCACGCGAAGCCCGGATGAGCTTCTCGATTATTATCGCGGGATCGAGAGCAAGCGCGCCAAGCTCGACTACGACATCGACGGTGTTGTCTACAAGGTCAACCGCCTCGACTATCAAGAGCGGCTCGGGTTCGTGTCGCGCTCGCCGCGCTGGGCGATCGCGCATAAATTTGCGGCCGAACGGGCGACGACGGTTCTGAACAAGATCGATATCCAAGTCGGCCGCACGGGTGCGCTGACGCCGGTCGCGAAACTGGAGCCGGTGACCGTCGGCGGCGTCGTCGTCTCGAACGCGACGCTGCATAACGAAGACGAGATTTCGCGCAAGGACATTCGCGAAGGCGACACGGTCGTCGTACAGCGCGCCGGCGACGTCATTCCGCAGATCGTCGAGGTCGTGCTCGACAAGCGGCCGCAGCACGCCGCGCCTTATAAATTTCCTGCGGTCTGTCCGATATGCGGCAGCCACGCGGTGCGCGAGTCCGATGAAGAGGGAAACGCAGCGGACGTCGTTCGCCGCTGCACCGGCGGCCTCGTGTGCGGCGCGCAGCTGAAAGAGCGCCTGAAGCATTTCGTTTCGCGCAACGCTTTCGACATCGAAGGACTTGGCGGCGAGAAGATCGAGTTTTTCTTTGAGACCGGACGCATCAAATCGGCGGCTGACATTTTCACGCTCGAGAAGCGCGATCAAAAATCCGATGAGCCGCTGACGAAGGTTCGCGGCTTCAAGGAGACCTCGGTCAACAAGCTGTTCGCGGCCATCAACGCGCGGCGGACCGTGCCGCTCGACCGCTTTCTGTTCGCGCTCGGCATCCGTCACATCGGCGAGACGACGGCGAAGGATCTCGCCAAGGCATACGGGACGTTCGAAGCGTTGCGTGCAGCGGTCGATGCCGCCATCCAAGGCGGCAAGGGCAGCGAAGCCTATCAGGATATCGACAACATCGAAGGCATCGGTGAGACGGTCGTCGATGCGTTGATCGACTTTTTCAGCGAGCAGCACAACCAGGAGCAGCTCGATGCGCTGCTGAAGGAAGTGAACGTCACGGCGTTCAAGCGCGTGCAGGTCTCGTCGCCGGTGACGGGCAAGACGGTGGTTTTCACCGGCACGCTGACCAAACTGACGCGCAACGAGGCGAAGGCGCAGGCCGAGCGTTTGGGCGCGAAGGTGTCGGGTTCCGTCTCGAAGAAAACAGACTACGTCGTTGCTGGCGCGGAAGCCGGGTCGAAACTCGACAACGCGCGTGCGCTCGGCGTCATCGTCCTCGACGAGGACGGATGGCTTGAGCTGATCGGGAAAGCCTAAAGGCTCGAACGTGGTTTGCGAGAAGATCAGATCGGAAGCGTCGCTTGTTCAAGCCAGTCGCGCGTCGCGCGGTCGAGCCCGTTAGCTAACGTCTCGAAGACGCGCCGGTGATAGGCATTGATCCAGTCGCGTTCGTTCTTATCCAGCATATCGACGTCGATCAGGCGGCGGTCGATCGGAGCAAGCGTGATTGTTTCCAGCCCCATCATCGGCCGCTCACCTTCGCCGATCTGTTCCGGCTGAGTGACGAGCACGACGTTTTCGATGCGGATGCCGTAGGCGCCGACTTTGTAGAAGCCGGGCTCGTTTGAAATCAGCATGCCCGGCTGCAACGCGACCATGCCAGCGCGTGAAATCGACTGCGGGCCTTCATGGACGGAGAGATAGCTTCCGATGCCGTGGCCGGTGCCGTGGTCGAAGTCTTCGCCGATTGCCCACAGCGCGCGGCGTGCGAAGGGATCGAGGTCGATGCCGCGCGTGCCTTTCGGAAAGCGCGCCGTCGAGATCGCGATGTTGCCTTTAAGAACGGCGGTGAAGTGGCGCTTCATGTCGTCGGTCGGTACGCCGATGGCAACCGTGCGCGTGATGTCGGTGGTTCCGTCCTGATATTGCGCCCCGCTGTCGATCAGGAACAGCTCGTTCGGCTCGACCTTGCGATTGGTTGCGTCGGTGACGCGGTAGTGCACGATCGCGCCATTCGGTCCGGAGCCCGAGATCGTCGGGAAGCTGATTTCGCGCAGCATATTCGTCTCGCGGCGAAACGCTTCGAGCTGGCGGACGGCGGTGATCTCGTCGAGCGTGCCGCTCGTTGCATTGTCGTCGAGCCAGGCGAGGAAGCGCGCCATCGCATAGCCGTCGCGGATATGAGCAGCGCGCGTTCCGGCGATTTCGGCTTCCGACTTGATCGCCTTGGGCAAGATGCAGGGGTCCTGGCCGCGCGAGATCGCGGCGGCGCCGAGCTTCATTTCGAACCAGAAGCTTGCGGTCTCCGGATCGAGGCGGACTTTCTTTCCTTGCGCCTTGAGCGCGGCGATGCGCTCGGCCATCGCCTTCGGCGGTAGCAGTTTCGCGACCGGCGCGACATGCGCGCGGGTCTCGGCATCCAGTCGCTGCGGATCGATATAGAGTTCGGCCTTGCCGGTTGCGGGCACGACGGCGAATGCGAGGACGACCGGATTGTGCGCGACGTCGCTGCCACGAATGTTGAACAGCCAGCAGATCGAATCCGGCAACGTGAGAATTGCAGCGTGCTGGCCGTCCGTCTTCAGGCGCGCCTGAATGTCCGCGAGTTTATCCGACGCCGCGCGGCCCGCGAGCGTCAACGGCTGCGCGATGACCGGGTTGGCGGGAGCTTTCGGCCGCGCTTTTCCCCATAACGTGTCGATCGGATTTTTGGGAAGCGGTTTGAGCTTGATCTTCTTAGGCGCCAGGGCTGCCTTAAGGCGTGCGATCTCGCCTGCCGTATGGTTCCAGGGATCGAAGCCGATCGTCTGGTTCTTGCTGAGGGCGCCGAGAAGCCATTCCGACACTCGCGCGCGCGGCAGAAGCGAGACTTCGAATACGTCCGTGTCGGTTTCAGCTTTCGCCTGCACGGTGTAACGGCCGTCGATCAACAGCAGTGCGGACTTCTTCGTCACGACCGCAAGGCCGGCGGAGCCGGAAAATCCCGTCAGCCATTGCAAGCGCTCGGCGCAGGCGGGAACGTATTCGCCCTGATGGCAATCGGCGCGCGGCACAAGCACGGCGTCGAGCTTTGCCTTGGTCATCAGCGCGCGAAGCGCTTTGGTGCGTTCCGCGACGTGATCGGGTCCGGACTGGGTTTGGAATGTCTGAAACATGACGACGGTTCTAGGCGGCTGTCGTGGCGCGGGCAACGGCGATTTAACGGCGGGCGAACGTCAGCGTCGACCAGCCGGTGATGCGGTCGTGGCGCTGCAGCGTGAAGCCCTGCGTCAGATAGCTGGCGATTACTTCCGGCGCCTGCGGAATGAGAATTCCGGACAGCACGAGCGTTCCGCGTTGCGCGACGGCGCGAGAAAAACTCGGCGCCAGTTGGATCAGAGGTCCGGCGAGGATGTTCGCAATCAGGAGATCGAACGGCGCGCGGCTGCGGATGTCAGGATGCGTCGTGGCGCTCGCCTCGGTGACCTTGATCTGGCGGGCGACGCCATTGATGCGGACGTTTTCGGCTGCAACCTTGACCGATTGCGCATCCATGTCGGCAGCGACGATGCGGGCGTGCGGGAGCGACTTGGCGACGGCGATCGCGAGCACGCCCGATCCGCAGCCAAGGTCGAGAACGGGGCCAAATGTGTGCGATCGCACCAAGCGGTCGATGGCCAGCAGGCAGCCGAGCGTCGTTGCATGGTGGGCCGTGCCGAACGCTTCGCCCGCGTCGATCAAAATCGTGTTGGGTCCGCGCGCGACGCGGTCGCGATCGTGACTGCCGTGGATCGTGAAGCGTCCTGCCCGGACGGGCGGGAGTGCTGCTTGCGAGATCGCGACCCAGTTCAAATCGGGGACGTCTTCGGTGGTGAACGCCGGCAATGGTTCGGGGATGAACCCGGCCAACTCGCTTGCGATATCTCGCGGGCCTTGCGCCGTGTCGAAATAGGCTTCGACGCGCCAGCGCTCCGGTCCGTGCTCGAATATGGTCAGCGCGTCGGGCGGGGGCTCGAGAAAATCCTGCATGGCGTTGCCGGTCGCATTGGCTTGCGCGCGATCGGTGAAGTCGGCCGCGAATTTTCTGAACGTCATGGATTTCAAGCCGCCGAGGGTGGATTCCTTCCTTCGAACTCATAACCCTCGGAAGGAATTGGATCTGGAAGATAGTCGAGGAACTGGTCCCATTTCTCGTCGATGTGTTTCGCGGCCTGGGCCGGCGGCAATGTGACAAATGTTCCGTCGGCATTTTCGACGACGATGCCGTCGCGGATCAGGCGGTCCAGCGCGTCGTCGATTTCAAAATCAACTTTGATGCCGAACGTCCGCGTTAAATAAGATTCGATCGCCAGATCGATGGACGGAAGGTCGGCGCGCGTCGCCTTTTCCTTCGCCAACACGCTGTAGAGAAGCATTTCTTCCTTCAAGTCTTCCTCGGCGCCGCGCGCGGCGATCTTGAGGATGACGCCGCGGTTGTCGGCCATCGTGTGGAAGTAAAGGTTCTGCGCCATCACGACCATATAGCGCTGCTTCTGATTGAAGAAGCCCATCGCCTGTCTGGCCGCGATGCCGCCCAGGCCCGCGAGCGCTCCGGCAGCTGCAATTGGATTGCTCGCGAGAAGCGCGATTTTTCCAGCCGCTCCGAACGCGCCCATGCCGAGACCGCCGCTAGCCGTCACGCCGAGTCGCAGCTTATCCAACGAGCGGAAGCGCACTTCCGTATTCGGAAAAATCATCTCGACGTCGGTGCGAGGGATGTTCTTGAAGAGTTTGAGATAGATGTTCTTTTCGGAGATGCCGGGCGGCATGTGGTTGCGTGCGCGCTGTACCGTCTTTTCGGCGCTGGCACGGTTGCATTTTTTTTCGCGCATCACTTCTTCTACGCGCGTTTCAAACGGCTTCAGCTTGAACATGATGAAGAGGCGTTGGAAGATCGGAACGTCGAATTCTTCCTTGCGCAGGAATTTCCGAATGCTGCGGCGTTCGTATTTCTGGTTGGATGCGCCGCGATAGTAGATCACGATGCGCTCGAAAGCCTTCATGTCGACGTTTAGGTCGAGGCCGTAGTGGCTGTCGCGCGTCAGGATCATCTCGACGTCGGTCGGATCGATGCGCTCGTAGTTGGCGCGCTGCAGAAGGCTTTCCACGCCCTCGAACACGCGGTGCTTGAGAACGTCGCGATCGTCATCGGAAAAGTTGCGCGTCATCAGCAGGTCGCTATCGGGCGAGAACGTTTCGTAAGTCTGTTCGAGATCGAGGAGCAGCGCGAAATATTGCTGCTGGCGCCAGTAGTCGAGGTAGCGGAAAAAGCGGCGCGCATCGGCGGCCTGGCCCGCGGGCCATAGATACGGCAACGTCAGGCGATCCAGCAGCGCAAATCTTGTTACGGGAATGAAGCGTTCGCGTTTGCGCTTGTCGTCGGCTTCGAGAACGTCATGGGCCGGCTTGGACTCTTGTCCTTCGCTGACCGGCGCGGGTCTGGCGTCGAGGTCTGTCAGATCATGAAGGCGCTGGAACAGCCCCTGCTTTTGGTACAGACGGCCATTCGTCATCTCTGCCGACATCTCAACGCAACTCCCGTCGTATTCCCGTTATCGGACGAATTCACCCCTCGCCCGGCCCCTTACCTCTTAGCGATACGGCAATGCTTGTCGAGAAGTCGCAAATCATCCGCGCGCAAAGATGACCGATCCCGCTTCGAAGCGGCTTTTTTGCAGCGCCATCGACTCCCGCCTGCCTTGATCACGACTAGAGCACAAGCTCCCGATGTAGGAAAACGGTTCATAACTTTCGCAATCGCCACAGTGGCGCCTACGTTACGCTAGGATCATGGCTAAGCGGGACGTATCGAGGGGTGCTTCTTGGGGGCCGTGTATGGGGGCGTTACGAGTACTACTTCTGGTTATCGCGACTGTTGCAGTCGTGTTGCCCGCGGGCGCTGACGACCTCGTCATGCCCTACGCATGTGCCATCGACAGGGGCACGCCGCGTCTCACGGCTGCCGAGCCTACAACCTATGAGATTATCGGTTCTCGCGAAGACATGCCCTTTTCGGCTTGCCGGTCGGCGGCTGCGGGAAGCTGCGAAACGATGATGGTCCATAAATTCACCATCGACTGCGGGGGACAGAAGATCGCCTGGAGTAAGGTCGCTGCCGCAGGACGCGCTGCGGGCGTCGATCTTCCGGCGCGTTTACCGCCGGGCTTCGCTCCGGTCAGCCGGTTCAAGGGACGCTTCGTTCTGCCGGGATTTGGCCGGACGACGCGCCTTCCGAAGGTCGAGACGCAGGCGCTCTCGGCGGACAGCGTGGCGGAGACGAGTTCCATCGCTCACGACGCCGACGAACCGCGCTGGGTGACGGTGATCGATCCGGTGATGCAGGCGTCTGCAAGCGGCGGCGCATTCAAGGTCGCGGGCGTGATCTCGACGCTGCTCATTTCGCTGATGGCGGCATGTCTGTTCATGGCGCGCCGCCGGATGCCGCTCTCCTATGATTTTGCGCGGGCGGCGCAATTTTCAGAGGCATCGCCCGAGCCGCTATGGCGCTCGGCTGGCCGGAAGTTCGCCGGCATGACCAGTGCGTTTCAGCGAAGCTTCGCCGGTGTTTTCGAGCGATCGGCGGCCGATGCGTCGAGGAGCAGCGGAACGGATGGGGTCGCCAGGCTTCTGGATGCCGTTCACGCGCGCGTCGTCGAAACGGAACTTCTCATTGCGTCGCTGCCCGCCGATCTGCTTTTGCGCGATGTTCTGCAGACCGAACTCGATGCTCTGCGGAGCCGTGTCGCCGACGTTTCACGGCGGGCCGATCAAATGGGCGAAAAGCGCGCAAGCTCGGTGTTGCGCGCCATGCTGAAGGATCTCGATCGGATCACACGGATCGTGCAGGGGACGACACGGAAAGACGAAGCCGCGACGTCGCGTGTTGCCGATGTTCCTTCGACGATTTTCGAAGCCTACCGCATCCTTGGGCTCAATCCCGAAGCTCCTCCCGTCGCGGTGAAGAAGGTCGTCGACGCGCTTCGCATGTCGTGGCACCCCGATCATGCGCGGAGCGAGCCTGACCGGCGGCATCGCGAGGAGCGAATCAAGCAGATCAATGCGGCTTGGGATTTGCTGAAAGGCGTGAGGGTCGAGGCGGCCTGAGTTCGCCAGATAGGTCCGCTACGCAGGATCGACATCCGGGATACGAAAACGGCGCCATCAGAGCGGCGCCGTTTGAATGGCCTGGATTTTTGCTTCAACGCAGAACGTTGGCAAAGGCGCGGGACGACGCCTTAAGCCGAGCAGCGATGCGCAACCGGCAGATTTCTAATCTGCTCATCGGTTAGCGGGACTATGTCATGCACAGCCATCGTCGCGACCTCGGGCTTGGCTTGCCCCCGCTTCAATACGCCAAGGCGCAGGGCGAGTTGTTCGCTAAGTCCGCGGATGACGCCGATCTTACCTCTCAACGGAAAGCGGTAAGTGCTCATGGATAGCTCCTCTCAAGGACTCTACCCTCCCAAACAAAGATTCCCCATGTAGGTTGCACGCCCGCGCGCTTCACCTCGTGGATTGTACGCAGACAAACTAACCTTTGACCGCCGCAGGCAGAGTGCGGCGCCAAAACAACGGTCAATTGCTGATGAACCCCCACAGCTCAACGAGCTGTTATACTGTGGCACAAGAATACGGCAAGAAAAAGAAACCTGCGGCGAAAATTAGGTCGGGTTTGAGTATTTTGCTGTTATAATTCAGTTATATAAGGTCAACGAAACTGGCGACGACCCGCTTGGTCGAGCCGTCATCAAAGTTGATGGTCAGCTTGTTGCCGTCGACGAGTGTCACCGTGCCGTCGCCGAATTTCTCGTGGCGAACGCGGCTTCCGTTGCGAAAATTCGGGGCGTTGGCCGTCGAGGCCGCAACCAGTTCGCCTTCGAGCGTGATCGGCGTGCGCGCCCGTTTTTTCGTATCGCGGCCGCTGCTCCAGGACTGCTGAGCCCGTTGCCAGCCCGGTGTCTTATAATTGGAGCCGAAGGGTTCGGAGCCGCTCGCGCGGTCGAAACGGCTCGGACCGAAGGGATTGCCGTAGCCGTAGGTCGCCCGGCCGCCGTAGGGCATCTCGCTTTCGATCACGTCGACGGTTGCCTCGGGAAGCTCGTCGACAAATCGCGACGGTAGTGCGGATTGGTAGAGGCCGTGCGTGCGACGGTTCTGCGCGAACGAGATCTTGGCGCGACGGCGCGCGCGGGTCAGCCCGACGTAGGCCAAGCGGCGCTCTTCCTCGAGGCCGGCTTTACCGCTTTCGTCGAGCGACCGCTGATGCGGGAAAAGTCCCTCCTCCCAACCGGGCAGGAAGACGATACCGAATTCGAGACCCTTGGCTGCGTGCAGCGTCATCAGCGAAACGCGATCGCCGTCGCTGCCCTGATCCGCGTCCATGACCAGAGAGACGTGCTCGAGGAAGCCTTGCAGTGTTTCGAAGTCGTGCATGAAGCGCACGAGTTCCTTGAGGTTTTCCAGGCGCGTTTGAGCTTGCGGGCTTTTGTCGGCCTGCCACATCGCGGTGTAGCCGGACTCGTCGAGGACAAGCTCGGCAAGATCGGTGTGGCGTATGCGATCGAGGTTGCCGCGCCAGCGTTCGAACGCCTGCATCAGGTCGCCGAGCGACTTTCGGGCCTTGTTCGAAAGCTCATCGGTTTCGACGATTTCGCGGGCGGCTTGATAAAGCGGCACGCCTTGGACGCGTGCGAGTTCATGGATGCGCTTGATGCTCGTGTCGCCAAGCCCGCGTTTCGGCACGTTGACGATGCGTTCGAACTTCAAATCGTTGGACGAGTTGGCGATCACGTCGAAGTAGGCGATTGCGTCCTTGATTTCCTGCCGTTCGTAGAATCGCGGGCCGCCGATGACGCGATATGGCAGGCCGAGCGTAATGAAACGGTCTTCGATGGCGCGCATCTGAGATGACGCCCGCACCAGAACCGCGATGTCGTTCAGCTTTTCCTGGGCGCGCTGGAACTGTTCGATGTCTTCGCCGATGGCGCGCGCCTCGGCTTCATCGTCCCAGAAGTTCGCGACGCCGATTTTTGAACCGGCCGAACCGTCAGTGAAAAGCGTTTTGCCGAGACGGCCGGCATTCTTGGCGATCAGGCCCGAGGCGGCGGCGAGGATGTTCGCCGTCGAGCGATAGTTGCGTTCGAGGCGGATGACTTTCGCGCCGGGGAAGTCCTTTTCAAAGCGCAGGATGTTGTCGACCTCGGCGCCGCGCCAGCCGTAGATCGACTGATCGTCGTCGCCGACGCAGCAGACATTCGGGCAGCCTTGCGCCAGGAGCCGCAGCCACAGGTACTGCGCGACGTTGGTGTCCTGATACTCGTCGACGAGGATGTAGCGGAAGCGGCGATGGTAGTCGGCGAGCACGTCCGGATGCTCGCGGAAGAGCCTGATGCATTCGAGCAGCAGATCGCCAAAGTCGCAGGCGTTGAGGTCCTTGAGACGCGCTTGGTAGGCAGCATAGAGGGCGGCGCCCTTGCCTGCTGCGAACGAGAACGATTCTCCGTCCGGGACTTTGTCGGGCGTCAGGCCGCGGTTTTTCCAGCTGTCGATCAGACCGGCCAACTGGCGGGCGGGCCAGCGATCCTTATCGAGACGCGCCGCCTCGATAACCTGCTTCAGCAACCGGACCTGATCGTCGTCATCGAGAATTGTGAAGCCGGATTTCAGGCCGACGAGTTCTGCGTGGCGGCGCAAGATCTTGACGCCAATCGAATGGAATGTGCCGAGCCACGACATGCCTTCGAGCGTGCCGCCGATCAGACCGCCGATGCGGTCGCGCATTTCGCGGGCGGCTTTGTTCGTGAACGTGACGGCCAGGATCTGTGACGGATAAGCTTTTCCGGTCGCCAGGATGTGCGCGATGCGTGTCGTTAGCACGCGTGTTTTTCCCGTGCCCGCACCGGCCAGCACGAGCAACGGACCTTCCGTCGTCTCAACAGCTTCGCGCTGCTCAGGATTGAGGCCGTCGAGATACGTCGGTGCGCCGCGCGCAGCCCGGATCGCGCGCGCCGAAATCGATTGGATTTCCTCGGTGCGATTGTCCGGTCGGGCTGGAGCGTTGGCGGACGCAGGCGCTTGCGGCAGATCGAACGGCGGATCGTCATCAGCCGGAAAGTCCGGGCCGTCGCCGGCGTTCGGCTTGCGAGTCGAAGTCATGCGGACTGACCTAAACCACCGAGGCTGATCCTACAACCGGCGCGTCCCGGTGACGCGCGCTGCGGTCACAGCAAACGGCGAATCGATCACAAATTGCTCAAACGCCTGGAATGAAGCCAAATTTCGAGTTCAGAGTAACGCTGCTCCGTGCCATATAGATGCGCACGGCGTCGTGTATTTCAATCGGATCGCCAGGGGTGCCCAGCATTCGTCCCGCGAGGGCGCCAAGAGACGTTCATGAACAACGGACTTCTATTTTTCGCCGGGCTTCTCGTCCTTGTGCTTTCCGCGCTTTTCGCGGTGCCGTCGTTCGTCGACTGGAACGGTTATCGCGGCGTGTTCGAGGAAGAAGCTTCCAAAGTTCTCGGCCGGGATGTGCGCGTCGGCGGCGCAGTCAACCTGCGTTTTCTGCCTGCGCCTTACGTTCAGTTCGACAAGGTGCGCATCGCGAACGTCACTGGCCAGACCGGTGAGCCGTTCGTCCGGGCCGACAGCTTCAAGATGTGGCTGTCCGCTTCGGCATTGCTGCGCGGTGTTCTAGAAGCCAGCGAAATTGAACTCTCCAAGCCGGTGCTGACGCTCGTCGCCGACAAAGCGGGCGGCGGCAACTGGTCGAATATCACGCTGCGATCAGCCGATCTTCCGTTCGTGCCGCGCGAACTGGCGCTCAAATCGGTCAGACTAAGCGAAGGGACTGTTTCGCTCTACAACGCGACGGCCGAGCGTGTCGCGCATGTCGAAGACATCAACGGCGAACTCTCGGCGGAAGGTTTGACCGGACCGTTCCGCTTCAAGGGCAATGCGTCGTGGCTCGGCGCCGCGCACGGCGTTGCATTCGCGACGGAAGCGCCGGCTCGCGACGGTTCGATCGGGCTCAAGATTTCCGCACGCTCGACGGGTTCTCCCGACGTCTACCTTCTCAACGGTCACGTTTCCGATCTCGCCAATAATCCGTCGTTCAAAGGCGAGTGGACCGGAACTGTCACGATGCCGGTCTACGAAGCATCCGCTCGCGCCGATGCGAGCAAGGACGATGCAACACTTCTCGATCTCAAGGCCGAGGTGTCCGGTGACTTGTCGGCCGCTCAATTCGACAACATCACACTGTCGCTCAACGCGGGCGCCGAGCCGCAGATGATTACAGGCTCGGCTGTCGCGACATGGGCGTCGCCGGCGCGGCTCGATCTGAAGCTCGCGTCCAAGTGGTTGGACATTGACCGGCTGGCCGGAGCCGGGCAAGGCAGCGCGTCGTTCGCGAAGTTGAAAGAACTCGGCATCGGCCTGATGCAGTCCGTTGCGGGCGACAGCACGGCGAGCACGAAGATCAATCTCGAGCAGGTGAAGATCGGCGGCGAGACGGCAGGGGGCCTCGATATCGACGCCGACCGCGCGGGCAACGTCACGCGCGTCAAGAATTTCAATATCAGTCTGCCGGGCGGATCGCGGCTCGATCTCGCGGGCGATCTCAAGACGGGCGCGGACGGCAAGCACAGTTTTTCAGGCGATCTCTTCGTCGGAGGTTCGAGCCTCGCGCGTCTCAAAGCCTGGGCCGGGAAATCGGGCGTGCCGATCGATATCATCTCGGATGGGCCGTATTCGGTCAGCGGCAAAGTCGATATCGACGCGATGCGCTTCGCCATCGCGGATGCGTCCGGCGATCTTTCGGGGCGTGCGTTTTCCGGCGATCTCGCCATTTCCAACGGCGTGCGCACGCGTACGGATCTGACGCTGCAGGCGGCGGAACTCGATACCAAAGAGATTTTTCCAGAAACGACGAGCGCGCTCGAAGCAGCGCTGCGTAAAACGCTTGGGCTCTCGACGCGGGCGTCGGACAAGGAAGACGCGCTGGGCGACGAGTCTCAGGACGTGCGATTGCGCCTCATCGCGGGTCGCCTGACCGATCACGGGAGCAAATATCGTGACGTGGACGTGACGGTCGAAACGGAAGGCAAGGACATTCGTCTGCCGTCAGCCAAAATGACCACCGAGAGCGGCCTTCAGATTTCGCTCGAAGGGCGAGCGAAAAAGACCGACGGCGGTCCGGTGGGAACGCTGGCTTATGATGTCGTCGCGCCGACACCGGATGCGATGAGCGATCTCGTTCGCAGGACCGGCTTGGCATTGCAGTTCGGCGACGAGCGATTCAAAGGGCTGCAGAATGCGAAGCTCGCTGGTCTCGTGACTCTCGGGCGTCGCGCGGCTGAAGCGAGCGATGTCACGTTCGATGGCACGCTGAACGGATCGCGATTTGCCGGATCGGCGAATTTCGATGGCGGTTTCGGTGCGTGGCGTACTGCGCCGAGCCGGGTGCAGGCGACTGTGGCGGCTCCGTCGCTGGAGGCTTTGCTGACGATGCTCGCCCAGGACCGGCGCACGGCGGAGGCCGAGAACAGTGAGGCGGCGGAAGCGTCGCTCATCTCCGTCGGAACGCTCGCTAGCGGCGCGAAAGCGCAGTTCGAGGTGCGAGGCAAAGGGCTCGATTTTGCGTTCTCGGGTAACGCAGCCTGGCAGGAGAACTCGAGCTTGGCGCTCAACGGCGCGGCGGACGTCAAGGCCGACGACCTTACCGATGTGCTCGCAATTGCCGGACTTTCGCTGCCAGCAGGATCGGCAACGGTCGCGACGCATGGCACGCTGGATATCGCGCGCGGCCAGAACACGTGGTCGATCGCGGCGCGTGAGTTCATGCTCGGTACGTCGACGGTGACGGCATTTCTCAACCTGAAAGCCGGAGACGATGGGCGCCGACATATCGAAGGCAAAATCGGTGCGGATCGTGTCGGCATCGAAGCTCTGGTCGCCGCGCTGACCGACAAAGCCTCGCTGCCACCGGAAAGCGGTGACACGGATGCGACGGCGAACGAGGCGGCCATATCGGAATGGCATTCCGTCTGGCCGAGCGGCGTCTTCAATTTCGGTGCCTTGAAAGGCAGCGATGCCGATATTCTCGTGAGCTTCGGTTCGCTGTCTCTCGGCGGCGATCTCGCGACGCGTGACGGCGAGATGAAACTTTCGATCTCGCCCGGCAAAATCAGTGTCAGTAATCTTTCAGCGGCGGCGGCCGGCGGTAAGCTCACCGGCCAGCTCAGTCTCGACAAGGCTTCGAACGGTGTGAAGCTCGTCAGCGATCTGAAGCTCGATCGGGCAAAGCTTTCGTCTTTCAGCCCGACGGGGCGGGGGATGGCGACATTCGAACTCACGGGCGCGGCGACGGCGCAAAGTCCCGCCGGCTTGATCGCGGTGTTGTCGGGCAAGGGCCGCGCAACGACCGAGGATGCGACGGTACACGGTCCGGCGCCGGCTGCGCTTTCGGAGATCGTCGATACGGTTCTTCGCGGCAAGATGCAGAACGACGTGCGGCCTGTTTCAACGGCCTTCCTGACTTCGCTCACGACTTCGGATGTGGCGCTTGGAAACCGCGAGGTTGCGATGGCGCTGGAAGATGGGTCGTTGAAGTTCGAAACGCTGGCGCTCGACTCGAAGGATGGAAAACTCGAGGCGACGGTTTCCACCGATCTCACGACGCTCAAGGTCAGCGCCGCGCTGCAAGTGACGCCGGTGCTCAAGCCACTGGCTCGGCCCGATATTGCTTTGCCAGGATGGAAGCCTGCGCAGTCCAAGGGGCCGTTGCCTCCCGCGATCGTTCTTTACGATGGTCCGCTCGACAATCTCGCGGTCATCAAATCGAGCGTCGATGTCGGCGATCTCCAGCGCGAATTGTCGGTTCGGCTCGTCGAACGCAACGTCGAGGAACTGGAGCTTTCGCGCCGCCTCGACGAGGAACGTGCGCGGCTCGAAAAGGAGCGCCGCAAGGCGCTGGAAGCGCAGCGCGCGCAGGCGGCCAAGAAGCCTCCTGAGATGCCGCCCATCATACCGCAGTCCGCAGGTACCGGGGATAACGGACCGTCCGGTGGCAATTCCGCGCAACCGGACGCAACGTCCAGTCCGCCTGTCATCGTGCCGCAAACCGGCCCGCAGAGCAGCTCGAATTCCGCAGCGCCGACGTCTTCGACATTCATGCAGGGTCAGACGATTACGGTCGAACCCATTCCCGACTCTGAAGCGGATGGCATCGCAGCGCAAAGCTCGGCGGGGCAGATCGATCCCGAGACCGGACTTCCGATTGCGAACAAGGGCGCCGGGGCGGTTCGCTCGACAACGTCGACGCGCCCGGCGCAGCGGCCGCGCGAGAAGCGGCGCACGTCGTCCGACGAAGTGATGAAGCAGCTCGGCGGCTTCCCGTAAGCACCTGCGCGGCGCTATTCCGCGGATTTTGATGCGGCGCGCGTTTCGAGGCGCTTCAAAATCCAGACGCGGACCGCGCTCGATAGTCCAGCGCCACCACGGTCTTTGTCGATCGCGTTGATCAGGCCCGCGAGCGTCAGGCCATCCTCGGCGGCCGCGGTCTTCAGGGCGGACCAGAACGCAGCTTCGAGCGAAATCGACGTGCGATGGCCCTGAATCGAAAACGAACGTTTCTCAGGCCGCATCAGGAAGCGTTGCTAGGCCCGGTATCATCGTCGTCATCGGATTGGCGCCGAGATGCGTCGAGATCGCCCTGCCATTTGCGCGTGCGCGCCTCGAACAGATTGCGCTCGGGTTTCGTCTGTCCGTACTTGATCCGGTTCTCCTGAGCGTCGCGTTCGCGGTTGGCGCGTTCGCGAGCTTTGCGGACCTTGTTGAGATTGACAATCTCTGCGGTCATAAAATGCACTCCGCCTCGAGTGCCAAAGCGGCACTCTGAACTTCATGCATTTTATGTTCAGGAATGCGAAGGCGTCAAACGCTCGCTTTCATCCGTATGCTCCGTTCGATGTCAGTCGGGGCTGATCATCTTCTCGGGCCGCACGATCTCGTCGAACTCCTTGTCGGTGACGTAGCCGCCGCCGACGGCCTCGTCGCGCAACGTGGTGCCCTTCTTGTGCGCGGTCTTCGCGATCTTGGCGGCGTTATCGTAGCCGATTTTCGGAGCCAGCGCCGTCACAAGCATTAACGAGCGTTCGAGTCCGGCCTTGATGTTGTCCTCGCGCGGCTCGATGCCGACGACGCAGTTGTCGGTAAAGGAGACCGCTGCGTCGGCGATCAGGCGCACGGACTGCAGGAAGTTGTAGGCCATGACGGGATTGTAGACGTTGAGTTCAAAATGGCCCTGGCTTCCGGCGAACGACAGCGCCGCCTGGTTGCCGAACACCTGGACGCAGACCTGGGTCAGCGCTTCGCACTGTGTCGGGTTGACCTTGCCGGGCATGATCGAGGAGCCGGGCTCGTTTTCTGGAAGCGCCAGTTCGCCAAGGCCTGAGCGCGGACCGGAGCCCAGCAAGCGGACGTCGTTGGCGATCTTGAACAGCGAGACGGCAACAGTATTGATGGCTCCGTGCGAGAAGACCATCGCGTCGTGGGCCGCGAGAGCCTCGAACTTGTTCGGCGCCGAGGTGAACGGCAGCTTGGTGATGGCCGCGACGCGTTCGGCGACTTTTTCGGCGAAGCCCTTCGGCGCGTTCAATCCGGTGCCGACGGCGGTTCCGCCCTGCGCGAGCTGCATCAGCGCGGGCAGCGTCGATTCAATACGCGCGATGCCGTTCTCGACCTGCTGCGCGTAGCCTGAAAATTCCTGACCGAGCGTCAGGGGCGTCGCGTCCTGCGTATGCGTGCGGCCGATCTTGATGATGTGCGACCACGCCTCGGCCTTGTCGTGCAGCGCTTTATGCAGCTTGCGCAGCGCCGGAACCAGGCGGTGGACGACTTCCTCCGAGCACGCGATGTGCATCGCCGTCGGGTAGGTGTCGTTCGACGACTGGCTCATGTTGACGTGATCGTTGGGATGCACCGGCTTCTTCGAGCCCATCTCGCCGCCGAGCATTTCGATGGCGCGGTTCGAGATGACTTCGTTGGCGTTCATGTTCGATTGCGTGCCGGAGCCGGTCTGCCAAACGACGAGCGGGAAGTGATCGTCGAGCTTGCCGTCCATCACCTCTTGCGCGGCTTTCACGACAGCATCGCCGATCTTGGGATCGAGCCGGTTGAGCGCCATGTTGGTTTCGGCGGCGGCGCGCTTGACAACGCCGAGCGCGCGGACGATGGCGGCCGGCTGCCTTTCCCAGCCGATCTTGAAATTGCCGAGGCTGCGCTGGGCTTGCGCGCCCCAGTAGCGGTCGGCTGCAACTTCAATCGGGCCAAAGGTGTCGGTCTCGGTGCGCGTCTTGGTCATCTGCTCGGGTTCCGGTGATGGTCGAGAAGGAATTTTCGCTGCTTCGTCGCGCATGGGGGGCGGTTTGTCGAGGTTTTTCCTTCAGATGCAGACGTCGGGCAAAGCAACCTGCGTCGTCGCCGCGGAGGCGGCCATCAAAGCCTGAGACGGCGAGCTGTTGGTCTTTTGTCGTAGACGGCTGCCTTCGCTGCCGTGACGATTTTGTTTTGGCATTGCCCAATCTCGTTCGTCGAGCCGGGCGGCAATCCCAATGGTGTGTCTTCGACGAGTTTTGTGCTGGATCCCCGGCCTTCGACGCGGCGCTGCCGCGCTCGGCCGAGGATGACGAAGGGAAACGCGTCCGGCGCAACCGCCCGGCTCCACGGAGTGGAGTCGGTTGCGCCGATTAACAAAGGGACGGGACGGCGTGGCCTCGCTCTTTGCATTTGGATTAAGGATGCGGACCGTGCCGCCCCGTGCATGTCAACTCTCCGCCTCGGCTCCGGCCCTTGCGTCCGGCGCCTCTCGTATGAGTGCGGATCACATTGATCGCGATCCCTGAGCCGTCGAACCCGCCATCCGCCGCCGCATCACCTTTTCGAGCGGCGTTTCACCGCGCTGCCTCCTCAGAGGCCCGCGCGCGGCAGGCAGAAAACCCGCGGCATACCGATTTCTCCGCGCGGCCCCACATGTTCTCACCACTCAGGTCTCGCGGCACGAGCTCATGCCCTTTGTCAGCGTGATGAGACGAGCGGAGTATGCGAGCGCGGGAAAGAGCGGGGATAAGTTGCTCGCGGAAAGAGCGAGCATGGTTAGCGGGAGAGATTTGTACCGGCTGAGGGCTGAAAATCGAATTAATTGACGATTTCTTTGCGCAATATGGTCTGGCGCGATCGTAGGAATTCCGTAATCTGCGTTTTTGGCGCGGGGTATTGCGAGGGCAGGAGCCTGCACGATGCCAGAAAAACCATCCCCAAGAAAAGGCACAGTCGTTAGCGCGATCATTTTAGGTTGGTCGTTTGCCGTAGCGGTCGGTTCCTCTACGGCGGTCAACGCCCAGGCCATCAATCCGCAGGAAGCGCACGACATCGCCGTCAATGCGTACCTGTATTTCTATTCTCCCGTAACGATGGACTTGACCCGTAAGCAGCTGACGAACACTGCGCCGGGTAAAGGATCGATTGGTGGTCCGGCGAATACCTTCGCCAATATAGGGGCCTATCCTGCCGCCGATATGCGGGATGTCGTCCGGCCAAATTTCGATACGCTTTATTCGAGCGCGTGGCTCGACTTGACGAAAGAGCCGATGGTGGTCTCGGTGCCCGATACGCACGGGCGATACTATCTGTTGCCAATGCTCGACATGTGGACGGACGTCTTTGCCTCTCCTGGCTGGCGCACGACGGGAACACAAGCTCATAACTTTGTGATCGTGCCGCCTGGTTGGAAGCCCGGTTCGAACGGCGAACTTCCTCACGATGCTCAGCGTATCGATGCGCCAACGCCGTATGTCTGGATTATCGGCCGCACGAAAACGGATGGTCCGGACGATTACGATGCGGTTCACCAGATCCAGGCAGGTTATAAGGTCACGCGGCTGTCCGAATGGGGCAAAACGCCGACGCCTATTGAAGCTAAAATTGATCCAAGCGTCGATGTCACAACGCCGCCAAAGACCGTCGTCGACGCAATGCCCGCCGGAAAATTCTTTGCGTATGCAGCCGAACTCCTAAAGCTGCATCCTCCGCACATCACCGATCAACCGATCATCGCGCAGATGCGCCAGATTGGCATCGAGCCTGGCAAGAGCTTCGATATCACGACATTGGATCCTGCTATTCAGAAGACGCTTGAAACGGTCCCGCAGGAAGCGCAGCAGCTCCTAAAATGGAAGCTCCCCACGCTTGCGCGTGTGGCCAACGGCTGGTCGATGAACACGGATACGATGGGGGTCTATGGTAATTACTATCTGAAGCGCGCCCTCATTACGCAATATGGTCTCGGCGCGAACCTGCCGGAGGACGCGATTTATCCGGCGAACCTTGCCGACGAAACGGGAAAGCCTCTCGACGGCGCCAACAACTATACAATTCATTTCGACAAGGCCGCGCTTCCGCCGGTGAATGCCTTCTGGTCCATCACGCTCTATGACGACGAGGGTTTCCAGGTTGCCAACAGCCTCAATCGCTTTGCGGTGAGTAGTTGGATGCCTTTCAAGTATAATTCCGATGGTTCGCTCGATCTTTATTTTCAGAACGAAAGTCCTGGCGCCGAACACGAAACGAACTGGCTTCCAGCACCAAAAGGGTCATTCAATCTGACCATGCGCCTCTACGCCCCGAGATCTGATGCGCTGACGGGCAAATGGAATCCGCCGGCGGTCGTGCGACGTTCGGGTATCTCCTCCCTGACTGCACAGTAAAGTCACAATGACGCCCGGCGTTCGTTCGCCGGGCGTTCCGCCATTGGAAAGCGCCCGTTGGTTTTTCCAGGCGTGAGCGCCGTGCTGTGTCTCTTGCGACACCGGACTGAGCAATGCCGCTCGGGATGGTTGTCGCGGTGCGTGCGCGTGTTATTTATAATATTATAACATTCTAATTGGCGAACGGGGGGCGATATCGATGAAGCCTGAGAAGGACGATGCGTGGTTGCTCAAGGCGTATTCCGATCCGGATGCAGTCGCGAACTACGCGGATGGTCCGCGCCGTTTCGTTCCGGGCTTGAGCGACCTGCATCGCATGACGGGCTTACTTCTCGCAGAGCGCGTTCCGGAAAATGCGCGTGTTCTGGTTCTCGGCGCGGGCGGCGGGCTCGAGCTCAAAGCGCTGGCGGAAGCTCACGCGGGATGGACGTTTGTCGGCGTCGACCCGGCGGCGGAGATGCTGACGCTCGCGGAGAGAATGCTTGGGCCTCTCAACGCACGCGTCACACTTCAGCAGGGTTATATCGATGATGTTTCCGAGACGGCTTTCGATGCTGCCGTTTGCCTGCTCACGCTGCATTTCCTCGATGCCGATGAGCGCCGTAGGACGGAGCGAGAAATCCGGCGGCGATTGAAGCCAGGCGCGCCGTTCGTCGCCGCGCATTCGAGCTTTCCGCAGGCGGATGGCGCTCGCGCACTATGGCTGTCGCGCTATGCGGCGTTCGCCGTGGCGTCGGGTGTCGATCCGAGTTTGGCGGAAAGCGCTCGCGCGAACGTCGATGCCAAGTTGCGGGCGATCACGCCGGAACAGGACCAGGCGATTTTGGAAGAGGCTGGCTTTCGCGACGTGGCGCTGTTCTACGCGGCGTTCACGTGGCGGGGATGGGTCGGATATGCGTAGCACTTCGCGCCGCAGTGCGGGGCGGGTGGCAGCGCGCAAGCGATGCGTTTAAACGCGCTCGCTTACTTCTTGCGGAACTGGTCGAGGCTCAGGATCTTGGCGCCTTCGGACGGAGGTGCCGTCGCATCGTCGTCGTCTTTCGCGTCGACTTCGCCAGCGCGCGTGGCGGGCTCGGGCGAGGGCGGAACAGTGGCGGCCGGATCGCGGGCTGCTGCATCCTTATCCGCGACGCGGGGCTTTCTCGGTGCGCGCGGCTTCTTCGGTGTCGTGCGCGGAACTTCGGTTCCTGCTTCACCGATCTGATCGTAGGTCGCGTCGGCCGTCATAGCGTGACGCGGCTCGTGCATCGGTTCGTTGTCGCTGACGTCGTCGTCGAACTGAAGGCCGTAGCGGACGCTCGGATCGATGAAGACCTTGATCGCGGAGAACGGCACGACGAGGCGTTCGGGGATGCCGTCGAACGTCAGCTTCACTTCGAAGCGATCGTCCGAGACGATCAAGTCCCAGAAGCGGTGCTGAAGCACAATCGTCATCTCGCTCGGGTATTTTTCTTTGAGCCGCTTCGAGACGATGGCGCCCGGGGCCTGGGTCAGAAACGAGATATAAAAATGATGCTCGCCCGGGAGACCGGATTTCACGATCTGCTGGAGAACCGCGCGCACAACGCCGCGCATCGCCTCCTGCTGCAGTTTTGCGTAATCGATCGATGGCCCCGTTGCCATGCTTCCGCCTTCAAGAATGCCGTGCTCTGACCGACCTCTGAAATCAGATTTGCCGCTCAGTCAAGCCCGTTTACCTACTAGCCGCGAGAAGTGGAGGGCTTCTGTTGCCCGGTGCCCTCCGAACCGCGCCTTATCCGGCTAAGGATAAGGGCTTCAAGTTCAGGCTATTCGCACTGCATTACGCAGCGAGAGCGGCCTCAGCATAGTTGTCATTGGCAACTATTCTGTGTGACCCGATAACGGTGGTATCATGCCGGGCAAAAGCTAAGTCCTTTAGACCTTCGTCGATCCTATTTCGCCCCCATAGACTCCCTGTTTGCGCTTCGCGACTCCCCTCCGGGGAGCCGGCCGCGAAGCGCGGTAAGGAGAAAGTGGTGGAGGCGCCGGGTACCGCCCCCGGGTCCGATCGGCTTATTACGACCGCGTTTATCACCATAGCTGGCAAGCCAGCCCTTCAGATATAATCACTGGCGAGCCAGAACGAAAGCGTTTCGAAGACCGCATTCGCAAGCCCGTGAAAAAGCTGTTACCGGATGGCCGCGTTTGAGCGTTGCAAACGCCAAGCAGAAAGGGTGCACGTGGCCGTTTCAGTCGAAGACCAGGCTTCCGCGCCCGACGCGACTTTATCGTGGAAATCGGTGGTGCTCGTGCTGGCGGCGACGGCGGCGATCATCGTGTCCGGGATGCTGGCAGGGTTCGGAGCGACGGCGCTTTTCGATGTCTGGGCGCGGGCCGAAGAGCCTCGCGCATTTGCCGCAGGCGAGCCGGAAGCGCTGCAGACGGCGCGGGTCGCCGTTTCTTTGTTCGGATTTCAGCTCGCGACGGTGGCGCTGGTGCTTCTGGCGAACGCGCTGTTCACGCGAAGGGGCGAGTCTTTTGTCCGTTTCGCGGCGCCTAGGGGCGGTCTCAAAACATTCGTCTTGGCGACGCTGGGACTGATTACGCTGGCGTTTCTCTATGGCGCCGTGGTCTTCGCGCTAGACCGGGATGCGTTCCGTCAGGACATCAGTCCGTTCGCTGATCTGATGAAGGCGCAGACGTGGTGGCTGGTTTTGATCGCCGCCGGAATTGGAGCGCCGATCGCGGAAGAATGCCTGTTTCGCGGGTTGGTTTACGGGGCGTTGCGACGGTCATCGCTTGGAATTGGCGGAGCAGCGGCAGCGTCGGCGATCATGTGGGCACTACTGCACGCGCATTATTCCGTTTACGGCATCGCGGCGATCACGCTGATCGGCATTTATCTGGCCCTGGTCCGCGAGAAGACCGGCACCCTTTTGACGCCGATCGTCTGTCATGGTGTTTACAACTCGTTGATCGTTCTCATCCTGGCGTTTGCGCCGAACAGCTCAGCCGTAACGGGATAGCCGTGGGGCCGGAGCTGAAGCGTAGCCAGAATCGCGCTAGAGCCTTTCCGATGCAGCAATATCTCGATTTATTGCGCCGCGTGCGCACCGAAGGCGTGAAGAAAACGGACCGCACGGGCACCGGCACGCTCAGCGTGTTCGGGCATCAGATGCGCTTCGATCTCAGCGAAGGTTTTCCGCTGGTCACGACGAAGAAGCTGCACGTCAAGTCGATCATCGTCGAGCTGTTGTGGTTTCTCTCCGGGGCGACCAACATCGAGTATCTCAAGGCGAACGACGTTTCGATCTGGGATGAGTGGGCCGACCCCGAGGGCGAACTCGGTCCCGTCTACGGCAAGCAGTGGCGCGCGTGGAGCGCGCCGGACGGCGAAACGATCGACCAGATCAAAGAGGTCGTCGAGACGCTGAAAACAAATCCGGACAGCCGGCGCATTATCGTTTCGGCGTGGAATCCGGCCGATATTCCGCGCATGGCGCTGGCGCCGTGTCACTGCCTCGTGCAGTTCTACGTCGCGGACGGCAAGCTCTCGTGTCAGCTTTATCAGCGGTCGGCAGATATTTTTCTCGGTGTGCCGTTCAACATTGCGAGTTACGCGCTGCTGACGATGATGATGGCGCAGGTCACGGGATTGGAGCCGGGCGAGTTCGTGCACACGTTCGGCGATGCGCATCTTTATTTGAATCACCTGGAGCAGGCGGACTTGCAGCTTTCGCGCACCCCGCGTGCGCTGCCGAGGATGAAGATCAATCCGGCGGTGACGTCGATCTTCGATTTCAAGTACGAGGATTTCAGCCTCGAGGGCTACGATCCCTGGCCGCACATCAAGGCGCCGGTGGCGGTTTAAATTGTCACTCTATTAATTTGCACGCGAAGTAATACTGGCGAAATATTGGTTATCGTATGCTGGATGTCACGACTGAGGGTGGCTTGATTGCAGATGGTGTGCCGCACCCCTTAGACATTGATGCTTTCCGAACGGCTTCCGTTTCTCCTTTGAGGCGCGCAATTTCAGGTGCGATATTGTCGCCGGAGAGACTAGAAACGGGCAGGCCAATCAATATGACACCAACGGTATCGTTTGTGCGGGCGTTTTCCTGTTGAATCGATGCGCTAGATAGCGCTGCAGAAAGGCGGTTGCTTTCTTCCGCCAGCTGAGGGCAGCTCCAATTCTGATAGCCGACTTCGCTTATGTATGCCGGTGCAATGCTATCCGGCGATTTTGCGCAGGCGGAAACGAACAAAGCGAAAATTGCGATGCCCAATGGCGTGGATTTCACGAATTCCCCCAATCTTTATGATTTGAGCACATTGATGAGCGATTCTCGGTCTGTCGCAATGTTGCTGCTGAAATAGCCGTAGGGTTTCCCACATTCGGCAAACAGTTGAATCGGGAATTGCGCCGTTTAATGGCTTGCTAGTCGGTGTTGATGAACCGATTCGGCGCATTGGCAGGCTACGACGTAGGATTTGATTCTCGTGTCTGCCGTTGCTATCGGTCGGGGATGAATGACTTACCTATTTCCCTGGTCGTCGCCGTTTCGGAAAACGGCGTCATCGGCCGTGACGGCGCGCTGCCGTGGCGGCTCTCGTCCGATCTCAAGCTGTTCCGCAAGCTGACGATGGGCAAGCCCATGATCATGGGGCGGCGGACGTTCCAGTCGATCGGCAAGGCGCTCGACGGCCGTGACAACATCGTCGTGACGCGCGATCCGGCGTTCGATGCGGCCGACGTTTCGACCTGCGAAAACGTCACCGAAGCGCTGACGCTGGCGCGCATCCTGGCGACCACGCGCGGGGCCGATGAGATCATGGTTATCGGCGGCGTCGCGGTGTTCGATGCCACGCTGCCGGTTGCAGATCGCATCTATCTGACGCGCGTTCATGTGAGCGTGGAAGGCGACAGGTATTTTCCGCCGCTTGACGACGCCGTTTGGCAGGAAGTGGCGAAAGAAGCCTTGCCGCAAGGGCCGCGCGACGAGTTTGCGTCGACGCTCAGCGTTTACGAACGCAGGTAAAAGAGTGCGCGAGCCGGCGTCTCAAACCCTTGAAGCGCCGCCGCGACGCCCCAAATTCCGATAATCCAAGGGGTTGGGAATTTGCGATCGAGGGAACCGTACCTTATAAGCTCCCCCGAACCTTGTTTTCTTTTGCGTCCCCGAGGCTTTCACCGTGCACGTCTCAATGTCGTCTTCCGACCGACGCCGCACCGAGGAGCCGGAAGGCGGATGCGTCACTTCAATTTCAGCTCAGATGCGAGAGAGGCCCTGATTTATGCCCTGGAGTAATCAAGGCGGCGGAAAAGGCAGCGGTGGTGGCGGCGGCGGCGGCGGTCCGTGGGGGCAAGGGCCTTGGGGCTCTGGCGGTGGCGGCGGCAAGGAGCCGCCGGATCTCGATGAGATTTTGCGTCGTGGCCAGGACCGCATGCGCCGTGTCATGCGCGGCGGCGGTGGCGGCGCCGGAGGCAATGGCTCGGGCGGCATCGGCGGCGGCGTTCCGAAGACGTTTATTTTCCTCGTCGGGCTTCTGCTTCTCGCCGGCGCAACGTTCTACGGCTTCTTCTATCGCGTGAATCCCGACGAGCAGGGCATCGTTCTGCGCTTTGGCGAATACAACCGTTGGGATACGCCAGGTCTACATTGGCGTTTGCCGTATCCAATCGAAGAAGTGCGGCTGCCGAAAGTCACGCAGCAGCGGACGATCGAAGTCGGCAGCGCCCGTAGTACCCTCGGAGCGCGCGACAGCGGCCTGATGCTGACCGGCGACGGCAGCGTCGTCGATGTCCGCTTCGTCGTGTTCTGGCGCATCAGCCCGGACAAGAGCGAAAATGGCGATACCGGCGTCCAGCAGTTCCTATTCAATATCGCGCAGCCGGAGACGACGGTGCGTGAGGTTGCCGAAAGCGCGATGCGTGAAGTGGTCGGCCAGTCGGCATTGCAGCCGCTTCTGACAGGTGGGCGGCAGCAAATTCAGGAAGACGTGCAAAAGCTGATGCAGAAGACGCTCGATTATTATCGGGCGGGCATCAAGATCGACCAGATCCAGCTCAAGGAAGTCGATCCGCCGGAAGAAGTCATCGGCTCGTTCCGCGAGGTTGCGGCGGCCGCGCAAGAGAGAGAAACGCTGGTCAAGCAGGCGCAAACCTACGCCGACCAGGTTACGCCGAGAGCGCGAGGCGATGCCGATCGCATCGTAGCCGCGGCCGAAGGCTATCGCGACCAGACCGTCGCCGAGGCAACCGGTCAGGCGGCGCGCTTCCTCAAGGTCTACGACGAATACAAGAAGGCGCCGGACGTCACGCGGCAGCGCTTGTATCTCGAAATGCAGGAGCGCGTGCTCGAGGGCGCCGACAAGATCATCATCGACCAGAAGAGTGGCCAGGGCGTCGTGCCTTACCTGCCGCTAGATCAGCTGCAGAAGCGTGAAACGTCCGAAGGATCGAAATAATATGCGCGCATTCTTCGCTTTCATTCTTACGGTATTGGGCCTCGCGGCTGCGGGTCTCTATGCCTCGGCATTCATCGTGCATCAGAACGAGCAGGCGATGGTGCTGCGCTTCGGTAAAACGCAGCAGATCATCGAGACGCCCGGACTGAAGTGGAAAGTTCCGTTCATCGATACGGTCGAGAAATTCGACAAGCGTATTCTCGATCTCGATACGACGGAGCAGGAAGTCACGGCGGCGGATCAGCAGCGCTTGATCGTCGACGCCTATGCGCGTTACCGCATCACGGACCCGCTCAAGTTCTATCAGAACGTGCGCAACGAAGAGCGCGTGCGTGAAGTCGTCGGACCGCTGATCGAATCTGAAATCCGGCGCGTGCTCGGTTCTGCGACGCTGCAGGAGATCGTCAAGGACAAGCGCGAGTCGCTGATGAAGGAGATCGCGGCGCAGGTGAACAAAGAAGGCCGCGATTACGGACTTGAAGTCGTCGACGTGCGTCTCAAGCGCGCCGATCTGCCGAAGGTGAACCTCGTCAAGGTCTACGATCGCATGCGCGCCGACCGCGTTCGTGAGGCAACGGAGCTTCGGGCGCAGGGTGAAGCCGAGAGCAACCGCATTCGCGCCAACGCCGACAAGGCGGTGACGATCATCAAGGCGACGGCGACGCAGAAGTCGGACGAAATTCGCGGTGACGGCGAAGCTCAGCGCAGCCGCATCTTCGCGGACGCGTTCGGAAAGGACCCGGACTTCTTCCAGTTCTACCGTTCGATGCAGGCGTACACGACGGCGATCAAGCCGAGCGACACGCGTTTGCTTCTGTCGCCGAGCAGCGACTTCTTCCGCTACTTCGAAGATCCGAACGGTGGCGTGAAACGGGCTCCGGCGCCTTCCGTCACGGTCACGCCTGAGCGATGAACGATCTTCTGACCGGCCTCGGAGTAGCCCTTGTTCTTGAAGGGCTACTCTGGGCGGTCGCCCCGGATGCTGCGCGGCGTGTCGTCACGGACATCGCCAGCCGGGGAAACGGCCCGATTCAGGCCGGAGCTCTCGTGGCCGTCGCGTTTGGAGTTTTTCTCGTCTGGCTCGTCCGAGGATAAGGTCGGAAGCCGACTTGTCCCCCCATCCCGGCTATATGCTACGATCGTCACTTTGATGCTGCGATCTTGCGCCACTGAAGCCCCATAGGTCCCGCCGAGCGTCGCGTGGGGTCGGACACTGGAGTTCTGCGATGACCGGAAAAATATCCGTGCTTATGCCTCGGCTGCTGCTCAGCGCGATCATGACGATGGCGCTGTTTTCGTGTCCGGCGCAGGCGTTCCAGAACGGCCCGGCGTCGGTTGCGCCGGTCGCGAAGAAGCTCGTCGACGCCGTCGTCAACATCTCCACCTCGCAGACCGTCAAGGGACCGAGCGGCGTGCCGCTGCCGAAGGTGCCGAAGGGCGCGCCGTTCGAGGACTTCTTCGACGACTTCTTCAACAAGCGCGGCGGCGTTCCCAATTCGGATCGCAAGATTTCGTCGCTCGGCTCCGGCTTCGTGATCGACGGCAACGAAGGCCTGATCGTCACCAATAACCACGTGATCGAAGGCGCCGAAGAGATCGAGATCAATTTTCACGATGGCTCGAAGCTGAAGGTCGACAAGGTGCTCGGCCGCGATACGAAGGCCGATCTCGCGCTGCTCAAGGTCACGCCGAAGAAGCCGCTCAAGGACGTCAAGTTCGGGCCGTCGGCCACGCTCGAAGTCGGCGACTGGGTGATGGCGATCGGCAATCCGTTCGGGCTCGGGGGCTCGGTTTCGCTGGGCATCATCTCGGCGAAGAGCCGCGACATCAATTCCGGGCCTTACGACGATTATCTGCAGACCGATGCTGCGATCAACAAGGGCAACTCGGGCGGGCCGCTGTTCAACATGGACGGCGAAGTGATCGGCGTGAATACGGCCATCATATCGCCGACCGGCGGCTCGATCGGCATCGGCTTTGCCGTGCCTTCGGACACGGTCGCGAACGTCGTCGATCAGCTGAAGCAATTCGGTGAAGTCCGGCGCGGCTGGCTTGGTGTGAAGATTCAGACGGTGACGGACGACATCGCCGAGACGCTCGGCGTGCCGGAAAACAGCGGCGCGTTGATCGCGGCCGTGACGCCCGAGAGCCCGGCGGCGAAAGCAGGCCTCGAAGCCGGCGACGTCATTCTGAAGTTCGACAACAAGGACGTGACTTCGATGCGCGGCCTGCCGAGGATCGTGGCGCAGGCGCCGATCGGCAAAGCCGCGGATGTCGAGCTTCTGCGCAAAGGCGAGCGCAAGACGCTGCAAGTGACGGTCGGGCGCCTTGATGACGGCGACGACACCGACAGCGATCTGAAAGAGCAGGGCAGCGAGAGCCCGGCGCCGGGATCGTCGATCATCGGGCTCAAGCTTTCGGCGCTGACGTCGGAACTCCGGCGCAAGTACGGACTCGATGACAAGATCAAAGGCGTGGTCGTCGAAAGCATCGATCCGCAAAGCGCGGCAGCGAAAAAGGGCATCAAAGCCGGCGATGTGATCGTCGAGGCGGCGCAGGAAGCGGTGAGCGATCCGGGCGACGTCGCGGCGAGCGTCGATAAGGTCAGGAAGGCCGGACGCAAGGCCGTGCTATTCCGCGTCGAAGACGGCAAGGGCGATCTTCGCTTCGTTGCCGTGCCAATCTCGTAATCCCGCGCGATTTTCGCAGTTCATCGCGCGCCAGGAGGCAAACGTGTCTGGAAACCACGGACTTCTCGATACCATCTTTGAATCGTTCGCGCCGGTGCATCCGGACGGGCACAAGTTCATCGCCATCGGCGCGGTGGTTACTTTGATCTTCTTCCTGATCTATCCGCCGCTCGGATGGATCGCGGCCGCGATTACAGCGTGGGTCGTTTATTTCTTCCGCGATCCGGCGCGCGTCACGCCGTTGCGGCCGGGTCTCGTCGTCTCGGCGGCGGACGGCAAGATTTCGTCGATCGAGAAAGTGACGCCGCCCGCCGAACTCGGGATGGGTCCGGAAGAACGCGTGCGCATTTCGACGTTCCTTTCGGTCTTCGACGTGCACATCAACCGTTCGCCGGTGGCGGGCCGCATCGTGCGCTCGCTTTATGTGCCGGGCGCATTTCTCAATGCGGCGCTCGATAAGGCGAGTGAAGACAATGAACGGCGTATTCTGGTGATCGAGACGCCGACCGAGGGCGAAATCGGCGTCGTGCAGATTGCGGGGCTTGTCGCGCGCCGGATCGTGACGTTCTCGCAGATCGGCGACGTGATCGGGGCCGGACAGCGATTCGGATTGATCCGCTTCGGTTCGCGTGTGGATGTTTATCTGCCACCCGGTAAGGTCGCTCTTGTGAGCGTCGGCCAACGAGCGGTTGCGGGCGAAACGGTTTTCGCCGATCTTCAATCGGTCGAGCCCGAGCGTGAGGCGCGTCTCGCTTAGGCCGCCTGAGCCAGAGGGACCACTCGGCTTTGAAGCCCGAGGCCGTCTCGGGCAAGAGGGTTCGACGGCCGCGCATGCGCCTGGAGGAGGCCTGCCATGGACATGGAAGAACCACGGATCGAAACGGAAACGCGACGCCGCCGCAGGCGATCGCTGTTCCGGCATCGGCAGGTGCCGGTGCGGATGTTGGTGCCGAACTTCTTCACGCTGCTCGGCCTCTGCGCGGGTCTGACGTCGATCCGCATGGGGATCGAGGGCCGTTACGATCTGGCTCTCGCTGCGATCGTGTTCGCGGGGTGCCTCGACGGCATCGACGGGCGGATCGCGCGCCTTCTCAAAGCATCATCGCGTTTCGGGGCCGAACTCGACAGCCTCGCGGATTTCGTCAACTTCGGCGTCGCTCCAGCGTTTCTCATTTTCAACTGGGGGCTTGGCGATCTCAAAAGCGCGGGCTGGATCTGCGTGATGATTTTCGCGCTGACCTCGGCGCTCAGACTTGCGCGCTTCAATTCGGCGATCGATGACGACAAGCCGAAGTGGCAATCGAATTACTTCGTCGGGATGCCGACGCCCGCCGCGGCTATCGCGGTGCTGCTGCCGGTTTACATCTATCAATTGGGCTTCGAGGAAATCAAAGCGCATTGGGCGCTGATGGTCGTGCTCGTCTACACGCTTTTCATCGCCTTCATGATGGTTTCAACGATCCCGACGTACTCGGGCAAGCTGCTCGGCGAACGCGTCGGCCGCGAGTGGGTTCTGCCGATCTTCGTCATTGCGGTCGCGGTCGTCGCGATGCTGTTCACGTACCCGTACCAGACGCTGACGGCGATTACGCTTATCTATCTGGCGTTCATTCCGGTGAGCTGGCGGAATTTCCAGGAGAAGATTGCGCAGGGCGAGGCTGCGGAACCAGCTGCGGTTTCGGAGCCCGTTGCGCCTGAACCGGTGGCGAGCGGTGGCCCGGCTCAGTCCGATCCTGGCGACGAGCCGCCGAAGACGACGGGGCGCATCTTTACGCTCCGCACGCCGGATCAGCCAAAGTAGCCGCGCTTATTTCGTTTCTTCCGGCGCACGGTGATAGATGTCGTCCGTGCGCAGGATGTCGTCCTCGCCGAGATACGATCCGATCTGGACCTCGATGATCTCGACCGGCACCTTGCCGGGGTTTTCGAGGCGATGCCATTGCGTCGCGACGATGTAGACGCTCTCATTCTCGCGCACGAGCTGCTCGCGCTCGCCGATGACGACGCGCGCGGTTCCTTGCACCACGATCCAATGCTCGGAGCGATGATGGTGCATTTGCATGGACAGCACGCCGCCGGGCTTCACATGCAGAAGCTTCACCTGGAAGCGCGGGCCGATGTTCAACGTCTCGAAGTAGCCCCACGGGCGGTAGTTTCGGAGGTGCTGCTCCTGCTCCTTGCGGTTCGAGGAGCGCAGGCGCTGCACGATCTTGGAGACGTCCTGCGTCCGGTTCTTATCCGCGACCAGCAGGGCATCGGGCGTATCGACGATGACGAGGTCTTTGACGCCGATGGTCGAGACGATCGCCTTCTCGGAATGAATAAAGCAGTCCGACGTGTCTTCGAGGATGGCGTCGCCCTTGACGAAGTTGCCTGCGGCGTCGCGCGGAGCAATGTCCCAGAGCGAGGCCCATGAGCCGACATCGTTCCAGCCGACATTGAGCGGCAGAACGGCAGCTGCGCCGGTTTTTTCCATCACGGCGTAGTCGACGGAAATATTCGGCGCCGTCGCGAAGGCGGCCTTGTCGAGGCGCAAAAATCCAAGGTCTTCCTTGGCGCCTGCGAGCGCGGCGCGCGCGGCCTGCAAGATATCGGGTTGCAGGCGTTCGATTTCGTTCAGGAATGTCCGGGCGTTGAGCACGAAGATGCCGCTGTTCCAGAAGCGATCGCCAGCCGCGAGATATGTTTCCGCGGTGGCGCGATCGGGCTTCTCGGCAAAGGAGTCGACGGCGAACGCCTGGCCTTCGAAACCTTCAAGCGCGCTGCCCTGCTTGATGTAGCCGTAGCCGGTGTGCGGCTCGTTCGGCTTGATCCCGAAGAGGACAAGCTTGCCGGTCGCCGCGACTTCGGCGGCGCGTTTGACGGCGGCTGCGAACACCGCATCGTCCTTTACGACGTGATCGGACGGCATGACGGCGAGCGTCGCCTTAGGGCTTGCTTCGAGCGCGACGAGCGCCGCGACGGCGATGGCGGGAGCCGTGTTACGCGCGACGGGTTCGAGGATGATCGCGAGCGGATCAATCCCCAAGCGCTCGACTTCCTCGCGAATGAGAAAGCGATGATCGTTATTGCAAAGAAGGATCGGAGCCTTGAAGCCCGACGACTGCTGCAAGCGTCCGAGGGCGGCCGAGAGAAAGCTGCCGTTCTGGCTGTTGAAGAACCGGATGAATTGTTTCGGATACATGGACCGCGACAGCGGCCACAGGCGCGTGCCGGAGCCGCCCGATAGAATTACCGGAAAGATGTCGCTCATCGACTTCCCCAACCCCATTTAACGGAACGAGCCAAAGTCATGCGCCCGTTCTACGACACCGCTACTGATAGAATAATGAACAGTTCTGGGGTCGACCCAGGCGCGCGGCAAGGACTGATTGAGAAGAGTGATAACGGTTAACCGTGTGGGCGAGTTAGTCTTTCCCGCAGCGTGCGCAGCGAACTTGGCGGCTCGGAAGGTGCCCGCGAGGGCGCCGAGGACATGCCCGGCGCGTTAACGCGGTCACCCATCATCGACGCCGCGGATGCGCTTCGGGCCGAATGACCTGCGGGCGGAGTATGCGTGGGCGGCATCGCGTCCTTGCGCGACGTGGGGTGGCCGTTTCCGGGAACCGGCGTCCCGGCGCTGCCGCGCGCCGGCGGCGTTTCGCGGCGCGGTTCGCCTTGCGGTGCCGGGGCCGGGCTGGCGTTCGTATCGGCGGCAGAGTTGATGCTCAGCGCGTCCGCCATCAAAGCCATGTTGTGGGAATTGTCGCCGGTCGCGGTTCCGGACAGGCGCCAGCGCTCGACGATCTGTTCGAGGAAGCCATCGTCGCCCAGAGATTTCTGCCATCGCTCGGAGAAGCGAGCGGTCGAGGAGCGCGGCAGTGCGTGCGGGGGCAATTCGTCGAACTTGATGCGCACGGGCAGCGCCATGCCGTCGCCGAATGCGATCGCTTCGCGCTGGCCGAGCGAGGGAAGGAATTCGAGCAGGCCGGCGCCGGTGTCGGCAACGGCGGAGGTCACGATCTCCTGGTCGCGATCGTTCGACATGCGGAGCGCGAACACGGTGTTGCACTGGGACAGGATGGTCGGATCGATTTCGGCGGGGCGCTGGGTGACGATGCACAGCGAGGCGCCGTATTTGCGGCCTTCCTTGGCGATCTTGGCGATAGCGCGTTTGCAGGGCTCGAAGCCGAGGGCGCTGTTCGCCGGAACGTAACGATGCGCTTCTTCGCAGACGAGCGTTACGGGGACCTGGCCTTCGCTCCAGAGCGCGAAGTCGAACGTCAGCCGGCAGAGTACGGAGACGACGACGTTGACGATCTCCGACGGAATGCCGGTCAGCTCAAGGATCGTGATCGGCTTGTTGTTGACCGGCACGCGGAAGATGCGGCTCAGGATCTGAGTCATGCTGTCGTAGACGGTCAGCGAGCCGAACATGAAGGAGTAGCGGATGTCCTTCGAGACCGTTTCGATGCGGTGCTTCAGATTGCGATAGGGCGTCAGATCCCGTTTGTTTTCGAGGCGGCCCATACGCTCGTCGATCAGCGCGACAAGCTCGGAGATGCGATAGGGAACGGGCGTGTCGACGGTATAGCGGCTGTGGTCGGCGCGGCGGGGCTTTGCACCTTCTCCGGAGCGGCTGTTGGCGTAGCGGGCTTTCGCGACCGGGATGAGATCCTGGAGCACGTCCGTTTCGGTCTTGCGTTCGCCGTCGCCGACGAGCACCTCAACGATTTCCTCGAACGTCAGGAGCCAATAGGGCAGGTGCATGTTCCGCGGCGAGACGACCTCGGCCCATTCGGTGAATGCGGTCGCGTATTCGTTGTGCGGATCGAGCAGAACGATGTGGGCTGCGGGATGCTTTTCGAGGATCGACCGCAGGATCAGGGCCGTGGTGCAGGATTTGCCGGTGCCCGTGGTTCCAAGGATCGCAAAATGCTTGCCGAGCAACTCATCGACGCGAACCATCGCCGGAATGGAGCTATCCTGGCGGATGCAGCCGACGCGGACCGTTTCACCGGCTTCACCGCAGAACGCGCATTGCAGCTCTGATTTCGACGCGACGCGAGCGCGATCGCCAAGGGCAGGGTAGTTCGTGACGCCGCGATTGAATTTGAGCGGCTTGCCGTCCAGACCTTTGACAAGCTCGCCGACGAGGCCGATTTCGGCGATCCAGACTTCGCCGTCGCCTTCGCGTTGCGAGGGAACGGGAACGCTCAGTGCGGAGACGATCGCGAGAACGAGCGCGCTCGACGTTTCGATGGCGATCAGCGTGCCCATGTCGGGGCCGTCTTTGAGGCTGCGCGCGCGCGCGTCGGAGGAGCCGTCGAGCAGGACGATGGCTTTCGATCCATTGACGGATACGATGCGGCCGATGGAGGTGTCCGCGGTTCGCCGCTGGTCGTCGTTGTGGCTGTTCATGAGCTGTTTTGCTTTTTCTCGTTCAGGCAGCCGAGTTTCTAGCGTCGTGCATCATTGCCGCGCTCGAAGCGGCGACGGTATCTCGCCCGGGAAACGTGATGACGACTTCCGTGCCTTCATTCTGTTGGGAAGCGATGTAGAGCGCTCCGCCGTGCAACTCGACGAGTGCTTTCGCGATCGGAAGTCCGAGACCCGCGCCCTCGCGCCAGCGCGATCGGCCGCCGTCGACCTGGCCGAACGGCGCCATCGCGACGTCGATTTCATCGGGGCTCATGCCGACGCCGCTGTCGCGTATGGCGACGATGGCGCCGTGGTCGGCGGTGCGCTGGGCTTTAACCGCAACGGTGCCGTCGGCGGGCGTGAACTTGATCGCGTTCGAGAGGACGTTGGTGAAGATCTGCTTCAGTTTCACGGCGTCGCCGCGGATCAACGGGAGGTCGGCGGCGATCGCCACGTCGACATCGATGTCGCCGACGCGCGACTGGTGGTGGAACGCATCGATGCTGTCGGCGAGGATATCGCGCAGATTGATCTCGCGGCTGTCGATCGCGTACTTGCCGCTTTGCAGCTTCGAGATGTCGAGAATGTCGTTGATGACGGACAGCAGATGGCCGGCCGCGTCATTGATCAGCGTCGCGTACTCAACGATCTCTTTATCGGGGAGCCGGCGCTCCTGATGCTGCGTCAACAATTTCGAAAAGCCGATCACCGTATTGAGCGGCGTTTTCAGCTCGTGGCTCATGTTGGCGATGAATTCGGACTTCACCTTGCTCGCAAGTTCGGTCTCGATGCGCGCGGAATGCTCGGCGACGCGGGCGCGATGGCGCAGAACGGCGTCGCTCAACAGCGACGCATACTCGGACATTAGCGAGTTTGTTTTCGGGTTTCCTGCGGAGCCGAAATGCATGGTGCAGCCTGACGCGGTGCTGATAACAGCATTCAATCTATGGTCGGGTGCCTAATCCAAGGTTAAGGCGCGGCGCGGTGGCACCATTAGAACGGCTCTTGAGCGGTGACGTTTCACGCCAGCGCGGGCAAACGGCAATCGAAGTGAATAAAGGGTTTATTAGGAGCAATACTTTGTAAATGTTTGCGCGGCGCGGTCAGCGCATGACGAATTTGAACGGCTGCGTAAACGCCAGCGGCTTGACGCTGACCTGCGGAGGGATCGGCGGGAACGGCGCGGCCCGGTCGAGCGCCGCGGTCGCTGCGTCGTCGAGGACCTTCGAACCTGAGCTCTTGGCGATTTCCTTCGACAGCAGCTTGCCATCGACATCGATCGTGTAGCGCATGATGACAGTGCCTGCGATCGAAGACCTGGGGTTCACCTTGGCGCGCTGAACGTGGTCGTTGATCTGGCCGAGGTAGAGGCCGAGCATCTTGGCGTTACCACCCGACTGCGCTTCGCCCGAGCTTTGCTGCGTGACGACAGCGACCTGCTCCGGCTGCGACTGCGCCTGAATGGCCTCCGGCGGGGGCGGTTCTTCGATCGGCGGCGGCTCTTCGGTTTTGACGACCTCCGTCACGACCGAGCTTTCCTCGGAGGCGATGACGTCGCGAAGCTCGTCGGGTTTGACTTGCTCCGGCGGCGGTGGAGGCGCCGCTTGCACCGGCACGATTTCGGCGGTTTCGATCGTCTCCATCGCGTCGCCGAGCTTGGAAATGCCTTCTTCGGCGATGCCCTGCTGGACGAGCACGATGTCAGTGCCGCTGCCCATGTCGAGGGCTTCAGAATTCGTTTCGAGATACGCTGGAAGCATGGCGTAGCCGATTGATCCATGAATTATCACGGACACCACAATCGCGATCAATCGTAGCCAAGGCATTTTGGCGGCTCGTAGTTTTTTAGTTCATTTCCGATTTCGCCGAAGGCGAGGGCTGCGACAGGAGCGAGACCCGGGAGAAACCCGATTCCCCGACCTTGCCCAGCAGCTCCATGACCTCCCCATATGCAATTTTCCTGTCAGCGCGAACATAGACAACCCCGTCGCCCTCGCTGGCTTTGATGTCCATCAGCCGCGACACTAGCGTCTGCGCGGTGACCTCTTCGTCGCGGATGTAGAGCTTGCCGTCGGTCGACAGGGAAACGACCATCGGCTTCTTGATCGCGCCGAGCTTCGTGGCCGACGTCTTCGGCAGCTCGAGCGGTACGCCCTGCACCATCAGAGGGGCCGCGACCATGAAGATGATCAGCAGCACCAGCATGACGTCGACGAACGGCGTGACGTTGATTTCGGCAAGCGGCTTGTAGCCGTTGTCGTCGTCGCCGGACGAACCGCTTCCGACTGCCATTCCCATCAGTTCGTACCCTCTACGCCGCTGCGCGACAGCGAGCGCGCCAGACCGACGATGGCGGGTGCGGCGCGATCGGCTGCACGACCGAGCGCAACCGTGATCTGGTTATAAAAGATGACGGCCGGAATTGCGGCGGCGAGGCCGACGGCCGTTGCAAACAGCGCTTCGGCGATGCCCGGTGCGACGACCGCAAGACTGGTGTCTTTCGACTGCGCGATTGCCGTAAACGAATTCATGATGCCCCAGACGGTGCCGAACAATCCGATGAACGGCGCCGCCGAACCGAGGGTCGCAAGAAACGGCAAGCCCTGTTCGATGCCTTTCAGCTGGCGCTTCGTGGCGCTGCGCATCGCGATTTCAAGACGATCGCGGACTTCGCCCGTCGAGCCGTCGTGCGCGCCTTCCGTCCATTCGGTGCGAGCGGCATCGATGATGGCGCGGATCAGGCCCGACGATTTCGCGGCGGGAAGCGTTCCCGTCTGACTGCTTTTTTCCAGTTGCTTGATCTCGCGATTGACGAGCCAGACGCGGATCAGCTTTTCGAACGTCATTGCCCAGCACACCACGGACGCCGAAAGGAGACCGACGATGATGCATTTAACGACGACGTCGGCATGCTGGAACAGTCCGAGTATCGTCAGATCACGGCCGGCAATTTCTTCTGCCAATAAGTACAAGACGGTCACCGCTTACTTTGAAAGTTCAACTTTTGTGAGTGTCGACGTGGTCAGATTCTGAAGGCAGTGTTCGACCGGTCCTGACTCGGATTTGCATTCCATAACGTCATTGATCAGCAGCGATCCGATCTTGTCGCAGGCGATCGCGTCGATATCGAACAGCTTGACCGACTTCTTCTTCGTGCGGAGCGGTCCAAGCTCCAGCGAGAACCGTTTGCCGATGACGCCGTCGGCCTGGAACAGCACCAGATCGACCTTGAATGACTGATACGACGTGGGCGTCTCATTCTTGACGACGAGATAGGCGCGGCAGCCTTTTTCGACGGGATCGAGCTTGTTCAATTCGATCTTTACAGATTCTGCAGCGGGCTCGGTCGCTTGCGGTTCAGCGACGGCAAACGATGCGCCGGCTGCCGTCGATGCCAGGATTGCGCATGGTAATAGGACACGCTTCAGATTTCTGATCACGGTCAAACTTTCTGTTCCGAAAATGAGCATGGTTGCCAAAAGCGTGTAGCGATTTTGGCGGTCGGTTGCCAGTATCATTTGCATAACTATTCGCTCTGTGATGTCGCAATCAGAGGCTTGATACTGCTTGTTTTAGAACGATTTTTAGAAAGGCGGCGATTGCCCCATCAGCGCCGCACGCTGCCGCACCGCATCGAGAAAAATTCCCGACGCGATAAGTCCAGTTTTCTAGCGGGCTGCGCCACATGTGCCTCATCTGCAACTTAGAATTCGAACGGATTTTGCGCGATTTTCTCCCGCTCGCGTATCGGCGTCAGGCGGCATGCGCCTTGAAGATGCGGTGCGGCGCAACCGCCTTCATCTCTGCGAGAACCTCGAAAAGGCTCATGATCGCTGTGTCTTCCCGTGCGGCTATATCGGTCAAGGCGGCGCCTACGATCTTCGGCTGACAGGCGGCGATCTTGCTTAAGGCCCGCCTGGCGACACGCTTGGGCGTCTTCTGCCAGGCGGTCACGAACACGATGTCGTCGGCCAGATCGGCGAGGATACGGGCGTCGTCCGCTTTCAGCAGCGGCGGCGCCGCCATCACGATGGTGACGAAGTCCTTGCGTAGTGCGGCGATCGCATCCGCGAACGCCTTCGACCCTAATATGTCGCGCACGGGGATCGGGATCAGCGAGGGTCCGCAGGCCGGGAGAAAATGCAGCCCGGTCGCGCAATCGCGGAGTATGGCGTTTGCGACCGGCTTGCGGCCTGCTATCCGGTCCAGAAACCCTGACGCGCTGTTACCGGCAAGCTGCTGGGTCAAAGCCGCGGCGCGAAAGTCGGCGTCGATCAGCAGCGGGGTATGTCCGGCAACGGCATACTGATGGGCGATGTTGGAGGCGAGGCATTCGGCGCCCTCTCCGGGAAGCGCCGAGACGACGAGCGTCAAGCGCGATGGCGAGCCGCTGCGCCGCTTTTCGAGTTCGCGGCAGGTTTCGCGCACGGCTTCGGCATAGGCCCCCTCTGGTTCGGCGAGGACGAAACGGCAGGCGCGTGACGACGTGGCGTCGCGAGCTTCGATCATGGGCAGCGCTGTCATCCGGGGGCAGGCGAACGCGGATCTGACGCGCGACGCTCGCGTCGATGTTCTGATTTCCAGCAACAGTGCAAGGCCGGCAGCGGCGAGGGTCGCGAACGCAAACGCGATCGCGGCGGTGCGTGCAGGCCGCGCTGCCGTTGCCTCGCGCGGAGGCACGGCGGCGGTCACGATGCTCGGGCCCGGAACTTCGGAATTCTGGGCGTATTGCGCGAGAAAAGACGCGAAAACGCGCTCGGACTGGCTGACGATGCCGTCTCCGTCCAAGTCGTCTTTCAGTCTTTGGCCCAGCATCGTGGCGGCGGTTTCGGCGGATGATTTCGTCGCCGACCATTCTTTCAGATACGAAGCCGCGACCGCGTTGGCGATGCGGGCGGACTTGGCGGGATCGCTCGATGACATGCGGATGCCGACAAGCAGCGTATTGCGCATTCGCGAGATGGACAGGCGGCTCGCGAGGGCGGCCTCGATATTCTGGGTGGGCGAGGTGCCGAGCGTTCGGGACAGCCAGGACATGGGCCCGCGCGAAGTGAACTCGGGATCGTGGTCGAGATTGAGTGCATCGATTGCGGTGCGGAGAACCGGCGCGGACGTGACTGCGCTGACCTCGGCGTCGATGGTTTCCTGTTTCAGTTCGTGGCCGGTTGTGTCCGGCGTCGCCGGTTTTGATTTCTGTCGCGGATCGATCTGGATGACGGCCGTCGCGTCGTAACGCGCCGGCAGCGACATCGCGATGGCGGCAGCGCAGAGTGCGACGACGATGGGAAAGGCTGCGACGGCTTTCGCGCGCTTGTAGACAGCGACGCGCATCAACGCGGCGATCGACTCGTCGCCGTTGTGCCGTTCGATTTGCCGGTGCTGTTGATCCATAAGTTTGCAGCGCCGATCCGGCGCGATCGCGCCATTCGAAAGGCGCTGGCTCATAGCCCGAGCGACACGCCTCTGTGATTCGCGCTCTGATTGTCGCGGGCAAAAGTGAACAGGGCGTTTGTGATGATTAACGCGCCGTTAACGAATTCGTTCGCTAGGGCGGTGCGCGCTCGCACGCATCAGGGCGATAGCGTCGCGACGCCGGCCTGGAGGTCGTAGGCGCAGTGGGCGCTCGAGTCGCCGGTGCCAGTCAGGACGAGGTGCGGGTTGCGGAAGCGCTGCTGCCAGAGCGGGTTCTCGGTATCCCAGAGAGCGACGTTGACGTCGGATGCGCCGAGGGTGATCTCGGCCGCCGAGGCGACGCTCCAAAGGCCCGCGACCGTGCGTTGCGACGCGACGGGGACCGTCTTCGCCGTCTGCTTGCGGCAAACCTCGATGGCGCGATCGCGGTAGGCCTCGACGAGGGCTTCGCCGACGACCGAGCGATACATGCGATCCTGCGTCCAGACTTTCAGGCTGGCTAGCAGCACCAGAATGATGACAACAAAGCGCATGATCGAACCGGGCTGAAACGTAGGCCTCTAGGGGCTCTTTAGCCGGATAGATTGCGGCAAACGTGATGAAGAAATGGTTGCGTAGCGAGCGTTCGCGGCGCACTCCGAGCGTCCGACGGACTTGTCAGGCCCGCTCCGGTCGGGCACAAGCGGGATCATGCGACTAAAGTTCGAATGCCGGAGACCCTTCCCCAGATGTCCAAAAAGAAAATCCTGATTACCTGGCCTCTTCCCGAAGCAGCCATGGAGCGCGCGCGCGCCACTTACGACGTCATCGCGCACGGCGACAAACCGCAGATCACCATCGACGAACTATTGGAGACGGCGAAGTCGGTCGACGCGCTGCTGATCACGCTGAACGAGAAGTGCCGCAAGGACGTCATCGACAGGATCCCGGACAACATCAAGTGCATCTCGACGTATTCGATCGGCTTCGATCATATTGATCTCGAAGCGTGCAAGGCGCGCGGCATCAAGGTCGGCAACGCCCCGCACGGCGTCACGGTCGCAACGGCTGAAATCGCGATGCTGCTTCTGCTCGGCTCGGCGCGTCGCGCGTCCGAAGGCGAGAAAATGATCCGCACGCGGTCGTGGCCGGGCTGGCAGCCGCTGCAGCTCGTCGGTCAGCGTCTCGACGGCAAGACGCTCGGCATCTACGGCTTCGGCAAGATCGGACAAGCCCTGGCGCAGCGTGCGCGCGGCTTCGACATGAACATTCATTACTTCGATATCTACCGCGCGAAGCCCGAGGTCGAAGCGAAGTATAACGCGACGTATCACGACAGCTTGGACAGCCTGCTGAAGGTTTCGCAGTTCTTCTCGATCAACGCGCCGTCGACGCCCGAAACGCGTTACTTCTTCAACAAGGAAACGATCGAAAAGCTGCCGCAGGGCGCGATCGTCGTGAACACGGCGCGTGGCGATCTCGTGAAGGACGACGACATGATCGCGGCGCTGAAGTCGGGCCGCCTCGGATATGCCGGTCTCGACGTTTTCGCGGGCGAGCCGAAGATCAACGAAGGCTATTACGATCTGCCGAACACGTTCCTGTTCCCGCATTTGGGATCGGCCGCGATTGAAGCGCGCAATCAGATGGGCTTCGAAGCGCTCGACAACATCGACGCGTTTTTCGCGGGCAAGGACATGCCGTTCAAGCTGGCCTGATCGTTTCGCATTCGAGCTTCTGCAATGGCCGGGCATGTCCCGGCCATTGTCGTTTTAGGCTTTGAGAGGGTCGCCTTGCCGCCCTGGATGGCCGCCTCGTGGGGCGGCCATGACGTGGGGGTAGATTATTAGGGTACTTCAATGACAGCACACCCCCCAACTCCCTGGCCGGGCATGTCCCGGCCATTGTCGTTTTAGGTTTTGAGAGGGTCGCCTTGCTGCCCTGGATGGCCGCCTCGCGGGCGGCCATGACGTGGGGGTAGATTATTAGGGTACTTCAATGACAGCACACCCCCCAACTCCTTGGCCGGGCTTGACCCGGCCATCCAGGAGAGGGAGTCGCTGTCAGTTGAGGGATCGAAATTTTCAGACAATTTCGTCCACGAGGTCTTTCCATTGCGGATTGGCTTTCTCGATCAATGCCAGCTTCCATCGGCGCGGCCAGCGCTTGAGGCTCGTTTCTCGTTGAATGGCTAGAGAAACGGAGTCGAAGGCTTCGTAGTACACAATCGATTTCAAGCCGTATCTCGATGTAAAGCCTTTAACGAGACCCTCCCGATGCTCGTATACCCTGCGGGCCAGATCGTTCGTTACGCCGATGTAGATCGTTCCGTTGCGCTTGTTCGCCATGATGTAGATGTAGAACCGTCGCTCCATCTACTTACTGTCCTTGGCAACTGCGCGAAGCAAATTCTGGATCGCTAGGCCGTACGCTGCTGACGCATCATCCAGTCGGCGACGCGGAGGAGATGGGCGTCGTTGCCGCGAGCGCCGACGAGTTGAACGCCGACGGGTAGGCCGTCGATTTCGAGCAGCGGCAGCGAGATGCACGGCATGCCCAGGTACGTCCATAGGGCATTGAACATCGGGCTGCCGGTGCCGCTCAAGCCGACGAGCGCGGGACCGGTTGCGGCGGGTGTCAGGATCGCATCGTAATCGGCGATCACCGGCTTCAGGATTTCGTACAGGCTGTCCTGGTCGGCGCGGGCGGCGGCGTAATCGGCGGACGAGAACGTGCGGCCCTCGGCGATGATTTCTTTCAGTTTGCCGGACATCCGATCCGGATTGGCGTCGGCGATCGGGCCGTAGTTGCGCGCGATGTCGTAGAACTGCACGATCTGCGGCAGGCGAAGAATGCCTTCGAACTCTGGCGGCAGAATCGTTTCGACGATCTCGGCGCGCGCTCCGAAGCTGCCGGCAAAGTCTTCGAACGCGGCGCGCGTTGCGGGCTCGGCCTGTGGCCATGCGGGCGTTTTGATGAAGGCGAATCTCGGAACGCGCGGGCCGGGTTCGGCGAGGGCGGCAACGAGCGACGGTTTCTCGCCGGCCTGCATGTCGGTGTCGGCCGCATCGAACGCGCTCATGGCGTCGAACAGAAGCGCGATGTCTTCGATCGAGCGTGCGTAGCCGCCGATCGTATCGAGTGGCGCCGATTGCGCGAGCACGCCCGTGCGCGAGGTGTATCCGAACGTCGGTTTGAAGCCGATCACACCGCAATAGGATGCCGGGCGGATCGTCGAGCCAGCGGTCTGCGTTCCGAGCGCGAGCGGCACTTGGCCATCGGCGACGGCAGCAGCGGATCCCGATGACGATCCGCCGGGGGTTCGTTCCGGATCGTGTGGGTTACGTGTTTTGCCCGGCCCGAAGAAGGCAAGCTCGGTCGTGACCGTTTTGCCGAGAATGATTGCGCCCGCCGCTTTCAGCTGCATCACGAGGACAGCATCCGTATCGGGCTGACGTCCGGCAAAGACTTCGGAGCCGTACTCGGTCGGAAAGTCCTTGGTGTCGATGACATCCTTGATGCCGACGGGAATGCCGGACAACGGCGGCAGAGATGCACCAGTGGCGCGCAGCTTGTCGCTCGCTCGCGCGGCTTCGAGCGCCCGCTGAGCATTGACCGTCGTCCATGCGCCGACCGCCGCGTCGCGGTCCGATATTCGCGCAAGGCAAGACGAAACAAGCGCTTCGGAGGTCAGCTGACCTGAATCGAGCAGCCGTTTCGCTTCGCTCGCCGTACGGGCTGCAAAAAGTGTATGGTTCATGTGCACCGCTTCCCCACAAACCGGTCGACGCCAGGTCGCCGTTTGATGCGCCAGGGCTCGAAAAGTTGCAAGGTAGCGGCCGGCTTCCTGCCTTGTGCGTGGGAGGAAGCGATTTTTCTCGGGTTATAGCCAGCCGAGACAAAACGCGCCGTGCCAGGGGCCAGTTGGGCATTTCTGCCAATTGTATCCGGCGGACGGGCGTACTAGGACACCCAGCAGCGCATTCCCACTTTTTGAGGACGACAATGACGAGAGAGCCTCGCAGCCCCGGCAGACATTTCTTGCAGATTCCAGGGCCGACGCCTGTTCCGGAACGGGTTTTGGCGGCCATGTCGCGTCAGATGCTCGATCATCGCGGTCTCGAGTTTCAGCAGCTCGGCCGCCGTGTGCTCTCGGGCATCAAAAGCCTTTTCAAGACGCAGAGCCACGTCATCATCTATCCGTCGTCCGGCACCGGCGCGTGGGAAGCCGCGCTGACCAATACGCTGTCGCCCGGCGACAAGGTGTTGATGTGCGAGACGGGTCAGTTCGCCGTGCTGTGGGCAGCGATGGCTGCGCGGCTCGGACTCGAAACGGAAGTCATTCCTACCGACTGGCGCATCGGCGCCGACGCGAACCTGATCGAAAAGGCGCTCAAGGCCGACAAGGGTCACAAGATCAAGGCCGTCTGCGTCGTGCATAACGAAACGTCGACGGGCTGTCTGACGCGGGTCGATGAAGTGCGCAAGGCGCTCGACGCCCTGCAGCATCCCGCGCTGCTGATGACGGACAGCATCTCCGGTCTCGTGTGCGCCGATCTGCGGCACGACGAATGGGGCATCGACGTTACGGTTTCGGGTTCGCAGAAGGGCATGATGCTGCCGCCGGGCCTGTCGTTCACCGCCATCAGCGCCAAGGCGCTCGAGGCGTCGAAAAAGGCCGGGCTTCGCACCTCGTATTTCTCGTGGAGCGATATGCTGGCGAACAATTCGAACGGCTTCTTCCCGTACACTCCGGCGACCGGCCTGCTCTATGGCCTCGCCGAAGCGATCGACATGATCCACGAGGAAGGCCTCGAGAACGTGTTCGTACGGCACGAGCGTCTTGCGGAAGCGACGCGCCGGGCGGTTGCCGCCTGGGGCTTCGAAACGCAGTGCCGCGAGGCCAAGTATTATTCGCCTGCGGTGACCACCGTGATCATGCCGGACGGGCATAATGCCGACGCCTACCGCAAGATCGTGCTCGACAATTTCAACATGTCGCTCGGCACCGGGCTCAACAGGCTCGCGGGCAAAGCGTTCCGCATCGGTCATCTCGGCGACACCAACGAGCTGACGGTTCTCGGCGCGTTGACGGGCGTCGAAATGGGCTTCGAGCTGGCGGGCGTGCCCTACAAGAAGGGCGGCGTTCAGGCGGCGATGAGCTACATCGCGGAGACGGCCGAGCAGGCCAAGGCCGTCGCGGCCTGACACTGCTCTTCTACATTGTGCCGGTGCGCTGGGGACGTGATTACGCCCCAGCGAGGCTGGCGAGTTTTCCGGTCTTTTCGGCGATCAGATAATAGAACGTGACGCGGCTCTTGCGCGTCTCGGCTTTCATCGTCGTGCAAACGTCGGCGATGACCTTGTCGAGCTTGGCGTCGTCGTCCGTCAGGCCGAGCTTCTTCTTCAGCCAGCTTTCGCGCACTGTTGCGAGTTCGTCCTTGCTCGAGCACGAGACGAGTGATGCATCCGCGCTTCTCAGGGCGATGCCAAGGTGCTTGACGATCGCCGCAACGACTTTGTCGTCGACGTTCGGCTGATAGCGCTTGATGTCATCGGCATAATTGACGCTCATATCGACCTTCCTTCTGACTGTTCCACCAGGGGTGCGACAGTTCAGTCAAATAGAGGAAAGATCGTGCGATCTCAAGCGCATCGCAGCGAATGGCGGGATGCGCAGCCGGTGCAAGCTCAAGGCGCAGAGGCGATCAGATACTTGATCGAATGAAAGAAGTTCTCAGGCCCCATGTATCCTGAGATCCGGCCGACTTCATGCTGCGACTTCACAATCACGAATGTCGGGACGACATCGACGGTCGATTTCAGATCGAGGCGAGCGGTTTCGATGTCGTTGACATCGAGGAAGCGTACCGGCGCGTCCTTGCCTTGCTTGGAGGCTTCGTAGGCCGGGAGCACGTCGCGTCTGAAGAGCCTGCAGTAAATGCAGCCATCGGCTTCGACGACGACCAATTCGAAATCGACGTTCGAGGGCGTGCTGGTGATGTCGAGGTCGGCGCGCGATGCTCCGAGGGGCAAACTCATCAGGAGCGCAAAGAAAAAGCCAACGAGTAATCTGCGCATGGCGTAATCCGATTGTACGAACCGCGATGCTTCAAATTTAAATCTAATCGGGCCGGGCGGCGGCGAAAATTAAAGAGCTAGTTAATCGCTGTCTCAAAATGAAACGGCAGCGATTTTCGCGGTCCAGCCATAGAGGAATAAGCGCGTTCTGGCACGCTGGTTTCCTCAGCAACTATGATTTCTTGCAGCTGAGCGCCACGGTTTTGTAGGAGCCAAATCCGATTGCGGCTCCGCCGAACTGCTGTGCGATCGCGTCGCCGAGCTTTTGCGATTGTGCATCGACCTTTTCGGCCTCGGGGTCGATCATCGTCGCGCTGCATCCTGCCGGAGCGGCCGCGAGCTTCACCGCATCGGTCGCTTCCGGCTCGAAGGCGATGAAATAGGACGGATCGAACACGGCGATCGTCAGACCCTGCGCATCGGAGAACACGGGCTTCACGAGCGACAGGTGGAAATGAAGCTTCAAAACCTTGTTCGTGTATTCGAGCCGCGCATTCTCGGGTGGTGAAAACTGCAGCGTCTCGCTGCCGAGCTTTGCGACGGTGAAGTAGTTGAAGTCCTTGAGGCCATCCATGTTGACCTTCAACAGCGGCTCAAGCTCGGCCTGATCGTATTTGCCGTCGTTGTTGGTATCGAGACCTTCGAGCGCCATGACCGAGTAAGCGTCGTCGAACGACCAGATATGGTCGACGCCGGTGACCATGCCCTTATCGTAGTTGATGGTCATCTCGTAAGTGATCCACATATGCGGATGGGACCACGCCGCCGCCGGCAGTATCAGCCAGGCTGCGAGAGCGAAGAGCACGCCGATCCGTTTATTGCTTAAAATCACTCGTCGACCTCTATCCTTGCCCCAACGCGACGACGCTTCGGTGTCGCCCTTTACCGTCGCATTGCGAACGTGGCGACAATGCGACACCAGGATCAATCCGCAGCCTATGGTGCTGACGCGGTTTGAGCTTGTGAGCGTTTCGTTCGTCTTGTTATATTATACGATGTTTATAGCATTCGACAGGGTTTCGATGGCAAAATTCAGTCCGGCGCGCGTTGGTGCCGGCATCATGCTGCTGGCCGCCATCTTTTCCGGCGCCGGAGCGGCCGCGGAGACGCCGAAGGTCGTCGTGACCATCAAACCGATCCATGCGCTCGTCAGCGAGGTCATGGCGGGCGTCGGCGTGCCGGTGCTGCTCGTTGACGGCGCGGCGTCGCCGCACACGTTTACGCTCAGACCCTCGACGGCGCGCGCGATCAACGATGCCGATATCTTCATCCGCACGTCGGATGCGCTGGAGCCCTTTACGCACAAGATCGTGCAAACCCTGCCTCCGAGCGTCAACGTGGTGACGCTCGCGGACGCGCCCGGCATTGCGCTGCTCGACCAACGGCGCGGCGGAACGTTCGAGCCGCACGTCCATGTGCACGCGATCGACGAAGAGCATGCGGACATCAAAGCGCATGACGGTCACGATGACGAGGAGGGCGGCAAGGACGGGCATATCTGGCTCGACCCGCGCAACGCCAAGGCGATCGTGGCGAGCGTGACGCAGGCGCTTTCGGCGCGCTATCCGGAGCATGCCAGCACGCTCACCGCCAATGCAGCGGCGCTCGATCGGCGTCTCGATGCGTTGAACCAGGACATCGCGACGGAGCTTAGTCGAGTTCGGGATAAACCCTTCATCGTGTTTCATGATGCGACGCAGTACTTCGAGCATCGCTACGGACTGAACGCCGTCGGATCGATCACAGTCAGCCCGGACATTCCGCCGAGCGCGCGGCGTCTGACGGAAGTTCGGCGCAAGATCGTCTCGCTCGGCGCCGTCTGCGTGTTCAGCGAGCCGGACTTCCAGCCGAAGCTCATCAGCGCCGTTACTGAAGCAACGAAGGCCCGTTCGGGAACGCTCGACGCCGAAGGGCTGACGCTGACGCCTGGACCGGATCTCTATTTCGATCTGATGCACGGGCTGGCGCGCAATATCGCGCGCTGTCTCGATGCGGAAAGCTGAAGGGTCCTGGCGTCGTGACGCGATGCCGCTCGTGAAGGCGATCGATCGCAGCGTCGCGCTAGAATTTAGACGGGAGCGTCGGCCTCGCGGCCGTCGAACACGTAACCCGCGCCGCGAACCGTGCGGATCGGATCACTTTCGTTGCCGCGGATCAGCGATTTTCTCAAACGTCCGATGTGGACGTCGACCGTGCGCTCATCGACTTCGGACGACTGACCCCAGACGCGGTCGAGAAGCTGATTTCGCGAGAGCACACGGCGCGGGCTCTCCATGAAAACTTCGAGCATCCGGTATTCGGTGGGTCCGAGGCGAACTTCGCGTGCGCCGCGCGTGACCTTGTGGGCGCCGCGATCCATGACGATTTCGCCGGAGACGAGGATGTCGCTCATGCGCTCGGGAGCGGCACGGCGCAGGAGCGCCTTGATCCGTGCCATCAGCTCCTGAACGGAGAAAGGCTTGGTGACATAGTCGTCGGCGCCGGTCGTCAGTCCGCGCACGCGATCGGCTTCCTCGCCGCGCGCCGTCAGCAGGATGATCGGCAGGTTCTGCGTCTCGGTGCGATTGCGAAGTCTCCGGCATAACTCGATGCCGGAGATTTTCGGAATCATCCAATCGAGAATCGCAAGGTCGTAGCTCTGTTCCGCCAAGAGCAGTTCGGCTTCCTCGCCGTCGGCCGCGTGCACGACGTCGTAGCCTTCGGACTGGAGATTGTACTTCAGAAGCTCAACGAGCGGTGCTTCGTCTTCGACGACGATGATCTTGGCGGCCATGATATTACGCCTTGGGTCCTTCGATTATTCGCGAGGCGTGATCAGGGTCGACGACGTGCGGTCGCCCTTCGGACGGTCGTCGGCGATCGGAACGCCGTGGACGAGGTAATGAATATTCTCGGCAATGTTGGTGGTGTGATCGCCGATGCGCTCGATGTTCTTGGCGCCGAACAGGAAATGCGTGCACAGGCCGATGTTGCGCGGGTCTTCCATCATGTAGGTCAGAAGCTCGCGGAACAGCGAATTGTACATCGCGTCGACCTGCTCATCGCTCAGCCAGACCTTCATCGCCTTATCGGCATCGAGGGTGGCGAGCGCGTCGAGAACGTCGCGCAGCTGAGCCTGCACCATTTCCGTCATGTGGCGCATGCCGGTCATCAACGGCTTCGGGTAGGTTTCGGAAGCCACCGCCAGTGCGCGCTTGGCGATATTCTTGGCAAGGTCGCCGATGCGCTCGAGGTCGCCCGCAACCTTGAGGACCGTCATGATGTGGCGAAGATCGTTCGCGAGCGGCTGGCGGCGGGCGATCATCAGAATGACCTGGTCCTGCACCTCGCGCTCGAGCTGGTCGAGCATCGCGTCACTCGAAACAGCCGTTTCGGCGAGATTCGGGTCGCGGCGTTCAAGGGCGTCCATCGCCTGGACGAGAAGCTTTTCCGCGTAGCCGCCCATCTGGGCGATGCGGCGGTCAAGGAGCTTCAGTTCGTCTTCGTATGACTTGACGGTGTGTTCGTTCATCTAAGTCGGTCCTAAAATTCGTGGGCCTCTGGAAGCGGTCACTAGCCGAAGCGGCCGGTGATGTAGTCCTGCGTCCGGGTGTCCGTGGGATTGGTGAACAGCTTTTTCGTATCGCCGAACTCGACCAGTTCGCCGAGGTACATGAAGGCGGTCTTCTGCGAGACGCGGGCCGCCTGCTGCATGTTGTGCGTAACGATCGCGATCGTGAACTCGTTCTTCAACTCATCGATCAATTCTTCGATGCGTGCCGTGGAGATCGGATCGAGCGCCGAGCACGGTTCGTCGAACAGAATGACTTCAGGACGGATCGCGACGGTGCGCGCGATGCAAAGGCGCTGCTGCTGGCCGCCGGAAAGGCTCAGGCCGCTGCTGTGCAGCTTGTCCTTCACTTCTTTCCAGAGAGCAGCTTTTTCGAGCGCGCTTTCGACGCGGGCGTCGATGTCGGATTTCGGCAGGCGCTCATAAAGGCGGACGCCGAAGGCGATGTTTTCATAGATCGACATCGGGAACGGCGTCGGCTTCTGGAACACCATGCCGATGCGCGAGCGAAGAAGGTTCAGGTCCTGGCGCGGATTGAGAATGTTCTCGCCGTCGAACAGGACTTCGCCTTCGGCGCGCTGGTTCGGATAGAGATCGTACATCCGATTGAGAACGCGCAGCAGTGTGGACTTGCCGCAACCGGACGGTCCGATGAACGACGTCACCTGACGCTCATAGAGCGGCATGGAGATCGATTTCAGGGCCAGGGACGACCCGTAGAAGAACTTCAGATCGCGGACGGAAATCTTTTCCGTAAGCGCGGAGTCCACATCCTTGGACATGACATTCATTGTGGGGACCTCGAAGAACCTAGCCAACGTGCGAGAATACTCATTGTCAGAACCGCGACTGTGATCAGAAGCGCGCCTGTCCAGGCGAGACGCTGCCAATCTTCGTAGGGGCTCAGAGCGTATTGGAAGATGACCACCGGCAAGCTCGCGATCGGAGCATTGAGGTTGGTGGACCAGAACTGGTTGTTCAAAGACGTGAACAACAGCGGTGCGGTTTCGCCGCTGATGCGGGCGATCGCGAGCAGCACGCCCGTGATCATGCCGGCGCGCGCCGCCTTATAGGCAACTTTCCGGATGACCAGCGACTGCGGGAGACCGAGAGCGGACGATGCTTCGCGCAGCGTGTTCGGCACCAGCAGCAGCATGTTCTCGGTGGTGCGGACGACCGTCGGGATGACGAGCGCGGCGAGGGCGGCAGAGCCGGCGATCGCCGAGAAGTGTCCCATCGGCCGTACGAGCAATTCGTAGACGAAGAGGCCCGTCACGATCGACGGCGCGCTCAGCAGGATGTCGTTGATGAAGCGCACGAACGACGTGATTTTGCTGTAGCGCCCGTACTCGGCCATGTAGGTGCCGGCGAGAATGCCGATCGGAGTTCCGATCAGCACGCCGATGACCGTCATGATGAGGCTGCCGACGATGGCGTTCAGCAGGCCGCCGTCGCTGCCTGGCGGCGGGGTCATCTCGGTGAAGACGTTGATGCCGAGCCCGGCGAAGCCTTTGTAGAGCAGCGTCGCAAGGATGATGCCGAGGATTGCGAGGCCCACGCCTGCCGCCGCCCAGCACAGCCAGACGGTAATCCTGCTTCTGATGCGCCGGCGCTGATACCGGCCACGATCGAGTGCCATGTTACGCTCCCGCTTTCTTCTCGATGCGCATCAGCATGAGCCGTGCAAGCGCGAGAACGACGAAGGTGATGAAGAACAGGATGAGGCCGAGGGCGATCAGCGATGAGGTATAGAGGTCGCCGACAGCCTCGGTGAACTCGTTGGCGATGGTCGCGGAGATCGTCGTGCCAGGCGCCAGGATGGAAGCTGAAACGCGGTGTGCGTTGCCGATGACGAAGGTCACGGCCATCGTTTCGCCGAGGGCGCGGCCGAGGCCGAGCATGACGCCGCCGATGATGCCGACGCGGGTATAGGGAATGACGACGTTTCTCACGACTTCGCGCGTCGTCCATCCCATGCCGTAGGCCGCTTCCTTAAGTACCGGCGGGACGGTGTCGAACACGTCACGGCAAACGGCGGTCACGAACGGCAGCACCATCATCGCGAGGATGAGCGCGGAGGTCAGGATGCCGATGCCGTAAGGCGGTCCGGCGAAAAGGCTATTCAGGACGGGGACGTCCTTGAACAAGGCAATCAGCTCGGGCTGCACGTTGCGCTGCAGAAAGGGGGCGAAGAAGAAGAGGCCCCAGATGCCGTAGATGATGCTCGGAATGCCGGCGAGCAGTTCGATCGCGATACCGATCGGCCGGCGAAGCACCATCGGGCAGAGTTCGGTGAGGAATACCGCGATACCGATGCTGATCGGCACGGCGATGAGCATGGCGATCGCGGAGGTGACGATCGTTCCGTAGATTGGCGCGACGGCGCCGAATTTTTCAGTGACCGGGTTCCAGGATTCGGTTGTCAGAAAGCTGAAGCCGAAGGTCGAGAAGGCGAGGTAGCCGCCGGCGATCAGAGATCCGAAAATCGCGGTCAGCAGCGCCAGGACGAAGTAGGCGGACGACTGCGTCAGATACCGGAAGAAGACGTCGGACCTTTGCAAGGTTCCGAGAACGCTCCGCCGTTCTGCCGGAGAGGCTGACGGCTGAACTTGAAGATCGGTCAGGAAACTCAAAATCTATGCTCCAGGTCCAACCGTAAATGGGCAAGGTGAAGGAGGCGCCGATGAAAGCGCCTCCAGTATTGCAGTCGTCTTAGTTCGTTGCGAAGACCGGCTTGTTGTCTTCGCCGACGATGTCAGCCCAGCTCTTCTTGATCTGAGCGACGACGCCGGCGGGCAGCGGGACGTAGTCGAGCGCTTCAGCCTCAGCCGAGCCATTGGTGTAAGCCCAATCGAAGAACTTGAGTGCGTCCTTCGCGGCGGCAATGTCCTTCGGCTTCTTGTGGATCAGAATGAAGGTCGGGTTGGTGACCGGCCAGGATTCGGCACCCGGCTCGTCCGTCAGGATGACGCCCATGCCAGGAGCAGATGCCCAATCGGCGTTGGCGGCAGCGGCCTGGAAGGCTTCCTTGACCGGCGCAACCGTCTTGCCGTCCTTGTTGATCAGCTTCGTGTGCGAGAGCTTGTTCTGCTTGGCGTAAGCGTATTCGACGTAGCCGATCGAGCCCTTGGTCTGCATCACGTTGTTGGCAACGCCTTCGTTACCCTTGGCGCCGATGCCGGCCGGGAACTGAACCGACGTGTTCGAGCCGATCTTCGACTTGAACTCTTCGCTGACCTTCGAAAGGTAGTTCGTCCAGACGAACGTCGTGCCCGATCCGTCCGAACGGAAGACGACGGCGATGGCGTCAGAGGGAAGCTTCGCGTCGGGGTTCAGCTTCTTGATCGCCGGGTCGTCCCAGGTCTTGATGTCGCCGAGATAGATCTTGGCGATGGTCGGGCCGTCGAGAACGAGATCGCCCGGCTTGATGCCGTCGATGTTCACGACCGGAACGATGCCGCCCATGACGGTCGGGAACTGGACGAGGCCGTTCTTCTCGAGCTCTTCGCCGGAGAGGGGCTTGTCGGACGCGCCGAAGGTGACCGTGTTGGCGATGATCTGCTTGATGCCGCCGCCGGAACCGATCGACTGATAGTTCAGACCGACGTTGGTTTCCTTTTTGTAGGTGTCAGCCCACTTTGCGTACACGGGATAAGGGAACGTAGCGCCCGCGCCTGAGATGTCGGCTTTGACGGGCGCAGTCGCTGCGGCAGTGGCCGCCAGCGCCGCAAAAAGCGCAACAAAAGACTGTCTCACTCTAAATCTCCTCTTAGCGGGGGCTCGAAGCCTTGTCCCCCCATTTGCCGGACCCCCAGGCCCGGCGCGCACTCTGTAGTCCACTTAGTTCAAGAGTTTATGAAACGTTAACGCCTTGTTTTTGAACGATTCCTAGCCAGGCGGAGGTGTTGAACGCGTGACCTCTGTTCCGGCTATCCCCTTGGTTCTGTTCAGTACCCGTCCTTCTTGAATGAGGACTGACAGCGAAATGATCAGTTGCGACGGCCAAGCTCTTGAAGAGGGCTGTGTCACAAGGCTGTCATTCAGCGACGGGGCCTTTGTAGGCGTTTGATGCTATGTATTTGTGACAGTTCAGGTCGTTGATTTATTTATATTTTGGAAGAGATACCTTGAAGGTCGTTCCGCGCCCGACGACCGAGTCGACGGACAGCTCGCCCTGATGGCGGGTCAGGATATGTTTGGCGATGGCGAGGCCCAGGCCGGTACCGCCGATCCGGCGGCTATGCTCGGTGCTGACGCGGTAAAAGCGTTCCGTGAGGCGCGGGAGGTGCTCGGGTGCGATGCCGGGGCCGTCGTCGGTGACAGTAACGGCCACACGTTTTTTGCTCGGATCGCGTTCGCTTTCCCGGAGATGGACTTTCACCGAGCCGCCGACGCGGCCGTATTTGACGGCGTTTTCGATCAGATTGTGAAAGACCTGGAAAAGTTCGTCGCGCTCGCCCTTTGCGACGAGTGGCGATGATTCCGGCTCGACGGTGATCGTAATCTGCCGCTCTTCCGATACAGGCGTCAGCGCGCGCACCACCTCGTTGAGCAATTCGCTCAGCCTGACCTGCCCGGTCGGATTGAGGTTGGCCTTCTCTTCGACGCGGCTGAGCAAAAGCAGGTCGTCGATGAGGCGCGTCATGCGTTCGGCCTGCTCGGCCATGATTTTGAGAAAGCGGTCGTGTGCGACTTCGTCGTTGCGCGCCGGGCCCTGCAGCGTTTCGATGAAGCCGCGGACGGACGCGAGCGGCGTACGCAATTCGTGACTGGCATTGGCGACGAAATCGGTCCGCATCTCAAGGGCGCGATGCTGTTCCGATTCGTCATGGATCGTGATCAAGGCGGCGACGGCAGGCTGTCCGGCTTCGCCTCCGAACGGCGCAACCGTCGCGATGAAGCGCTGGCCGCCGCCGCCGCGTGGCAGCAGCATTGCCTTGCGTTTCTGGGCGGTTTCGAAAGCTCCGGTAACGGCGGCGATGAGTTCCGGGTCGCGGCTGACGTGCTCGAGCGGCCGGCCTTGCGTCAGCCTTTCGAAAATGGCGAGCGCCGCGGCGTTGTAATTCAGCACGACCGACGAACGGTTGAGAACGATGGTCGGATCGGGGATCGCAGCCACGAGATCCGGCCAGGAAAACGGCTTCTCCGTTGCCCCAGAATTTGCAATGGCTTCGGCCATTTTTTCAGGCTTGGGGCGACTGTTCCATGCCAGCGCCGCGCTGATGCCTGCGAGCAACCCGCATAGGACGCCAAGGCTCAGGCGCCATTGTTCCCCCGCGTACAGCCACATCGGGATCAACGCCAGCAAAGCGACTGCGCTCAATGCTGCAAAGCCTGCAGACGCATTCGTCGAGGGTGCGGGCGGCAGCCAATTTTTAATGAGCGACATTGCCTCTCCGGCGGCAATCAGCTCCGTCGCGCGGCACGCGCTGCGGGCTTCTTGGCGCGCGTTTTCGTACCGCGGCTGTCTTCGCCGTCGCGATCGGCATTCGATACCCCGAGAGGCGATTTCTGGCTCGCGAGCTCGGCCAGGGTGTGCTGGTCCAGGACGGAGATGAAAGCGCTCAGGGCGTCGTCGAACATGGCGTTGATGGAGGCCGGATCGTTGTCGACGGTCTTCCGCCCGCGTCCGCCTTCGACCTGGACGCGCGTGACCTCGATCGCCCTTACCACGTCGCCGATCTTGATCGACGTTGCCGGCTTCGCGAGCCGGACGCCGCCATTCGGGCCCCTCACGGCCGACAGAAAGCCCGCGTGAGAGAGAATATGGACAATTTTAAAGACGTTCTGCTTTGTAACGCCAAGCCGATCGGACACGTCCGCGACCTTCACAAGCTCGTCGTTTGCCAAGGTGCAATCAATCAGGATGCGGATTGCGTGGCCGGTTTGCTTCGTCAAGCGCATATTTGTTTACCCGGTGGCCGCGCGGCCGCAGCTCTAGAGTCTGACGACCGTTCTTTCAAATTCCCGACTCTATGGCAAGTACCGCGCGGCGGTGCGCCGCTGACAACGCGCCAAAGTGAGGCGGAGTTCACTTGACACCGTTCAAGGGTGCTAATGTATACTAACACGGTAAATAATTTTGGGCGATCCGCAGCTTAGCGTATTCTATCGCCAAACCCAGAAACATGATGGAGAACGCACGATGTCAAAATTGGCGATTGCGATAGCCTGCGCGACGGGGCTGGCGCTCGCAGGGGCGGTTGCTCGTCCGGCTTTCGCTGACGCGCCGGCGGTCAAAGACATCACCAAGACGTACGGCGACCTCGCCGAAGCGATGTACTCCGACTCGCTGGCCAAGGCAAAAGACCTCGACAAGGCCATCGATGCATTTCTTGCCGCTCCCGATGCGACGACCCAGAAGGCGGCGCAGGATGCCTGGAAGGCGGCGCGTATCCCCTATATGCAGACCGAAGGTTTTCGCTTCGGCAACAAGATCGTCGACGACTGGGAAGGCAACGTCAACTCGTGGCCGCTCGATGAAGGCCTGATCGATTACGTCGACAAGGCGAGCTACGGCGATGCGAAGGAAGAGAACCCGCTCTATACGGCAAACATCATCGCGAACAAGTCCGTCCGCCTCGGGCCGAAAGTTCTCGACGCCAGCAAGATCGACAAGACGGTGATCGCGCAGCTCAACAGCGCGCTTGAAGTCGAATCCAACGTCGGCACCGGCTACCACGCCATCGAATTCCTGCTGTGGGGTCAGAACCTGCACGGCACGAGCGCTGGTGCGGGCGAACGTCCGGCAAGCGATTTCGATCTCAAGAACTGCACGCATGACAACTGCGATCGCCGCCGCGATTACCTCAAGGCCGCAAGCTCGCTTCTGATCGACGATCTCAGCGAGATGGCCGGCAACTGGAAGGCCGGCGGCGCGGCACGCGAGGCGCTTTCGAAACAGGACGCGAACGCTCAGCTGTCGACGATACTCACCGGCATCGGATCGCTGTCATACGGCGAACTGGCGGGCGAGCGCATGAAGCTCGGCGTGCTGCTGCATGACCCGGAAGAGGCGCACGACTGCTTCTCCAACAACACGCATAACAGCCACTATTATGACCAGGTGGGCATGATCGAAATCTGGAACGGCAAGTACGACGGCGCGACCGCTGTTTCGGGTGCGAGCATCGCCGAGCTTGCGCGTGCCAAGGCCCCCGACGCTGCGAAGCGTGTCGACGAAGCCATGGAGAACACGAAAGCGAAGCTCAATGCCATCAAGGTCAAAGCGGATTCCGGCGAAATGGGCTATAATCAGATGCTGGCAGCCGGAAACGACGCCGGTAACAAGCTCATTCTCGATGGTGTAGACGCGCTCGTGGCGCAGGCCCGTGCCGTCGAGGCGGTTGTTGCGGCGCTGAACCTCAAGATCAAGATTGAAGGTTCCGACAGCCTCGATCATCCGGATCAGGTTGCGACCAAGAAGTGATTGGCAGAGGCTCCTAAACGAGACCGTTGCGATCGATAACGGGTGGTGGACGAGCCCTATGCTAACACGTCGAGAACTTTTGATGGGCGCCGCGGCATTCTCAGGGAGTGCCGCGGCGACTTTTGTATTTGGAGGCGGCAAGGCGGTCGCGCGAGCGCCGGTCATTGCGCAGCCGATTGCAAACGACACCAAGAAGCTGGTGCTCGATCTCGCAGAGCGTCCGGCCGCGCTGCCGTGTTTCGACGGCAAGACGCTGCCGCTCTGGACCTTCGAAGAGGGGTCGCTCTATCCGATCGTGCGCATGAAGCTCGGTGAGCGGCTGGATACGCAGTACGCAAACCATCTGCCGCGGGCCGGTGAATACGTATCGCTGCATTGGCACGGATTGAGAATTCCGAACGATCAGGACGGCGTGCCGTTCATGACGCAGAAGCCGGTCGAGCCGGGCAGTTCAGGCACGTACTCGTTCGTGCCGCCGGACACGGGCAGCTTTTTCTTTCACACGCACTGCAATACGGACGAACATTTCGGGCGCGGTCTCGTCGGGGCGCTGATCGTCGAAGGCGACGAGATCGAACCGTCGGACGCCGAGTACGTCCTGATGATGAAGGACTGGCGTCTTTCGCCCGAGGGGACGTTCCTGCCGTTTTCGACGGACGCAGGCGCGGCGAAGGCGGGCACGTCGGGCACCGTGCGTTCGGTCAACGGCGAGAAAACGGCAGTCTTCAAGGTGCCGTCATCGGCTAACGTGCGCATTCGATTTTACAACGTCGATCCGACGCGGATTTCCGAAATCGGCTTCGAGGATGGAGAAGCGGCGATCATCGCGATTGACGGTAACGGTCTCGATCCGCTGCCGCTCGTGTCGTGGCGCATGGGGCCGGCGATGCGCATCGACATCCTGCTGCGCACGGCGCCCGAGGGCGGCAAGGTTCGCCTCGTGGACTTTTTCGCGAAGGAGCCGGTCGTGCTGGCGGAGTTCGTCTCCGAAGGACCAGCGAAGCGTAGCGGCGCCTTTGTGCCGACGCCGTTGAAGGTCATGCCGTTTCCGAACGTGGACGTCGGCAACGCGCAGATCATCCCGTTCATTTTCTCGGCGACGGCAACGGGCGAGGCGCTTTCCGAGTTTGCGAAGTCCGATGTCGAAATCGGCTCGCTTTGTCTGACGAAACGCACGTTCTGGGCGATCAACAAGCAGGCGTGGTCCAGCATGGATCACAGAGATCTCGGGCCGCCTCTCGCGGTGCTCAAGTCGGGGCAGAGCTATATCTTCGATCTGCAGAACACGACGCCGCATTCGCATCCCATTCATATCCACGGGCATACGTTCGAGGTCATGAGCTCGAGCATGCGGCATGTGCAGCCGCATCGTGCCGATACCATTCTGCTGCGTCCGAACGAGCGCGTGCAGGCGGGAATCGTCGGGGGACAACCGGGGAAGTGGATGTTCCATTGCCACATCATCGATCACCAGGAAACTGGCATGATGGGCTACATCGAGGTCGCATGACCTCCGGCTTCAGACTCTGGATCAAGATCGCGCTGCTCGCCTTTGCGACGCTTTGGCCGCGTGTGGCCGATGCCGATCCGCTCGATGCCGCGATGGGCAAGGCGCTGTTCGACCGCATGTGGGTGCCGGCGCCCGCGTCGACGGATGCGTCCGACGGCCTCGGGCCGCTGTTCGTTTCGCGCTCGTGCACGGGATGTCATGGACGCGGCGAGGGTTCGCACGTCGTGACGCGCGAAGATGGCTCGCAGGATCTCGCGGGCGCCGTCGTGCGCTTCGGCGATGCTCAGGGGGCGACCGATCCTTTCTATGGGCTTGAGCTGCAGACCAACGCCGTTCCGGGGCTGATGCCAGAGGGAACCGTGCGCTATCTTCCGAAGCTCGATCTCAAGCTGAACGACCGGGCGCTGGCGGACGGCATCAAGGCTGGCGTGCGCCAAGCGCCGTCGCTGTTCGGCCGCGCGGCGTTCGATAACGTCACGGACGCCGAAATCCTGAAGCGCGTTGATGCGGACGATCGCGATGGCGACGGCGTCAGGGGTCGCGCGAACGTCATTGCGGGGCGCATCGGCCGGTATGGCTGGAAAGCGGCGCAGGTGACGCTCGAAGAGCAAGTCGCGCACGCGTTTGCGTTCGACATGGGTCTGTCGAGCCCGAAGCAGCCGCGGCCCTACGGCGATTGCACAATTCTGGAAACCGCGTGTCTTGCTGCGCCCAACGGTGAGAGCGTCTTGTTCAAGGGCCGCGAGCTGTCGGACGATATTCTGAGAGTCGTCTCGGTGTATCTCGGGACGTTGCGGGCGCGGCACAGGGCCACCGATCCGGAAGCCGTAGCTCTCTTTGCCAAAGCCGGCTGCGCCACGTGCCACGTGCCGTCTCTGGCGACCCGCGACGGCGGCACCGTCACCGCATTTACCGATCTGCTGCTTCACGATATGGGATCGGCGCTCGACGATGGCGTCGGAGAACCGGGCGTCAAGCCGCAGGAATGGCGGACGGCGCCGTTGATCGACGGGCATGTGCGCGAGAAGGAACGCCGCTTCCTTCACGACGGCTCGGCGGCAAACGTGGCGGAAGCGGTGGCGAAACACGGCGGCGAAGGCGCGCGGAGCCGGGATCTCTTCAACGCGCTGAAGCCGGAAGACAGACAACGACTGGTCGATTACGTGAGCGGATTATGAATGCGACGATGAAAGTGCTGCTTTCCTTTTTGATTACGCTGACACTGACGACGGCGGCGATGTCCGCCAACGCGCCTCCGAGCCATTTGGAGCTGACGCGGACGGCGATCGACACGCATATCATTCCGCACATCGACGCTCTGAAGAGTTCCGCAGATGCGCTGCCTCCGGCCGTCGAGGCCGTCTGCAAAACAGGTTCGGAAGAGGCGCGGCGCACGCTGGACGAGAAATTCGCCGCGGCCGTCACGGCTTATGCAGGGATCGATTTCCTGCGCTTCGGGCCGATGCTTGAAAATGGACGACGCGAACAGATTTCCTTCTGGCCCGATCCGCGCGGTTTCGTTGCGCGGCAGTTGCGCATGATCCTCCTGAACAAAGACGCCAAGCTCGCCGAACCCGGCGCGCTTGCGAAGCAGAGTGCGGCCGTGCAGGGGCTTCCGGCGCTCGAATTCCTGATGCGCGACAGCGAGGTTCCTCTCGGGCCGACGGAGCCGGCGCAGTTCCGGTGCGTCATGGCGCAGGCGATTGCGCACAACATCGTGCGGGTGGTGGGCGAAGTTTCCGATGGCTGGGAAAAGCCGGGTGGCTGGAAAGACAAGATGCTGAGCCCCGGACCCGACAACGACACCTATCGGAATGAGAACGAGTCGGCGGTTGAGATCGTGAAAGCGTTTCTGATCGGCATCTCGTTGACGGCGGATCTGCAACTAAAGCCGCAGGTCGATACGAAGATCAGGCTGTCGCCGCCCTACAATAAATCCGGGCTGCAAAAGCAGGTTTACGCGGCGAGCATCGCGTCGCTGCGACAGCTCTACGATGCGATGCATCTCGAAGCGTATCTGAAGCCCGACATGGCCTGGATGAAAGGCTGGTCGCAGGGAACGTGGCGGACGATCGAGGCTATCGATGGCGCGGGAGGCCGCTCGTCGCATGCGCAGCGCAAGGATACGCCGACTTCGCGAGAGGTTTTCGACCGCATGAACGGATTGCGCAACATCGTAGCCAATCGCTTAGCGACAGCAGCGGGATTGACGGTGGGATTTAATGAGCTTGACGGTGATTGATCGCAGATCGTTGCTGCTCGGCACGCTGGCGTTCGTCGGTGCGGCGTACCAGAGCAAGGCGTTGGCTTCGGCGGCCGATCGCGACATCGCGTATGTCGCCACGGCGCGGAAGGGCATGAAGAATTATTGCGTTCTTCTGCTTCGTGCCGACGGCTCGATCGTGCGCGAAGTTCCGCTGACGGCGCGGGGGCATGACATCGCCTATCATCGTCCGTCGGGGCGGGTCGCGGTGTTCGCGCGGCGGCCGGGTGTGTTTGGCGTGGCCTTCGATATCGACAAGGCGACGCCGCCGCACGTCTTCACGCCGGGCAAGGATCGTCACTACTACGGGCACGGCGGATTTTCGCAGGACGGGCGGCTGCTTTACACATCGGAAGCGGACGTCGAGAGCGAGATCGGTCTCATCGGCATTTACGACGTGGCGCGCGGCTACAAAAAAATCGGCGAGCATCAGAGCTACGGCATCGGGCCGCACGAAATCATGCTGCTGGCGGACGGCAAGACGATCGCGGTCGGGAATGGCGGCCTCGATACGGTGCCCGATGCCGGACGCGAAAATCTGAATGTCGATACGATGGAGCCGTCGCTGGCTTTCGTCGACGCGGAAAGCGGCAAGCTCGTCGCCAAGCACGCGATGACGGGCGATCTCAAGTCATTGTCGATCCGGCATGTGACGCAGGACAAGACTGGGCTCATCTGGTTCGGCGGACAATGGGAAGGAAGCCCGAGCGTGACGCCGCAGATCGTCGGCAGCGCCGGGCTCGATCGTGAGCTGAAGCTGGTCGACGCGCCGGGCGGCGGCAAGGGTCTGCGCGGGTACATCGGCGCGATGGCGGTCAGCAACGACGGCCGCTTTATCGCCGCGAGCGCGCCGAAGGCGGGGCACGTTCTCTACGTCGATTCCGAAACCAGCGCGGTCGTAGGCAAAAGCGATCTCAAGGACGTTTGCGGCTTGTCGTCGGAGGGCGATCATAACTTCGCCGCGTCGTCGGGGTTCGGCGTCATCCGCTACGAGACGGCGCAAGCGCGGGTCGTTTCCGAGCATACGCTTCAGAACATTGCCTTCGACAACCATTTGCGGCGGATTGCCTGAATTTTCAGGCGGCCGCACGGTCCGGCGGCGCCTACCGCCGGTTGCTACTCTGTCGCGATTGCGCTTTCGGGGCGTCGAGGCTAGAAGCGCGAAATGGCGAACCCCTCGGTCAAAGTAAACGCGAAAGCGCGGCGTGCTGCGCACGGCTCCGACACGGCAGCCGCGCCAAAGGTCGGCTTCGTGTCGCTTGGCTGCCCGAAGGCGCTGGTCGACAGCGAACGGATCATCACCAAGCTCCGCGCTGAAGGCTACATGATCGCGAGCGACTATGAGGGCGCGGACGTCGTCGTCGTCAACACGTGCGGTTTTCTCGATTCCGCGAAGAAGGAAAGCCTGGACGCGATCGGCGAGGCCATGAACGCGAATGGCCGCGTGATCGTCACCGGATGCTTCGGTGTCGAGGAGAACCGCATTCGCGACGCGCATCCGGGCGTGCTCGCGGTCACAGGTCCGCATCAGTATGAGCAGGTGGTCGAGGCGGTGCACGACGCCGTACCGCCGCTGCACGATCCGTTCGTCGATCTGGTGCCCCCGGAAGGGCTGCGGCTGACGCCGCGCCATTATGCGTATCTGAAGATTTCGGAAGGCTGCAACAACCGCTGCTCGTTCTGCATCATTCCGGCGCTGCGCGGCGATCTCGCCAGCAGGCCGTCGAACCATGTGATGGGCGAGGCGGAGCGTCTGGTGAATGCTGGCGTCAAGGAACTGCTCGTCATCAGCCAGGATACGAGCGCTTACGGCCTCGATATCAAATACGCCGAGAGCGCCTGGAAGGGCGCGCCGCTGAAAGCGCGGTTTCTCGATCTGTCGCGGGCGCTGGGCGATCTCGGCGTCTGGGTGCGGATGCATTACGTCTACCCGTATCCGCACGTCGATGACGTCATTCCGCTGATGGCGGACGGCAAAATCCTGCCGTACCTCGACATCCCGTTCCAGCATGCGTCGCCCGCGGTGTTGAAAGCTATGCGGCGGCCGGCGGCGCAGGAGAAAACCGCGGAGCGCATCCGTCGCTGGCGCGAGGTCTGTCCCGATCTTGCGATCCGCTCGACGTTCATCGTCGGTTTTCCCGGCGAGACGGAAGAGGATTTCGCGTTTCTGCTCGACTGGCTGAAGGAAGCGGGCATCAATCGCGCCGGATGCTTCAAGTACGAGCCTGTCGAGGGCGCGAAGGCGAACGCGATCGATGGCGCGGTGCCTGATGAAGTGAAAGAGGAACGCTGGCATCGCTTCATGGCCGTGCAGAAGGATGTCAGCAGCGCGCAGCTGGAGCGCAAACTCGGGCAGACGATCGACGTTCTGATCGACGAAGTCGACGAGGACGGCGCGATCGGGCGCTCGAAGTGGGATGCGCCCGAGATCGATGGCAACGTGTTCCTGAACGGCGAGCGCGACGTGAACGCGGGCGACATCGTGCGTGCCAAAGTCGTTGAGGCCGGAGACTACGATCTCTGGGCCGAACGCGTTTCGGCGAACGGTTAGTTGCCTTCCAGCGGGAGCGCGCCAGACGCTTCGGGCTTCGCCTTGTTTTCCGGCTCGACGTGAATAACGACTTCCGATCCTTCGATCTCGGTTTCGATAGCGTTCTCGAGGCGATCGCAAATGGCGTGCGCGTCATCCACCGTCATCGAGCCGGGAACGATCAGATGAAACTCGATGAAAAGCGCGCGTCCGGCCTGCCTCGTGCGGATGTCGTGCGCTTCGAGCGCGCCGCTGCCGTTGGCTTCGATCACCTTACGGATATTGCTCTCGATCTCGGGGCTCGCCGCTTCATCCAGGAGATGCGACATCGATTGGACGGCGAGCCTGTAGCCCATCCATAAAATGTTCAGGGCCACGATGGCCGCGATCAACGGGTCGAGGATGTGCCAGCCCGTCAGAACCGCGAACGCGAGTCCGATGACGACACCGACCGAGGTGATGACGTCCGTGTAAAGGTGTTTCCCGTCGGCGACGAGCGCTGGAGAGCGCCACGATCGGCCGCGATTGATGAGCAGCCAAGCCCAGGCGCCATTGAGGATCGACGCGACGATATTGAAGACGATGCCGAGCGTGGAATGCTCGAGCTTGACGCCCTCAATCAGCGCGGATCTCGCCTTGAGAAGAATGAGTACGGCCGCGACGGCGATCATCGCGCCTTCAAACATCGCGGCGAGGAATTCCGCCTTGTGGTGTCCGAACGGATGGCCGGAGTCAGGTGGCTTTGCGCTCAGGCGGATCGCCGCGAAGGTCGTCACCGCCGTCATGACGTTGACGACGCTTTCGAGCGCGTCGGAGTAGAGCGCAACGGACCCCGACACGAGATAGGCGACGTATTTTATCACGATGACGACAAGCGCAACGGCGATATTTACCGCCGCAAGCCGCTTCACCGTGAGTGAGTCTAGCACCGCCGACATGTCGATCCGTTTTTTCCCCATCGCATCCGGCTTGCCTGCCGGATGTGCCGCCATTGCCATCAAAATGGGGAAGAGGGGCGCAAATGCCCGTCTTATCCACATGGCTCATGGGGCGGCGCCTCGCAGATAGCGGCCGAATCTGTTGCTGACAATAGCGGGGTTAAAATTTGCCGGTCCGCCTGAGCCGGCGCTCAGAGTTTGGGGGACGTCATGGCCAATTTTACGACGCACATCGCGGTAGGGACGGTCGTTTCCGGGGCTCTTGCGACGCTGACGCTCGCGGCCAATGTCGTTGCGCCGGAAAACCTCGTTGCGGTGACAATGGCCGGCGTTCTGGGTTCCGTTCTCCCTGACATCGATCTCAAGGATTCCCGTCCGAGCCGGGCTATGTTCGCGGGGCTCGCGATTTTCTTTTCGTTTGCGGTGCTGTTCAACGCGGCGACGAAATTCTCAATCGCAGAGCTTTGGATCCTTTGGCTCGGGACGCTGCTGCTGGTGCGCTATGGGCTGCACACCGTCTTTCACCGCCTTTCCGTTCACCGCGGCATCTGGCATTCGATCCTCGCCGCGGCTTTTTGCGCGGTCTTAACGGCAATCGTATTCAAGAACCTGCTGAACAAGCCTGAGGGCGTTGCGTGGCTCGGCGGCGCATTCATGTTCCTTGGATATCTCACGCATCTGACGCTCGACGAGATCTATTCCGTCGACGTCATGGATACGCGCCTGAAGTCGTCGTTCGGCACGGCGTTGAAATTCATAGACCGGCGTTACTTCTATTCGTCGCTGGCGATGGCGGCGGCCACGTTCGGCGCGATCATGATTTCGCCCTCGACGTCCACGTTCGTCGATGGCCTTGCCTCGCGCAGTCTGTGGACCGGGCTCGAGCAGCGGCTGCTGCCGCCGCATAAATGGTTCGGTCTCGTTGAGACGCCACGCTTTGCGCGCCGGCACGAGGATGGCAAAGGCGCTGACGTCGAGACCGGGTCGGTTAGTAAAATCCCAGCCGCGGCGGCACCGGTTGCAGCATCTCCGGCGGAGTTGAAGGAGACGGCTCCCGAAGCGGCGTCACCGGATACAGCGTCTGCTCCGGCAATCGAGGCAGCGCCGAGCGAGGCGGATCATCCAGCCGCTAGTGCTCCGAGCGAGACCGCAAGCCCCTGACGAAGTTGGACGTCAGTTCCTTGGCATAGATCTGAGCGGTGGCGGGCGTCAGATGCGCGCCCTTCTCGCTCGCGGCGACCGCAGATATTCCATGTACGCCAGCGAACAAAGCACGTGCGGTCGTGTCGAGTTCCTCTTGCGTCGCATTGGGAGCTAGCGGTGCCAGCGCCTTACGGACGGTGCAGGCAAGATCATCGAGATGCTCGTGAAACGGAGGCGGTACCCGATTGGGTCCAGTCACGCTGTGCGCGAAGAGAAGATTCCACATGCGCTTATTCTCGAGCGCGAATTCGATGTAGGCATGCGTCAAGGCATCGACGTTCATTTCGCCGTTCGTTCCCAGCGGCACACCTTTTAGATGATCGACGATGCGGCCAAGAAGCTGCACCTGCAGCGTGAGCAGGATGTCGTCGAGGTTTTCGAAGATATTGTACAGCGTCCCGGGTGAGTATCCGATCACACGCGCGATTTCCCGCGCGGACAAACCAGAAATGCCGTTGGTTTCAACGATCGTGCGGGACGCGTCCAGGATGAGCTGGCGGAGCTCCTCCGGGGAATGAACCGCTCTCCGTCCCACTGCGAGTCCTCGCCTGTGTTCTGTTTATTTTCTATGAAGTCTGTCGTCGCGGATTGCGCGGTATAATTCGATATCGAAATGCGGCAGGATATCTATTCTGAACGGAAGTATATTTATCAACTGACGATAGCGCCGTCTACGTTCTGCCATCGTACGAAGGCGAACTAGCCGGGGTTCCCGCCGTCCCGGCTGGAGCGAGAATGATTTTCTATTTTTTGGCTGCGTACCAAATGATTTTGGCTCAACCGCTTCCTGGCGGGCATTTCGTATTCAGTTTGTCCTGGGCATAGTAAACGGCGCCCCAACGCGGTGCGAAGGACATTGTGTCGGACCACACCATCGTCTGCGTGATCCCAGGCAGAATGTTCGCCAGAAGCGGCTCGTAGGTGTACTGCGCTTCGATGACGACCGCGGCATCGCCTTTCGAGATCATGTTCTCATCGGGCATCGATTTCGTATCGCCACAGCTTTTGATCGGTGCGCTGTGATAGGACCAGGACCATTCCACCTTTGTCGCGCTCGCGTCGGTGGCCGACGCTCGAAGCTGCGTGATCGCAATTTGCAAAGGCGTGGCGCTAAACGGCTCCATAGCGTGCTGAGCGGAAACGAGCATGCCGTCGAGCGCTGTATTCGCCGTGCTCAGCGAAGATCCGATCTGCTTTTCGCGAGATACGAGGTCGCCGACCATGGCGGTCGCGCGCTGAAATCTTTTGTGTGCGACCAACGCGCGCGACACTTCGAACGTGCCGAATGTCATCAGCATCAGCAGCGGAGCGATAAGGGCGAACTCGACGGCCGCCACGGCGCTCGTGTCGGATGCGAAGGTACGGAAGTAAAGTCTGATCCGCGCGGCAAGTGAAAATGTCGACGGCATTGTTTCAGCTCTCGGGATAGGGTTCGCTGCGGAACGCTGTTGCTGATTGAAGCATCATCGAGCCGTTGGACATATTGCCCAGTTTGATAATCGGCAGCTTCGAGGTGAAATCCCACTGGTAGCACGCAGTCACGATGACCACGTCGCTTGCGGTCCCTGAGTAGATCGCAATCAAATCGGTTCCGGGCGCGGAGTTCGTCAAGGGTACGCCGCTGCTGTCGATGCAGGGCTTCGGTTTGTACGGCGTGCAGGTGCCGCCTCCGCCGTCGGACAAGGCGCTCCAGCTGTCGCAATGAACTGTGTCGATCTGCAATTTATTGCAGTCGATCCAAGAGCCCGCGCCATCGCAGATGCTCTGCTTGAACTGGTTGACAGTCATCTTCTTGGAGACAGCTTCGCCCGTGCGGATCAGCCGGCTTGTCTGATCCATGCCTTTTTCAAGCGAGTTCGAGACAAAGAAGTAAATCGCGCAGCCAATGAAGCCTAATATGAACATCAGGAATGGAATGGCGACGCTGGAGAATTCCAAGGCCGTCGAGCCGCGGTCGTCTGATGTCCAACGCCGCAGCAGACGATTGAAACGTAACGAGCGGGGAAGAAAACCCATTCTGCGCGCTGTGGGCATAGAATTCTCGCGACCGTTGATGATAACGGCCACTAAATAAATTAGCGCGGATTAAGGTGGTATTTATCGGACGGGATTTCGTCTCTAATGGTTGAGCAATCGTGAAAGCGTCCGTATACGCCGAGGAGGCGCAATCCTGGCGTTGTGGTAGAGCTTGTTGACGGGCTCTTTTATTGCTGGCTGTTCGCGCTGCTCGAGGAATCCGACGAGCCTTCAGAGAACTTCGTCTTCTGATTATTGGCCGTTTGGACGGCGCTAAAGAAGTCCTTGTCGTCGCCGATCGTGAGCGTCGGCTCGCAGTTTGGCGTGCATGCGTATGTAAAGCGCGTGCTGCCTTTGTGCAGATTGACGGTCCTGGTATCGTCGCGTTCGACCATCACGCGCTGATCTTGAATGACATTATGAGCGGCATCGAGAGCGATGACGTTGGTGATGCCGAACGTCTTGCCAGTGACGACGAGCAAATTTCCATCCTGTAGCGTCACGTCGGCGATCGACGGGTTTCCGACGATGACCTCGCTGGCGGGGCGGGGAAGATGCAGAAGTTGCGATTGGTCGTAGCGTACAATCAAATCGCCAGCCGATGCGCCAGCGGCTGAAAGAGCCACGATCGCTGCGACGATGCCCGTGCGTAAAATGCTGCCGGCGTGAGATGCCGCAATTTTTTTTGCTCCACGATGCATCCGGCGCGGTCCTTTCAAAGCTCCCGGCTGCCATAAGCTCATCAAATGGTGAAGGAACTGCAAACGGGCGTTCCGATCCGCAGCATTGCGGACCTGCCGCGTTCGAACCGGCATCGCGCGGATAACGTCGGTGGTTAATTCGGCGGGTGAGATAGTCTGTTCGCGAGAGCGCGCCGCAGCAAAAATTGGAAGATCGGAGGAGATATTCCGATGTCTGTTCGAAGCGGTCTGTCTGCAAGGGCGTTGAAGTATACTTGGCAATATTTGATGAAATACTTTTATAAGTACAGTATTAACTCATATTTCCACGTATTATTTTCTTCTTTCAGGTTTGATCAATGTAAAAGCAGGCCGCGTGCGACCTTTTAAACTTTGTTTTTTTGAAGAAAGGCATTGGATAATTTTTGTTTATTTGTCGGTGAAGCGCGGCCTGGCGCGTTTTACCTGACTTTAATTTTTCCAATCTACAGTCCCCGTTAGTTCAGCGGCGAGGACAAACCTCTTCCGAGGAACGGGATCGATAAAAGTATTAGCGTAGATCGGAACAAACCAATGAACATCTTTTCGCGTTTCATGAACGATGAGTCGGGTGCAACGGCCATCGAATACGGCTTGATCGCTGCTCTTATCGGCGTCGCCCTCGTTACGATCCTTGGCCAGGTCGGTACCAGCCTCAGCGGTACGTTCACGAAAGTCGATGACGCACTGAAAGGTACGCCTGCCGCCAACTGATCGGCACTTATTTGCGTTAGCCTATTATCAAAGTGCATTGAGCGCGCTCGGAGACGAGTTCTTCGAGCGCGCTTTTTTATCAGGGGTATGCAATGCTGCCTTCCAGCGTCCGTGAATTTGCAGCCGACGAGAATGGGGCAACCTCGATCGAATATGCACTGATCGCAAGCATCGTCAGCATCGCAATCGTCGGTGCGCTAATGGGGGTCAAGGGATCTCTAGTCAGCGTCTTCGAATCCGTCGTAGCAGGGTTCAGCTCCATCAAATAATCGAGCGCCGGCGCACCAAAACTGCGTTAGGCCGGCCTTTACCGAGTTTCGTCATACTCCGTCAGCGGTCGTGCTTCTGGTGCAGGTGTAAATAATGTCGGTGCTGACTTTTCTTCTCGTGGCGATCTTCCCGATTGCTATGGCGTTTGCTGCGGCGAACGACCTTTTCACGATGAGAATTCCAAACGTTATCTCGCTTGCGCTGATCGGTGGCTTTGTCGCGCTCGCGGTTCTGACGCGAATGCCGCTCGAGACTTTCGGGATGCACGTCGTCTGTGCGCTCGGGGTGCTGCTTCTCACGTTCGCGCTGTTTGCCTTCAATCTGCTCGGCGGCGGCGACGCCAAACTCATGGCGGCCGGGGCGCTTTGGATGGGCTCAGCGCAGATTCTCCCGTTTATCGCATTTACGACGATGTTCGGCGGGGTCCTTTGCCTTCTTATTCTGAGCTATCGCCGGATGGTGCCGGCTGATCTTTTGCCGCTCCCTGGCTGGGCCCAGCGTCTGCACACTGCCGGTGGGCCGGTTCCTTATGGCATCGCGATTGCGGCATCAGGGCTGATGGTATTCCCCACCACCGAATTGTTCCGAATGCTGCAGGCTTGAGCGTAGGCTCTTGTTATCGCGGCTGTTTAGCGGGCTCTGATTGGAGCTGCAACCGTTGCCCACGCACGTCTTTCTGAAACGGCGGTTAACCTCGCATTGACGTTTGTCCGACAGTATCGGCGCAGGAGCGAGAACCCTGAGCTGAAGGATTTACGGCGCAATGAAGCGGGCACAACTTGTCGGTTTCTCCGTAGCGTTTGCTGCGGCGGCGCTCGCTTATTACATCGCAAGCGCATTTATGACGCCCCCCAAGACCGTGACGGTCGAAAAGCAAGTCGACAGCACGGAAGTCCTCGTGGCCGCCACCGATATCTCCGTCGGGCAGATCGTCAATGAAGGTAATTTTCATTGGGCGACCTGGCCGAAGAGCGCGGTTACGGCTGACTATGTGACGAAGGCGAACAGCGGTCCCGGGAAAGCGCACGAGTTTACCGGTGCGGTTGCTCGCTCGGCGATTCTTTCCGGTGAGCCCGTCACGACGCAGAAGCTGATCAAGGCCGGCCAAGGCGGGGTGCTTGCCGCGATCCTGCCGCAGGGCATGCGCGCCATCTCCACCAAGATCAAAGCCGAGACGGCGGCCGGCAGCCTCATTCTTCCGAACGATCATGTCGACGTGATCCTCATCCGTCATGTTCGCAGCCGCAGCGGCCAGGAGGAGACCGTTGCGGACACTCTGTTCCGCAACGTGCGTGTGATGGCGATCGGCCAGCAGATCGAAACCAAGGACGGCAAGAAATCGGCGGACATTTCCGCCTCGACAGCGACGCTGGAGTTGATGCCCAAGCAGGCGGAAATGATGGCGCTCGCGAATTCGATGGGAGAGATCACTCTCTCCTTGCGTAGCGTTGCAGATTTGAGTTCCGACCCCGAGCGGGCGGGCAATCTCGATCTCAACAAACCGCAAAACAATTCGGTGCGTATTGTTCGTTACGGTGCCAAGTCGCGTGTGTATGGCGTGAACTGAGTTGGTCAGTCAGTAGTCGTCATAAAGGCGGGAAGCTCATGCGATCTGAAATTGGATTTCCATGGCGCGCGGCCGCACGCGCGATCATGGTTTTTGCCGCTGTGTTGACATCGGCTGCGCCGACGTCGGCGCAGTCGCGAGCGGCTGACCGCCTATCGGTGCGCGCGGACAGGGGCGATCCCGAGTTCAGCAAGAACACGCAGTCGATCGTCAGAATTTCAGAGTCGGAAGGCCTGCCGGTTCGCAAGAGCATCAAGATCGGGCTGGGAAAATCCGTTCTCATCGAGTTCCCGAACGGCGTGCGCGACGTGATGGCATCGAATCCGGCCGTCGTCGATGCGGTGGTTCTCAGCTCGAACCGGGTGTTTTTGCTCGGCAAAGCTCCAGGGCAATCGAACGCCTTCTTCTTCTCGAATAAGGGCGAGCAACTCGCGCTCATCGAACTCAACGTCGACCAGGAAGGCGATGGGCTCGAAATGCTGTTGCGGCGCGTGATTCCGGGTTCCGAGATCAAGGTCGAAACGCTCAATCAAACCGCGATCCTCACCGGGCGGGTGAAGAGCCCGTCGGATTCCGCGCGCGCATCGCGGATCGCAGCGCAGTTCATGAGTCAGATGATCGCGAACTGGGCGTCGAACGTCAGTCTCACAAGCAGCGGTTCCGGCCAGCAAAACAAGGCTGGCGAAGTCAAAGACGCCGACGACGTCAAATCCGTCATCAATCTGCTGACTGTCGAGGCGGAAGAGCAGGTGATGCTCAAGGTCACCGTCGCCGAAGTCAAACGGACGCTCTTGAAGCAGCTCGGCATCAACCTCGGTGGCGTGCTGTCGTCCGGCAGCTTCTCGACGACGCTTCTCACCGAAAATGCGTTTCCGATCTCGACCGCGCAGGGTCTCGGATCGCTGCCGACGTTCGGCGTCGGCACCGCCGCGAGCGCGGCGTGTGCTGTCGGTCAGATCTGCGCGTTCAATCCTGGCCCGGCAACGGGTGCATTCGGCAACAGCGGTCTCGTGTCCGGCTGGGGTAACAGCCGCAACAACATCCAGTCGGCGGTTCGCGCGCTTGAGCGCGATGGTCTGATCAAGACATTGGCGGAGCCGAACCTGACGGCGATCTCGGGCGAACCGGCGGAATTCCTTGCGGGCGGCGAAGTTCCTTACGTCACCGGTGTCGACACGCAGACCGGTGTCTCCGCCGTTGCGTTCAAGAAGTTCGGTGTGCAGCTTGCCTTCACTCCGGTCGTGCTGACGGAAGGGCGCATCAGCCTCAAGATCGATACGAGCGTCAGCGATATCTCGCAGTACGTCGCTGGCAATCCCGTCTTCGACACGCGGCAGGCGAAGACCGTCGTCGAACTTCCTTCCGGCGGTTCGCTGGCGCTGGCGGGCCTGATCTCGACCAAGACGCAGCAGAACATCGACGGACTACCTGGAGCGAAGGATATCCCGATCCTCGGGACGCTCTTCCGCAGCCGCGATTTTCAGAATGATGAATCGGAGCTGGTGGTCATCGTCACGCCGTATCTCGTGCAGCCGGTGGCGCGCCAGCAGCTTTCGGCGCCGACGGACGGATTGTACCCGGCGACGGATCTCAAGGCCGATTTCCTGGGCCACCTCAACCGCATCTACGGAAAGAGCGAAGTTCAACCGTCGGGCGGCCTGAAGGGCGACTACGGATTCATCGTCGAATAACCGGTTCCGGAGAAACATCATGCAGATGCAAAAGACGATACTCCGCGGACCGGCCAAGGCACGACGCGGGCTTGCGAGAATGCTGATCATTGCGTGTCTGCCGATTGCGTTGGCAGGCTGCGAACATGATCGTGTTGGCCCGCAGGTGGCGGGTTGGCAGCTGATCGATCCCGAGCAGCGCCATCCGATCCTGGTCTCGCAGCAACCCGCCGTCCTCAATCTGCATGTCGCCGCGGGTTCCGAAGGCCTGACGCCATCGCAGCGCAGCCGTGTCATCGACTTCATCGATCGCCATAGAGCGAGCGATGCCGGCAACAGTCGGTTTGTCATCTCGGCGCCTGCCGGGTCGTCGAACGAGGCGGCGGCGATGGATGCGGCCAGCGATACGCGACGGCTGATTCTCGGCGGCGGATACGCGGACTCTTCGATCGCCAACGAAGCCTATCATGCGAGCGGGCGCGATGCGCCGTTGCGCATTTCGTATCTGCGCTACGTTGCGGAAGGTCCCGAGTGCGGCCGCGACTGGTCCGAGAACCTGGCGCGCGCGTATCAAAACACGCCCTATCCCAATTTCGGCTGCTCGTCGCAGCGTAATCTGGCGGCGATGGTTTCCAATCCCGCCGACCTGCTCGGACCGCGCACGATGACGCCGAGCGACGCCAATCGCCGCTTCAAGATGTACGAGAAGTACGTGAAGGGCGAGACGCTCGGTGCGTCGGACGAAAAAGTAACGTTCGTGAAGCCTATCAGCCAATAAACTGGAGCCGAGATGTCCCAGCATACGCAAGCTGCGCCTGAATTCGATCCAGGGTTTTCCGACAACGGAGAACGGCAGGACACATATTCGAGCGAACGTGCACGGCCCGTGCCTCGGATCTCGATCCAGGCATTCTGTGACGACGTGGGCGTTGCGAATACTATCCAGTTTGCGGCCGAGGACCGTCGGCTTTCAAAGGCGCACGTCAGCGTGCACATGGGCGGTATCGCTGCCGCCATCTCGCATTATGTCGACAGTCCGACGCCCAATCTCATCATCCTGGATTGCGCGCTCGACAGCGGTTCACTTCTGGCCGAGCTCGATCGGCTGGCGGAGAGCTGCGATCCCGGCACCAAAGTCGTCGTCATCGGACGCCAGAACGACGTGATGCTTTATCGCGAGCTTCTGAAGCGCGGCGTCGGCGAATATCTCGTTGCGCCGGTCGATCCGCTTGCGGTGATGGAGAGCATTTCCAATCTCTACAACAATCCGGAAACCGATCCGGTCGGGCACGTGTTTGCTTTCGTCGGCGCCAAGGGCGGCGTCGGCTCCTCGACGGTCTGCCATAACGTCGGCTGGACGATGTCGGAGATCTTGAAGACCGACGTTGCGATCGCCGATCTCGATCTCGCGTTCGGTACGACAGGGCTCGACTTCAATCAGGACCCTGTGCAGGGCATCGCGGAAGCGCTTGCGGCGCCGGAACGTCTCGACGATCAGCTGCTCGACCGGTTGATGACCAAATGCTCCGAGCATCTGTCGATCTTCGCGGCGCCGGTCGTCATCGATCGCGATTACGAAATTTCGCCGGAAGCCTGCGATACCGTTCTCGATATTGTGCGCCAGAACGTGCCGCTGGTTGCCGTCGACTTGCCGCACGGCTGGTCGCCGTGGTCGAAGCGCGTGCTGCTGCAGGCGGATCAGGTCGTGATCACGGCGGTGCCCGATCTCGCAAATCTCAGGAACGCGAAGAACATCGTCGATCTACTGCGGACGTCGCGCAAGAACGACAATCAGCCGCTTCTGATCCTCAACATGGCCAACACGCCGAAGCGGCAGGAAATCACGATCAAGGAGTTCGAGCAGGCGCTCGACAGCAAGGTGATGGCCGTCATCGACTACGATCCTGAATCGTTCAGCCAGGCATCGAACAACGGTCAGATGCTGGAGGAATTCAGCCCCAAAGCGAAGGCCGTGGAGAAATTTCACGACATCGCGATGAAGATCACGGGACGCAAGGAAGCCAAAGCCGATAAGCGAAATCCGGCGTTGGCGGCGCTTGGCCCCCTCATCGAGAAGCTCAAGTTGAAGCGCTAAGGATTCGCTATGTTCGGTAGGCGTTCAAACGATCCGGCGTCCACGAAAAGGAGCGATCCGCAGGTCGTGCCGGTGGCGCAACCTGTTGCCCCGCCCGAGATCAAGGCGCCGCCGCAAGCGCGTCAGCCGGCGCCGGCAGCGCAGCCGCGTCCGGAGCCGCCCGCCGAAGTGCACCGTAGGCATTCGGAAGAATACTACGACGTCAAAACGACCGTCTTCAACGCACTGATCGATACCATCGATCTGACGCAGCTTGCCAAGCTCGATGCGGTCGCGGCGCGCGAAGAAATTCGCGACATTGTCAGCGAGATCATTCAGGTCAAAAACGTCGTCATGTCGATCGCGGAGCAGGAAGAGCTCCTCGAAGACATCTGCAACGACGTCCTGGGCTACGGACCGCTGGAGCCGCTGCTAGCGCGCGACGACATCGCCGACATCATGGTCAACGGCGCTTCGACGACGTTCATCGAAGTCGCGGGCAAGGTGCAGAAGACCAGCGTTCGCTTCGCCGATAACCAGCAGCTGATGAATATCTGCCAGCGCATCGTCAGCCAGGTCGGCCGCCGGGTGGACGAGTCGAGCCCGATCTGCGACGCGCGACTTCCCGACGGCTCTCGCGTCAACGTCATCGCGCCGCCGCTTGCGATCGATGGGCCGGCGCTCACAATCCGAAAGTTCAAGAAGGACCGGCTCAAGCTCGAGCAGCTGGTGAAGTTCGGCTCGATCACGCCGGAAGCAAAGACGATCCTCGAGGTCATCGGACGAGTCCGCTGCAACGTCGTCATCTCGGGCGGCACGGGTTCCGGTAAGACGACGCTGCTCAATTGTCTGACCGGCTCGATCGACAACGACGAGCGTATCATTACGTGCGAAGACTCGGCTGAACTTCAGCTGCAGCAGCCGCATGTCGTGCGTCTCGAGACGCGCCCGCCGAACATCGAAGGCGAGGGCGAAATCCGGATGCGCGATCTGATCAAGAACTGTCTGCGTATGCGTCCGGAGCGGATCATCGTCGGCGAAGTTCGTGGACCTGAAGCGTTCGATCTTCTTCAGGCGATGAATACGGGCCACGACGGATCGATGGGAACGCTGCATGCCAACAGTCCGCGCGAAGCGTTGAGCCGTCTCGAATCCATGATCATGCAGGGCGGCTATGCGCTGCCGATCAAAACCATTCGCGAAATGATCTGCGGATCGATCGACGTGATCGTGCAGGCGTCGCGTCTGCGTGACGGTTCGCGCAAGATCACGCACATCACCGAAGTTCTCGGCATGGAAGAAGAGACGATCACGCTGCAGAACCTGCTCGTGTACGAGATCACCGGCGAGGACGCGCACGGAAAGCTCACTGGTCGACATCGCTCGACCGGCATCGCGCGCCCGCGTTTCTGGGACCGTGCCGAATACTACGGCGAGACGGAACGGCTGGCGCTGGCGCTGGCCGCCGCCGAAGTCGACGACGATCTCGGAGGTTCGGGTGATCGCCATGGATAGTCATGAGCTGTTGAGGGTTATTGTTCCTTTGCTCGCGGCGCTGGCGTTCGCCGGCGGCATTTACGCGCTGGCATATCCGTATTTCTCCGGCGATCGGGAGAAGGATAAACGTCTGGAGAGCGTGGTGGGCCGCAGCCGCAAGGTCGGCGGGGCTCTTTCCGAAATTCAAAGCAGCCGCAAGAAGTCCGTTGCGGATACTTTGAAGGAAATGGAAGACCGGCAGAACGCCAAGAAGAAAATCACCATGGGCCTGCGCCTGGAGCGCGCCGGGGTAAAATGGACGCCGCGCGACTTCTATATCGGCAGTGCGATCGCCGGCATCGTGCTCGGCGGATTGTGCTTCAATTTTCTGAACCTGCCGATTGCGGCGACTGTCGTCGCGCTGTTCGTCGGCGCGTTCGGAATTCCGAGGTGGGTGGTCGCCAAGTTGACGAAGCGCCGGCAGGCCAAGTTTACATCTCATCTCGCGAATGCCATCGACGTCGTCGTGCGCGGCGTGAAATCGGGGCTTCCGCTGAATGAATGCTTGCAGGTGATCGCGCGCGAAAGCCCGGAGCCACTTGCCGGCGAATTCCGCAGCGTCATGGAACAGCAGCGGCTGGGTGTTCCGCTCGCCGATGCGCTGGACCGCATGTACGACCGGATGCCGCTGGCGGAAGTGCGCTTTTTGACGATCGTCATCGCGATCCAGCAGCAGGCGGGCGGCAACCTCTCGGAAGCGCTCAGCAATCTTTCGGGCGTGTTGCGAGACCGGCAAATGCTGGCGCTGAAGGTGAAGGCTTTGTCGGCGGAAGCGAAAGCCTCAGCGATGGTGCTCGCTTCATTGCCGCCGGGCGTGATGTTCATGGTCTACATGTCGTCGCCCGGCTACATGATGCCCCTTTTCACGACGACGCCGGGCCGTTTCATGATGGCGCTCGGCGCGACCTGGATGACGATCGGCGTGCTCGTCATGAAGAAGATGATCAACTTCAAATTCTAGGCTGAACCTTCATTCGGCGCGTGGGCCGGCGGTGATTCAATGACAGCTTTCATCGAGACGATGATGAACCCGCATTTCGTGGCGACGATGCTCGCCGCGGTTTGCGTTTTTGCGACCGTGCTGTCGATCGCACTGCCGATGCTGCAACGGGATCAGATGAACCGCCGCATGAAGGAGATGGCGGTGGAGCGCGGCAAGATGCGCTCGGCACGCCTTGCGGAAATGAGTTCCAAGGATCGTCCGTCGAACAAACTGCGTCCGACGGCCAAGGGGTTCATGCAGCGCATCGTCGATGAACTGAAGTTGCGCGAGCGCTTCGATAACGACGAAATCCGTGAAAATCTGAAGCGCGCCGGGCTTCGCGGGCAAGCGAACATCGTGACGTTCCTGTTTTTCCGGGTTGCGGCTCCGATCATCATTTTCTTTCTGGCACTGTTTTACGTTTTCGTTCTCTATGACACGGGCCATGCACCGATCGTGAATGTCGGCATCGCGCTCGGCGCGGGTTTTCTCGGCTTCTATCTTCCGAACGTTTTCATCTCCAATCGCGTGCAAAAGCGGCAGACGTCGATCAAGCAGGCGTTTCCCGATGCGCTCGACATGCTGCTGATTTGCGTGCAGTCGGGCATGTCGGTCGAGGCGGCGTTCGCAAAGGTCGGCAAGGAGATCGCCAATCAGTCGATCGAGCTTGCCGAAGAAATGGCGCTGACGACGGCGGAGCTTTCGTATCTGCAAGACCGCAGGCAGGCGTATGAAAATCTTGCCAAGCGCACGGGTCTTCCGGGTGTCAAAGGCGTGGCGACGGCGCTGGTGCAAGCCGAACGCTATGGTACGCCCGTCGGACAGGCGTTGCGCACGATGGCCAAGGAGAATCGCGAAATCCGTCAGTCGGAAGCAGAACGTAAAGCGTCCGCGCTGCCGCCGAAGTTGACGGTGCCGATGATCGTGTTCTTCCTGCCAGTTCTGTTTATCGTCATTCTTGGCCCGGCGGGCATCGGCTACATGCAGATGCCGAAATAAGCTCTGCGGCTAACGGTTTGGATAAAATAGAACGCCCCGGTCGGCAAAGACCGGGGCGTTATTGTTTCTGAACCAGTTCTATCGATGAAAAGCTAAGGCGGCGCTTTGCGGCGTGGCCTTGGACGGATGTCAGTGGGTCATGCCGCGAAGCGATGACGTCGTCGTTGCGCTTGCCGGCTGCCAGTTGCTCTGAGCTTCCGACATCGGTGCCGTGTTGGCTGCGATGCTCGTCGGGCGGCTTGCCTGAGGCACCGTCACCGGCTCGACGGAGGTTTGCGCCATGAAGCTCGATGCATCGGGCATTTCGGTCTTCGGCTCGAGCTTGACGAGCTGCTTCAGATAATTGGCGTTGGACGTGGCTGCGTCGGAATCGATCACACTCGATGCAACCGATTTGGATTCGTCGTAGCGGCCCTGAAGGCCGAGGACGAGTGCGAGGTTCTCGCGGACCTTCGGTGCCGCGGTCGGAGCGGCGGCTGCCTGGCGCAGGATCTGCTCGGCTTTCTTGGGATTGCCCATCATCGCGTTGGCCATCGCCAGGTTGTTCATGACGCCGGGATTGTCGGGCGAAAGGGCGAGTGCGCGTTCGTAGAAGGGAATCGCTTCGGCGTATTTGCCCTGCTTGGCCAGAACCGTTCCGCGCGCCGAGACGACGCGCCAGTCCGGCTTCGTCGGATCGTCTGCTGCGGCGAGCAGCTGGCCCGCCATGTTGATCTGGTTGAGTTCCAGCGCCAGGCGGCCGTACTCGCCCGTCAGTTGCGGATCGTTGGCATGGAACACGCTCGCCTGCTGAAGCACGGCAAGCGCTTTTTGCTTTTCGCCGAGCGCCTTCAGGTTTTTCGCGTAATTGATCGCGGGCTGCAGCTCCGTCGGCTTTTTCGCGAACTCTTTGCCCCAATAGACGGTCGCTTTCTGAAGCTCCGTCTGGGGAGCTGCCGCAGGGCCGTCCGTGCTTTCCGTCTTATCCGACTTGAGAGCGACGTCTTGCAGCAGGCTCGGTGAAGCGGAGCAGGCGCCGAGTAGCAGCGATGCGGACAGAGCGGCGACCACGCCAATGCGTTTGCAGGCGGATGCTTCGACTGAGGTGGGGCGGGGGCGCTCGGTGCGCGTCATTTCTGTCTCCGTCTGCCGGTGTTCGCGGTCCAATTCCGGCGAATCTGCATGACGGTTAGTTTCTGGGTCAGGCGTCAATAAACGCTTAAGTTTCACTCTCTGTAAGTTATAGCTGATGCAACTCTGGGTCGGGCTGGCTTGCGGCAGCGAGCGGACTCTGGTGGATGCTTATGAACGTGACGTGCTTGCGAGAGGAATGATGGTCGAGACAACAGCCTGGTCGGCAAAAGAGGTTTTCGCAACGGGTGCAGCTGAGGCCACCGACATACCGATCTATTTCGCGTCGTCGGCCGAGCCCGGCCCGGTTGGCGGTTTCAGCGATCAGCAAAAGGCGTGGCTTGCGGCGCAGAAATTTTCGGGCGCGGCGAAACGGCATCTGCTGTTGCCCGACGCCGGTGGGGGCATCGGTTCTGTTGTCCTCGGTCTTGGAGATGGGCAGCAGGGCGAGCCGAGCGGACCTTCCGAATTGCTCACCGGATTGCTGGCGGCCAATCTTCCCGCCGGGACGTATCGTCTGGCCTCTGACGGCGGGACAAGCGGTCTTGCCGAACTGGCGTGGGCGCTCGGGGGATATTCGTTTTCGCGCTACCGGAAGAAAGACAAAGCGAGCGAGCGTGCGAAGCTGCGCGTTGCCGGTTCCAGTTCGGTGCCGGTGATCAACACCGCCGAGGCGGTTTGGTTCGGGCGCGATCTCATCAATACACCGGCTTCCGACATGGGGCCTGCCGACATCGAAGCGGCGGCGCGTGAGCTTGCAGCCCGTCACGGCGCGGTCGTTTCGGTCGTGACCGGCGACGATTTGCTGGCGCAGAATTTCCCCATGATTCATGCCGTGGGCCGGGCTAGTCCGCGTTCGCCGCGCCTGATCGATCTGACCTGGGGACCGGCAAACGCGCCGAAGATCACGCTCGTCGGTAAAGGCATCACGTTCGACACCGGCGGTCTCGACATCAAGCCCGCAAGCGCGATGCTGCTGATGAAAAAGGACATGGGCGGCGCGGCGACGGCGCTCGCACTTGCGCACATGATCATGGGCCAGGGGCTGAAGTGCCGGCTGCGCGTGCTTATTCCGACGGCTGAGAATTCGATCAGCGGAGATGCGTTCCGTCCCGGCGATATCCTGAAGAGCCGCGCGGGTCTGAGCGTCGAGATCGGCAATACGGATGCGGAAGGCCGTCTCGTTCTTGCCGATGCTTTGGCGCTCGCCGACAGCGACGAGCCGGACAGCATTTTCGTGTTCGCGACGCTGACCGGCGCGGCGCGCAGTGCGCTCGGACCAGATCTCCCGGCGTTCTTCACCGATGACGAACAACTAGGACATGCTCTGCCGCCGCTTGCGGCATCGATCGGCGATCCGCTGTGGCGGATGCCGCTCTGGAGCGGTTATCGCCGCCACCTCGACAGCGACATCGCCGACATGAACAACGTCTGGGAGTCGCCGTTTGCCGGAGCCATTACGGCGGCGCTGTTTCTCAAGCGCTTTGTCGGCAAGGCTCGCCGTTTCGCCCATTTCGATCTCTACGGCTGGCGACCGGCGGCGCGGCCGCTCGGACCCAAAGGCGGAGAGCCGCAAACGGCGCGCGCGGTGATGGAGTATCTCAAGCGGGAGTTGGCGTCGTGACGGCCAAGGTCTCGAAGCTCGCGTCCGGCGCTCTCGATCCGAGACGGAACGCTTTTCGCAGCGATCTCGCGGCGAAAGCGTTGGAGGGCGCCGTCAAAGCCGATCGCTATGTTGCGGGCGAACCGGCTGTTGTCGCGCGAAGCTCCGTGCCTCTCAGGAAGCTGCCAGACCCCGCTCATGGATTCGAGACCGAGGCGCTGTTCGGCGAGCAGCTTACGATTTTCGACGAGGCAAGCGGATGGGCGTGGGTGCAGCTCGTTCGTGATGGATACGTCGGGTATGTGCCGGCGGATGCATTGCGGCGAGGCACGGCGCGCGCGACGCATAAGATTCATAGTCTCGGGACGTTCGTCTATGGCGCGCCGGACATCAAATCGCCGCCGCTGCTTTATCTCGCAATGAACGCATTGCTGACGGTCAGCGCCGGGGACGAGCGGTTTCTGGAACTCGAAGGCGGCGCTTACGTCTACGCGCGGCACGCGGTGTCTCTCGACCGGAATGCTCGTGATTTCGTCGAGATCGCGGAACGGTATGTCGGTACGCCTTATCTCTGGGGTGGACGGACGCACATCGGGCTCGATTGCTCGGGCCTCGTTCAAACGTCGTTGCTTGCAGCGGGCATCGTCGCGCCGCGCGATACCGACATGCAGCAAGCGGAACTCGGCGAAAGCGTTCCGGTCGATGACGATCTCGACGGGCTGACGCGAGGCGATCTTGTTTTTTGGAAGGGCCACGTCGGCATCATGATCGACAGCGTGCTGATGGTTCACGCCAACGCGCACCATATGCAGGTCGCAATGGAACCGCTTCATGAAGCGGCGCAACGCACCAAGAAAGCGTCGGGAGACATCGTTGCGGTGAAGCGGCTCGGCCGGCTGACGGCTGCCTAGCGCTTGTAAGACAGGAAGCGATGGGTCTCGCGTTCCTCGTGCGCTTCGAGCGGACGGACGAAGCGTTGCAGCACTCTGCGGCTTCCGGTCCAGTCCCAGCCGGAGGAGAGTTCGACGCGCGTTGCAACGTCGATCAGGATTCCGGTCTGCGAATTTCGCGTCTCGATGCGCTCAACGTGACCAGCCGCGATGGCCGCCGCGAGTTTGGGAAACAAGTCGAAGCGTTCGACCGGACGGCTTTCATAAACTTCGCCATTGAGCACGAGATCGAACGTCTGATCGGCTTTGATCAGGAGCTCGAACGGGCAGGCGCTGGGCAGGAACGGCAAGACGGCCATCCGCCAATATTTGTCCGAAGCGATGATGGCGATATCGGCACTGGCGCGCGTTTCGTTTGCCCAGGATTCAAGCTCGACGAGCGTCTTTTCCAGGCGGTCGCGGTAAACATCGTCAGAAAGCATAGGCTCATTCTCATGCGGTGGAATCGGATGTGCAACATAGCTCATCCGGAGGCGAGAAAATTGTCCGATCGCAAACAAAAACGGTCGCAGAACCGAGTGTTGAGCATTCGTTCAGGGTTGCCATCTGATGATCGTCGGACGAGCGATACTTTCGGGAGCGCGACTTCGGCTGCGGAGCATGATGGGCTTTATTTCAAAGTTTAAGCTTCTGTTCGGCGGTCTCATCGCTGTTGTTCTGTTCGGGATTGGAAATATGGACGGCAAGGCTCAAGGCGGCGCCACGCACGAACAGGCACAAGCTCAGGATGCGGATGCATCGCCGCATCGCTCGGGGTTCGTTGAGGGCGATGGCGTGCGGCTGAACTATCTGGATTGGGGCAGCGATGGTCCGCCGCTGATTTTGATCCACGGCATCGCCAATAGTCCGCATATTTTCGATGAGCTTGCGCCGCTGTTGCGCGACCGGTTTCATGTCGTCGCCTACGCGCGGCGCGGGCACGGGCAATCCGAAGCGCCCGTCGGGCCATATGATTCCAACGCCCTCGTCGGGGATCTGGTGCATCTGCTTGACAACCTGAAAATCGAGCGAGCCAACTTTCTCGGTTGGTCGATGGGCGGCAACGAGGTGACGGAATTCGCGGGCCGTTATCCGGACCGAGTCGAGAAGATCGTCTATCTCGAAGGCGGCTATGACTGGTCCGATCCGGCGTTCTTCAAGGCCTTCACCGAAATGCTCGCGGTGAATAGTCCGAAGCCAGAGACGCTCGCTTCGTTCGACGCGCTGAAGGCCTGGTATCGCGCCGCCTGGATCGGCCGTGATGTGCAATGGACTCCGGCTCTCGAAGCGTTTCTCCGCGATGCCGTGCGCATCGATGCGGATGGGCGCGTGGACCCGGTTCCGACGATCGAGGTATTCGCGGCGCTTCATCAGACGCTTGGGACGTGGCAGCGGGACTATGCGAAGGTCCGAGCACCGGCGCTCGCAATTTACGGCTCGTCATTCTTTCCAGAGGATGCGAGCGGCACGGATCTCGCGCGCAAGGTGCGTGATTTCGAGCAAAGTGCGGCCACGCCCTTTCGGCGTGCGAGTATCGAGCGAATCCAGCGCGAGCTTCGCGACGTTCAGGTCCTTGAACTTCCAGATCGATCCCATATGTCGATTGGCGTGATTGCGCCGGACGTGCTGGCAGCGTCAATTAGGGCGTTTCTGCTATCGGGTTCTGCGGCGCGCTAGCGGCCGATGCGTCGACCCGTCCCGTACGTCAGCAACTATTGCGCGGTTTGCGATTGTGATTGAATCACTCGCGTGCGGCGGGCGAAACGCGCGGCCGATAGACGAGCAAAAGGCATCGAAATGAGCGATTCATCGAGCTATTCGCCGCCCAAGGTCTGGCGATGGGAGGAAGCGAGCGGCGGGACGTTCGCCAGCATCAATCGGCCGGTCGCCGGGGCGACGCACGAGAAGGCGCTGCCGGTTGGAAAGCATCCGTTGCAGCTTTACTCCTTGGCGACGCCGAACGGCATCAAAGTGACGGTGATGCTCGAGGAACTACTCGCGCGCGGTTTTACCGGTGCCGAGTACGATGCATGGCTGATCCGCATTACCGGCGGGGATCAGTTCGGAAGCGGCTTCGTCGAGATCAATCCCAATTCGAAGATACCGGCGCTCGTCGATCACAGCGTCAGCCCACCGAGACGTGTTTTCGAATCCGGGTCCATTCTGCTTTATCTGGCGGAGAAGTTCGGCGCATTCCTGCCGAGCGATCCGGACAAACGCACGCAAGCGCTGAACTGGCTATTCTGGCAGATGGGAAGCGCACCTTTTCTCGGCGGCGGCTTCGGTCATTTCTACGCCTACGCGCCTGTTAAAATCGAATACGCGATCAATAGATTCGCGATGGAGGCGAAGCGGCAACTGGACGTGCTCGATCGTCATCTTGCGTTGCATGAATTCATGGCAGGCGATGAGTATTCGATTGCCGATATGGCGATCTGGCCTTGGTATGGCGGCATCGTGCTCAACGAGGTTTATGGCGTCGCTGAATTCCTCGACGGGCCGTCCTATGTTCACCTCATGCGCTGGGCGAATGCGATCGCCGACCGTCCGGCGGTGAAACGCGGCAAGATGGTCAACCGCACGTTCGGAGATCCTGCAGGCCAGCTTCGTGAGCGTCACGACGCCAGCGATTTTGATCTGCGTACTGAGGACAGGCTCGAGACTTGAGCAAGTGCTGATCCGCCGCTCTGCGCTTTTTATGACTTTGACTCGCGCTTGAGCAGCGCGCGTTTGCGTTCTACGCCCCATCGATAGCCGGACAACGAGCCATCGTTGCGCACGACGCGGTGACACGGGATCACCACGGCGATCTTGTTCGCGCCGCAGGCGTTGGCCACGGCGCGCACAGCTTTCGGCATGCCGAGGCGTTCGGCGATCTCGGTGTAGGTGGTGGTCGTTCCAGACGGAACTTCACGCAGCGCCTGCCAGACGCGATGCTGGAAAGCCGTCCCGCGAACGTCGAGGGGCAGATTGAAGCCTTGATCCGGGGTTTCGACGGCGCTGACGGCCGCTGCGACGATGGCCTCGAAGCTGCTGTCGCCGCCGATCAGGTTTGCTTTGGGAAAGCGATCCTGCAGATTTCGGACGAGCGTATCGGGATCATCGCCGAGAAAGATCGCTGTGACGCCCTTGCTGCTGGCGGCGACGAGGATTGAACCCAGAGAGCATTCGCCGACGGCAAAGCGCATTTCCGCGTTGCTTCCTCCAACGCGGAAGTCTGTCGGCGTCATGCCCAGGAAGTCCGCTGAATTTTCGTAGAAGCGTCCGCTCGAGTTGAAGCCTGACGCATAGATGGCATCCGTCACGGAACTACTCCTTGCAAGGTTTTCGCGCACGCGTTTTTGCCGGTGGGCGACCGCGTAGGCTTTTGGCGTAAGGCCGACGATGGCTTTGAATACGCGATGGAAATGATACGTGCTGAGGCCGGTCGCTTGCGCGAGTTCATCCAGCTTCGGTGGTTCATCGGATTGTTCGATCCGGCGGCATGCGTCGAGAATTTTCGCGGCATACTGGTCGCGAAGAGATGACTCGTTCGGTTTGCAGCGCTTGCAGGGACGAAACCCCGCGCGCTCAGCTTCGGCGCATGATGCGTGGAACGCCACGTTCTCTCGTCTTGCAAGCCGGGCGGAACACGAGGGCCGGCAATAGACGCCCGTTGTGAGCACGGAATAGTAGAACTTACCGTCGAAGGACGCATCGCGCGCTTTCACGGCCGACCAGCGGGCAGCGTCGGTGAGTTGTGCCGGGCCATTGTTGATGGGATTTGCTCTGGTCTTTTGCATTGGCGGAGCGATCAGCATCATTGCCGCTTTCAGTGTGGTTCGGACTATACAAAATAAGAGCCGATGACGTGCGTACGCACTCCGTTCCTTGCCGTCGAATTCGGATGTTCGGCCTTGCGGTGGAAATTGGGGAAAACAATGCTCCGGTCCGCTCGCATCTTTTCGGCATATATTATTGAAATATATTGTTTTATCCTCGTTTGGCATCGAGGCCTGGCTTTGCGTCCATCTAGCTAGGTCACGGCGATACGGATGCGGACCACGATGCGCGCGCCGACGTGGCGCCCATGCATGCTCAGGAGCGACGCCGGGAATCCACGTGAAGTGTTACGTAGATATACGTGTGCGGCGCCGGCCAACGTATCAGGGCGTGCCTGGCTGCGCGGTGGTTTTGATGCGTCGCATGGAGCGCTCACCACTTCCCTGATATTCCTCGCGGGGGTTGTGATTTGAAAGAGCGCGAGGGACATCGAAGTTGGCGATCGAAACTGAATTTACGCCTTTGGCATCGGCTGTGGGTGGCGCGCTGATCGGCGTGTCGGCGGTTCTGCTGCTGTATTCCAGTGGGCGCATCGCAGGCGTCAGCGGCATCATACGGCGGCTGATCGTGCCGTCGAGCGACAGCAAGCCGGAGCTTGCCCTGGCGTTTATCGTCGGTCTTATCGCCGCTCCGTTTGTTTGGACCGCCGCCACGGGAAGCGCTGTCGTACAGTCGGTGTCCGAGAATCTTCCGCTCGCGGCCGTTGCCGGGCTTCTGGTCGGGTTCGGCGCGGCTTTCGGCGGCGGCTGCACGAGTGGTCACGGCGTTTGCGGACTGTCGCGTCTCTCGAAGCGCTCGCTGGTGGCGACGATCGTATTCATGGCCGTCGCGGCGCTGACGGTGTTCGTCAGCCGCCATATCGTCGGAGGTGGCGCATGAGCATCCTCCTCAACCTTGCTGCGGGGCTCATCTTCGGTCTTGGACTCGTGATTTCGGGGATGGCAAATCCCGCGAAGGTTTTGAATTTTCTCGATGTCACAGGGAGCTGGGATCCGAGCCTGGCCTTCGTGATGCTCGGCGCGATCGCGGTAACGGCGATGGGCTTTCGGCTCGTACTGCGTCGGCCGAAGCCGCTTCTCGAGCAGAGCTTTCAGTTGCCGGGCCAGAGTTCGATCGATGGGCCGCTTGTCATCGGGTCGGCAATCTTCGGATTGGGCTGGGGACTTTTCGGCTTCTGTCCAGGTCCTGCGATTACATCGCTCGGGCTTGCTGCCACCAGTACGCTGGTGTTTGTGCCGATGATGCTGATCGGTATTGCGGCTGCGGCGGTGATCCGTAAGCGGCTGGGCAGCTGACATCGCGTGAGATGCGAGGCAATCAGGCTGTCGCCGAAGGGTTTGGCGCTCTAGTGCTTCGCACTCGCATCGGATGATGCCGCGGGCAGCGGGTGAAAAGGTTCAGGCTTGGCGTCGATGAGAGTGCCGCCCCAGTCGGTCCAACCGTCTGTGCCTTCGCTCAGCCAGTAAATATTCTGGTAGCCCAAGGCCGCAGCGCGACGAACGGCGTTCCACGACATCCAGCAATCGGCCTTGCAGTAAAAAATGATGGCGCGAGACCGGTCGCCTTGCGTCAGCCTCGCGAGATTGTCTGAAAAGTACTTCGATTGGTCGGAGGTCAGAACACCTTGGCCGACGTCGGCGAGCCAGGTAGAGCCGGCGATATTGCGGTGGGATTTCGGCAGATACCATTGCCCGGTTTTTGGATTCGCTCGGCCGCCTTCCGATGGCATGACATCGATGAGAATTGCATTGGCTTTGATGAGTCCGGCGACATCGGCGGCCATGATGCGCGTGCCACCGGGCACGCTTTCCGGTGTCGGCGTGCGATAGCGTGCGATGCGATAACCTGTTTCGGTGTCGAACACCGCTTCATCGGCAAAGCACATCGAGACGCTCGCCATGGACCATGCGAGCACGAAGGCCACGAACTTCCGCATTGTTTCAGCGCGTTTCTGTCTGCGTCTTGCCTTCGAGCGGGACGCTGCCGGCGGTGTGCTCGGGCATGGCGCGGATCGCGATGCCCCAGGGATAGCGGCCGACCTTGATGGACTTGATTGGGCGCAAGCTTGCCGTATCGACGACGGTGACGTCGTTCGAGACGCCGTTCGTCGTGTACAGCATATCTTCTTTCGGCGACAGCTCGAGGTGCCAGACGCGCTGGCCGACGAGCACATAGGATTTCACCTTCGCCGTTTCGACGTCGACGACTGCGACGCGGTTTGCCGGACCGAGGGCTATGAACGCGGTCTTCGCATCGCGTGTCATGCGAATGCCAACGGGCTGGATGGTATCGCGCGCCACGCCGGGAATGGCGAACGTGATCTTCTTTTCGACCTCCCGCTTGGCGACGTCGATGATCGATATGCTGCCACCGACTTCCGATGATACCCAGAGCTTGGCGCCGTCCGGCGTGAACTGAGCGTATCGCGGGCGCTGATCCACCAGGATATTCGAGACCACCTCGAAGCTCGACGTGTCGATCAGGTGGACCATGTTGGTCGTCTCTGAGGTCGTGACGGCGATTTTGTCGTCGGGCGAAACGGCCATGCCTTCGGGCTCGACGCCGACGTCAATCTGTTTCACAACCTGCCGCGTTCCGACGTCGACGACGGTCGTGACGGCATTATCTTCATTCGCGACATAAAGAAGCCGGCCGTCGTGCGAGAGCGCGAACTGCTCAGGGTCGGCGCCCGACGGCAGATCGTGAAGCATCGTGTCGGTCGCCGCATCGTAGACCTGGACCGAGTTGCTATCGCTGGCGCACACGAAGAATTTCTTGAAATCGCGAGAAAACGTGATTCCTCGCGGCCGCTTGCCAACGCTCAGCGTGCGGACGACGTTGAGCGTCCGCGAATCGATGATGGAAACCGAATTGTCCTTCTCGTTGGTGACGTAGATCTCATCGGCGATCGCAACGGGCATCGACATGCTCAGGAACCAGCACGCCAGCAAGGCTCGTCGTCCCATCTTAGACCTCTCGTCGCCGGTACCTGCTCAGCCGCCGAAGACGCAAGTCAATCGCAAGCCTCTCCTGAAACGGGGTGCGCACACCATCTCGGATGCGCGCCCGCCTGCAATACGACGTTCGTACTGGCTGCCCCGACGAAACCGCCAGAACGTAGAGCTAAGCTCAGCACACTGAACTAAAGAGCAATTCGTCGAGGCCCCTGCGCCACGTATATCAAGCAGAAAAAATCAAAAAATGTTGGTAGGAAAGCCTGGGAGCTCAAACATGCCGCTATCACGTATAGCGATGGCTGCGGCCATCGTATTGGCTGGTGCGACACTCGCCGACAAAACCGCGTTTGCTCACGGCGACGTCACGCCGCAACCGATCGATGCCTCCGAGCTGAAGCAACTCGGCAAAGAATGGCTCAGCGAGAACCCGTATCGCGGAGATCCGAAAGCCATCGCCATCGGGGCTTCCGGATACAACCAGAACTGCGCCCGCTGCCACGGACTCGAGGCGATTTCCGGCGGTATCGCGCCGGATTTGCGCTACCTCGAGTTAGGCAAGACCGGCGACGAATGGTTCCTCGAGCGCATTCGTCACGGCAAGAAAAATTCCGAAGGCACGACAATCATGCCTGCGTTCGAAGGCGTGTTTTCGCAGGAAGCCATGTGGGCGATCCGCGCTTTTCTCGAGTCCAAGCACGAAGAGTAAGAGTGCCATATGCCTGCCAATTCCACATTTCGGTCAGCCATTCGATTGGCGTGCGCTTTGGGACTCGCGATCGGAATGCTGACGGGAGGAGCTGCCGCACGACCTCTGGATGAGGTCGTCGGCAGCGGCATTCTCCGGGTCATCGCGTATCTCGACAATGCACCGTTTTCCTGGGACGACAACGGGACGCCGCGGGGTATCGATGTCGATATTGCCGGAGCCGTCGCGGGTGAACTCGGCGTGAAGCCCGAAGTCGTTCTCCGCATGCCAGGCGAGAAGGGCGACGATGATCTCCGGGTCAACGTGTGGAAGGGACCTCTGACCGGCGGCGGCGTCGGCGATCTGATGATGCACGTGCCGATCGATCGCGAGTTTGCCGCCCGTAACCCCGAAGCGGTGCTCGGAAATCCCTACTTTCAAGAGCGTATCGCGCTCGCCATCGACAGTGATCGCACCGGCTCCGATCCGTCGTTCGATATCTTCAAGAAAATCAAGATCGGCGTGCAGCTCGGAACCGTCTCCGATTATTTCCTGATGCGCTACGACGATGGGGCGTTGATCGACAACATCGTCCATCACGTGCGCGCGGAAGACGGAGCCAAGGAATTCAAGAGCAAGGACATCGCTGCTCTCATGGGACAGCGCGCGCGCATCGAGGCTTTGCTGCACGACATCGGCGTCAAGCCGCGTATCGCCGAGCCCAAGATGGATGGCATCGTGCGCGACCAATGGGTCGTCGGCATGGCCTGGAAGGAAAACAGCCGCGATCTGGGATATGCGGTGCAAGCCGCGCTCGACAAGCTGAAGGCAAACGGCAAGCTTGCCGAGATTTTCAGATCCTACGGCGTCACGTATATTGAGCCGCCGATCGACGACGGCGTGTCCAACCAGCAGAACTGAATAGCGACGCTCACATATGAGGACTTCGTCCCGTCATATCATTCGGCTGGCATCGTTGATGCTGCTGACCGCATCGCCGGCGCGGGCCGAGCCTCCCAAAGATGTCTTCAATTCTCCGATGTGGGAGACGCTGTCCGAACGGTACTTCGGGCAGGACAAGGTCGTATTCGATGATCGCGTAAAGGTCGGCGTGCCGCCTATCGTCGAGAACCAGGCGCAGGTGCCAGTCACGGCGGACGCGCGCATGCTCGACGGCGTCAAGAAGCTCATCGTGTTCGCCGATCTCAATCCGATCCAGCTTGCGTTGGAACTCGAGCCGATCCAGGCGAAAGCGTTTGTCGCGTTCCGCATGAAGATCGAACAGGCGACGCCGGTTCGTGCGGCGGCGTTGACCGAGGACGGTGTCTGGCACGTCGGCGGAATGTTTCTGGATGCAGCGGGCGGAGGCTGCACGGCGCCGCCGAAGGCGAATGGCGGCGTTTCCTGGTACGACACGCTGGGCGAAACGCAGGGGCGTCTGTGGCAGGAGAAAGACGGCAGCGTGCGTGCGCGTTTCCGGATCAGTCATCCGATGGATACGGGGCTCGGGCAGGACAACACGCCCGCGTATTATATCGAAAAGGTCGAAGCGAAAGGGACTGCGGGCGTCACGCTGGCGCGGCTCTCGATGTACGAGCCCGTCAGCCAAAACCCGACGATCACGCTCGTGGTCGATCTCGGCCGCGACGGAAAGGGTGTCGATATCGATAGCCGTGACAACAACGGTAAGATTTACCGCGCCAGCTTGCTTGCGCCCTGGCGCCAAAGCCAAAGCGACCAACGCGAAGGGGCATTGAACGCCCCATGAAGCCGCTGCTGACTCGTCGTCAATCGCTTTTGCTCGGTGGCAGTGCCTTGTCGCTGTTCTGCTGTTGTCCGCCTGGCCGGGCAGAGCCTCATCGCTATGAACTCACGCCAAAGAAATTGACCGACGGCGTGTGGGTCACGCGCGGCTCTGACGAAGCGATCAATGAGCGGAACGGCGGCGCCATCGCCAACGTCGCAATTCTCGACTCATCAGAAGGCGCGATCCTGATCGATACCGGCCCGTCGCGCCGGTTTGGCGAAGCCCTGATGACGCTCGCCAAGGAGCTGACCGGCAAGCCCATCGCCCGCGTTTATCTCACGCATTTTCATCCCGATCATATGTTCGGGAATCAGGCCTTCGATCCGGCGAAGCTCGCGGCGACCAAGGGCACGATCGACGGCATGAAGGAATACGGAAATGCATTTTCCGATTCCATGTATCGCGCGGCCGGCGACTGGATGCGCGGCACGGAACTTGTTTTGCCGCAAGCGGTCGTCGAAGGCGCGCCGGAAGACATCGGCAACCGCCGCTTGCGGCCGCTGCTGATGCGCGGCCACACACCGTCGGATCTTGCTCTTTTCGACGAAAAGACAGGGATCTTGTTCGCTGGCGATCTTGTGTTTCTGGATCGCGCTCCAACGACGCCGCACGCCGATATCGAACGCTGGCGGATGAGCCTGGCAAACCTTTCGGCGATCCCGAGCGCAATGATCGTGCCGGGGCATGGGCCGGTCGAAAGCAGTGTGCGGGGAGTCGAGCAAACGTCGCGCTGGCTTGAAACGATATCGCACATGATCGGCGACGCGTTCGAACGCGGGCTCGATATCTCGGAAGCGATCACTCTTCCGCTTCCCGATTGGACCAAGAGCATCGCGCTCGCACGCTACGAGTACGAGCGTTCGGTGATGCATCTCTATCCGCAATTCGAGGCCGCGCGCTGGCCGAGAATCGACGAACGCGGATGACATTTGTCAAAGGTGCCACTTTAGGCGAATAGACCAATTACCAATTAATCAGCGCACGTCTCCGAGGTAGTTTGCCCCCGCTTTCTTCCCAAATTTCCCAGAATTTGAAGCGGAATAATAATCCGTACAGGGAAGAAGGCCTGGAAACGCAAACCCAAAAGGGACCTGCAATGAAAACCTGGAGATGGTTGGCGACGACGAGCGCCTTCGCGCTGTCGTTGGGCATATCGACAGTCGCTCGCGCCGATGTTTCGATCGAAGATATCGTCAACGATGCGAAGACCACACAAGACGTCGTGACTTCCGGTCTCGGCGGACAGGGCCAACGCTACAGCCCGCTCAATCAAATCAATAAAGACAACGTCTCGAACCTGGTTCCCGCCTGGGCGATGTCGCTCGGCGGCGAAAAAATGCGCGGTCAGGAATCGCAGCCGCTGGTCAAAGACGGCGTCATGTACGTTACCGGTTCGTACAGCCGCATCTGGGCGATCGATATCAAAACCGGTCACGAAATCTGGGAATACAATGCGCGGCTTCCGGAAGGAATTCTTCCATGCTGCGACGTCGTCAATCGCGGTGCTGCGCTCATCGGCGACAAGGTGATTTTCGGCACGCTGGACGCCAAGCTGGTCGCGCTCAACCAGAAGACCGGCAAGGTCGTCTGGACGAAAGAGATCGACGACTTCAAGGGCGGCTATTCCTATACGGCGCCGCCGTTGATCGTTCCTTCGAAGGCGTTCGGACCTCTGGTCGTCACGGGCGTATCTGGCGGTGAATTCGGCATCGTCGGCCGCATCGATGCGCGCAAGGCGGACAACGGCGAACTCGTCTGGACGCGTCCGACGATCGAAGGCCACATGGGCACGCTCAACGGCGCCGAGTCGACCATGACGGGCAACAAGAACGAAACCTGGAAGGGCGATCTCTGGAAGACGGGCGGCGGCGCGACGTGGCTCGGCGGAACCTATGACTCCGAGACGAACACGATCTTCATCGGTTCGGGCAACCCTGCGCCGTGGAACAGCCACATGCGCCCCGGCGACAATCGCTGGTCGTGCTCGCGGCTTGCGATCGATCCCGAGACCGGCAATATCAAATGGGGCTTCCAGACGACGCCGAACGACGGCTGGGACTTCGACGGCGTGAACGAAGTCGTGTCGTTCGATCTCGATGGCACGAAGGCGGTCGCGACGGCGGACCGCAACGGCTTCTTCTATGTGCTCAACCGCGAGAACGGCAAATTCATCCGTGGCTTCCCGTTCGTCGAGAAGATCACGTGGGCGAGCGGTCTCGATGAAAACGGCCGTCCGAAGTTCGTTGCGGACAACCGTCCGGGCGATCCCAAGGATGCCAAGGACGGCAAGCAGGGCAAGTCGGTCTTCGCCGTGCCGAGCTTCCTCGGCGGCAAGAACCAGCAGCCGATGGCGTACAGCCCGGACACGAAGCTGTTCTATGTTCCCGCCAACGAGTGGGGCATGGACATTCACAACGAGCCGGTGACGTACAAGAAGGGCGCCGCGTATCTCGGTGCCGGCTTCACGATCAAACGGATCTTCGAAGATCATATCGGCTCGTTGAAGGCCGTCGATCCGGCTTCGGGCAAGATCGTCTGGCAGATCAACAACAATGCTCCTCTGTGGGGCGGCGTTCTGACAACCGGCGGCGGTCTCGTCGTCTATGGAACGCCGGAAGGCGATCTGAAGATTGTCGACGACAAGACCGGCAAGGAGCTTTGGCACTTCAACACGGGCTCGGGCATCGTTGCACCGCCGATCACCTGGGAACAGGACGGCGAGCAGATGATCTCGGTCATCTCGGGTTGGGGCGGCGCGGTTCCGCTCTGGGGCGGCGAAGTTGCCAAAACCATTCAGCACTTGAACCAGGGCGGAATGGTCTGGACCTTCAAGCTGCCGAAGAAGACAGCATCGAACTAAACTCTCCAAAGCCACGCATGCACTCAGAAGGCAAGTCTTCGGACTTGCCTTTTTCGCATGCGGGTTGGACAAGCGATGATGCGTTCAATCCATTTTATTGCTCAGATGGACAGCGAACCGCGATGCCTGCGAGAGATATTGTGAAACGGGCACGCTCGTTCGCGCCGAAGGCTCTCCGAGCCGCGGCCGTGATGCTCGCTTGCCTGGGCGCCAGCGGGCAGGGCGTTCCAAGCGGCGAACTCATTCCGGTCGATGCGGCGCTGATCCTTGCCGTCGATGTCTCGCAGTCTGTGGATGAAAACCGGTATCGTCTGCAAAGCGAAGGAATGGCCGAAGCGCTCGAAAGCAAAGCCATTGCGGATACGATTGCCTCCGGGCCTTACGGGCGCATCGCCGTTCAGTTCGTCGTCTGGGCTGACGGCGTCGAAACGACGATCCCTTGGCAGATCATCTCCAGCAGCGAGACCGCCGCGGCGTTCGCAGGCCGCATCCGCCAGCAGACGCAGCGCAAAGGCGAATATACGTGCATGGCGCGCATGATGCGCACCATCGAACAAGACATGCTCGACGATTTGCCATTCAAAGCGACGCGCACGATTTTGGATATTTCCGGCGACGGCATCGACAACTGCGCCGATCCGACAGCGATCGAGGACGCGCGCGATCGTCTGCTGCGGCGTGGCGTTACGATCAATGGTCTGCCGATCATCGTGCACGGAGAAAACGATGTGGTCGGCGCGGGCGCGTATCGCGCGCCGGGCTTCGGCTTGCGGCCGTTGGCGCGCGGACCTGGCATCGAAACGACGCTCGACCGCTGGTTTCAAGATCATGTCATCGGTGGGCAGGGCGCGTTCGTTCAGCCATCGCAGGGTTATGAGGAGATCAGCCGCGCGTTCCGGCAGAAATTCCTGAACGAGATCAGCAGCGTTGGTTTCGATCGTGACCGCTTCGCAATTGCTCCAAATCATCTCGCGGATTCCGCGCTATCGCGTCCGGCGAATTGATTTGATCGGCCCGTGCTCTGGCTCGCGAGGATGCTGATGCTGTCGCTGGCGCTCTGACACTGCAAGGAACTTAAGCAGGACGGTCACGTTCTTCATCGTCGATGGAGGACCGATAGATGGCGACCCCTAAAGAACTCGAAGCGCAGTTTTGGAAAGCCCTCAAGTCAGACATGACGATGATGGTCGGTCTTGTCGGCGAGGACGACAGTCACATGCGGCCGCTGACCGCGCAGACCGAGCGAGATCATGCAGACGGCTATCGCGGGCCGATCTGGTTTTTCTCATCGACGGAAACGACGCTGGTCCGCGAACTGAGCCGCTCGAATGCGGCCGTCGCGACGTTCGCATCGAAGGGGCATGACCTTTTCGCCACCGTTCACGGCCAATTGCGGGTCGACAACGATCGCCGCGTGATCGACGCGTTATGGAATAGCTTCATCGCGGCCTGGTATGAAGGCGGCAAGGACGATCCGAAACTGGCGCTGTTGCGACTTGACGCGGACAACGCTGAGATATGGCTCAATGCATCGAGCCTTCTAGCAGGTATCAAAATCCTTCTCGGGTCCGATCCGAAGGAGGACTACAAGGAAAACGTCGCCAAGGTGTCGCTCAAATGAGTGGGCGTGCTCCAGTTTGGAAGACGAAAAATCCGAAAGCGAAGTCCGGACAGTCGCGACGCCTCACATCGTCGCAAAAGGCTGCCGCGAAGCAACGTGCAGCGAAGGCCGGGCGGAAATATCCCAATCTCGTCGATAATATTCGCGCCGCCCGCTTGTCGGAGGCGAAGAAGGTGCCGCGAACATAAGTCATGCGGCTTCGGCGAGACATGCTCGCGCCAGATTGAGGTCGGCGACGAACTTCGCAAATTCGGTTTCTGCTTGAGCCTTATCTTGCAGCCTTAAAATATACGACGGGTGGATGGTGAGCACGGCAGGCACGGTGTCAAACTTCGTCAGGCCTCGCGATTCAGAAACCTTCACCGGGCGGCCCGCGAGCGCGAAGGCTGCACTGGCACCGAGTGCGACGACAAGCTTCGGCTGCACGATCTTCAGCTCTTCTTGCAGCCACCAGCGATAATGCTTGATCTCGCCATGCGTCGGCGTCTGGTGAATTCGGCGTTTGCCGCGCTGCTCGTATTTGAAATGCTTGACGGCATTGGTGATGTAGCATTCGGCGCGCGAGATTCCTGACGCTGCGAGCGCGCGGTCAAAAATTGCGCCCGCCGGACCGACGAACGGCCGGCCTTGAATGTCTTCCTGATCGCCCGGCTGCTCGCCGATGAACGCCAAATCCGGACGCAGCGGACCTTCGCCCAGGACCGCTCTGGTTCCGCCCGGAACGAATGCGTCGGAAGCGGTGATGATCTCGTTCAAGGCTTCTAGCGAAAGCGGAGGAGAGCCCGTCGAGCGAAGCAACGCGCGTTCCGGGGAGCGTTTTATCGATATCGAAGGCGGCGCCTCCAGCATGTCGTCGACCCGGCGAGCGGCCGCGCGGATCATGTCACCCATTGCCGATGCTTCGGGCAAGTTCTGCCAATAACGCTTCGGCATTTCTGCGCGCATAAGCTTGGTGTTCAGGCGCGCCGGGTTGAACGTGCTTCGATAATATTCGATCCATCCCTTCTCGAACTCATCCTCCGGCGCTTTCAAGTCGGACTTTGAAGCTGGGCCGCCAGCGGTCAGTTGGTGTCGGTTCCAATGCAGCGAGCCGAGCGGCGTCAAGATCGACCACGCGAAGCTTGGAAACCGGGAGACAAAAAACGATGAGGCTTCGTGCAGGATGAAAAACTGCGGCTCGAACCAGGCGACGAAACGTTCGCCATCGTCGCTCGGCGTGCTTTGAAAGCGCACAAACGCGTGCATTTTATGGATATCGCGCGCGATCGCTTTTCGCATCCTCTCGAGCCGATGGACGGTCGGATCGCATGCGACGTCCAGAAGATGCCGCTCGCCGTGTTTCACGCGCCAGATCAGATCGTAAAGCAATCCGTAGCGTTCGGGATCGGTGTGGCAAACGACGAGCTTCGCCAACGACACGACATCGGCTGGAAGCGAGATTCGCGTAGCCGAGTTTTCGGGCGCGACATTGAATCTTTCACGAGCGTCGCTGTTGCCCCACGCCACGTTTTCCGGCGTCGTGCCGTTTTCCAGAAGCGATCGGACAGCCTGCCGAAACCCCTCGAAATCCGCACCAGATTTCAATTGGATCTCGACCATCTCAGAACAACTCCAGCTGCTGAGAGGGTGCGATGCGGCTGCGCAGGTCGAGCCGGTCGAGAAGCGCTGTCGAATGGTGATCGGCCGCGATCAGAAACGGCAGCGCACGTTTGAATCCCGGCGACAGGCGGCGGATGTCTTCGGCTCGCAGACGATGATGCCGCCGCGAAGAGATAATCTGATCGACGGCACGTTTGCCCAATCCCGGGACGCGCAACAACATCTCGCGTGCGGCGGTGTTCACGTCGACGGGAAAGGCCTCGCGATGCTTCAGCGCCCAGGCGAACTTCGGGTCGATGCCGAGGTCGAGCATTCCGTCGTCAGAGGCGGATGCGAGATCCTCGATCGAGAACTCATAGTATCGCAACAGCCAATCGGCTTGATAAAGCCGGTGCTCCCGAACCAGCGGAGGCGCTTTGACGGGCAACGCCTTGCTCGCGTCGGGGATCGGGCTGAAGCCGGAATAATATACGCGCTTGAGCTTATATTTCTCGTACATGCGCGAGCTTGATCGGAGCACGTCGAGGTCCGATGCATCGTCCGCGCCGACGATGATTTGCGTGCTTTGGCCGGCGGGCGAAAAGCGGCGCTTCTCCTTCTTGGCTTCCGCGATGCGCTCTCCCGTCTGCCTCATCGCAAACTGGATCGTTTCGGCGTTTTTCTCAGGAGCCAGCTTGCGGAGGCTTGTCTCTCGCGAAAGTTCCAAATTGATGGACAGGCGATCGGCCCATAAGCCGGCCTGCTCGATCAACCAGGGGCTTGCTTCCGGAATCGTCTTCAAATGGATGTAGCCGGCAAAGCCGTGCTCGCGCCGCAGCTTCTTGGCGACGAGCATCATCTGTTCCATCGTGTAGTCGGCGGAGCGGATGATGCCGGAGGACAGGAAAAGTCCTTCGATATAATTGCGCTTATAAAATTCGGTCGTCAGCGTCACGACCTCGTCGACCGAGAAACGCGCGCGGCGGACGTTCGAGGAGCGTCGATTGATGCAGTAGGCGCAGTCGTACAGACAGTAGTTGGTGAGCAGGATTTTGAGTAGCGACACGCAGCGGCCGTCAGGCGTGTAGGAGTGACAGATCCCGGCTCCGGTGGTCGATCCAAGCCCACCTTGTTTCGCCTTGTGCTTCGGCCCGCCCGAGGACGCGCACGACGCGTCGTATTTGGCGGCGTCGGCTAAAATCGGAAGCTTTTCGAAGAGCGTCATAGCCATACATGTTCACTAAATGTTCTTTTGTCGAAGTGCAAGTGCAAAGGGGGCGAGGAGCGCAGAATGTGCGCCGATTATGGGCGGAAACCGAAAGCTCTGGCGGGTCTAGCGCAAGCTCTCAACGCCTGCGCCGCGCGTTCGACGGCTTAGCTTACGACTCTTCGCTATTCGAAGCTCTTCGCCGGCCTTCGATTGGAAATGTAGAGGATTGCGAGAAGCAGAACCAACGTCGTCAACGACGCGTAATCGCGGGGCAAGTTCAAACCGCCGGCCTCCGCCGGTTTGGTAAGGAAGTCGCCGAACGTCGCTCCAAAAGGACGTGTAAATACGAAGGCGATCCAAAATAGCAGAACATCGGACAGAGATTTTGAATAGTGCAGAGCGCCGACGATCAGAATAATCGCTGCCGTCACCGCCGCGCCCTGCAGGAACGAGAGACCGACATTGTCAGTGAGGAAATCTCCAAAGGCTGTGCCAAGGCTGTTTGAGAATAGCACCGCGAGCCAAAAGTAGATTTCGCTGTCCTTCCGGTACAGCGGATACACGGTCAGATCGCCAACGCGCATGTACCAGCATGCAAGCGTCAGAAGCAGACCGGCAACCAAAAGCGCGGAACCGAGCGCATAGCCCAATCCAAGGGAGCGATCCATAAAATCCGAAACTTCGGTTCCAGCCGTCGTCGTGGCGATAATCGCGAGCCAGAACAGCAGCGGATGAAAGGCCCGCGACTTGATCTGGGCCGCGAGAACGGCAATGAGGACGGCAAACGTAATCGCAAGTCCTACGTAATATCCAAGCTCCAGCGACATCGAGAGATAATCGCCGGCGGTCTCTCCGAGAGTCGTGGCAAGGATTTTCAGAATCCAGAATGCAAGCGTAATTTCAGCGACCTTCGATACGGTCGCCGGATGTACGCTCTCTTCCTCAGTCATGATTGCATGTCCTTCGTCGTTGGCAGTATGCGCCGCCGGGGAGATGTCGTAAAAATCTAATTGTCAAAGTCCGCACACACAGGAGCTGATACAGTGGAATTAAAATTCGGCTGGCTCGCATGGGCTCTTCTATCGGCGACCTTCGCGGCATTGACGGCGATTTTCGCAAAAATTGGCGTCGCCAACATCAACTCGGATCTCGCGACGTTCATCCGCACGGTGGTGGTTATGGTGGCATTGGGCGTCATTCTTCTTGCGCGCGGCCTTTTCCAACAAGTGAACGATATCTCGGCTCATACGTATCTGTTTCTCGCGCTCTCAGGCTTGGCCACGGGAGCCTCATGGCTCTGCTACTTCCGGGCTTTGCAGATCGGCGACGCTGCCCTCGTTGCACCGATTGATAAGCTTGGCGTCGTTCTGGTCGCGATATTCGGCGTCACGATTCTCGGAGAGTCTCTTTCGCTCATCAATTGGATCGGCATAGCAATGATGGCTTCCGGAGCCGTCCTCGTGGCATGGCGGTGAGGAATCCCAGATGAGGCGATTCACATTCAGCCTCCCGCTTTCGACAGAGCTTGGATTACATTTTCGAGCCGTTGGCTGGCCCAGCGGTTTTTCGGATCGAGCTTAAGCGCATCTTCAAGATCAAGCTTGGCGTGATGCCATTCACCCAAATCCGCAAATGCAACGCCACGATTGTAATAAGCATCTGAGCGGCTAAGCGTTCGGCTGTTCGCTACAGCAATGAAACGCGAACACGCCGCAAGTGCCTCGACCGGCCCAAGCTCCGACCCGAGGCAAGTTTGCCGATCTATCCCCTCGCTGTCGGAAGAGTCCGGCTTATCGCAACCTGCCACACCGCAAAGAATGCCGATGATGATCAGCAAGGTCAGGCGTCTAATTCCAAGCGTGTTTCGGATCGCACAGGCCGTCATTCAGCTAATGCCACGTGAAAAAGGCGATGAACTTGTGCCAGGCGGTCGTGAAGGCATTTTGGGGCGCCTGCACGGAACCATCCGGCGGCAATTGCGATGCCGGATTTTGCGGCTCCGATACCGGTAAGGGCGGAGCTTCTCCAAGAAGCGCGTGCTTGGCTTCCTTGAGTGAAAAGCTTTTTTGCGGCCAATCGAGACACGTCGTGTCTTTCAACGCACGACATCGGTCGGCGCCATAGGACCACTTGACGACCTTCGCGCACGCTTTGCCCAGAAGTTCCTCGCCGAACGGCAACCCTTCGATTGCTTCCGACTTTCGAATTTCACAGCGAACACTCAAACTTGGCTGGGTGCAGGTTACGCAAGCCGTTCCGGCGCCCGCTTGCGAATTCACAAGCAGCGATGCGGCCACGAGCGCAGTTCTGCTGTTGCGGCAAACATGTCCTGCCGGATGAAACATCTGGTCGCCCCCCGTCCGGCGTCGAAATTCCAAGCGATGTCGGCCGTCAATGAGGCAGCAGTATCGCCGACTTGTATGATTGCCTGCCTTCAGACGGTGATTTCCGGGAACCATACAGATTTCTGAGGTTTCCGCCTCAATCCGATCACGTTGCGTTCCGAGGTCACGATGGTCGGTTCGGCGCCTCCCACCCACAACACTTGAGCAACCTCGCTCCATATGATCTTAGATGAATAACGCCGGGAACTCATTCTTCCCCAACGCGACGATCGCGGCGATCCCGACACTATGTTCTCAAACGATGATCCCTGATGCGAATTCTTCTCATCGAAGACGACGACCAGACGGCAAAACTCGTCAAACAAAGTCTCGTCAAACATGGCTACGATGTTGATGTCTCGAACGACGGCCAGAACGGTTTTAAGCATGCCGTTGTGGGCGGGTTCGACGTCTTGGTCATCGACCGGATGCTGCCCGGATTGGACGGACTATCCATCGTTCAACGTCTTCGCGCGGCCCGCGTGAGTTCGCCGATCCTGTTTTTGACTGCCGTTGGCGGCATCGAAGACCGAATAGAAGGCTTTGAAAGCGGAGCCGACGATTATCTTGTGAAACCATTTGCGCTCGGCGAACTCGTCGCGAGGGTCGCGGCGCTCGGCCGGCGGCCTCCGATAGCGCATGAAGATTTCTATTATAGGATTGCCGATCTCGAAGTCGATTTGATCAAGCGCGAGATCAAGCGCGGCGGAGAGATCATCCGTCTGCAGCCCCGTGAGTTCCGCATGCTGGAAATTCTGGTGCGCAACCGTGGGCGCGTCGTCACACGCTCGATGCTGCTCGAACAAGTTTGGGATTTGGAACTCGATCCCAAAACTTCTATCGTGCAAACGAATGTCAGCCGCTTGCGATTAAAAATCGATCGGCCCGGCGACATTCCGTTGATCCGCACCGTAAGAGGTCTTGGCTATCGCATCGATGACAAAGACTAGACTGACGCAACGCGCGGCTATTCGATTGGCGGCATTGGTCGCGGCAATCGTTTCGCTGACAAATCTCGCGATCTTTTCAGTCCTGTACTTTGTGATCAGTGCGCAGCTTGTCGATAACCTCAAAGCTCACGTCGACGAGGTGCAAAGAACGTTATCGGACCTGGAGGTCAACGGCGGCTTCGATGGGGTCGCCGCAATGGTCAATCGTCATGCTGCGGTCGCACAGTCAAATGAAGACATTTACCTCTTAGTCGATGGCAAGGCCGAGTACGTTGCCGGCAACATCCGGGTCATTCCTCGCTTCTCTGGCTGGAAGACGATTCCCTGGGATGAGCTGCCATTGATCGGAGCATGGACGACGCCGCGTACAAGCACGGCAGTTCTCGGGCGATGGACGCCAGTAAAAAATGGTGCGTTGTTCGTCGGCGATGGAAATGGAGACATCAAGGACGCGCAACGTGTACTTTTGACAGGCCTCTTGTGGGGTATTGGGCTGTCGGTCTTCGCGGCCATGATCGGCGGCTACGTCTCTGGCATGAGCGCTCAACGGCGTATTGCAAAGATGGATGCCGTGCTGAACGCCGTCGCCTCGGGTCACCTGAAAGAGCGCATTCCCATCGGCCGCGCCGGAGACGATCTCGACCAAGTTTCAGCGTTGGTCAACGCGACACTGAACAGATTGCAGGCTCTCATCGACAACCTGAAACAAGTGTCGATGGACATCGCCCATGACCTGCGCACGCCCATCGCGCGCATGCGCCAAAAGCTCGAAATCGCACAATGGAGTCCGCACGATCTCGCGGGATATCAAGAAGTCGTGGGTGCGGCGGTTCAGGAGATCGACGAGATTTCGGAAACGTTCGACGCCTTGCTGAGGATTTCGGAAATCGAATCCGGAGCGCGAAAGACAAGTTTCGTCAACGTCGAACTCAATGCTTTGCTTGCCAACATCCTCGATGCGCTCGAAGCCGTCGCCGAGGAACGGAGCCACGAACTTTCCGGATCGATCGGCGATTCGCCGCGCATGTTCGTCCACGGCGACCGGAAACTTCTCAATCAGCTCTTTATCAACCTGATCGAAAACGCGATCGTTCATTGCCCGTCGGGATCGGGAATTGGCGTCGAGCTGAGCGAGGAAGACGGACGACCAAAAGTGACGGTCAAAGACACCGGGCCTGGAATCCCGGCTGCAGAGCGCGAAAAAGTTTTCAGGCGTCTCTATCGTTTGGAGAAAAGTCGTTCGACAAAAGGAAACGGTCTGGGCCTCAGCCTCGTGGCATCCATTGCGGATTTGCACGGGGCTAAAATTCTGCTCGCCGACAACAATCCAGGATTGATCGTTGTAATCACATTTCCAAAGCAGCACGCGTCTAACGCAGCTTAGCTTCCAGACGCTTTTGGTTATGCTGCGGTTCTGAAACGAAATCGAAAACGTTGCCGCGCCTTCGTGGCTGCCTTTCGGGCAGTTCAGCGAATGGTTCTTACTTTCGCTGGGAGAACTACCGCATTAATATTGTTGCTATTGGACAATATCAACCTGCTTGCTAATCCCACCAACAACTTCAAAATCATCATCAAAACGGCCGCATCTGCAAGAACACGTTGAGCCAGTGAGGAACAATTGCGCGCCCTTCTCGGAGTGATGTCCTCAACCCTCGGCCGCGTGATCGCTGGCCTCCGGCACCTGTGCCTGGCTCTGCTGTCCTTGTGGGCCGCTCTGGCCATCCACTTTTCCAACCTGCCCACGGCGTGGCTGCGCTCGGCGCTGGCGATAGCCTTTGCGGCGTTTGCGATTTGGGCTCTCTGGCTGTCGCGTCCGAGGCACACGATCCTTTTCGCAGCTCTTTTCCTCGGTGTGGTTGCGTGGTGGATTTCTATTTCTCCGTCACACGATCGCAATTGGCGACCGGAAGTCGCGGTGATGCCGCGAGCGACCATCGACGGCGATCGCGTGCGCATCACTGGAGTGCGAAACTTCGACTACCGCAGCCGGGACGATTTCACGGTGCGCTATGAGGAGCGCGAGGTGCTTCTATCGCACCTCACTGGCATCGATTTCTACGTATCCTATTGGGCCGAAGGGTGGGTCGGACACACCTTCCTGAGCTTCATCTTCGACAACGCGCCACCGTTGAGCATCTCCATTGAAACGCGCCCGGAGGTGGGCGAGGGCTTTGACCCGATTGCCTCTCTCTTCAAGCAATTCGAATTGATTTATGTGGTCGCCGACGAGCATGATCTCGTTGGCCTGCGCGTCAATCACCGTCAGGAGACGGTCTATCTCTACCGCCTTAACACCAGCGCTGACGATGCGCGGCGGCTGCTGATGATATACTTGAAGCGCATCAACGAGCTGGCCGATCGGCCGGAGTTCTATCACCTGTTGAGCAATAGTTGCACGATTAACATCATACGCTACGCGAATGCTGCGGGCCGGAAAGGACGGTTCGACATCCGCCATCTCCTAAATGGACTGATCGATAGCTATCTCTACCACTCGGGCAGGATCGACACGACGCTGCCGTTTGACGAATTGCGGCGACGATCTCTGATCAATGCGGCCGCTCAAGCGGCCGATGGGGCGCCAGATTTCTCCGACCGCATTCGCGCGTCGCTACCAACAATCACTCGATGACCCCAAGCACAAACTACTACGCGGTCTCAGAGCCGACAGCCGACATAATTTCCGCTAACGGATGACCTCGACTCTGGCCCAGAAGGCGTCGGCGGCTCGCCGATGTCAACGATCAGTGCCAAACGCGGAAGTCGCTCGCCTTTGCTTAGGCTACGGGGCCGGGCGATGCTTCTTCTGGTGCTTCTTCTTATGAGCGTATTTCGACACAGGCTTATATTCGCCGTTTGATTTTGATGGGCCTGGGTGAGGCCCGGCGCCCTTGGCATGAGTTTTCTGTGCGTCACGCTTTCGATGAAAATGCGCGCCAGATTTCTCTTTGTTTCGATCCCGCCATGGCGTCTTCGCGTGCCGACCCGTTTGAGGATCGGACAAGGTTGCGGCTTTGCCCTCGTCGTCATTCTGCTGCCGGGCAGCGAACGTCGGATTGCCGGGCGTGCCAGCGTCGTCACCCATGGAGGCGCCGATGCGCGAGATCCGCCCCTCGTTCGGCTTCATCGCGCGCGCGGCATCCGCGAACGTGTCTGCAAATTCGGCGGCGATCTGGAAGCGCGTGTCGCGATCGAAGATCTTGATGGAACCGATCTCGGCTTTCGTCACATTGCCGGCGCGGCAGAGAAGCGGCAGCAGCCAGCGGGGCTCGGCATTACGCTCGCGGCCGATATCGATCCGGAACCACACCATCTCGCGGCCATGATCCCGCACGGGACGCGTTGAGCGATGATCTTTCGGGCGCAGGCCTGCGCGTTCATCCCGCTCGCGCGGCGCTCGTGCACGGTCGTCGCGCCGCTGCGGAGGGCCGGGATCATCGCTCAGGTCTTCGGGCGCTGGAAGCTGGGCGCGATGCATGCGAACCAGCGCGAGAGCAATCTCGTCTGCGCTACGGTTGGCCTGAAGGGATTGGGAAAGATTCAAATCGTCGTTGGTCGCGGGATCGGTGAAGATGGAACTGGCCAGAAACCGTTCCTGATCTCGCGCGCGGATTTCCTCGGAGGTCGGCGCCGAGCCCCACGTGACCTTGAGCTTGGCGGCGGCCAGGAGTGCATCGGCCTTGCGCCGCCGGTTAAACGGTACAATCAGAACCGACAGGCCCTTGTTGCCGGCCCGGCCCGTGCGGCCCGAACGGTGAAGAAGCGTTTCGGCATTGTTCGGAAGATCGGCGTGAATGACGAGAGCGAGCGCAGGCAGATCGAGCCCGCGCGCCGCTACGTCCGTTGCAACGAGAACTCGCGCGCGGCTATCACGGAGCGCTTGCAGCGCATGGGTACGCTCGTTCTGCGTCAACTCTCCGGATAGCGCCACGGCAGCAAAACCGCGTTCCAACAGGCGCGCGTGCGTCCGCTTTACGGCTTCCCGCGTCGAGCAGAACACCAGCGCGGCATCGGCCTCGTGAAACCGCAGTACGTTGACGATGGCGTTTTCAGTGTCGGCCGGTGCAATACGAATGGCGCGATAGTCGATGTCGGCATGCTGCTCGTTACGCTTTACCGTTTCGATGCGAACAGCGTCGCGCTGATAGCGTCGCGCCAGTGCTTCGATCTCGCGCGGCATGGTGGCCGAGAACAGGAGTGTCTGGCGGCCTTCAGGGGTTGCGTCGAGAATGAATTCCAGATCCTCGCGAAATCCGAGATCGAGCATCTCGTCGGCCTCGTCGAGCACAACGGCTGCGAGTTTTGTCAGGTCAAGCCGCCGCCGTTCTAAATGGTCCCGCAGCCGTCCGGGCGTGCCGACCACGATATGGGCGCCGAAGCCGAGTTGGCGAGCTTCCGCGCGCGCGTCCATGCCCCCGACGCAGGTCACAACACGCGCCCCAGTGTCTGCATAGAGCCAATCGAGTTCGCGCTGCACTTGCATCGCAAGCTCACGCGTGGGTGCGATGATCAGCGCCAGCGGCTCAGCGGCTTGGGAGAGACGTTCCGCTTCTCCAAGCAGCGTCGACGCCATCGCAAGTCCGAAGGCGACCGTTTTCCCGGAGCCGGTTTGCGCCGAGACCAGCAAATCGCGCCCTACCGTGTTGGCTTCAAGAACCGCGAGTTGCACGGCGGTCGGCGCAGAGTAGCCGCGCGCAGAAAGAGCGCGCCCGAGCGCGGGATGAACCGACGGGAAGGTCATGATTGTGAAGACTTTTCGAATGGAGGAAGCCCGCCGGGCTCTATTCGAGTGGCAGGCGCACTTCGTCAAGAATGTCGTTATTCAGCGTGCCTAGCCGGTATTCGGCGCAACCGCCAGCAGGCAGGTTGGCGCGCCCGGAGTTCTCTCTTTTGTCCAGGAATGGCGCACCGCACTGGGTGAAGATGACAACTTTGTCTACGCCATAGGCCTCTAAGGCCCTCCTCGGCGCAGATCGAGGAGACCCGTCCCAGAAGTATTAGCCGATGCCACGCCCGACATGCTGGGTTGCGACTATGCAGGAAGCCGAGCGTGACGTGGCGCAGGATGTGGGAATGAGTATCAGCGGGCGACACCGTCTGAAAGTGGTCTAGATATGTTTCCGCCTCTACCGACCGCGCCTTAATATGCGGCTTCAAAATCGGTACGGCGCGACGGGCTGCATTGACGAGCAATGGCGTGGCATTGATGAAAACTGCTTCGGCTGGCACCTTATTGCTTTGCGTACCCGTCGAGCAAATCTCCGGAGAGATAATCAAAAATTGCCTTGCTTGCGCTCGCGCGGAGTCTGCTCTCGGTAGCGGGCATCATCAGCATTGAACGGACGTCGTGCCACGAAATCGGAACCTCCATTGTGGTTCCGCTATCCGCTGCCGGCGTGCAATCAACCATGAGGTAGGAACGCGGTCTTTCAGGCTGTGGCGTCTGAAGATGATACGTAGACAGTCCGCGCACCCGGCCCGCAAGATTATGATCCGTGCGTTCCGGACAGCGAGGATGGCAGCTGTTTCAGGTACACCGTACCAGTCGAATGAAATCCGACTATCTTCCCGCGCGCTGTCGTATACGCTGTGAAAAGCGTTCAGAACCGACGTCAGGGCGTGCTCGATATTTCCGGTCGCCTCATGAGCATCGATACGTACAAGTTCATATGCGCGGTAGACCACTTCCGGCAAGATGCGGAGCGCATGTGCAAACCCTTCAAATGCGTCAGTGATCAAGCCGGACCTCTCCTGAAAATCTCTTCAGTTCGCCACCGTGCTGTTGGAGGTAATGACAGTTACTTGCTCTTGGACAAGCATCTGAAAGGCCTCGAAAACGCCGTAGCAGTTGTCGCGCTGCGCGGCGAGAAGAGCACTCACCTCGGCAAGATCAAGAGCCTCCATCCCTCCGAACCCGTAAGATACGCTTTTGGTTTTCGGATCAACGTGGCGTGTGACTATCTGCGTCATACCGATGACGAAACGCGGTGATAGCCTGTGATAGTAAGCATTGCGAAAATCGTGCGTTGCCTCTCTGAATGCCTTTCCGTTTACAGTATCCAGTCGAGCCTTCAGACGCTTAAAGGCGACCAATCGCCTCCCAACGTTTCGGCGACGTCCATCTTGATATCGCTATCCCACGTCAGGTTGTCTTGCCAATCCTTGCCTTGACGCGCCCTGTTGGCCTGATGGCAAAGGTGAGCAATCGCGAAAACGAAACGCGCTTTGATGGCATAGGGCAGGCTCACAGCGACAGTCGCGACTGGATCAATGAACTCTCGGCAGGCTGCAAGCTTCTCATCGTTCGAGAGTGAACGCACGACGTCGGACCAGGCTTCAAGCCTCGGTACATAGCTCGTAAGGTCATTTATCACATTGGCGAGTTCGCGGGAGAACTCTGACAACATTTGGGAATAGGCCAACCACCGAGCATCAAGGCTCTTTGGTAGTGTATCCCAGTCGTAGGGCATGCTTCGCCCCGAGGCGGGTCGAGACGCAAAGTTAAGTTGGTAACGCTCGTACAGGGAAAGCAATGTCATGCGGCTAACGTTGGAGGATAGGCTGTGCCGAATGCGCCGCCTGCTCTGATGAGTTAGCCATGTCAATCCAGAGATGGTGAAGTTGTATATCTGGCAGGCCTTCGCTTCGGCGATGAACAGATTCCAACAGCGCTGACCTTGCCGTCGTATCCCGCTTCGTGATGCGGAGCCCATCGTGAAGGGTCCATCCATCGACCGGACTTGCGATCAACCCCTCAAGCCAAGCGCGTATCTGGCCATCCCAGAAATCAATATCACGAGACTGGATGTATCCGATCATGGCACCGATCGAGTGAGCGGCACCATGGTGCCCGGCTTTAAAACGTTGAACGCCACCAGTCGAGGAATGAGCGCTGTAGAGGTACTCGCGCTCGTCGCGCGTCGCGCTAGCTGGGATGGGCAGACGCTTGCACTCGATGGGAACGAGAGGCGAATATTGCGTGTACTCGCGGCCTTCGATCCAGATTGTCGCTGCGCTGGGGGCTGGCACCAAGTCAACCTTTCGCCCGCCGACGATTTCGTCCGGCTCCTCGACACGGAACTGGAGAAAATCCCATCCTCCAGACTTCCTTGTTGCGCTATTCATGTGGGCGCAGAGTCGTGACGTCAGCGATGTCTCGGCGGTTTCAATCGGGCGCTTGGGATCATCACGCCATTTGGGAAGCTCGCTAGCGATGAACTCTAGAAGGGTCAGACGCCATGCGGCCGGAAGATGAAGGTTCTGGTCCAGGGCGCCTGATTGGATTTTTGGTTCTTCTTGATCCGCCAGCAAGGCTCAGAACCCCTGTGCACGGAGATCGGCGAGCACGTCATCAGCATCCCGTAATGCCGTGGAGCGGAGCCAATAGCGAAGGCGGTCGGGTTTTAACAAGAAGACAAAATTGCGATCGTAAATCCGAGCGATCCGGGTTACGGCGATGCTTGAGCCGCGCTTCTCACGAAGAAGGCTATCCAATCTGCCCCGCAATTCACCGACTCCGGTCCAGTCGACCTTGCCGACGCCAAATACGAAAGGCTGACAGATGATGCCGGGCCAGCGTTGCGCTTCAAGTGCGCGCAAAGGTTTGTTCGCATAGACCGTACTGATCTGGGACGTAAAGCTTTCGGCGAAAGCCGGCAACGCTTGTCCGCCATCGAGCTTCATAACGTCGGAGTCGCTGCCCTTGCGGACAAAATCTCGTCCGTATCGCACGACGTCATCGATTAGAATCCGCTCGTTCATACTCAGATCGAGCGAGCCGTCTTCGGGATATGGAAGCGCCATGATGTCGGCGCTAGCGATCGATGTTGCTCGCTGTGTGAATAACCGAATACTTGTTCCGGCAACATAGGCCTGAAGAGCAGGGGCGTTGGTCGCGATCCAGTCGCGTACCAGGCGTAAACGCTTAAGGTCGCCTTTGGGGGCGGCAAAACCGACGATTTCGTGCTTGTAGGTGAGATAGCTCTCCTCCCACATCGCATGATAGAGATCTTGGTGCTCCTTCATGAGCAGGATCGGAGGAGTGAAGCGCGCCTCCGACTTAGGATCCTTGATCGGTGCCTTTGGCACTTTGGTGATGGCGGACGCGTCAAGGCCTTTCGAGGAGAGCGCCTTAGTAGGCAGCAATCGCTGTCCGACAATGTGCTCTGCTGGCCGGGAAATCCCCTTCTGGCCAGCGATGTAGCCTTCACCGCTGTTCCAGCCACGTTCGGTCGCGTACTCACCAAGAGTGCGATATTTGCGCAACCGCTGAACGAAACTCAAAAGTCGATCACCGCCGAGTAGGTTGGCCCGCCAGAGATCGCTGTTGCTCGACAGTGCGGCATGCGGCACGCGATGAAGATCGTAGTAGTCGATCTCAAAACCCTGTTCCGCATTGGCTCGACCGTTCCGGCGAAAGACAGCGTGCAGCAGCTTCGAAGCTGGGTTTGCCGGCTCCGACAACGCCACGACAATGACAACTTTGGGATCGGCTTCCCCCTTTTTGAAGAGGCCGCGGACGGACACAAAATCGAGAATCTCGCGAACATTCCAGCGCTTGAAGAAGCTCTCGCGGAATTCGCCTGCATGTTGATTGTAGAGGAAGCCTGATGGTTGAATCATGCTGAGGACGCCGCCTTCCGCAGTCATCCCCATGGCTTCATGCAGGAAGAGATAAGCGACTTGCTGGTCGGCGAGTTTCCCATGCTGTTTGACATAGGCAGCGTAGGCACGCTTTGCCGCAGGCGTCGTAAGGCTGGACTCGAAGGGCGGATTGCCAACCAGAACACCAACTGGAGCTTTTATGAGGGCCTCTTCCTTGGCTTCGAAGAAGCAGCGCTTGTGAAGGGAGGCGTCAGCAAGCTTCGGAAAGAGCTTCACGCTCGCGCGAATTTCTTCCGGTTCGAGTGCGTCGCAAAGTGCCAGGCAAAGGCTGAAGGCAGCAAGTTCGACTGCGCCAGCTTCCAGATCGATGCCATGGACACGATCCAGAAGAGTCCGCAGTTCATCCACGCCCGGCTTTGCCCAGTCGTTGCGGCTGCGCCAATGAAGCACCAGGCGCTTGTAGGCCTCAACGAGGAAAACCCCCGAGCCACACGCAGGATCAAGAACGATTTCTCGGCTCGCCATCAAGCGGTCGATACGGTCCCAGCTCAGTGCTTCGTCGAGCATTAGACGCACCAGCGTCGGGGGAGTGTAGACCGAGCTGTCGGTATCGGTGACGAACAGCTGGTAGATATGACTGATTAGCTCGACGGGGAGATCTTTAAACGAATAAAGGCGCCAGAAGCTAAGTTGGCCACCGGCGTCCTCATATCCTTCCACGAGACTGGCAAATCGCGCCAGTTGCCTGCTGGATTTTAATGCGCCTGCTTCATCATCCTTCAAAGCAAAGACGTGCCCGTTGAAACGGTCCTCTAGGGCTTTCAGCATTTCGACAAGCGCAGCCCCGTCGCGCAACACTTCGAAGAAGCGGCTCGCATCCTTTAGGAAGCGCCCAAAGAAGTCCGGCCCCAAAACGCCTCGCTCTTCGAGGTAGGCGATAAGCAAGGAGAGGATCAGCAGCCGTCGACGCAGGCCAGCGGTAAGCAGACGCTTGTTACTGAGTTCGTCATTGAGGTCTCGGACAGCCTCCACCAGCTTTCGGTGTGCGGCTTTCTGGGCCGAGAGCATCAGACGGCAGGCGTTGGGGTCATCCCAGAGGGTGCCATTGCGAATGCGTTCGGCGTCCCACCATGCTTCCGTCGCGGCGATACGGGAACCGATGTCAAGGAATCTGAAAGGCTTGCAAATCTGTTCTCCGGTCGGAGAAATGAAATCTGGATCGTGTGCGCAGCGGAACAGCTGAATCTGTCCAGGAGTCCTCCGATAGAGGAGCGGCACGCCGCCCCAACTCCAAAGACGCTTGTGCAAATCGGCGAATTCTTCGTCGTCGCCTCCGTCCCTTGAAACGAAGACAAACGCCTGGGGAACGGGCGCGCGTCCATTGCGTCCCACTTCGAAGAAAACAGAGTGCGCCTTATAGAAGCGCGCCTTCTCTATGGTCGCGACTTCCTCGGGAGGACGTCCGTTCCGATCATAACCGTCGACAATGACCAAGCCGTCGATCTGTTGCGCCGCATTTGCTTGGTCGAGTTGAACGAACCAGCGGTTCGGCTCGGCAGCGTCGCTGAAGAGGTCAAGCGTCATCGTGACGCCTTGTTGCGCTGCGTGCCTTGATTCTGGGCTGTGGCTGGGACATCCGCGAGGCAGTCACTGGCTGCGTCGCTTCTTCGAAAGGGCGAAGCCTTCTTTCAGAAGGTCGACCATCGAGATCCCTTGGCTCACCGCGTAGCCTTTGAACTCCTTCTTGAATTCTGGGGTGACTTTGAAGTTGAGCGAACTGCCCTTGTCGCTCTCTTCAGGAGCGTCCTTCTTGCTTGCGCGGGCAGGATTCTCAGCCATGACGGTCAACCTGTATCGGTCCTCGACCGGATGGAGCTTTGATTCTAAGAATCATAACGAAATCTGCCTTTCTTGCAAGACTGAAAGCCAATAATCTGGAAAGCCAGAAATATGGTTTTCTGGATTTATGGGGGCGTTGGTGCATTTCCGTCCGCCTATCGGCTATTGTATCGTCGCAGCCGAGCAGCGCGGATCGAAGACCAAGAAGAAGCTGGAGATCGACCCGCTGCACGCCGACACCGTGCGGCTGATCTATCGCCTGTTCCTTGAAGGTGATGGCATGTCCGGCGCGCTGGGCGTCAAGGCTATTGCGACCTACCTCAACGAGCGCCGCATCTTCACCCGCGACGGCGGCCGATGGGGCTTGGCGCAAGTCCATGCCATCCTGACCCGCACCACCTATATCGGCGAGCACAGGTTCAATACGCGCTCGCACAAGGACCGCCAGAAGAAGCCCGAGAGCGAGGTCGCCATCATGGCGGTACCGCCCTTGATTGAGCGGGAGCTTTTCGACGCGGCGCAAGCCCGTCTCAAATCCCGTCAGCCGATGGTGACGCCGGCGCGCGTTTCGAGCGGCCCGACGCTGCTGACCGGCATTTGCTTCTGCGCCAAGTGCGGGGGCGCTATGACGCTGCGCACTGGCCGGGGCAGCGCGGGCGGCACCTATCGGTATTACACTTGCTCGACCAAGGCGCGGCAGGGCAAGACTGGCTGCGAGGGTCGCACGATCCAGATGGACAGGCTTGACCATCTTGTCGTCGATCACATCGAGGGCCGCTGTCGGAAATCTGCATCACGTCGAGCTTGGCTGCGACGCGCGGCAGAATGTTTTTGCCATAAGCCGTCGCCGCCGCGACGATCGCCGAATAATTTCCAGCGATCGATACGATCAGCGCCGTGACTTCTCCTTCGCCCGCAAGGCGCGAGAGCGGATACGGCTGGAAGATGGCGGCTATCGCCGTGACCATCTGCGCTCGCCTGCACAGCGTGTCGAAGTTGACGACGCTGAGGCTCGCATCATGGGATCGAAGTCGGAATTGCTGCGAACGCTCGTCGCCGCCGCTTCGGGAGGGAAATCGGCGGCGTTCGGCGTTCATAGTTCTGTACTGAAATGGCGCACCCGGTAGGATTCGAACCTACGACCTCTGCCTTCGGAGGGCAGCACTCTATCCAGCTGAGCTACGGGTGCCTAAGAGAGCGAGACTGATACCGCATTCGCCGCCGGGCCGCAAATGCTCACGCCGCGCGAATGGGCGCGGATAAGGAAAGGGGTGAGGCTCGTCGCCTCACCGTTTGGGCGGGTTCCGCGATCGCCTAGTAGCGGCAGGGGCGAGCAACGACGACGCATTTCGCGAGAAGGATCGCGCCCTTCTTGCAGTCCCACTGGCGGCCCTGAGCGTTGCGGAAATCCGAATAACGCGGGCCATAGAGGCGCGCGACGGTCGCTCGCCAATTGTGCCGTGCTTCGATGCGGGCTTTTTCCGATCCGGCGCCCAAGATGCCGGTCGCGGTCGCGAAGCCTTCGACGGGGGCCCGGCAGCGCGGCAGAGCGCTGGCTTCGACAGTCCCCAATCCGGCTGCAACCGTGGCCAGAAATGCAACCGTAAGTTTCCTGGTCATGCGCATAAGCGTAACTCCCTTCTGATGGCGTCGCATTGCGCTGCCCGCTTGGCAGGCAGCTCGTTGCCGACGCGGGGGGAGATCAGCCATGCGCTTCCCATGCTGTCAACGGAGGCGACGCGCAGCGAGCGGAATGATCCGGTAGTGTGCGATTTGCGCCCGCACTTTTCGACACCTCAGATTGCGGGCTGGCGGAATTCTCGCGCATGAGCGTTGGTCGGGCCGCGCGATGTCCCTATAGTGCGGCCCATGACGACAAAATCCAAACAAGACCATGCCATTGAACAGGCTTCCGCGGCGCTATCGGAGAACGTTCCGGTTGGCAAAGGCAGCCATGTCTATCTGATCGACGGCTCGGGCTACATTTTTCGGGCGTTTCACGCATTGCCGCCGCTGACGCGTCCCTCGGACGGACTTCCGGTCGGCGCGGTGCATGGCTTTTGCCAGATGCTGTGGAAGCTGTTGCGCGAAACGAAAGCGTCGGAAGCCCCGACGCATATGGGCGTGATTTTCGATGCGGGGCGGGAGACGTTTCGCAACCAGATCTATCCGCAATACAAGGCGCAGCGGCCGCCGCCGCCGGAAGAACTCATTCCGCAGTTTCCGCTCATTCGCGACGCGGTCAGAGCGTTCAATGTCGCGTGCGTCGAACTCGACGGCTACGAGGCGGACGATCTTATCGCGACGTATTCTCGGAGAGCGGTCGACGTCGGCGGCGATGTGACGGTCGTCTCGTCGGATAAGGATTTGATGCAACTCGTGCGCCCCGGCGTCACGATGTTCGACGGCATGAAGTCGAAGCGCATCGGCCGCGACGAGGTGATCGAGAAATTCGGCGTGCCGCCGGAGAAGGTCGTCGACGTTCAGTCGCTCGCGGGCGATTCCGTCGACAACGTTCCGGGCGTGCCGGGGATCGGCATCAAGACGGCGGCTGAGCTCATCGCTGCTTACGGCGATCTCGATACGCTTCTTGCTCGCGCGGGCGAGATCAAGCAACCGAAGCGGCGCGAAAAGCTCATCGAGTTTGCGGAGCAGGCGCGCATATCGCGCAGTCTCGTGCTGCTTAAAGACGACGTCGTGCTCGAAACGGCGATCGATGCGCTGGGCGTTCGCGATCCGCAGGTGGATGCGTTGCTCGGATTTCTGCGCATGATGGAATTCAACACGCTGACGAAGCGCATCGCGGAGGGACTAGGCGCCGAGGCGCCGCCGCCGCTCGCGGTGTCGGTTGGAGCCAGCGTCAGGGTTTCGCCGCAGCAAGTGAACCTCGACGTCATCGAGGCAGGCGCTCCGCAGGATGCGTCTCCCGCCGCGGCGGTTGCTGCGGGCGCCGCGATTGCGCGAGCACAGGCGATCGATCGCAGCAAGTACGAGACGGTTACGACGCGAGCGCGGCTCGAAGAGTGGGTTCGACGCGCGCGGGAAGCCGGACGCGTCGCCTTCGACACCGAGACGACCGATCTCAGCGCGCTCGATGCCGAGCTTGTCGGAATATCTCTCGCGGTTGCGCCGGGGGAAGCCTGCTATATCCCTCTCGGTCATACGGGGCCGAGCGGCGATCTGTTCGGCGGCGATGACAATCGTCCGCAACAGCTTGCTGCGAACGAAGCGTTGGCACTGATCGGTCCGCTGCTTGAAGACCCGAGCGTTCTGAAGATCGGGCAGAACATCAAGTACGATGCGTTGGTGATGAAGCGGCGCGGCATCGAGATCGTGTCGTTCGACGATACCATGCTTCTATCCTATGCGCTCGATGGTGGCAGAGGTCAGCACGGCATGGATGCGCTCGCCGAGCGTCATCTCGGCCATATGTGCATGACGTTCGCGCAGGCGATGGGGCATGCGCCGGGCGCGAAGAAATCCGACAAGACGTTCGCCGCGATGCCGCTCGACAAGGCGACGGAGTATGCGGCGGAAGATGCCGACGTGACCATGCGGCTCTGGATGGCGTTGAAGCCGCGCCTCGCGGCCGAACGCATGGCGACCGTCTACGAGACGCTCGAACGGCCGCTGGTGCCGGTGATCGTCGGCATGGAGCATGCGGGCATCAAGGTCGACCGGGATATTCTCTCGCGGCTGTCGCATGCGTTCGCGCAGCGCACGGTGCGGCTCGAAGAAGAGATCAACGGGCTGGTTGGGCACAAGTTCAATCTCGGATCGCCGAAGCAACTCGGGGAATTGCTGTTCGACCGGCTGAAGCTGCCGGGCGGCAAAAAAACGAAAAGCGGTCAATGGGAGACGCGCGCCAATCTTCTCGATGATCTTGCCGCCAACGAGGAGATCGATGGCGACGCGCGCCGTCTGATCAATACGATGCTCGAATGGCGGCAGATGACGAAGCTGAAGTCGACGTACACGGATGCGCTGCCGGCGTACATCAACGCAGAGACGGGCCGCATCCATACGAGCTACGCGCTGGGTGCGACGACGACGGGCCGGCTCGCGTCGTCCGATCCCAATCTGCAGAACATTCCGATCCGCACGAAGGAAGGTCGCGAAATCCGCACCGCGTTTATCGCGGACAAGGGGATGCAACTCATCTCGGCGGACTATTCGCAGATCGAGCTGCGCGTGCTCGCGCATGTCGCCGATATTCCGCAGTTGAAGAAGGCGTTCGCGGAAGGCCTCGACATTCACGCGATGACGGCGTCGGAAATGTTCGGCGTTCCCGTGAAGGACATGCCGTCCGAGGTTCGCCGCCGCGCCAAGGCAATCAATTTCGGTATCATCTACGGGATCTCGGCGTTCGGGCTCGCCAATCAGCTCAGCATCAGCAGGGAAGAGGCGAGCGATTACATCAAGACCTACTTCCAGCGCTTTCCCGGCATTCGCGACTATATGGACGCGACGAAGAAGCAGGTGCATGCGCACGGGCACGTCGAGACGATTTTCGGGCGGCGCATCCATTATCCGGAGATCAACACGAAGAATCCGTCGATGCGCGGATTCCTGGAGCGGGCGGCGATCAATGCGCCGATCCAGGGTTCGGCGGCCGATATCATTCGCCGTGCGATGATCCGGATGCCGGCGGCGCTTGTGGATGCGAAGCTTTCATCTGCGCGGATGCTGCTTCAGGTCCACGACGAACTTGTGTTCGAAGTTGCCGATAACGAGGCTTCGGCGCTCATCACGACAGCGCGCCGGGTGATGGAGACGGCAGCTGAACCCGCGCTCAAGCTTGCCGTTCCGATCCATGTCGATGCGAAGGCTGCGAACAACTGGGACGAGGCGCACTGACGCCAAGCAATCGGCTCCGGCGCGCTGAGGTCAGCGCGCTGGGACGGGTGTCGGTTACAAAGAAGTCTGCTTATTTCGCGAGCGTGGTCTCTGGGGCGTGACTGCCGTTGGCGCTGTTCAGCCCTGAGCCCTTCTTTCGCCATTCGGGAGCGACATCGAGCGCGTCTTGCAGAACGCGTTGCGGCCGCGACGCACGCGCCGCCTGTTCGTTCGACCGGTGCTTGTAATTGACGTCGCGAATGAACTCGCGGATGCGTGGCTGGATTTCGGTGCGCCAGCGCGTTCCGTTGAAGACGCCGTAGTGGCCGACGCCGGCCTGCACGTAATGGACTTTTTCGTCGCTCGGGACGGACGTGCAGAGATCGTGCGCAGCTTCCGTCTGGCCGAGGCCGCAGATGTCGTCGCGCTCGCCTTCGATCGTCATCAGGGCTGTCTTGGTGATGGCCGAACAGTCGACGAGTTCGCCACGGTGCATCAGCCTGCGGTCGGGCAGCAGATGCTCCTGGAAGACCGTCTGGACGGTCTGCAGGTAGAACTCAGCGGTCAGGTCCATGACCGAGAGGTATTCTTCATAGAAGGTCTGGTGCTGACGGACGCTGTCGCAGTCGCCCTTGACGAGGTTGTTGAACAACTCGACGTGCGCGTTCATGTGGCGCTCGAGGTTCATCGTCATGAAGCCGGTGAGCTGCATGAAACCGGGATAGACCGGGCGCATGAAACCAGCGTGCGGAAACGGCACCGTCATGACGACGTTCTGCTCGAACCAGGCGATCGATTTCTGTGCGGCGAGCTCGTTGACCTTGGTCGGGTTGCGCCGGGTATCGATCGGGCCGCCCATCAGGATCAAGGAGGCGGGCTGTATGTCTTCATGGCGCGCCGCCATGACAGCGGTCGCGACGAGCGCGGGGACGGCGGGCTGGCAGACGGCGAGAACGTGCGTGTCTTCGCCGATGAAGCGGACAAAGTGTGTGAGATATTCGACGAAGTCGTCGAAATCGAAGCGTCCGGCGGCGATGGGAACGTTCCGGGCGTCGGTCCAATCGGTGATGTAGACTTCGTGCTCAGGCAGCATCGCTTCGACCGTGCCGCGCAGCAGGGTCGCGTAGTGCCCTGACATCGGCGCAATTATGAGCACCTTAGGGTCGTTGCGCTTGCCGGACTTCGTCTCGTCGCGAACAAAATGGATCAGATTGCAGAACGGGAGCGCCAGCGCGATCTCTTCGTGAACGGGAACGTCGATACCGTTCACTGATACGTCCTTGATGCCGAACTCCGGTTTGCCGTAGCGGCGTGTGATGCTTTCGAAGACTTCGCAGGCGGCAACCATGTTTTTGCCAGCCGCGGTATAGGCCATGGGGTTCAAGGGCCAGTCGAGGGTGTTCCGGAGAGCCTGAACACCGAATCGGACGGGAGACATGAACGCGTGGGCCATTTCATAGGCATAGTAGTTCATATCGCTCCGAATCCTTTGATTTAACGCCGTTTTTCGGCAGTTATCTCCAAATCGCAGAGCAGCATGTTGTTGCTGCATTGCATAAGTATAGAACTATTGAAAATTGCGACAATCCTGAAAACGTTAGCTTCCCTAATGCTAAAGCACACCAATGCAAGAAAGGTACAGTGCCGCAGACGACCATTCATGGAGCGATTCTCCGCTGCAGTGCACCAAGGGTTGAGCCATTTTTGAACGGTTGAGACGGCGATTCAGTTCGGAGTAAACAGATTTCTGAACGGTATTCCCTGGCCGCCAGCCTTCCCGGAGATCCATGACGGACGAAACGCCCCTGCCTTCGGCGGAGCAGCCGGCTTCGTGGCTCAAACGCTTCGTCAACGTCGAGCCGGGTGAGGTCGCGGCGCTTCTCGCGTCGTTCGCGATGTTTTTCGCGCTTCTGTCCGCCTACTACATCGTGCGCCCGGTTCGGGATGAGATCGGCGTCAGCCTCGGCAAGGACGCGCTACACCAGCTGTTCACCGTCGTCTTCTTTGTCATGGTCGCGCTGGTGCCGTTGTTCGGGTTCGTCGCGGCGCGCTTTCCGCGGCGGCTCGTGCTGCCGTCGATCTACATCTTCTTCGTGCTCAACCTGATCGGCTTCTGGCTGGCGATGAAGACGGGCGACAAGAACGTCTGGGTCGCGGGAACGTTTTTCGTCTGGGGCAGCGTCTTCAATCTGTTCGTCGTGTCGCTGTTCTGGAGCCTGATGGCCGAGCTCTGGAGCCACACGGAAGCGAAACGGCTTTATGGCTTCATCTCAGCGGGCGGCACGGCCGGCGCGCTCGCGGGACCGCTGCTGACGCAAGGGCTCGTACGTTTCGTCGAACCCGTCAATCTGCTGCTGGTGTCGGCGGCGCTGCTCACTGCGGCGATGATCGCGGGGCTGGCGGTCAGGCGGCTCAAGACCGGCGCCGCGGGGCCAGAGATGGACGCGACCGGCGGCGGCATCCTCGATGGTGCGATCAAGGTGTTCACGACGCCGATGTTCGCGCGCATCGCGATTTTCATCTTTCTCGCGAATGTCGTCGGAACGTTTTTCTATCTCGAGCAGGCCAGGCTTGTGGCGCTGACCATTCCGGACAGTGCGCAGCGGGTCGCGTTTTTCTCGGGCCGCGATCTCGTCGTGAGCATCGTGACGTTTCTCATCGAAGTGTTCGGCACGGCGCGCATTCTGCAGCGCTTCGGTGTGACGGTGGCGCTGCTGGCGCTCCCGGTGACGGCTACCGTCGGGACGCTGCTGTTGAGTTTCGATGCTGCGCTATGGGTGGTTGCTGCCGTGATGGTGGCGGAACGCATCGTGGCGTTCTCGCTCGCAAATCCGGCGATCAAGGTCATCTACACGCTGGCGTCGCCGGACGAAAAATACAAAGTCCAGAACTTCATTGATACGGTCGTGTTCCGTGGCGGCGACGCGGCGTCGGGATGGGTTTATGCGGGCCTTGGAGGCGGTTTGGGCTTCGCCGCCGGCGCGATGGGCGCCGTCGCCATGCCCTTGGTCCTCATGTGGATCTGGATCGCGCGACGCCTGGGCGCCGATCATCATCAGCGTGCGGAAGAAACAGTTTAGGGGCATTCGCCCCTTGTGACGTGCGTTCAGCGTCCGCCGCGACGAGGCGGTCCACCAGGACGAGCGCCGCCAGAGAATTCACCACCGCCCTGTCCAGGACGGCTGTCCTTGTGACGGAAGTTGATGCGCCCTTTGGTGAGGTCGTACGGCGTCATCTCGACGGTGACACGGTCGCCCGCGAGAATGCGGATGCGGTTCTTCTTCATACGGCCCGAGGTGTACGCGATAACCTCATGCCCGTTATCGAGCTTCACGCGGCAACGCGCGTCGGGCAGGACCTCGTCCACCACCCCCTCGAACTCGAGCATCTCTTCTTTTGCCATTCGATCTCCGAACGTCCTGTTCTAGGGTCTGATTGTCCGACTGTGGTCTGACAAGAAAAGCGGGGAGCAGACGAGCTGCTCCCCGCGCGAGTAAAGTGGTCTTCTCGAAATCGTTAGAGCGGACGAAGGTTCACGGCAGCGATCTTGCCGTTACGTCCACGTTCGGTTTCGAAGTAGATCTTCTGGCCTTCGCGGAGCGACTGAAGGCCGGCGCGTTCAACCGCCGAGATGTGCACGAATACGTCGTTGCCACCTTCTTCCGGCTGAATAAATCCGTAGCCCTTCTGACCATTAAACCACTTCACAGTCCCATTCGACATTAATTGCCTCCAAAGCAAACGTGCGTCCTCCGGCGGAATGACGGAGGCCATCAAATCGCGCGATGGAGACGTCTTAAAGCAGGCGGTAGCGCTGTCGAAGAGTAAGCCAAGGCGTGTTCGATGGCGACTATATGCCTTGAACAGGCAAGAAAGGCAAGGCGGGGGAGCCTTCCGGAGGCTCTGCCGAATGGCTTAAAGGGGCTTTAAATCCGGGCTGTTTCGGGTTTCGGACGACGCGTTTACGAATGGCCCGGAGGGGTCGGGGCGGGCGTCTTTCGCCCACCCCCCGTTAGATCAAGTCCGGCCGCTCGGGCGGTTCAAGGCGACGAAATGCGGTCCGATGTCGACGTGGATGTGATCCATGTCGCGATATGTCATGACCCCACCGTTGTGGTGGTTGGAAATGAGCCAGCTGACAACCTGTCCCTTTTTCCCGGGAACGCGGAAGTCGATGGCTTGACCCGAAGCATGGCGGGACGGGTGACCGGTGCCGGCAATTTTGGCGCCGGGGCGGCAGGTCGACACGATCTCGACGTTGCCGAAGCGAGCGCGGATGCGGTTGAGGAGGGCACGTGCCTCCCACGTCAGACAGGTGACTGACGACCCGGATGCGGCGGCGAGGTGGCGGCTGGTCATCGCGCGGTTCTTCAGATTGGCATCGAACTGTGCAGCATTGACGGTCGCCGGTACGGCAGTCGCAAGCACAACAGAAAGCAGAGCAAAAGATCCCTTACTCATGGGAAGTCCTTGTGTTGGTTGTGATGTCTGAATGTCCAATCGACGCCAGGCCACGCCTCTCTGAGGGGTGGAAACCGCGACCGCATCTCGCGCGGTGGGCATCTCTGGATGTTTGGAAAAGGAAGCCGCGAGCGCCAGCTGCCTTGGTGCCGAGTCCGGGCCTCAGCGTGTCAGGCTGGCCCCCCGTGACGAACGCGTTGCCGATGAACCGGTACGCGGCGGAAGCTGAAAACGCGAAGCAGTGGGCGAGAATAAGGCAGCCTGTTAAGATGCCGCATGAGCGTGCTCGTGCGCCAACAGGAGTGGCTTGAAATCTATAATAAGTCCCTGGACCGTGGCATATTTGGTCGCAGCAGGGTAGCAAGGGCCGTGACGGACGGGGACAGAAGAAGGGGAACGGACATGAATGCCTTGAAGAGTATTATCGTCGGCTTCATCGCAGGGGCGATCGCAGCCGTGACGGTGCAAGAGTTCATCAGCTGGCTTTTTGTGCACTACTGGACGGGATGGAACGTCGAGCCCTGGAGCATGGAGCCGACGCGCAGCCTGATCGCTCCGGATATCGAGGTGCCGTGGCTGGTCGGAACGGCCGTGACGGGTGGGCTCTGGGGTGCGTTGTTCGGGCTGATCCTCGGCTGGCGGCCTGAGGGCATGATGACGATCCGCGGCGCGATCCTCGGGCTGTTCGGGCCAGGCCTCATCAGCGCGTTCACGATCGTGCCGTACCTCTCACATCAGACGTCGCCGCTCGTCGAGGGCAACGTCGAACTCATCGTGCCGATCCTTTGCATTTCGGCCGGGTTCGGGGCCGTGGCGGCGTGGCTTTATGGCTTGTTCAGCTTCGGCCGCCTGCCCTGATCCTTCAGCAGCGATTAAGCAGGAAGACCGCAGGGCCCTGGTGGAGACGCCGGGGCCTTCATATTTGTAGGGCGAGGCATCGTGGTGCTCGGCCGGAAACATGCCTCATGGCGATCTGGGAGGATTGCGTAAATGCGGATGCTGATATCGGCAGTGCTCATCCTCGTCGCGACGTCGTTCGCAGCGTCTGCCGCGCCGCGAGGCAAGGACAGCCAGAGGCAGAAGAACAGGCCTCCGCCGTACGCGACGCGCGACTGCACGCCGATCAATGGCTTTTATGGCTACTACGGAAATCCGTGGTGCGACACCGGCTCGTCCCGGCCCGCCGATATCGAATTCCGCGAACGTCAGCGCGCCATGCGGCGGCAGGGCTGGAATGGCGGCCGGTGATGCCGAGATCCACTCTCACCTGCGGCTGGTTCTGAACGAAAACAGGTTCTCGGGCGTTGCCGGGTGTCACACTTGCAAGGAGAGTTTCAGTCATGATCCGTAGCATCACCGCTTCCGCGATTTTTGCATCCACGGCGCTGTTCGCTGGCGCTGCATTCGCCGACGGCCGTCCGCCGACCGCTGAGGAAACGACCGCTGTCACGGCGGCACTGACCAAGGCCGGTTTTTCGAAATGGGGTAAAGTCGAGTTCGAAGACGGAAAGTGGGAAGTCGACGATGCCATCGGCGCCGATGGCAAAAAGTATGATGTCGACTTGAGCGCTACCGACATGTCGGTGATCAAGCAAAAAATCGACAACGACTGAGTTTGATCACAGCCTAAAATCGAAACGGCGATCCCTTGGATCGCCGTTTTTTGCTTGGTGCTATTCGCAAAAAGGTTTGATTGCGTCCGTCGCGCGGTAAAGGCCCTCTCCTATCCGTTTAAGCATCCCGCGCTGCGCGTAAAGGTGAAGTTGGGAGCGGACGGCATTGCGATTGATGCCCCATCCCATCATGTGGATGTAGGACATAGCTTCATCTATCGACACCGGGTTTGGTGATTGACGCAAAAATACGTTGACGAGAATTGCTTTCCACTGCGGAGAAATTTCGCGTTCGCGCTTGCTTGGATTGAGGTCCGCTCCTGATAGCAGTGTGGGGGGGCTCAAATCATCTTTGTCGGCGATAAGTCTGCGGGCGTGCAAAAGCCCATCTAATTCGCCCTCCATTCGAGATATTTCCCGACGAAGTTCTAACATTCGCGCTTGTCTAGCGCGGATCAAATTATCCAGCTCAATCAGTTGCTTGGACACAACGCAAACCACTAAACAAACGCTACACCTAGTGTCAATTTGACGATTGACGCACAATATATTTGACGCAAAAGGGTAAATATACTATGAAAATGGCCGCAGAGGGGTGCAACCCTCTGCGGCCTCATCCGAGGTCATCAAGCAACTGGGCTTTGATGGTCGGCACACGAATCGTAGGGTACCTCCCTCGAGACTCGGCGGTCAAGGCTCGTCAAAGAGGAGTAAGGGTCGATGAAGACCCCTCTTGGAACGAGAAAGTATACGGGCGAGACGTGCCCTGAGAGCGGTAAATGGGTGTCGGAGGATAATCCTTCGACTTCGGCGCCGATTGCAAAAGGGAACAAGTTCCCTCCACACAATGGCAAAGCTGTTTACTGGCGCCTCGTCGAATATGTGTAAAACGAGAGCCTTGGGGAGCGATCTACATAGGTCGCTCCTTGTTTAGTTGTCGTCCATCTTCAGGGCGTTGATGAATGCTTCCTGCGGAATTTCGACCTTGCCGAATTCGCGCATCTTCTTCTTGCCGGCCTTCTGCTTGTCGAGCAGCTTGCGCTTTCGCGTGATGTCGCCGCCGTAGCACTTCGCAAGGACGTCCTTGCGTAGCGCCTTGATCGTCTCGCGGGCGATGACCTTGGCGCCGATCGCGGCCTGAATCGGAATCTGGAACAGATGCGGCGGGATCAGCTCTTTGAGCTTTTCGCACATCGATCGGCCGCGGCTTTCGGCGCGTGAACGATGCACGACGATCGAGAGCGCATCGACGGGCTCGCTGTTGACGAGGATCGACAGCTTGACGAGGTCGCCTTCCTCGTAATCCTTGATGTGATAGTCGAACGAGGCATAGCCGCGCGATACGCTTTTCAGACGGTCGTAGAAGTCGAACACGACTTCGTTCAGCGGCAGTTCGTAGATCACCATGGCGCGCGAACCGGCGTAGGTGAGCTGCTTCTGACGCCCACGCCGATCCTGGCAGAGCTTCAGAACGGCGCCGAGATAATCGTCGGGCACGAGGATCGTCGCTTCGATCCAGGGTTCCTCGATGTGATCGATCCTGACGACCTCCGGCATGTCGGCCGGGTTGTGCATCTCGATCATCGTGCCGTCGTTCATATGCAGATGGTAGATGACGCTCGGCGCGGTGGTGATGAGATCGAGGTTGAACTCGCGTTCCAGACGCTCGGTGATGATTTCGAGGTGAAGCAGTCCGAGGAAGCCGCAACGGAAGCCGAAGCCGAGAGCGGCCGAGCTTTCCGCTTCGAATGAGAAGCTCGCATCGTTGAGGCGTAGCTTGCCCATCGCTTCGCGCAAGTCTTCGAAGTCCGCCGCGTCGACGGGGAACAGCCCGCAGAAGACGACGGGCTGCGCCGGCTTGAAGCCGGGCAGCGCTTCGGCGGTCGGATTTTTCTCGTCCGTCACGGTGTCGCCGACGCGGGTGTCGGCAACTTCCTTGATCGCGGCGGTGAAGAAACCGACCTCGCCCGGCCCGAGCTTCTCGAGCATTTCCTGTTTCGGCCGGAAGATGCCGACGCGCTCGATTTGATAGTCGGCGCCGCTCGACATCAGCTTGACGCGCTGGCCCTTCTTCAACGTGCCGTCGATGACGCGCACGAGGACGATGACGCCGAGGTAGGCGTCGTACCAGCTGTCGATCAGCATGGCTTTGAGCGGCTTCGTGCCATCGCCTTTCGGCGGCGGCAGACGTTCGACGATGGCTTCGAGAACGGCTTCGACGTTGAGGCCCGTCTTCGCGGAAACGCCGATCGCGTCGGACGCGTCGATGCCGATCACGTCCTCGATCTGCTGCTTGACGCGGTCGGCATCGGCCGCGGGCAAATCGATCTTGTTCAGAACGGGCAGGATTTCGAGATTGTTGTCGAGCGCCTGATAGACGTTCGCGAGCGTCTGCGCTTCGACGCCCTGGCTCGCATCGACGACGAGGATCGCGCCTTCGCAGGCTGCGAGCGAGCGCGAAACCTCGTAGGCGAAGTCGACGTGGCCTGGCGTGTCCATCAGATTGAGCTGATAGATTTCGCCGTCCTTCGCCTTGTAATCCAGGCGGACGGTCTGGGCCTTGATCGTGATGCCACGCTCGCGCTCGATATCCATCGAGTCGAGGATCTGGGCCTTCATTTCCCGGTTGGTTACATTGCCGCAAAGCTGAATCAAGCGGTCCGACAATGTCGATTTGCCGTGATCAATGTGGGCAATGATAGAGAAATTTCGTATACGTGAGATATCGGTCATGGGCGGGGCTCATAGCACCCGGAACCTGATGGCAAAAGGGCCGTTAAGCTGTTGAGGCTATTTAGCTGGCGGTTCCTTCGCCGCATGGACCTATAAGATAACTGGCGACTTGGTTGTCAGTGTGCGAAAAAGCTGGGGAAAGCCCGCAAGAGACGTGCGAAATCCGGAGAGACGATATGGCGAACTCACCTTTCGATGCCAATCCCGCTTTCACCAAGCTTGGCGATGATACGCGCAAGGCCGTGACGCAGGCATTCGATGCAATGTCGAACTGGCGCTCTGAGCTGGCGGAACTCGGCGAGAAGAACAGCAATGCTGTTTTCGACAAGATGGCGGAAGCGGCCAAGTCGTTGGGCTGGCCGACGGACTTCGTCGAACTCAGCCGCAAACAGATGCAAAACGCGTCGAAACTGCAGCTTCAGGCCGTCGATCAGGTCATGGATGTGTGGGAGAAGCAGGTGAAGTCGATCGGTTCGACCAGCCAGCTGCCGAACTTCCCTAATTTCCCCGGTTTTGGAAATGTCACGCCAGGTCAGTCGGGTTTCCCCGGTGGCGTTTTCCCGGGCATGCCCGATTTCGGTGCGGGCGCAGCCAATCCGATCCAGTTTTGGATGCAGGCCGCAGAGATGTGGCAGAAGGGCTGGCAGCAGGCGATGTCGACCTGGGTCGACGCTCAGCAGAACACCTTCGGCAAGTCGGGCGGTAGCGGAAAATCCAGCTCGCGTTAACCTCTCGCGATCCAAAGCGGTTACGTCATTCATTCGCCGGCCCTCGCAAGATGGCCGGCGTTTTCGTGTTTGCGCGCACTAGGTCGGGTGCGACTGCGCCGCGCGTCAGCACTGCTTGCGGTATCTATAGCCCCATCATATATTAGAACTATTCTAAATTAGAGTTGGCCCTTGGCTGCGCCTGGAATTCTGTCCAATGCGAAAATTCGCCGATCTCGATGCGCGTGAAATTCTGGCTCTCGCCATTTCGCTGGAGGAGGAGCACAGCCGAATCTATGCCGACTATGCGGCCGGGCTCGGAGAAGACTATCCGGCGTCGGCGAAGATTTTCACGGAGATGGGGCAGGAGGAGAACGATCACCGGCGCTGGCTGATCGATCTCTTCCGGCGGAAGTTCGGCGAACATATTCCGCTGATCCGGCGTCAGGACGTCTCGGGTTTCGTGCGCCACGATCCGATCTGGTTCGTGCGGCCGCTCGGCATCGAGAAAGTGCGGCGGCAGGCAGAAGAGATCGAACTCGAAACGCGTAACTTCTATCGTGCGGCCATTGCGCAAATTTCGGATGCCGAAGTGCGCAAGCTGATCGGCGATCTCATCGTTGCGGAAGACCGGCATCTCGGCCTCGCGCAGCACATCTCAGAGGTGGAGCTGACGTCGACGGCGAAGTCGGTCGAGGAGCAGGCGGCACGTCGCACGTTTGTGCTCCAGTATGTGCAACCCGGTTTGACGGGTCTGATCGACGGGTCGGTCTCGACGCTGGCGCCGATCTTCGCGGCGGCGTTTGCCACGCATAACACCTGGCAGACGTTTCTCGTCGGCATCGCTGCGTCGATCGGTGCGGGTATCTCGATGGCGTTCGCGGAAGCGCTGGCGGATGACGGCAACATTTCGGGTCGCGGCAGTCCGTGGGTGCGCGGCGGAGTCACGGGGCTGATGACGGCGCTGGGCGGACTTGGTCACACGCTGCCGTATCTGATCCCGAATTTCTGGACCGCGACGTCGGTCGCAATCGTCGTCGTGTTCATCGAGCTTTGGATTATTGCGTTTGTCCGTGCGCGGTTCATGGACACGAAATTCTTCAGGGCGGCGCTGGAAGTCGTGGTCGGAGGCCTGCTCGTTTTCGCGGTCGGAATCCTGATCGGCAGCGCCTAGCGTGCCGATTGCTTGGGCTCGATGCGCGTCAAGCAGATGTTAGCCTCATTCAGGCCATAGTGTCTTGACCCATTCCGGTCTGCCGACACAGTGACGGCGACACACAACCCTCCGAAGGCTTTCCATGCGCGCAGGTTTTTTGATCTTTTCGATCGCAACGATGGCGTTTGCGTCAATGTCCGGCGCGGCGTTCGCGGAAGCCACGCCACCGCCTCCGGCCAATAAGCGCAACTGCCAGAACACGGTGCCGTTTCAGCGCTGGCTCGCCGATTTCAGACGGGAAGCGATCGCCGAAGGCATCCATGCGGGAACGATCGATGATGCGATCGGCGGCATGACGCCCGACATGAGCGTCGTCGCGCGCGACCGCAAGCAAGGATTCTTCTCGCAGACGTTCATCGACTTCTATTTCAAGCTCGCGACCAACGGCCGCGAGAAAATGGGCAAGTCCTATCTGCAGCGTTACAAGTCGATCTTCGATCGCGCGGAACAACAGTATGGCGTGCCGGGCGCTGTCATCACCGGCTTCTGGGCGCTCGAGAGCGACTTCGGCGGCGGCATGGGAAATCTGTCCGTCATGCGCTCGCTGGTGACGCTCGCCTGGGATTGCCGTCGCGGCGACTTCTTCCGCAACGAACTGAAAGCCGCGCTGAAGATCATCGAACGCGGCGATCTCACGGCGGACCAGATGATCGGATCGTGGGCGGGTGAACTTGGGCAGACGCAGTTCCTGCCGCAGCACTACTACAACTACGGCGTCGACTATGACGGCGACGGTCGCGTCGATCTGATCCGCGATATTCCGGACATCATCGGATCGTCGGCGAACTTCATCGCGTCGATGGGTTGGAAGCGGGGCGAGCCGTGGCTGGAACAGGTTCGGGTCACGAAGGAGCTGCCGTGGGAAAAGGCCGATCTCACCGTTTTGCTCCCGCGATCGCAGTGGGTCGCGTGGGGTGTCGAAGGTGTTGGCCACAGGTTGCCGTCGGACGATCTCCAGGCGTCGCTGCTGCTGCCGATGGGGCGTAACGGCCCGGCTTTCCTCGCGTACAATAATTTCCGTGTCTACACGCAGTGGAACCAGTCGCTGACCTATGCGACGACGGCGGCGCATCTGGCGGCGCGCATGACGGGTGCTCCGAACCTCAGCCGCGCGAGCGGAAATGTTCCGTCGCTCGGCTACGAGCAGACGAAAGAGCTGCAGGCGCTTCTGAAGCGGCGCGGCTTCGACGTCGGCGAGGTCGACGGCAAGCTCGGAGCGGGAACGCGCAAGGCGGTCAAGGAAATGCAGATCAAGCTGGGCTTCCCGGCTGACAGCTATCCGACGTCGGAACTGCTGACGGCGCTGCGCGGGCGGAGCTGATCGTTTTGCTTGGCGTTGCCGGCCCTCCTTCGTCGAGCCGGCCGGCAATGCCGAAGACAATGTCGCCTAGTGCAGCTTGACCTGCGGTTCGGTGCGCCGGGTCAGGAGGCGAGCCAGCGAGTCGAGCGCAACCTTGATCGGCCCATGCAGCGCAACCTCGTGCATCTTGTAGAGCGAGCGATACATAATTTTCGCGAACCAGCCCTCGATGCGTAGCGACTTGCCGGAGACGAAGCCCATCAGGTTGCCGACTGTCGAATATTTGCCGAGTGACACGAGCGATCCGAAATCGCGATACTTGAACGGTGCGAGCTTCGTCTCGCCGTGCATGCGGCGCTGGATCTGGCGGACGAGGTGGCTCGATTGCTGGTGCGCGGCCTGGGCGCGCGGCGGGATGGGCGCGGTGTCGCCATCCGGCACGAGGTAAGCTGCATCGCCAATGACGAAGATGTTGTCGTCTTTCGTCGTTTGCAGGCTCGGGCGCACGATAAGCGTGTTGCTGCGGCTGACTTCCAAGCCGTCGAGTTTCGACAGAACTTCCGGTCCTTTGACACCTGCGGCCCAGACGACAAGCTCGGAAGGAATGAAGTCGCCGTTGGCGAGGGTCACGCCTTGATCGGAGACGTTCGTCACCGGGCTTCCGGTGCGTACGTCGACGCCAATGCTCTTTAAGATATTCGTGGTCGCCGTCGAAAGTCTTTCAGGCAGCGCCGGCAGAATGCGCGGAGCGGCTTCGATCAGCGTGATCTTGAAGTCGTTTTCGGGGTCGATCTTGTCGAGGCCGAAGTCAACGAGGCCGCGCGCTGCATGGTGCAGCTCGGCGGAAAGCTCGGAGCCTGTTGCGCCGGCGCCGATGATCGCGACGTGGAGCTGGCCGGGCCGCACGGGGCCCTGCTGCGCGTAGGCGCGGACGCAGGCGTTCAAGAGGCGGCGATTGAAACGCCGCGCCTGCTCGGGCGTGTCGAGCGTGATCGCGTGTTCCTTCACGCCAGGTGTGCCGAAATCGTTCGAGATGCTGCCGACCGCGATGACGAGCGTATCGTACGGAAACCAGCGATCCGGCGTAATCTCGCGGCCATCTTCGTCGTGAGTTGCGGCGAGGTGCACGCGCTTGTTGGCGCGGTCGAGGCCGATCATTTCGCCGTAGCGGTAACGGAAGCCGTGCCAGTGACCCTGCGCCTGATACGCCAGCTCGTGGCGGCCGGTGTCCATGCTGCCGGCGGCGATCTCGTGCAGCAGCGGCTTCCAGATATGCGTGCGCGATTTGTCGACCAGCGTGATCTCGGCTTTGCCCTTTTTGCCGAGCTTGTTGCCGAGCTGGGTTGCGAGTTCCAAGCCGCCCGCGCCGCCACCGATGATGACGATCTTATGCAGCCCAGTCGTCGCGTCGGAAGTGGGTGCAGTAGCCGTCATGGTCATCTCCAGCGTTACGTGTGGGGCTGTCCTTCAGGACCGAAGTTCGGCGCCGGTCGCTTTTTTAACATCCGCCACTATTTTTTTGACAATTGTCTCTATGGCCTGATCCGTAAGTGTTTCGTTTCCGGGCTGCAGAGTTACTTCGATCGCGACCGACTTTCTGCCCTCGGCCGCGAGGTTGCCGCCTTCGAAGACGTCGAAAATGTTGACGTTGCGGATCAATGTCTTATCGGCGTTGAGCGCGGCCTTGATGACGTCACCGGCGGCCACGTCCTTCGCCACGACGAACGCCAGGTCGCGTTTGACAGGCAACAGATCGGATGCCGCCAGCGCGGGCTTGGCGCGCGACTTTTTCTTTTCCGGCGGCAGGGCGTCGATGAAGATTTCGAACGCCGCGACAGGAGCCTCGACGTCGAGGGCCTTGAGCGTCGCCGGGTGGACCTCGCCGAAGTAGGCGAGCACGGTTTTGGGTCCGAGCCGGAGCGTGCCGGAGCGTCCCGGATGATACCAGGGTGGGCAGTCACGCGTGATCTGGGCTTTGCTGGCGTCGATGCCGAGGGATGCCAAGGCTGCAACGACATCGGCTTTGACGTCGAAGACGCCGACGGGTTCGCCCGAGCCGCTCCATTGCCGGCCGGCGCCGCTGATGCGGGCGGTTCCGGCGCGCACGGCCGCGGCGCTCAGATACTGGTCTTCCGGTTTTTCGCCGCGATAGGCTTGGCCAAGCTCGAACAGCGCAACGTCCGAAGCGCCGCGATTGCGATTGCGGGTGACGGCGGTCAGCAGTCCGGGCAGCAAGCCGGGACGCATCGAGGACAGTTCCGTTGAGATCGGATTGGCGAGGTCGAGCGCTTCCGCGCCGCCGCCGAAATGCTTCGCCTGATCCTTCGGGATGAAGCTCCAGGTGACGGCTTCGACGAACCCGCGCGACGCAAGCAGGCGGCGGGCACGGCGCGCACGCTTCTGCTTTTCGGTCAGCACGGGCCGCGCGACGCCGTCGAGGCGCGGCAGCGGCGTTGCGGGAATGAGCTCGAGACCGGCGATGCGCACGATCTCTTCGACGAGATCGGCCGGTCCATGCACGTCGGGACGCCAAGTCGGCACGGTGACTTTCGCGGCGCTCGGTTCGCCTTCGATCCTGAAGCCGAGAGCCGTCAGGATTTTCGCGATCTCGGCTTCGGGAAGCTTGACGCCGGTCAGCTTCGCGACGCGCGCGAAGTCGAATGCGATCACGCGATTTTCGATCGGTTCCTTGCCAGCGACCTTGGCTTTCGATGCCTCGCCGCCGCAGAATTCTAGGATCATGTCGGTTGCGAGATCGAGCCCGGGGCGAACGGATGCCGGATCGACGCCGCGTTCGAAGCGGTAGCGCGCATCGCTCTGAAGGCCGGTTTTGCGGCCGGTGGCGGCGGTGCGCACGGGATCGAACCAGGCGCTTTCGATCAGGACGGCGGTCGTCTCGGGCGTGCAGCCCGTCGACTCTCCGCCCATGATGCCGCCGAGACCGAGCGGGCCGCTATCGTCGGCGATGACGCACATGGTGCTGTCGACGGCGTATTCCTTGCCGTCGAGTGCGAGGAATTTCTCGCCGGATTTTCCGAGGCGGGCGTGGATTGCGCCTTTGAGCTTGTGCGCGTCGTAGACGTGCAGCGGACGGCCGCGATCGAGCGAAATGTAATTCGTGACGTCGACAAGGGCGTTGATCGGGCGCAGGCCGACGGCCTTCAAACGGTTTTGCAGCCAATCAGGCGATGCGCCGTTCGAGACGTTGCGGATCGTGCGCGCCGCGAATACCGGGCAGGCGTTGGCCGTGTCAGCCGAGAAGTCGAGCTTCACCGGAATGGCGCAGTCGAACGCTTCCTTGATGGCTTTGAGTTTCGGCTCGGGTTTCAACGATCCGAGACCGGCGGCGGCGAGATCGCGTGCGATGCCGCGCACGCCCGTGCAGTCGGGGCGGTTCGGCGTGAGCTTCACTTCGATGACAGGATCGTTGAGGCCGGCCGCGTCAATGTAGCGTTCGCCGACTTTGCTCGCCCATTCGGCGGGCAGATCGAGAATGCCGGCGCTATCGTCGGCGAGTTCGAGTTCGGCGGCCGAGCACATCATGCCGTTCGAGACGACGCCGCGGACGGGTTTCTTCTCGAGCGTGATCTTCGAACCGGGAATGTAAGTTCCGAGCGGTGCGAAGACCGATACGAGGCCAGCGCGTGCGTTCGGCGCGCCGCAGACGACCTCCATCAGCGGCTGGCCCTTGGCGATCTCGACCTGCACGACCTGCAGCTTGTCGGCGTTCGGATGCTTCTTGGCTTCGACGATGCGCGCGATCACGAAAGCGCCGAGCGCCTTCGCCGGGTCTTCGATGGCTTCGACTTCAAGACCGATCGCCGACAACGTCGTCTCGATCTCGTCGAGCGAGGCGTTGGTATCGAGATGATCCTTGAGCCAGGAGAACGTGAATTTCATTGTTCGTCATCCTCGAGCGTCTGAGCCCCCGCGAGGACGTTCGGGGATCCAGCATAAGAGTTGTCGCAGACGCCATATTGTGCCGTTGGCGCGTTTTGCGCTGGATTCCCGGCCTTCAACGCACACGATGTGTGCGCTCGGCCGAGAATGACGATGTGATCTGCTGCCATCATCACGCTGATAGTCCGCCGCCGAGGGTGGGGACGTCGAGGGTGGAGAAGCCGTAGTGGCTGAGCCAGGTCAGGTCGCCGGAGAAGAAGGCGCGGAGATCGGGGATGCCGTATTTCAGCATCGTCAGGCGGTCGAGGCCGACGCCGAACGCGAAGCCCTGATATTTCTCGGGATCGAGGCCGCAGTTCCTCAGCACGTTCGGATGCACCATGCCGCAGCCAAGAATTTCGAGCCACTGACCGGGCTTGCCGATCGCCTCGGCGCCGATGTCGACTTCCATCGACGGTTCGGTGAACGGGAAGTGCGAGGCGCGGAAACGCATCTTTACTTCGTCGACCTCGAAGAACGCCTTGCAGAATTCCTGCAGCACCCATTTCAGGTGGCCCATGTGGGTCTTCTCGTCGATGACGAGGCCTTCGACCTGATGGAACATCGGCGTGTGCGTCTGATCGCTGTCGCAGCGATAGACGCGGCCCGGCGCGATGATGCGAAGCGGCGGTTTCTGCGAAACCATCGTGCGGATCTGAACGGGGCTCGTGTGCGTGCGCAGAAGCAGGCGCGACCCGTCGGGCTTCGGCGAGAAATAGAATGTGTCGTGATCCTGCCGCGCCGGATGGTCGGCCGGGATGTTCAGCTTGTCGAAGTTCATCTCGTCCGTTTCGATGTCCGGACCTTCGGCGACCCTGAAGCCCATATCGGCGAAGATTTCGATGACTTCGTCGAGGACCTGGCTGACGGGATGAATTCGGCCATCGGCGACGGAACCGGGGCGAACGGGAAGCGTGACGTCGGCGCGCTCGGTTTTCAGCCGTTCATCGAGCGCCGCGGTTTCAAGCGTTGCCTTGCGTTCGTCGAGCGCAGTCGAGATCTTGCCTTTGAGGGTGTTGACCGTCTGGCCGAAGGTCTTGCGCTCTTCCGGCGGGAGCGAGCCGAGCTTGCTCATCAGCTCTGAGACGCGGCCTTTTTTTCCAAGTGCCGAAACGCGGACGGCATCCAGAGCGGCGAGATCTTTGGCGCCGTCGATTTCGGCGACTAATTCGCCTTCAAGCTTATTCAGGTCTTGGCTCATGGCACGTCCGACGTCGGTGAGATGGCTGGATTGGCCAATTACCAACGTCATCCCCGCGTAGGCGGGGATCCGTCCAAGTGTCTTTCGCGCAGTTCGGTCCGGCTTGGATGGATCCCGGCCTTCGCCGGGATGACGTCAGCGCAGTAAAGCGAAGGCGATTTAGGCCGCCTTCTTGACCTTGTCCTGGTCAGCTTTAGCGACGGGCGAGGCGGCGGCTTTCGCGGCCTTGTCGACGAGCGCCTTGAAGCCTGCGGGATCGTTGATCGCGATGTCGGAAAGGACCTTGCGATCGACTTCGATGCCGAGGTTCGTCAGGCCGTTGATAAAGCGGCCGTAGGTCAGGCCATGCTCGCGAACGGCGGCGTTGATGCGCTGAATCCAGAGAGCGCGGAAGTTGCGCTTGCGACGCTTGCGGTCACGATAGGCGTACTGCTGCGCCTTCTCGACTGCCTGCTTAGCGACGCGGATCGTATTCTTGCGGCGGCCGTAATAGCCTTTGGCGGCCTTGATGACTTTCTTGTGCTTGGCGTGGGCAGTTACGCCACGTTTGACGCGGGCCATGGGATTTCTCCTAATTCTTCAAGATTTGTGCGTGGGTGGATGAGTCTTTGCTGGGCGCTTGCGACTCGCGTTCCGCGAGCCGGCCGCAAGCGCCGAAAAGATCATCGGCTGTAGGGCATGTATTTCTTGACGATCTTCGCGTCAGAGTCGTTCAGCACACCCGTGCCGCGCGCCTTCTGAATGAACTTCGCCGTGCGTTTGATCATGCCGTGACGCTTACCGGCCTGGGCGGCAACGACCTTGCCCGTACCGGTCATCTTGAAGCGCTTTTTGGCGCCGCTCTTGGTCTTCATCTTAGGCATTTTGCTTTGTGTCCTTTAGTTCGCTCGCGGGCCCGTCGCCGATCGCTTACGCGTTCGGCTGGCCCTCCGCGGGGGCGGCGCTCGCGCCGGGCCGCCTTGCGGCCCCGGACCTTGCGGTCCGAAGTGCGGCGGTTCGGGTTGCGCTCACGGCTCTTGCGAGCCGAAATGCAGATGCCTTGCGGCGTCCGCACTCTCGACAATCGTGAAATTGCCGGTCCTGCGAAGGGTGCTTTTTTGCGGTTTCCGCTTGTTTTTCAAAAGCATAAGAACCGCCACGGCATGCCTCGCCGGGCGGCTCTGGGAGGGTTTATACGGAAATGCTGCGGAAATCGCAACATCTTCAGCGGGCATGCGATTTCTGCCACGCAATCTCATGATTTTCTCGCCGGAACGGGAAAGTCACGCTCGTTCCTGCTGAACCAGATAAAACGCTTCCGCGTTGGGAGCGCAGACGCCGAAAAAGGCGTCGTGGGGCGAGGGAGATGCAACCGTGAGAGAAATCATCGATCAGATTGTCAATCTGCTGCAGCAGGGGATCACCGCGATCTTCAGGTTCATCGAACTCGTCTGGCAGTGGTCGTTCGGGCAGATGGTGACGATTTTCCGGTCCGACTGGCAGTCCTTGCCGGTCTGGAAGATCGCGGTGCTCGCGATTGCGGTGATCGCGATCGTCTATGTTCTCTATCGCGGCTTTTTTCAGCTCTGGCGCGCGGCGGAACAGATTTTCCGAGCGTTCGTCGATCTGCTGATGGTGTTGATCTCGGTGCTGCCCTACGTGCTGATCGCCGGTCTCATCGCGGCTGGCGGCAGCTACGTGATCCAGCACGTGAATCTCTAGAGGCGATCACGTTCAGCGGCACGGAGGCTCAACCTGCGGGTGAGTTCGCCGGATTTGCGGTGAACACGATGTGCCGTCTCGCGAAGTACAGCGCGATGAAGCAGAGAAGCAGCGCCGCGGTCTTGCTCTCGACCGCGGACAGTTTCAGCACGTGCACGCCAAACCACACCACAACGGCGGTGATCAGCAGGCCGATGAAGCCGGTTCCGACGAATTCCATGAATAAGCGGTGCTGGCTTTTGTGCGAGGTGTCGACGGTGAAAACGTATCGTTTCGACAGTAGATAATTGACGATGACGCCCGCCGAATAGCCGATGACGCTTTGAACGACGGGCATGCCGAAGAGGTGCGTCAGCGTCAGCAGAAGCGTGTAGTCGACGACGGTCGAAACGATGTTCGTGCCCGTGTAGCGCAGCAGGTGTTCGGCTTTGGCTCGCATGAGATGGCTTTTGCTCGGTACGTCGCCGGTCGGGGAGGCTGGCCCTCAAATCATCAACGCATGATCTCTTAAACCGGGTTGCTCGTTCGCGTCTGCGCTATTTCGACCGGGCAGGGCGGGAGTTCAAGGAGCTTGCAACTATCGGCAACATCATACTTGCCGCTCGTTGCGCCTGATTTCGCCTTAACGGGTGTTGCAAGTTTCAACTTGGAGCGAAGATACACGGACTGATCGCCCTGGTCCGAGAGACAGTCCGATGAAACTCGATCCGTTTGTCGCGACGATTTTATCCCTGGCGGCGTTTCCGACGTTCCTCATCAGTGTCCGCTCCGCGAGCGGCTGGCGCGCCGGCGTTGTGTTCGCGGCTTTCTATCCGGCTTTGGTGCTGATCGTCGGCGCGTTTATGATTGCGACCTTCATAACGCTGGCGTCGCTCGGGATCATCGATCTCGACTGACGCCATATCACCAATTTGTATATCGTTATTCACGGGTCATTCAGGCGTCGGCTGCGAAGGTCCGGAGCGCTCAACGCCTTGTGCGCCATCAGTTAACGGAGCTTTTTCATGCGCATTGCAACGCTTTCCGCGGCCGTTGTCGTCGCGGCGGGACTTTCCCTCGCAGCAGGTGCCCCTGCCCAGGCAGCGCCAGTTTCGGCCCCTCAGCAGACGGGCATCAGCCAGTCACTCGTTCAGCAGGCTCAGTACTGGCGTCGTCCGGGCTGGCGTGGCGGCCGTTGCGTGAAATGGCGCAACATCTGCGCTGATCGCTGGGGCTGGGGCGGTCCGCGTTTCCGCCGCTGCATGATCAGAAACGGCTGCTGACGGCCGGCTTTGGAGCGAGCAGCCGCGCAACTGCTGCTGCTGCTCGTTCCTCGAGCCGTTCCGCATTTCGTTGAACAGCGGATCGACTCTCGGTCCTTGCTTTGTCGTGGCATTATCGTGCTTCTCACCGGAAAACCGGTTTCCATTTTTCCGGAAGCACTTAATGTTCCTTGTTCATCCGCCGAAGCCTGTTGGCGAGCAGGCTCATGACCCGAAGAGCGAATTCGGGGTCGTTTCGGATGACAGCGAGAAATGTTTGCTTGTCGATTTGCACGACTTCGGTCGGCTCGGTAGCCATCGCGGCGGCGCTGCGACGACCGTCGTCTATCAGCGCCAATTCGCCGAAAATACCCCCGGCGCGCACGTTTTCGAGGACCGTGCCGTAAGTGATGACGTCGACGCGTCCTGAGCGGACCATGTACATCGCGTCAGCAGCATCGTCCTCGAGGAAGATTTTCTCGCCGGCCTCGAAGAAGCGGTACGGCGCGCCGATTTGATCCAATATGGAAAAATCAAACGGGCTGTCCTGGTTCATAGCTTCCGCTCCACTGCAGGCCAGACAAAACTAGAGCCCTGCTCATGGCCGAGCAAGGCTCTCGATTGCGTTCGCTGGATTGTCCGTGAACCGCTGCGTGGGGCGGGGATCATTCACCCCGCCGCGGGCGGTCATTTCGGAGCGAGAACCATGACCATCTGCCGGCCTTCAAAGCGTGGCTCGCTTTCGACTTTGGCGATGGCTTCGGTATCGACCTTGACGCGCTGAAGCACGGCCATGCCGAGCTGCGAATGCGCCATCTCGCGGCCGCGGAAGCGAAGGGTGATTTTCACCTTGTCGCCTTCTTCGAAGAAACGTTTGATGGCGCGCAGCTTGACGTCGTAATCGTGATCGTCGATGCCGGGTCGCATCTTGATTTCTTTCAATTCGACGATCTTCTGGTTCTTACGCGCCTCGGCGGCCTTCTTCTGTTCCTGGAATTTGAATTTTCCGAAATCGAGAATCTTGCATACCGGCGGCTCGGCATCCGGCGAGATCTCTACGAGATCAAGTCCAACATCCCCAGCACGGGCGAGGGCATCGAATTTGGCGATGACGCCGACGTTCTGTCCGTTCTCGTCGATGAGACGAACTTCCCGGGCCCGGATTTGATCGTTGATGCGGGGCCCTTGGTTTTCCCGGCTCTGGGGCTCGGGTCGCATAGGTCTACGGATGGGGCATTCTCCTCTACTGTTTCGCGAATTGGACGCAACTCTACATGCCGAGCACGCAGATTCGAGCATCCCGGCGCAAGATTCTTAAGGCGCGGTGTAAAGTCAAGTCTTATCGGGTGAATACAACGCTCCTTAAAAGGGGTTCAAGCTTAATCCATAAAACGTCACAATCGGGCGGCTATGTCCGCCCACTAGCTATTGGATTTTCAGATGCAATCGGACGGCCGTTCGGCGGAACCCCTCAAGGGCCTACTCATTTCCGACGGCCGCCCAGGGAATTATCACCTGGCGGAAGGGTTGGTCGCGGCAATCGAGCGCCTGCGGCCGGTCGAGGTTACGCGGCTCGAAATATCGCAGCGTAGATGGACGCCGACGCGCTTCCTGGCATTTCTCAGCAACCGGGGCGTTCGTCCCGAGGTTGTGCTGCGGCTCGGATACGGACTGACGCCCGACGCCGTAAGCGGGGCCGACTTTGTCGCGTCGGGGGGCGGCGACACCCTTGGCGCGAACGTTGCGTTTTCACGCCTCTTCGATGCGCCGAATTATTTCTACGGCTCGGGCAAGCATTACGACGTCAACAATTTCGACCTCGTGTTCACGTCTCACGCCAAGGTCGCGACCCATTCGCGGCACGTGCGGACAATGAAGCCAAGTCCGATCGATCCGGATTCCATGATCCAGCCGGCGCTGTCGCAAAGCCAACCCCCGGCGCTGATCGGCGTTCTGATCGGCGGCAACACGTCCAGCATCACGTTTTCGGAATCCGATCTGGCGCGGCTCGTCGGCTTCATGCGCGATATGCATGCGACGACGGGTACGACGTTCTACGTCTCCAACTCGCGGCGAACGCCGCAGAAGTTGAGCGACGCGCTCGTCCGGCTCGCAGAAGAGAGCGATAGCGCGATCCATCAGTATATCGACGTGCGCTCGTCCGGAAATGGCACGCTGCGCGCGCTCTATGCGGCTTCGTCGGCGATCCTGTGTACGGCGGACAGCAGCTCGATGGTCTCGGAGTCGGTATGGCTGCGCCGTCCGACGATCGCCATCACGCCGAGTGTTTTCAGTCTCGACGCGAGCGAACTCGAATATCGCGGCTTCCTCGAAAGCAACGGTTGGCTGCATACCATGCGCATCGCCGATCTTGCGCCGAACGCGGTGCTGGCGAAGCTTCGTTCGATCAGGCCGCTCGTCGAAAACGGGCTCGATCTCCTGGCAGACGTATTCCGTCAGCGTCAGCCGGGGCTGCTTACGCCAACGCGCGTGGCCGATGGTTCGCGCGTTAAGGCATAAGCTTCTGCGGCCGCAGTTCGAGCGGTTCTCTTTATTGCGTTTCAGTATTCCGCGGCTGCTTTGTCGGTTCGAGGCGAACCGTTGTAGCTGTTTGGCGAGGTCTGCTGGAACAGCACCATGAGCGTGTTGCGAACGCCCTTGAAGTTGCTCAATGTCTCGCGTCCGTGCCAGCTTTGTTTGTCGCGAGAGTCCGAGACGGCAAAGCCGTAGCCGCTGTTGGGACGGAATTCGAAGCGCTTCAACTCTTCAAAAGAGCTGCCGAATAATTTCTTGTGGCGGCGATAGACCGATGTGCCGAGATCCATCTGGCTCATGTCTGGCGCGAGATAGAACTGAGTTGTGACGATCTTATTCAAGCCATCGCAGTGCGGCTTGATCTTGTAATCCTCGGTGTCGCGCACCAGACGAACTTCATACGCGCATGCCTTGTCCACGACGGCGTCTTTCGAGATGCCGAAGCGCTTGGTGAGATCCGGCGCGAGTTTTGCGAATGTCGCTCGGCGATATTCTGGGCGCGTCACGACGTCGACGAGGTCGCGCCAGACTTGCTGCGACTTTGGCGGCAGCTTGGCGATTGCGTCTTCCGTCAGATGAAACTGATCGCGACTGCTCTCTCCGTCCGGGCGAACGTAGAGGCGCATGTTCAGCGGCTCATAAAGTTTCGGATCAGGGAAGTTCGCGAGCATGTCCGCATAAAAGTCATCGGGAAACCAACCGGCGCCGTAATAGTGGCAGTAGGGATCGGTTTCGAGCGGAACGCTGTGAAGCTTTGCGATCATGTGATCGAAGATTCGATCGGCGCGCGTGTTCGCTACGAGATGGCTTTCTGCAAACTGCGTTTCGGGCATTGCCATAACAAGCTGTCTCCCCTGAAAGCTCTCAACAGTGCGCCTGCTGGCGCGACGGTGGAACTTGCAGACCTGCTTGTGGGCGATTTCATGGAATGTGCGCGGAAAGTGCGCGATTTCTTGCGCGCTGTTCCCTAACGTACAATGCCGCGAATTCGTTTGCGCTTCATGGGCTTGCAGTTGTGTCGGCGGCTACTGTTTCTCAATTGCCACGGGCAAAAGTGAGCTGCATCGACGTTTTCAGCAGCTCATCGTACACGGCGAGCGTCAGGCGCTGCATTTTGAACGTTGAGAACATTTCCATCACGTGTCTGCGGGCGCGTGCGCCGATTTCGGCTCGTGCCGCGTCGCCGAGCGAGAGCGCTTCAAGCAGTACGCTTTCGTAATTGTCGATATCGCCAGGTGCGACGAGCCATCCTGTTCGATCACTCGCAGCAACGCGCGGCGGTGCGAGTACGGTTTCGGGCGGCGCTCCGATGTTGGTCGAGATCACGGGACACGCCATCGCCTGCGCTTCTGCAGCGGCGCGGCCGAAAGCCTCTGGTTCGTTCGATGCAACGAATGCGATATGCGAGGCTGAGAAGGCTGCGGGTATATCATCGACGTGGCCGACGAGGCGTACGATACCTTCGAGCCCCGTGCTCGCGATCTGGTCCAACAGTCCCTGGCGATAGTCGTCGCGGCCTTGGGCGTCGCCCGCGAGAATGAAAACGCAATCACGGACCTTGTCGCGAATGCGCGCGGCGGCTGCGATGACGTCGCCCTGGCCTTTCCATTTGGTCAAGCGCGCGGCGTGCAGAACGATGCGCTGGTCGTCGGCCACGCCCCACTTGTCGCGCAATTTTTTAACGCGCTCCGCCGAAACGACTGCGGGATCGAACGCATCGAGATCGACGCCGCGATAAATGACGCGGATGCGCTCCTCCGGAGTGGCGTAGCGCTTCTTCACGATGTCGGCGGTGTAGCGAGAATTTGCGATCACGATATCGCCGCGCGCCATGACACTATTATAGAGGCGCTTGGCGCGGCCTTTCTCATTATAAATGCCGTGATACGTCGTGACGAACGGCAGTTTCGCGCGCCGCGCTGCGATGAGCGCGCTCCACGCCGGTGCGCGGCTTCGCGCGTGAATGAGGTCGACGTTCTCCTTGCGCGCGATGCGTTCGATCGCGGTGGCGTTGGCAAGAAGCTTCATCGGATTTTTCGTCGCTGCAGGGAAGATCACCAACTCGCCGCCGACTGAGGCAAGGCGATCTGCCATGCGTCCGCCCTCGCTCAGAACGATTGCGCGTCCGCCTGCGCGAACGACGGCGGCGGCGATCTCGATCGCCGACAATTCGGCGCCGCCGGTGGCGAGTTCCGGAATGATCTGCAATATGGTAGGGCGCTTCAGGCCCATGAGCTCACGGCCCATGAATCGCTCCAATCGAAATGACGAGGTTGTTTAAGGTGCCAGGCGACGAACCGCAAACGCTGATCGTTGGAGACGGCAAGGGACAGCGCCGCATCGCCTATCGCACGGCGGTCTCCGGCACCGCAAACGCGACGGGGCTGTTCTGGCTTTCCGGCTTTATGTCCGACATGGCTTCGACGAAGGCTGTGGCCGTTGCGGAATGGGCTGCGGCGCGCGGGCTTTCCTCGACGCGTTTCGATTACTCGGGGCACGGCGTCTCCGATGGGCCGTTTACGGACGGGACAATCGGACGCTGGCTCGAAGAAGCCTGTGCGGTGTTCACGCGCGTCACGTCGGGCCCGCAGGTGATCATCGGGTCGAGCATGGGCGGGCATATCGCGCTGCTGCTTCTGCGCAAGCTTGTGCGCGAGCAGCCGGCGGATGCTCAGCGCGTCAAAGGGCTGGTTCTCATCGCGCCCGCGTGGGACATGACGGAAGAGCTGATGTGGAAGCGCTTCGGCGATGAAGCGCGGCGCGCCATTCTCGAACGCGGCGTATATGAGCAGCCGTCGGCTTATGGTTCGCCGTATCCGATCACGCGCGGGCTGATCGAGGATGGTCGCAAGCATCTTCTGGCGCGCGAGCCGTTCGATCCGGGACGGCCGATCGCGATCCTCCAGGGGCTGCAGGATCCGGATGTTCCGGCTGTGCATACGCGCGAGCTAACGGAATTTCTAACCGGCGGTCATGTCAAACTCGTCGAGATCGCGGACGGCGAGCATCGTCTCTCGCGGCCGCAGGATCTGGCGTTGCTGTTCGATGAAATCGGCAAGCTCATCTAGCGGCGACGCCGTTATTTGCCGTCGGCGGAATTGTCGTTGTTGCTGTCTTGCAGACCTTCCGCGACGGCATCCTCGAGCGCCGATGCTCCGACCTGTTGTGCGGTCATTTCAGGCACGACCCACATGCGGAATGCGTGGGTTACAAGCGCATTATCGCACGTCAGATCGCCGTTGAGCTTCCGGCATGTGGAATCTGCGGCAACGGTATAGGCGCCATCGGAAACGCCGCGGCTTTCTCCGACCTCGACGACCTGGATCTGGGTTTCGGGTTGAAACGCGACGTTGCGAAATGCGCAGGCGGATTTGCCGCTGCAAGAGTCGCCGGTTGGCGTTTCCGTCGTCTTGAGCGCGACGGCCTCGGAGCGCGGCATCGGTTTGGCGGGCGAATCCAAGCCGTTCGAAATCCAGCATTGCTGGTCGAAGCAGATGATCGGATCGGATTTCACGTGCGCCTGCTCGGTGTCGTCCGGATCGAGCACGATCAGCACGGTCGCACGCGTGTCAGGACGTGCGGGCACAGCGTCCGGCACAGTTGCTGCTTTCGTATCGGCCGTTTGACGCCGCTGGATCATAGCCGGCTGAGCGGGAGCGACCGGTTTCGCGGCGGGTTCGGTTGTTTGTGGCGGCGCCGGAGGCGGATTAACGATGGGTTCCGGCGCTGCGGAGGGAGCAGGCTGCGCGATCACGAGCGGAGCGGGCTCTGCAATTACTTTGCGGCGCTCGGCTTGCTCGGCCCGTGCGTTTTCAAGCATCTCCGTTTCGTAGTCGAGGCCGGGTGCCGTCGGCTCCGATTTTGTGATGCGCGCAGGCTTCGGCTTGGCGCGCGGCGGCGCGGGTGCCGCTCGATCGGCATCAATGAATTTCTGCGCGATGGCCTGCGCCGGATCGATGGGTTCGGCCGCTGCCGGGCGCGATGATAGGGGCGACGCTGCCAGCATGGTCAGCACGGTGCTTATGACAACGATAGCCCGCATAATAATTCGCCCGCATTCGAAACGCCGGCGCTCGAAGTGCGCGGCGTCGATGAGAGCATATGTATGCCTCATTCCGGCGGAATGGCGGAGAACGTGTGACGATCGTAAAAAATTCGGAATTATGAAGTGGCGATGGCTTTAAGGCCTTCGATGTAGGTGGGATATGCGAGCTTGACGCCCAGGTCGTTTTTCATGCGCGCATTCGAGACTTTTTTGCTTTCGGCGTAGAAGCTGCGCGCCATCGGCGACAGGCTAGCGTCGGTCGGATCGGTGGCTGGCGGGCAGGGGACGCCTAAAATTTCCGCGCCGTACGCAATGACGTCCTGAGGCGGGGCGGGCAAATCATCGGTGACGTTGAAGACGTGAATGCCGGAGGCAAGCCCGAGGGCGGCTTCGGTTGCAGTTGCGATGTCGTCGACGTGGACGCGATTGGTGACCTGGCCGGGTTTGAAAATCCGGCGGGCTTTGCCTGCGCGGAGCTGGTCGATGGCGCTGCGGCCCGGACCGTAAATTCCGGGGAGGCGCAGGACGACAATCGTCTTGCCGCTCGCGCGGCCAAGTTCGATCCAGGCGTTCTCGGCGTCGAGGCGGCGCTTGCCGCGGTCCGTGACGGGCCCCGGCGGAGTCGTTTCGTCGACCCATTCACCCTTTGAATCGCCGTAGACGCTGATCGAAGAAAAATATCCGATCCACGCAATCGAGGGGCTCGCAGCGATGTCCGATGCGTAGACGCGGTAAGCCGGATCGCCGTCCTCGCCGGGCGGAATGGACAGCAGGATGTGCGTTGATCGGCTGAGTGCATCGGCGATGGCGGAATCGCGTTCGCGTCCGTCGAATACGAAGGCTTCGTATCCGTGCTGCTTCAAGGCTTCCGCCTTTTCAGCGGTCGTCGCAGTGCCGGAAATGCTCCAGCCTTTTGCGGCGAGGCGGCGCGAGAGTACGCCCGCGCTGTAGCCCAGGCCGAAGCAAAAAAGTCGGTTCATGCGGAATGTCCTTCGAGGGGCTGAGCCCATTCGCGCGCGACATCGGGATCGGCTTCGCGCGCTTCGTAGCGGGATTTAAAGGGTGCGAACTCTTCTTCGCGCATCAGACGTTTTGCCGACCAGATCGCCATGGCGCGAACAAGCGGAGACTCGTCTTCGAATAGCGGTGTGATCAAGCGCAGCAACGATCGATCGCCGGAGTTTCCAGCTGCGATAAGCGTGTTGCGGATGATGCGGTTGCGTCCCGTGCGTTTCACCGGCGTTCCCGCAAAGCGTTGGCGAAACGCGGCATCGTCGAGCGCCAGCAGATCGGTAAGCGGCGGGTTGTCGGTCGCGGGCTGCGCGGCGAAGCGGATCTCGGTCGCGGCGGAGGCAAATTTATTCCACGGGCAGACGGCGAGGCAGTCGTCGCAGCCGAATACGCGATTGCCCATCGGCTCGCGAAATTCCAGCGGGATATGACCTTTGTGCTCGATTGACAGGTAGGCGAGACAGCGGCGTGCATCGAGCTGATACGGAGCCGGAAACGCCTTCGTCGGGCAGATGTCGAGACAACGCGTGCAGGAGCCGCAGCGGCTGACTTCTTCGGCATCCGGTGCGAGGGCCGCCGTCGTCAGGATCGCGCCGAGAAAGAGCCAGTCGCCATGCTCGCGCGAAACAAGAACTGTATGTTTGCCCTGCCAGCCGAGGCCCGCCCTCATCGCGAGCGGCTTCTCCATCAATGGAGCGGTGTCGACGAAGACCTTGACGTCGGCGCCCGATTTCGCCGCGAAGGTGCGCGCCAGTGATTTGATTTTTTTCTTCACGACGTCGTGGTAGTCGCGGCCCTTCGCATAGACCGAGATGACACCGCGGTCGCGCTCGGCAAGGGCATCGAGCGGGTTGTCGGGCGGCGCGTAAGACTGGCCGATCATGATCGCGCTTTTCGCTTCCGGCCAAAGGCGATTGGGATCGCCGCGCCGGTCGGCGTTCTCTTCCATCCAGTCCATGTCGCCGTGGCGGCCATGTTTCAGAAAATAATCGAGCCGTTCGGCAAGCTCGCCCGAGGCGTCGAGCCGCGCGATGCCGATAGCGTCGAGGCCGAGCTTGCGCGCCTCGTCGCGGAGCATGACGTTCAGGTCAGTTGCGGCGGTAACGCTATCGAGCACGGTCAACGGCCAAGGCCAAACTACGGGTCAAAAATCGAGGTCCGAATACGCGAGCGGCGGCGAGGAGCCCGGCACGCGATCAGCAAGGAGCGCGCGGAACGACGGCCGCGACTTGATCTTCTGATACCAAGCCTTGACCGCGGGATACTCGTGCCAGGGCATCTCGCCCAGATAGTCCACGATAGAGATATGCGCCGCCGCTGCGAAATCGGCAAAGCTCAAATCGTCGCCCGCCAGCCAGCGCCGCGCATCGGCGAGATAACCCGTATAGGCGAGATGGTAACGAAGATTGGCGCGGACGGCGCGCAGAATGGCGGGATCGGGGGCTGCGCCGCCCGACGGCTGCATCGTCTGGTAAACCTTTTCGTTCAGCAGTTCACGCGAGACCTCGCGGTCGAATTTGCCGTGAAACCAGTCGACGAGACGGCGAACTTCGGCGCGGTCCTCGCGATTGCCGGGAAATAGCGGCGGCGGTTTCGGGCCCATGACCGAGGCGCTTGGCACGGGCTCGTCGCCGATGAACTCTGAAATCGAATAAGCGCCGCACAGCGTCAGGCCGTTGTCGTATTCGAGAACGGGCATCTCGCCGGCCGGATTTTTCGCCAGGAAGCCTTTCCGCCATTCCCACGGATTTTCGTCGAGCAGCGTCACCTCGACGCCGTATTCGGCGAGCGCGAGGCGGATCGAGCGGGAACGCGGGCAAAGCCGGTATTGTGTCAAGCGTGTGGGCATCGGGCCTCTTCGATTGCGACGCAGCGACTATACCTTCGGCCTAGGCCGATTCGAAGGCATCAGTGCCAAAACCGGAGCTATGGCGCGGAGGCGAATTCTGCTAACGCTCCCGCGGTTGTGCCTGAGGGGGAATAGATTTCATGCATTCTTGGGAAGCCTTGCTGCTCGGGCTGATCGAGGGATTGACCGAGTTTCTCCCGGTCTCATCGACCGCGCACCTTCTGCTGACGGAGGAATTGCTCGGTGTCAAATCGACGGGCCGGACGTTCGAGGTGCTCATTCAGCTCGGCGCGATCCTGGCGCTGCTGACGGTTTATTCCGGCCGTCTCTGGCATCTCGTTTCCGCGCTGCCGAGCGATGCGAGGTCGCGGCGTTTCGTGCTGGCGGTGCTCATCGCCTTTCTGCCAGCGGCGGTCATCGGCGCAGCCGCGCACAGCTTCATCAAGAATTATCTGTTCGAATCGCCGCTGATCATCTGCATCGCGCTGGTGCTCGGCGGCATCGTTTTGCTGTTCATCGACCGGTTGCCGCTGAAGCCACGTTATCATGACGTGATGGATCTTCCGTTGCTCAGTGCGCTGGGTATCGGGTTCTGCCAGTGTCTCGCGATGATCCCGGGCGTGTCGCGTTCGGGCTCGTCGATCGTCGGCGCGATGCTTCTCGGCGCGGACAAGCGCACGGCTGCGGAATTCTCGTTCTTTCTCGCCATGCCCACGATGACCGGCGCGTTCGCCTACGATCTTTACAAGAACTGGTCGATTCTCACGCCGGACGATGTCGGAATGATCGCAATCGGCTTCGTCGCTGCGTTCGTCGCGGGTGTCGTGGTCGTGCGCTATGCGCTCGATTTCATTGCGCGCCGCGGATTGTCGTTCTTCGGCTGGTGGCGGCTTCTCGTCGGCGGCGTCGGGCTCGGCGCGCTGGCGGTGCTGCATTGATGCATAAAAAAACGCCCCGCGAACGGGGCGTTTTTTATTGAAGACATTTGTCGAGCGACAGGGTCACGCGGCATTCGATGTCAGCGGCTTCGTCAGCACGAGACGCAATTCGTTGACATCCTTGGCATTGCGAAGGCCTTCGAGCGTTGCCGGATCGCGGATCAAACGCGAGATGCGTGCGAGCGCTTTCAGATGATCGCCGCCGGCCTGCTCGGGCGCGAGCAGGAAGAACAGCAGGTCGACAGGCTCGCCGTCATGGCTGTCGAATGGGATGGGCTTTTCGAGGCGTGCGAACAGGCAGGTAATCGCCTTGGCCATAGGGAGCTTGATGTGGGGTATCGCAATCCCACGGCCGAGGCTTGTGGAGCTTAGCCGCTCGCGCTGTAACAGAGCGGTGTAGATCTCATGCGCTGGAGCGCCCGTTGCGGCCTCGGCTTTGGTCGCCAGCGCCTGAAGCGCCTGCTTTTTGTCCTCTGCCTTCAGCCGCGGAACAATTCCGTCCGGGGCGAGCATGTCCTCGATATTCATCTAGGCTCCATAGAAAAAACAGCGCCGAGCCAATCGCGTCTTGCGACGCGCCCCACTCTCGCGGCCGGCGCTGGTGATCAAAGATCCGGTTGTCCTCAGTCTACAGGTTTTGCAGCGGCTGCCGTTTCTGCGTCTATCCAGCCAATGTTACCATCGTTACGCCGGTAAACGACATTCAGCCCCCCGTGGGCCGCATTCTTGAAAATCATGAAAGGCGCTTCAGACAAATCGAGCTGCATGACCGCTTCGCTGACTGTCATGTGGCCGATGTTGCGTTGGCCTTCAGCGATGATAAGCGGATTCGCGTCGTGATGCTCCGGCTGATCCTCTTCCCCTACGCTCACGACATAGTCGCGCGCTTCCATGTCGATCTTGCGGCGCGCGGCTGCTTCCGGAGAGGAATGATTTTTGATCCGGCTCTTATAGCGCCGGACGCGGGACTCGAGACGGTGCGCCGCGGAATCGACGCTGGTGTAGGCATCGTCGCCTTCGCCGTGAGCTTCGAGCAGCAGACCGCTCGTCAAGCGCACGGAGCATGACGTTTTGAAGAAACCGCGCTCACGCTCCAGCCGGACGTGCCCATCGGGCACGCGGTCCAGATACTTGTTCAGCACCGTGTGAATCTTATCGCTGGCGTAAGCCTGGAATGCGTTTCCTGCGTCGAGATTCTTTCCGGTTATTTGGATTGTCATGGATGTCTGCACTCGCTGAAATCTGGGCTGTTTTCTACGTGCATTCCCACGCCGCGATTTGGCGACGTTCCCGATACACGATTGCAAGTGCGTTCGTCGGCGACAAGCCCATTATTTCGCCAAAGCGTTAGGCCGTGAGCGGATCGCTGTCAAATCACGCTTGGAGTATAAAATTACCTAAAAAATATAGTTCAATCAACGCGTTGTTTCTGATCTGCATCAACCGGCCCCGCCTAGTCTTTCGACCAGCCGCTTGTCGCGGCGGCGCTGAACTGATGACGGAATGCGCATGGCCTCGCGATATTTGGCGACAGTGCGGCGAGCGATGTCGATGCCCTCGCCTTTCAACCGGTCGACAAGCTGATCATCGGAGAGAACCGCGTCGGCGTGCTCGGCGTCGATCAGCTGCTTGATGCGGTGACGAACGGACTCGGACGAATGAGCTTCGCCGTCGGCGGCCGATGCGATGGCCGAGGTGAAGAAGTATTTCAGTTCAAAGATGCCACGCGGTGTCGCGATATATTTGTTCGAGGTGACGCGCGAGACGGTCGACTCGTGCATCGAGATCGCGTCGGCGATGGTTCTGAGGTTCAACGGCCTGAGATGCTGCACGCCGTACATGAAGAAGCTGTCCTGCTGGCGCACGATTTGCTCGGCGACCTTCAGAATCGTGCGCGCGCGCTGATCGAGGCTTTTCACGAGCCAGTTCGCGGTTTGCAGGCAGTCGAAGAGATAGCCCTTGTCACGCTCGTTCGTCGCGGTCTTGGCGATGCGCGTGTAATATGTGCGGTTGACGAGAACGCGGGGCAGCGTGTCGCTGTTCAGCTCGACGTGCCAGCCGCCATCGGACGCGGCGCGTACGATCACGTCGGGCACGACCGGCTGCATTTGCACGGAGCCGAACTTCAAGCCGGGTTTCGGATTGAGCCGCTTGATCTCGCGGATCATGTCGGCAAGCTCGTCCATATCGACGCCGACGGCTTTCTTTAGCGCCGCGAGATTGCGATTGCCGAGGAGGTCGAGGTTGGCCAGCAACTCGGCCATCAACGGATCGTAGCGGTTCTGATCTTTCAGCTGCAATGCGAGGCATTCGGCGAGCGACCGCGCGAAAATTCCAGGCGGATCGAATGTCTGCAACTTGTCGAGAACGCTTTCGACGAGCTCGAGCGGGGCGCCGAGACGGTCCGACAGAGGCTCGAGGTTGGCTGGGATGTAGCCTGCTTCGTCGACGAGATCGACGAGGTATTGGCCGATGATGCGCTCGACCGGATCGACGATCGTCAGTGGCAATTGGGCGTTGAGATGATCGCGAAGCGATACCTGATTGGCGACGTAATCCTCGAGATCGCTATCGCCATCGCCACCGGAATGCATGCGCTGCGTAACGTTTGCCCAGCCGAGGCCCGATGAAGGGCCGCCGAGCGGTTCGCCTGTTCCCGGTCCCTGGAAGACGTTGCCGAAATCGGTGTCGAGGCCGCCGGAATGATCCTGCACGGGCTGCCTCAGATCCAGCCAGCGTTCTTCATCGATCGAGGATGTTCTTTCCTCGGCTTGCGATACGGGATCATCCGAGGTTTTCGCTGCAGCGCTCGTTTCCTCGCGCTCCAGTAAGGGATTTTTTTCCAGTTCGGCGTCGACGAATTCGGTCAGTTCCATGTTCGAGAGCTGCAAGAGCCGGATGGCCTGCTGCAGCTGTGGTGTCATCACCAGCTGCTGGCCCTGTCTCAGCTCAAGTTTTGCAGAAAGCGCCATGCGCTAACCCGCTGCTCCGTAGGCTAAACTCTGCGGACAGCTGTACTCAACGCGTATTAACGAACATATCGCCAAGGTAGACTCGCCGCACGTCTTCATTCGATATGATTTCAGAAGGTTTGCCTTGTGTCAGAACCTGACCATCGTAGATAATATAAGCGCGATCAATAAGACTTAAGGTTTCGCGAACGTTGTGATCCGTAATCAGCACCCCGATGCCGCGCTCCGTCAAGTGGCGGACGAGCTGCTGGATGTCGCCAACCGCGATCGGATCGATGCCAGCGAACGGTTCGTCAAGCAACATGAACGAAGGTCGGGAGGCGAGTGCACGGGCAATTTCGCAGCGCCGCCGTTCGCCGCCGGAGAGCGCCAGCGCCGGCGATTTCCTGAGGCGCGTAATTGAAAATTCCTCAAGCAGGCTATCGAGTTGCTCGCGCCGGGCTTTGCGATCGGGCTCGATCAGTTCCAGCACGGCCATGATGTTCTGCTCGACCGTCAGACCGCGGAAGATCGAGGCTTCCTGCGGCAGGTAGCCGACGCCGAGACGGGCGCGCTGGTACATCGGCAGGCTGGTGACGTTCTCGCCGTCGATCGTGATGCGACCGTCGTCGGCGGCGACGAGCCCGGTAATCATGTAGAAAACCGTCGTCTTGCCAGCGCCGTTCGGTCCCAGAAGTCCGACGGATTCCCCGCGGCCAACCGCGAGGCTGACGCCCTTCACCACCATTCGCTTGCGATAGGATTTCTTAACGTGGAAGGCGGTGAGCCAGCCCTCGGCGCCGATGGCGTGCGGATCGTCTTCGCTCGGAGCGCTCGGCTGGGCATGGCCGTTGGTATGCGCGTGTCCGTTCGCTCCGGCTTGCGCGGCAGCGGCGCCTTTCGATTTGAGGCGGATCGGTAGGGCCTTGAACACTTATCGCCTCTCCACGCAACACGCGTTGTCGGGACATGGTCTCAAATCGATGTCGAGGTCAACGTGACGAACGGGCTTGCCAGCCATCAACAGCATCCGCAGCGCCCTTTATCTTTTTGCCGAACTCACCGGGATAGAAGACTGCGCTCGGCCGGTCGGCCTTGATGATTTGACCGTTTTTGCTGACGTCGCCCGCAGAGACCATCGAGCTTTCACTCGACGCGGTGGGCTCGGTCTTGATCGTCGCCTGTCCCGTCGTCATGTCGATGAGCAGCTTCGTACCTCGCACGACGTTCTTTCCTTGCGTCAGCACGACATTGCCGCCGAGTTTCGCCAGGTTGGTCTTGACGTCGACTTCCGCCCAATCGCCGGAGGCTTTCTGGCCGTCCTTGGAGACGACGGTCACGTCCTTCTTGGCGCGGATGTGCGTTAGCGATGCGCCGGACTTGGCTTTGTCGTCGGACATGCCGAGGCCGCTGCGGCCCGTATAGTAGGCGGTCATTTCACCGGATTGAATCGTGAAGTTGCCTTGCACGGTCACGACGTTGCCAGTGAAGAGAGCGGTCTTCGCGTTGTCGTCGACATCCAGGCGATCGGACGTCACGTCGTAAGGGGCGTTGGGGTCCGTCTTGAAGGCTTGGCCGAACGGAATTCCTTCGGCGGATCCCGTTTCGTCCGAGTCGGCGTTTTTCGCGGGCTGCTTGCCGGCTGGCTTGGTGAAGTGCGCGGTGATCCGGCCGGCGGATGTTTCGGTTTCGGCCGTCAGCTGCATCTTGCTGGTGGCGCGATGATAGACAAGGCGACGGCCTTTGAGCACGTTCTGGCCCTGCGTTACGACGACGGGACCGGTGAGGGTCAATTTCTGATTGGCCTCGTCGTATTCGGCGCGATCTCCAACGGCTTTCTTGTCCGCGCCCTGCGTCAGCACGACATCGCCTTCGAGAACGGCGAGCTGTGCCGCCGTGTCGAAGGTTGCGGTTCGGCTCGTCGCCGTTTCACCGGAGGCTTGCGTCAGCGTCACGGACTCTTTCGCGACGACCTGCTTGACCTTGGTTCCACCTTCGGCCGGTGTCTGCTTGCTCTCATCCGCACCCGCTTCCGGCGTCACTTGACCTTCGTAGGTCACCGCCATTTCCGGAGCGACCAAGGTAGAGCCGCCTTGCGTTGCGGTCACCTGACCGGTGAACAGCGCAACCTTCTTGTTGTCGTCGACGTCGAGACGGCTCGATGCGACGTCGATCGGTTCACCGGATTTGCCGAACGGGAGCGTCGGCTGCGCCGTCTGATCGGCGGACGGGGCTTGCTCTTTCGGCTTGATGTGCGTGCGCACGTTGTCGACGAAGGTATATTCCTTCGTCTTCTGCCGGATCGTCAGCTGATTGGACAGGATCTGGCCGGCGCCCATCGTGATCGTCGAGGGTTGGTCGGACGTGATCACGCCTTCCTTGGTTCTCACCAGGGCGTGGGTCAGCGTTGCGTTCAATCCGCCGTCGCCCGTAACATTGATCGAGTCGTAAAGTTCGAGCGTATTGGCCTTGTTGTCGAAGGTGCCCCGCTTGGCGACGAGATGCGTCTTCTGCTTCTTGACGTCGAGCAAGTCGCCGGTGATGCCGTCCAGGTGCACGACGGTGAGCGTCTTCAGATCCTGCTGCGCCGTTTCAGCTTTGACCCAGTAGCGGCCGCCGTCGGACTGGAACCCTTCGTAGTGCGGGTTCTTCATCTTGAGATTTTCGGCGACGATTTGCGGGATCTGGATGTCGGCGATCTTCGGGCCGATGCCGACGCCGTTCAAAACCGTCATCAGGAAAACGGCAATCGTTCCGGCGGCGATCAGCGGCAGAACAACCTTCAACCGCCGCACAGTCCTGGTATGTTTAGACGCGACGCGGCGGCTCGTCGTGCGATCGGCAGCGAACACAATTTTGCTGCCGGACGCGCGCCCACGGCCGCTCGTTACGGTGCTGTCAGATATGGCAGCCATCGCGGCTCATGATTTTCGCCCCCAAGAAGTCGCCCCAATGTCTGCCGTAATTGGGGAGACTTTGGGACATCCGCAATCCGGACTGTTCAGGCCCCTAAAACCGGGGCCGCGACGTGTGTTGCCCGGGTTCGAGCAACCTTCAGTGGGCGAAAATGTCGTCCTCGAAGCCCAGAAGGTCGAGTTTTGCACGAATCGGGAGAAATCCGAATGCCGCCTTGGCCAGATCCTGGCGGCCGGTTCGCGCCAGCATTTCGTCGAGACGGGTCTTGAGAGCGTGGAGATGCAGCACGTCGTTGGCGGCGTAGCTCCGCTGGCTGTCGGACAGTTCGGCGGCGCCCCAATCGCTGCTCTGCTGCTGCTTGGAAATCTCGATCCCCAGAATTTCGCCTACGAGATCCTTGAGGCCGTGGCGGTCGGTATAGGTGCGCGCGAGTTTGGATGCGATCTTGGTGCAGTAAATGGGGCTCGTCACGACGCCAAGATAATGCTCGAGCACGGCGACGTCGAAACGGGCGAAGTGAAAGATTTTCAGCGACTTCGGATCGGCCAGCAGCGCTTTCAGGTTCGGCGCGTCATAGCTTTTGCCGTCGAACTTGACGAGATGGGCCGTGCCGTCGCCGCCCGAGAGCTGCACAAGGCAGAGGCGGTCGCGGTGCGGATTCAAACCCATGGTTTCGGTGTCGATGGCGATGCCGTTCGGGAACGTCAGCCCGGTAGGGAGATCGCCTTTATGGAGTTTGATTTTCGTTGCGGTCATGTGGCGTCCCAGGCAAGTCAGCGGGCTCGAAGGCAGGAGGGCCTGACGTGCGAGGCTTTCGGGCTCGTGTCAAGCCGGTGCGTGCCGCGTTCGGGGAACGATGCCCAGAGATTGCAATCGTTCCGGCGCTTTGCTGAGCTCAGGCTACGGGCGGAAACGTCGTCGCCACGATTGCATCGTGCAGCATTTCGGCCTGGCTGCGCTTCGAGAAGATTTCGAAGGCCTTTTTCTCAAGCGCCAGCCGCCGTGGCTCATCGCGGATCAGCGCGACGCAGCTTGCGACGATGTCCTTGTAGGGCACGGCGATCATGGCCTCGCGGATGTCGTCCTCGATCTCGGTGTCGGGACCGCATTCGCTGACGATCGCCTTGCTGTTTGCAAGCAGGTACGACGTGCGCCCAATTTCGTGCAGGCTGTCTTCATAGAAATGCATGTTGAGCACGATCTTGGCGTCGGCGATCGCGGCATCGCGTTCGGCGCCGTAGACGCTGAAGAGATGCTTCACGTTGAGACCTGCTTCGTGGAGACCTTTCAAGATCGCCGCGCGGCGGTCGTTGAGACTGCCGTAGAACAGCACGTCGGTCGTCGGCGTCTGCGGCTGGCAACGCGTCATCTCGGGCGTATAGCCGATCTTGAAGCGGCTGACGTACGGCGTGCGCATCAGGCTCTTGATCTGAGCGATGTTGCGCGGGCTGTAGTCCCACACCGCCAGACGGCGCATCAGGCCGGCGTAGACCGGGCGCGCGCCGATGTTAAATCCGCGCAGCTGCTCGAGGTTCACGATCACGGTATTGGCTGGGATACGGTCGGCGCTTTCGGGCGATGCGATGAGGTGTGCGCCGATCAATAGATTGACGCCTTCTACGCCGACTTCATTCTTGCGTGTGCGAACCGTGATGCCAAGCGCGCGGAGGGCGCTCTCGAAGCTCGACACGAGATCGCTGAACGAGGCCGTATGCGGATTGCCTTCCGGTTCGATGGTGACGAGGTTGACGTTGTGCCAAGCGGCGGGAACGTCAGCCGGTATCGCTGCGGCGTTGACTTCCGGTGCGGCAAAGCTCGAGGCGGCCGCGACGATCTGAAGTTTCCGTTCGAGTTCGGGTGAGCCGCCGGGCTGCAACGCCAAAGCGGTGCTGAACGCCTTCGCCGCGTCGTCGGCCTGGCCGAGCGCGACGAACATATCGCCCAGCAGTTCCCAGTCGGCGGCGGAATTGTTTCCAAGACCGACGGCCTTGGCTTTCGCCTTGCATGCATATTCGATGTTGTCCAACGCCAGCAAAACGGTCGCGAGCGCATCGTGCGCTTCGGCCGACTGCGGGTCCTTCAGGATGGATTGCGCGAGTACATCGGCGGCGGCATTGAGCTGCCCCATCTTCGCGTTCTCAATCCCGAGTTTCAGGAGATCGAGCGCGGAAGGGGGCGCGGCGGCTTTGTCGTTAGCGATGTCCATCACCGGGCCGCCGGGAGCGATCGCAGTGTGTGCGGAGGCTTGATGGAGCGGTGGCATATCTATCTCCGGCGATCGTCAGGCGGGTGTCCAGGGCTACGCGTGCGCGGACCTTAGGCATTGTTTCGTGCTTAGCTGGATAAGCGTGCGCGAGGCTGTCACACGCGTGCAGGTGCGAAATCAGCTTGAAATGCAGCCTGTTTTCGGCCGCCCGCCGGCATTTCAAGTGCCGAGTAGCGCTCTTGCCGCGCTGGTGATATTTTGGGGTGTCTTTGCAACCTGACGCCTGATGAACTCCGTATGCCGACCGAATCAGGCCGAATGGGGAGCCTATTCCCAATTCGCCGATTGAATCATTCCGAAGCGCGAAAAACGGAATTGAAACCAATTCGCTCGGAAAACAAATGGCACTCGCTCCGTATCTGTCATAAATTCTGCGCCTCGGTTCGACGCAGGGGCACGCTTATCAGGTAGGTCCGGAGGATTCATGAGAAGCCTTGCTTTCGCGATCGTAGCCGCTTCAGCCATTTTCATGTCTGGCGCCGCGACGGCCGCACCCATCACTCCCGTAGCGCCGCCCGCCAGCGACTCCATCGTCACGCAAGTCCGCCACGGCGGATGGCATCGCGGCGGCGGTTGGAGACATCGCGGCTGGTACCGTCCAGGCTGGAACGGCCGTCGTTGGCGTCGCGGCTGGTATGGTCCCGGTTGGGGATTCTACGGCGGCGGCGTGGTCGTCGGCAGAAGCTGCGGAGTCGTTCGCCGCAATTGCGCGTGGCGCTGGGGCTGGGGTGGTCCGAACTACCGCCGGTGCGTCTGGCGTCGCGGTTGCTAGTCGCCAACGCTTATTGACTTATCGATCTTGAGAGCAAGCGGAGCGCAAAGCGCCCGCTTGCTTTTTCATTTCAGGATGCGCTGTCGATCGCAGGTCAGAACGTCGAGCCCGCGCGCTTCGCGTCAAGGCTCCAGGGGCCAGGACCGGCGAAGAAGATGTACAAGAAAACGAAGCAGTAAAGGATCGAAGCGTCGCCGCCGTTGAGAAGCGGGAAGGCGCTTTTGGGTGCGTGTGCCATCCAATATGCGAACGCCATTTCTCCGGAGAGCACGAAAGCGACGGGCCGCGTAAAGAGTCCGAGGATCAGCAGCGCGCCGCCGACGAGTTCCAGAACTCCGGAAGCGCCGATGAGCGAGAATATTTCCGGTCCCGCCCCGCCATCGGGCCGTGCCGGAAATCCGAGCAGTTTCTGCGTGCCGTGTTCGAAAAAGAGTACGGCAGCCACGATCCGGAGGATGCTGAGCACCCGCGGCGCCCAAGCTTCCAAGGCGTGTTCATTCATCGGCAAACTCCGAGATTTTGATTATTCCAAATCAATTTCGTTTCGTGATTCAAAAGTGAAACGACTATAGGGCACGCGTCTCGCATCTGCTACCCGGGGCGATCGGCATGGAGCACAACGCGATGCGGGGGCGTCGCCGATCAGAACGCCGACCATCCGGTTTCGCGAACGATGAGTTCCAATGCGCGCGTGCCGAGCAATGAGTTTCCCTGCGCGTTGAGTGCGGGCGACCAGACGGCGATGGATGCCTCTCCCGGAACAATTGCCAATATTCCACCACCCACTCCGCTCTTGCCCGGCAAGCCGACGCGATATGCGAAGTCGCCGGAACCGTCGTAGTGGCCGCAGGTCAACATCAGCGCGTTGATGCGGCGGGCGCGCTCCTTCGACACGATCGTCAAGCCGCTACGCGGGTCGCGGCCGCCGTTCGCAAGAAAGACGCCGGCTTCCGAAAGCTGCCGCGCCGTCATCTCGATCGCGCATTGATGGAAATACACGCCGAGCGTCAGCTCGCTCGGATGATTCAGGTTGCCGAATGCGCGCATGTAGTTTGCCAGCGCGAAATTGCGAAAGCCGGTTGCCTGCTCGGAGCGTGCGACGGCCGGGTCGATCATGATCGTGTCGTCGTTGGCGGCAATCCGGACAAAGCGCAGGATTTCGGCGATCGCCTCGCGCGGGCGGTGGCCCGCGAGCAGGACGTCGGCGACGACGATGGCGCCCGAGTTGATGAAGGGATTTCGGGGGATTCCCTGTTCGTGTTCGAGCTGAACGATTGAATTGAAGGCGCTGCCGGATGGCTCGCGCCCGACGCGTTTCCAGAGTGCGTCACCAACCTTGCCGAGTGCCAATGCAAGGCCGAAGACCTTGGAGATGCTTTGTATCGAAAACGGTTCGACATCGTCGCCGGTCGAGACCGTCTCGCCTTTGAGATTGGTGATCGAAATCGCGAATTTTTTTGGATCAATCTTCGCGAGCTCGGGAATGTAGTCGGCAACCTTGCCGGGATGGTCCACCGACTGAAGCTCATCGCGCACGGTATCGAGGAGACGTTTGAGGTCGGCCATTTCAATCGTCAAAATCGCGGCTTCCTATTCGCTCGGCGAGGGCGATCGCAGTTTCGCCGCTTGAGGTCAACGGATCGAAGATATCGAGCTGAAATAGATAAAGGAGGTTTCTGGCGTGGCAAGCCATCAGATGGCGCTTGTAATTGTGTGTGTGCATCGCATCGGACCCCGCAGCATCAGGGTCCGGCGGCGTTTCGCTTCAAATTCTCATATTTCGCGCTAACGCGCGGTTGGCCCTCGGAAGGCGTCGAGACAAGAAAATCTCTCATCGCCGGAAAAAAAGAAAAGCTGACCGGCGGACGGGAGCGCCGGTCAGCTGGCAGTATAACGAGGGCGACTAACTAGAAGTGAACGTCGACACGCGCCGAGCCGACGTGCGCGAGGAAGTCTTCGCGAACATTGGCGTCGTAGTTGATCTGGAACGTCGAGTTGAACCCGATATCAGCAATTATTCCGATACCGAGATCGGCGCTGTCGCGGCCGACGTTGGGTCCGGCAGCCGTAAACGTGCCGCCGCCCGCCGCGAAGCTTGCGGTTACGATCTGAGCGTTGTCGGCGAACTCATGCAGCCAGAGCGCGCGACCTTCGATGAGCGTGTCGTTGGCGATCGGCACCAGCGCTTTGACACCCAATCCGGACACGAACGAGTCGTTGTTCTGGCTGCCAACTGCAAGAGCCATCGCGCCATCGCTTGTCTCTGAATATCCGTCCTGATGCAGTCGCGAGTAGGTGAGCGATGCAACTGGCGTAATGATCGTTCCGGAGTGGCTCATGGGCGCGCCGATTTCGATCGAGGCATTGAATTGATCGCCGTTGTGGCTTCCCTTGGCGACATCGTCGAGGGGTTCCGTCATTGCACGCACGGTGTCGTAATCGTGCCATGTAAAGCCGGTGCGTCCAGTCGCGTACCATCCTGAGCCTTTGATCGCGCCATAGGCCTCGACCAGGTAGCTATCGATATCGGTGCTATTTTTGGTCGTGTCGCCGTCGCCGTCGATGCGCGTGTTGGCGTAGCCGCCTGCGATGCCGACGCGCACGCCCGGCGAGATCCAGTTGTCGTAACCGACCATGAGGCCATAGATGCGAGCATCATAGGCGTCGACGTTCTGGCGCTCGTTCTGGTTCATGCCTGCGCCGAACGCCTGACCCCAGAGAGCGGCGCTACGCGGCGCGATGAAATCCGGATCGTCCTTGAGGCTGCCGCCGAGGTTCGAGCGATTGGGATCGGTTTGCTGCGGTTTCATCCCGAGGCCGTAAGGCGCATTCGTGTAGCCCTGGGATGCGCCGGTGGCTCCGACTGAGTTCAGACGCGTATCGATGTGCTGTCCGATGGCATTGTTCAGCGTGATCGCAGCTTGCTGCGTGGCGAAGTTCGTCTCGGGCGATAGCTGCTTGCCCGCCTTGGCGACATCGTCTTCGTCGGTCAGACTTTGGACGGCGGCGCCGAGTTCACCGAGTTCAGCGCTATCGTCGCTTCCCGCGGCGATCAGAGCGTTAATAGCTGCGGCGCCGGATTTGGAGATGCCTTCGATTTCTGAGGCATCCTTCACCGACGCCTTGACGGCGAGAGCGTCTCCGCTCTGAACGGCACCATCGATGCCGGTTCCAACCTGATAAGCCGACCATTTGACGAGAACCGAATTACTGTTGTCGATGTCGGTAGGAACTTCGGTGCCGTAGAGATGGCTCGCAACCAAGAATGTCTCGTTGTTGCGCACGGTCGAGTCGATCACAGGCTTCAGTGTCGTCGTCGTGGCGATCGTGCTGACGGTGATGCCCTGTCCGTTGGGCGTTGTGCCATCCTTACCGATTGAAAGAGTGCCGTCGATGTAGCCGCTGTTTTTCGAAGGATTGTCATTGGTCGAGTCGCTGCCTGGGCCAGTGATGTGAGGCATCAGGACAATCTTGCTGTCTCCTGTGGTCACATTGGTGTGGATGGTGACATCACCGTCAAACGGCTTGGCGTTGTTGAATTCAAAATAGTGGTCTGGAAGGGCCGCGAGGAAGTCCGACATGGAACTGAAGACGCGCGAGATGCTCTCGTCGCCGTCATCGCCGTCTCCATCGTCTTCATCAGCAGGACCTTCTCCGCCGCGATAGACTTGGGTCGCGCCCGTCGCATAAGTGAAATTACGGCGCTGGTCGACGGTGAGATTGCCTTCGATGTCGCCGGTGTTGACGAGGACGTGGTTTCCGGCGCCGAGATACATGTCGCCGTTGATGCTGCCGCTGTTGATGATGGTGCTGTCGCGGCGTCCGGCTTGGCCGGTGATGGCTAACGGGTCGTAGCCGGCGCCGGTGCCTTCATCGATACGCGACGCCATGAGAAATAGACCGTTGACGTCCGAAATCTGAATCGCGGCCGACCCCTCTCCGGTGGCTTTGATTTCACCCTCGTTGATGACCGATGTGTTGCCGATGATGGCGGTATTTCCCGAGGCGTCGGAACCGTTATGAGCCGCAATCGCCGTCGCGCCAGCGCCGTCGACGCTGATCAGGCCACCTTCCTCGTTCTCAACTGAGAGAAAAATGCCGCGTGAAAAAATACCGGCCGTCAGTTTTCCTTCAGCGAGGATTTTGCCTCCGTCCTTATTCTCGATGAAAGCGGCCTCGTTTTCCTCTTCTTGGATCCAGATGGAGGCCGCATAGCCTGAGGATGCGGGATTGGGAGGATTGTTGCGGCTCGACGCGGCAAACCAATAAATGTCTTGCCCGTCGACCTGGCCTCTCAACTGCGTTGCGCTGTTGGTGGTGATGTCGAAGTCGCCGCGCTTGATGCTGATCTCGCCTGCGTTCGTTACCCTGGCTTCACCTGCATCGCCGATGACAGCGACGCCCGCGAGATTGCCGAGGCCGGCGCTCTCTGCGTGAATTTCGCCTTTGTTGTTGATCGTCCAGTTGGAGTCATCAATGTCCGTCGTCGCGACCCCATAAACATTGAAGAAGTAGCGGTTGGGAGGTCCGGCAACGTCCGTAATCTTCGACTCGATCGTCGTTTCGTTTTCAAAGTTGGTGCCATTCGTGGTCAAGCGGACGCCGACTTGATTGGTCACCGTTGAACCAAAATCCGAGATTGAGACGGTGGGGAAGGCGCTCGTCGGCAATTCGCTCGTATCGGAGCAGTCGACAACAGTGCCGGTCGTCGAGCTTGCCACGCACGCTGCCATCGCTTGATGGGAAAGGCCCATCGTGAGCGTCGCGGTTAGCGTCGCCAGTGCGATGTGTCTGCGGCGCAGGCTCGATTTTTGGACGTGTTTTGGCATAAGTTCCCCCCCTGCCCCCGGGAACGGCCCGGTTGGCTTCATTCTTGTTGGTTTTGCCTTGAAGTGACGTGGGCGGCGGTGTTCGACCGGCGCTGAGATTTTGTGGTTGCGACGTTTGCTATCGTCGCTTCCTAGGATTCCCGTCCCCGTTAGAAGTCGTCCAGTCCGATATTGCTATCGGGCGGCGCCGCCTGCCGGATATGGGATATGTTCCTGGAAGATTATCCGCCCTGCAATTAAATCCGAATGTTGCCGTTTTGCTACGTGTTGCAATTAAGGCTGTGATTTTTTTGAGAATTCAGACTTTTTTATTGAATCGATCAGGCGGGGCGGAGCGATTCGTTGCCGTTGAGCTGGGGGCGCTCAGGCATTTTGGGGAAGGCTCGCCGATGTCTGGAAATCGTTGGAGCGGGCGAAGGGAATCGAACCCTCGTATGCAGCTTGGGAAGCTGCCGTTCTACCATTGAACTACGCCCGCGGGTGCTTGACCGCCGCGGTTTCTGGCACATTTCAGGGGCACGCGCAAACCTTGGACCAAGGCCGTCAATTCCGCCGCGTGGCTATCCACGCTTTTCCCTGACTGGCCTGTTTGTCACCAAAATCTGGCTTTACGATACAGTGATTGAATCGGTTCAGCCCTCGGTTAAGGCTGCCGTCGAATGTCGTGGGGGAAGCATGCGGCTGCAAGCGCGCATTTTCGGCTTGGCCATGGTCGTGGGTTCGATTCTCGCCAGCGGCGGGGTTGCTGCTGACGACGCTCATACGCGTGCGCTCGATACTTCAATCCCCTCCAGTTCCGTGTCCGCGCCTTCGGGCGGCGACAAGTCCTCCGCCGACGATCTCTCGTCGCGCATCGATCAGTTGGAAGCCAACCGTACGGCGGCCGGGCAAACAAAATCGCCGATCAGTCTCAGTGTCAGTGGATGGGTCAGCCAAGAGGTGACCATTCGCAAATGAAAACTGCCGGGCTCGCGGTTGGCGAACGCCGGCAGATTTGCGATGCGCGACACTGCGCGGCGTCCGTTTATTTCTTGCTGGCGAGAAGGTCGCGGATTTCCTTCAGATAGAGTTCGGTTTGCGTCGGCGCCGGTGCGGTCGCGCTCTTCGGCTTCTGCATTCGGTTGATAGCCTTGACGAGCAGGAAGATCGCGAACGCCGTGATGAGAAACTTGATCAGCGCGTTGAGGAAAACGCCGTACTTGATCAGAACCGGATCGGTGGGCGTCGGGATGCCGACGGCGAGGCTCGAAAAGTCGATACCGGCGAGCATGTATCCGATCGGCGGCATGATGATGTTTTCGACGAGCGTCGAGACGATAGGCGCGAAGGCCGCGCCCATGATCACGCCGATGGCAAGGTCTATGACGTTGCCGCGCATCGCAAATTCTTTGAATTCGTCCACGATTTTCATGCAAGATATCCTTTGTGGTCCATTCCGGGGGGCTTACTGAAACAGCCGCAAAGGCTTATGCGATCGGCCCATCCCGTCGTCGCAAGAGCCTCTTGAGTTACGGCCTAGAACGAATTCGACATTCCCTTCTCGAATCGCGCCCCAATTTTAGGGAATGACTTTGGAGCCGCAAAGGGATGCTCGTTGGGCGCCGGATCGTCGCGGTTGGACAAACGGTCATACTGGCGGGCATAATCTCAATTAGCGGTGGTGACGCCGCCCGGGGGACAAGCAACATGATTGAACGCAAAGAGCGCAAGCCTTACTGGCGGCATACGAAGTGGCAGGTTCTGGCGAGCCTGATCCCGTTTCTCGCCATCGTCATCGTGCTGCCGCTGTACGCCGACCAGCTGAACGCCAGCCGGTTCTTCGGATTCCCGCTCGGCTACTTCCTCGCGGCGCATGGGTTCTTCGCAATCGCCGTCGTGACGGTGGCGAGCTACGTCAACCGGCAGAACGCGATCGATCACTGGCACGGCGCCCACGAAGAGATGTGAGGGGCAGGCATGGCGTTCGGTGCTCGCGCGCGAGTGGTCAATCCTCGCCTTGGAATTTACTTCAGCATTTTTGCGGCGCTGTTCACGGCGTTGTTTCTGCTCGTCCTGATTTTCGAGCAGCTCAGACTTAGCGAAGCGCTGCTGCAAGCCGCGTTTTTCGCCGTGCCGATCCTCATCTTTGCCGGGATCGGGCTTTCTGTCGGATCGAATGATGCGCTGAACTATTTTGCCGCCGGGCGACGTGTGCCCGCGGCCTATACGGGGCTTCTGCTCGCGGCGTCGTCGCTCGGCGGCACGCTGGTCGTCGCCGGAACGGGGGCGTTCTTTTTCGCTGGTTTCGATGCCGTCGTTCTTCTGATGGGGATACTGACCGGTTTCGTCGTGATGGCGATCGTGCTCGCGCCCTTCTATCGCAAATTCGGCGCGTTCACGGTGCCGAGCTATCTCGGCGGCCGTTTCGAAAGCCGCGCACTCAGGATCGTCGCCGCTGTCGTCGTCGCCGTGCCGATGCTTCTCGTTCTTTCGGCAGAGCTGCACATCGGCGCCGGAGTGGCGTCGCGTCTGATCGGTCTCAATCCAAATCTGATCGTGTGCGTGCTGGCGTTCGCCATCGCGATTACGACTGCGGCCGGCGGCAAGCGGTCGTTGACGTGGGCGGGCGTCGCACAATCGATCGCGTTGTTTCTGGCGTTGCTCGGCGTTGCGACGACGGTCAGCGTGATCGTGACCAACCTGCCGATCCCGCAGCTCGCCAATGGTCCGATGGTGCGCGGGCTCGTGCGCAACGAAATCAACGAAGGCCTTCAGCTGATCAAGGTCTGGCCGCTGGCGTTCGATTTTCCGGGCGAAGGATTTGCGGCTCTGGTCAAGCCTTATACGCAACCTTTCGGCTCTGTCGGAACCTTCGGTTTCGCGATCGGTACGTTCGCGATTGCGACCGGGATCAGCACCGCGCCCTGGTTGCTGCCGCGCGTTGCTGCGTCGCCGAGCGTTTACGACGCGCGCAAGGCGCTCGGGTGGGCGACGGTGTTTTCCGGCTTGGCGCTGCTCACAATCTCGTCGGTCGCCGTATTCATGCGCGACGTCGCGCTGGAGGCGGTGGTCAGCGAGCGGCTCGGCCCGCTGCCGAAATGGCTGTTCGACGCGGCGGCGGTTCATCTCGTTTCTTTTGATCAAACAGTGACGCGGCTTGGCTTCAGCGGACTGAAGTTCGATCGCGACGGCGTCTTGTTCGCGCTGCCGATCGCGACGGGACTGCCGCAGGCATTTTACTACGTCCTTCTTGCAGGGGCGCTCGCCGCGGTGCTGGTCGCGGCGAGTTCGACGACGGTTTCGCTTGCGGCGATCCTCGGCGAGGATGTCGTTCAAGGCATGTCGTGGGAGCCTGTTGCGCCGCAAGCGCGTGTGTGGATCACACGAGGTTTTGTCGGCGTCGTCGCTGCGTGCGGTGCGATCTTGGCGATGATTGCGCCGACAGATCCGCTGCGGCTGGTGCTTTGGGCTCTATCCATCACAGGGGCCAGCCTGTTTCCCGTCATGATCTTGTCGGTGTGGTGGAAACGGCTGACGGCGAATGCTGCCGTTGCGGGGCTGGTGACGGGATTTGGCGCGGCGGCCTTCGCTATTCTGCTCAGCGAAGTCGGCGCGCTCGGCGTGCCAAGTCCAATCGCCGGCATTTTAGGTTTGCCGCTCTCGTTTGCAGCCGCGATCGGCATCAGCATTTTGCGTCCGGGTGCGTCGCGTCATGCGCTGGAAATCGTGCGCGACATTCGCGTTCCCGGCGGCGAGATCATTTATGACCGTCAGATGCAGCGTTTGCAGCTTCGAAAACACGCGCGGACTTGAAGCCCTACGGGCAAGTGCTTAATGCTTGTTGAGGCGTTGCGTTTCGAGTTCGGAGCGAGCCATCGGCACGTTACGAGAAACGCGACACCCAATAAGCCTGCCGCGACTGTGCCGGCGGAGATAACGCGCGCTGCACAGCGCAAATTGAAAGCTGCGAGAATATGACCATTCGGGACCGGCTCGATCTCTATCCGCCGATCTTTCCATATCGGGAACATCGTCTCGGAGTCGGCGGCGGACATACCCTCTACGTCGAGGAATGCGGAAATCCGAATGGTCAACCGGTGCTCATCGTGCACGGTGGTCCTGGCGGCGGCAGCAATCCGACGATGCGCAGGTTTCACAATCCCGATCGCTATAGGATCGTGCTGTTCGATCAGCGCGGATGCGGTCAATCCACTCCGAACGCGTCGATCGAAAACAACACGACGCAGGATCTGGTCGAAGACATCGAGCGCATTCGGCAGGAATTCGGTATCGATCGCTGGCAGCTTTTCGGCGGGTCGTGGGGATCGACGCTCGCGCTCGCCTATGCCGAAACCTATCCGGAACGAGTGAGCGCGCTGATCCTGCGCGGGATTTTCCTCAGCACGAAGGCGGAGCTGCGCTGGTTTTATCAGGACGGGTGCAGCTGGATTTTCCCCGAGGCCTTCGCGGAATTCCAGCGCCGGATTCCTCACGACGAGCGTCACGACATGATCGCGGCGTATCATCGGCGCTTAAATTCCGACGATCCCGCCACCGTGATGGCGGCGGCGCGCGCCTGGAGCATCTGGGAAGGTACGACGCTGTCGCTCGTGCCGGAGCCTGATCGCGTCGCGCGGTTCAGCGCCGATGCGTATGCGGTCGCGTTCGCGCGGATCGAAAGCCATTATTTCGTCAACGGCGGTTTTTTTCGCCGCGATGGCGAGCTGCTGTTCAATGCTGCGCGCCTCAAGGGTATTCCGGGGATTATCGCGCACGGCCGCTATGACGTCGTGACGCCGATCAAAAGCGCGGTGCTTCTACATCAAGCGTGGGCCGATTCAGAATTGCGCGTCGCGACCGATGCCGGACACGCGATGACGGAGCCCGGACTTGTGCACGAACTCATTCGCGCGACGCGGCAGTTTTCATCCGGCTACTAGAAGCGGCGAGCTTATAGCGATCCTTTCGACGGTGGTGCGTCGGCGTGCGGCGGAGCATCGAGAGGCGGCGGCGTCGCGTCGGCAGGTGGCGGCGGTAGAGGCTTGTCGAGGTCCTTCACGCGATCGCGGACCTTTTTGTAAACGCGCTCCAGATAGTCGAGCGCCTGATCGATTTCCTGCTCCGTCGGCAGCTCCGCCTTTCCGCCTGGTGGTCCTTCGAGCGGAACTTTCGTTTCCAGAGATTCTTCGAGCGCCTTGACGCGGTCCTTGAGATCGCGGTTCTCGCGTTCGAGCTTGGTGACGTCCGCTGCTGCCGCGGCAGGCGTGCGATCTTCGACCGGCGCGCACGCCCATGCCGTCCCGGAGCGCGCGCACATCGCGACTGCGCCGGTTTCCTTATCGAGGCGCAGGAAGCCGCCATCGACCGGCGACATCGTAAAGCGGCCGGCATTGTCCGCGGTATCGGCGACGGCCGCACCCGTCAAAGCGAGTGCCGCAAGCGTTGCGCCCCAGACTATCGTTTTGCGCATCCGAACCGTCCTCCTTCTTCATGTCTGGCCATCTGATACCCGATGAGTGTGGCACATCCAGCTGCGGCCCTTGGAACGAATCACCTCGGGATATCACGCTTTCGAGCCAAAATGCGCCCGAGGAAGCGGATGGCGAGCCGCCCTTAGTGCCTGAAAATATGTACGTTTTCTCGATTTTCCATACATCTTAACGGGCTATTTACTGCCCTCCTGCAAGGCTCGTCGAAGTGAACAGTGCTGCGTCCGCCAACGATCGCGTTTTTTACGCGGCACGGACGACCTCCAACGTGCCCCGCGGATTGAACGCCCTGGTCGTGCCGGACCGGCAACGCCGCGCCGCTTCGAGGGGAACATGCCGAGTCCAGAATTCGATCCATCCAACACGTTCAGCGGCGCTGGGCACGAGTCCTCGGAGCATGAGGAAGAGCACAGCGAGCTGAAGGCGCTGGTCGATGCGATTGCGGCGCAGCTTTCGGACGCGACGCGCCGCCATTCCGAAACGCTGGGCGAAATGCAGGACCGCATCGCGATCATGGGCCGGGAGGCCGAGGTGCTGCGCGAGCATATTCCCGAGCAGTACGCACCGACCTTCGAGCACATCGAGCAAGGCGTCGCCGAGCTTGCGAAACGGCTCGCGAAGGCCAATGACTCGGATGCCGCGGAGACGGACGCCAGCGCCTGGGATCAGCGCAACGCGGAAGCGCTGACGCATGTCTATGAAGCGCAGGCGCACAAAAGCGCGGAAACCGCGCAAGCCGCTTATGCGACGCCGTCGTCGCGTCCTCAGACGGCTGTCGATCAGGCGTGGTTCGAAGCGCGGTTTGCCGAAATCGCGCAGGACATCGAGCGATCGCTGGAGGAAATCAAGCCCGATCGCGGATTTCATCAGATCGGCGAACGGCTCGATCAGTTCGAGCAGCGCTTCGGCAGCATGCTCGAAGGCGTTGCGACGCGCGCCGATCTCGATTCCGTGCGGCTGATCGAAGAACACGTGAGCGAGGTGGTCAATCATCTCGTCCAGACGCAGGATCAGCTGGCGCGTCTCAGCGCCATCGAAGAGCAACTTGCTGCGATCACGCAGACGTTGTCGGGCGGGCCCGATGCGCCGCTCTCCGGCGTGCTGGCTGCAACGTCGTTGCCGGGAGCCGGCCTTGACGTCGAAGCCATCGCACGGGCCGCTGCCGAACAGACTGCGCTGCGGTTGCAGGGGATGGCGCCGGCTTCGCACGAGGCTGCCGAAGAACTGCGTCCGCTGATCGAGCGGATGATGGAAGAAAATCGCAGCGGCGGAGAAAACACTTCGGCGCTGCTCGATACGCTGCAGCAGGCGATGATTCGACTTCTGGATCGCGTCGATGAAATCGAACTCGCGCAGCGCAATGCGGCGCCGATTCCGGCGGCGTCGTTTGAGGATTTCGCGGCACCGCCGCCGCTTCCTGAGGGTTCGTTCCATTCGCTCGAGAGCGACCACGATCCGCTCGATTTCAGCGATGAAATCGAACCGCAAATTCCATCCGAGGCGGCGCCTTCAGCACACGCGCGTGCGGCCGATCCGTTCGCGCAGGAAGCCACCATTGAGCCCGGTGTTCGCAAGAACGAGAAGCTGCGGCAGGATTTCGTCGCGGAAGCACGCCGCGCAAAAATGCGCCTGTCGTCGGCGGGAGACGATGACATCGTCGTCACGTCGCCGATGCATTCCGATACGTTTACGATGTCGTCGCCCGACGCGGTGCGCGGTTCGCAAGGCAGCAAGCCGATCCGGCCGACGCCTGCGCGCTCCAAAGCTTCCGGCCCGTCGGGACCGTCGCCGCGTTTGATCGTGCTCGCCGTTGCAGCCGTTCTGGCGTTGGGCGGACTGTGGTTCACTGTCGGGTCGGATAATCCGGCGCCGGTCGCGGAGACCTCGTCTTCGGGTTCGCCGGCCGCGGCGAACGACGATGGCAAATCGGGATCGGGTGCGAAGGCAACGGACCAGAAGGGCAATGATGCGCAATCGCCTGATGGCGGAGCGCATAAGGACCAGCAGGGCCAGCTGATGCCAGGCGGCACTGGTACTGTAAATACAGACGTGTCGATGCTCGGCGTTGCCGTCGATCTCAACAGTCCGGCGACTGAAGCCAGCATGCAGCAGGCGCAACGGCATCAGGCCATGGCGGCGCTGTCGGGCAAGCTCGGCGATGCGGCTTCGCAGAATAGTAATGCGGCGTTCGTGCCTGCTTCCATGGTTCCGACGGAAGCCGAAACCGAGGGCGTGCCCGCTGCAGCCACTCCGTCGCGCGACGTAACCGGATCGACGCGTTTTGAATTGCCGGCGGCGACGGTCGGCCCGCTGTCGCTGCGTCTTGCCGCAGCCAACGGCGATGCATCGGCTGAGTTTGAAGTCGGCGCGCGCCTCGCGGAAGGCAAAGGTACGCCGCAGGATTTCAAGGAAGCGGCGAAATGGTATCGCCGCGCGGCCGATCAGGATCTCGCGCCGGCTCAGTATCGTCTCGGAACTTTCTATGAGCGCGGTCTTGGAATGAAGGCCGACCGTGCGCAGGCGCAAGCGTGGTACAAGCGCGCCGCCGCCAAGGGCAACGTCAAGGCGATGCATAATCTCGCGGTGCTGAGCGCCAATCAGAGCGACAACGCGCCGGACTATACCACCGCGGCACAATGGTTCGAGCAGGCTGCCAAGCGCGGCCTTGCAGACAGCCAGTTCAATCTCGCGATCCTTTATGAAAACGGCCTTGGCGTCACCAAGGACCTGAAGCAAGCCTACATGTGGATCTCATTGGCGGCACAGGACAAGGATGCCGACGCCGTGCGACGGCAAGGCATTCTGCGCAGCAAGCTGTCGGCCAGTGAGCTTAGCGAAGCCGAGCGCATGATCGGTGAATGGCGGGCGGTTCCGGTCGACCGCAAGGTCAACGATGCCCGTCTCGCCGGTGAGGAATGGAAGAAAAATCCGACGAAGAGCATCGCGGGCTGACGGCAGCCGGGCATGATTGGGCTCGCCGCCAGTCTGCCTGTCGGCGAGACACGATGTCAGCATGCGCTGCCACCTTTGTGCGTCGCTTTTGAGCGCTTGCGGTGCGCGGCGCTTTGGTGTCCCTTATACGCGCCAATCCGGAGCCTTTCGGAACGCTAGCTCTCGCCATTCAGACCTGATCAATGTCCCTTTATCTGCCGATTGCTGAAATGTCGGTATCCGTCGCCGTTTTTCTGGTGCTCGGAGTTGCCGTCGGGTTCATTTCCGGTCTTTTCGGCGTCGGCGGCGGATTTCTGATGACGCCGTTGCTGACATTCCTCGGCGTCCCGCCGGCCGTGGCGGTAGCGACGTGCAACGCGCATGTGGTGGCGTCGTCGGTCTCGGGCGCCGTCGTGCACTACCGCCGCAACAACGTCGACGTCAAAATGGCGCTGGTGATGCTGGTGGCGGGTTTTGCCGGCACCGCTGTCGGCGTTGAAGTCGTCCGCCTGCTGCGCAAGGCTGGCCTGTTCGAGCTGACGGTCTCGCTGACCTACGTCACATTTCTTGGCGTTGTCGGAACGCTGACGTTGATCGAGGGGATCAATTCGTGGCGGCAAGTGCAGACGACGGGCGTGGCTTCGCCGCGCAAGTCGGGGCAGCACAGTTGGGTGGACCGGCTGCCCTTCAAGATGCGCTTTCAGCGCTCGAAGCTTTACATCAGCGTCGTGCCGCCGATCGTCATCGGCGCGTTCATCGGCTTCATTTCGGCGATCATGGGGATCGGCGGCGGGTTCATCTATATTCCGGCGATGATCTACATCCTGCGTATGCCGACCAGCGTCGTCGTCGGCACGTCGCTATTCCAGATCGTATTCGTGGCGGCGTTCGCGACGCTGTTGCATGCCTGGCAGAACCAGACGGTCGACATCGTTCTGGCCGCCATTCTGCTCGTCGGCGGCGTCGTCGGTGCGCAATTCGGCACCGTCGCGAGCGAGAAGCTGAGGGGCGATCAGATGCGCATTCTTCTCGGCTTGCTCGTGCTCTTTGTCGTGGCGCGTATCGCGTATGATCTCGTCGCAACGCCGAATGAGCTCTTTTCACTTGGGTCGCTGAAGGGGTCGTGATGCGCGTGCGAGCCTTTGTCATCCTTGCTGGACTTCTGAGTTTTGCCAGCGTTGGGCATGCGCGCGACACTCAGGAGAGCGTCGAGGCGGACGCGTCGACACGGCAGGTTGCGATCACGTCGAGCTTCACCGGAACGGAAATTCTGTTGTTCGGCACGGTCGAAAACAGCGTGCAGCCGAGTCCGGAAGCCGGAACCTACGACATCGTTGCGGTCGTCGAGGGCGTGGGTGCTCCGGCCGTCGTGCGGAAGAAGTCGCGTGTCGGCGGGCTGTGGATCAATACGTCGTCGCTACGGTTCATGCCGGTTCCGAGCTATTATGCGATCGTCTCGACGCGGCCGGTCGATGAGATCGCGAATCCCAAAATCCTCGATGCGAACGGTATCGGGTTCGATCACATCCGCATGGTCCCGGCGCATACGTCATGGAACACGCAGCTCGATCCCGAGGAGGTCGAGAGCTTCAAGAAAGCGCTCATCCATCTCAAATCGGAGGAGCGGCTTTACGTCAAATCGGATTTCGGGGTTTCGTTCGTCGGGCGGAGCTTGTTTCGTGCAACCATCGCGTTGCCGCCGAACGTGCCGGTCGCGCTGCTGACCACGAGCGTTTATCTGTTCAAAGACGGCAAGCTTCTCGGACAAACGAAAAGCCGCGTCATGCTTCAGCGCGAAGGCGTGGAGCGGTTCATTCACGAGTTCGCGCTGAACAAGCCGTTTTCATACGGGCTGCTGACGGTCGCGATGGCCGCGGTCGCCGGGCTTGCAGCCGCGTTCGCCTTCCCGCGCGGGGCGTAGCGGATCAGTCGTCGCGCAAGAGGCGCGGGGCGACGGGATAAAGACCTTCGTGCCCGAGCATCCAAACGGCAAGTCCATCTAGACCGAACAGCGGCTCGAACGCGAGATCGAGAATGTTGAGGCCGCCGGTGTAAGCGCCGAACGCGGGCATGACGAGCCTGAGGCCGTTGCCGACGAAGCAGGGGCGGCGGAGCGAGGTGCCGCGCATGACGAGCCGGGCGGCCGGATGGAAGTGCCCGGCGATTTCGTGCGTGACGGTGCCGGGGCGCGGCTCGTGGCGAAGCGCGATCCCTTCGACGACGATTTCCGGCAGGACATAACCCGCAAGCATGCGATCGATCTTGGGATCGTGATTGCCGGTGATCCAGATCCAGTCGCGATCTTCCTGCAGCATGTGCAGGCTTTCGACGTCGCTCTGGTCCATGCGCGCGGCGCCGTCGGGATCGTGCAGGCTGTCGCCGAGAGCGATGACCGTTTCGGGATTGTAGTGATCGATCATCGCGGCGAGCTTCATCAAGGTCTCGCGCGTGTCGTAGGGCGGCAGCATCTGACCATGCGCCGCGAATGCCGAACCTTTTTCGAGGTGCAGGTCGGCGACGATCAGTGCACGTTCCGCCGGCCAGTAGAGTGCGCCGGACTTGTGCGCGAGAAAGGACTTGCCGCAGATCGAAACGGGTTGATCCGCGAAGTCGTCAAGTCCGATGCGTTCCGGCTTCAGAATGCCCATTCTCAGATGTCCCCATCGCCTCTTCGGCGAGCGCCTCGGCGGCTTCGCGCAGCAATGCGTCACGAGCGTGGCCGGCAACGGCCTCGCGGCCGATCTCGAGCAGCACCGGAAAACACAGCGGCGACACTCGTGACAGAGATTGATGCCTGATTCGGTTCTTGATGCGGGCAAGAAAGTCGCCGAGCCGCCGGATGTCCAGCAACCCCGTGGCCGCGTCCGCCCAGGCCGCTTCGAGCAGCAGGTGGCCGGGATCGTGACGGCGCAGGACATCATAGATCAGGTCGGTCGACATCGTGACCTGACGCCCGGATTTGACCTTGCCGGGATGCCGCCGCTCGATCAGTCCGGCGATGACGGCGGCGAGGCGGAACGTTCGCTTCATCAGATTGCTTTCGGCGAGCCAGGCGTCGAGGTCGTCGCCGAGCATGTCTTCATCGAAGAGGTCGGCGAGCGACAGACGGCCGTCGGCAATGTGTGCGGAGAGATCGCCTTGCGTCCAGAGACCCAACGCGTAGTCGTTGGCGACGAAGCCGAGCGGATGAAGTCCGGCGCGATCGAGCCGCCGCGTCAGAAGCATGCCGAGCGTTTGATGCGCGAGGCGGCCTTCGAACGGATAGGCCACCAGAAAATGGCGGCCGGATCGCGGAAATGTTTCGATGAGCACTTCGTCCGTTGCGGGGAGCACGGAGCGTTCGCTTTGCAGCGTCAGCCATTGTCCGACGGCGGGCGGCAGACTGGGCCAATCCTTCGGGTTGGCGAGCATCGCTCGCACGCGCGCGGCGAGATGCGTCGAGAGCGGGAACTTGTTGCCGCCGTAGCTCGGCACCATCGGGTCTTCGGACGAGGCGCGCGATACGAACACTTCGGTGTCGCGCATGCCTTCGAAGCGAAGGACTTCGCCCGCGAAGACGAAGGTTGCGCCCGGCGGCAACTGCTCGGCGAAATACTCGTCGACCTCGCCGAGCACGCGGCCGCCGATCGCCGTCCGGCTTTTTGCTCGGCGCGCGGAGACGAGGCGGACCTTGAGCATCGGGGAGTCGACAATCGTTCCGACGTTCAGGCGATATTGCTGCGCGACGCGCGGATTGGAGACGCGGAGCTTGCCGTCCGGTTCGCGCCGTAGCTTCGCGAAGCGTTCGTAGGATTTCAGTGCATAGCCGCCGGTCGAGACGAATTCGACGGCGCGATCGAACTGCTGCCGGGTGAGGTCCGCGTAGGGAAGGGCGGATCGGACCTCGTTGAAAAGCACGTCGGGATCGAACGGCGCTTCGCAGGCCATGCCCAAAACATGCTGCGCGAGAACGTCGAGAGTTCCGGAGCGCGAGAGAATGGCGTCCTGTGCGCCTTCCTCGGCGGCCTGCTGCGCCGCGCGGCATTCGAGAACCTCGAAGCGGTTGCCGGGAACCAGAAGGCCGCGCGATGGCTCGTCCATGCGGTGGTTGGAGCGGCCGATGCGTTGCAGGAAACGGCTCGCGCCTTTCGGTGCGCCGAGGTGAATGACGAGATCGACGTCGCCCCAGTCGATGCCGAGATCGAGCGTCGAGGTCGCGACGACAGCGCGCAGTTTTCCTGCCGCCATCGCGGCTTCGACTTTTCGACGCTGGGGCGCTTCGAGTGATCCGTGATGCAGTCCGATCGGTAGATTGTCGTCGTTGATGCGCCACAGCTCCTGAAACGCGACCTCGGCCTGCAGGCGTGCGTTAACGAAGACGAGCGTCAGCTTGTGAGCACGGATCGCATCGTACACTTCCTGCATCGCGTAGCGCGCCGTATGTCCGGACCAGGGAATTTCATCCTCGACCTCGAGGATGCTGATCTCGGGCTTGGCGCCGCCTTCGACGGTGACCAGTTCGGAGAGCAGCGTCATGCTGTCGGGAGCGGTCTGGGGAACGAGGTAGCCGCGAAGTTCGCTTGGACGTGCCACGGTGGCGGACAATCCAACGGTGCGCATGTTCGGTGCGAGCGTTCGAAGCCGCGCGAGATCGAGGGCCAGAAGATCGCCACGCTTCGACGGCGCGAGGGCGTGCAATTCGTCGAGGATGACCGTGTCGAGATCAGCAAACAGATGCGGCGCGTCGGGGTGGCTGAGAAGGAGCGCGACCTGCTCCGGAGTCGTCAGCATGATCTGTGGAGGTTTGACGCGCTGGCGCTGGCGGCGCGCAGCCGAGGTGTCGCCGGTGCGCGTCTCGGTGCGGATATTCAGGCCCATTTCAGCGATGGGCTCGATCAGGTTGCGTTCGACGTCGGTGGCGAGGGCTTTGAGCGGAGAAATGTAGAGTGTGAACAGTCCGGCTCCGGAGCGCGGCCGCTTCTCGCCGCCGAGTGCGACGAGGCTCGGCAGAAATCCGGCAAGCGTCTTGCCCGCGCCAGTCGGGGCGATCAGGAGTGTCGATTGCCGCTGCCGCGCGGAATCGAGGAGCGCCAGCTGGTGTGCGCGCGGCTGCCAGCCACGGCGTGAAAACCACGCGGCAATTTCGGGCCGCAGCACCGGCTTTTTCGGCGCGGGTGGCTGTCGCTTGCGTCCGGCTTTCTTTGGCGTCGTGAGCATCATGCTCCGAGGTGGAAACGCGCGCCTCAGTTTACAATGACAAGGCGGCCCATTGTTTGGCTTTGGTACCGCGCAATGCGCCGATGTCCGAATAGCCGCGGCGGCGCGCGTCACGCGCAAGATGCGATTTGATTTCGCCGATGAGGCCGGGTCCGGCATAGACCAATCCGGTATAGACCTGCAGCAGCGTCGCGCCGGCCTCGATTTTTTCGAGCGCCGTCTCGCCGCTGTCGATGCCGCCGATACCGATCAGTGGAATTCTGCCGCCGGTTTGTTCGAAGACGCGGGCGAGCATGACGGTCGAGCGGCGGAACAGCGGGCGTCCGGAGAGACCTCCGGATTTCGTGGATTGAGCGTCGGTCAGTCCGTCGCGCGACAGGGTCGTGTTCGAGACCGCGATGCCGTCGACGGCGTGCGCGACGAGGCGATCGCAAATCGGGGCGATGTCGTCTTGCGCGACATCGGGTGCGATTTTCACGACGATCGGCCGTCGCGGGACGCCCTGCGAGACGGCGCGGTCTCTGGCGTTCATGACGCGCGAAAGCAGTTCGTCGAGCGCGGCGGGCGCTTGCAGATCGCGCAGCCCCGGCGTGTTGGGCGAGGAAATATTTACCGTGAAGTAGCTCGCGACATTCGAGAATGTCTCGATGCCTTTCGCATAGTCGCCCGGACGGTCGGTGCTGTCTTTGTTGGCTCCGATGTTGACGGCGACGATGCCGCCCTTGCCCTTGCGCGCTTCAAGTCGCGCCAGCGCAGCGGCATGTCCGCCATTGTTGAAGCCGAGGCTGTTGATCAGGGCGCGGTCGCCGACGAGGCGGAAGACGCGTGGCTTCGGATTTCCCGGTTGCGGTCGCGGCGTCACGGTGCCGATCTCGGCGAACCCGCAGCCCATCGCGAGCACGGCGTCGGCGGCGCGCGCATCCTTGTCGTAGCCTGCGGCAACGCCGATCGGGTTCGGGAATTCCAAGCCGAACACCTTTTGACGGAGCACGTCGTCATCCGCGCCAAGCGAACGCGGATGCAGGCCGCGTTCGAGCGCCTTGATGGTTGCTTCGTGCGCGTCTTCCGGATCGAGCGCGAACAGGGCGGGCCGAGCGAACCGATAAAGCGTGTTCAGCATACGAACCATTCGTCCTGAATAATGTGCGAGCCGGAGGGGCCCATTTCCAGTTTGCGTTCCCACGACGCGCTCGCGACGGCAAGGCGACCGTAATAATGCGGGAAGAGCGCACCGCCGCGGGATGCTTCCCATTTAAGGTGCGGGTCTAGTTTTTGTTCCTCGAACGCTACCAGAACGAGATCCGTTTTTCCGCTGAAATGCTTCTCTAAAGTTCCAGAGAGCTGGGACTTCGACGAGAGGTGGATGAAGCCGTCGCGGACATCGTCGGCCGAGCCGGCGTAAAATCCGTCGGTCACCGCTTGTCGCCAGTCAACGACTGTGGCGATTTTGTAGACGATCTGTTTCATTCAAAAGAACGACTTTGACGCTGCGTGTCACGTGAACCATATTTTGTGACGTGAACGGGAGTAGCGGTTGTTCGCGATCGTTGGTATCACGATCGGATATCTGCACAACCGGGTTTAGCGAATGGCGCGACACATGAACACGCAGGATCGAGGTCCGGCTCGTGCGCGCGCCAGACGAAAAGGTCGAAGTATCCGTGTATCCAACGGCATCTCTCAGTATTTCCGAGCTTCTGTCCGGTCCTTACCTTCTCAATATTCCGATATTTCAACGCCCATATTCCTGGGGCCGTGAACAAGCAGAACAACTGCTCGACGATTTGATGGAAGCCGCGGGCATCGGGTTCGAAGGTGTGCCCGATCGCGACTATTTTTTGGGCGCCGTCGTGTTGATGGACGAGCCGGGCGTTCTGACGACCAAGCTGTCGCCCCGGATGTCGCCGCGCGAATTCGGTGTCATCGACGGTCAGCAGCGTGTGGTCACGCTGATGACGCTGCTGGCGGTGCTGCGCGATCTCGAGGTCGGACCGCGGACGGCCTTGATCAAACGCGTTCAAGGCATGCTTCTGGCGCAGCAAGGCTCGAGATTTCGCCGTACCGAGCGGTTCCGGCTGCACTTGGCGGGACGCGAGCGCGCGAGCTTCGAGAACAATATTTTACGCTTGGGCAAGTCGGTTCTGCCGCCGGACGTGCTGCCGATCTCGCATGCGGAAGCGACGCTGATCGAGGTCCGCGATCGGTTTCGCGCGGTGCTGGCGGATATGCCGAGGGCCGCGCGCAAGGCGCTTGCCGATTTCATCGCGGATCGCTGCTATGTCGTCGTCATCGTCGGGACCGACATCGATCGCTCGCACCAGATGTTCGTCGTCCTCAATGAGCGCGGCAAAAAACTGCAACGCGACGACATTCTGAAATCGGACATCTTGAGCCGGATGACGACCGGAGATGTCGGGTGGGCTGCGCGGACGTGGGACGAACTGAGCCTCGCGATGGGCGAGGATTTCGAGGCGTTTTTCGGACACCTTCGAACGATTTTTGGGTACGCGCGACTGCCGATCGTTACCGGTGTGCGGCGGGTGATCCGCGATGCGGGAGGTTCGGAAGCATTTTTCAGGGACGTTTTCGTTCCCTACGCCAAGGCCTACGCTCTGGTCCGCAACGAGGGAGACAACGTGCTTCCCGGCGACATGCCGAGGCTGCTCCGGTATTTGAACCGTCTGCCGGATGCGGACTGGGCGCCCGCCGCGATCCTTGCGCTCAAGCAGTGGACGAGCAATCCGGATCGGGCGGCGTTCCTGCTCGCCGAAATCGAGCGCTTGGCGATGCTCACGCGAATGCTTTGCGCGGGCTCAGGCAAACGAACGCGCCGTTTTGCGGAGCTGATCAAGGTCATTCGCTCGGAAGAGCCGATCGACGAGACGCATCCCGCTCTGCAAATGTCACGGGATGAAGTCCGCAGCATCGCATTCCATCTCAGGGATCTTCATAAGCGCAATCCGAAGATCTGCCGCCTGCTGCTGATGCGTCTCAGCGATGAGATGGGCGATGCCGCGACCATGACCGATCCCGATCTTTATACGATCGAGCATGTCCTGCCGCAGCGGCCGTCGGCGTCGAGCGCGTGGCGGCAGAGCGTTCCGAGCGCCGAAGCGCGCGCCGAGCTCGTCGACTGTCTCGGCAACCTCGTTCTCATCACGCAGCAGGAGAACGACCGGGCGCGCAACGCGTCGTGGGCGGAGAAGAAGGAAATCTACGGCACGATTTCCGTGGGCAATGCACCGTTACTTGCAGTCACACGCGATGTTCTTGGCGAACGCGACTGGCGGCGGCCTGAGATCGAGGCGCGCGAGCAGCGGCTGATCGCGCTGATCGAAAAAATCTGGCGGGTCGATCTCAAATCGCAACGTCCGTCTTCGCGAAACCTCGCGCCGGTCGAAGATCAGAAGAAGCCGATGCCGCCCGCCGCTTGATCCGACGTAACGCGATCAAGCAGTTGCGAGGGAACCGCTGAGTGCTTTGGCGATCAGGGCGCGCGTTTCGGGAATTCCATAAAGCGCGACGAACGTCCCGAGGCGCGGCCCGCGCTCCTGTCCGAGCAGAATTTCGTAGATGGCCTGGAACCAGTCGAGCTTCACGCCCGGGCCGCCGCTGGGGCTGACCTTGGTCGGGTCCTGGTATCGCGGGATAGCGCGGCCAACATCGAGCAGCGCGTTCTGGATGGTGTCGCCGTCCGAGCCCGCCGGTAGCGCTGCGAGCGTTGAATCGAGGCTTTGCAGCGCCGCGATTTCGACCTCGTCAGGCGCGCGGAACTTCTTCGTCGGTTTGACGAAGTCCTCGTAGTAGCGGATCGCATAGCCTGCGAGGCGATCGAGGATCGGATTATTCTCGGGCGTCGCGCCCGGCGCATAGCGCGCAAGGAAGCCCCAGAGCACGTCCTTGCTGTGGGCGTGCGAGACCGACACCAGATTCAAGAGCAGGCCGAAAGTGATCGGTAGCTCCGGCTTCGGCGGCTGAGCCGCATGGATGTGCCAGACCGGATTGTCGAGCTGCTGTTTTCCATCCTGCTTCGGATAGGCGGAAAGGAACTGCAGGTATTCGTCGACGGCGCGCGGGATGACGTCGAAGTAGAGCTTCTTGGCGCTTCTCGGCTTCTGGAACATGAAGAGCGCGAGGCTTTCCGGAGAAGCATACGTCAGCCACTGGTCGATGGTGATGCCGTTGCCCTTGGACTTCGAAATCTTCTCGCCGTTCTCGTCGAGGAAGAGTTCGTAGACGTAATGCTGAGGCGCGACGCCGCCGAGGATTTCGCAAATCCGGTCGTAGATCGGGGCGTTCGTCTGGTGGTCCTTGCCGAACATCTCGAAGTCAACGCCGAGCGCGGCCCACCGCATACCGAAGTCGGGCTTCCATTGCAGCTTCACGTGGCCGCCGGTGACGGGGAGCGTCACGTCGCGGCCGTCCTCGTCGGTGAAGGTGATCGTGCCGGCCTTGGCGTCGACTTCCTTCATCGGCACGTAAAGCACGTGGCCGCTCGTCGGCGAGATCGGAAGAAACGGGCTGTAGCTCGCCTGGCGTTCGGCGCCGAGCGTCGGCAGCATCACGGCCATGATGTCGTCGTAGCGTTCGACGGCGCGGAGGAGCACTTCGTCGAAGCGGCCGGCCTTGTAGTATTCGGTCGCGCTCGCGAATTCGTAATCGAAGCCGAAGGTGTCGAGGAACCGGCGGAGCATCGCGTTGTTGTGGTCGCCGAAGCTCGGATACTCGCCGCCGAAGGGATTGGGCACCTTGGTCAGCGGCATCTGGATGTAGGGTTCCAGCGCCTTCTTGTCCGGTACGGTCTCCGGAATCTTGCGCATGCCGTCCATGTCATCGGAAAAGCAAAGCAGACGCGTCTTGCGCTTGCCTTCGGTCAGAAGCTCGAAGGCGCGGCGGACCATCGTCGTGCGCGCGACCTCGCCGAAGGTGCCGATGTGCGGCAGGCCGGAGGGTCCGTAGCCGGTTTCGAACAGGACCGTCTTGTCGGCGCCGCCCGGAAGCCGTTCGAGCCGCTTGATCAGCCGCCGGGCTTCTTCGAACGGCCATGCCTTCGAGGCTTCGCTGGCGGCGGCTTGTTCGGCGGTGAAGGCAAGGGAGGTCATTTGCGGCGGCTATCTTTATTTTTCTGAACGGCTTGAGAAATATAAGCGGGCGGAGGACATGGAGCCGCCTCCGGCGGGCTGGCTGGCTGGCTAGGCGCGCACCGTAGGTTGCACGCGTGATTGCGTCAACGCGGCTGCGGCAGGCTCGAGATAAATGCCGCAACGGCGTCCGCCGCTTCCGCGAGATTGCCTTTGCGCGTGAAGCCGGAACGCCCGCGCGGGCCGAAATCGTGGTCGCCGTCGTTCATCCAGACCAGCTTGATGCTTTTCGATAGCGGCAAGGCTTCGACCTCGGCGCGGTTGCCGAACGGATCGCGTTCGCCCTGGACGATGAGCGCCGGACATTTCAGCGTTTCGAGATGGGCCGTGCGCAGCTTTTCGGGCATGTGCGGCGGATGAAACGGATAGCCGAGGCAGACCAGGCCGGAGATTTTTCCCTCGGCATAAAGCTCGTCGGCGATCAGGCTTGCGACTCTGCCGCCTAACGACTTTCCGCCGATGAGGGGTTTCGATTTTTTCCAGTTTTTCGTCAGGACGTGGACGGTGTCGCGATACTGCGCCGTCAATGCTTCGGCTTTCGGCGGCGGGCGCTTCGAGCCGCCGGTGCGGCGTGCCGACATGTAGCCGAATTCGAAGCCGGTCGTCGCGATGCCGCGCGCCGCCAGAAGCTCCATGATGCTGGCAAAGAATGGCGACTCGACGCCAGCTCCCGCGCCGTGCGCGAGGATAAGGCGATTGCGGGCTGCGGCGGGGCCGGTTTCAATGGAAAATGTCAGAGTTGATCCTTTCGCTCAATCGGGCCTGCTTCATAGCGAGGGAACTTCTGAAATTGAACACTGGTTGTTCACTCGTCAGCGCTGTTTAATGCGCTGATCTGGTTTGCCAACGCCGGTTTTTGGGGCACGCCCGCGCCGCATTGAGGCGTTTCTGGATTGCAGGTCGGATTTTTGCCCGACTATGGAGTATAAGGGGACTGGTCTTACGCAAAAGCGGGATTGGGCATGAGGGCCGTGAGGCTATTCGCGCTGTTTTTCGCGCTAAGTCTGGCTGGATTATTCCTTGCCGGGGCAGCTCGCCTGTCGCCGGTCGCTCCTGCTTATGCCGAACCCACGCAGCCCGATCCGCAATCGAACGCGAAAGACGGGCAGCCAGCCCTGGCGAAGCCGAGCCCTGATCCGAAAGCGGCTCCAGCGAGCGGCGAACACAAACTGCCTGCGTTCGCACCCGGCAACGGTTTTCTGACGCAAGCGGCGGATGGCTCCTCGGATGCAGAGGGCGGCGGCGCAACGGAGCCCGACAGCGACGCGGCTGCGAAGGATGTGACCACTGGGTCGCCTCCGCCCGAAAGTTCCACCGCACGAACGATTACGCTCACGACGGAGCCGATCGCGGGAACCAGCACGTCGATCACGGCGAGCCTCAAGGCCGGTGGCGCGGCGCCAAAATGGCCGGAATTCGTCGGCGCGAAAAAGCTGTTCGGCGTTGTGAAAAAACCGGCGCCGCTGGCTGCGCGCGCGATCGGCTATTATTCACGCGGTTGTCTGTCCGGCGCGGAAGCTCTGCCGATCGATGGGCCGGCCTGGCAGGAGATGCGCTTGTCGCGCAATCGCAACTGGGGCCATCCGCAGCTCATTTCCCTGATCAAGACATTTGCCGACGACGCGCAGAAGCAGGACGGCTGGCCGGGTCTTCTGGTCGGCGACATCGCTCAGCCGCGCGGCGGTCCGATGATCACGGGTCATGCGAGCCATCAGGTCGGTCTCGATGCCGACATCTGGCTGACGCCGATGCCGAAGCGGCGGTTGACGCGTAAAGAGCGTGAGACGCTCAATGCGACCTCGATGCTCGATGACACGGGCGTCGCCGTCGATCCGAAGGTGTTTACGGACAAGCAAGTGTCGCTGATCAAGCGCGCCGCGTCATATCCGGAAGTCGAGCGCATCTTCGTGCATCCGGCGATCAAGAAGGCGCTGTGCACGGCGGCCGGAACGGACCGGCAGTGGCTCGGAAAAGTGCGGCCGTTCTACGGGCATTACTATCATTTCCATATGCGCATCAAATGCCCGGCGGACTTTGCCGGATGCAAGCCGCAGCCGCCTCCGACAGGCGACGATGGCTGCGGGAAAGAAGTCGATCAGTGGCTGTCGAAGGTGATCCCGGCGAAGCCGTCGATGTCGCCCCCCATCCCGAAGCCGCCGCAGAGTGTCAGCGTGCGTCCGCCGGCGCCTCCGATCATGCTCGCGGATCTGCCGCCGGAGTGCCGCGCACTTCTTGCCGCCGATCCGGACCCGGTGCCAGTTCCGAAAGAAGCGCTGATGTCGAGGGTCGCCGTGCATCAGGTTCTGGCAAAAGCGGCAGCGGCGCGTGCGGCGTTCGCACGGTCGGCCGGTCTCGCGATTGTTCCAGCGTCAGCGGCCGCGGCGCATCCGGCGCTCCGGCCGCATGTCAAAAAGACAACTACCGCCGAGACGAAGTGACCGTCCCGGCGGCGGGTTATCGAGATGCCTTCCGGTAAATATCAGGCGTTCGGCGACGGGCAAGTGACGCCGGTGCCGGCCAGGCCGCAGTACCCGTGCGGGACCTTCGCCAGATATTGCTGGTGATAGTCCTCGGCCAGATACACGGGACCAGCGCTTTTGATCTCCGTCGTGATCGGACCGTAGCCCTTGGCGGCAATGGCTTTTGCATAGGCCTGCTCGGAGGCGCGGGCGGCTTCGAGCTGGCCGGGTGTCGTCGTGTAGATCGCCGAGCGGTATTGGGTGCCGACGTCGTTGCCCTGGCGAAAACCCTGCGTCGGGTCGTGCGCTTCCCAGAACGTCTTCAGCAGGCGCTCGTAGGGGAGCACTTTCGGGTCGTATACAACGACGACAACTTCCGTGTGGCCGCTATGGCCGGAGCAGACCTCCTCGTAGGTCGGATTTTCGGTGAAGCCTCCGGCATAACCTACCGCGGTGATCCAGATTCCGTCTCCGAGCTGCCAGAACAGCCTCTCGGCGCCCCAGAAGCATCCGAGTCCAAAGATCGCAACTTCGAGCCCCTCGGGATAGGGCCCATGAAGAGGGCGCGAGAACAGATAATGCTCAGCGGAGGCGGGCAAGATCGGCGCTGACCTGCCGCGCAGAGCGGTCTCAGGCGTCGGCATGGCGGCGCGGCTTTTGGCGAACATGGATTTGCTCCTTTTTCTTCTTGAAACGTTGCGACCTGTATACGGCGCTCAGAGCAAGAACGTTGCAGGGGCGGGACAATTCTGCCGTCAGCCGGGGTGCGGCAGGTCGATCCTATCAGTAGTCGTTGACGAATATGCGGACGCGCCGCCTTGGCCGCCCCAGAAACCCGGCTCCAACGGCGAACAGCAGAAACAGCAGCCAAGCCGGGAGCGACAGAAACGACGTGAGCAGCGGGTCCCAAACGAATGCCCCGGTCGCATTCTCGATCGTGCGCTGGAGCGCGGCGACGAACGTCGGCGCGAGCGACTGCAAATGCTGCAACAGGGACATCGTGCCCGGACCCTGGCCGTCGACGGCCGGGCGTGAAATATCGGAGGCGAACGAGATCAGGGCGAACAATGCGAAGAGAGCCGCGAGAAATCGCATCAATATTCTAGGTCGCGTGTCAGGGCTTACGATCGCGATGATCAAGGCTGCGAAGAACGCCAGCCCGGCGATCCGGAACAGCCAGTGATTCGGCGGTTCGCCGGTCGCGTGCCAGAGCCAGACGGCAGCTGCAACACATGAAATCGATAAAACGGCGAGCGTTTTGAGGAGCTGCGAACTGGTCATGGAGCCCGTTTGCTTAATTACCCGTGCTTTTTTGTGGCTCGGCGGGAGCGCGGTCAAGAGACACAGGCACGGGATGTCAGGAACCTGTCAGTCACACGTTGCGCTGGGAGCCTCGATGCGTATAGTGCGCGCCGCCTAGCTAGTGCGCCGCGGAGAGATGGCCGAGTGGTTGAAGGCGCACGCCTGGAACGCGTGTAGGCTCGTAAGGGTCTCGTGGGTTCGAATCCCACTCTCTCCGCCATAGGTTTATGATTTCAGTAGTTTTTCTGAAATCATCCCGGAATTGGGCTACAAGCCGGTCCATAATTCGCGCCGCATGTAGGCAACGATTTGCCCGTCGTATCATCATGTACCAACAGCCACTGCGGGTGAGCTTGCTCAACGTCGAGCACATTCGTCGGAACTCGATACAGAGACGCTCTATTGCGGTGTAATCGTGATCCGCAGGGTGTCCGAGTAATTTCCGGCGGCAAGTGGCTGAGCGTTGATCTGCGGCGTGATCGTTACTCCGAGACTTCCCGTTGGTGAGGTGCCTGACGTCGGCGATACCGGGCCGGACTCGGCGCCGGTCGCTCCCGGCGAGGTGGCCGTATTGAGAGACGCGGCCGCGCCGGAGAACGACGCCGATGCGGAATAATTGATGAGCCTTTGCAGGCCCCCGCCCGAGCCGCCCGTCGTCACCGCGCCATTGTCCGACGTCAGTTGCACGTTGGCTGGCGAATTGCAGAACGCGTTCGAGTAGGAACGATTGATCGGCGCAGTATTGACGTTGCCGCTCGCCGTGATGGGGATGACCGCAGTATCCGCTGCCGGCGTATGGACGCCCCCGACGGTACAGGACTTCAGAACCGTTCCCGTTACGGTGAAACCCTGAGCTGAAACTCGCCCCTGCAGGATGCCGGCGAGCGTGCTTGTGAAAACGTCGATTGTAATATTGTCGAGGTAGCTTCCGGCTTGCTGTGTGACGTTCGGCTGAGCTTGCGCCCATACCGTGACGTTGAAATTATCGATTGAAAGAAGCGCTGCGGGAAATGTGAACGTCAGTGCATTTGCCGAACTTGGAATGCCACTGCCAGTGTAAAGCAGAGATTTGCCGCCGCTGCTCGAATCTCTCAGCTGATAAGGTAGCGTCGCCGTACCGCCTCCGGAGATCAGCATTGATGCGGGCAACGACGAGCGGTTGAAGGAAATCGCGGCGGCGCATCCGCCGGCGAGATCGCCCAATGCGGCGATGAATGTTCCCTTGACGTTGATGACGACCGGCTGCGCGGACGGCGTGGATCCAGGTGCAAACGTCCCGGTATTTGCTGTCAGCGGCGTAGCGGATGCCGTCAGAATTGCGCAAAGGGCATTGGCCGGTTGGGCGTGTGAGCACCCAAACAGCAAGATCAGAAACAGCACCGTCTGGTATTGCCTGATCATCATGACGCGTCCACCGGGTGCAGGATGCCGGTTTTGAACAGACCGTCGACGTTCTCCGGAATGTTCAGCACGAAGCGCGTCGGAGTTCCGTCCGTCTCCATTTCGATTATCCATCGCCCGGGCGCCAATCCTTCGACGCCGAACCGTCCGGCCGCATTCGTAAAGACGGTGGCGGTTTTGTCGGGGTGATCGACCTGATAGGCGGTGCCTGTCAGCAGACTGATCGGAGCGCCGTCGCGAGATTGCAGCGTGCCGTATGCGGAGACGGAGTACGACGATCCGACTTCCAACGCGTAGCCGCCTTTCATCGGCGCGAACGTATCGAATGTTGCCGCGCCTAAGCTGTAGCCGACCGGGATATCGGCGACATCGACGGGAATGTTCGATGGCGCATAGGCAGGCAAGTTCGTAACGATGGCCGGGCCCCATCCATCGGCGATCGCGCGAACGTCGTCGGGGGTGCCGACAACGACTGTTTTGTCTGCAATGCTTTCATGTGGGTAGACGAGTGCAAAGGCATCACCCGTTATCGGAGCACCGATCGCAAAGTGGCCGTCGGCAAATGCGAGCGATGTTCCCACTTGCAGCGATGTTCGCTGCTGGCCGGGCTGCACACGGAAATCCGATATGGAAACGCCGTCGAAGCCGGAGTTGTGAATAAGGCGAACCTGCGCGCGATTGCCGTAATAGCCGACCACGCCATTCACAGATGCACGCTCATCGAAGGCGTTCTGCTGAACGTTGACGCTCGTGTCCCAGCGTCCGATCCCGTTGCCCGCAGAACGATAGGCGGACACGTCCGATTGCTCGTTCAATGTGTCATAGCCGACGCTGACGTTCGTCGCCGCATCGGGTCGTCCGAACAAGCGGACCGCCGCGCGAAATTCGGTGCCGCTCGGCGCGCGCGGAGAAATGCCGGAGAGATAGGATTCATTCGAGACGCCGAGCGTCAGGCTTCCGGACCATTCTGCGTTCAGTGGGCGCGAAAGCGTCAGATCGAGGCCGTAGCGATTATCCGAGGCGAACAATGCGCTTTCGAAGTCCTCGTCGTTGGCGACCTGATAGCGTCCGGAGACCGATGCCGTCGTTTGATATCCGATGGGGGCCGAGTACGTTGCGCCTAAGTTCAGCCAATAGTTCCACTGCGGATAGATGATGCCGGTGAGTGCCGCATCAATATCGCCCGCGGAGTGAAAGCAGCGGCTTCTGTATTCGGCTGAAAGATGAAAACTCTCGGCATTCTCCTGCGTCAGGCCGCGAAAATTCAATACCGTCCAATCTACACCGGCCGCAAAGCCGGAGCCCGCTTCTCCGACCGACGCGGCGCCTCTAACGCCGACAAGTCCTGAGGCAAAGTCTGTCAAAACCCCCGCTCCTGCCATAGCGACGTGCGGGTCGGCCTGAATGTCGACCTCGCCTGCCAGGGTGTCTCGCAACCCATAACGATAGAAGGCGCTCGCCATATAGGAATCGGAGAGGTACTCGCGCGACTCGTCGCGCAGATACGACGGCACGCCCGCGGTGATGCCCCATTCACTCGCGCCGGCGGCAAGAAGATTCGTATCAAAGAATGAGGAGAAGGAAACGTGCTGCTCGCGCCCAACATCGTCGATGATGACGATGTCCACGTCATTGGCTCCGGTGACCAGCGGCAAGTCTCGAATGTTGTAAGTTCCGGGGCGCAGCTGGACGCGTCGTTGCGTGATGCCATTGATGCGGATTTCGACGTCGGATGGCCTGTTGACGATAAACGTTCCGCCGCCGGTCGGCGCGAACGTATCGCCGGGACTGAGCTTGCGGCCTGATTTTTCAAGCGATACGCCGAGCAAGCTGGGCGTATTCTGAAAGCTCGTTCCCAGAGGTTCGACATCGCCAGCTTCGATGCGAATGCGGTCCTCCGGCATATCGTAGACGAGGCGAGACATGTACCGCTTGATGCCCGGAGTATGCGTGTACGCGCAGACTGCAGCCGTCGGGCAAACGTTGATGTCGATGTCTCCGGCGAGAACGCCCGCGTTCTCGAAGACAAAATTTCCAGCTCGGACCGCGGAGTCGAATTCGAGGCGTCCGCTCGTCTCTTCGGCAAAACTTTCTCCAGCTGAGTGCATTCCCCATTGATGATCGACGCTGGCAAAAAGATTGACGTATCCGGACAGTTTTGCAGGAGATGCCAAGACAGAGCTTGGCGGAGCCTGGCGGTTGCCGGAAAGCGAAAGGTCCGATGTCGCCCGCTGCTCGGGCGCAACGTTCAGAATGAGCTCCTGCGATGCCCGGTCAAATCGAAGACCGATTTCGGCAGACGCAAAATCCGCGAGCGGAAGGAACGTCGCGTCGCCATCGATCGTCGCCAAGCTCTTGCGAGCTGAAGCGCCCAAGCTCGCTTCTATCACCCGGCTGATCCCCGTACGGCTGACCAGAATTGAATCGTCGGCATTGATGCGGATTGCAACGTCGCCGAGATCGCGGTCTCCATCTTTTACTGGGACATCCATGCCGATCGGTTTGCCCGTGGTATTCAGCTTAGAGGAGACAGGCACCTGGTACTCGACGCCAGCGGCGACAGCAGTGCAATTTGGCAGGCCGGCGAACGCTGCAAGCAGCACTTGAAGTGCAAATAGCGTGTCACGCGTTTGAGGCGTTCGCCTCGCTGTGTCCGGAGACAACAAGTCGGCGCGAGACTGAAACGGATAATGGTCGTTTCTGCGCCGTGCCATCGTAGACAAAGCACGTCGCCTTAAGGCTTGGTATTAAACTGAATGCTTGTTTTCACGGACTTGACGTCCGGAGGCACGACGACAGGCAGAACGAAACGCCGCCGATGGCCTGGCTGAACAAGCCCGATGCCGATGCTCTGTGCGAGTTCGCCGCTTGTGATGGTCTCCGACCAGCTGCCGTCCGAGACTCTTACTGTTGCGCGGGGAAACAGCGCATGAACGTTGCTCGGATTGAAGACGGTCAAAACGGGGTGTCGACGACCGCGCGCGTCCGTCGTGATATCGGTCTTGGCAACTTCGAGCGCGGCTTGACCGTGAGGCGGGGCGACGTTGACCATCACCCCCATGCCAAAGACGACCTGCACCGCGCTGGTCTTTTTCGTCATCTTCACGGGGATCTGGTTGACGTAAATAAGAAACGTCCTGCTAGTCTCGATCAGTGGATCACCGAGCCACTGAATGCGAAAATTCTGCGTGGCTCCAGGTGGGATCATCGCCTGCGGCGGCATGATCAGAAATTCGTCATCGGCAGCCTCGGCTTTTGGAACTCCGCTCTCGTCGAGCGTCGCGAGCTTGGTAATGAGTTCGACGGCGAGCGGCGCGATGCTATTATTGACAACGGTGATTGCTCCGCGACTGGCCCGTCCCGCCGACGTCATCTCGATTTGCGTCGGCGTCACCGTCATTGCAAAGGCGGCGCGCGGTGTAAGAAAAATCCCGCAAAGCAGAGCAAGCAAAATCGTCCGAAGAAGCGGCATGATGTGCCTCACCGAATAAAATGCATTAAATAAAAATGTGTCTTGGACGCGATTACTGCGGTGTCAGCAGGACGAAAAGCGAATCCGAATAGTTGCCGCCGAGCAGCGGTTGAACATTGGCTTCCGGCGTGATTGTAACATCGAGCTGGCCCGAGCCGGCCGCCACAGGTTCGGCCGTGCCGGTTTCCTGACCGGTAGCCGTGGCGATCGTGGCCGTATCTAGTGTTGCGGTTTGGCCGTTCCAGGTTGCCGAAGCCTGATAGTCAATGATGCTGGCGAAGCCGCTCGCCGTCGCTCCGGTTTTTACGGCACCCTGGTCGGATCGGAGTTGCAGCGTAGATGGCGTATTGCAAACAACATTGAGATAAGGGGCGTTCGTGGGCGTGACGGGAGCGACGATAACATCGCCGGCCGCGTCAATTCCGATTGTCGCCGTGTCGACGCCGCTCGAGGTGCCGTTGATTGTGCATGACTTTGGCACCGTCGCAGATATCTGAATTTCCTGTTGCGCCGCTTGCGCGAACGCGCTGCTGCTGCAGGCAAAGCTGCCCAGCAATCCCAAGATCGCAGTCGTTGTTTTTGTCATGGCTTAAAATCCGCATTCGCTGAGACAACGCTCGCACACGGAATCCACGCGATTCAAGTTTCCTCCTTCGCCTAAAAAAAACATTAAGAATATCCCGCAATGGTACGAGTCTGACGCAATGCGTAGCGAGTAATTTTACGTGTTGGTTTCCCCTCGATATAAATCATTTCCCTCTGATGCGCGTCAGCGAATAGATGGCGGGATTTTTGGCGGCCTAAATGAATCTTGTATCCCGTAGGTCGCGCCGGAGAATTTTTTAAACGAGGCGCAAATGAGCATTGCGGGTCACGTCAATTTTGCCGTGCGATCGCGCTCGCCATCGGCGTTTTGAGAAGCCTGTCGGATGGCAGCGGTTATTTCAAACACGTTCAATTTGAACAGGCTGATACCGTAAGGTTTATTCCGGATAGACTTCATTCCCGGCTGCTGACTTGTTGAAAAGGATGAACGTCAGAGGATTGCCGGGCTCGGCCATGGCATCGCTGCGCTGGCCCGTGATCTCACCATCGACGGCGCTTGCGTATTCGGCAACGACCTCGCCGAAGCTGTTGCGCTGAATGGCAACCTTCTGTCCGGGCGTCACCTTGTCGTTGAGCTTGACCAGATGCTCAACGAGCCCGCTTTGGGTCGCCAGGATCGGAAATGCGCTGTTTCCCGTAAAAACCGTCACATCCTTAGCCGTCCGCCCCATGGCTCCTGCAACGATGCCGTGATGCTTCAGCACGTTGATCGTGCCTTCCACGAACAGCGCGATCATTTCAAGATCGAGGACGCGTGCGGCGCCGATCTCCGGCGTAAAGGACGGAATGCCGGCGTCAATAAACGCGTTATGCAGGACGCCAGGATAGACATGATTGTCGAACACTTGGCCAACCGGATATAGGTCAACCATCGCCTTGATTTCCGGCACGTCCATGCCAGCGATGTTGAACGCGGTGACTTCAAACCCGGTCGTCCCCGTATGGAAGTCGATCGCGAAATCGGCATTGGGCCGTAGCAGCCGGTTGAACACTTGTGCTGCGTGCCGGCTGGCCGCGGTGGCGCCGTTCTCGTTGCCCGGCCATTCCCGATTCATATCGATGAGACCGGAGCCTCTTCCGTAGTCCGGCCATCGGCGCTGCATTCCGCTCAACGCGGGTCCAGATATGTCGGTCACCGCCGTCACCGTTCCCGACATCTCGGCAGGATCAAGCTTGTCCATGATTGCATGGATCGTGTGCACCGAACTCATCTCGTCGCCGTGGACGCCACTGACAAGGACGGCGCGTTTGCCAGCCTTTGCGCCTTTGGCGACCGTCACCGACACATAGCAGTGTTGGCCGGTCGGCAACTGCACGCCCTGAAAGTATAGGAAGTGCTTTTTTCCCGGTTCCAGATCGTTGACGTCGAGTGCGCTGACGACTTTCTTTCCTTGAATGACGTCGCCGGTGAAGATTGTCGGCTTATCGGTCGCCGCGCCGACGGAGCTGCTTTCCGCGCCTTCGGCTTCAGCGCGCGCATCGGCCAGAATCGTGAACGCACCGACGGCAGCGGATGCGATCATGAAGTCGCGACGATCGACGTCTTTTTTGGCTTTGTTCCACATGGCGGGGTCCTTCCGCGGTCAGCGGCAATGTTCGCACAGCGATATGGTCCGGCACATAGAAGTCCGCATGCAGCAAGGATGCAAGCCAAGATCGTGGGGCGTTATCCGAATGACGGTTCACAAAGCGACAATTCGGGTATCAAAATGGGGGCACGCAATTTGGAGGTCTCGTCAATCTTGTCCTTCGCGCGCTCGTTATCGGCGTCGCACGATGTTCAAGGGGAGGCCTGAACTCCCGCAGCCAGCTGATGTGGCGGCGCCGTTACAGCTCGGCCGAAAGCTTATGGTACGCCTTGAACCGGCCGGAGGCCATGAAACTGACAGCCGACATGCAGGCATGTGCAGACCTCTGCACAGCCTGTTCCACGACATGTCTGAGAGAAGCGCGATGTTCAAACTTCGCCTTCGCTGGTCATTTCTCGTTTTTTGTGACGACCTCCACCTTGAGGTGAACTTCGGCGTCAGGATCGACAACTCCCAGCAGCCAGACGAGCCGGTCTAGGGAAAACCTGTCGAATTTTCCGCGACGAATGCGCGATATCTCCGTCCGGCAGATTCCGGTCGCAGCCTCAAGGGCAACAGCCGTACCCCATTTTTCTTTGACAGAAGCAACGATCTGCTCGGCGACGGCGCTTCTCGCGTCATCAACGCGAGAAGCCCACTGCTCGAAGACTTCGACCTCATCGGCGGATGCCTTGTTGGGCGCGGAGCGGCGTACATAGCCCCGAAGCCTGTTTGAACTGAATTGCGCTTTGCTCATTCAAGTCACCCCTGTGACTTTGGCGGATTGCCGCTGAGGCGCACGAAACGCCTCAACGGCATCGCCTGCTCATCGTTTCCTGGCGAGGAGATTGTTGCCGCAGCGCTCTGGATCGAGCTGGCAATCCCTCTGCGCGCCGGTTTCAGATGATGCCCGGTGAGGGGTGTCGGAGTTCGGGGGCGAATTGTGCGGTAAGCGATCCGCTTTGTGGCAGTAGGTCCGCTTGAGCTGGTTGTGACAGTGGCGATAGGAATGCGCGTCGGTGCCGTCCGGAATGCGGTTGGAATTCGGCTTGGCGAATTCTCCGGGAACATGAAGTTATCGTTTCAGGCGGCAAGGTCAATTGGCTGATCGATGGGTTTTGTGGCGAGGGTTTGCCAACCATCGACCTTGCGCATGCTGATCTGTCCCGAGGCGAGTAGCGCCCAGAACATCATCGCGGCGGTGTCGGCCGACGGCAACACGGTTTGGGTTTTGATCCGCCGCTTGAACTCCTCGTGCAACCGCTCGATCGCATTTGTCGTGCGTAGGCTACGCCATTGGCTCGGCGGCATGCGCGCGAAGGTGAACAAGCGGTCGCCTGCTTCCTCCAGGCTGTCAGCAACGGCGCGGTGCTTGAGCCTCCATTTTCGAATGAAGGCCTTGCGGCGAGCCGCGATCTCCTCAGGCGTCGTCGCATAGATCATGTCATTGTAGTCCGCGGTGATCTCCTCGTGCAGGCGCTCCGGAGCATGCGCGATCAGGTTTCTGTGCTTGTGGACCGTGCAGCGCTGCACCGGCACGCCGTCCCAGACGACGGCAATGGCTTTGTCGAGCCCCGGCGCGCCGTCGACGATGAGGAACTCGGGACGCCTGAGCCCGCGCTTGATGAGATCGTCCAGCACCGTGCGCCAGGCCTCGGCGCTCTCGCCGCCCATGCTCTTGATCGCGAGCAGCACTTTCTGGCCGTCTGCGCGCACGCCAAGCACAACAAGCAACGAGATCGAGGTCGCCTTGCGGTCGAGCCGTACCCGAACGACGGTGCCGTCGAGGATCAGGCGCACGATCGGCTCGTCGGCCAGCGAGCGGCTGTTCCAGGCATCCCAGTCGCTTTTGACCTTGCGCCAGGTCCGGCTCACCGTGTCTTTACCGACCGTCCCGCCGAACAGAGCCGCCAGCGCGCGACGTACCCGTCGCGTATTGGTGCCGGCCAGATAGCTGCTCGCGATCAGCGCATCGGCGGCAAGCGTGCGCCGCTGATAGGCCCGCAGTGCCTGGCTCTTCCATTCCGTCGTCATGCCCTCGGACGTGGTCAGCCGGGCACGCGGCACTGCTATCTCGATCGGCCCGAACGTGCCGGTCAGCGACCGCGTCCGGCTGCCGTGACGATGGCCCGTAACGCCGGCTCTTGCTTCATTGCTGGCCATCTGGCTCCGTCCGTAGCGCGGCCGTGCCAGTGCATCGTCGAGCTCGCCGCGGATCAGTTCTTCGATGAACTGGCGCGACCGAGCCCGCACCTCGGCCTCGATCGGGTCAAACCAGTTGTCGAAAAGATCAACAGCCAGCTCGGTCGCAGGCTGCGAGGAATCAGGCTTCGTGGTAGGCTTGTTCATGGCGTAGTCTCCAGTCCGACGCTTCAACGCCGGATGATTCGAGGTTGATCACCCCGGAGACTACGCCAACCTCAATTCCTACCAACTCCGCGACGGCACCTGCGCGTCGGCGACAACCAACGGACCGTATGTCGGCGCGTTGCCGATGGCCGATGCTGCGTCATCGGCTGCGACGGCTGGAATGCTAAAGCTCAAGCTCAATATTGACGCGATCATGCCGACGCCAAGTCTCGAAATCAGGCGGGTTTTCGAAGGTGCCATTGATGGTGTCCTCGTGACAAAAATGGATAGAATCTGGGCACCGGGTGCATTGTGTGCGCTCGTTCCGGTAGCCTCGCGAAATTTGGAAAACAGCAAGCGGCTAACGCAGTGAGTGCTTGAAGCCGCGTTTCGAAGCCTAGTTCAGCAGCACTATCGTTCGGAGTGTCACCAGCCGAGGATCGACGGCGCGAAGAGGCGCTGCCGGGATGCGGGCACTCGCGAGTTCATGCGTGTTTGCGCGTGCCGCGAGAGACAATCTCTCGTGCGTTGCAGAAGATGGATTTCGGCTGAGCGTTTTCCCGAACCGTTTTTCGGACTTCGTAATAACTGGAATGAGAAGCGTATCACGACAGTTCGAATGCTGGATTTGGGCGTCGGGAAGCGTGAGGCGAGCATCCGCCAGTTGGTGCTTTTCGGTGAAAGCGCCGTGCCGCGAATTCGCGGAGTGGGCGAGTTCGATCCCTTGGTGACCGTTATCTCCCAAACAATAGCGAAGCGGCCCCGCGAACACGCCGGCAGGCAGGAACACTATGAGCATCAAGGCGGCGATGAAGCGAGCCAGCCGTGCCTTTCTCTGCGAAAATTCCTGCCGGCGTTCGAGCATCATTGTGATGCCTCCGCCGATGTCGTGAATGCGGGCACTTTTGGCTCTGGTTTCGCGTTTGATGGCGACTTGCTACCGAACTTGGCGCAAAGCGCCGGGAGGACGAGGAGCGTAAGTATGGTCGCACTGATCAGGCCGCCGATGACGACCGTTGCGAGCGGCTTTTGCACTTCGGCGCCCGTGCCGGTCGACAGAGCCATGGGCACGAATCCGAGCGACGCGACCAATGCGGTCATCACGACCGGTCGCAGCCGGGTTACAGCGCCCGCGAACACAGCCGCGCGGCGTTCGACGCCTTGCTCGATCAATTGATTGATGCTCGTCATCATCACGAGGCCGTTCAAGACGGCAACGCCGGAGAGGGCGATAAAGCCGACGGCCGCCGATACGGAAAAAGGCATGTCTCTCAGCCATAGAGCGACAATTCCGCCTGTGAGCGCCAATGGAACCGCGGAGAACACCAGCAGTGCGTCGCGCGGCGATCCAAGTGCCGAGTACAGAAGCAGGAAGATCAAGAAGAAGCACGCCGGTACGACGACCATCATCCGGCTCTGCGCAGCAGCAAGATTTTCGAACTGGCCGCCCCAGGCGACGTAGTAGCCGGCAGGCAGCGGGACTTGGCTCGCGACCTTTGCTTGTGCCTCGCTCACTACAGAGGCGATATCGCGGCCTCGCACGTTGGCTGTGACGACGACGCGCCGCTTTCCATTCTCACGGCTGATCTGATTTGGACCTTCGGTGAAGGCGAAACTGGCCACCTGCTCGAGGAGGACAGAAGCGGCTTTGCCGTTGGCGGCCGGAGGCAAGGGAACCGGGAGGTGCTTGAGTTTTTCAAGATCGTCGCGCACGGCGTCCGACAATCGGACGATGACCGGATAGCGGCGGTCGCCCTCGAAAATGACGCCCGCATCGCGGCCTCCTATGGCGCTTCCGATGACGTCCTGGACGGCCATCACGCTCAGCCCAAGACGTGCAATCTCATCCTGATTGATGGTGATCGAGAGAAAAGGAAGGCCGGACGCCTGTTCGACGCTGATGTCAGTGGCGCCTTCCGTGGCACGCAGAATGGATGCAATCTGGTTGGCGGTTTGCAGCATCGGCTCGAACTGTTCGCCGAAGACCTTGACTGCGAGATCGCCGCGCACGCCGGCCAGAAGCTCGTTGAATCGCATCTGGATCGGTTGCGAGAAAACGAGGTTATTGCCCGGCTGTTTTTCGATCGCAGCTTGAAATTTGGCTACAAGCTCGTCTTTTCCGAGTTTCGGATTGGGCCACTCGTGTGTCGGTTTCAGCATGATGAACGTGTCGGACGCGTTCGGCGGCATGGGATCCGATGCAACTTCTGCCGTGCCCGTCTTCGAGTAAATGAATGCGACCTCGGGAAATGTGCTGATGACTTTCTCGAGCTCGCTTTGCATGCTTTGAGATTGCGAAAGCGAGGTGCTCGGAATGCGGATCGCCTGCATGGCGAGGTTTTTCTCGTCGAGCGTCGGAATAAATTCCTGGCCGAGCTTCGAGAACAGCGATCCGGCGAGCACAAGCAAAAGCGCGGCGCCGAGCAAACACATCAAAGGTCTTGTCAACGCCTTGCGCAGCAAGGGTTCGTAAAACCCTCTGAGGATGCGAACGAGAACGTTTTCTTTCTCTTCAACCGGCTTTGACAAGGCGATGGCGATTGCCGCCGGAACGAACGTCAACGAGAGCACGAATGCAGCGAGCAGTGCGATGATGACCGTTTCGGCCATCGGCAGAAACATTTTCCCCTCGACGCCCGTGAAGGTGAGCAGCGGAACGTAGACGAGGATGATGATTGCCTGTCCGTAGACCGATGGTTTGATCATTTCCTCGGCGGAACTGATGACCGTAGCGAGACGCTCTTCGAGGGCCAGCTTTCGGCCTAGTTCATGCTGACTTTGTGCGATCCTACGAAGCGTGTTTTCGACGATGATGACGGCGCCGTCGACGATCAGACCGAAGTCCAACGCGCCGAGGCTCATCAGATTGGCGCTGATTTTCGACTGCACCATTCCCGTCATCGTCAGCAACATCGCCAGCGGAATGACCATTGCGGTGATCAACGCCGCCCGGAAATTGCCGAGCATGAGAAAGAGGACGACGATGACGAGCAACGCGCCTTCGGCGAGATTCTTGCTGACGGTTGCTACCGTCGCGTCCACCAGCAGCGTGCGGTTCAGAACCGTTTGAGCCTCGATACCCGGCGGCAGGCTTCGACGAACTTCCGCCATCCGGGCATCGACCGCAGCGGCGACCGTGCGGCTGTTGCCGCCGATCAGCATGAGCGCCGTTCCAACGACCACTTCGTGGCCGTTTTCGCTGGCGCTGCCCGATCTGATTTCGCGGCCGATTTCAACTGTCGCGACATCCTTGATGCGGATCGGCAGGCCGTCGCGCGCAGCAATCACGACGTTTGCGATCTGCTCTATATTGGCAAGACGGCCTGTGCTGAGCACCGCAAAGCTCTCGCCGTTCTTTTCGACGTAGCCTGCACCGCGATTGACGTTGTTCTGTTCGAGCGCCTGGGCGATGTCCGAAAAAGACAATCGAAGCGCTGCCAGACGGATCGGGTCGGGTTGGACGACATACTGTTTTTCATAGCCGCCGATGACGTCGATGCCAGCGACACCGCGAACGGTGATCATCTGCGGGCGGATAATCCAGTCTTGCACGGTCCTGAGGTAGGCTGCGCGTTCGACGTCGGTGGTGAGGCGCTGGCCTTCCGGCGTCAGGTAACTTCCGTCGCTCTGGGGGCCGGGTTTTGTGTCTTCGATTTGAACGGTGCCGGCAGGTGCGAACTGAACCGTCCACATGTAGATCTCGCCCAGGCCTGTCGAGATCGGGCCGAGCTTCGGCGTTATGTCATCTGGCAGGGTTTTCTCGGCGTCTCGCAGACGTTCGCCGACCTGCTGCCGGGCAAAATAAACATCGGTCTTCTCGGAGAAGACTGCAGTCACCTGCGAGAAGCCGTTGCGCGACAACGATCTCGTGTATTCCAGTCCCGAGATGCCGGCGAGCGCGGTTTCTATGGGAAAGGTGACCTGCTTCTCGATGTCGACCGGCGCAAGCGACGGAGCGACCGTGTTGATCTGCACCTGGTTGTTCGTGATGTCGGGTACGGCGTCGATCGGCAGTCGATCGAGCGCGTAAATGCCGTAGGAGGCGGCGGCGAGCGTGAGCAATATCACGAGCCAACGCTGATGAACGGAAAAGGAAAGCAATCGCGCGATCATATCGGCACCTTCAATGGTCGTGCTGTGCTTCAGATTTGCCTAGCTCGGCTTTGAGCAAGAAGGTGTTCGCAACCGCGATCGGCTCACCGGCTTCAAGACCCGACAGCACCTCGACGGTGCTTCCATCGTCTTTGCCGATGGTGACCTGTCGCGTTTCAAAACCTTCCGGGGTGCGGACAAACACGCGGGATTGCCCTTCGATCGTCTGAAGCGCTGTTTTCGGGATGACGAGATCAGCCTTCTCCTCCGATACCGCGATATCGGCCGTGACGAATGACCCGGGACGCCAGGCACCGTCTTCATTGTCTACTGATGCGATGACACGCGCTGACCGCGTGTCCTGGTTCAGAACCGGGCTGGTAAAAATGATGGTGCCGCTCCCCGTGTCGCCAAGGGAGATCTGCTGACCTTCCTTGATCAGATGCAGATCCTGGGGCGAGACGATGAGTTCAATCCACACCTTGGAAAGATCCGCGATCGCGTAGAGTTCATGCGCTTGGCCTTCGCCGCCCATGGGCGTGCCGATGTCCACGAGCTGTTCGACAATGCGTCCGCTGATGGGTGCTTTGATCTCGTAGCGCTCGAGGCCCTTCAGTTCTCCTGCGCCACTTTTGAGACTGGCGATGGACTCGTCGCTGACGCCGAGAGCGGAAAGTTTTTGTTTCGCGAGGTCTCTGCGGACCTGTGCCTCTTGAAATATCGCTTCGGCGCGGAGCAAGCGCTGTTCGGATGAGACGCGCTTGTCCCAAAGCGTTTTTTCGCGTTGAAAAAGAGTTTCCTGCAGTCCGAGGTTGACGGTGGCCGCGATGTATTCGCTTTTGGCGTCAGCGACCTCGCGGCTGTCGAGCATCGCTATGACTTCACCCGATTTGACCTGATCCCCTAGTCGTTTTCTCAATTCGGCAACGGTTCCGACGACCTTGGACGGCACGCGGCCGACGCGGTTGCGGTCCGGGATGACTGTCCCCGGCACACTCAGCCGCGAGTGCAAGACGCCCGGCTCTACGCGTTGCACAGCGATATTCGACTTGGCGATTTGCTCTGTGGCCATCGCAAGCTTGTCGGCTTCCTTCTCATGGTCGTGCTCCGCCTCGTGCGGAGCAGACGTCTCGGACGGCTTATGCTGATGGTCCGGATCGGCATGTTCCGGGCCGGTGTGCTCGGAATGTTCAGACACGGGAGAGGACTGCGCGTCAGGTTTCGGCACCATGGTCTGCTGGACCGCTGGAGCAAAACTCTCTGCATGATAAAAGTACGCGCCTGCGACCGTGCCCAATAGGAGGCAGCCGACGACAAGACCGAGTTTCTTCATTAGGTGGAACAATCCGTACGGAACGCCGCGCTTAGAAAAGCGCACGTTCAAGTTTCAGTTCATCAACGAATTGGCGATGAGAAAGGCGCGCGCAAAAGCGCAATGCGCGAAGCCGAGCGCTTAGGCGCTATGGGTCAAGCGAGGCGGCTTCTGCAGAGGATCTGGCTTAAATGATGCTCGATCGGCGTCCGCATAAACGGGGTAGCGAATGCGCGCTCCCTCGAACGACGCGACAACGTAGTAAGACCGTGAGTGCGGGGTCGAAAGGCACGGCGAGCTGCAAGCATGATGCTCCAAACCGCCAAGCAGTCCTGCCCCCGCGTCGGAATTGGTCTCGTCGCCAGACAGGTTGGCGGACGTCCCAATGTTCGAGTGACGATCTAGGGCAAAATGCGACGTCGCGTGCATCGATGCAGCTGGCAAGGGGGCCAGGGTGAGAACGCAGACCAGCAACGCTTTGAAAAAGTTTCTTGCTCGCGACACGCGCAACCTGAGAGCGGATGTTCCGCCCCGCGAGTCGCGGTTGTTTTGTGTCACGGTTGCCATTGCGAAAGGGTGGCTACTGAAAGTGTCGAAGTCAAGATGCGCGGCAAATGCGACTGGCCGGAATGACGAAAATTCCATATTTGCCGCATGCTTTTTCTAACTGCGCAGATATTCGCCGACGGAAAATTGACGGCGGGGCTCAATTAATTGACGACACTCGTCAATTTATTTGGCTCGGAAATTTGTCATTTCGAATCGCTGTAGCGAATTGAGCGACCGCTTTTCAAAGTCCCTCGGTCGCGACGCGGGCTGCGCGAAGACCCCCGCGTATCGCTGCCGTTGCCGGGTCGCCGAGTTCCACGTTCGGCAACCTGGATAGTGGGTTTCCGCACGATCGGGGGCGGTGTCTGGCCGCTGCGAGCATTTGACTTGGCTCACACGCCGAAATAGCTTCCCGCGAGCGGGCAAGCCGCATCCGGACTCGCGGGAAGGGCATAGCCCACTTGCTCTGTATGTTTGATGTCTCTCCAGCCTTTGTGCAGCCGAGTTGCGAGTCTTCGGCGTCATATGCACGGAGGTATTTATGAAGTCTCTTCCCAGCAGACCTGACATCGATCACCTGAAGCGGCAGGCGAAAGACCTGCTTGCGGACTTCAGGCGCGCCGCTCCGGACGCGGTCGCGCGCTTTCGCAACGCGTTGCCGCTTGCGGCAGGGCGCGATCCCGCATCCGCCAGCAGACTGAATTTGCGCTTGCACGATGCGCAGTCGTGCATCGCGCGCGAGTACGGTTTTGACTCATGGACCGATCTCAAGGCCTACGTCGATGCGCGGCGTGTGTCAGAAGGCGATCCCGCAATTTTGGAGAAGGCTTTTTGCCGGTTGGTCTATGCCGAGGACCTGGCGGGCGGTACGAACAGCGCCAGGCCGCAAGCGGCGTCGCGGCTGCTGACGGAGCATCCCGATCTGCCCGCACGTGACCCGTGGATCGCGTGTGCGGCCGGCGATGCGGCGTTGGTTCGCCGGCAACTGGAAGCCGATCCGTCGTGGGTCAATCGCATCGGTGGACCTTTGGGTTTGACGCCGCTCATCGCCGCGACGCACTCGAGTTTGCTGCGCGTTCCCGAGTATCGCGCAGGGTTTCACAAGGTTGTCGATCTGCTTCTTGATGCCGGGGCTGACGTCAATCTGAGTGTCAGCAAAAATTCGGCGAGCGTCGCTGGTGCACCGCCTCAGACGTGGCGTGTTTCTGCGCTTCATGGTGCGGCGGGCGTGAATTTCGATTTCGATCTGACGCGGCGGCTTCTGGCTGCGGGCGCTAATCCGAACGATGGGGAGTCCCTCTATCACTCGCTGGATAAGCCCGTTTGTACGCCTTTGCTCCTCGAATTTGGGGCGACCGTCACCGGCACGAACGCGCTTTTTCGCAGCCTCGACTTCGACGATCTCGACACGTTCAAGCTGCTGTTATCGTACGCGGCAGGAGCGGATGAGCTGAAGGGCGGGCGGCTGCTGTTCTGGGCGATCCGTCGGCGCCGCTCACCTGCTCATATCGAGGCTTTGCTCGCGGCGGGTGTCGATCCGGCAGTTCAAACGAAGGATGGCGTCAGCGCCTACGTGCAAGCGTTGCGGTACGGATTGCCGGATGTGGCCGCCGTGCTCAAGGCAGCGGGTGCCGCTTCAGATTTGAGCGAAGATGAGCAGTTCATGGCGGCCTGCGCGCGCGATGATGCAGAGGCGGCGCGGCGCATCAAAGCGCGGAGGCCCGATCTGCCCGCCGCTCTTGAAGACGCTCAACTCAAAATGCTTCCGGAGCTTGCGGCCGCGGGCTGCTCAGGGCCTGTCGCGCTGATGGCTGAACTCGGCTGGCCGATCACAGAGCGCGGCGGTGACTGGAACGCCAGCGCGCTCAATCACGCGGTGTTTCGCGGCGACGCTGCGATGGCGCGGCAGCTTCTCGCGTGCGGTGCTTCATGGACCGAGGAGCACGGTTTTGGAGACAATGTGTGCGGGACGCTAAGCTGGGCGTCGTGGAACCGGCCGCTTGACGATGGCGACTGGGTGGGATGCGCCGAGGCGCTCGTCGCGTACGGAATGCCAGGAGCGCAATGGGATATCGAAGATCCCAACTGTGTCGTCATCGTTGGCAAACGCAGGCGGTTCTCCGAGGACGTAGCGGCATATCTGCTGCAACGAGGCGCGGAGAACGCGGGCTAGGCTCGCGTATGTCGTGAGGCGGCTACGTAAGCGCGGCCGTCTCGCGTGCTCTTCGGCGCTCAGCGGGGCCATATCATCCCGGCTGTGGATTTGATCCGACCGAGCCTTCTCAATATAGCATTTTAGTGTTAGTCCTAATTCTGAAATGCGATTGCAAGGTCCTGCTCGGATGTCGATCGGCGGCGTTGATGGTGCGGAATGGAAGCCCTGCTGGGTCGTGGTGAACGCCCAGGCTCACCGCGAATTTGTGGCGGCGAGCAATCTGAAAAAGCAGGGCTATGAGATCTATGCGCCGGTCATCCGAAAGACGACGCGGCACGCGCGGATCAGCCGCGAGAGTCTAACGCCGCTTTTCCCGGGCTATCTGTTCGCGCGGTGGACAGCGCCCGACATGCGTTGGCGTCCGATCTTATCGACGGTCGGTATCCGGAGCATTGTGCGCAATGGTAACGAGCCCAGCCGGCTCGACGGCGCAATTGTCGACGCTCTGAAAGCGCGAGAAAAAGACGGTGTCATCGTGCGTGCGGAGTCGCAGCGTGAAATCGGACAGATCGTGCGATTTGCGCGTGGGCCGTTCGATGGGATCGCAGCCGAGATCGTTGAACTCTGCGATAAGGATCGCCTCGTCGTTCTGATGACGCTCTTGAACCGTCCGACGAAGGTCACAGTTCTGGAAGATCAACTTTCTGCCTGCTAGCGCCGGCTTTAGGGCGAACGCGGGTCGCCTCGTGCGAGGTAAAGCTATTCTGTCAGAACAGTGTCTGTGATTTCCGGACGATATGTTTGGTCTCGTTCGGCGGCGCTGGGCATTTCTGCAGTGACGGAGAGACCGCGAAGCATGCGTGCCCAGCCTTGGATCGCGATGGATTTATCATAGAAGTCTTCGCAGGCGCGTCGCGCGTTTTCGCCCATGCGCGACGTGAGCTTCGGGTCGCGTGATAATGCGAGGATAGCGTTTGCGAGCGCCTTGCCGTCGCCGTTCGCTACCGTTTGTCCGCAGTTGTGCTGTTTCGTCAGCCGGTCGATTTCTCCGCCGGATGCTCCGATGAAGAGAACAGGCCGGCCCGCGGCCGCTGTGCCATAGAACTTGCTTGGCACGATCAGCCCCTCAAGCTCAGGTTTCAAGGTCACGATGTGAACGTCGGCCGCGGACAGGCTTTGAGCAAGTTGCGATCTTGGCTGGTAAGGACGAAACACGACGGACGTCAATCCGCGCTTGTCAACTTCTTCTTTGAGGCGCTCGAATGCGTGGCCGCCGCCGATGAACAACCAGCGTATCGATGGGCGCGCTAAACGATCATCGTCGTGTTCGATTGTCTGGATCGCTGCAAGGATGGGCTCGAACTCATGCGCTCGTCCGAGATTTCCGGAATAGCCTACGATAAAATCGTTCCCGAGGTTCCATTCGGCGCGCAGCGGATTATGGCGCGGCGCGATCGGCGTAATGCCTTTGCAATCCGCCCAATTGTGACGCACGCAGAGGCGTTCCGCCGGGATGTCAACTTGCCGAAGACGTTCGACCATCAACTCGCCGATGGCGACATTCATGTCAGCTTGGCGCAGCGAAATGTTTCGCAGCTTGCGAAGAGTACGGAGCAGCACAGCGCTGAGCTTGCCGCCGGAATAAAGTGCGTCGGCGACTTCCGGAAAAAGGTCTTGCAGCCAGTTCACCAGGCGCGCGCCACGAATTTTTGCGATAGGTGCGGCGACGACGGAAAGCATCGGAGGATCGGTCATCGCGACGACGAGGTCGCCACGCGCCGTCATCCGTAACAGTGTCCAGGCTGCGCTGAGATAGAACGTTAGATAATCGATTGCGCGAAGTTTCAGTCGCGAGCGGCCGAAACGCGTTGTCCAGATCCGGCGAACTTCGATGCCGGAGATCGTCTCATGCGGCGCGAGCTTGTTGTCATTGCCGTCGTAATGCAAGCGGCTCGTGATGACGGTCACCTCGATGCTGTCCTGCGCTAAGCCAAAGGCGAGATCCGACAACATCTGACTGGTTGCAGAATGGTCGGGATAAAAGAAGCGATTGATGAAGATCGCGCGCAAAGCTTGCTCCGCGTGTTGGGAAGTTTCGAATTTTGCGTGGGGTAGATGCCGCGCTTTACGGTGCAGGGAAGACTGCAGAGCTGCGGCCGGCAATGCGGTAAGCGACCAAGCCGATCCATTCTCTCACTGCGAGATCGGCGCGCTGTAATCCTGCTGCGACACTGATCGGAAAGCGGAGAATGTCACCGGCATCGCGCGTGCGGAAATCGACGGGGAACGGTGAGATGTTCAGTCCTGCTTGGCGAAACGCGCCGACGGCGCGCGGCATGTGATATGCGGATGTGACCAGCAGCCAGCGATCATCCGGCGCTGGATTGAGTGTTTGGAGCGTCAAGACAGCATTCTCGTAGGTGTCGCGAGAACCGTTCTCGATGATGACGCGTTCCGGTGCGATGCCGGCATCAACGACATATTGTCGGATTGCTTCGCTTGCCTCGAAGCCGCCGAACAGGTCTCCGACGCCGCCGGTGAAGACGATTTTCAGTTCAGGACGCTGGCGCGCGATGCGAATGGCTTCGGTCAGGCGTTCCGCAGACTCGTTGATTGCGAGACCGCCGCGATTTGACGTCACCCAGCCGTCTTCAAATCCACCAAGGACGATGATGCCCGTCAGATGACCATCGGGCAGTGGTGGCTGGCGCTGCTCGAAGCGTTGTTCCAAGGGAAGAACGAGCGCATTGCCGAGTGGGAGAAATCCGGCAACAGCGAGCCAGCTAAATCCCAATGCGATCGGCCAGCGTGCTGCCGACGGTCGAAACCGATAGAGCATGAAGCCCGCCGCGATGAGGAGAACGGCGAGGCTCGACGGCTGTGCGAAGAAGAATACGATTTTCGAGACGGTGTGAAACATGCGCAGGCTTTCGTTTCGATGCACCGTGCATGGACCGAAAGGGGCACGTCAAGCGTGATTGGTTTCCGTTGCTGGCGCAGAGCGTGCCTTGATCCGTACGGCCGGAACTCCGGAGTAAACAGACCAGGGCGCGAGATCGCGTGTCGCGACACTGCCCAAAGCAAGGACGCTGCCCTCTCCGGTTGCGACGCCAGGGCCGACGATGCTTCGCGCGCAGATCCAGCTTCCGTCTTCGATGTCGATCGATGCGGTGATGAGGTCGAAGCCTGGCTTGCTCCAGTCATGGCTTCCGGTGCAGAGGTAGGCGGCTTGCGATATGCAACAATGCGAGCCGATATTCACATCTGCAAGATTGTCGATCCAAACGCCTTCTCCGATCCAACTGTCGTCGCCGACGGTCAGCTTCCAGGGAAATTTGATGCGAACGCGCGGCTTGATGTCGACGCCTTTTCCAATGCGCGCGCCGAATAAACGCAACAGCCATCGGCGATGTATTGCTCCGGGAAGCGGCGAGCTAACGAGAAGGCATTCGACGACGAGCCACAGCACTTCGATCCATCGCGGACGGCCGCGGTCGAAAGATTTGCGGTCGTAGGTATCGAGCCGCACGTCGGGAGGTTTCACGAGACTTGTACGCTCGCCGGACGTTCGGCGCCGTTCACGAGCCATTCGTAGACGGCGAGGAATTTCTCGGCCGTGGCGGTCCAGCTGAATTGTTGTTCGACGAGCGCGCGGCCGCTGCGTCCCATTTGGTGCAATTCGGCGGGCTGCGAGGTCAAAAAGCGCGACAGGTCTTTCGCCATTTCGACCGGATTTAGCGAAAGGCGCTCGGCGGCCGTTGCGGAGAAGCCTTCGTGAAGATTGCAGGCATCGGTTTTCAGCACAGGCAGCCCGTAAGACCATGCCTCCAGCACTGCCATCGGTACGCCTTCGCTTAGTGACGGCAGCACGAAGGCGTCTGCTCGCCGGAATGCGGTTTCTTTATCAATTCCGAAAAGCGGGCCGACGAGATGGATGCGATCGTTGAGGCATCGCTGATGAATTTTGTTCGCGAGAATTTGGCTGTAGCCGCCCTGGTCCCATCCTGCGATCACAAGGTGCCAGTCGCCCAATTCGTGCTTGGGCCAGGCATCGATCAGCGCCGTCAGATTCTTTTTCGGGTGCAGGCGCCCGAGAAACAGTATGACCTTCGCGCCGGCCGGAACGCTCGCGCACCACGGCGGAAGCGCAGAGGTATTGGACGGCGGAGGCGGGGCGACGCCGTTGGGGATGATTGCGATAGGATTTCTCAATCCCAGGCTGCGAATGCATTGGGCTTCCGCTTCGCACAGGGCGTGCAGGCAGGCTGCGCCGCGCAGGTGAGCGTTCTCATAGAGGCGCGCGGCAATGGCTTTTTTCCATCGCGAATGACGTAGAGCCCATGTGTCGAGCATTCCGTGTGGCGAGACGATGTAGGGTCGACGCGTTCGGCAGGCCCAAAGCGAAACCGCGAGCGACGGATAGGTCCATAGGCCATGCGTGTGAACGATCGCTGCGTCGATGTCCTGTAAGCGGGCAAGGGCGGCCGGTGCGTATCCGAGTGCGGACGGCCCGCGAACGGTGAGCGCTGAGGCGGGTGCGCCATTCCATTCGGTGGATTTGATCGGCCATTGTGCGTCGCGCAAGCCGATCACGCGCACGTCTGGAACGACGGCGAGCAAGGCGCGCGACAAGTCTTCGACGACGGCCGATACGCCGCCGCCGGCACGCGACAGTGAGGAGGTTACAAGAGCGGCTTTCATTCCGGTTGCGTCGTGCGGCGCAGGTTTGTCGAGGCGCGATGTGCGCGATAAGAAAGTGCTGCTGCCAGCGCGACAGCGGCCCTCGATCTTCGTCGCGAGCGAAGAGGATACGCGGCCACCGCTGCTTCGATCATCCCCGACGAAAATCTGTGCAGGTCCCAATCGTGGATGATGCGAAGGCTTGCTTCGCCCATCGCCCGCCGCTTCGGGGTCGTCGCGATGTCGTCCAGCAGCATCGCAAGCTGCGCTGTATCGGCCGGATCGAAGATGTAACCGTTGACGCCGTCCTGCACGAGGTCGCGATGACATCCGACGGCTTTCGACACGAGAACGGGCAAACCTGCGGCCATCGCTTCGTTGATGACGAGGCCCCATGTTTCGGCGAGACTTGGAAAGACAAAAGCGCCAGCGGTTGCGTAAAGAGCGGGCAAATCTTCGTAGGATGCGCGACCAACCAGATGTATATGTTCGGTCAAACATAATTCTGCGATGCGACGTGCGATTGTTGCGTAGAGCGGGCCGTCGCCTGCAATCGTGAGGTGCCAGGCGTCTTCTCCGGCCATGTCGCGATAGCGCCGGTAAGCGTTGATCAGTAGGACAATATTCTTGCCTTCAACGAGACGCGAGCAGCACAGGAAATGGGGTCGAACGAGATTGCTGCTTATGCCTTGAGTCTGGCGCAGCATTCCGACGCCGGAGAAATGGCGATTGTCGACGACATCATATCCGAGTGAAATCCGGCGCGACGGAAAGCCCAATCCGGCGAGGTAGTCCTTCTGCGGTGTGCCTGCGACGAGTGCGGAATGGAAGAGGGACAATACTTGGCGCTTCAGAGATTCGCGGATTGGATTTCTCTGATCGTTGAGATTGTGAGAGTCGCTCATCAGGATTGCTGGAATGCCAGTCCCTTGGCAGAGGCATGCTGCCAGCAGTGCGAGCGGTTCGGCATAACCGGGAATGGCGACAACATCGGGCGAAAATGTCTTCAGCCAGCCGTCCAAGGCCGCCAAGCTTTGCATGCGGCTGTCTTGGCGTTGCGATAGCGAGATGACGCCGGCGCTTCGCTTTGCTTCCGCTACACGCCAATCGTAGTCGCGGTCGATGTCCGTGAATTCGAGCGCCAAAACCGACGCGCGACGCCGGAGATCGGCGAGGCGCGCCAAGTGGTACGGTCCGTAGCTGCGGAATAAAAGCGCGATGCGCATTGGGTTGACGGAGGTGCGGCCGTTTTCCATTGCTATGCGGACTGCCGATAGCGAGACGGCGCGCGCATAGGCGTCGTGCGCGCAACGAAGCGCAGAATGATCAGCGCCGGCAGGCCGAAAAGCAGCGCCCGAAACATCCAGGCTTCGATTGTCTGGGTAAGGAGATAAATCGAGAGGGCTGCGAGCAGAACGTAGGCAGGTTGCACCCGAGGATCGCTGCGGCTCAGTTTCCATAGCCGGCCGTAAAGAAAGCCAACCGCGAAAATCGCGAGCGGCGCGAAACATCCGAACTCGAGGCAGAAATCACCGACGAAGCTCGGTGCGGCTCCGACCGCGATGTCCCAGCCGGTGATCGTCGCGATGCGATCAACCGGAATGCCGGCGCCTCGCGTCAGATCGATATTCAGGCCCAACTCGGAAACGACGTCGGTATATTTCGTTGGCCATAACGAGTGTGGGACGATGCGTGCGCTCATGTGCGCGAAAATGCGCCGGCCTCCGAAAGTGTCGTCGGTTGCCTCGACGTATCGCACGATCGCGGAACTGAAGAGATATTCGTTGCCGGACCAGTTCTCGAGCATTGTCGATACCGAACCGTCGAGCTTTTCCTCGGACCCGAGATAGATTGCGTCGCGGTTGGCGACCAGCCAGAGAAGCAAGACGCCGACGGATGCCGCGCCGATGGCTGCGACGACGAACGGAATGCGCGGGCGAAAGACGAGAATGTAGCTGCCTGCAAGACCGACCAGCGCAAGGAATGTCGGCCCACGCCGCGCGCCGAGCAATCCTTGCAGCAAAAGCGGCGTAAGAAAGACGAGTACGAGTATCCAATGCCTCGGCTGCATTCCTCCGTGGCGCCTGGAGAGTATGATGAGCGGCGTCGCGACAAATCCGAACTGCGCCGCTTCGCGAATGTAGCCGCTGTCGTCCCAGCCGCCGCCGTATGCATGTCCGTATGCGGCTGCAAATCCGCCGACGTTGATGATTCCGACCAGCCACGTCAGTGCGCCCAGCGATCCGAAGGCGACGCCGACGGCAAGAATGGCGTTTGGATTTTGTTGAAGGATCGGGGCAGAAGCTTTGCGCGCGTGACGGCCGCCGCGCCAGATGCCGAGGATCAGCGCAACACACATGACGTTTGCGACCAGCTGGAATTTTGCCAGTTCGTCCCAATAGCCGGCCCGGGAGACGAATTCGAATTCGTCGCTGGTTGCGCCGTAGATCGGCAGCCAGGCATAAAGGAACAGGCATTGCGGAACGCAGAACATGGTTGGATGGAAAACGTCGCGCCATCGCATCCAGTCACGAAAAATCGCCCACAGTCCGAAGAGGGCGAGGAAGCCTGCCTGTCCATAGAATAGGCCCTGCATCTAGCGCGATTGCAGTCGCCGCATGTGTTGCCGGGATTTCATGGAAGTTTGTCCGCGCAGGCGGGTTCGAGCTTTGAGCACGCATTGATCAGGCGTTCGCCGTATCTCTCCCACGTGAATTCTTGGGCGCGGTCGCGCGCACTCCGAGACATGCGTTGACGCAGATCGCGATTGGCAACGACGCGCTCGATCGCGTCGGCCAAGGCTTCCGGGTTTCGTATCGGGACGATGATACCATCTTGTCCATCACGCACGACGGAGCCGCAGTTCGGTGTCGTGATGACCGGAACGGCACAGGCAAGAGCCTCAAGATGCGCCAGTGCGAAGCCATCGGACAATGTCGGAAGGACAAACACATCTGCTGCAAGAAACTCGTGCTGGACCGACGTTCGCGGAACTTGTCCGACGTAGGTTGGACCTTCGAAAAGCGGCTCGGACCTTTGTGCGTTCGTGACGGGACCGACGACGCGAATCTCGCATGGCACGTTGCGTTCGCGGAGCAGACGGGCGGCGGCAGCGAGGTAATGACTTCCTTTGAGAAGTCCGACGGTCCCGACAAATAGGACGCGGCCAGGTATCGTGTTCGGTTCGGTGGCGAGCCAGCTGGCGTCAACGCCGTAAGGAACGAGTTCAACCTTCTTTGGATCGGCGCCGAGTGCGATGACGGAATGATAAACGAACTCGGATGGTACGAGGATCAAGTCTGCGACTTCATACTTGCGCCGGTCGCGCGCTCGGCCTTCATCGATTGCTGTGAATGATGGAATGTTCCAGGGGACTTCCGGGAAGCGCTGATGCTCTTCGGCGAGATGCCAGCCGATATCGGGATTGAGCATCGCCTCATGAACGATGCGAAAGCCGCGCGCCTTCGCTTCCTCGCAAAATTCGACGTCGTCGTTGACGATGACGGTATAGATGGCGTTGGCACCGCCCAACTTGTCGTTCCGCGCACACTTCATCACGGCTTGCGAAATCGATCCCCAGATGGCGCTCAATCCGATCTTGCTGGCGATGTGTGCGGTGACGACTGTGCTGCTCACCTGACGCACGTTCTCGGACGTGAGATTTGCCGGAAGCTTTCTCCCGAGCATACGGCGGGCGAATGATGGTCGAAGTCGAGCGGGCCACAAGCGCTCCGCGAAGCGACCCGCTCCGACGCTGGCGCAGAAATCGGTGTAGAAACGCTGGAGCATGCCCGCGCGTTCGAGGATCGCTGGTACGGCGTAATGCAAGCGTGCGCCGGGTTGCAGAACCGCGAATTTTAATTGGCTTGATTCAGGCATTGGCTGAATTCTGGCGTTCATAGGAATAGTCGGACGATCCGTTCCATATCGCTGCCAACTTTTCGACGGCCGACTCCCACGTAAACGTAGCGGAGTGCTCGACAATGCGAGCGCGCAGCGCTGCGTAGCTGTCAGGGTCATCGACGTAGCCCGCAATGACGTCGGCAATCTCGTCCGCGTCCGCCCGCGCGTCGAACAGTTGCCCGCATCCTTCAGGGACCGTATCCGGTATGCCGCCGGTGCGGCTTGCAAGCACTGGAACTCCGAGGCGCAGGCTTTCGCGATTTGAGATCCCGAAGGCTTCTGCGGATGAGAAGAGGCACGTGAAATGGCATGATCGCATGAATTCGAGGAAGCGTTGCGGTTCGCTGTGTTTGTCGATGTATCCGATAGGCCGGAGCAGGTGATGACGCGGCCCGTCGGCTTCTGCGAAACCAGCGGCGGCAACTTCGACTTCCATGCCTCGAGCGTGAAGACATTCGGCAATCTCGAGGATGAAGTTCAGATTTTTTCGCTTCCAGTCCTTGCCGAGAAATCCCAACCGCAGTTTCGCCAGCGAGGCTGGTTTGACCTCGCTGAGCTCGGAGATGTTCGGAGCGTCGAAGTTCGATCCGGCGGGAACGACGTGGACGTTCGCGGGATCGACATGATAGCGCTCGACCACGGAGCGTGCCGCCCATCGGCTCATGCAAACAATGTGTTTTGCTGTGGTGTATCGTTCTTTTTCGCGTGTCATCGCGTCGGCCATCATATGGCGGCTGACGGTGCGGTTGTCCGCGAGACCGTATTCCTCGAAGTTCTGCGCGAGCGTAGCGTCGATGTAATAGCTCACAGGCCCAGTGTGCTTCGGGGGCGGAAATAGCGGGAAATGGCTGATGACTTCGGCATCGCATTCAACTGTGCTCGATTGGCTTAGTAGGCGGTGCAGAAAGTCTGCGCTGTATTGAAAGCCGCCGCGTTCGCCGTGACGCAGTTGAGACCAGATATTCCACATTGCCCTGCGAAGGCTGTAGCGTCTCGGATCGAGTGTCCAGGCGGCGTCGAGAAAGCCGGCTTGTTGCGCGGCGCGGAACAAGTGGAATGGCGTTCCGCTCCAGGCCGCGGGTGACGTGGCGTCGCCAATGCACGTCAGGATTCGCATTCGACCAGCCTATCGATGGGTTGTTGTGTGCCGAAAAGCTGTGTTTCCCAGCGTTGGGCGCAACGCTCGATACTGTACTCTGCGCGAACGCGACGGAGCGAGTTGGAACTCATGCGTGCGCGCAGTTCCGGCGTGTTCAGCACGTTGTAGAGCGCCAGCGCCAATGCGTCCGCATCGGACGGCGCAACGAGGAGTCCGGCTTCTCCATTCGCCAGGACTTCGCGGCAGGCAGCGACGTCTGTCGCAACGATGGGGATTCCCGCCGCCATCGCTTCGATCAGGACAATGCCGAATCCTTCGTCTCGCGTTGTGCTGAATGCGAAGACGTCGGCCTGTCCCAGCAGACTTGCGACGTCAGTACGATTGCCAAAAAACGTTGTCGATTTGGAGATGCCGAGGTTGCGCGCGTGTGCTTCTAGTGACGTTCGCAAGCTGCCATCGCCAATGATCCAAAGGCGCGCGTTCGGAATATCGCGGTGTATTTTCGCGAAGGCATCCAGCAGCGTCGCATGGTCCTTGATGACGTCCAATCTCGAAACGATTGCAATCGTCGGCGTGAGATCGCGCCGGCTGTCACGTGACTTGCGGGCTGTTGCAAGAATGTCCGCGACGTCGATGGCGTTGGGCACGATTGCGGATCGTGCCGGCATCCCGATGCCGAGCTTGCCGAATTCCTGCGCGACCGCTGAGGAGCATGACACGACGGGGCATTGTACAACGCGCGAAGCCAATAGAACTGCGGTGAATCGCAGTCTTGATATTAAACTTCGCGAGGGAGGGTTCCCGGCCCACGCGCTGATGGAATTGATGCCTACACCGTGTGCCGCGACAGCGGAAATGATATGCGGAATGCCGAAGCAGTGAATTAATACCGCGTCGGGTTTCACTTGTGCGATTTTCTCTCTGATCCATCGCCATCGTTGTAAGTGTGTTCGTTTGTCGGGTGGGATGACACTGACGTTGGTTTGCGAGAGTTGCTGAAAATCCCGTTCCAGGCTTCGCGATGATACTTCCCAAGCGAGAACGTGTTGATCGAAACGACCCTGCCAGTGCCGCGCGAGGCGCAGGCACATGACTTCGGTTCCGCCGGTCCCGAGTCCGGCGATGACATGCATCACGCGCTTCATGCGGCGCGGTCCGGAATTGGCGCGTATTCCGGTTTTTCCGGCAACGGCAGGCCAAGCAACTCGGAATAGCCGCGTGCCATTTCAGCCATCGAGAATGTCTGAACAACTTGGGTTCGGGCGAGGTGCGCGCGTGCCTCGGCGAAAGTCGCGTCGGCGATGATGGCATCGATAGCGTTTGCCATTGCCAGCGCATCGCCAGGAGTGACGAGCGTTCCTAGGCGGCCGTCCTCCAAGACTTCGCGACAGGCGCCGACGTCGCTTGCAACAACCGGCACTCCGATTGCCATGGCTTCGATCAAGGCGATGCCGAGTCCTTCGTCCTTCGTCGTCGAGAACGCAAAGACATGCATTTTCTCGACCAGGTCAGGAATGTCTTTGCGCATGCCGAGAAGTTGGACTGTATCGCCGATGTCTTCTGCTGCGATCAGGGACTCGAATTCGTCGCGCCGGCTGCCGTCGCCGATGAGCCAGATGCGCACATTGCGTCCACGCATTCGGAGTATGCGAGCGGCCCGGATCAATGTGGGTTGATCCTTGTGCCCTTCCAACCGCGCGACCATGCCGATGATAAATGGTGCATCATCGCTTTGCCGATGCGTCTTGCGCGTGCTGTTGCCGAAAGCGACCGGAAATCCGTTGTAAATGACGGCCGTTTCGGATTCTCTGACGCCGAAGTGGCGCACCGTCCCCGTACGAACGTAGTGGCTGCAGCAGACCAAGCAATCTGTGAAAGGGCGACCTAACTGCACCAAAATCTTGAACTTGCGGAATGCGGTTTGCGCGCCGGTATTTGGATAATTGCCGACATGAGCGATGATGCGCTTCACACCAGCCATTCGCGCGCCGATGGCAATGAGCGCGTGCCAGCCAAGCGGCATTGACAGTATTGCGATCGGGCGATGTTCTCGTGCTATCGCGAATATGCGGTAGGCGAGAGCGAGGTAGCGCGCGTAGCCTCTGTCCGGCAGATCGAGCACGATGCACGTCAGTCCGAGTGCGGCGAAATCCGAGGCTAAGTCATTGGGGGTTCGCTGCATGACGACGATGAGCGGCTGCACCCCAGCGTCGATCCATTCGCGGCTGAGCTCGAGCGCCAAACGGGGCGTGCCTTCCGCCGCGAGCGACATCAACACGATGAGGACGCAGTCTTTGCGTGGCATCGCTGTGTCTAGACCTTGGCCACGAGGTCGAGATGAAAGTTGGCGTCGCCATTCGCGCGTTTGAATGCGCTGGCCCAGGCCGCACCGTCATGCGAGCGGTATCCGATTTGCTCGAGGTTTTTGAGAAGAACGTGAGGATCGCGGTGCTGGCGGCGGATAAATGCGGGATGCACTTCGAGGTGCATGCGAGGCCGCCGCTGCGCGAGCCAATCTAGGGACGCGCGTACAAGGTCCCACTCCATGCCTTCGATGTCGATCTTGAGCAGATCCGGAACGACGCCATGCTCGCGGCATATGCTCTGGAGCGTGGCGCATTCGACTTCGATGCGGGCAAAAGGGCGGCCGTTTCTGGCGGCGGTTCGCTGAGTACCGGCATCTCCGGCGGGCGAAAGGCTGCGCGCCACACCGTATCCAGACGATACGAATTCGGCTTTCTCTGCTGATCCGACGGCGCGGCCATCGATGATCCATTCCGTGTTTGCGCGCATATTTCGATCGCGCACATTTGCGAGCACGATGCGAGACGGAGGGTCCGGCTCGATGCTCAGAATCTGGACGGCTTCCGGCCGGCTTGCGGCAAACAGCGCGGAGAAGAAGCCGCCGGATGCGCCGATGTCGACGAATGCGCGGCAGCCTGAGGCGAGTTTTAAAAACGAACGCCATTCTTCGGCTTCGAATGCCATGGAGCGGAAGACGTTGTGCGCGAGTGCATCGTCCGGAAGACGTAAGCGAAGCGATCGGTTCAAAAATATGCAATCAACTCCGGCGTTCATGTCGCGCTGGATGAGATCCGAAGTTTCCATGCGGTAGTAGATCGAAAGACGTTTCAGGAACCGCGCTTTACGGAACAGCGACGATGGCAGCGATGCCTTGACCAGGCTCCTGACGCCATGACCGAATATGCTCTGTTGAAGCATGTGTGTTTTCCCGTTCGTCAAGCGGCAATCGCGAAACGTGAAACGGCTTCCGAGCGTCCGGCGCGCATCCAGGCCTGCAAGTCGCGGTATTGGCGGCGAATACCGCGGTATCCCATTGAAGCCAGGGGAGCGAGGAAGTTGGATGGGTTGCGCCCGCGCTTTCCGAGCATCTGCCAGTGGACTTCGAGCTGCAGTGCGGGCTTGATCTGTTCGATGACCGAAAGCGACGAACAGATGATCTCGTGCTCGAAGGATTCGACGTCGATTTTCATAATGTCCGGGCGCCAATCGATTTTGCGCAGGAGATCGGGCAGCGTCGTCACCGGCACGTCGATTTCGGATGCTTTGATCGCCTTCATCGCGTTTTCGTGCAGGCGATTGCTGATCGGCATTATGAGGCGGCCGGAAATGTCGGATACCGCTTCGTTCAGGATGCGCCACTCTGTTTGTGGACCGCTGTTCAGCGTGACGGCGCGTTCCAACAGCGGCAGCACTTGCGGGTCAGGTTCGACCGAGAGGATGTTGCATGCGCTCGACCGTGAGCGTGCAAAAAGCGCAGACATGAACCCGGTCTGAGCGCCAATGTCGATCAGCGCCGTTCGGCCCTTCGAGAGTTCGAGAAACTCTCTGGCTTCGAGCGAGGACTCGTTGACCTCGATCCCGTGGTGCTGCCAGTTGAGGTATGCCGTCACGCTCTCGGGTGGAAAAACTGTGACGCCGTTTTTGATATATAGTGGCAGGCCCGGCGTGCGGTTTCGGACGCGCAGCGCCTCGCTTCGATCCATGCGCCAATAACTTGGTATGCGTTTGACGAAGCCAAGCGTTTGCCAGACCGCGAACGGGGTGGCGGCGCGGACAGCGGATCGAAGCGTCGTGTGCGAGTTCATGACGTTGACCTCGAAGTTATTTGCGGAAAAGTTGAGTTGAGACGGCGAGCAATTCGGCTTTTCGCGACGTCATTTGCTTCTCGGCGATCAGCGCGCGTGCGGTGTCGAGATATGCCTCGACCATCTGGTCGGTCGAGAAGCGGTTTTCGGCTTCCTTGCGGCAGGCTAAACGAGAAATTTTCGGGATCCGCATGACCGCCCGGGCCATTTTATCTTCATCGTGCGCGAGGAAGCCCGTCACGCCATTGCGGATGAGTTCCGGCATGCAGCCACGTGGTGTCGTTATCACCGGCGTACCGCAAGCGAGGGATTCCATGACGACGTTTGCGCAGGGTTCGTCCCACTGGATCGGCGCAAGCATGGCTCTGGCGGTGGCGAGAAATTCGAACTTTTGTTTGTCGGCGATTTCGCCGATCCACTCGATGTTGCCGCCGATATGAGGACGGATCTCGCGTTCGAAGAATTCGCGGCCGCCCGCCTCGTCCGAAATATTTCCAGCGATCTTGAGCGGCAGCCCGGTTTGCTTCGCGACGCGGATCGCGATGTCGGCGCCTTTGTTTGCCGTGAGGCGGCCGACGAAAGCGAGATAGCCTTCGGTGACTTCATCTGAAAAGGCAATCCGCTGGGTGGCGGTGCTGTTATGGATTGTGGTCCATCGTCGCGATGGAAATGCAGTGCGTTGATGATCGCTGACCGAGACGAGTGAAAGCGGCCCTTTTGCTGTACTTTGCAACCGGTCTACGTCGGACCGGTCAATCGGATTTCCGAACCGGTAGATCAAAGGTGTGCCGGCCAGCAGGAAGGGAAATAGGTAATCGGTGCGGCATCCGGCGAGTACGACGTCATGGCCAGCGAGGAGTTCGCGCAGGCTTCGGACGGCGAAATTGAATTTGCAGTAGCCTCGCCAGGCAGTGGCGCTTTGGCCGGCCCACGGGTAGGTGACGAGGCGTCCGTAGTTCGTTGATCCTTCGGCGGCCATGAGCGTCACGGCATGGCCGCGACGCGCGAAGCCTTCGCAGAGATGCGCGAATATGCGCTCGGCCCCACCGTAGCCGTGTGGCGGAACGGCGATCTTCGAATCCGCGATCACGAGGATTCGCAAAAGCCGAGAACCGGGATTGGGAATGTAGTCTGTCATCTAGCCTAAGCACTTTTCCAGCGAAGTCGATCGACGATCCAGCGGAACTCCGGCGTCAGGCATTGGACGACACCTAGGCCGATGCAGATCTGCAAGCGTCGCAGTAACAGTATCGAGGCTGCGATCTGGCTAAGCATCAGCGACGCCGCGATTCCGGCGAGCCCCAAGTTCGGAATGAGCGTTGCGGCGGACGGTACAAAAACTGCCAGCGCAGCCATCTGAGCGTAAGGTCCTGCGCGCCAGTCATCGAGCGCGCGGAGCGCGACAGTCGCCGTTTGCACGAAGCACATGGGAATTTGCGCAATACAAAGCAGGATCGCTGCAGGAACGGCTTCTGCGTAGTCCTGCCCGAAAAGAAACGGGAGGAGCAGCGGGATAGCGAGCGCGATGCTCGCATTGATGATCAGCGCAACGATGCAGGAGGCACCAAGGGCATTGCGAATGAGGTGTCGGCGCGTGGCGAAGCTTTGTGCTGCCGCGAGTTTTGGAAAGATCACGATCGACGTTGCGCTTGAGACAATGCCAAGTCCGGCACCCGATAGCGCCAGCGCGACGGCATAACGTCCGAGATCGGCGTGCGAGAAATAGGTTATGCAGATCACACGATCGGCGTTCTGAAAAAGAATGCCCGCGAAGGCCGTGGCGTGAAATTCAATGCCGGTTTTCAGCAGCGCCGTCATTTCGCTCAACCGCGGAAGGTTGATTGCGCTAGGTCTGATCAGACGCCATCTGCCGGCGCACACCAATGCGGTTCCGAGCCACGAAGCGGTAAGCAGCGTTGGAACGCTCAACGCTGACTGTTGCCACAGCACCAGCATTCCGGCGAGATACGTCGCTTGCGGCAGCAGGCGGAATAGATTGTAGCGCGTGAAATCCTGGCGTCCGTGATCGATCGCCACGAGCGTCAGTGCGATGAAGTTTGCAGGTAGGAAGACGAGCAAATAGAGGATTTGCAGATTGCGCTGTTCGGGCCCGACCGCGAAAGCGACAAGGACCAATCCGCCGATCAGCGAAAGTGCGGACAGGGCAACGGCAGAGGTGAGCGCGCTTCCTGCCATCGATCCGCTGCCTTGACCGCGTGCAATGTAATAGCTGAGCGCGCTCGGCAAGGAGCAGATACCCAGGCCGGCGATTGCGCCTGCCCAGAATTGAATCTCGGCGAGCTCCCCGCGGGCATGCGGACCAAGAAGTCGCGCCGCGAGAACACCGGTCGCTACTCCGAATGCGAGATTGACAACGTTCGTCGCAACGGAACCTGACCATGCCGGAATGGACTTCAAAGAGATGAAACTCGCTGATGCGACTGATGGATTGGGAATGCGCAAAGCTACCGCACGCTTGGTGAAACTCACCTCGCGGGAGAGAAAGCGTCTAATGATTAAAAAGGACTAACACTTAATCCGCTTATGGAGCAACGAGATGTTCCGTTCGCGGGATAATTGGTGCAGCTCTGTTGTTGATAAGTCGCTTGTCTGTGGTCGGCGCGTTGAGCAGCGGGCGGACTAATCCCGTGAGATTTTCAGGTCATCGAAATTCGCAAAGCCGGAGATCATGCGCTCGGAGGCTGAGGGCGCATCCAGCGCAAGCTCAAGGGTTTGCGCCGAGCATTCCTCGGGCACCTCGAACGCAACGGAGAAGCGAGTCCACTGGCGTCGCTCGCCGAGTAGCGGTTCGGTCTTGGCCAGAGCTTTTGCATTCGGCAGACAACCGATTGTCCAGATCAAGCCGCTGCGGCCTCGTACGTTTCCTCTCAGCATGCCTGTCAGCGTGTATCTCCCTGGCAACAGCGCCAACAGTTGAGACGTCGGCTGGAACTTGACGCGGCCGGGACCGAGTTCGATCGCGAGAGCGTGCTCTGCAGGGCGATCGTCTCTAGGCGTGATTTCGATCGTGGCGCCGTTGCCAGAATTTATCGTCCAGTCATACGGCAATCCGGATGGTGGAGCTTCGAAAGATCCATTGTTGAGTAAGCCGGTGCGGGTGAGTTCATCGGCGCTCAGAAATTGCAGCCAGCTATAATGGGCCAGCGGATAAAGCTTGTTGTCCAGAAGAATGCGCAGGTACGCTCCGACTTCTCGCGACGTGGGCGGATGCGAGGTCGCTTTCAGCGCCAGAAGGAGCCGTAGTGGCGCATACGGATTTTTGATGTGGCCTTTGAGATACCAAAAGAACGCCCATCGCCACTGTGGATTTTCGGCAAGCAGCTTTTCGAATGCGTCGCGTCCGGATTGAGTTGTGGAGAATGCGACGAGTGTTGGAATCAGGACGGGCATGGATTGTGGTTTGGCGCGTAGCAACGCGTCCGCATAGCCAGCAGCTGCTGTGTAATCTTGTGCTGCCAATCTACTTTTCAAGTTCCAGTAAGCCGCCGATTGCAGCCGTAACGATTGTCGGGATGCTGCGGACATGAAGCGTTCCGCCGTCTTGAAATCGGCATCGCTTGCGGTGAGCAAGCCCATCATTTCCAGGCCCTGAGCGTTGAACGGCTCGTCTCGCAAAGCCGACCTTGTCCAGTCCGTGGCTTGCTGTTTCAAAAGCGGGTCCAGATTTTGGTTCTGAGCTTTGGCGGTCGTCTGGTTGGCCAACGCAAACCGAACAGCGGATGATGACGTCGCGAATGCAGCTGTAAGCTCGGGGTCTGCAGACGATAGCGAGACGAGCATCGATTTCGAAAGAATGAGCAGCGCTAACGCGAGGCACAATGCAGCGGTGCCGATTTTGATGGCTCGCCGCTGCCCTCGTGCGCGCATTCGCAGCAGCGCATGTTTTGGCTGATGGTCCATTCGCGTCACGGAACAGCGCTTTTTCGCGCCAATGCGATGACAAGCTTTCGTATCCATCCGGGTTTGCGCATGCGCCAGCCATCGGATGATACGCGGTAGGGTGTGCCTCGCTGGGGAGTTGCAAAATAGGTGATGCGATGCTGGGAAGCCGCTGTTTCTATTCCTGCGCTTGGTGATCGGCGCGTTGCGCTGCTGGGCGAGTTGATCTGCTTCCAAGCGCGTATGACTTGGCGCGCCATCGCCGATCGACGGTCGTCGCTGCTGATGTCGGGATGCAGCCATTTCATCAGCAGCGCCATGTGAGCCCGCAATTCGGAGATCGGCGCGGTGTGATCCAGGCCAAGCGTGCGATATTCGTCGGCGCCGTGTTCGAGCAGGATTTGCTCGATGAAGAAAGTCGCGGCTTCATGAATGGCAGCCGAAGGACGGCGGCTCAGATCCTGTGCTGTGCGCATCGCATCGGCATCACCGGCTGCGATCAGCAATAATAATTTCGTGCCCTTCGGGAGAGGACGTGTGCGTGTCGCGCGAACCTGGGACGGCAGATAGAAAAGATCGATTGCGGTTTTCAAGGCATCCGCATCGCTCATGACGGATGCTCGCGAGATGGCACCATCGGAGGCGGGGTATCAAAACGCGGAACGGATTTGCCATAGGAGAAGGCGTGCTCGCCGTAGGAAAATCCGTAGCCATACCCGTAGCCGTATCTCCCGTATCCGTAGCCCGCTCGTTTGACATCGAACCGCGTTACGACGCTGCCGATGAGCGGACTTTTTGCGACATCGAGCCGTTTGAGCGCACCGCGGACGGACCCTGTCCTCGCAACGCCGGCGCCGATCACGAAGACGGTTGCTTCCGCCGCGTTCGAAAGCAGAGGGGCGTCGGCGATGCCGAGAACGGGGGGGCCGTCGATGACGACGAGATCAAATGCTTGCAGGCTTAGCGAGAGCAAAGACATCAGATGTGGACTGCTCAAAAGATCTGCAGCATTTGGCGGCAGTGGCCCTGATGGCAGGAAAGCCAGATTTTCTATGTCCGTCGTTTGAATTGCATCGGGCGGCTGGCAGACGCCGGCCAGGCATGAACTCAATCCGATGGAACTATCGGCTCGCAAGGCTTTGTGAAGAGAAGGGCTTCGCATGTCGGCATCGACAAGGAGAACCTTGAGGCCAAGGCGCGAAAAGTGTTGCGCAATGGCGAGGGACGTTATCGATTTTCCTTCGGCGGGATCGGCGCTGGTGATCAGCAGTGATTTCGGCATGCCGCGTGCCGTCGAGAATTGAAGCGACGTGCAAAGCGAGCGGTAGGCTTCGGATAACGGCGAGCGTGCGTCATCGAGTGCGTTTTCGGCGCCGCCTTCGGTTCTGGTGAACGGGATGACGCCAAGAGTCGGCAGGCCGCCGATGCGCTCGGCTTCCTCGATCGAGTCGATGACATCATCGAACTCTTCGAGGAGATAGGCGACGCCGAACCCGCCGAGAGATCCGATCAGGAGATAGATGAGCATCGCCCGCATGAGCTTTGGCGATGACGGAGCGCCAGGAAGGTTAGCCTTATCGACAATGAAGACGTTGTTGCTTCCGATGCCGCCCGCAACGTCGACTTCCTTGAAGCGCTGCAGCAGATCATTATAGAGGCCGCGATTGGTGTCGACCTCGCGTTTCAGGATGTTGTATTTGATCGAGCGCTTTTGAACATCGAGAACATCGGCGCGCAGTTGCTCGACGCGTGCCTTCAGCTCTCGCTCCTGACTGACGGACGACTCATAAGCACCCTTCAGAGAGGCCCGGATGGTTTTGACTTCGGCGGCAAGCTGCTTGTCGATCTCCGCGATTTTATTCCTGATCTGAATCATTTCCGGATAACCGGGTTTGAACGTTTCGAGCTTTTCCTGATAGCTGGTCACGAAATCGTTGCGCTTGGCGCGCAGACCGTCAATCATCGCGTTGCTCAAAAATTGGGGTAAACTGATCGCGTTGGATGCGTCGACCTGGCGCCAGAGTTGTTCGTTTCGAATGCGCTCCGACGTGATATTGCCCAAGGCGACGTTGGCGTGTCCGAGATCGGCTTCGGTGATCGAGGCGCTCTGGTTCGTCGCGACGATCTGCTCTTTCTCGGCGAAATCGAGCATGGTTTTTTCGGACTGCTCGAGTTTCAGTTTCAGCTGCTTGATCTGGTCTTCGAGAAACGTCTTGGCGTAGGCGTTGGCTTCAAAACGCTTGTCGAGATTTGATGCGATGAACGCGTCGGCATAGGCAGACGCGATTTTCCGGCTGCGCGCGGGGTCGGGATCGGAATAAGCGACGTCGACGAGCCTTGATCCGGCAACGGGCCTTATGGAGACGTTGCTTTGGACTATTGCCGCGGCGGCATCAATCCGCGTGCCGCGGCTTTGTTGGGCCTTGGCAGGGTCTGTCTTTATGAGATTTCGTACCGCCGCCAAGAATGAAAATTCGCGCGGACGAAAGAAATTTTCGTCGTCAGTTAAGCCCGCGGCCGATGCGACGCGCTCCGCCAAGCTCCGGCTTTGAAGCAGTTCGTATTGAGTCTTGAGAAATTCGTTATCGGTTCCTTCGACCGGGGTGACTGTTCCGCCGTCTACGATTTTTGCGACATTGCGATCGATCTGCAGGCGGATCGTCGAGGTATAAAGCGGCGCCATCATCAGCGTTCGCGTCGTGCCGATTGCCAGAACGCACGCGGCTATCGCGAGAATTAGCCATTTTCGCTTGTTGATGATGTGCAGGTAGATTCGGATCCTGGTCGCGATGTCGGGGTCGTCCGGTTCGAGATCGCGTCCCGCGGGTTGCAAAAGCCGATAGCTTTCGGTGACGTCGCCAGGAGGACCAGATGCGGGCTCGAGCTGTCGCGAGTTGGCGTCTCTGGAGTTCTGATTTGCATCGCCGGAAGACGCCATGCGTTTTTCTCGTCCGTCCCAGATCAAGATGACTGGCTTATAAGAGTGTGATGAACATGCTCGTGATCGGCAAAGCCTTGAGCAGGCCTTGGTACGCCGTCTTGAGAGAGGAGTCGGAGACGACGATAAGATCGCCTTCTACGATCACGGGATCTTTGGCGTTTCCGGATCTGATCTGATCCAGGTCGAATTTCGCGGCCTGACTTTTTCCGTCCGCTTTACGAAACACCGCGATTTCAGTCTGCGCGGTATCCGTCAAACCCTCGGCGGTCGCAATCAACTGCAAAAGTGAAGTCTCGCCCCGGATCGGGTAAACTCCGGGCTTTTTCACTGCGCCGTCAATCGTCACGCGTTGACTGTTGTATTCTTTGATCGTGACGTTCACCTGTGGAGACTGCAGGAATTTTCCGCCGAAGCGTTTTGTGAGATCGCGTTCCACATCGCGCGCCGTGCGTCCTGCAGCCGGGACTTCGCCAACGAGCGGCAGATTGATGGTTCCGGCGGCGGCCACCTGCACGGTCTTGGAGAGCTCAGGCACTCGAAACACAGTGACGTCGAGCAGATCCAACGGGCCGATCTTGTAGGCCGAGCTTGTTGGATCGGCGGCTGCGGTCAGGCGAACGGCTTCGAGGGAAGCTTGTTGCGGTAACGCGATGCTACTGGTTGCAATCGGCGCAGAAGTTCCCGTTGGCGCCGTTTTAGCAACCGTTGCCTGGGACGGATCGACTTCAATTGCTTCGGAGAGCGTCGTGCCGCAAGCGCTCAGTAAGCTCCCGACGGCGAGCGTCGCGACGACGAAAAGGTAGCGGAATTTGCGGCGTTGAATGATTGCAGATTGTTCAGGCCATGTCTTGCAAGGCCTTGTTCTGAAGACCGACCGGCAACGGCAGATTGGATGGCGGTTCATTCTCTAATACACCCCGCGGACGTGTCAAAACCATGTGTGTTGCTTCGCGCTCTCCGACGCGCCGAGCGGCCGCTTCAAAGCCTTTCGACAGATCGGGCGGACGGTGGCGCGTATCATGTGCGTCGGTCGCAAGGACGTGTACGCGTCCCTCGTCGATCATGCGCTCTGCCCAATAGCGCGGCTCGCGGCCGAAGCGCCCCGTCAGCGAGCCTGCCGTGATCTGCATCCAGACGCCGTGGCGGGAGAGCCGCTCGAATATGGAGTACTGCTCGGAAATCCATCGCAGACGTTCCGGATGCGTCAGGATCGATACGTATCCTGCGAGAAGGATCTCGAAAAAGAACTGCTCCATGCGGATCGGCGCGACATGGTACGGCGGTTCGACAAGGACGTAGCGGCTGTCGGCGATGGTCGGAATTTCACGGCGTGAGAGTTTTTGAGTGAACTGCACATCCATGTGAGCGTCAGCGCCGCAGACGAGATCGAGCGCGATGTCAGACTGATGCAGTGCGTTGCGCAGATGGTCGGTCGCGGCGAGCAGCTTCGCGGCGGTATTGGGGTAGAGGCCGGGAAGGATGTGCGATGTGCAGGCGATGGCCGTGATGCCTTCGCTAACGGCCATGCGCGCCATTTCAAGCGACGTTTCGAGATCGCACGCGCCGTCATCCAGGCCCGGCAATATGTGGCAGTGAAGATCGATCATGGCGTGCAACTCATCGCGAACTGCCGTCGCTGAAATTTTCAGACTAGTCTTAACGTACTATTTTACTTTGGTGCCATGTCAAGCCGACGCCCGAGGTTGAAAAGCTTCGGCGTGGACCGTTTGAAGCTCAATTCTATTTTTGGAAATTCTGTTAAAACAATATGTTGTGTCGTTTTTCGAATTTCTTTTCTAGTTCAAAGAGATGTTTTCTGGCGCACGAAAATTTGCGTGTGTCTCTTTTTTATCCGGAGAGACAGCCGTCATCGTTTATGTTTAAATGATTCTTACGTGCTATTATGGTGTGTCGGCTTTTCCGGGGTGGCATCGAATGGTTAGCAAATATTTTTTGGCCGCCGGCACGCTGTTGCTGATCGCCAATGTGTCGCCGGCGTATGCGGCAAGCCTGGACGTGCAAAGCGGTGAAGTGCTGCTCAGTCGCGATGGAGCTTACCAATCCGTTCGCGGTTCGAGCGAGGTTATCGTTGGAGATACGCTCGTAAGCAGAGCGGGAAGTTCGGCGAAGCTCACGTTCTCCGACGGTTGCGTGACGTATCTGGGCATGGGGATGGCGTTCACCGTAGAAGCCGAGTCGCCGTGCGCCACGGGGCGTTCCGGCGCGATCGAAACTGGCGCCAATTCGAGCTCGGCGTCAAATGCAACGTCTCCGGCACCGTACGACGGATGGGTCGAGGGCACGGAGACTCTTGCCGTCTCGCAAACGCCGCAGACCGACTTCATGCCGTATCTGCTGGGTGCTGTCGCGGTCGGCGGTGTCGTCGTCGCGGTGTCGGCGCTAGGCGGTGGCGGTGGAGATTCGCCGCCCGTCAGTCCGTAACGCCGTGCAGGCGTTCCGACAATTGATGCGCCCTCGCTGGGGGTGTGCAACTCAGCCAATACGGCGCTCCGGTATCAAGCGCGGTGGCGCGGGTCCGGGTCTCGGGCGGGCTCTTAGTTCTTATTGGACCGCGTGCGTTATCCTCCTCGCCATCGTTCTTGGCGGAGCGACGCGCGCCGGCTTTCTCGGTGACGCGGTTCTGCAGCTCATCGCATTGCCGCTGCTCTGGCTGGCGTTGATCGGGCTGATTGAGTCTCGGGAAACGTCGCGTGTGCGATGGGTTTTGTCGGGACTTGCGATGGTCGTTGCATTGCCGCTGCTGCAACTCGTTCCGTTGCCACCATCGGTATGGACGTCGCTACCTGGGCGGTCCGCGATCACGAGCACGTATGAGCTGTTAGGCGATCCGTTGCCGGCATTTCCACTCACTGTGTCGCCGGAAGCGACGTGGTTGAGCGCACTTAGCCTGGTGCCAGCGGTTGCGATATTTCTAAGCGTTCTGACGCTTGGCTATGAGCAACGACGGCACGTCAGTCTTGTTGTCATTGCAGTCGCTGTCGTCAGTGTTTTTCTGGGCCTTCTGCAAGTCGCGGGTGGCCCGAATAGCGGTCTGCGCTTTTATACGGTCACGAATACGAGCGAAGCCGTAGGGTTCTTTGCGAACAGAAATCATTTTGCGGCATTGCTCTATGTGGCGATGCTGTTCTGCTTCTGCTGGTTATTCGAGACATCGGAGGCGTTGGCAGAAGCGCGTGCGGCGAAGTTCGGCTCGAAGACGGTCATATACTTTGCCGTGTTCGCGGTGGCTTTTATCGTCTTGATGGCCGGGCAATTGATGGCGCGTTCTCGAGCTGGATTGCTCCTCTCGGTCGTTGCATTGTTGGCGGGTTTCATCGTTGTGATGAGTGGTCGCCGCGCACGAGGTCAGCGATATTTGTCAAAATTTTTGCTCGCGGCGATCGCGATCGTAGTGGTTGTGTGTTCGCCGTTTGCTCTTTTTCGAATCCTGGATCGATTTGGAACTGAAGCGGTTTCGGATGCTCGCGTTGCGATCATACGAAATACGATTTCGGCGGCGGAAGCCTACATGCCGCTTGGCTCTGGTCTCGGCACGTTCGTGCCGGTTTATCAAACTTTCGAAAAGCCGTCCGATATTGCGGTGACGTATGTCAATCACGCACACAACGATCTGCTGGAGTTGTGGGTTGAGACCGGTATTCCTGGGATTTTGCTTTTATCGGTGTGCATCGTTTGGCTGGCGCGCCGAGCGATCGCGGCTTGGACTACGGCGGAAGCAGATGATGCGCGTCGGATTGATCGCGATTTGACGAGATCGGCGGCGGTCGTCATCGGGTTGTTGCTTGCTCACTCCCTTGTCGATTATCCGCTTCGAACGTCGGCCAATCTGGCTGTCTTTGCATTTGCTGCTGGGTTGCTCGTGCCTCCGGTGCAGGCTCGGCGAGCAGATCGTGAAATGGCGGAGGCGAACTCCCGGATGGTTCCGCATCGCTCATCGCGCACGCCTCAACCCGTTCGGCAACGGGCGCTCTGGTATGCTGACGGTGAATGGCCGAGCGATCGAAATTGAAATTTGGATGAGCGTGTTTGTCGACGTGCGATGTCGCGGGAGCGTATGAATTTCCGTATTGTCTCGAACGTGCGTTCGCCGATCGCGGCCTGCGATGCAGACTTTATTGCGGTTGAGCGCTTTCTGCCGAGGTAGGCTGTGGCTGAATGCCGACAGCGGCGGGCCACCGAAGCGTTTGTTTTCGGGCGCTGAAATCGGATTGCCGTTCGGCCGCCGCGCCTTTCGACGTATCGCCGAGCGCGAGCCATGCCTCACGAATGGCGTTCTCATCGATATGCTCGCCAAAGAGAACCGTTCGCACCGTGCTCAGAAGGATGCGCAAATCGAGGAGGAGCGAGGCGTGCCTCGCATACCATAAGTCGAGCACCGCCTTGTCGTCGACGGAGAGGTGACGGCCGCCATTGATTTGCGCCCAACCGGTCAGGCCGGGTTTCACGTCGAGACGGCCGCGAAATTGTTGTGATTGATCGATGGGTAATAACGGGCGTGGGCCTACCATCGACATCTCGCCGATGACGACATTGTAGACCTGCGGTAGTTCGTCGAGGCGCACGCGGCGCAAGAATTTGCCGATGGGTGAAAGGCGCTGCGTGTCAGACAGCAGACGCCCGTCAGCTCTCCGGGCCGCGCGCATCGTGCGGAATTTTAGAATCCGGATTGGGCGGCCTAAGGCGCCCGGCCGTTGTTGCCAGAATATTATCGGGCGCCCGATGTCGAAAAATACGAGCACGCCGACAAGAAGCATCATGGGCGCGACGCAAATGCCGATCAGCGTGCCAGCGGCGACATCGAAAATGCGCTTGCAGCGCAGATAGGTTGTCGGCGCTTCGAGGTTTGCGGCTGGCGTGCTTATGATGTCATTCCGTTTCTTGATTGCGGAAGTTGGCGAAGACATCGCCGAAGTATCGAAGCTCAAACGTTCGTTCAGTGTGTCTACGCGTATGTTCATCTCTGTCTTGGCTCTAAGAATGGAGTCCTGTGCGCTCCGGCTTAAACTATCGAAGGATTGAGCAAGAATGACGCGATTGACTTTGACGCCGTGGATATCCAGTTCGTGCACGATTTTCACGATGTCGCCGGGCCTCCCGAGCACGGCGTGTGATCCTAGTCTCCGTCTCTGGTGGCGGCGATTTTCCGATAGAATTCCAGCAACGGCGATGTTGCTTCCGCCGCTTTCCGTTACGCACCGGAGAAAGAGTCCGGTCACCGCGTTGACGCCGACGACGAGGATGTCTTCGCGCTCGGATGTTGTGCGATTGGCGCGACGGCGACTGCGCCCGGCATGACGCAGCCGCGCCAAGGCGCGAATTCCGACAAGTGCTGCCGTCATAACCAGGAATTGGAGCGCGATCAGGAATTGCGGCGCGCCGTGGAAATATGGGAGCATGCTCGCAACTGCGGCAGTGATAGCCATCGTCATCAAAATAGCGACGACGATGTGTGAACAATCATGCAACGTCGTGAACCGCCAGACGGTCCTGTTCAGACCTGATGCCAGAAGCACAGGAACCGCGATTGTCACCGTCAACGCGCAGTACGCCAGGGTTTCAGCAGACGCTTCCGGATGTAAGCCAATGCTCAAGAAAAAGACGATGACATTCGCGGTGATCAGAAGAAACAGATCAATGGCGAGGAGAAAGGCGCAATGCATGCGAACTCCGCTTTCAGGCAGGTTCGCCATCGGAGGCACCGCCTGGATGCCTTCGGTACTATATTTAACACAAAGGTGTTAATACTAATTTTGACTTTTATCGGAGTGCGGTCGCTTTTTCCACAAGCGCCCCGGACACCGCCGGCGCCTAGGGCAGCTTCATTCAGCGGTGTGCGGCGTCAGCCGGCATTATTTGTCGGCGAAGACGAGACGGCCTTCTTCGGCCTTGTGAACATACTGGCTAGCAACGAGCCAGCCTTTGATCGGTCGTAACGGCGGAATGCAGGTCAGCAGGATCGCGGGCAGGCTCGTGACCAGATGGACCCAGAACGGTGGTACGAAGGCGACTTCAATCCAGCAAGCCAGCGCTGCTGCCGGAATGCAGCCGAAGCACATCACGAAGAATGCCGGTCCGTCTGCGGGATCGGCGAACGAGAGATCCAGGCCGCACTCCGGGCATTGTTTTTTCAGCGTGAGGAAGCCGTCGAAGATTTTGCCCTTGCCGCAGCGTGGGCACAGTCCGCGGATGCCCACCTTCATCGGGGAAAGGGTGGGCCATTTATGAGCATGGTCGGCGCACATCAGGAGTTCCTTTCGCTGCTGGGGCTCGCGTATAAAGACAATTTTCTATGTATGCTTATTGTATGCACTCCCACCGAATGATCTACGCGAATAGTGTCGCAGCGGCAAAGCCGTTATGCTGCGATTTCCGAGATTATTCGCCGTTTTTTGTCGATATCTGGTTTGCGCGGTTGATCCATACATGTTAGTTTAGTGTATGGATAGGAAACCGCAGATATTGGACCGGCCTTCGTGGCGCCCGCGCATGGCGGAGGGCGGCGAGCTGAAATCGATCGGGATCGTCGATGCGCTCGAGGCGGACATCCGTGCGGGGCGCGTGCCTCCCGGTTCCCGGTTGCCGCCCCAGAGGGCGATCGCAAAGGCTTTGGGGGTCGATCTGACTACCGTGACACGCGCGTTCAACGAAGCGCGCCGCCGAGGATTGATCGATGGAAAAGTCGGGAGCGGCACGTTCGTCCGCCGTCTCGAGAGCGGCGGGTCCGAGCTATTTGCGGCGCCGGCCGTCGATCTCAGCCTGAACATTCCTCCGCAACCCGCGGCGGCGGGGCTTCGGCATCTCATTCCCGAGACCATTGCAGATCTCCTCGCGAGCGAACAGGGCATGCTGCATCTCCGCTATCAGGAGAGCGCAGGCAGCGTTCCGGATCGTGCCGCCGGCGCGATCTGGCTCGGCGACCGGATTGGGGACGTCAAGCCATCGTCGCTGCTGCTGGCGAGCGGCGCACAAAGCGCGCTGTTCGCCGTATGCGATTGCCTCGTCAGGCCCGGCGAAACCATTGCTGCCGGTCTCGTCACCTACCCTGGCCTCACGGCGATCGCGCAGCAGCGCGGATATGTCCTGCAGCCCGTCGCGATGGATGAAGATGGGATCATCCCGGAGTCTTTCTCAGAACTTTGTGAGCGTGCGGCACCGAAAGCGCTCTACGTTGTTCCTTCGATTGACAATCCGACGACAGCGACGCTGCCGGAAGCACGACGGCGTGAGATCGCGAGGATTGCGCGCGAATATCGTGTCGCCCTCATCGAGGACGATCCGTACTCGTCGCTGCTCAAGCACGCTCCGGCTTCCTTTGCGGATCTTGCGCCCGAGCTGACGTGGCACATCGAGACGCTTTCCAAATGCGCAACTCCGGCGCTGCGGATTGCATATGTGCTGGCGCCGAGTGACGCTCAGGCTTTGCGTCTCGCCGGAGTGCTGCGGGCCATGAATCTGATGGCTCCGCCGCTCAACGCCGCGGTCGCGTCACGCTGGATCACGACGGGGCGGCTCGATGATATCCGGAACGCGATCCGCGAAGAGGCGGCGGCGCGCCAGGCGATCGCGCGATCGCTTCTTGGGCGGTTTGTGTATCAATCCGATCCGCACGGTCATCATGTGTGGCTGACGATGCCGCCCTATTGGCGGGCGGTGGACTTGGCGAGTCATGCCGAACGCGCCGGGTTTGCTGTCGTGCCCAGTTCGGAGTTCGCGGTTTCCCGAACGCATCCGGAAGCGGTTCGCATTTCGCTCGGTGTTGCCGGAGACAGAGATTCACTTACTCAGGCGTTAAAGCTGTTGGCCGAGCTTCTTGCGCAGCCCGTTCTGCCTTCAAAGGCAATCGTATGAAAGGCGTAGTTGCCGAAGCTGCATAATGGCAGAATAATCGTCGCCCGGCCGGTTGCGGCAAACCTTCGGAGGCGATCCATGAAAGCATTTCTGCTGAAGCACTTCGGCATCGATGGGCTCGCGCTCGAAGACATCCCGCGGCCCACGCCCAGGCACGGCCAAGTTCTCGTCAAGATGCGCGCCTGGTCGATCAATTTTCGCGATCTGCTGGTCGTTCGCGGCATCTACGCGCCGAAGCTCAAGTTCCCGTTTCAAATTCTTTCCGATGGAGTCGGAGAAGTCATCGAGGTTGGACCCGGCGTCACGCGTGCGAAGCCCGGAGACCGCGTCGCAGGCACATTCATGCAGCGATGGGTGGGCGGCGGTGCGGCGGCTGAAAAATCGGCGAGCGCGCTCGGCGGCGAAATTCCCGGCGTTGCTGCCGAATACGTCATCCTCGACAACAACGGTTTCGTGCCGGTGCCTGCCGGTCTCTCGGATGAGGAAGGCGCGACGCTGCCGTGCGCGGCGGTAACAGCTTGGCATGCACTGGTTACGTCAGGCGCGCTCGCTGCGGGAGAGACGGTTCTGGTGCAAGGGACAGGTGGCGTTTCTCTCTTTGCGCTGCAGTTCGCGCACGCAACGGGGGCGCGTGTCATCGCCACGTCGAGCAGCGATGCCAAACTCGAACGGGTGCGTGAGATGGGTGCGTCAGAACTCATCAACTACAAGACGACGCCGGAGTGGGGCGCGAAGGCACGCGCGCTGACGAATGGCCGCGGCGTCGATCATGTCGTCGAAGTCGGCGGCGCAGGCACATTGCCGCAATCGCTCGAAGCGGTGCGGATCGGAGGGCGTATCAGCCTCATCGGCGTGCTGACTGGCGGTACGGTCAATCCCATTCCCATTGTGATGAAGGGCGTCACCGTTCAAGGCATATATGTCGGCAGCCGTGTCATGTTCGAAGCCATGAACGACGCCATTACCGTAAACAAACTGAAGCCCGTCATCGACCGTGTGTTCCCGTTCGCGGAACTTCCGCAAGCTTTGCAGCATATGGAAAGTGGGGCGCATTTCGGCAAAATCGTCCTCAAAGCGTAGCCTGCCGATACTTCCCCTCTGCGATATGCTTCATTTCTGAATGTGGTTGCAAACGCTGCGCGGCTCGATATCTTCCCGGCTATATCGTTTATCGCAAAGGGTAAGATGCCGATGCTCGCAGGGCGCATTCGTTCACGTTCGCCGTTCAAGATGGTTGCCGCATGGACGCTAGCCCTTGCGTTGCTGTCGGCGCCCGCAGTCGCTCAGAAAACAGAGACGACCCCGACGACGGTCTTTGCTGCGGCGAGTCTCAAGACGGCTCTGGATGCGGCGTCTGCTGACTATCAAAAGAGCACCGGCAATAAAATCGTTGCGTCTTACGCGGGCTCTTCGGCGCTGGCGAAACAGATCGAACAGGGAGCGCCGGCCGACATTTTCATTTCCGCCGATCTCGATTGGATGGACTATGTCGCCAAGGCGAAGCTCATCAATGACGAGACGCGTTTCAACCTCCTTGGTAACCGGCTCGTGCTGATCGCGCCGCAGTCGAGTACGGCGTCGCTGAAAATCGAGCCGGGTTTCAAGCTTGCCGAAGCGCTCGGTGACGGCCGCCTTGCCGTGGCTGACGTCAAGTCGGTTCCGGCTGGCAAATACGGCTTGGCGGCGTTGAAGAAGCTCGGGGTCTGGGACGCTGTCGAGGCGAAGATCGCGCAAGCGGAAAACGTGCGCGCGGCATTGGCTCTGGTTGCCCAGGGTGAGGCGCCGTTCGGTATCGTGTATGAGACGGACGCAAAGGCTGAGCCGAAGGTCAAGATCGTCGGTGTCTTTCCGGAGGACACGCATCCGCCGATCATCTATCCGATTGCTGTTCTTGCGACGAGCAAGGATTCAGATTCGGCGAAGGCTTTCATCGCGTTCATGAAGTCGCCGGAAGGACAGGCCGCGTTTGCGAAGCAAGGCTTCACGATCCTGAAGTAAGGCGCGCGGTAATCTCAACAGCGGACGGGCGTCGTGCTTGGATTCTCTCAAGACGAATGGACTGCGATATTCCTGAGCCTGCGGGTGGCAACGGTCGCGACGATCTTTGCCGTGCCGTTCGCGGTTCTTGCAGCCTATGCGCTGGCGCGGTGGAAGTTTCCGGGCAAAATCATGCTCGACAGCTTTCTGCATTTGCCGCTCGTGATGCCTCCGGTCGTGACCGGCTACCTGCTGCTTCTGACGTTCGGGAAGCAGGGGGTAGCGGGCAAATTCCTTTACGACTATTTCGGGCTGTCGTTCTCGTTTCGGTGGACGGGGGCGGCGCTCGCGTGCGGCGTGATGGGCTTTCCGCTGATGTTGCGCGCGATCCGGCTTTCCTTCGATTCCATCGACCGGCGGCTGGAGACAGCGGCTGGGACGCTCGGCGCCAGCCGGACATGGACGTTCTTTCTCGTCACGCTGCCGTTGGCGCTGCCCGGGATCATCGTCGGCGCCATTCTTTGCTTCGCGAAGGCGCTGGGCGAATTCGGCGCGACGATCACGTTCGTTTCGAACATTCCGGGTGAGACGCAAACAATACCATCAGCTATCTACACCTATACGCAGGTTCCCGGCGGCGAAGGGCAGGCGCTCAGACTGACGCTCGTTTCGATCGGGATCGCGATGGCGGCGCTCGTGGCATCGGAAGTGTTGAACCGCCGCGTGCAAAAGCAGATTGCCGTATTCGAATGACGGGTGCCGCACCATCGCTCAGCCTCAACGTTCGTCAGCAGCGGAAAGATTTTCTGCTCGACGTGGCGTTCGAGGCCGGCTCAGGCATCACGGCGCTGGTCGGTCCGTCGGGATCGGGCAAGACCACGATCCTCAACATCATTGCGGGGACGTTGCGGCCCGACGCAGGGCGTGTCGTCGTCTCGGGGCGCGTGCTGACGGATGTCGCGCAGCGCGTCTTCGTTCCGTGTCACCGGCGGCGCGTTGGTTTTGTCTTTCAGGATGCGCAACTCTTTCCGCATTTGACGGTCGAGCAGAACATCAAGTTCGGGCGCTGGTTCAGGTCGGCGCAGGCCGATGGTCCGGCCGTTGACGTGGTGACGCGCGAGCTTGGGATCGGCGGGCTCTTGAATCGCCGGCCCGCGACGCTGTCGGGCGGAGAGAAGCAGCGTGTCGCGCTGGCTCGGGCGCTTCTATCGTCGCCGCAGATCCTGCTGATGGACGAACCGCTTTCCGGTGTCGACGATGCGCGCCGCAACGAGATCATGGGACTGATCGAGCACGTGCGCGACGAGTTCAGAGTTCCGATCGTCTATGTGACGCATTCGCGGAACGAAGTGCAGCGGCTTGCATCGAGGGTCGTGAGGCTGGAGGCCGGGCGGGTTGCGTCCGTCGGCAGTGCGGCGGATCTGCCTGGCGATGATGCATCGAAACGCAAGAGCGACTTCGCTTCTACGTAGAGCCTTGGTTTGGCCCGTTCTACTTATCGGAAAACCGGTCGCACTTTTCCGGAAGCACTCTAACCGGCCTTGCGCACGGTTTTCTGCTGCCGCGCGAGGTGCTTTTCCATCGATGCCAGCGGCTTCGCGAAGACGGAGAGCGCTTTCGCCTCCATCTCGCGGTATTGGCGGACGAGCTCCGCGCCGAACGGGGTCAGCTTGGCGGCGCCGCCGCCGCGTCCGCCATGCTGGCGCTCGATCAGCGGGTCGGCAAACATCGAATTGAACTCATCCATCAAGTACCAGGCGCGCTTGTAGGACATGTCCATGGCTTTCGCGGCCTGCGCGATCGAGCCGTGTTCGCCGATCAGCTCAAGAAGCTGGATGCGCCCGTGGCCGATGTAGCGCTCGTTGTCGAAGTCGATCCGAAGCTTGATTTCAGTCATCGAGACACCGTGTTGCCTGAACGTTGCCTATGAACATTGATGCCGGCGCGGGCATCATCTGCGATTTGCCGCGGACGGGCGTTCGAATCCGGACCGGGCAATTTATGAACGACTAAGCATAACTTGCGGACTTGTAAAAGGCTGCCAGCAAGTTTGGCGGTCGTGTTGTCTGTCGATGAGCAATTTTTGCGGCGCGCTCTGTGTCTCTCAATGAATGCGAAGATCGCAGGGGCAAGGCTTCACCTTATGCCTTGAGGCGATAGCCGGTTTTGAAGATCCACCATGCTACCGCCATGCAGACCGCGAGGAACACGAACGTCATCAATACGCTGACGCCGACATTGACGTCCGAGATTTCGAAGAAGCTCCAGCGGAAGCCGCTGATCAGATAGACGACCGGGTTGAGCAGCGTCACGTTCTGCCAGAACGGCGGCAGCATCTTCACGGAATAGAATGTGCCGCCGAGGAACGTCAGCGGCGTGATGATGAGCAACGGGATGATCTGAAGTTTCTCGAAACCATCGGCCCAGATGCCGATAATGAAGCCGAGCATGCTGAACGTGACGGCGGTCAACAGCAGAAATGCGATCATCCAGAACGGATGCGCGATATGGAGCGGCACGAAAAGGCTTGCGGTTGCCAGAACGAGAAGTCCCAGAATGACCGACTTCGTCGCGGCGGCGCCGACATAGCCGAGGACGATCTCGAAGGGTGAGACCGGCGCCGACAGATGCTCATAGATCGTGCCGGTAAAGCGCGGGAAATAGATGCCGAAAGAGGCATTCAGCGTGCTTTGCGTCAGCAGCAGCATCATGATCAGGCCGGGCACGATGAAGGCGCCGTAGTCCACGCCTTCGACCTGCGAGATGCGCGAGCCGATCGCTGAGCCGAAGACGATGAAGTACAGGCACGTCGAGAGAACGGGCGAGACGATGCTTTGCATCAGCGTCCGGCCCCAGCGGGACATCTCAAAGCCGTAGATGGCTCGGACGGCTTCGATGTTCATTTCTTTTGCCTCACGAGGTCTACGAAGATGTCTTCGAGCGAGCTTTGCGCGGTGCTCAGGTCTTTGAAGACGATTTCGGCAGCACGCATGTCGTTGAGCAATGCCGTGATGCCGGTACGTTCGGCCTGGGTATCGTAAGTGTAAATCAGCTCGTGGCCGTCATTGACAAGCTGCAGGTCGTAAGCGGCGAGCGATGGCGGGAGCGCGGCAAGTGGCGACTGAAGCTGAAGATTGAGCTGCTTCTTGCCGAGCTTGCGCATCAGCTCGGATTTTTCTTCCACGAGGATGATCTCGCCCTTGGCGATGACGCCGACGCGATCGGCCATCTCCTCGGCTTCCTCGATGTAGTGCGTGGTGAGGATGATCGTCACGCCGGACGCACGCAAGGCGCGCACAACATCCCACATTTCGCGGCGAAGCTCGACGTCGACACCGGCCGTCGGTTCGTCGAGGAAGAGGATTCGCGGTTCGTGCGCGAGCGCTTTCGCGATGAGGAGGCGGCGCTTCATGCCGCCCGACAGCGTCATGATGCGGTTGTCTTTCTTGTCCCACAGCGAAAGGTCTCTCAGGACTTTCTCGACGAACGCATGATTGCGCGGCTTGCCGAACAGGCCGCGGCTGAAATTTACGGTTGCCCACGGCGTCTCGAACATGTCGGTCGAGAGTTCCTGCGGGACGAGGCCGATCATCGCGCGCACGGCGCGGTAATCGCGGGCGATGTCCTTGCCGTCGACGGTCACGCGGCCTGTGCTGGCGTTGACGATCCCGCAGATGATGCTGATCAGCGTCGTCTTGCCGGCGCCGTTGGGTCCGAGCAGTGCGAAGATTTCACCGGGCCGAATATCAAGATTGATGTTCTTCAGGGCGTTGAAGCCCGAAGCATAGGTCTTGGAAAGATCTGCGACGGAGATGATGGCCGACATGGTGGGGTCTCCGGCGCGTTGATAGCGGCGCTCCGCATCGCAGCGACGGCCTCGCCTGTCAACGATGTTGTCGGGTTTGCTTTGCGTGGGTGTGAGCAGAACGCGCGCGGTTCACCAACGGCGGCGGTGGCCTAGATGCGAAACGCGTCACGCTCGATGGCGATGCGTTTCGCGGTTGGTCTGAGATCAATCAGGAATAGTTGTCGACGCCGGGTCCGAGTGGCCAGCGATCCCGCTCCTCGGCGAAGGGGCGAGGCGCGTCCTCACATCCGCAGGCCGCTACAACTTCAGGCTCCGATGCCTCGACGTCGCTGAGGGCTGCCGGTTGGCGGCGGGTGACCCAACCTTTCAGACCTTGGACGATTGCGCTGGCGTTCGAGAGGGAGCCTTTCATCGTGCACCTCGTCAATCTACATATGTACCGAGTGGTAAGATATGGACGGAGCTGGCGCTCTGTCAACGAATATTTGTATCGGTAGGTATGGAATTGTATGATTTCGAGTCTGAACACGCGATGACTGGGAGACATACGGTGCAGGCGCACAAAGGCCGGCCGAGAGAATTCGATGCGGACAGCGCGCTCGACAAGGCGCTGCATGTTTTCTGGCAACGCGGCTACGAAGGCGCGTCCCTCAGCGATCTCACGGAGGCCATGGGCATCAATCGTCCAAGCCTCTATGCGGCTTTCGGCAACAAGGAAGAGCTGTTTCGGCGGGCGCTGGATCGCTATGCGGAGCGCGGGCCCGGCCGGGCGTTGAGCGAAGCTTTGGCGGAGCCGACAGCACGCGACGTTGTTGCGCGGTTGCTGAAGAACGTTGCGATTTCGCTCACTGATCCGAGCAATCCGCGCGGCTGTCTTTCGGTGCAGGCTGCCTTGACGTGTGGCGAAGCGTCGGATGCGATCAAGCAGGAGTTGTGCAAACGGCGCTCGGAAGCGGAACAAAAACTGCGTGCTCGCCTTGAACGTGCGATAGACGAGGGCGATCTTTCCTTCGACGCGGATGCAGCTCAACTCGCGCGCTTTGTATCGACTGTCACGCAGGGCATGTCCGTGCAGGCAGCGGGCGGCGCGTCGCGTGATGATCTATTACATGTAGCCGACATGGCCATGAAGGCGTGGCCGGGCTAATGTCTCGGTCGGGAGAATCCGGCGGTTCCGAAAACTGCAGAGTCTTCGTCTCTCTGCGCCTCAAATAGTGGACTGAATGATGTCTTTGAAGTTCGTTACCGGCGTCGCAGTTGCAGCGGCTGTTTCGTTCGCGGCAAGTTCGATTGCTCTCGGCCAGGATGCAGCGAGCAAAGATGCGGCGCCTGAGAATGCTGCGGTTTGCCCTGCGGATAACGGCGGGCTGATCCTGCCGCGCGGATTCTGCGCGACGGTATTCGCTGACGTCGAAGGTGCGCCGCGCCATATCGCCGTTGCGTCCGACGGGACGGTTTATGTCAATGCCGCCGTCCGGCAAGGAAAAGCGGGCGAGGGCCCTGTCGTCGCTCTTAAAGATAGCAATGGCGACGGGCGCGCCGACATCGTCGCTCGCTTTGGCGGCGACGTGCCGGGTGGCACCGGTATTTTCCTGTACAAGGATTGGCTCTATGTCGAGAGCCGCGGCAGTATCCTTCGCTATGCGCGCAAGGACGGCGAGGTCGCCTTGCAAGGTGCGCCCGAGACCGTTCTCAAGGATCTGCCGATCGACGGCAATCATACGGCCCGGCCTTTTGCGATCGACGCGCAGGGCAATCTCTTCGTCGATCTCGGCTCGGCGACGAATTCATGCCAGCAGGACGACCGGACGAAAGAGTCGCCCGGACTCGGTCCGTGTGAAGAGTTGAAGACGCGCGCGGGCATCTGGCGTTACGACGCGAACAAAACGGATCAGGTGTTTTCGGAGAACGAGCGTTTCGCGACCGGCATTCGCAACGCTGTCGGCATCGCTGTCGACGCGACAGGGCGCGTGTACGCCACACAACACGGCCGCGATCAGCTCTACGAGAACTGGCCGAAGTTCTACAATTCGAAGCAAGGTTCGGAATTGCCGGCTGAAGAGCTTTTGTTGCTGCAGGATGGCGGCGATTACGGCTGGCCCTATTGTTATTTCGACGGCGCGCAGGGCAAGCGCGTTCTAGCGCCTGAGTACGGTGGCGACGGAAAAGCCATCGGCCGTTGCGCCGAAAAGCTGCCGCCGGTCGCGGCGTTTCCTGCGCACTGGGGCCCGAACGACGTCAAAATTTATGAGGCAACGCAGTTTCCGGAAGCGTATCGCGGCGGCGCGTTCATCGCGTTTCACGGATCGTGGAACCGCTCCTCGGGACCGCAGGAAGGCTACAACGTCGTGTTCCAGCCGCTTGCTGACGGGAAGGCCGCCGGCGGCTATATGGTGTTTGCCGATGGCTTCCGCTCGGGCAAGGATGGGGCCGACCATCGTCCGACCGGACTTGCAGTGGGACCGGATGGCTCGCTCTATGTCGCGGACGATGCGGCGGGGCGCATCTGGCGGATCACGTACAAGGGCTGACGAGAACATTCAGGCGGCGTCGCGAGAACGCCGCCCGTCGATCGTCAGCAAGGCTTGTGGGGGAGTCTTGCGTCTTGGAATGTTATCGTTCCGTACAGAGAATAGTCGGGTCGATTGCCGAGCGCCTGCGAGCGGGAGGCTGATCGCTTGTCCGAGAAGTCTGACAAGGGCATCGCATTTCTGACGGGGGCTTCGGGCTTCGTCGGCTCGGCGGTTGCGCGCCTTCTGCTCGACGAGGGATTTGCGGTCCGTGCGCTCGTCAGACGCAGCAGCAATCCCGCAAATCTTGGCGGCCTTGGCCTCGATGTGGTCGAAGGCGACATTCGCGACGCCGATCTCGTCCGGCAGTCGATGCGCGATGTGCGCTGTGTTTTTCACGTCGCGGCCGATTACCGGCTTTGGGCTCCTGATCCTAATGAAATCATCCGCACCAACGTCGATGGCACCCGTGCGGTGATGGAGGCGGCGCTCGCAAATGGTGTCGAGCGCATCGTTTATACGTCGAGCGTCGCTACGCTAAGGCCGTCCGATGACGGCACGCCGGTTGACGAGCAATCGCCTTTGGCTGAAGCAGAAGCCATCGGCGCTTACAAGAAAAGCAAGGTTCTGGCTGAGCGTCTTGTCGAGCGCTACGTCGCAAAGTCCAAGCTACCGGCGGTGATCGTCAATCCATCGACGCCGATTGGTCCGCGCGATGTGCGGCCGACGCCGACAGGGCGCATCGTGATCGAGGCGGCCTGCGGCCGCATGCCTGCGTATGTCGATACGGGACTCAATCTCGTGCACGTCGACGACGTTGCAGCGGGACATCTCGCGGCGCTGCTGCAGGGCCGGATCGGCGAGCGTTATATTCTGGGCGGCGATGACATGACGCTCGGGCAGATGCTGGCGGAGATTTCGCGGCTCGCCGGACGCCGAGCGCCGACAACGCGATTGCCGCGTCAGCTGGTGTATCCGATCGCGTATGGCGCCGAAGCTGCCGCGCGGATCACGGGTCGCGAACCTTTCGCTACCGTCGACGGCATTCGGATGGCAAAGTACAAGATGTATTTTTCATCCGCCAAGGCGAAGCGCGAGCTTTCCTACCGCTCGCGACCGGCGCAAGAGGCATTGGCCGATGCTTACGATTGGTTTCGCGCGGCGGGATACTTGAAATGAGCGCGATCGAAATCATTGCGGTCGCAGGGCTTCTGGTGTGGCTCTATCTCGTTCTGCTGCATGGCGGCTTCTGGCGGACTCGCGAGCGCGAAGAAGTACACGACTTTCGAGAAAGTCCGCCGAACTTCGATTGGCCTTCCATTGTCGCCATCATTCCGGCGCGCAATGAAGCCGACGTGCTGCCGCGTTCGTTGGCGTCGCTTGCCGCGCAGAATTATCCCGGCGAGTTTTCGATCGTGCTCGTCGATGATCAGAGCAGTGACGGAACGTCGGACGTCGCGCAGCGCATCGCGAACAAAGCGGGCCGCAAGATCACCGTCGTCAGCGGAGCAGCGTTGCCTTCCGGATGGACGGGAAAAGTCTGGGCGATGCATCAGGGCATCGCGGTCGCGAGCGATCAGCCGAACGCGCCGCAGTACTTTCTGCTCACCGATGCCGACATCGGCTATGAACCGGATGTTCTGACCTCGCTCGTGCAGCGGGCATCGGGCGAGAACCGCGTTCTGACATCGGTGATGGCCAAGCTCAACTGCGAGAGCTTCGCGGAGAAGGCGCTGGTTCCGGCCTTCGTCTTTTTCTTCAAGATGCTCTATCCGTTCGCGTGGGCCAATCGCGCCATCGCGAGGACTGCCGCAGCAGCAGGCGGGTGCATGCTCGTCGAGCGTCTGGCGCTCGAGCGGGCCGGAGGGATCGCTGCGATCCGCGGCGCTCTGATCGACGATTGTACGCTCGCCAAGAACATGAAGGTGCAGGGACCGATCTGGCTCGGAATGTCGGAGCGTGTCGTCAGTCTACGCTCGTATCCTAAGGTTGACGATATTCGCCGCATGGTTGCGCGTTCGGCATATGCGCAGCTTCATTATTCGCCGCTGCTGCTCCTTGGGACCGTCGCCGGGCTGAGCGTTATCTATTTGGCGCCGCCAGCCATTTTTCTCGCGGGGAGCTATCCTGCCTGGGTTTTGGCCGGGATTACGTACCTGCTCATGGCGGTTTCGTTTCAGCCAACGTTGCGGTTTTACCACCGTTCCCCACTTTGGGGCCTCGGCTTGCCTCTTATTGCAGCCGCCTATTTAGTCTTTACGCTAGATTCAGCCTACCAGCACGGCGCTGGGCGAGGCGGGCTCTGGAAGGGGCGCGTTCAGGCGCAAGCAGGAAAGCAATGACGGTCGACGCGAAATACAAATCGGGCAAGTCCGAGCACGACGAGAATTTTCCCGTCGCGTCGCGGATCATTGCGTCGCGTTACCGTGCGCCGATCCTCGCGTTCTATCGCTTCGCGCGCGCCGCGGACGATGCCGCCGATCATGCGAGCCTCAATGTGGCGGAGAAGCTCAGAATTCTTTCGGCACTTGAAGATACGCTGCTCGGTCGCTCCGACGCTGCCGCCGATGCTCTTCCGTTGCGTGGCGAGTTGCAAAAGCGCGGTCTCAGCCCGCAGCATGCGCTCGATCTTCTCAAGGCGTTCCGCCAGGACGTCACCAAAAACCGGTACGCCGATTGGGCGGAGCTGATCGACTATTGCCGGTATTCGGCGATGCCGGTCGGACGTTTCGTTCTCGACGTGCACGGTGAATCGAAATCGACGTGGGTTGCGTCGGACGCGCTGTGCGCGGTGCTACAGATCATCAATCACGTCCAGGACTGCGGCAAAGATTTTCGCAATATCGATCGGGTCTATGTTCCGCTCGATGAGCTGGCGCGGCACGGAGCCGATGTTTCCGATCTCGCCCGATCGCAATCGTCGCCGCAGTTGCGGGCCTGCCTTCGCGCCATCGTCGCGCGGACGAAGGAGCTGTTGCCGGAAGCCTCGCAATTGCCGCCCGGTGTGTCGGACCTGCGGCTGAGTGTTGAAACGTCGGTCATCGTCGCTCTTGCGCGCGAGCTTCTCAACTTGTTGAGTACGCGTGATCCGCTGTCCGATCGGGTCCATTTCTCGAAAGGACGTGCGGCCTTGATCGCGGGGCGGGCCACGGCTTCGACGCTCGTTGCGCGCGCTACGGGAAAACGCGCGACCTATCAAGCCGTCAGGGATGATGCCGCATGACGTCGCAAGCACAGACATTGGCGCATGATGAAGCGCCGGCGGCATCGCGCAGTTCGTTCTACGCGGCGATGCGCATGCTGCCGCAAGAGCAGCGTGATGCGATGTATCACGTCTACGCCTTCTGCCGGGCCGTCGATGACGTGGCGGACAACGGCGGCGCGCGCGAGCCGCGGCTGGCGGAGCTTGCGCGCTATCGCGCCGATCTCGATGACTTCTATGCCACTGGCCGCACGACGCTCAGAACGAGCTATCTTGCGAATGCAATCACGAAGTTCGGATTGAAGAAGGACGATTTCATCGCCGTCGTGGACGGCATGGAAATGGATATCGTCCGCGATATCCATGCTCCCGACTGGGCGACGCTCGATCTTTATTGTGACCGTGCCGCGTCAGCCGTCGGACGGCTGTCGGTTCCCATTTTCGGAATCGAAGGCGAACTTGGCGTCGATCTCGCGCATCATCTCGGCCGCGCCTTGCAGCTGACGAATATCCTGCGCGACATCGACGAAGACGCGACGCTCGGCCGTCTCTATCTTCCGAAAGAAGCGTTGATCGAGGGTGGCATCACCGAGACCGACATCGACGCTATTCTCGCGCATCCGGCGCTGGACCGTGTCTGCCGTGGAATCGCGCAGAAAACGCGGAACTACTATCGGCGGTCGGAAGCCTTGATGGCGCGATGTCCGCGCCGTTCGGCGCGCTCGCCGCGCATGATGGCGACGGTCTATCGCGGCATTCTCGAGAAGCTCATCACGCGCGGATGGCACGCGCCGCGCGCCGATGTCCGCCGTTCGAAGCGTTATGTCATCTGGGCCGTGCTTCGCGACGGCATTTTCTAATGTCGTCAGGTACGATGCATATCGTCGGGGCCGGTCTTGCCGGGCTCTCGGCGGGGGTTGAGCTGACGCGCCGTGGCAAGAGGATTGTCGTGCACGAGCTGGCGCGGCATGCGGGCGGACGCTGCCGGTCGTTTTTCGAACCGGCGCTGGGTCTCACGATCGACAACGGCAATCATCTCGTTCTGTCGGGTAACGCGAGCGCGCTTGCCTTCCTCGATGTGATCGGCGGTCGCGATGTGTTGGAGATCGCGGATCACGCCGAGTTCACTTTTCACGACGCACAGTCCGGCGAACGCTGGGTGTTGCGGCCGAATGACGGGCCGGTGCCGTGGTGGGTTTTCTCGGAGCGGCGGCGCGTGCCGGGAACGCACGCGGGCGATTACTTACGTCTCGGAAATCTGTTGCGCGCAGGCCCGTCCGATACGGTCACGCAGACGATCGACGGAAGCAGCGAAGTCTATCGCAAGCTGCTCTATCCGGTGCTGCTTGCGGCGCTGAATTGCGATCCGAAGGAAGGATCGGCGCGGCTCTCCGGTGCGGTCGTTCGCGAAACCTTGGCGAAGGGCGGACGCGCGTGCCGGCCGCTGTTTGCGCCGCAGGGTCTTGGACCTGCGCTGGTTGATCCGGCCGTCGCGTTCCTCCGCAAGAACGGCGGCGAGGTTCGCTTCGATGAGGCCGTGCGGGCGTTCGAGTTCGGCGAGGATCGCGTTCAAGCGATCCAATTCGCAGATACGACTTCGAGCCTTGCTCCGGACGATCAGGTTATTGTCGCCGTGCCGGGGTGGGTGGCGCGAACGCTTGTTCCGGGGCTCACGGTGCCGACGGATTATCGCGCGATCTTCAACCTGCATTTCAAGATCGCGCCGCCCGCCGGGTTGCCGAAGATCATTGGGGTCGTCAACGGCACGACGGAGTGGCTGTTCGCGTTCGACGATCGGCTGTCGGTGACGGTCAGTGCGGCCGATCGGTTCAACGAGACGGAGCGCGAGCCGTTGGCGCGACAGATATGGTCGGAAGTCGCGAAAATCGCCGGGATCAATGCGCCGTTACCGCCGTGGCAAATCGTCAAGGAACGGCGCGCAACTTTCGCCGCAACGCCGGAGCAGGATGCGCTCAGACCTGTGACCGAAACGCGATGGTCGAACATGCTGCTCGCCGGTGATTGGACGGCGACCGGACTGCCGGCGACGATCGAAGGCGCGATCCGATCCGGCGCAAAGGCTGCCAAACTGGCGATGGCCAGAGGTTTCTGATAGGACGCAAGGCTTCTGGGAGAGCCTCCATGACGACGAACGCGGCTGCAACTTCTGCACGCTCCGGGGAGGATGCGATCAGGCAAGTTTCGGGTCAGCAACTCGAGACGGCGATCGCGTCGGCGCGCAATTCGTTGCTCGCGCTTCAGCGGCCGGATGGTCATTTCGTTTTCGAACTCGAAGCGGATGCCACGATCCCCGCCGAATACGTGCTGATGCGGCATTACCTCGCCGAGCCCGTTGACGCGGTGCTGGAGGAGAAGATCGCGCGTTATCTGCGCCGCATTCAATCAGACGATGGCGGCTGGCCGCTGTTTCGCGATGGCGCGTCGAACATCAGCGCGTCGGTCAAGGCCTACTATGCGCTGAAGATGATCGGCGATGCGCCGAACGCGCCGCATATGCAGAAGGCGCGGGCGTGGATCCTGGCGCAGGGCGGCGCGTCGCACAGCAACGTTTTCACGCGCAATCTGTTAGCGCTGTTCGGCGCCATTCCTTGGTCCGGCGTGCCGGTGATGCCGGTCGAGATCATGCTGCTGCCAAAGTGGTTTCCGTTCCACATCGACAAGATTTCTTACTGGGCGCGGACGGTTCTCATTCCGCTGACGGTGCTCAACGCGTTGAAGCCGGTGGCGCGGAATCCGAAAGGCGTCGGCATTGCCGAATTGTTCGTCACGCCGCCAGATCAGGTTCGCAACTGGCCGAAGGGTCCGCATCAGAAATTTCCGTGGTCGCAGGTTTTCGGCGGCATCGATCGCGTGCTCAGGTTGTTCGAGCCGGCGTTTCCGAAATCGTTGCGTAAAAAATCGATCGATAAAGCCGTGGCGTTCGCGACCGAGCGATTGAACGGCGAAGACGGGCTCGGCGGAATTTTTCCAGCGATGGTCAATGCATTGCTGGTTTATGACGCGCTCGGATATCCGCACGATCATCCGGATTACGTGACGGCTCGCGGATCGATCGAGAAGCTTCTCGTGATCAAGGATGACGAAGCGTATTGCCAGCCGTGCCTGTCGCCGGTTTGGGATACGGCGCTCGCGGTGCACGCGCTGATGGAATCGGGTGTTGCGCAGGCTGACCAAAATGTCGATCGCGCGCTTGCGTGGCTGAAGCCGCTGCAGGTTCTGGATACGGTCGGAGATTGGGCCGCGTCGCGGCCGGGCGTGCGTCCCGGCGGCTGGGCGTTTCAGTACGCCAACGCCTATTATCCGGATGTCGACGATACGGCCGTCGTCGTGATGGCGATGGATCGAGCGGCGGGAGGCGACGCCGCGAAACGTGATCACTATCGCGAGTCCATGGCGCGCGGGCGCGAGTGGGTCGCGGGCGTGCAGAGCAAGAACGGCGGCTGGGGCGCGTTCGACGCCGACAACACCTACGAGTATCTCAACCAGATTCCGTTTTCGGATCACGGTGCGCTGCTCGATCCGCCGACGGCCGACGTTTCGGCGCGGTGCGTCTCGATGCTGGCGCAGCTCGGCGAACGTCGCGAAACGAGTCCGGTGCTCGACAAGGCAATGCGCTATCTCGAAAGCACGCAGGAGAAAGACGGAAGCTGGTACGGCCGCTGGGGCATGAATTACATCTACGGCACGTGGTCGGTGCTCTGCGCGCTGAACGCTGCGGGTGTTGCGCCGTCTGCGCCGTCGATGCGCAAGGCTGCCGATTGGCTTCTATCGATTCAGAACTCAGACGGTGGCTGGGGCGAGGACGGCGAGAGCTATAGTCTCGACTACAAGGGTTATGAGCCTGCGCCGAGCACGGCATCGCAGACCGCCTGGGCGCTGATGGGTTTGATGGCGGCGGGTGAGGTGGATCATCCGGCCGTCCAGCGCGGCGTCGCATATCTCGCGGCGAAGCAGGGCAGCGATGGTTTCTGGGGTGAAGAACGATTCACCGCGACAGGGTTCCCGCGCGTTTTCTATCTGCGCTATCACGGCTATTCGAAGTTCTTTCCGCTGTGGGCGCTGGCACGCTACCGCAATCTTAACGCGGCGAATTCCAAATCCGTTCTTGTCGGGATGTGAGCCGTGCAAGCTCCGGGCTTCGTCGTCGCTGCGACCGGCCTTCGGGCAGAAGCGCGTATTGCAGGGCGCTCGCCGTGCGTGAAAGCGATCGCGGGCGGCGGTGACGAAGCGCGGCTTGCGGCGCTGATCGAACGTGCGATCGAGGACGGCGCGCGCGGTCTCATCAGCTTCGGCATTGCAGGCGCGTTGCAGCCGGGACTTCAGCCAGGCGCATGCATCGTCGGGAGTGCGGTGCTGTTCGATGGGAATCGGTTCGCGACAGATGATGCATGGTCTGCGCGGCTGCTCGATGTGTTGCCCGAGGCGCGGCGCGAAGCGGTTTTAGGTTCGGCGCGTGCTGTTGGCGGCGTCGATGAGAAAGCCGAGCTGCATCGAGGAACCGGCGCGGCGATCGTCGATATGGAAAGTCACGTCGTGGCACGGATCGCCGTAGCGCGCGGATTGCCGTTCGCGGTGTTGCGCGTCGTTGCCGATAGCGCTGAGCAATCGCTACCGCCTGCGGCTGTCAACGGCATGAAGCCGGACGGAACGCCAGATATTGCCGGGGTTCTGAAGTCACTGGCTTCGCAGCCGGGACAGCTTCCGGACCTGATGCGGACGGCTTTCGCCGCCCGCCGCGCGATGGCCGGATTACTCCGCTGCCACCGGCTTCTTGGCCCGGGCCTCGGCTTCGTCGATCTCTGCTAGCTTCGTCTCGACGTGGCGCGAGAACACGAATTCGGCCGGACGCTGATTGTGCAGCGGAATGTCCGGCGCCATCGGGCCATCGGTCTTGACGCCCATGAGCGTGACGGCGGCGATCTTCCACGGACGCTTGACGGCATCGACGACGGCTGTCGCTTCAAAACCGGAATGGACCATGCAGTCGGCGCACTTCTCGTAATTGCCGGTGCCGTACTTGTCCCAATCGGTGCCTTCCATAAGCTCCTTGAAGGTTTTGGCGTAGCCTTCGCCGAGGAGGTAGCAGGGACGCTGCCAGCCGAAGACGGTGCGCGTGGGGTTGCCCCACGGCGTGCACTGATAAGTCTGGTTGCCAGCGAGGAAGTCGAGGAACAGAGCCGACTGGAAGAACGGCCACGCCTTACCGCCGCGACCGCGTTTCAGGATGTCGCGGAAGATCTGCTTCGTCTTGGTGCGGTTCAGGAAGTGCTGCTGATCCGGCGCGCGCTCGTAAGCGTAGCCCGGCGAGATCGTGATGCCGCCGATGCCGAGCGCCTTCACGTCATCGAGGAACTTCGCGACGCGTTCCGGCTGGGCGTCGCTGAAAAGCGTGCAGTTGATGTTGACGCGGAAGCCTTTGTCCTTGGCGACCTTGATGGCTTCGACGGCGCGATCGTAAACGCCCTGCTTGCACACCGACTTGTCGTGCATCTCCTTGTCGCCGTCGAGATGGATCGACCAGTTGAAGCGCTTGTGCGGCTTATAGAGATCGATCTTCTTTTCGAGCAGCAGCGCGTTGGTGCAAACGGTGACGAACTTGCCCTTGGCAAGCGCGCCCTCGACGATTTCGGGAAGCTCTTTGTGAAGCAGAGGTTCGCCGCCGGCCATGACGACGACGGGCGCTCCGCATTCGTCCATCGAATGCAAAGCGTCAGCGACCGAGATCCGCTGGTTCAGGATCTTGTCGGGATAATCGATCTTGCCGCAGCCCGCGCATGCGAGGTTGCAGCGAAACAGCGGTTCGAGCATCAGCACGAGTGGATACCGCTTGCGGCCCGTCAGGTGCTGCTTCAGCACGTAGGCACCAATCGACAGTGCCTGGTCTAATGGAATTCCCACCCCTCAAGGCTCCTTCTAGTGATGCCCACGACCTCGATCCCTCACGAGGCTTTGAGCAATTCAGGCGGCAAGCGGAAGGTTATCTTTTCTTCGACGCCTTGCAGCGCCTTAATTTCGATCGGGCCGAGTTTAGCTAGCGCACCGATTACGTCATCGACAAGGACGTTCGGCGCAGATGCACCGGCAGTTATGCCGATGGTTTCCTTTCCGGCAAGCCATTCCGGATCGACCTGATGGCCATCTGCGACGAGATAACTCGGGATGCCGCACTCTTCCCCGATTTCCCGAAGCCGGTTGGAGTTCGAACTGTTCGGCGAGCCGACCACCAGCAGCACCTCGACGTGGCGGCAGAGGTCGCGGACGGCCGTCTGGCGGTTCTGGGTGGCATAGCAGATGTCGCGCGTTTCGGGACCGATGACGTCCGAAAAGCGGGCTTTGACGGCCTCGATCGTCTGACGGGTGTCGTCGACGCTGAGTGTCGTCTGCGTGATGTAGGCGACGGGCGTATCGTCGGGAAGGTCGAGGTTAAGGACGTCGTCTCGCGTTTCGACCAGATGGATCGGGCCGGTGATTCGGCCGAGCGTGCCTTCGACTTCGGGATGGCCCGCGTGGCCGATCAGAATGACGGTGCGGCCGAGCGACGAATAGCGCTGGCCCTGATTGTGAACCTTCGTCACCAGCGGGCACGTTGCGTCGATGACGTTCAAGTTGCGCGCGGCAGCATCGTTCTCGACAGCGCGCGAAACGCCGTGAGCGCTGAAAATTGCGATCGCATCGGACGGGATGTCGGAGAGGTTTTCGACGAATGTCGCGCCTTTGGCCTTCAAGCCGTCGACGACGTGCCGATTGTGAACGATCTCATGGCGCACGTAGACCGGCGCGTCGCCGGTGGCGAGCGCCCGCTCCACAATTTCAATGGCCCGAACGACGCCCGCGCAAAAACTGCGCGGCTGCGCCAGGATGATTTTCATGCAGAATTCCCCGTTCTGCCGATGTGCAATTACGACCGCATTATCCGGTTCGCCGCGATTTTCCGGAACGCGTTCGTGCCCTGCACTGACTAAAGTCGCTTTGCAGCAGACTTTACGCCCGAAATATTTGAATATGGACTCACGGGCATGTTACGTCGCGAAGGGACCGACTCTGGTGTCTTAAAAGCAACATGACCGTCGGCTTGGGTGCGAAGGCAGGACGCATCTGATAAGCAACGGTTTCATCCACTAAGAATTCTGACGAGACGTACCGGGGATGGGCAATCACCTTATTCAAGACATGAGCAGACAGGGCGAGTCTGCGCCGGCATGATTGAACGTACGGTTGCGAGGATCGTCGCCGCCGCGCTGCGTCTGCCGTGGCTGACTGTTCTGCTCACGATTGCGCTTACTGCGGGTGCGGTCCAGTACATCAGCACGCATTTCGCCATTACGACGGATACGAGCCAGCTCATTTCGTCGGATCTCGACTGGCGGCAGCGCGAACAGCAGTTCGACGCAGCATTCCCTCAGCACAGCGATACGATTGAAGTCGTTATCGACGGGGCGACGCCGGAGGTCGCCGAGGCGGCGGCGCGCAAGCTGCACATTGCGCTGTCCGCGAAAGTGCCGGAGCCGATCGAAGCAGTGCGGCGGCGCGAGGGCGGCGCATTCTTCGAAAAGAACGGCTTGCTTTATCTGTCGCTCGACGAAGTCAAGCAAACCACGGAAAATCTGATCAAGGCGCAGCCCGTGCTCGGCACGATGGCGGCCGATCCGACGCTCAACGGCTTGGCGAAAGCGCTGTCATTCGTGCCGCAAGGCGTTGAAGCGGAGCGCGCGACGTGGGCCGATTATGACAAACCGCTGACGGTTCTTTCGGGCGCGATCGATGATGTGTTGGCTGGACGGCCATCGTCTTTTTCGTGGGATGAATTGCTCACGAACACGAAGCCCGCACCTGCAGACCTGCGCCGTTTTATTGAAGTGAAGCCGGTGCTCGATTTCGGCGATTTGCAGCCCGGCGCGGAGGCGTCCGACCTCATTCGCGAGACGGCGCGGCAACTCGATCTGACGCCCGAGCATGGCGTGCGCGTGCGTCTCACGGGCTCGGTGCCGATGGCGGACGAGGAATTCGGGACCGTCGCCGAAGGCCTTGCGTTGAATACAGCGCTGACGATCGCGGCGGTTCTCGTCATTCTTTGGCTGGCGTTGAAGTCGGGTCGGATCATTGTCGCGGTGATCGTGTCGCTGTTCGTCGGCTTGGCGCTGACGGCTGCGGTGGGGCTCGCGATGGTCGGTGCGCTGAACCTGATTTCGGTGGCGTTCGCCGTGCTGTTCGTCGGCATCGGCGTCGATTTCGGGATTCAGTTTTCTGTTAGATACCGGCACGAGCGGCACAGTCTCGAGGCGTTGCGCGAGGCGTTAGTGGCGGCAGGGCGAAATGCGGGAAAGCCGCTGGCGCTGGCTGCGGCTGCGACGATGGCGGGGTTTTACGCGTTTTTGCCGACGGCCTATCGCGGCGTTTCGGAACTCGGTCTCATCGCCGGGACGGGCATGGTGATCGCATTTCTGACGAGCATCACGCTTTTGCCGGCGCTGCTCGTGCTGCTCAATCCGCCGGGCGAGCCTGATGACGTCGGCTATCGCATGCTGGCGCCAGTGGACCGGTTCATGGCGCGGCATCGGATTGCGATTTTGGCGATCACGGCGATCGCGGTTGCGTCAGGGCTACCGCTGCTGCAGCGGCTGACCTTCGATTTCAATCCGATCAATCTCCGGAGCGATAAGGTCGAGTCGGTCGCGACGTTCAACGACCTGATGAAGGATCCGGCGACGGCTCCGAACACGATAGATATTCTCACGCCGTCACTTGCGGATGCGAAAGTGCTCGCCGAAAAAATCGAGCATCTGCCGGAGGTTTCGCGCGTTGTGACGCTTCAGAGCTTCGTGCCGGACCAACAGCCGGAAAAGCTCGTGGTCATTCAGGACGCCGCCGGATTGCTCGGGCCGTCGTTGGATGAGCCGGCCGCGCAGCCTCCGCCGACCGATGAGGCGATGAAGGCAACGCTGAAGGATGCGGCGACGGGTTTTGCCGATGCGGCGAAGAAGGCCGGGGCGTCGCCAATCGCGGCGCGCATGGCCGACGTGCTCGGGCGGCTCGCCAATGCAACGCCTGAGCAGCGTACCGCCGTGGACCGCGCGCTGATGGATGGTTTCAAGCTGCGACTTTCGCAAATCCGCACGGCGCTCGGCGCTGAGGCCGTCACGCTGCAATCTTTGCCTGAGGACATCGTGTCGGACTGGACGGCAAAGGACGGCCGCGCGCGCATTCAGGTCGCGCCGACCGGCGACGGTAACGACAACGCAAATCTCAGGAGGTTTGCGACGGCCGTGCTCGCGGTTGCTCCGGAAGCGACGGGCGTTCCGATCCTCATTCAGGAATCGGCAAAGACTGTTGTCACCGCGTTCATACAAGCCGGTGCGCTGGCGCTGGTCTCGATCACGCTGATCCTGTACGTCGCGCTGCGCCGGGTGAGCGACGTTCTGATGACGCTCGTGCCGCTGCTGCTTGCGGGCGTCGTGACGCTTGAACTCTGTGTGCTGCTCGGGCTTCCGCTCAATTTCGCGAACATCATCGCGCTGCCGGTGCTGCTCGGTGTCGGCGTCGCGTTCAAGATTTACTACGTACTCGCGTGGCGCGACGGCGAGACGAGCTTGCTTGCCTCATCGCTGACGCGCGCCGTTCTGTTCAGCGCGATGACGACGGCGGTGGCGTTCGGAAGCCTGTTCTTCTCGAGCCATCCCGGAACGTCGAGCATGGGTGAACTGCTGGCGCTGTCGCTGTGCACGACGCTGGCGGCTGCGGTGCTGTTCCAGCCCATTCTGATGGGTCCGCCGCGGGATGCAAAAAAGCCGAATCCCGTCGATGGCGATCCGGCTTCTTCAACGGTTTGAATTTTCAGACGGCGGCTCAGGCTTCTTCGCGATTGCGCAGGAACTGGAAGAACTCGACGCCTTCGCGCAGACGGCGCTTCATCATCTCGGGCGAGGTGATCATCTCGCCGACGATGGAAGCAATCTTCGACGGGCGGAAATAGAACTTCTTGTAGAAGTCCTCGACCGAGTCGAAGATTTCGGTGTGCCCAAGGTGCGGATAATTGAGCGGCGCGATCTGCCGGCCGTCGTCGGTCAGGAGCGCTGTTTCCTCAGCAAACCAGCCGTTTTCCTTGGCCTGATTATAGAGGAACGTTCCCGGATAAGGCGCTGCGAGCGAAACCTGAATCGTGTGCGGGTTCACTTCCTTGGCGAAGGCCAGCGTTTCCTGAATTGTCTCGCGCGTTTCGCCGGGCAGACCCAGAATGAACGTGCCATGGATGACAATGCCAAGCTCGCGGCAATCCTTTGAGAAACGCTTCGCGACGTCGACGCGCAGGCCCTTCTTGATGTTGTGCAGGATCTGCTGATTGCCGGACTCGTACCCGACGAGCAGCAGCCGTAGGCCGTTGTCCTTCAGGACTTCCAGCGTCGCGCGCGGAACGTTGGCCTTGGCGTTGCACGACCATACGACGCCAAGCTTGCCGAGTTCCTTGGCCAGCGCTTCGACGCGGGGCAGGTTGTCGGTCAGCGTATCGTCGTCGAAGAAGATCTCTTTGACCTGCGGAAATTCGCGCTGGACGTATTTCACTTCCTCGATGACGTGCTCGATCGAGCGGACGCGGTAGTTGTGTCCGCCGACGGTCTGCGGCCAGAGGCAGAACGTGCAGCGCGATTTGCAGCCGCGGCCCGTATAGAACGAAATGTACGGGTGCTTGAGATAGCCGCCGAAGTATTTGTTGATGTCGAGGTCGCGCTTGTAGACCGGCGTCACGAACGGCAGCAGGTCCATGTTGTGCAGGACCTCGCGATCGTCGTTGCGAACGACGACGCCTTCCTTGTTGCGATAGGTGATGCCTTTCACGTTCGCCCAGTCGCGGCCGTCGGCGATTTCCTTGATCGTGAAATCGAACTCGTTGCGCGCGACGAAATCGATGGCCGAGGTTTCGGAGAACGCCTTCTCGGGTTCGACCGCGACCTTGGCGCCGATGAAGCCGACTTTCGCGGTCGGGTTCACATCCTTGATCATCTCGGCCGTTTTGACGTCCTGACGGAACGACGGCGTCGACGTGTGCAGGATGATCAGATCTTTGCTGCGGATGTCGCCTTCGATGTCCTTGAAGGAGAGATCATGCGGCGGCGCGTCGATCAGTTTCGAGCCTTCGACGAGCGCGGCTGGCTGTGCGAGCCATGTCGGATACCAGAACGAGCGCACCTCGCGCTTCATCTGATAGCGCGCGCCGGCACCGCCGTCGTAGCCGTCGAAAGAGGGAGCCTGCAAAAAGAGCGTGCGCATATCGGCACCTTTCAAAGGGGCGTGACGGAACCGTCGGTTTCGACGCTGTAGCGGCGGCCCCGCCAACTGACGGAGCCAGGCACGAAACTCGCGACGAACACTGCAAAACTTACAAGATCCCGCAAGGGGCTGAGCAGGAGCGCGCTTTTGCCCCCGCCCGGTAATCGCTCAACTTGTATCGGAACGAAAAGGCGCGATGCAAGCGTTGCGGCAAGGATCATGAATGCTATGGCACTGAAGCCACTCAATGGCAGAGCCGCAAGCGCAAACGGTAATGGGTGCGTCACAATCGATCCGGCGTAGCCCATTGGATCGACGAGGCGAATCGTTCGCGCCCAGCGAAGCTCGTGGGAAATCATTTGCGCGAACGATGCGTCGGCGAAGGTATGTCCAAGCGTATTCGGTGGAATTGCGACCTTGAGACCGAGCCGTCGCACGGCAGCACCCATTTCATAATCGTCGGCGAGAGCATCTGCGAAGGCTTCAAAGCCGCCGATCCGCTGCAGTGTTTCGCGTCGTAGCGCGATCGTTGAACCGAAGCACGGCTGCGCGAGCCCAAAGTGCAGTCCGACTACGACGCTTGGTAGGAAATGCTGATCGACCGCAGCGGCTGCGAGGCGAGACCAAATTCCGCCAACGGCTCGGCCGCGATAGAGACAGGTGACGAGACCAACCTCGGGTTGCTGCAAGGCGGCGACGATGTTGGCGACGTAGTCGGGTTCGACCTTCATGTCGCTGTCGCTGAGGATCAGGACATCATGCGCCGCGTTCGGCATCATGTTGATGATGTTCGCGATTTTTGGGTTGCCCAAATTGGGCTTCGAACCGACGGCAAGGCGGATGTCGCTATTCGGAAATTGCGCGCGCAAGTTTTGGACGAAGAGAATCGCCGGATCGTGCGGGTCCTGGACACCGCACACCATTTGAATGTCCGCCGCGTAAGCCTGGGCGCAAAACGAGTTCAGATTGGAATCGAGTTCGGGCTCTGAACCGTGCAGCGGTTTCAGGAGGGTGACGTCTTCCGCATCCCTGAGAGTGGGCTTTTTTCCGGCTGCAAATCGGGTGACGAGCGTGGCCGCGAGCAGAGCATATGCGCTACCGATCACCGCAATGAGGGTGCAAACAAGCCACAGACCGGACGTCATTTCGACGCTACTTTCTGATTTATCAGGGGCATACTCCAACAGTCATAGCAGTTATAGGTAGCATCCGATTCAGAGCTGAGCTAAGCATCAAGGATGCCCGACGGGCGGGGGCCTGCAAGGGGGAAGTTCCAGACGTGACGTCAAGCGCCATCCATACTTGGGTCGGCTGCATGATTGTTGGCATAGCCTTGTCGGGCTGCGCCAGCACCGGCGCGTCCGTGTCCTCACCGACATATCTTGCTTCGGCCGAAAAAGACGATGAGCCGAAGACGATCGCGGACCCGAACGAGAAGTTCAACCGCTCGGTCTTCGACAGCAATCAGGATTTCAATCACTCCGTCCTGTACCCGGCGGCGAAAGCCTACAACGAGAACGTGCCGGAAGACGTCCGCGATCGCATCGATGCGTTCACGACGAACCTCAACGAGCCGATGGTCTTCGCCAACAACGTGCTGCAGTTGCGGCCGGGGGCTGCGGTCACGACGCTCGGACGGTTCGCGCTCAACTCGACACTCGGTCTCGGCGGCCTGTTCGACGTTGCTGCAACTCAGGGCATGAGCAAGCAGTCGGGCGATTTCGGCCAGACGATGTACGTCTGGGGCTATCGCGAGAGCAGCTACCTCGTGCTGCCGATCATCGGGCCGACGAACGTGCGTGATGCCATCGGCACCGGTGTCGAGTTCGCGGCGCAGATTCCGGCCGCGGCGCTGTATCCGACAAAGTTTGCAACTCTGGCGAGCCGCGTCGACATGGCGGGGTCGGTCGCAAGTCCATTGACGAACCTCAGCAAGGCTGAGGATATGCAGACGCTCGAGGACAGTTCGGTCGATTTCTATTCGATGCTGAGAAGTGTCACTGACCAGAAGCGTCAGGCAGAACTGCAGGAGGCGCTGGATACAAGCGCGCTCACGAGCACGCCGCCGCCGCCCGATCCGAACGCGATCGAGCCCGTGATGACGCTGGTTTCTTCTCCGACGATGCTTCAGAGCCGTCAGATGACCGACGTTCCGAAGACAAGGTCGGCCAAGCCTCGCACCGTCGTGATCGTCGGAGCGCCAGCTGCGGAATCAGCCGCGGAAGATGGCACCGCCGTCCGCTGACGCGGACGCGCCTCGCACCAATTATTCGTGAAATAAGCTGAAGACGAGCGATTTGGCTCGCGACCTGCTCGCGTTCGTGCGCGCATCAAATCAAATTTGGTGCGTGTGCGAGGCTGCGTGTCTATGAGATGCTGCCACAAGGAAAGAGGGACGCCATGGCTGGCGCTACCAACTACAGCCATGACGTCCAAGCAAAATGCTTACTTAATCAGCCGCCCGATAAAAGCCTGTCGCCCTGTTTTCGCAGCGAGGCGATCAAGGCATCCGGTCCACCGGCCTTCAATATCGATGTAAATTCAGCCCGGCGGCTTGCGAGCTCACTGATGGTTCCATCGAGGTAGACATCCACCACCCGCCACTCAGGCCCGGATTTCCGCATCAGATAGTTGATCGCGACCGGCTTGCCGTTGCTCTGGATGATCTGGGTCTTGACCATCTTATCGGTTGCCCGATCGGTGACCTCAGTAATCTTAAAGGTTTCGCCAGAAAAGCCGTCGAAACGCTTTGCGTATGTTGCAATCATCATACGTGCGAACGCATCCGTCAACGCGGCTTTCTGCGCAGGCTGCAGCGTTTCCCAGTTTGCGCCCACAGCCGCACGAGTCATCGACCCAATGTCGTACGTTTTCGCGAGGACCGGCGAGAGCGCGTCGTAGCGGCCCTGAACGCCCAAAGATTGCGCCTGCTTCATGGTCGCGAGCAACTGCGCGTTCAGTCCGTTGATCGCATCCGGAGCTTCCGCGGCCCATGTGGGCGCGGCGGTCGAAAAGAATAATCCTGCGACCAGGAAGCTGCGCAAAATCATGCTTTTACAAATGGACAGTCTCGTCGGGAGCATTCCCCGTCTCCTTTGCATTGCATTTTCCAATAGAAAGGCCGTTGTGAAGCCACGCATCGCGTAATCGAGCAGAATGGCCTTATTTTGCACATTTTGTTACAGGTGTTTGCCAATTATGAGGCGCAGTTGCAACACTTCCCCGCAGAGTCCCGTGGGTGCGGCATCATTCGTTTTTTGAGCCGCTCTAAGGGTCCATAATTTGCGCGGCGAGGTTTTGAAGCATTTGGGGGATGTGGGAATGGATGCAGTTGTAGGCCGGTCATCCAAAACGCCTCTTCTCGACACGGTCAAGACACCGGACGACCTGCGCAAGCTGGCGGAAGCGGATCTGCCTCAACTCGCGGCCGAACTGCGAACGGAAACGATCGATGCAGTGTCGGTGACTGGCGGGCATCTTGGCGCCGGACTTGGCGTCGTCGAACTGACCGTCGCTCTGCATTATCTTTTCGACACGCCGCGCGACAGGCTCATCTGGGACGTCAGCCATCAGACCTATCCGCATAAAATTCTGACCGGTCGCCGCGATCGCATTCGGACGTTGCGGCAGCCGAATGGCCTTTCCGGTTTCACGAAGCGCACGGAAAGCGAATTCGATCCGTTCGGCGCGGCGCATTCGTCGACGTCGATTTCGGCTGGCCTCGGCATGGCCGTCGCACGCGATATGAGCGGCGGCGATACGAACGTCGTCTGCGTGATCGGTGACGGTGCGATGAGCGCCGGCATGGCCTACGAAGCGCTGAACAATGCGGGCGCGCGCAACGAGCGGCTGATCGTCATCCTCAACGACAATGACATGTCGATTGCGCCGCCGACTGGCGCGCTTTCATCGTATCTCGCACGCACGACGTCGAGTGCGTCCTACTTCGCGGTTCGCGATTTCGCCAAGCAGCTTGCGCAGCGGTTGCCGAAGAGCTGGGAGCGGCGTGCGGCGCGCGTCGAGGAATACACGCGCAGTCTGTGGCAAGGCGGCGGAGCGTGGTTCGAAGAACTCGGCTTCCACTATGTCGGGCCGATCGATGGGCACGACCTCGGGCAACTGGTGCCCGTGCTGAAGAACGTGCGCGATGCCAAGCAGGGTCCGATCCTCGTCCATGTCATGACGAAGAAGGGCAAGGGATACGCACCTGCGGAAGCTTCACCCGACAAGTATCACGGGGTTGCGAAATTCAACGTCGTTACGGGCGTGCAGGCGAAGCCGCAGGCGGCGGCGCCGTCATATACGCGCGTGTTTGCGGATAGCCTGATTGCCGAAGCTAAAAAAGATCCGAAGATCGTCGCGATCACGGCGGCGATGCCTGATGGCACAGGGCTCGATGTTTTCGGCCGCGAGTTTCCGGATCGCACGTTCGACGTCGGCATCGCCGAGCAACATGCCGTGACGTTCGCGGCTGGTCTCGCGACGGAAGGCATGAAGCCGTTCGCCGCGATCTATTCGACGTTCCTGCAGCGCGGTTACGATCAGGTCGTGCATGACGTCGCGATCCAGAGCCTGCCGGTTCGGTTCGCGATCGATCGCGCTGGGTTCGTCGGGGCCGACGGCGCGACCCACGCCGGCTCGTTCGATCTTGCTTATCTCGGGTGCCTGCCGAACTTCGTCATCATGGCAGCGGCAGACGAGGCCGAGCTCAAGCACATGGTCGCGACCGCGGCTTCGATCGATGATCGTCCGTCGGCGTTCCGGTATCCGCGCGGAGAAGGCACCGGCGTGCAGATGCCGGAAGTCGGCGAGGTTCTACCGATCGGCAAGGGCCGCATTCTGCGCGAGGGTTCGACGGTTGCGTTGCTGTCGCTCGGCACGCGGCTCGGCGAGGCGCTGAAAGCTGCCGATCAGCTCGCGGCGCTCGGTCTTTCGACGACGGTGGCGGATGCGCGCTTCATGAAGCCGCTCGATACCGATCTCATCCGGCAGCTGGCGCAGAATCACGAGGTTCTCGTCACCATCGAGGAAGGTTCGATCGGCGGCTTCGGCAGCCATGTGCTGCAGTATCTGTCCGACAACGGCCTGCTGGATCACGGCCTCAAGGTGCGCTCGAAGGTGATGCCCGATTGCTTCGTCGATCAGGATAAGCCGGAAGTGATGTGCCAGAAGGCGGGACTGTCGGCGTCCGGCATCGTCGAGACGGTTCGCAGCGCGTTGCAGCTCGACAAAGCAGCGAGCGCGCAGGAACACCGTATCCGCGGTTAGCGGCCTTCGACGTTGCGCGGCGATCTGAGCAGGCGCCGTGCTTCGATCGCCTGCCAGACGAGAAGAACCGGCACGCCCGTCAACAGCTCGCGCGCGCGTTTCAGCAGCGACAGTCCGAGGGCGACTTCGGGCGTCAAGCCAAACATCGCGCCGATGGCGATGTAACCGCCTTCCTGAACGCCCGCGGCCCAGGGCACGATGAATGCGATCGTGCGGAGCGCGAAGACGAGGCTTTCGATCACCAGGATTTCGCCGAAGCCGAGCGGGTGGCCCATGAACTTCAGGGCGATCCACGCCTCCGCCGCGCCGACGATCCACGCGACGAGATGCAGGATCGTCGAAATGATCGGGCGGCTTGGCTGCCGGTAGATGTCTTCCATGGCGGCGTGGATGTTCTGCGATTGATCGTCGGCGCTCCAGGGAGCCGTCAGGCCGAGCTTGTCGGGGAGCGACTGCAGGAACTGGAACAGGCCGCTGCGCTGGGCGGCGACGAAGCCTGCCATCGCGACAGCCGATATCGCGAGGCCAGCCAGCGCCCACCACGCGAGAGGTTCGCCCGGGCGGATCCAGGCGAGAAATCCGAGGCCGAGCAACGTAAAAAACAGCTGGCTGACGATTTCCATCGTGACGTCGATGACGGTTGTCGCAATTGCCGCGCCCGACTTCATGCCCGAGACGGTCAGCTCGCGCGCGGCGATAGCTTCGCCGGCGCCGGGAATGATTGCGAGGATGTTGGCGACGCTGTCGCGCAGAAGGCGCGCCCAATGAAACACGGCGACGGCATTGCCTGGCGGCGTGACCGCGAGAACCTGCCAGGCGAAGGCGCAGAGCGTGACAGAGGCGAGATAGAGCCCGGTCATCGCGGCGAGCCCCTGCCATCCGGCCGCGAGAAAAGCATCTCCGACTTCGGCGGTTCCGAAATAAACGACGAGCACGATCGCCAGCGCGATGCCTGCAAGAGCGCAGAGCGCGACGCCGGTTTTCACGCGGCCCGACCGTGCGACGCGCTTTTGACCAGTCTCATCAGACATCGTGCGACGCTTTCGAGATGGAGGGGCCGGTTGCCGCCGCGGCGTGCGCCGCATTTTCGGCGGCCATCAGCTTGCGATAAGCGCGGATGCTGAAGGTTTCCTTGCCCCATTTGATGTTGTTTCCGAACATGCCTGCGACCCAGGCGAAAAAACAGACGCATTCGCGCAGAGGCACGAGCCACGGCTCGGGTGGCGTGGCGATGCGGAAGTTCCGGCGCACGAGGTAATGCAGAATGATCCTGAGCGTGACATGCGCGCCGATGATCGACAGCCCGACGATGCTCGGTTGCGGCAGTAACAAGATCAGCAGCAGCGCGAGCGGCCACGTGACGACGGCCATGAACTGATCGAACGGGCGGCAGGCGCGTTCCGAGCGGTGCCAGCGCACTTCGTGCTGAAACATGGACGCGAAACTCGGTTCCGCGACGACGGTATCGCAGGCATAGGGTGAGAGCACGACGCGCCAGCCGCGGCGCGCGACGAAGCGGCCCATCGAGAAATCCTCGGCGAGGCATCCGGCGAGCATGTCAAATCCGCCGATCGCGTCGAGCGCTTCGCGGCGCACGGCGCTCATGGCTCCGAAGACAAAGTCGATGCCGCGCAGATCGACGTCGACGGTGACCGAGGGCACGAACCAATCGTTGAGGTAAAGCGCACCGAAGCGTGAGGGCGTGTTGTCGGCGGGCCAGCCCTTGTAGATCGAGGCGACGGCGCCGACGGTTTTGTCGTCGAACGGCGCGGCCATCGAGGCGACGCAGTCCGGGTCGACGCGCACGTCGCTGTCGGCGAGGACGAAAAGGTCGTACTTCGCCGTTCGCGCGATGTTGGCGAGGTTCGCCGCCTTGCGGTTCGGTCCGGCGAGCGTTTCATCGACGACGAGGCGGAGATCGAGGCCGGGGTTTTCTGCGATCAGCCGATTGACGACCTCGATCGCCGGATCGTCGGCCGTGTGCGCGCCGAAGATAACCTCGTACTTCGGATAATCCTGCAGACAGAACGAGCGCAGGCTTTCATAGAGTTGCGGGCTAGTGCCGTAGACCGGCTTCAAAACGGAAACGCCGGGGCGTGGTTCGGCGCCAAAAACCGCGCGCTCGCGGAAGCGCGATACGGCGCGCACCGCCAGGATCAGGTAGGCCAATCCGGCGACGCCGAGGGCAATGCCCGCGAACTGCCAGATGGAAAAGACGATGAACGGCATAACGGCTTCAGGTCCGAGTTTTACGCCGCGACGCGCCGTCCGGCGGCAAGGGGCATAGCACGGCAGGCATGGCGTTTCGAGCGCTTCGGGACGCCGCCGATCAAGCGCGGCGAACGGCCTCGCGGAACGGGACGAGCGTGATGCCGAGCGCGTTGGCCTTGCCTTTGACGTTGAGGCTCGTCAGGGCAGCGAATTCCTCCATCGGGCGGTAATCGTCGGGCAGGTTGTCGACGCCCGGCCAACGGCGCGTGGCGGGATGAAAGTAGAACTCCGTCGTTCCGTTCGGGAGTTTGTCGAGAAACTGGAGAACGCGCGTTTCGGTCATCGCGCCGCTGTCGTTCAGGCCGAAGACGCGATCGTTGACGCCGAGGCCTGCCGCGCGCACGCGCCGCCGCAGAAGCCGCGATTGGGCGTAGAAGAACACCCATCCGGACAAGCGGTCGCGAAAACGATCCGACGTTGCCGTGTAGGACGGAAACAGAGGCTCGACCGGAATGCGCACGGGCGGGTTGCCGAAATCCTTGGCGAGCCTGGCGATGATTTTCGAGATCGCCGGATGCATGTGGAAATGCTGGTGGCCGTTGATGTGGTCCATCGTGAGGCCGGTCTTGCGGAAGGCCTCGAACTGCGCGGTGATCTCCGCTTCGGCCTGACGGCGAAGATCTTTCGAGAAAAACAGCGCGGTTCCGAATTTGACGGGATCTGTCGAAAAGCGTCCGTCCTGTCCGACGAGGCCCGGCACTTCGGTCGGCGGAAGAACGGGGCAGCTGTCGACGAGCGTGAGATGAAGTCCGACGCCGAGACGCGGCAGCTTGCGCGCGCGTTCAATGGCGTCGTCGCGGGCCGGTGCTCCCATCATCAGGCTTGCTGCTGTCAGAATGCCATGCTGATGCGCCAGATCGACGGCTTCATTGACCGGCAGCGAGAGGCCGAAGTCGTCGGCCGTCACAATGAGTTTCTTCAAAGCCGCTCCTCGAAAACGAGACGCTCGTGATTCGAGACGCGTTTTACGACTGCGGACGCCGCTCTGCCAACTCGGGCTTTTCAGCGCTTGGCAGGCTTTTTCGACTTGGGCGGCGGATCGATGACGTTGCGGCACGCCTCGCTCAGGCGATCGCGCTTGCGGTTGAGACAGGCGACAATCCGATCTTCGTTTGGAATTTCAAAGAAGCAGAGGCTCAGGACGTCGCCGGTGCACGCGGCCTGTTCGTCGGCGGTGCCGCTGTGGGCGTGGCCGAGACTCGCGGTTGCGGCGAATGCCACGGTCGCGAATCCTGCCGCGAGAACCCAACTTGTCGCTTTCATCAGAGGTCCCACAATTGCCGCGAGAAGCGTGAATGCCTCATCGCATTTGTAAGATGCTCAATTGATCGGCGCGTGGCGGTGAAACTGTGGCGGATTTCCGCAAAACGACGATGAGAACCGGTGCGATCGGCGCCGTGCGTTTGCGTGGCGCGCATTAACCACGCTTAAGGCGTCGTTCCGGGCGGCGGCGGATTGGACGTCGCCTGCGGTTCGGCTGCTGCGCCTTCACGAACTTCGCAAAGCGTCGGTGTGTCGAGCGACGTCTTGTTCATGAACGCCCAGTTGGCGAACGCGAGGTAGCAGACGGCAACGGACTGCTTGTTCTGCAGCGTCACGATCACGGTATCTGTTCTCACCGACTCGGTGGCGCGCTTGGCGACCTCGAGCGGGACGACCGTGACCGTTTTAATTTCGTAGTCTTTGGCGATCAGAGCCGAAAAGGACGACTGCATCGGCGGCGCGTCCTGCGCGCTGACGGCGGATGAGCCCAAACAGAAAGCGGCAACGAGCAGAGTTCCGAGCCTGGCGCTGCGCATGCGATCCTCTCTTTGTTCTCAATGTGATCCCGTGACTTGCGTACTACGCCGGCGCGGTCGTCTCAACACTGAACGCGCGTAAGCTGCGGCGGGCTGGGGACAAAGCGGGAGAAACTTAGGTTCGGGCTGCAGATGTCTAAGCTGTGACCGGCGTGGGATAGAAAATCGCGACCGGCATCGCAAAGGCGGGCAGCGCCAGACTCGCCGGAATTTCTTCGCCCGTTTTGAGGAATTCCGGGAGCAAATGAGTATGCGCGCCGGAAGCAGACTTCTGATCCGGTCTCGGAATCGGCGTGTAAACTTCGATACGTACCGCCGCTGATTCGACGACGCGGTGCGGGCTCGCGGCGATTATGTCCGGCCCGATATCGGCAATGAGATCGGACCAGGACCGGCCGATCTGGCTTGTGAGGCGTTCGGCGAGCCCACTGTCGCCGGTACGTACGCAGAAGCGCGCGTTCTTGCGGCCGATCCCGAAGTCGAACAGGCGGTCGCTCCGATGCGCGGTGCTTATCGCGTCGGTATCGGCTCCGAGATCCTGAACGGTCGTGTGTTCCGTCATGTTTGCTCGCGCGCGCGGCATGGCGAGCACGATCGGTCCACCGTCGGTGAAGGCGAAGGCGCGAAGCCGCTCGTTGACGCGCAGACGAAATGTGGAATCGTCGGCGCGCGCGATCAGCGATCCGTCGCCGGTGTCGATGCCGATGCGGCGATCCGGCGTGCACGGAAACTCGGCGACGGCGCCCGGGACGCCGGTGACCCATGTGCCCTGTCGTTCCGAGATCTGCTCACAGGTCCAGATTGCGATTTCGGCGGGCGTCCAGGGCAGGAGGTGCACGCGGATTGCGAGATTGGCGAGGCGCTCCGGCAGCTGACGCCAGACGTCATCGCGCCGGTCATCGTCCATCGCCATCCAGTCGGCGATTTCGCCGCCCGTACGCGCGCAACCAATACAAAAGCCGGTAGCGGGATCGAGTTTACAGATGCCTACGCAAGGCGAGTGCCGTGCCAAATCGACTGCCCTAATATGATGATGGCCGTAAATGCTTCGGGCCGCTTTGCGAGCGGCCCGATCATATCGCTCGTCAGTATGCCGTTCGCGTCTGGCTTCGATCGACCATAGCTCCAAGAGCCAGCCCAATCGTCGCCCAGAGGATGCCCTGGATCGCGAAAGAGGCGGTGCGGAATTTCCAGAGGAGATCGGCCGGGAAGTCGTTCGGGACTTCGTTGAGGGTCGGAAGAGCGTAGCCGGCAATCGTGACAAGGACGATGTACGCCAGCGCGCCCGCGATCGTCGCGTTCCACGAGCCCAGGCTCGAAGAGAGCGCGCGTCCGAGAGCTACGGCAACGGCAAGGGCTGCCGCGGAAAACACCATCATCGTGAAGTAGAGCTGCGTGCGATAGCCGATGGTATCGTCGGCACCGACAGCAGGTGGGTTTGCTGGGTACTTGAGATAGGGCACGACGTAGAGCGCTAGAAATCCAACCGCGGCGATGACGATGGCCGTCGTGCGCGGCGGGAACTTCAGCAGCCTGCCGCTCGCGAATGCGAAGGCTAGTGCGAAAAGTCCACCCAAAGCGGTACCGAACATCGCGATGCCCGTGAGCAGTCCCAACCCTGCCTGAACTTCGCGGCTGACGAGTTCAGGTTCTTCCGCCTCTGCGGTAGCGCCGCTGGCGGCACGCGCCTGTTGTTCAGCGGCGACGTGTGCTTCTTCGAATGCAATGGCGCGATCGACCTGTGGCTCGCCCACGATCTTCGCGAAGCCGAATGCCAGAAGCGCAGCAAAAAGGCCCGCGAGCATGCCGCGGAGCAATAACTGTCCCATGATTTTATCTCGCGTCTGATCAGTGGCAGGGGAAGCCGAGAAGGTGGCGACCGTCGTGAACGAATTCGTGCACGTACATGCCATTGAAGATCGCCATCGCGCCTTCCTCGACGCCGATGAAATACATCGCGAGAAGGAACAGCAGTCCGCCGAAGATTGCCCAGGGCAGAATCTCACGGACCGGAATGGGTGTTGCAACGGTGTCTTGGATGACGGAAGAATATGCCATTAAGGGCCTCCTTGGGATTGCGCGTCCCGGTCAAGCTTTGGCCCATCACAAGAGGGTCTGACTTTCGGCTGGAGCTTTACGGCATCCTCCGATCACAGTGGCGCGACCGTTCCGGAATTTCACCGGTTTCCTACCCATGACGTGCGAAGGTCCACCATAGGTTGATCCGAGCCTTTGTCAATGTAAAGCAACGCCCATGATCCAGCGGCTGACGCTCATTTCACATGCTCCGACGGCTGCAACGCGTGCGGCGGCGTTCCCTTTGGATGAGGGCATCGACGAGAAGGCGCGGCGCGATACATCCGCGCTTTCCGGCGATTTGCCGCAGTTCTTAACAGCCTGGACCAGCCCGGCGCGGCGAGCGGTCGAAACGGCGGCGGCGCTCAATGTCGATGCCAAGATCGAGCCTCTCATTCGGGACATGGACCTTGGTCGATGGGCGGGGCGGACGTTCGCCGATGTCGAAGCGTCGGAGCCGGAGGCGATGGTCGGCTGGCTCACGGATACGGCAGCGAGCCCGCACGGCGGCGAGTCGGTCGAGGCGCTTCTGGCGCGCGTCGCGAACTGGTTGAGGGCGGCGCCGGAGCGCCAGGGCCGGAGCGTCGCCGTAACGCATCCCGCTGTCATCCGCGCGGCCGTCGTCGTCGCGCTCGAGGCGAACCCGGTATCGTTCTGGCGCATCGACATCGCGCCGCTCGGCATCGTCGAGCTTGGCTCGAACGGCAAGCGTTGGACGCTGAAGTCCCTCAACGGGTGATGACGCGAATGCTCGCTAGCGGAATACGCGCGCAGCGACAGCGCGTGCGAGCAGATGCGGCTTGATGTTGCCGCTCGTCACACCGCGAGGCGACGAGAAGATGTAGCGCAACACGCTCATCTTGGCTTTGTCGGTTGCCTCGAACTGCAGGCCGAAGCCTGTTTGCGTCGTTCGCCGGATGTGGGCTTCGAGCGAGATGTCGGCGAAGCTGATCTTCACCGGTGTTCCGACTGGAACCGGCAGATCGCCAATCAGATGCATGCCGCTGACGGAAAGATCGGACGCGAAATAGTCGCGCTGCTCGCCGTTGACGGTAAGCTTCACGGGAACGCGCACGTCAAAGCGGTCTCCCGTACGGCGCTGTTGCTGCTCGGTGCAGACGTAGCAGCACAACGTCAGAAGGACGAGATTGTACCAGCTCCAGAAAAACGCGATCGCGCTCGACTCCGCGAGCGGCCGGCTCTGATCGAAGATGAATGCATTGGCGATGCCGAATGCGGTCAGGAACAGCAGCGCTCCGAAGATGCGCAGAAGCGGCCACTGGATGAATTGCTTGCTGCGGTCGCCGCCTTTTGCCGTCACTTTGAATTTCTGACCGTTGGGGCGCAGCAATCCGGACCAGACGGATTTCAGAACTTCGGAAGCGCAGAGCATCTGATAGAGATCGGTCATCAGAGGCAGCACGCGCCCTTCCGTCAGCCAGACATAGATGGCGGATTGGACGACGATGAAGGGCGCCAGATACCAGATCGCGTCGATGACGTTGGCGTGCACGGCCTGGATATCGAGAATGAGATACAGCGCCGGGACGATAATGCCGAGGACGCGGAAGAGATGCGTTGCCGACCAATGAAGGAAGGTCTCGCAAAGCATGATGCGATCGACGAACGGCAGGCCGTTGCCCCATTTCAGCGGGCCGCTATGGCCGCGGCAGATCTGCACGAAGCCGAGCGACCATCGCGCGCGCTGGGTGGTGTATTCGGCGAGCCCTTCGGGCGCGAGGCCGAGAGACAGGATCTCGTTCAGATAAACGGTGCGGAAGCCTTTTTCCCTGAGCCGCAGAGAGACGAGATAGTCCTCGGTCACGGAGTCGGTCGGAAAGCCGCCGATGCTCTGCAAGGCGTCGAAGCGAATGACGGACGAGGTTCCGCAGCAGAAGGCGGCGTTCCAGGCATCCTTCGATGCCATGACGATGTCGAAGAAGAAGCGCTGCTCGTCCGGCCAGACTTTCGTTACCGCGAGATTGCTTTGGATCGGATCGGGGTTGAAAAAGTGCTGCGGCGTCTGCACGACGCCGACGTCGGGATCGAGTGCCAGCGAAACGGCGCGCGTCAGGAAATCCGGCAGCGGAATAAAGTCGGCATCGAGAATGGAGATGAAATCCGGTTTCTCGTCGAGCGCCGCAAGGTTCTTCAAAGCGGCGTTGATGTTTCCGGCCTTCGCATGCGCATTGTCGGGACGCGTCAGATAGCCAATGCCGCGTCGGTCACATAATTCCTTGAGCCAGCTGCGGCGGCCATCATCGCAAACCCAGATGCGGAAGTTCGGATAGTTGATGTTGAGCGCGCCGATGATCGTTCGGTCGAGAATATCTTCGCCTTCGTTATAGGTGCAGATCAGCACGTCGATCTTCGGCACCTGCGGCTTGGCGAGAAGCCGCTTTACATTCGCATCGGCTTCGGCTGTCCGATTGCGCGTGCGAGTCAGGAAGATTTGAGAGGCCGTGGCGCCGAGCATCGCGATCGCTTCGACGGCGGTGAACGTCAGGCCGGTCAGAAAGTCGATTGGGTTTTCAGGCGAGGGAATGGTCTCGAAAATGCGCCACAGCATGTAGCGCCAGCCGAGGAACAGGCAGACGGTGATCGCAATCACACGCACCGTCGTGTTGTTGCGATTGACCCATGGGAGGATTGCGAGCGCAATCAGCAGCAATACGATCGCAGGTGCGAGCGCATCCCAATAGCCCATGCCGGCTGCATACGTCATGACGCCGTCTCCGGTCAGTCAGCTGAAGCCACGGCACCAGGAGACGACGTGTCGAACTTGACGAGGCCCGAGCGGCCGATTTGACATTCGGCGCCCTCGGACAGGCCGGGGAAACTCAAGGTGACGTGGTAGGGCTCGCGCGCCAGCATGCTCTGCTGGATGGCGCTGTTCGAGGACACCGCCGCCAAACCGTTGAGGCCGACGATGCGACCGTTCAATTCCTTGCCGCCGCCGCGCGGCTGGAAGGTTGCGTTCTGGCCGATGCGGAGTTTCTGGTAGGTCGTCTCGCTGACGCTCGCGGTGACCATGGCACTGCCGCAGTCGAGCAGGCGCATGAGGTCCTGGCCGGCGTTGACGTGTTCGCCCGGCGCGGTGAGAATTTCCCAGACGCGGCCGTTGACGGTCGAGCGGATCGAGGCGGAAGACAGCTCTTCGTTTCGCCGCGTTTCCGCGTCGATGCGTGTCATGAGGACGGCCAGCTCCGCCTTGCTGCCTTCGAGGCGGGCGCGAACGTCGGCCAATTCCAGCGCGACTTCCATCTTGCGCTGCGCGGATTGCGGTGTGTCGTTGTAGCTGTCGCCGATGAAGATGAACTTGCGTGCGGCCTCGAGCTCGACCATCGATCCTTTGCGCCGTTCGGTGAGGCTCTGGATCGTGTTTTTGGTCACGCGTTCGTCCTGCAGCGCCTTATCGAGATAAGCCTGGCTGACGGCATCCGTTTTTCTCAGTGCGCTGGCGCGGGTCAATGTCTGCAACGCCATGTCGTGTTGCGCTTCGGTGGCGGCCAGGTCAGCGTCGATTTCTCGGATGCGCTGATCGAGCTGCGTGATGCGTCCGACGCGGAAATTCTCCTGTTGCTCGCTGAGCTCGACGAGGTTTTGCTCAAGGAGCTGCTTCTTGGCTTCAAGTGCCGAGATGGCGGTTCCGAGCTGGTCGCGCTCGCGGCGCAGGCTGTCGAGATGCGAATAGTCGGCACGGCGGTTGCGGATCGTCAGAATTTCTTCGTTGTTGTGGAACGTGCTGCCGATGTCGGTGGCGGCGGCGGCCATCGTCACATCGCCCTCGATCGGCGCGCGCAGTGTGATTACCCGGGCGTTGACGATGGCTTCGGCGCTCGTCGTGGCGAGGAGACGGACGGCAGGCGCCCAGCCCAATACCAGCGCCACAGCAAGCGCCAACGCGGACTTGGCAAGCGTGGACGGCTTGATTTTCGAAAGAGGAGTCCGCCACGAGGATTTCGGAGCAGCGTCAGCTTCGGGTGCGTCGATGGAAGCCTTTTCGGTTTTGTCGTTGTCCGTCGCGCGCTGAGCTTTCCAATCCTGGATCGCGGACTCGAGAAACGAGAGCTGCATCTTGGCGTTGAAGTCGGCGTCGGCTGCCTCTTCCGCCTGTGCATTGTCGATCGACTGGCTCTGCGCCGTCTGACGTAGCCGGGGTGCGCGATGGAGAGAATATTTCATTGCAATTGAACCTTGCGGGCTAACCTGAAGTCAGGCGCTGATCGGAATTCGCAAGCTTCAATTTGTACGTCGGCCGGATAAATAAACGCTGAGAATTTAGTTTAATTTGTCATTATCGGTGGCCGATTCAGAGACGGCTCGGCGGTCGGATTCCTTACGAGATTATTAAGAGCTGCGGAGCGGGTTTGGCGACGATGACCCCGTATCGCGAGCCTGGCCCGCTCCGTTGAGAGCGTCAGCCCGAGGCATCCTTGATGCATTTCGTCGTGAAACTTTTTTCGGCCGCGCCGTGAAGGTTCTTTGCCTTGGCGTCGGCGTCGCACTTCGTCTTGGCGTCTTTCTCGCATTTGGTGACGAAGCTATTGAGTGCGGCTCCGTGAAGGTTCTTTTCCTTCGCCGCTGCATTGCAGGTCGCGTCTGCGGCCATTGCTGCAGGTGTCATAATCAGAGTGGCGATCACCGTTATCAGAAGTTTCATTGCATCCTCCATGACAGGCTGGATCGAGTATAGCCGTACGTTCAAAGCACCTATGTTCATCCGAGGATAGTCACCGGTACGTAATGTCTGCTCGGATGGAAGCGGGATAGTTACGCGGGGGGAAGAACGTTGGTTCCGAAGCGTACCCTCCTGCAATAGTGCATAATGTTCACGACCGGCAGACGGCGAAAGGGCGGATGAGCAGCGAAACGACGGGATCCGCTCAGTTTGGTCAACGGCCTTTGAGCCTCGGATTGATTTTGACGATGGCCGTCGCCTGTGGCGTCGCCGTTGCGAATATTTACTACAACCAGCCGATGCTCGGCGTCATCAAGCGGGAGTTCTCCGACTCATGGTGGGTTGGGCTCATCCCAACCGCGACGCAGATCGGCTACGGGCTCGGGCTTTTTTTGCTCGTGCCGCTCGGTGATCTCATGGATCGCCGACGACTGATCGTTGCACAGTTCGTCATTCTCGGGCTGGCGTCGTATGCGGCGTCGCTAGCGCCGAATGCTGCGGCGCTGGTCGGCGCGTCGCTGATCGTCGGCGCATGTGCGTCGGTGGCGCAGCAGATCATTCCGTTCGCGGCATCGCTGGCCTCTCCTGAGAGACGCGGCAGCACGATCGGCATGGTGATGGCGGGTTTGCTGTGCGGAATTCTGCTCAGCCGGCTGCTGTCGGGCGTTGTCGCGACCTATGCCGGTTGGCGCGAGATGTTTCAGCTGGGGTTGCCGATGTCTGTCGCGGGAGCGATCGCCATGGCGATTGCCTTGCCGCGAAATTATCCGCACTCGGGCATCAGATATACGGCGGCGCTCAGATCGCTGCTGCATCTCTGGACCTCGGAGCCGAAGCTGCGGCGGGCGAGCTTGATGCAGGCTGCGGCGTTCGGATCTTTTTCCGCCTTCTGGACCGTTCTCGCGCTGCATCTCGAAGAGCCGCATTTCAATCTCGGTGCCGATGCGGCCGGATTATTCGGAGTGGTTGGCGCGGCCGGCGTTATTGCTGCGCCGCTCGCCGGACGTCTGGCGGACACGCGCGGAAGCGGGCTCGTGCTTCGTCTCGGAGCGGGGCTTGTCGTCCTATCGTGGCTGCTCTTCGCCGCGTGGGATCAACTCGCCGGATTGGTGGCGGGCGTGATCATCATGGATCTCGGTGCGCAGAGCACGATGATTTCAAATCAGCACGTGATCTACGACCTTCATCCGGACGCGCGTAGCCGGCTCAACACCGTCTTCATGACCACGATGTTTGCCGGTGGCGCTTTCGGTTCCATCGGCGGGATCATTGCGTGGGATAACGGCGGCTGGCTCGCGGTCTGCGGCTTCGGCGCGGTGCTCGCGCTCACGGCCCTCGCGGTGCAATCGTTCAGTCGCGACGGTGTGCGCGACGCGCACTAGACGGCGTGGGCCAGCGCATCTTTCTGTTCGGCGTATTTTGCGAACTGGAGCTTGAACAGGCGGCTGTAGGCTCCGCCTTGAGCGAGCAGCTCGTCGTGCGTGCCGCTTTCGATGATGCGGCCGGCGTCGATGACGTGAATGAGATCGGCGTGGAGAATCGTCGAGAGGCGGTGTGCGATGACCAGCGTGGTCTTTCCTGTCGTCAGCTGCTTCAGCTCCCGCTGGATGATTTCCTCGGTGTGGCTGTCGAGAGCGGAGGTCGGCTCGTCGAGAAGAATGATCGGGGCATCCTTCAGGAACGCGCGTGCGAGGGCGATGCGCTGACGCTGTCCGCCGGAAACCTGAGTGCCAAGCTCTCCGACCGGAGAGTCATACTTCATCGGCAGTTTGACGATAAACTCGTCAGCGTTCGCCGACTTCGCGGCGTCGATGCACTGCTGGTCGGAAGCGGATTCAAGGCCCGTGCGGATATTGTCGATGATCGTGCCATCGAACAGGAAGGCATCCTGCCCGACCGTCGAAATGTTGCGGCGGACGGACGGTAGCGACGACGTCGCGATGTTCTGGCCGTCGATCGTGATGTATCCGGAATCGGGTTCGCGGAAGCGCTGCAGCAGCGCGAAGATCGTCGTCTTGCCGCCGCCGGAGAGGCCGACGAGCGCCGTCGTCTTTCCCGCAGGAGCGATCAAGTTCAAGCCGCTGATGATAGCTTTGCCGGGCACGTAAGAGAACGTGACGTCGTGGAATTCGATTTCGCCGCCTTTGACTTCGATCGCTGGCTTGCCCGGGGGCTCGTCCTCTTTCGCAGGCGTGTCCAGCAATTCGTACATCATGCGGACGCCGACCATGGCGGACGCAAGCTGGAGATGCACGCGCGATACGCGCCGCGCGGGATCGGCGCACATCAGCAGCGCCGTGATGAAGGCGAAAAACTGGCCGGGCGTATCGCCGTAGTTGAGATTGCGCCAGCCAGCGTAGAATACGACGCCGGCGACCGCGAAGCCGCCCGCGGCTTCCATCATCGGGTTCACTGTCGCCTTGATACGCAGCATCTTGATGTTGAGGCGTTCGACGGCGCTGATGGCGTTCATCGCGCGCGTGCGCATGTGGTTCTCGAGCTGGAACGATTTGACGACCTGCGTTCCCTGGCTCAGCTCGCGGGTCGCCTGAATGACACCAGCGGTCTTGTTCACCTCGCTCTTGGCGGCTTTCTGAACGCGCTTGCGCAGCTTCCGCGATGTGATGGCGATGAGCGGGCCGCCGATGAGCGATATCGCGGTCATGATCGGATCGAGGATGATCATGGTCGCGACCAGACCGATGATCGTGAACAGGTCGCGGCCGAAGCTCATCGAGATCATGTTCAGCACGTCGCGCGTCGCTGCCGCATTATTTGAAATGCGCGTGACGAGATCGCTCGAGGAATGGTTTTGGAAGAACGCGATGTCCACCTTCAGCAGGTGGTTGAACATGCGTCTCTGCGTTTCCGCGACGAGACGATTGCCGATGGTGCCGACCATCACTTCTGACGCGTAGGCCGCCAAACCTTTGACGAGGAAGATGGCGACGATGCCGAGCGTGATCCCGGTCAGTGCGGCGCGGTTCTGCTGTACGAAGATCGTATCGATCACGTACTTCATCAGGTAAGCGCTGAGCGCCGTCGTGCCCGCGACGAGGATCATCGCGACGATCGCCCAGGCGTACTGAGGCGCATACTCGCGGCCGTAGTCGCGAGCGAGGCGTTTCAGCAAATCCAGCGTATCCGACGGCATGAACCTCTCGCTCAAAGTGCGATGACGAATCCCCGTTTGACCGGCATTCTTCTTAAATGCCGCCCAAGCAATGAATGTGGCGCTGCCTTTCACCGCCCGGCAAAGCCTTTTACCGGCAAATCCACGTTGCCGAGCGCGGCATTTGGCGGCCGCGCGCCTTATCCCAAATTAAAATTGCGGCGTGCATGGGCAGGAGTGGCCAGCAACCAGAAAATGTCAATATGCCGGATAGCAACTTGTGGTTCGAAACGGCCGGGTTCTGGGGGCGATACGCTTCGTACGGACGGTTGAGTCGCCGTCGTCAGATCATGAGGCCGTCTGATTCGGCGCGTCGAGTTCGGCGATGACGCCTTCGACGTATCGCGCATACGTATTGTTTCCGAGATGCGCGACCCATGTCCGCATTTCGCCGGGTGTAACGAATCCGAGGCGCAGCGCGACCTCTTCGGGACAGGAGATTTTCAGACCCTGTCGCCGTTCCATCGTCGACATATATTCGCTCGCATCCTGCAGACTGTCGAACGTACCGGTGTCGAGCCACGCGAAGCCGCGGCCCATCATCACGACGTAAAGGCTGTCCAGCTTCATGTACATTTCGTTGAGCGTGGTGATTTCCAGCTCACCGCGCGCGGAGGGGCGAACCTTCTGCGCCAGATCGACGACGCGATTGTCGTAGAAGTAGAGGCCGGTCACCGCCCAGTTCGATTTTGGAACCTGCGGTTTCTCTTCGATGGATATGGCTCGCCCGGCGCCGTCAAACGTCACGACGCCGTAGCGGTTGGGTTCCGCAACCTGGTAGGCGAATATCGTTGCGCCGGACGTGCGTGCCGCGGCGCTGCGGACCATGTCGGCGAAGCCGTGGCCGTAGAAGATATTGTCTCCGAGAACCAGCGCGCACCGATCGTCGCCGATGAAGTCGCGGCCGATGATGAAGGCCTGAGCGAGTCCGGCCGGCGTCGGCTGAACCGCGTAGCTCAGGCGAACTCCGAATTGCGCGCCGTCGCCGAGCAGTCGTTTGAACTGCTCCTGATCCTGGGGCGTCGTGATGATCAGGATGTCGCGAATGCCCGCCAGCATCAGAGCGGTCAGCGGGTAATAGATCATCGGCTTGTCGTAGACCGGCAGCAGCTGCTTCGAGATCGCGAGCGTCAGGGGATAAAGGCGCGTGCCGCTGCCGCCTGCCAGTATGATGCCTTTGATCCCACTCACGCGGCTGTACCGATGCGTTGAGTCTCGACAGGTGCGGCCGGCGTCAGAAGTCCGAGGCGCGATCCCGAGTAAATGCCGTCGCGCAGTGGACGCCACCAGCTTTCGTTGTCCAGATACCATTGGACCGTATCCGCGATGCCGGTTGCGAACGATCGCTCGGCGCGCCAGCCAAGCTCGGATTCGATCTTCGACGGATCGATCGCGTAGCGGCGGTCATGGCCGGGACGATCTTCGACATGAACGATGAGGTCGCGTCGCGGATGCTGCGCCGGGCGGAGCGTGTCCAGGGCTTTGCAGATGGCTTCGACGACGGCGATGTTCTCCATCGGCGCGCGGCCGCCGATGTTATAGGTTTCGCCGATGCGTCCGTGTTCGACAACCCGAGTGAGCGCCGTCACATGGTCGTCGACATGGAGCCAATCGCGCACCTGCCGCCCGTCGCCGTAAACAGGCAGCGGTTTGCCTTCCAGCGCATTCAGAATGACGAGCGGGATCAGCTTTTCGGGAAACTGATGCGGACCGTAATTGTTCGAGCAGTTGGTCGTGATTGTCGGCAGGCCGTAGGTCGCGTGCCAGGCACTCGCGAGATGATCGGAGGCGGCTTTGCTCGCGGAATAGGGCGAGCGCGGATCGTAAGCCGTGGATTCCGTAAAAAAGCCGCCGGGTGGCAGTGAGCCGAAAACTTCATCGGTCGAGACATGGACAAAGCGGAAATGGCTCTGCGCCGACGCATCGAGATTCGACAAATAGCGTCGGGCGGATTCCAGCAGCACGTGCGTGCCGAGGATGTTCGTCGTGATGAATTCTGCCGAGCCGTTGATCGAGCGGTCGACGTGCGTTTCGGCCGCGAGATGGATGATTGCGTCGGGTTCGATGTCGGCGAAGATGGCGTCCATTGCGGACGCATCGCAGATGTCGGCGGGAAAAAAGCGGTGGTTCGGCGCGCTTGAGACAGACTTCAGGGAGTCGAGATTGGCGGCATACGTCAGCTTATCGACGTTCGCGACCTGCCAATCGCGATCGCGGACGAGATGGCGAACGAGCGCCGAGCCGATAAAGCCTGCGCCGCCGGTGATGATGACTTTCATGCGCGCATCCTTCCCCCGAGAAGCCGCGCGGTCTCAGAAGGCTATGGCCATATTCGCGAAGGAGGGTAGGCGCGCATCCTTGTCGGAAACTGTCACGTCGCTCGGGGCAACGGGCCAGGCGATTGCGAGCGTCGGGTCGGACCAGAGAATTCCGCCCTCGGCTTCGGGGGCGTAGGGCGCGGAGGTTTTGTAGGCAACCTCGGTGTCGTCTTCGAGCGTGCAGAAGCCGTGCGCGAAACCGGCGGGAATGTAGAGCTGCGCCCAGTTCTCTCGCGATAGCTCGATGGCGACGTGCTTGCCGTAGGTGGGCGAGGAGCTCCTGATGTCGACAGCTACGTCGAGGACGCGGCCCCGGTTTACCCGGACGAGCTTGGCCTGGGCATAGGGTGCTTTCTGAAAATGCAGGCCGCGGATCGTGCCCTTGCGCGCCGACAACGAAAAATTGTCCTGAACGAAGGGGGCAGGAATGCCGGCCTCCTTCAGAGCCTTTTCGCTATAGGTTTCGGAGAAAAACCCGCGCTCGTCCTCAAAGCGCGGCGGGACGATCAACTTCAAGCCTGGAATTTCGAGGTCCGTCACCAGCATCGGCGATCCGCGCGTTGAATCGAAAGTGATCGCCAGCTGGATAGGGATGCTCTGCGCCTGCCGTCAATCGGAACTTCTTGGAGAATGCGCGATTGCGTTCCGTCATGGCGGAACAAGTGCGGCCGATGAGGTGTTCACGACCAGCGCTTCGTTGGAACTTGCCCCATGCCGCTGATGGCCAATTCTCTCCGTACACTGTCCGCCGCGCTGGTGGTTGCAGCGCTTGTGATTGCGACGCTTGTGCTCGGGCGGGCGATCCTTGTCCCGCTTGCGCTCGCGGTCATCGGTTGCTTCATCCTGGTACCGATCGTTCGCTGGCTCGAAGAGCACTCGGTGCCGGAATGGCTTTCGGTGTTCTCGGTGGTCGTGGCGACGACGGGGCTTTTGCTCGGCGCCTCGATTGCACTCAGCTCGCAGCTTTTGTCATTGACGGCCGAGCTTCCAGCCTATCGCTCCAACGTCATGGATAAGGTTCACGCCGTTATCGGCAGCTCGGCGCCGTCCGGTGTCGTCAGCCGGGCGATCGACGCTGTCGAAACCTACCAGAAAATGCTGAACCGCGAGCTGAAGCTTGGAGGCGAGCAATCGACCGAGCCGGACGGCAAACCAGAAACGAAAGTCGTCGTCGCGCAGGAAACCACGAGCGATACATGGCACGGCATCCAAATCCTGGCTGAGCCGCTGGCGCAGATGGCGTTGACCTTCCTGTTCACGCTTTTCCTATTGGCGCAGTACCGCGATCTTAGGGATCGTATCGTTCGCATCTTCGGCACCGACAACATGACCGAGACGACGTCGGCGATGTCGGATGCCGGCGAACGGCTGTCCGCCCTCTTCACGGGGCAGGTCATGCTCAATGCGTCATTCGGCGTTTTCGTTGGCTGTGTGCTGATGATCGTCGGCGTTCCGAACGCGCCGCTTTGGGGTGTCGTGGCATTCGTCATGAGGTTCGTGCCGTTCATCGGCGTTTACGTCGCTGCGATTCCGCCCATTCTGCTGGCGGCAGCCGTCGATCCCGGCTGGACGAAAGCCATCTGCACGCTTGCGCTCTTTGCCATCGGAGAGCCTGTGATGGGGCAAGTGCTGGAGCCGTTCTTCCTTGGCAAGCGCGCGGGTCTGTCGCCGTTTGCGATGATCCTTGCCGCAAGTTTCTGGACGCTGGTCTGGGGACCGATCGGGTTGGTGCTCGCCGCGCCTCTGACGCTCGTCGTCGTGGTGCTGGGGCGGTACATCCCCGATCTCGAATTCGTTTCGGTGCTTCTTGGCGATGAGCCGCCGTTATCCGAGCAACAGGAATTCTATCACCGCCTTCTTTCGGGCGACTCTTATGCGGCCAACGATCAGATCGAAGAGGCGCGAGAGACGTCGTCGTCGGAAGCCGCCCTCGACAATCTCGTTTTTCCATCCTTGCACTTCGCGGTGATCGATCGCCGTCGCGGGCGCTTCGACGATGAGACGATGAAAGACCTCGACGAGTCGATCGGCGATGTTGCTTCGGAGTCTTTTCCGGATGCCGGTAAAGATGGGTCCGCCGTTCTGATCGTCCCGGTGCGTGGCGTCTTCGATACGTTCGCGGCAAGATTTATGGTCGGTGCGATCAATGCGCGTGTGCCGGGTGCGGCCCATGCCGTGCTCAGTGCCTCCGGTTTAACAGCGCTGTCGAGTGTCGATCCAGGCCGCGTTTCAGCTCCGAAGAAGCTTGTTTTCATCACCGTGGCGGGTGTCGCCGAGAAAGCTCTCGCTTTCATGGCGAAGAAGGGCGCCGAGAAATTCCCGAACGCGCAAATTGCGGTTCTCGATCTCACGCGGCCGGCGGGACATATCTCCGTCTCGTCACGCGGCGATGCGCAGGCGCAGGTGTTCAACCGCTTAGCGGATCTGATCGTTTCGCTGAACCTGGACGCGCTTTCAGAAGCTGCGCATTCGCCGGTCCCGGCGAGTGCGCAGCAGCCGGGCGTCGCCCTCACGGGAACTTACTGAGTCCGGCTGGAACAAAGTCGCCGGACGCACGTTCGGTTTCTGATTGATGCGGCGCACGATGATTTCAAGCAACGAGGCAAGCAATGGCACGACAGGACACTCCCGAAGGTCGTTCAGACGATATGGTGGAGCGCGTTACTGATGCGGGAACGCGGGCTGCGGACGCAGTGGGACGCGCCGCGGCGCACGTCGAGCAGACACGCGACGAGCTTCTCGCGCAGGGCGCGGAACTCAGTTCCAACGTTCAGAAGGTCGGCAAGAATTTCTCCAAGGCGCTGGACAAGTCCGTCGCCGATCAACCGATGACGACACTTGGCCTTGCGGTTGCCGCGGGCTTCGTTCTCGGCGCTCTGTGGAAGGCCTAACGACAGGATAGATGAATGTTCGCCGCCCTCTTCAAACGTGCCGAACAGACGGTCGATTCGGCGATCGGTGATCTCGGAAACAGGATCGTCATTGCTATCCCGTTTCTGATCGCGCTGGGTTTCGGCGCAACGAGCCTCACGCTTTATCTCGACCGGATTTACGGTTCTGAACTCGGCACGCTGATGGTGGCGGGCGGGTTCTGTCTGCTCGGTTTCATCGTGGCGCTCGTCGTTCGAATACGGCGGCGGCAGGCAGAGAGCCGGCAGCAAGCCGCGGCGGCAGATTCGACCCTTGCGAGCGACGCTCCCAAGGAGGAGCTTGCGGGCGTGAATGGTTCTCCCTCGATGTTCGACGACGAAACGGTCATGGCGATGGTGACGTCTGCCGCGCCGATCGTTCTTCCCGCCGTTCTCAGAACCGGCATGAAAAACTGGCCGATCCTGCTCGCCGCAGCCGCCGGTCTCTACGTGGTCAGCCGGCCGGGCGGAGCTACCGCCGAAGTTCAACCAGATACGTCTTCTCAAACATCTTGAGGTCATTCACAGATGCAGAGCACCCCAACATCCGATTATGCAACGACCGACGAACGCGGCCGAAATCTGACGTCGTCCGATGATTCCAATGGCAATGGTGTCGCCAACGTCGTGCAAGAAGGCGTGGACGTTCTGAAAAATAATCCCGTGCTGACGCTCGTTGCCGTCGGCGTGCTCGGATTCGCGATCGGGACGCTTGCGGGACGATCAACCGTTCGACGGCGAAGCACGCTCGATGCCAACCTGGATTCGATCCAGCATGCGCTGGAGTCAGCGCGTTCCGGCACGTCCGATACGATCGGAAGCTGGGCGAAGTCGCTTCGCAATAGCGGCTATCTGCAGGACCACGTCCCCGCTCGTGTGAAGCAGCAAGTCCGGCGTTTGCTCTCTTCAGTTTCGTAACGCAATTGCGTTGCGCGCTGCGAGGGTGTTCAGTTCATCAGCGCGCAAACAGGATCGTCAGCAGCAGCGAGGAATCTTGGATGCTGCTGACGGCGTGGCGTTTCCCGCCGTCGAGATAGATCCATTGGCCAGCGGAAAGCTCGACGGTTCGATTGTCGAACGTCAGAACGACGCGCCCCTCAATGCAATGCAGCATGATCTCGCCCGGCACTTCGTGCGCCGGGAGTTCGCTTCCCGCTTTCAGGACCAAGCGGATCGCTTCGAATGCCGCTGTCTTCGCAATGGCGCTTGTTTTCGCGCTGGCGAGGTTTGCTCCGAGCGGTCCGAGGTCGGCTATTTCTCCCGGGCGTACATGATGCAACGCCATGTATGATCTCCGGTCATCGGTGGTTATTCGGGTTCCGGTCCGCGCTCCCGCAGTTCGAGCAGGCTCAGCGCGGCAATTGCAACGCCAGCGATGATATGGATGAGGCGCAGACTGCCGCTTGCTGCGTAGTCGAAGATGAAGGGCGAAGCCGCAACCCACACGCCCAACGCCAGCTGGCAGACCTCGATCCAGCGTCGAAATTTGACGAGATCGGCTTCGGCAAGGACCATGATGAGGATGCCAGCAACGGCGGCGTTTACGACTACGGGAGAATTGCCGTCTTCTTCGACGATCCACGGCGCCAACGCGATCAAGATCCCGAGGAAAATGCCGAGCCAATCGTCCCATTCGCGACGGGTGCTTCTCAGATTCCAATCGGCCATGCTCTCGACTTCCTTGGTTGGATGCGGGCGGGGCGTCTCGAAACTATAGACCTTATTTCTCGAAGTTCATACCTGAAGCGGCACAGTCAGCTTGCTGCGCAACGCTTCCTGCCGCGTGAGCACATGCCCAGCGATTTGAAACGCATCAGAGGCTGAGATGGTGCAGAGTTATTTTTCGACGAAAGCTTTTTCGATGACGAAATCGCCCGGCTCGCCGGAGTTGCCTTCCTTGAAGCCTTGGTCGATGCAGAATGTCTTCAGTTCGCTTAGCATCGAAGGGCTGCCACAGATCATGACGCGATCGTGCTCGCTCGAAATCACCGGCAGATTGATCTCGGCATAGAATTCCGGCGATTTCAAAAGCTCGGTGACGCGGCCGCGATTTTTGAAGGGCTCGCGCGTGACAGTCGGGAAATAGATGAGCTTGGAGCGGATCGCCTCGCCGATATATTCGTCTTGTGGAAGCTCGCGCATGATCCTGTCGCCGTAAGCGAGTTCGGAAACAAGACGGCATCCATGCATGAGGATGACCTTGTCGAAGCGTTCGTAGGCTTCGGGGTCGCGAATGATGCTCATGAACGGTGCGAGGCCGGTGCCCGTGCCGAGGAGATAGAGGTTTCTGCCGGGCTTCAAGTTCGGAAGGATCAATGTGCCGGTCGGCTTGCGTCCGACGAGAATGCGGTCGCCTTCCTTGATGTGCTGCAGTTTCGATGTCAGCGCGCCGTCTGGAACCTTGATGCTCAAGAATTCGAGGTAGTCGTCGTAGGCGGCGCTCACGACGCTATAGGCGCGCGTCAGGGGCCGGCCTTCGATCTCCAGGCCCATCATCACGAATTGGCCGCTGTCGAAGCGGAGGCTCGGGCTTCGCGTTGCCGTGAAGCTGAAAAGAGTGTCGGTCCAATGCGTGACCGAGAGCACTTGTTCGCTGGTGAAAGCCGTCATCTATCCCCATCCCTTTTGACAACGGATGCGCCAAGTTATTGCGAGCGCAGGCAGTGGATTGATCTCCAAAATGATAGTCAAGGAAAGAAAGCTTTGCGCTGACGCAAATCATCGCGGATTTGTAATATTTTGTATGGTTTTGGTGACGGATTAGAATTTTTCGAAAAGGGTGGCTAGCGTTCGCGCGCCATTGAGCTGCGCCTCGGTGTCCATTTTCGCATTTGTAGCGGCAATCAGTTTGGCGACCGTGTTGTTGTTGGCGGCGACGGGATTGCGCTCATAGCCGCCGCGCTGGAAGAAATTCGACGTCGGGATCTTCTCGCGCAGGCGGTCCGGCATCATCACCATTTCGAAGCCGCTGCCGTCGCCGGTCAGATTCATCATTTCGAGTTCGGCGGCTGACAGCGATCCATCGAAGCCGTGGCGCTTGGCGAATTCAACCGAGGTCAAAAGTTTTCTCACCTGCAGCAGTGGGCCGATGTCGACATCGAGATTCAGTGCATGGATGCCGATGCCTTTCGGCGTATCGGCAAGGCGAGCGTGATCGTTCCAACGATCGGGTACGCTGCGGCTGAAGGCGATCATTCTTCTTAAGATGGCGATCTTGCGCAGCAGCGCGTCCTTGCGCTGGCCTTTCGCGGCGTTTGCCTTGGCTCTCAGATTAGAGACGAATTCATCGCCGGCTTCCGCGAGAAGTTCGACGCTGTTGGTGCTGAGCAGCTGATTGTAGCCGAGGGCTGTCGAGATGGCGCGTGCTGACGGTACATCATATTCCAAGCCGGCCTGTACATCGTATTTCCCGTCGCCGCCGGATTCGAATGCGTAAATTCTGACGCACTGCGCGGCAGTCAGTCCTGCAGCTCGCGCCGCGATGACGTAGGCGCGCTTGTAGTCATTCTCTGATGCTGGCGTCTCGGGTACGAAGCCGAACTGCGCTTTGGCTTCTCGTAAAAAGTCAGCGACGACCGGAATGTCTTTTGCTGGCGACGGTGCGCCTTCAGGGTTCATCGGCTTCGGCGGACCGGAATAGATGGGCGGCTGTTGCAACACGTAATCGCGAGCCGCAAGATGTTCGAAGGAGCCTCGGGCGCGGCGCTTCGAGCGCTTCTTCGAGATCGATTTCCAATACGGTTCGGCGAGGGCTTCATAAGCTTCGAAGGCGTGCGCATACGCGGTGAGCTTTTCGCGATAGACGGCCTGGCGTTTTGCGATGTCGTGATCAGCGCCGTGCGCTGGTGGTGCATCGAACAAAATTGCGACTACGGCGCATGAGAGAGACAACGCAACTGCGGCCCACGTCGAGCGCTTCATAAAAGTTTCATACGGTGTGAAGCTTGGAAGTTTTTTCGAAATCTCGCAGTTCACGAAAAGTGCGCTCACGAGTTTTGCTCACAACTGTTGCGTGGAACGTATTGCGCTGATGCTAGCGCCGTTCGGTGGCAGCGTCTCGATGTGCTTAGCGACCATCCGCGACCGTAAGCAAACATTGTCGACATCGTTCTGAATCTCGAATTGTAGTTGCGACGTCATTCCCCCGACGACAGCAGATGAGCCGTGCCCCTCGCGGTCTCGCCCAATGCGAAGATCATCCGTTTACGGATGATCTGGGGTGCCGCGTTAGGGCGGGTCCGGAGTGGGCTCGTAGGTGCCGGTAAATCATTCGAGATGCGAAAAAGAAGTGCTTCACAGGCATCGCAGTCTGTGTTTTGAGGACATGTTTCCCTCGCTTGGCCGACGGAGCCCAGCCCAGGCTGCCCACAGTGGGATTGTGCCGCAAAATAAATTCTTTGTTCCTCTCGAGAAATAAATGTTCTTACTGGTTGACGGGGGCCTTAAAGTCGCATAAGTCGATGTGTAGCATTCTCAATCAAAAAGGCAGGCCGTCATGTGCGGAATTGTGGGTCTTTTTCTTAAAAATCAGGCGCTTGAACCACAGCTGGGAAGCTTGGTTTCGGGCATGCTGACGACGATGTGCGAACGTGGGCCGGACTCGGCTGGGTTCGCAGTTTATGGGACGCCGAGCAAGGGCAAAGGCAAGATTACGATCCAGTCGGCCGATGCCGACGCCTTCAAGGGTCTCGCTGAACGGATCAAGAAAGAAGCCGGCGTTTCGGCCGACCTTTCTCTGAAGTCCAGCCATGCCGTCCTGACGGTCCCGTCGGACAAGTCCGATGCGGTTGTGACCTGGCTCCGGGCGAACACCCCGAACATCCGGATCATGGGCTCCGGCGAGGCGATCGAAATCTACAAGGAAGTTGGCTACCCGACCGATGTCGCGAAGCGCTTCGACCTTGCCAAGATGTCCGGCAGCCATGCCATCGGCCACACGCGTATGGCCACCGAATCGGCGGTCACGACGCTCGGCGCGCACCCGTTCTCGACCGGTCCCGACCAGTGCCTCGTGCACAACGGCTCGCTGTCCAACCATGCCAGCCTCCGGCGCGAACTGCGTCGCGACGGCATCCGTTTCGAGACGGAAAACGACACTGAAGTCGCTGCGGCTTACATCACGTGGCGGATGAAGCAGGGTCTCAACCTCGGCGACGCCCTGCGCGGCACGCTCGACGATCTCGACGGCTTCTTCAATTTCGTCGTCGGAACGAAGAACGGCTTCGGCGTCGTTCGCGACCCGATCGCGTGCAAGCCGGCGGTCATGGCTGAAACCGACGACTACGTCGCGTTTGGATCGGAATATCGGGCGCTGGTTGATTTGCCCAATATCGACAAGGCGCATGTGTGGGAGCCTGAGCCCGCAACTGTCTATTTCTGGGAACGCTAATCGTCAGCTAGGGTGCCGACATATGAGAACGATCGATCTCGCTAAGAGTTCGCTGCGCGAACTCAATGAAGACCTTCACCGTCAAGACTCGGGCGCCAACGAAGCGTCGTGGGAAGTATTGAATCCGCGCGGGCAGCACGCCATCGCGGTTGGCGTCGATGCGCCGATCTCCATCAGCGTCAAGGGTAGCGTCGGCTACTACTGCGGCGGCATGAACAAGCAGGCGGCAATCACGGTTCACGGTTCGGCCGGTCCGGGCGTTGCCGAGAACATGATGTCGGGTAAAGTCGTCATCAAAGGCGACGCCAGCCAATACGCCGGCGCTACGGGCCGTGGCGGCATGCTGGTCATCGAAGGCAACGCATCCTCGCGTTGCGGCATCTCGATGAAGGGCATCGACATCATCGTCAATGGCAACATCGGCCATATGTCGGCGTTCATGGCGCAGTCCGGTCATCTCGTCGTGTGCGGCGATGCTGGCGATGCGCTTGGCGACTCGATCTACGAAGCGAAGCTGTTCGTCCGCGGCAAAGTCAAAAGCCTCGGCGCCGACTGCATCGAGAAGGAAATGCGTCCCGAGCATCACGAGACGCTGACGAAGCTTCTCAAGGACGCTGGACTTTCGAACGTCAAGTCGAGCGAATTCAAGCGCTACGGTTCGGCCCGTAAGCTCTATAACTTCAACATCGATAACGCGGACGCATACTGATGAGCTATCATAACCCCCAGACCACGCCGCGGAAATCCTGGACGTTCGACGATTATACGTTGTCGGAAATCCGTCGTGCATCAGCGACCGGCATCTACGACATCCGTGGCGGCGGCTCGAAGCGCCACCTGCCGCACTTCGACGACCTCCTGTTCCTCGGTGCGTCGGTTTCGCGTTATCCGCTCGAAGGATACCGTGAGAAATGCTCGACGACGGTTACGCTCGGAACGCGCTTCGCGAAGAAGCCGATCGAACTCAAGATCCCGATCACGATCGCGGGCATGAGCTTCGGCGCGCTCTCGGCTAACGCCAAGGAAGCGCTGGGCCGCGGTGCAAGCATCGCCGGCACGTCGACGACGACGGGCGACGGCGGCATGACGCCGGAAGAACGCGGACAGTCCAAGACGCTCGTCTATCAGTACCTGCCGTCACGCTACGGCATGAACCCGGACGATCTTCGCAAAGCCGACGCGATCGAAGTTGTTGTCGGTCAGGGCGCGAAGCCCGGCGGCGGCGGCATGCTGCTCGGCCAGAAGATCTCGGATCGCGTCGCAGAAATGCGCAACCTTCCGAAAGGTATCGACCAGCGCTCGGCTTGCCGTCACCCGGACTGGACGGGACCGGACGATCTTGAAATCAAGATCCTCGAGCTGCGCGAAATCACGGATTGGGAAAAGCCGATCTACGTGAAGGTCGGTGGCACGCGCCCCTACTATGACACGGCTCTCGCGGTCAAAGCCGGCGCCGACGTCATCGTTCTCGATGGCATGCAGGGCGGCACTGCCGCAACGCAGGAAGTCTTCATCGAGCACGTCGGTCTGCCGATCCTCGCATGTATCCGTCCGGCGGTGCAGGCACTGCAGGATCTCGGTATGCATCGCAAGGTTCAGCTCATCGTTTCGGGCGGAATCAGAAACGGTGCCGACGCGGCCAAGGCTCTCGCTCTTGGTGCGGACGCGGTTTCGATCGGTATGGCCGCTCTGGTAGCGCTCGGCGATAACGATCCGGCCCTCAACGCCGAGTATGCGAAGATCGGCACCGAAGCCGGCGCCTACGATGACTGGCACGAGGGCAAGGACCCTGCCGGTATCACGACGCAGGATCCGGAGCTGTCGAAGCTTCTCGATCCGGTTCGTGCCGGCCGCCGTCTCGCCAACTACCTCAAGGTGATGACCCTCGAGATTCAGACCGTGGCTCGCGCCGCCGGTCACAACAACATTCACAATCTCGAGCCGGAAGATCTTTGCGCACTGACGATGGAAGCCGCTGCGATGGCACGTGTGCCGCTCGCCGGAACGAACTGGATTCCTGGAGTCAATAATGGGGCGGGCGGCTTGTAAGCCGCCCCTTCTATTTAAATAATACAAACGACAAAAATCACGGGAGTGATAAATGCCTTTAGATCTAGCTCCGAGTGCGCAAGGTCTTGATCTGGCGACGATCGCGAAAGAACGCGGTATCCGCTATTTCATGATCTCGTTCACCGACCTGTTCGGTTATCAACGCGCTAAACTCGTGCCTGCTTCGGCGATTGCCGATATGCAGAAGGACGGTGCAGGGTTCGCCGGTTTCGCAACCTGGCTCGACATGACGCCGGCGCATCCCGATCTGTTCGGCGTCCCCGATCCGACGTCGCTGATCCAGCTCCCGTGGAACCGCGAGATCGGCTGGGTTGCCGCCGACCTCGTCATGGAAGACAAGCCGGTCGCCCAGGCTCCGCGCGTCATCCTCAAAAAGCTGCGCGAGCAGGCCGCCGCCAAAGGCCTCTACGTCAAGACCGGCGTCGAATGCGAGTTCTTCCTGACCAACTCGGACGGCACGCAGGTGTCGGACGGCAAGGACAACGCCGCGAAGCCCTGCTACGACCAGCAGGCACTGATGCGCCGTTATGATGTGATCGCCGAAATCTGCGATTACATGCAGGAACTGAACTGGGGCGCGTACCAGAACGACCACGAAGACGCGAACGGCCAGTTCGAGATGAACTGGAACTTCGACGAGTCCCTGCTCACTGCAGACCGCCACGCGTTCTTCAAGTTCATGACGCGTGCGATCGCCGAAAAGCACGGCCTTCGCGCCACGTTCATGCCGAAGCCGTTCATGAACCTCACCGGCAACGGTTGCCACGCGCATATCTCGGTCTGGGATAAGTCGGGCAAGGTCAACGCGTTCTATGACGGTTCCGACGAGATGGGCCTGTCGAAGCAGGGCTATCACTTCCTCGGCGGCATCATGCGCCACGCGGAAGCTCTCGCAGCCATCACCAACCCGACGATCAACTCGTACAAGCGCATCAACGCGCCGAGAACGGCTTCGGGTGCAACGTGGGCACCGAACTCGGTCACCTGGACAGGCAACAACCGCACGCACATGGTTCGCGTGCCGGGCAAGGGCCGCTTCGAGATCCGTCTGCCGGACGGCGCCGTGAACCCCTACCTGTTGCAGTCGGTCATCATTGCTGCAGGCCTCAGCGGCATCAACAAGTCGGCTGATCCGGGCAAGCGCCAGGACATCGACATGTATCAGGACGGTCATCTCGTGAAGGATGCGCCGAAACTGCCGCTCAATCTGCTCGATGCCTTGCGGAACTTCGACAAGGACACGGAGCTCAAGGAAGCACTCGGCATGGAGTTCTCCGACTCTTACATCAAGATGAAGATGAAAGAGTGGAACTCGTACGTGTCGCATCTCACGCAGTGGGAACGCGACCACACGCTCGACATCTGACGGACGGCGGGGAGGATGCCGAAATTCTCCCCGATCGATCACCTTTCGAACTCGCAGACGGAAAACGTCTGCGAGTTCGTGTCGTTTAGGGGCCCTAATGCTCGCGCGCATCGAGATGCAGAAGGTGGATTGAGCCGATGAAAATTCTGGTACTGCAGCACGTCGACGTCGAGCATCCCGGAATTTTTCGGGAGTTCTTCAAAGCCGATGGGTGGACGTGGGACACCGTCGAACTTGATGCCGGAGAGACGGTGCCGGATGTGTCGGCATACGACATGATGGTCGTGATGGGCGGTCCTCAGGACGTCTGGCAGGAAGACAAATATCCGTGGCTCATTGCCGAGAAAGCCGCGATCCGAAAATTCGTCGTCGATCTCGGCCGGCCGTATCTCGGCATATGCCTGGGGCACCAGCTTCTCGCTGCCGCGATTGGCGGCGAGGTCGCGCTGGGGAAGACTCCGGAAGTCGGCCTATTGACTGTGAAGCAAACCCAGGCGGGTTTGAACGATCCTATTTTCCGCGGCATCTCAGACCCGATCGACGTATTGCAATGGCATGGCGCCGAAGTCGTCAGCCTGCCGGACGACGCGCATGTGCTGGCATCTTCGGATGCCTGCGCGGTGCAAGCTTTCCGCTATCGCGACAATGCTTATGGCTTCCAATTCCACGTTGAGATCATGGACCAGACGGTAGCGGATTGGGCGGCGATCCCGATCTATGCGCAGGCCCTCGACGTCGCGCTCGGGAAGGGTGCCGCGGGGAGGCTCAAGTCCGAGGTTGCTGAACGGCTGCCGGCGTTCAATCGAACCGCAAAGACGATCTACGACAATTTTAAGAGCGCTCTGCGGCCGGCCTAATCGTGACGCTCGCAAGGCCCTTTGATCGCGTCGCCTTTGCGTTGCGGTCGTTCGCGACTCGGCCATCGCATTCTTATCGTTCTGGCGGCTGCGCGACGTTGTGCAGTCCTGGCGGCAGAGAATCATCCCCTGCCTTCGATAGGCAACTCTAAAAGCGCTCGCTCAAAATCGGGAAAAACTTCCCGAATATCCGATGCTGCGTTCCTATAATTCCGTGACTTAGTGATGCTTTCGCCACGACTGTGTAGGGAAATCCCGATCGGGAAATAATCCTATCCGAGCAAGGATTGACCCACCCCCGAAAAGCTCATTTTCGTAGCTTGTGGCGGTTTTTGGGCTTTACCGCTGGGGATGTCCGCGTCCCGAACATTTGCCAGTGAAAGGCAAAGGGGGATGCGGGAACATGGGGGAATACGGGACATGAGGCGTCATCTTTTTGCGTCGGTAGCGGTCATCGCGTTGTTTGCGGTGTTCGATGGCGTCGCTTCTGCGCAGGCACAGGATGCGGGAGCGACCTCACAAGACCCGCCGGCTGCGGCGGATCAAGCGCCAGCTGCTGCGCAACAAGCGCCGGTCGACTCCGGGGGCAACCTCCCCGAAGTCAAGGTGATCCAGCAGCAGGCCAAACCGAAGCCGGTGAAGCAGGCTCAGAAGAAGCCGAAAGTTCAGCCGCAACCTGCGCCTCAGCCTGTGGTCGAAGCAGCGCCGCAAGCTCCGGTGGAAACGTCGACCTCCGAAGTTCCGCCGTCCAATGTGAAGATGTCGCCGTTCGGGGCGAGCTCAATTCCCGTCGAAAAGGTTCCTGCAGCCGTTTCGCAGGTCACGGCGACCGACTTCAAGCGCGATGAGACCGTCATTCCGCAGGAAGCGCTGCAAGCGCGCGTGCCGGGCATCATCGTCGGCGACCTTCAGGGCAACCAGTTCCAGACAAACGTTCAATACCGCGGCTTCGAAGCCTCGCCCGTCAACGGCGTCGCGCAGGGGCTTGCCGTCTATCAGAACGGCACCCGCATCAACGAAGCCTTCGGCGATACCGTGAACTGGGATTTCCTGCCGTCGAACGCCATCAACAACATCACGGTGATGAGCGGCAATCCGATCTTCGGTCTCAACGCGCTTGGCGGCGCGATCAATATCGAGATGAAGGACGGCTTCAACTATCAGGGCGCCGAAGTCGACACGCGCTTCGGTTCGTTCGGACGCAAGCAGGTTTCGACTCAGGCCGGTCAGCAGGTCGGCAACTTCGGGATCTACGGTGCGTTCGAAGCCATCAATGACGACGGCTTCCGCGATTTCTCCGACGCAGAAGTCCGGCGCGGATATTTGGATCTCGGCTTCAAGAACGCCTGGTCGGAATTTCACTTCAATTTCACCGGCGCGGACAACCATGTCGGCGTAACGGCAGCAGCTCCTGAAGAACTGCTTGCAGAACGCGGCTGGGATCGCACCTTCACGTCGCCGCAGACGTCGGATAATACGCTCCAGCTCTATCAGCTGAACGGTACGGTCAAGGCGACCGACACGCTGTCGATCTCCGGCAACGCCTACTACCGCAAGTTCAAACAGAAGCATGTCGACGGCAATATCGCCGAGGCTGAGGAGTGCGATAACGCGCCTGGTCTTCTGTGCATTGAAGACGGTTTGGCATTTGCCAATCCGGCAACTCCGGGCGTCAATCCGGATGGCACAATCAACTTCGATCCGACCGCTCACTACGGCTCGATTGATCGCACGAGCCAGGATGCCGATAGCTGGGGCATCGCTTTGCAGGCGACCGACAAGTCGCGCCTCTTTGGATATCGCAACCAGTTCACCGTCGGCACGAGCTACGATCATGGCCGCGTCGGTTACACTGCGAACAGCGAGCTTGGCATCTTCCAGCCGCGCTTCGTCGTCGGCGGGACTGGCATCAAATTCGTCGCGCCGCCGGATGATGACGATTGCCCGGTGCCTGTCGAGCCAGGAGAGGAATGTGGTTCGGACGATGTTACGCCGCGTAACCTTACGACGACCAACGACTACTTCGGCGCGTACTTCCTCAATACGACGGATCTGACGGATCGTCTGGCTCTGACGGTCGGCGGCCGCTTCAACTACGCGCAGATCAAGATCAAGAACAACACGGACAGTGAAGAACTCGAAGCGCTGAACGGCACCAACACGTACAACCGCTTCAATCCGATGGCTGGTTTGACCTATCAGCTTGCTCCGGGCCTCTCGCTCTATGGCGGCTACTCGGAGGCCAACCGTGCTCCGACGCCGGCCGAGATTGCGTGTTCCGATCCCGCGCTTCCGTGCATCATCGAAAGCTTCCTGACCGCCGACCCGCCGCTCAAGCAAGTCGTCTCACGGACGGTTGAACTCGGAATCCGTGGTGAGCAAGGACTCGGCTGGACCGGTGACCGCCTCAACTGGAGCCTCGGCGTTTTCCGCACGCTCAACACCGACGACATCCTGAGCGTCGCGGATGCCACATCGAATGGCCGCGGCTACTTCCTGAATGCCGGCGATACGCTGCGGCAGGGCGTCGAGGCGAGCGTCGAGTACCGGTCGCGCCGGCTCTATGCCTACGCCAACTACACTTATCTCGATGCGACATTCAGGGACTCGATCCAGTTGTCGTCGCCTGACAATCCGCATGCGGTGGTATGCGATGGCGCCGAGGATCCTCTGGACGATGACGCACCGCATTGCGTCAACGTGCGTCCCGGCGATACCCTGCCGGGCACGCCGCGGCATCGCTTCAAGGTCGGCTTCGACTATTGGCTGACACAGAAGTGGAAGTTCGGTTCGGACCTCGTTGCTCTGAGCAGCCAGTTCTTCACCGGCGACGAAGGCAACCAGGATAGCCCGCTGCCGGGGTTTGCGAGACTTAATCTCCATACCTCGTACGATATAACGGATAACATCCAGATCTACGGCCTGTTCGAGAACGTCTTCGATCGCCGCTACGGACTCTATGGCACCTACTACAACGCCGAGCTTGCCAATGTGGGCGGCGCTGCAGACACCCCGCCGATCGAGTTCGAAGAGCCGGACGAGGGTGGGCGTCAACGCTCGATTACACCTGCCATACCGTTCGCTGCCTACGGCGGCGTGAAGGTGAAGTTCTAAACCTCTCGAGCTTCTTCCCGTGCTGAGGAAACGGCGGACTTCGGTCCGCCGTTTTCTTTTTTGGGGGTGGTTAGAGGGTGTGGCTCGTCAAGTTTCCGCCGAGCTTATTGCGGTGGAGCTGCATGTGTCATAATGCGGGCTCAGTCCTATTGTGGCGTTCCCCATCGTTTCAGCCGGCAAGAAGATTTCAGCATGTCCAGCACCGACCTCGCGAGCGTGGGAGATCATTTCATCGTCGGATTGCGTCCGACGACGTCGCTCGATCCTGCAGATCGCGCGCTGCTTCGCGATCTGAAGCCGGCGGGGGTCATTCTCTATAAAAGCAATTTCTGCCACGACCTGCCTTATGAGGCGTGGCTCGCCAACCACGCCAAGCTCGTCAGTGACGTTCGGGAAGTGACCGGACGGGAGCGTCTGTTCATCGCCATCGATCATGAAGGCGGCCGGGTTTGCCGGACGCCTGCGCCGATCACGAGGTACACGTATGCGCGTGCCTGGGGCGAAGACGCGGGCGCGGTCGGTGCCGCGATGGGAGCCGAACTCGCGTCGTTGGGCATCAATCTCAGTTTCGCACCCGTCCTCGACGTCGACAGCAATCCGAAAAATCCGGTGATCGGAGCGCGGTCGTTCGATACGACCGTCGAAGGCGTAATTGCAAAGGCGCTTACCTTCGCCAAGGCGATGGAAGGCCAAGGCGTGCGCGCGTGCGGCAAGCATTTTCCTGGTCACGGCGATACGCAGGTCGATTCGCATCTCGAGCTGCCGGTGATCGACGCCACTGTCGATGAACTTCGTCGACGAGAGTTGCAGCCCTTCGCGGCGGCGATCGATGCGGGCATCGGCATGATCATGACATCGCACATTCTGTTCCGGGCCATCGATCCGGATTGGCCGGCGACCTTGTCGCGCAAGATCACGCACGGCCTGTTGCGCGAGGAGATGGGTTTCGACGGCGTCATCGTGTCGGACGATGTCAGCATGCGCGCCGTCAGCCGTCTGTTCGACAATCCCGACATGGCCGTCAATTTCATGGCGGCCGGTAATGACATGCTCATGATCTGCGCGCACTGGGGAGATACGGAGCGTGCGCGGCCGTTGGCGGAACGCGTGATAGACGCGCGCCGCTCCGGAGCGCTCAGTAGCGCGGATCTCGATCGTTCGAAAGCGCGCGTCGATCGGATGCTCGCGACGACGTCGCAGAATTCCGTCGCTCGTCTTTCTGAGGATGTTCTTCGCGCTCACGCAAAAGCGGGCGCGTTATTTTCGGATGCGACTGTGGAAGTCATCTAGAGCGCGCCGCTGCCTGCGCGGTTGTGCAAATTCGCTCGTTTTTATGCGCTAATTCGACGACGTGGGTGCGGACGGGAGATTTCCTTCTGCCGATATATTTCTTGCGCTCAGCGGTCAATTTCGACATAGCGAGCTGGGGTTTCGAAGTCAGCCATTGTCTTGGCAGAGGAAGAAATGACAGCAGAAAAGAAAGACGTTCTTCAACCGGTCGATGATACCGCGCGACGGCTCGGCAAAACGCTGATCCGCACGGCGCGGCAGGCGGCGTTAGGAACAATCGATCCCGTCGATGGCTCTCCGTTCGTGTCGCGCGTCAGTCTCGCGACGGCGATGGACGGCTCTCCGGTCTTTCTCATCTCCCGCTTGTCCGGGCATTTCAACAATCTGGAAAAAGATGGACGCTGCTCGCTGCTGGTCGGCGAACCGGGCAAGGGCGATCCGCTTGCGCACGCGCGCATCACGCTGATCGGTACGGCGGCAATCGTGCCGGCGGGAAGCGAGCGCGATAACATTCGCCGGCGCTATCTCAGCCGCCATCCGAAGTCTTCGCTCTATGCGGATTTCCCGGATTTTGCGTTCTGGAAGTTCAAGATTGTGCGCGCGTCGCTCAACGGCGGCTTCGGCAAGGCGTTCGCGCCGAAGGTCAGCGATCTTACGACGCCGCTTGAAGGCGTCGAGGGTCTCGCAGACATGGAGGAAGGCGCGGTCTCGCATATGAATTCCGATCATGCGGATGCCGTCGAGAAGTATGCCAAGCAGGTGGGTGCGAAGAATTCCGGATGGAAGCTCGCGGCTCTCGATCCGGAGGGACTCGATCTCACGTCTGGGGACGACGTCGCGCGTTTGTGGTTCGACGCGCCGTTGCAGTCGGCACAGGATCTGAGACCGGTTCTGGTTGCGCTCGCGAAGAAGGCGTGAGACGCGTCGGCCGCGTGTTCGGCGTTGGCGGGATACTGCCGGCGCTCGCACGACTTTCGGGGGCGGGAGCGCCGTCGCGTTTGCGTGCAACTTTATAATATGCCCACCAGAGGTGCGCGGCGACGCCTCTGAATGGCCGCCAGTCTTCCGCCAAGGGATTCATTTCCTTGGCGGTCGGACGCGATGGGAGATCAAGCCCGATGCGCATGGCTTCCTGCACGGCAAGGTCTCCCACGGGCCAAGCATCGCCGTGTCCAAGGCAGAATAAGAGATAGATATCGGCCGTCCACGGTCCGACGCCATGCAGCGACGTCAGGATGCGGTGGGCTTCGTCGGCATCGGCATCAGCGAGCGCGTCGAGGTCGAGCCGCTTGTCCGCGATCTCCTGCGCGATGTGCTTGAGCGTTTTGATTTTCGCCGCCGACAATCCGAGGCGGGCAAGCCGGTCGGCGCGTGAACGAAGCAACGCGTCGTGATGGAACGGATCAAACGCGATTTCGAGGCGCGACCAGATCGCGGACGCGCTTGCGATCGAGAGCTGTTGACCGACGACGATTGCCGCCAGCCCAGGCAGTCCCGCGGGCCGGCGCCTGAGTTGAGGCATGCCGGCCTGCGCAATGATCGGTCGAAGCCTCGGATCACGCCGCGCGAGTTTTTTCACGGCGTGTTCGAGATCGTCTTGCGTATCGAGGCGGTAAATCGCGTTATTTTGCACGAAGCGTGCCTCGCCCTTACTTGAATGGGTCGCTGATCATTCTCGCTGATGCCGCGAGGTCAGCGAATATCCTGCACTTGATCAAGATAAGCGCCGTAGCCTTGCGCTTCCATATCATCGCGATGAACGAAGCGAAGTGAGGCCGAGTTGATGCAATAGCGAAGCCCGCCTTTGTCGCGAGGACCGTCGGGAAACACGTGGCCGAGGTGGCTGTCGCCGTGCTTCGAGCGGACTTCGGTCCGCACCATGCCGTGGGTCGCGTCGTGCTTTTCGTTGATGTTCGCCGTGACGATGGGCTTGGTGAAGCTCGGCCAGCCGCAGCCGGATTCGTATTTGTCGGACGATGCGAACAGTGGTTCGCCCGATACGACATCGACGTAAATGCCTGGCTCCTTGTTGTACAAATACTCGCCCGTGCCGGGGCGCTCGGTGCCGCTCTCCTGCGTCACGCGATATTGCTCCGGCGAAAGACGGGCGATGGCATCCTTGTCTTTCGTGTACTTCATTCTGCGTTCCTCCAGTGTCGCTGCCGTCCCGGGGAGTTTTTCGATGCGGCGGGCGCCCTTGTTACATGGCCCGCTAATGGCGCGATGACGCAATTGCGGGCGAGGGCTAGGCACGATTTCAAGCCAGCATAACCGCCAACGGGCTTATTTGAAAATCGAGGTCAGCGAGAACGAGGATGCGACGACGATCGGGGGATTTTCCGCAACCTGCGGATAGGGCTCGTCGACGTAGACGCTGAGGCCGGTGGCGCGCGCGTTCTTGATCAGCGAGGCGACGTAAGCCCAGCCGTTGGGTTCGAAGCCGAGGCAGGCTTCCGACATCTCACCCTTCAGGCGTTCGTGGATTGCGATATTGCCGCGCGCAAGGATGGCTGACGTCTGCTGCGGCGTATACTGTTCCTTGCCCCAGAGCTTCTTGAGGTAAACGCCGACGACATAGCGCTTGATCGTCGGCCCCCAGGTGACGCGCTGATCCTTGTTCGCCGAGAACGTGTATTCGCCGGGCGGCAACGGCCCGACGGCACGCGTCGCAAGGCAGTCAGGGTCGGGATTGTTTCTGCAGACTTCGCGGCCGGAGATGGCCCAGGCGATCGTCTGGCCGCGCGCGCCGCCTTCGGTGATGACGAACAGGCGGCCGGTTTTAATCGTATAGCCCAAGCGGAAGTTTCCGACCGCGGCCGGGACTTCATGCACGACGTCCTGGAACGGATTGCAGATCTCGCCGCCGGTCAGCTTTCGAGGATAACCCTTGTGCTGGATCGTGACGTAGTCGACGCCTTCGGCGCAGTCCCACTGCGGCAGAACTTTCTTGCTCGCGAGGCTGATGGCGCGTGCGGGCGGTATCGGCGGCGGCGCAGGTGTTGTTTTGGCTTTCGGCGTCGCCGCGACTTTCGGTTCCCAGGCACCGGGCGGAAGCGCTGCTTCCGTCGGCGGAGGCTGTGCCATGCGCGGCATATTCCGGATTTGCTCGCATTCGGCTGACAGCTTCGGCGGCTGAATCTGTTTCGCGGCGAGTTTTCTTGCCGACGCTCCGCTCGCGCCGTGCTCGATGTAAGCTTTGACGAGGGCGTGCTGGACCTCGATCTGCTCGTCGGAAAGCTCGAAAATGCAATTCTCGTAGATCTGGTCGCCGACCTTGCCGAAAAAGTCTGCGATCTGGCCAGCTGCTTCGGCGGGATTCGGGGGCTGCTGGGCGCGTCCGGGCGATGCCGTCAGCAGCATTCCAGCGGCGGCGAGAACGAGCAGTCTCGACAGAGATGTGTTTGGCTTGTCGATCACGTGGTTCCGCCCGGCCCGATTCACTCGCTAGTCATAGCGCATGAGTCTGGGCAAGAGCGAGGCGCGGTTGCTTTCAAATTTGAATTGAAACTCAATCCGTTATCTCTGCCGGCGAGAAAAATCCTGCGGCGGAGGACCAGATTCAGCCGGTCTCGTCTTTTTCCGCTCTGCTGTTTCCGAGATAATGGTCGAGCTGTTTGAAAAGGACCGCGAACTGCGTGCTCGCGCCTTTGCAGTAGGGGCATTCCGCGATGTGGCCCTCGAGGTCCTGCAACTCTTCTTTCGAAAGCGTGCGCTCGCGAGATTCGCTGACGAGCCAGGTTGAGTCCTTGCAGGTGATCGGGTTCGTCATCGTCAATCTCGCTGCCAATTCAAGTCGAGGCAAAGCCGCAACTGCATCCGCGCCCTGTACAGCAGAATGCGCAGGTTGCCCTGGGAGATCCCGAGTTCCCGGCAAATTTCAGGCGGATCGAGTTCGAGCCATTCGCGCATCAGAAACGCGCGAGATGTTCGGGCCGGAAGGCGCGTCATGCACACTTCAAGGACTTTGAAGAATGCATCGCGCTCCGCGACGGTGTGAGGGTTCGTCCAGACGTCCTTGGTGTCGATCCAGCAACCACTGTCATCGAACAACGTGTCGAAGGTGCGCGAATTGTCGTCGTCGATGACGGCATGTTCGGCGGGGAGCCCGCTGTCTCGCCGCCGCGACTTGGACTGATCACGCATGACGTCGAGAATCTTGAAGCGCAGGATGGAGAACAGCCACGTTCGCAGCGTCGAGCGGCGTTCGAAACTGTCGGCTTTCTCGATGGCCGCGAGCAGCGTTTCCTGCGTTGCGTCCTCGGCCGCCGCTGCGTTCTTCAGCTGCGTCAGCGCCATCCGATAGAGCAGCGGCCTGTATTCGGCGGCTTCCTCGGCGATCGTTTTGCGAAGGCGGGTGTCCATGTCGATAAAATTCGTCCGAACAGGGCGTAACGTCCGGATGTTCTCGCCCGACTAATCAGCAAACCAAACGCAAATCTACGTGACACGGCTGGCGATCCGCAGTCGCGACCGGTGGACGTGTGCGCGGGGTGGTTTCGTTCGAATGCGTCGTTCCAACGGGAGATCGGTTATGAAGGAAGCTGCTATTCCGCTGCTGATTGCCGCCGCGATTTCATTGCTCGCCATCAATGCCAAGGCCGAGGAGGTGCCACCCGAAGCAATGGTCGATGCCGTCAACGGCGTATTCGGCGTGCACCAGGGTGCGCGCGCCGTTCACGCCAAGGGAACGGTTCTGACCGGAACGTTCGCTGCCTCGCCCGAAGCCGCCGCGCTCACGACTGCGCCACATCTGCAGGCGGGGTCGACTGTGCCGGTCACGGTGCGATTCTCGAATTTCGCCGGTATACCGACGATTGCGGATAACGATGGGTTGGCCAGTCCGCGCGGACTGGCGTTGAAGTTCAAGCTCGCGGATGGTTCGGAGACAGACATCGTCGCGCATTCGTTCAACGGCTTTCCCGTCGCGACTACCGGTGAGTTCCGCCAGCTTCTCATCGCGCTTGGGACGAGCAAGCCCGATACGCCAAAGCCGACGCCGCTCGATACGTTCCTTGGCGATCACCCGATTGCCAAGACGTTCCTGACTGCCGCGAAGCCCAATCCGGTGAGCTTCGCCAGCCTGCCGTACTATGCGGTGAACGCCTTCAAGCTCACGAACAAGGACGGCAAGGCGGCGTTCGTCCGCTACCAAATCGTGCCGGCTGGGGGAGAGCACTATCTAAGCGACGCGGACGCGAAGGCGGCGGCCGCTTCCTACCTCAGTGACGAAATCAAAAAGCGCGTCGGCGAAGGTCCGGTGGCGTTCACGCTCGTCGCGCAGATCGCGGATGCCGGTGACAAGGTCGACGATCCGTCGATCGCATGGCCCGCAGATCGCAAGACGGTCCCGCTTGGGACGATCACGCTGACGAAAAGCGCGGGTGACGATGCGGCAAACAAAGAACTCGTGTTCATGCCGAATGCGGTTCCGGCCGGGATAGAGGCTGCCGATCCGATGATTGCGGATCGCGGGGCCGTGTATGCGGCGTCCTTCGCGCGCAGAAATCCTTGAGCCGACGAGAAGGCGGGAGGCTACAGCGCCGAAGGTAGCGCCCGCACCGTGGAGAGAGGCACGGGCTACGTTGCCTCTCTCCATTTTTCTGGACTTCGCGGAAGACGGCCGCGAGGGAGATCTGCCGCTGGCACGGCCCGGCCGCTTTCTTTGCGGGAGCGAAGTTCCAGGCACGAAACTGGCCCAAAGCTGCATGTCTTGGTGGGGTGGACGGCGCCTGCGGGCTCGTAAGCCGGTTCCGCTTGCGGAGGCCTCTGTTGGCTGAAATATTCCGGCAGCCGAATCGTAATCCGCCAGACATCATCGGGTGAGCCTTTGACCGGATCAAAGAACGTCTCGACGCGCCGCGTCCTGTTTGCAAGCCTTGCGGGTACGACGATCGAGTTCTTTGATTTCTACATTTACGCGACGGCGGCGGTTCTTGTTTTTCCGCAGTTGTTCTTTCCGAGCGCCGACGCGACGACTGCGACGCTGCAATCCTTCGCGACGTTTTCGATTGCATTTTTCGCGCGTCCCGTCGGCGCCATGCTGTTCGGGCATTTCGGCGATCGCGTCGGACGCAAGGCGACTCTGGTAGCGGCGCTGCTGACGATGGGCATCGCGACGATCATGATCGGCATCCTGCCGACGTATGAGACCGCAGGCGTCTGGGCTCCGTTGCTGCTCGCGCTATGCCGCTTCTTTCAAGGTCTCGGGCTCGGCGGCGAGTGGGGCGGTGCGGTGCTGCTCGCGACCGAGAACGCGCCACAAGGGAAGAAGGCGTGGTTCGGCATGTTTCCGCAGCTCGGCGCGCCCATCGGCTTTCTTTGCTCGACGGGCGTGTTTCTTGCGATCACCGAACTGCTGACCGATCAGCAATTCCTTTCGTTCGGATGGCGCATACCGTTCATCGCCAGCGCCGTTCTGGTTTTTGTCGGGCTTTATGTGCGTCTGCGGATTTCTGAAACGCCGGCATTTCAGAAAGCGATCGAGAAGAACGAGCGCGTGCGTGTGCCTTTGGCGACGGTATTTTCGCGGCACTTCGGGCTGCTGATCCTTGGGACGTTCGGAGCTTTGGCGACGTTCGTTCTCTTCTATCTGATGACGGTTTTTGCCTTGAGCTGGGGGATCAGCAACCTCGGTTATACGCGGCAGCAGTTCCTGCCCATTCAGATGATCGGCGTGATCTTCTTCGGACTGACTATTCCGCTGTCGGCGTGGCTCGCAGACAAGGTCGGCCGTCAGACGGTTCTGCTGTGGGCGACGGCGCTCATCGGCATCTTCGGGCTCCTGTTCGAACCGCTTTTCGGCGGCGGGAGCGTGGCGAGCGTCGTTGGCTTCATGGTTCTCGGTCTAGCGCTGATGGGCTTTACGTACGGCCCGCTCGGCACGGCGCTTTCGGAGCCGTTCCCTGTCGGCGTGCGCTATACGGGGGCGTCGCTGGCGTTCAATCTCGCCGGGATATTCGGAGCTTCGCTGGCTCCCTACGTTGCGACGACGCTCGCGACGAAGTTCGGCATTCAGGCCGTGGGCTTCTATCTGACGGCGGCGTCGATCATCACGTTCCTGGCTCTGTGGGGAATCAGCCGGCATTCGCACGGCGTCCAGACGGCGACTTTGGCCTCGCAGGAGCAGGCTGGCTGATCGTCAGCAGGCGGTCTATCTGCAATTTGCCCGTTCAGTTGCGAACGCGGTTTTGCAGACGCCACATGCCCTTGGCCTATCTGCCTGTGACCATAGTCGACCAATTGCTAAGTTCGCTCGCGAATTCAATTATATCGTGCCGGTGTTTATAAAATTCGCTTTATAGCGCACCGCAAAGCCTTCTCGCAGACGCAAAATCATTTCTTAGCCAGAAAGTTTTTTTACTTGCGCTCGTGCTCGCCACCATAATACTGCGACAGGTCGTCAGTACAGATCGCATGTGGTTCCTCATGTTGGGCACGCCAAAAGCACGTCACGTTCGCTGTGCTTTTTCGAGCGCACCAACGTCTGCGCGCGATCTGACGGCATCGGAATTCATCGCGGAACACGTCGAGGCTCCGTTGAGCCTGACCTCGACGCGTGCTCGTGGCGAATGGCCAGGGCGAGCGTATTCCTCCTCGATCGTCCTGGTCGATCTGCAAGTGAAGGGGGGTCGTTGTGTTCCACTAGTCCTCGCGGCGCACAAACAGCCTTTTTCCCACTGTGCGTCTAACTCGGCTGAGAGTGACCGCTCTCAGCCGTCTTTTTTCGAGATCGCAATCGCTGGCGCCGCACCGGATAGCAAACGCGCGCGCATTCCGAGCCAGTCAATCCTTCAGCAGAGACTGGGGCGCCATTGAACAGACGCTCATGTCTTTCCGGCTGGCTCAGAGCTGTCCAGCGATGTCGCGGCTACGTATGCGAGGCGGATTTTGCGTCCGTGCTTCACGACGACAGCGAGGCGCGTGCGGACGACGAGCACGCTTCCAGCCAAGATGCTGAGCCCGCGGATGAAGATCGCGCACGCGTTTGCGTCGGGCTGCCATGCGCGCTGGCCGGAGCGGAACAGTTTTGTCACTCTCTCGTCGAGTCCGGGCTCGTTCGAAGCGACGAGATCACGCGCGAGACGTGTCTGGCACAGTGCTGGCGCGCGCCGGCCATCGGCCGGGACGGACGCATCTACTCGGGCGCTTGCGAGACATCAGACTTCGGACCGGCCGAGTCGTTCGAGCAATATTGTGCGTCCGGCGGCTATGGGGTTCTGAAAAGCTGTCTGGCCAAGCGGCGCAGTCTCGAAAGCGTTCTCTGCGCGCTATCCTCGGCGGCGGTTCGCTTGTTCGAGAAGGCGGATGCGCCTTTTGGCGTGCGTATTCGCGAGCTTCGCGCTCGGTACTCAACGGTCAAAATCGTCATGCTCATTGACGAGCATGGACCTGGAGAAATGGCGCAATCCTTCTTCCTGGCGCAGTTTCCGCAACGGGTGCTTGAAGGCTTGCTGATCGTCGCGCATGCGCTTGGCGCGCCGGAGATCGTTCTTTGCTACAGCCGCAGGCACGAGAGTGCGTGCCGCAAATTCTATAAAGAATTTCTTTTCCTGAAGAATCGTGGACTTGGCGCGAATGTCCGCTTCACATTGATCGATGCCGAAAGCCAGTCGGAGCAGCAAAGTTTGCGGCAGATCTGTCTGACGTCGAACAGCGAGGAGCCGAGCGCGTCGGCGCTGATCGCCGATCCCGAGTTCGTCGCGTGGGTGCCTGAAATCGTCGCGACGGGTGATGCGCTCGACGGCGATGCCGCGAGCGGTCCGCAAACGCTCTATGCGTTGCTCGGGTGTGTTTCACGGCCTGGGATCTACAAGGCTCCGGTGTTCAGCACCGTTCACGAACTCATCGCGCTGGCTGGCGGCATCCGGGCAGGCGAGAGTTTGCATAGCTTTGTGCCTGGCGATTGGGATCGCGTTGCCCTGCCTGCGCATCACAGCAATCTTCGCGTCGATGCAGAAATTCTCGGACACACGGAACGAATGACTTTTCCTATCGTCTTTATTTCAAAAAGCGATAATCTGCAGCGCCAGACGGCGTTTCCAAGTTTCTCAAACTAGCCGCCGCTGCTCGCAACTGAACTCAGACACGGAAGGATTGTTCGATATGAGCGATGCGGACGACAAATCCTCCACCGCGGAAACGAACGAGAGTTTGTTGCAGAGCGCAACGGGCGGCCAAGTTGTGGTTCCTGAAGCGGAAAACGTCGAAGGGCCGATGAAGCCGATCGTCGTCATGCCGGTCGCGCATCAATATTCGGCTTGAGCGTTCAGGCTTCAGACATTCAGGGCGCAGATATGCTCGCCTAATGCGAGGCGCGTGACGTCCGCGACGTCGCGCGGGATCTGACCCAGCTCGCGAAAGCGCGCGACGACCGAGAGCTTTCGCGAGACGATCGGGCCGGGTAGCGGACAAGTTACCAAGCCTTCTCTGCCGAGCTGTGATTCCGAGATGCAGAGGGCGGTGGAGATCGCGAAGCCTTGGCCCGCAGAGACCATGGCCGCGACGGAATAAGGACTGTCATACTCAAAGGATTGCGCTGCCACGATGCCAAGGCGGCGCAAATGTCGTTCGATCTCAACGCCCGTTTGCGAGCGCGCGCTGAAGCGGATGAACGGCTTGGTTTCCGCGAGGCGCTTCAGATCGTCGATGGTCTGAACCATGCGCGTGCCTGCGGGCAGCAACAGGACGTAGGGCTCGCGTCCGATCTCCCAGCGTTCGAGGCCTGCCGTTTCTTCGAGATCGTCGACGCCCAAAAACAAGTCGAGCTTGCGCGTCAGCAATTCACTCGCATGGGCTGCGGTCAAACCCGAGAGGATGGCAACCTTGCCGGCGCGAGACTGCAAATATTCGGAGAGTTTTATCGTCAGGGCGCGATTGAGAGAGTCGACCAGTCCGACGCGAATGAACGTGACTTTTCCTTGCTTTGCATCTTGCAGCAAGGGTGAAATCTGATGTGCATCGGACAGCAGCGCCGTTGCGCGCTGACGCATCAACGAGCCGCTGAGAGTAAGCGCAAGCGGGCGGCACTTTCTGTCGAACAGATCCGTACCTGTGCGCTTCTCGAGCTCGGAAATCGTTTGTGACACGGCAGGCTGCGTCAGCCCAAGTTCGCTCGCAGCGGCGGCCATGCCTCCGGTTTCGCAGACGGCGAGAAATATCTCCAGCGAGCGAAGATCGAACGGCAATGTTCGGTGTTTAAGTTTCATGGCCTTCGCAAAATTCGTTAGTAAGTTTTCGGCGGCAGGTGCATGATCGGAATTGCGGTGCTTACGGACGATCCGATTTGTGCACGAGAGTGGTGGCGGCGATCTTGTCGTACGCTGACGCCTCGACCGATGGAGCGACCCGGGGAAAAGCTTGGCATCACCCGATGCTTCGACGGCTTTGACCCCAACTCATCTGCAATGATGCGTTCGGATTTCTTGGCTTCGATTTTCATGGGTCACCCGGAACAAAATCGTCTCGGATGCACATTGTCGTGACTATAAAGAAAAAAAGTTTCTTTGCAATTGACTCGCCTGCCGGCTGAAGATATTTTTTGCTGGTCGGGTACTCCCTTCTTCATTCCCGTACCCGATGTCCACGAACGGGTCGGCGCCCTCTGGGCGTCGGCCTTGTTTTTTTCCGGCGAAACGGAATCAGATCGCGCGGGTCTACGTGTTGCGCGCAGACGTTTTTTCCTCAGAGCGATCTCACTGCAGCTGCCGCCGCTGAACGGCGCTCAGGTTTGTGCTCGCAAGTTCTTCAAGCGAATCCGGCCCTACCTTCTTCGCTGCTCGGACGTGCAACGGATGGACTCGGCTGAGCTTTGCGCGTCTAATCACCAAGCTTGAGGGGAGTTCTGCATCCGGGGGGGCAACCGGAAGGACGGTTCCCATGTCAGCAAATCTGATCGCCAGTATCACCCAAGCTCTCAGCGCCAACATCGTTACACGCATCGCTTCGGGGCTAGGGCTCGACAGGTCACAAGCAGAAAAAGCTTTGCAGGCTGGTATTCCCGGCCTTCTCGCCGCTCTGGTGTCCTTGATTTCCAGGCCGGGTGGCGCATCGGCTCTCAACAGCGCGATCGCGCAGCAGCCGCCGGGTCTGCTTTCGAACCTGGGAAACGTGATTGGCAGTCCGACGCAGAATAATGTGGTTGAAGGCGGCGCGAGCCTGCTGAATTCGCTTCTTGGCGGTTCGACGTCATCGGCGCTTGCCAATGCCGTCAGCCAATACGTCGGCGTCGGCGGTGGCATCTCGAAAAGTCTGATGGGTTTGCTTGCGCCTGTCGTGTTGAGCGTGCTCGGTCAAGAGCAACGCGCGAGAGGGCTCGATGCCGATGGTCTCGCCGACCTCGTCGAGTCTCAAAAGGACAGCATTGCGCGGGCTATCCCTTCAGGCTTTTCGAAATATCTCCAAGGTACGGGTATTCTCGACGGCGTGATGGGTGATGAGCGCGCCGCCACAGCGGCGGACCCCGCCTCGCGGCCGCAATACACGACGCCGACGGAGAGATACAGCGATCAGTCGCGCGAAGCGTCGTCGCCGTGGCGCTGGGCACTTCCGGCGCTTGCAGTGCTGGCATTGCTCGGCATCGCCTGGAGCCTGCGGACAGGCTCGGGTCCGGACGTGACTGCAGTCGCGCCGCCGCCGGCGACGGAAACTCCCGCACGGACAGAGGCCAATTCGAACTCGCCGTCGAACACCGGGACGAGCACGGGTGCTGCGGGCACGGACATCATGCCGACGCCATTCCAGGCGCTCGACAGTATTCGCGGAGTCAAGGTCGGAGATACGGACTTCGGTGCGCAGATCGCAAACGCAGTCGACGGTATGCGTTCGTCGCTTTCGAGCATCAAAGACGAGGCGTCGGCGCAAGCAGTTGCTCAGCCTCTTGCAAAATCGGCCGATGAATTTTCACGACTGAAAAAGATGCTCGATCAGCTTTCGCCAGACGTTCGTAAAACGGTCGTCAATGCGATCGCCGCGACGCGGCCGATGCTCGATCAGATGTTCGATAAGGCGCTCGCGATCCCGGGCGTCAGCGCGCTCATCAAGCCGACCGTCGACAGCGTACGAGCCGAATTCGATACGTTGTCCGCGGCTTGATTGCACAAAGAAATCGGCCGGGCGCTGCCGCGTTTTTGGCAGTGCCCGGCCGATCGATAGATGGGCCTTAGATAACGCCGAGAGATTCCATCGCTTCCGCAACGCGGACGAAGCTCGCGATGTTGGCTCCGAGGACGTAGTCGCCTGGCGCGCCGTATTCCTTGGCGGTTTCGGCGCAGCTGTCGTGGATGTCACGCATGATGATGGCGAGACGAGCTTCCGTCTGCTCGAACGTCCAGCTGTCGCGTGATGCGTTCTGCTGCATTTCGAGTGCGGACGTTGCGACGCCGCCAGCGTTTGCCGCTTTGCCGGGAGCGAAGAGCACGCCAGCCTGCTGGAAGATGTGTACCGCTTCCGGCGTGCAAGGCATGTTGGCGCCTTCACCGACTGCGATAACACCGTTGTTGACGAGAGCCTGCGCGTCCTTGCCGGTCAGTTCGTTCTGCGTCGCCGACGGCATTGCGACATCGCACGGGACATCCCAGATCGATCCGCCTTCGATATAACGGACCGGTGCGCCCTTGATCTTGGCGTAGTCGGAAATGCGGCCGCGCTTGACTTCCTTGATCTCCTTGACGAGGGCGAGATCGATGCCGTTTTCGTCGACGACATAGCCGTTCGAGTCGGAGCACGCCACGACCTTGCCGCCGAATTCGGCGACCTTCTCGATGGCGTAGATCGCAACATTTCCCGATCCCGATACGACGACGCGGCGACCTTCGAACGCCTGCTTTTTCGTGGCGAGCATGCTCTGCACGAAATAGGTCGTGCCGTAGCCGGTCGCTTCGGTGCGTGCGCGAGAGCCGCCATATGTCAAACCTTTGCCCGTCAGGACGCCGGCTTCGTAGCGATTGGTGAGGCGCTTGTACTGACCGAACATGAAGCCGATCTCGCGGCCGCCGACGCCGATGTCACCGGCGGGAACGTCGGTATATTCGCCGAGGTGGCGATGAAGCTCGGTCATGAAGGACTGGCAGAAGCGCATGATTTCGCCATCGGAACGGCCGCGCGGATTGAAGTCCGATCCGCCTTTACCGCCGCCAATCGGCATTCCGGTGAGCGCGTTCTTGAACGTCTGCTCGAAACCGAGGAACTTGATGATGCCGACGTTGACCGACGGGTGGAAGCGCAGACCGCCCTTGTAGGGGCCGAGCGCCGAGTTGAACTGCACCCGGAAACCACGATTGATGCGCACGTGTCCGGAGTCATCAACCCACGGAACGCGAAAGATAATCTGTCGCTCCGGCTCACACAGGCGCTCGATCAGAGCATGATTGTTGGCATATCGGGGATGTTTGGCGACGACGCGGCCGAGACTTCCAAGGACTTCCCTGACGGCTTGATGGAATTCTTCTTCGCCGGCATTCCTGCGGAGCACTTCCGCGAGGATTGGCGCCAGCTTTTCATCAATGTTGACCACTGTTTATGCATTCCGATTTGAGTTTGAAGCGTAGCGGTCCTAGCCCAATTACTGGGCAATGTGAACAATTTGTTATCATTCGCAGAGGCGCAAATTGGCGCCTCTGCGTGTTTCGAAGGCATAAGAAACTGAGAGTTTCAATTGGTACGGCGGAGGTCCGCCGTTCCGTCGTCGTCTATCGAGACCTCGTCGTACCGCCGGTTTCGGACTTCGATTGTCTGATATTAAGCGGCGCGTGCATGCGAGGTTCGGTCCGAGCGCGAGATGTGTGCAGCGCATTACGCCGCGTCGCGTTTTGGCTTTTTGTATACTAAAAATGTATAGTATAGGATTTAAGGATGCTTGCGGGTGTTGCTCGCGTGCGCTTTGCGCGCAATGTCATCTCGCCCAGTTTCAAAAGGTGGTGTTTCGTACGTTACGGCGCGAGGAAATTTTCACCGGAGGCTGCACCGTGCTGGGCGCCGGTGCGCTAAACAACGTGCGTCGCTGAATCGTGGCGGCTATCGAGAGCGCCGAGTTCAAGAGTCGATGATGTGATCCCAGACAGGGCGCTGGGATGAAAGAAGGCGAGAAATGCGGTCTCCTACCACGGTCACATCAGCGCTATCGCTGACCTTGCCTCGAACGGTCATCGACGCCGAAAAAGTTCTCAAAGTCGGCATGCTCGCGCCGTTGTCCGGAAAAATGAAATCCTGGGCCGAGCCCGGTTTCATGGGCTGCCTGATCTGGAAAGACTGGGTGAACGGAAAGGGCGGAATCCGGATCGGCGACCGCCGTTATCAGGTCGACGTCATTCCGTACGATACGCAGTTCAGGCCTGAAAAAGCATTGGCGGGTGCACGCAAACTGCTCATGGATCATGGTGTGCAGTTGGTGATGATGCTCGGCGGCAACGACTTTTCCCGGCCGTTGCGCGACTTCGTCAATCAACGCAAGGCGCTGGTGACGACGCTGCTGCCGAGCGATCTATCGCCCAATGCGCGCACGTTGATCGCGCCGTGCGAAGTCCATCCGATCTACAACGTGACCGGCGTCGATTGGCTCGTGCGGGACGATCCGAGCCTGAAGACGGTGGCGATGTGCACGCAGAACGACGAGCACGGGTTGCCGTCGATTGCGACGTACCGCGCAGCTTTCGAGGCGGCGGGCCTGACGCTGGTCGACGAACATCTGTTTCCCAATCAGACGAGCGACTTTTCCGAGATCATCGGCCGGTTGCTGGAAAAGAAACCGGACGTGCTGTGCTGGGATACGGCGTACGAGCCGTTCGTGCATGCCATGACCATCGAGGCTTACAAGCGCGGGTTCAAGGGCCGGATCATCTCGTGCACGTGCGATAACTATCTGGAGCTGGTTGAGAAGACGAGCCCGGAATTCATGGAGAATTTCGTCTTCCAGTTTCCGGATTTCGACGACCCGCTGCTCAACCATCCGGATATTAATTTCGGCGATCCTGCAGGCTTTTTCGGCGAGTTCTGCCGGCGTTATCCGGGCGAGTGGAGCGCCGTGTCGTGGGAGTATGCGGCAATCCTTCAGATGTGGAAGGTCGCCGTCGAACGCGCGCGCACGATCGAGCCTTTGACGGTGCTCGCGATGATGAAAGTCGGCGGGAAGGGGAAGCACGTTTTCGGCGAAGCCACGTGGTGGGGGCATGAGCTGTTCGGCATCGATAACGCGCTTGTCGGAGACTGGCCGGTCGTCGCCATCCGCAACGGCAAGGCGCGTATCGTCGAGTTTGGCTCGCCTCTCAAGTGGTGGAGTTCGTACGGCTATCTGCTGATCAAGCACATGCGTGCTCTCAATCTGATGTGGGATCAGCGAGAAGAAAAGCTGGCGTTGAGCCGCTAACGCTTTTTCGAGTTCGAAGCGCGGACGCACACGCATTTCTGTGTGTGCTTCGAGGATCAGCGTGCGTTCAAGAGGTCGTCCTGCGCGCCTGCAATGACGAGCTTCATGAACTCGACCGCGCTTTCGATGTCGTGATTCTCCAATGCCATATAGAGCGATTTCAAACGGTTCTGCGTGTCGCTGATCCGTTCGGGCGTCAAGGACTTCACGCGCGTCGCGCACCAGTGCGGCTGCCGGCGAACTTCCGTTACGATCCGGTAGACGGTGATCAGCAGCCGGTTATGCGTTCCCTCGGCAATCGTCATCAGAAACTTCTTTTCGAGGTGTGCGAAGAGTTCTGCGTCGGTGACGATTTTTTCGATTTCGTCGAACACGCTCCGCAAATTCGCGAGGTCGCGTACCGACATGTAGAGCGCCGCGATCCTGACCATCTCGGGTTCGATGATCGAGCAGAGAATGTTCATTTCGAGCGGTGACGCGGTTTCGGCGATCGCCCGGATGTCCATCAGGTGGCTCTCTCCGGTCTTCGCATTTGCAACGGAGAAGCCGTTCTTCGGCGGGACGTAATTCACGAACGTGCCGCTGTTCGGCTGGCGCTTTACGACGGCATAGGTTTCGAGAAAGTCGATGACTTGCCGGATCGCCGCGCGGCTGAGCGAGAATTCCTTGGCGAGATCACGTTCGGAAGCGAGCCGGGTTCCGTACGAATACTGGCCGGACGCGATCTGATGAAACAGCGTGTCGGCTGCAGCTTTCACGCGTTCCTTGATGAGCGGATGATTGTCCCTGCTCAGTTCCCAAGGCGGTAGGGCTTCGCTCACTCGGTCGTCCATGTTGTGCTTCTTCCGTTCAGGGCATTGCGATCGAATGTTCCCGCATAACCCGTCGGAATGGGCTGCGGCTTGGTCCTGCTCAGTTCTCGTCCGCGAATCTGACCGGTCGTCGATAGTTCAATGTCCCAGCCAGGTGGCGCCGGAATAAGCTGTGAGCTGATCTTTTTTGCATCATTTGGTTTTCCATGGTCGACCAACCGATTTTGCGTTGCGAGAATTTAAAAAATTCTAACATGCTGTTGGCTGATAATCAACCATTTCAAACCAAATGGATTCGACTTTATTTTTCAGTGTTTTTTGGTCGCAGGTGCTAATTTTTTGTGCGGTTTTGCTGCCTTTGTTGCGATGCAATATGCATTTCTGAACGACCATTTTGGGCCCTCAACCACTTTTTTCTGGTTGCCAGGTTGAAAATTTTGGACCTATAGATAGTGACATTATCGACCAAAATGGACAATAATGGTCCAAAGTGGTTCCCTGATGAGGGAGAGGATCGCCCATGGCAAGAAACCCCAAGCACGACATTCTTTTTGAGCCGATCAAGATCGGTCCGAAGACGATGAAGAACCGGTTCTATCAGGTGCCGCATTGCATCGGCGCGGGATCGGAGAAACCTGGAACCCAGGCCGCCCATCGTGGCATGAAGGCCGAAGGCGGATGGGGTGCCTGCTGCACCGAATACTGTTCGATTTCGCCGGAAGCCGATGACTGCCATCGCGTTTCTGCGCGTATCTGGGATGAAGGCGACGTCATCAATCTGCGTCACCTCAACGACACTCTGCACAAGCACGGAGCGCTTGGCGGCGTCGAGCTTTGGTACGGTGGCTCGCACGCGCCGTGCATGGAATCGCGCGCCATCTCCTATGGCCCGACTTCGCAGGCTTCGGAATTCGAATACCTCACCTACTGCCACGAAGCCGATCTGGACGACATCAAGCATCTCCAGAATCTGTACGTCGAGGCGGCGAAGCGTTCGGTCCAGGCCGGCTTCGATATCGTTTATGTCTACGGCGCGCATAGCTATCTGCCGCTGCAGTTCCTTTCCAAATACTACAATCACCGGACTGACGGTTACGGCGGCTCGTTCGAGAACCGCGCCCGCTTCTGGGTTGAGACGCTGGAAAAGGTGAAGGCGGCCGTCGGCCATGAAGCCGCGATCGCTACGCGCTTTGCAGTCGATACGCTTTATGGCGCGGATGGCGTCGAGGCTTTGGACGAAGGCGTCAAGTTCGTCGAACTCGTCGACAGCAAGGGCCTGCTCGATCTCTGGGACCTCAACGTCGGTGACATCGCCGAGTGGGGCGAGGATGCAGGTCCGTCGCGCTTCTATAAAGCCGGCCACCAGCGCAACTGGACGGATGATTGCAAAAAGGCAGCGAAGGTTCCGGTTCTCGGCGTGAGCCGCGAGACGAGCCCCGACGATATGGCCGCCCGCATTCGCGAAGGCCGTCTCGATATTCTCGGTTTCGCGCGTCCGTCGATTGCCGATCCGTTCATCCCGAAGAAGATCGAAGAAGGTCGCTACGAAGACATCCGCGAGTGCATCGGCTGCAACGTCTGCATCTCGCGCTGGGAAATCGGCGGCCCTCCGATGATCTGCACGCAGAATGCTACGGCCAACGAAGAGTATCGTCGTGGCTGGCATCCTGAGAAGTTCGCCAAAACCAAAGACACGTGCTCGGTTCTGGTCGTTGGCGCCGGTCCGGCCGGTATGGAATGCGCCCGCGTTCTCGGCGAGCGTGGATATGACGTTCACCTTCGCGAAGCGGAAGCCGAAATCGGCGGACGTATCCGCAAGGTCGTCAAGTATCCGGGTCTCGCAGAGTGGGGCCGTGTCGCGATCTATCGGCAACTTCAACTGCAGAAGCTGAAGAACGTCGAAGTTCACACTGGCATCGGCAAGATGTCGGCGGATGACATCCTCAACTATGGCGCCGACAAGGTCGTCCTTGCCACCGGCTCGCATTGGGCGGGTGACGGCACGAACTTCGTCACGCATGCTCCGGTTGAGGGCATCGACACGTCGCTGCCGCACATCTGCACGCCTGAGCAGATCCTGATGCAGAACAAGCCTGTTGGCGATAATGTTCTCGTCGTCGACTGCGATGGATATTTCACGGGTGTTTCGATCGCGGAATATCTCGCTGATCGCGGCAAGCACGTGAAGATCCTCACTCCGCTCGGTGGTGTTGCGCCTTATACGCACTTCACGCTCGAGGCGCCGAACCTTCATCGTATGATGTACGAGAAGAAGATCCACGAGCTGACCAGCCACTGGCTGACCAAGGTCGAGCCCGGGAAAGCCACCGCGTACTATCTCTTCCGCGACGGCTACAAGCGCAATCTCGGACCGAAGACGGGCGAGCTTCCGCGTCGCGCCGGCACGGACGTTGTGGAGGTTCCGTTCGATACGCTCGTGGTCTGCACGGCGCGCGTTCCGAACGACAGTCTCTATCGCGAAATCGCGAAGCGTAAAGACGAATGGGAGAAGCGCGAGATCCAGGCAGTCTATCAAGCAGGTGACTGCTTCGCTCCCGGCCTCATTGCACAGGCCGTGTTCGAAGGGCATCGCATCGCTCGGGAATTCGAGTCCTCCAACCCGCAGCGTGCGCAGCCCTGGATCCGTGAGCGCCAGGTTTGGGGTCACGAGACCTATCCTAAGATCGCTGACCGCGAAACGGTGGGTTAAGCGCCTATCCTTGCCGAGCCGGCTCCAGTGCCGGCTCGGCATTTCCATGCGACGGCATCGCTGTCGCCACGCATTCATTTACATTGATGCATCCGCCACGGCCCACTGCCGTGGATCGATAGGAACAAATCGGTGGAATCGCGCGAGCTATTTTGGGGCATCAACACGCAGCAGCTGATCATGTTCTACATGCTCGGCACGCTGTCGATGGCGGTGTTCCTGTACGGGGCGTATGCGCATATCGCGAAGTACGCGCGTGGCAAGTCGCTGGTCGAGCCGCTTGAGCTTTACGACCGCGTCGTCCGTGGGCTGAAGGACATCTTCTCGCATCGCACGCTCAGGCGGCGCGATCGCTGGGCGGGCCTCGCGCACAAAGGCATCTTCTACGGCTATCTGTTCGGCGCCATCGCCACGACGCTCTATTTCATCGAGGTCGATCTTCTGAAGCCGCTGACGGGCATCACGTTCGTCAAGGGCAAGTTCTATCTGATCATGAGCCTGCTGCTCGATCTCGGACATCTGTGCCTGATGATCGGCCTCATCTACATGATCGTGCGCCGGGCGCTGATCAAGCCGAAGAAGCTCGACTACGTGCGCAACTATCGCGGCGAGACGGAACTGCGCTCCGTCGCCGAAGGCTGGCGCATCGAGGACTGGGTCTTCGTCGTTTCGCTGCTGCTCATCGAATGCTCGGGCTTCCTGCAGGAAGCCTGCGGCCTCATCATCGACAAGCCGGCATGGGCGGCGTGGTCGCCGGTGGGCCTCGCGCTATCGAAGGTGCTGACCGGCGCCGGCATGACGGAAGCCACCGCGATCTCCATCCGGCAGGCGAACTGGTGGATGCACGGCATCCTGGCGCTGACGTTCACGGCCGCGATCCCGTGGTACAAGGCGAAGCACATCATCTCCGCCGTCGGATCGCTGATCTTCCGCAACAAGCAGCCGCTGGCGCTGTTGCCGGGCGAGCCCAAGGACGCCGAGAAGGCGGGCATTTCCGCGATCGAGGACTTCACCTGGAAGGACATGCTGCATCTCGACGCCTGCACCAAGTGCGGCCGTTGCCATGAAGCCTGTCCGGCGCGGACGGCCGGATATCCGCTCAGCCCGCGCGACTTCATTCTCGATCTGCGCGCCTACAACGACGAGGCCAAGGGCTGCTCGTCACCGGCGCTCGATCTCGTCGGCGGCGTCATCGCGCCCGAGACGCTGTGGGCCTGCCGCACCTGCGGCGCCTGCCAGGAGATCTGCCCGGTCGGCATCGAACACCCGTCCCTCATCGTGCGCATGCGCCGGCATCTCGTCGAGCAGGGCACGATGGACCCCTTGCTGCGCAACACGATCGTGCAGATCGGCGACACCGGCAACAGCTTCGGCGAGAACTCGCGCAAGCGCTCGCAATGGACGAAGGCGCTCGAGTTCCGCGTCAAGGACATCCGCGAGGATGCCGCTCCGACGCTGTGGTTCGTCGGCGACTTCGCCTCCTTCGATCCGCGCAACCAGAAGGTCAGCCAGACGGTGGCGCGGCTCCTCAAGGCCGCACGCGAAGACTTCGCGCTGCTGCACGAGGGCGAGAAGACGGCGGGCAACGACGTGCGCCGCGTCGGCGAAGAGGGCCTTTACGAGGAACTCGCGAGCCACAACATCGAGCAGATGCAGGGCGCCAAGCCGTTCCAGCGCATCATCACCACCGACCCGCACAGCTACAACACGATCAAGAACGAGTACCCGGCCTTCGGCGAGGTCGCGCCGATCGAGCACTATTCGAGCGTGCTCGCCGACCTTCTGACCAGCGGCCGGCTCAAAGTCAAAAAGCCGCTCAACAAGCGCGTCACGTTCCATGACCCGTGCCATCTCGGGCGCCTGAACGGCGGCTACGACGCGCCGCGCAAGGTGCTGGAGCTGATCGGCTGCGAGCTGATCGAGATGCCGCGCAATCGCGACAACTCGTTCTGCTGCGGCGCCGGCGGCGGACGCATCTGGATCCCCGATACGCAGGGCACGCAGAAGCCCTCCGAGAACCGCGTGCATGAAGCGGCGGCGCTCAACATCGATATCTTCGTCACTTGCTGTCCAAAGGACCTGACCATGTTTGAGGATGCTCGAAAGACCGGCGGGCACGAGAAGGATTTCGTCGTCCAGGATCTGGCCGAGCTGGTCGCGGAAGCCATCGAGCTGAAGTCGCTTAACCTCAAGGATCTGCCGCCGCTCGCCGACCGTCTCGTCGCCGCGATCGCAACGCACATCTCGGATGCGGTGGCGACGAAGCTCGACGCCGTGATCTCGGCGCGGCTCGCGAGCCTGCCGGTGGCGGCCGCCCCCGTGGCGCTCGCTGCGGCGCCGGCTGCAACTGCGGCAGCCGTTGCGGACCAGGCTCCGGCGGCGACACCCACGCAAGCGCCCGCCGAAGCCGCGCCTGCACCCGAAGCGAAGGCTCCGGATGCTGCTCCTGCGGCTGCCCCCGCAGCACCGGCCGTCGAACAGAAGCTGACGCCGGTTTCGTGGGATGGACTGAAGCCCGTCACGCCGGCGACGTTCGCCGACTATCAGGCGCCGCCGAAGACCGGCCTGCGCATTCTCGTCACCATCAAGAACGTCGCCAAGCTCGGTGACGAATACGGCTTCACCGCCGACGGCCGCGACGTGCGCCGCGAGTTCATGGAGTTCTCCTTGAACGAGTGGGACGACGCGGCGCTCGAGGAAGCGCTCCGCTGCGTTGAGAAGCAGGGCGGCGGCGAAGTCGTGGCCGTCACGGTCGGCGACGGTGATGCCGATGCGTCGCTGCTCAAGGCGCTGGCCAAAGGCGCGCACCGGGCGGTGCGGATCTGGGACGACTCGCTCGCCAACGCCGATCCGATCACCATCGCGCGCGCCATCGCCGGCGTCGCGAAGGCGGAAGATCCCGATCTCGTGTTCTCCGGCGTGCAGTCGGGCGACCAGGCGCATGGCGCCACCGGCACCGCGCTCGCACGCATCCTCGACCTGCCGCACGCCGCCGTCGTCGTCGGCTTCGAGTGGGACGGCAAGGGACCGCTGAAGCTCGCGCGCGAACTCGAAGGCGGCCTCCGGCACAACTTCGATCTCAAGGCGCCGGCCGTCGTCGCCATCCAGACCGGCATCAACACGCCGCGCTTCGCGACCATGAAGATGGTCAAGCAGGCGAAGCAGAAGCCGCTCGTCGTCGTCAGCGGCGCGGGCGTCGTCGACGGCAGCGGCGGCTACGTCGTCAAGCGCATGTACATCCCCGAGCAGTCGAAAGCCGAGATGCTGACCGGCACGCCGGCGGAGATCGCGAAGTTCATCGCCAACCTCATTCGTGAAAAGAAGGGCTGATCATGGCCGGCATTCTCATCGTCGCCGAACATCTGAACGGCGTGGTTCGCGACATCACCCGGGAAGCGATCGGGGCGGCGCAGCAGGTGAAAGCGGGCCTCGGCGGTCCGGTCGTCGTCGCCGTCATCGGCAACGACATCGGCGCGATCGCCGACTCGCTCGACCTCGCGGGCGTCGACGAGATCGTGTCGGTCAAGGCGCCGGCCGATCACTTCGATCCGCACGTCTATGAAGAGTGCGTTCTGGAACTCGGCAAGACGTATCAGCCCGAGCTGATCCTGCTCGGCCATACCGTCAACGGCATGGCGCTCGCCGGGGCCATCGCGGCGCGGCTCGGCGCGGGCTTTGCGAGCGACGTGCTGGCGCTCTCGGCCGATGCCACCGGCCTGACCGCGACGCGCGGCGCCTACGGCAACAAGGTCAACCTCGAGGTGGCGTTCCCGGAACGCAAGATCGTCGTGCTGGCACTCCGCGGCGCGACGTATCCGGTGCCCGACGCCAAAGGCAGCGCCAAGCGCACGGCGATCGAGCCTAATCTCATCCAGGCCTCCGAGAGCATGCAGCACACGGGCTATATCGAAGCGCCGCAGTCGAACATCGATATCGCGAAAGCCGAATACATTCTCTCCGTCGGCCGCGGCATCCAGGAAAAAGACAACCTGCCGCGCTTCGAAGGGCTCGCCGACCGGCTCGGCTTCACGTTCGGCTGCTCGCGCCCGATCGTCGATTCCGGATGGCTGCCGAAGCCGCACCAGGTCGGGCAATCCGGCAAGGTCGCGAGCGCCTGCAAAGTCTACGTCGCGCTCGGCATCTCGGGCGCCGTGCAGCACCTCTACGGCATGAAGCACGTCGACACCATCATCGCCGTCAACACCGATCCAGAAGCGCCGATCTTCAACGTCGCAACGTACGGCGTCTGCATGGACATCTTCGAATTCGCAAAGGAGCTCGAAGCACAATTCAACTGATCACGGCACGAAAAACTATCCAAAGCAGGAAAAAATGAAAGAAACCATGGGAGCGAAAAATGGACCATACGGCGAGTCGGGCAATAGGTGAGCCCGCTTCTACAGAACTAGTAAGAGGTATCGATTGGCGGGGGGCGTTCTGGGTTGCGAGCGGCGTTCCTGCTCTGGTGTTGTTCTCGATCGGCGGGATCGCCGGAACGGTCGGCAAGGTCGCTTTCCTTGTCTGGACGGTTTCGATGATCATGGGATTCATCCAATCCTTCACATATGCTGAAATCGCCGGCCTTTTTCCCAACAAGTCGGGTGGTGCCTCGGTTTACGGCGCCGCTGCATGGCTCCGCTATGGAAAGTGGATTGCGCCGCTATCCGTGTGGTGCAACTGGTTCGCGTGGACGCCCGTGCTGTCGCTCGGTTCGTCGATCGCGGCCGCATACATTCTGAATGCTCTGGCGCCAATTCCGCCAGCTGATGCACCGCAAGTCGCGGCATGGATCAGTGCGCACGCCTCGAGCATCGCTCCGGACAGCCCGCGTGTCATCGAATGGCTCGCAGCCAACAGCGGAAAAACCGCTCAGGATGCGATCTCGGCACTGCTGAGCGCGGATGGCGTCGCGGCCTTCACGCCGGCAATTCGCGAGTGGAGCCTCGCATCCGGCGCGATCGGACCGGTGCATTTCTCGTTCAACTCCGCGTTCTTCATCGGCGCAGCGCTGATGCTGTTGACCTTTGCGATCCAGCACAGAGGCATCGTCGGTACGGCAAACGTCCAGAAGTATATCGGCCTCGTCGTCATCATCCCGATGCTGATCGTCGGCCTCGTTCCGATCCTGACGGGCCAAATCGACTGGTCGAACTACTCTCCAATCCTGCCTTTGAAGGAAGCGTATGCTCCGGCTGCAGGCCAGTGGGATATTCCCGGCTGGACGCTGGTGCTCGGCGGTCTCTTCATCGCGGCTTGGTCGACTTACGGGTTCGAGACGGCGGTGTGCTACACAGCTGAGTTCCGCAATCCGGGCAGCGACACGTTCAAAGCGATCTTCTTCTCGGGACTGCTTTGCCTCCTTCTCTTCATCCTCGTTCCATTCACGTTCCAGGGCGTTCTTGGCCTCGATGGAATGCTCGCTCCGTCGGTTGTCGATGGTTCGGGTGTTGCAGAAGCCATGGGCAAGATGGTCGGCGGAAGCGGTTGGGTCTCCGGTCTCCTCGTGATGATGATGATCATGGCGCTGATGCTTTCGATCATGACCACGATGGCGGGTTCTTCGCGCACGCTCTACCAGGCGTCCGTCGATGGCTGGCTGCCGCGCTATCTCAGCCACACGAACCACCACGGTGCGCCGACCAGCGCCATGTGGACTGACCTTATCGCCAACCTCTGCCTGATGGCGATCGCCTGTGCCGATGCTGCAAGCTTCTTCTTCATTCTTGCGGTCTCGAACTGCGGTTACATCATCTTCAACTTCCTCAACCTGAACTCGGGCTGGATCCATCGTATCGACAACGCCGACCGCCCGCGTCCGTGGAAAGCGCCGACGATCCTCATCGCGCTTGGAGCCATCCTCGCATTCGTCAACGCAACGTTCATGGGCGCTGGCGCGAAGGTTTGGAATCCGAATGCTCTGTGGTCCGGCTTGTTCACCGCGTCGCTGATTCTGCCGGTGTTCTGGTTCCGTCACTACGTCCAGGACAAGGGCCGGTTCCCGGCGCACATGTATGAAGATCTCGGCGTTGCTCCTGGCGAGATGGCCAGCCGCAAAGCCGGAATTCTGCCGTACCTGACGCTACTCGCGGGCTTGGGCACGGTGCTGTTCGCCAACTGGTTCTTCCATATGTAGCGGCAGCGGGGTCGTCCGTCCGGATCTGGTTCCTCGGTCCGGACGGACAATACCCATCACCCAATCACGCCCACTCAGTATCTGCCTTAGCGAAATGCACTGACGCCAATTTGTGCGGGCTTGTTCTGAAAAGGCGCGTTCACAGACGAACAACAATCGGTAAGTCGGAGAAGTTCAATGCACGGCACAATTCAGAAAAGAAGTTCTGCTCTCAGCGACCGCCATCGCGCGTTGGGTTCAGATCTGTCGTCGTCCTGGAACGACATGCCAATTCCGCAGAATTATAACGCCTGCCCTTATGCAGAGACGGAAATCGTCCGCAACAAGGCCGGCCTATTCGATGTGTCGGCCCTGAAGATGGTCAATGTCGAGGGTCCCGATGCGCTGGCGTTTCTCAATCACTTGCTGACCTCGGACATCTCGAAGGCGAAGCGCGGCGACTCGCACATCAGCAATATCGTCAACGAAGACGGCGCCCTGATCGATGACGTGCTCGTCTATGTCGATGGCGACGGCAAATACCGCGTCTCGCACGGCGGCGGTTCGTTCGAAGAAGCCGCTGCGGCGGCGAAAGGCCGTTTCAATGTTACGGTCGCTCGCGACGACGATGTCCATATCCTGTCGCTGCAGGGTCCGAAATCTCTGGAAGTTCTTGCGCCGCACACGCCGATGAAGCTCGCGGAGCTTCCGTATTTCCATCACGAGAAGACGACGCTGTTCGGGCGCCCGGTCGAGATCGCGCGCGGCGGCTATTCGGCAGAGCGCGGCTACGAAGTATTCTGCAGCGCGAAGGATGCGGAATTCATGTGGGATTCGATCCTTGCCGCGGGCAAGGACCAGGGCGTGACGCCGATCTCGTGGTCGTGCCTCGACATCATCCGGGTCGAAGGCGGACTTCTGTTCTTCCCCTTCGACATGACGCATGGCGACACGACTCCTTGGGAAGTGCGTGCTGATTGGACGGTCGATCTTTCCAAGCCGGACTTCATCGGCAAGAAAGCGCTGACCGCCAAGAAGGGCAAAGAGCGCTCGCTGATCACGGGCCTGGATGTTTTGCATAGCGAAGCGATTGCCCCGCTGTCCAAAATCTTCTCGGACGGCAAAGAGGTCGGCATCGTCACGAGCACGACCTACAGCCAGCATCTGATGAAGTCCTTGGCGATGGCGCAGATCTCGCCCGCCTTCACCAAGCTCGGCACGGAACTTACGATCCGCGACAACGGCCGCGACTTCACAGCGACCGTGGTCCGCATGCCCTTCTACGACCCGATGCGTCTGAGGACGCACCCTGTCGCTTAGCGCGCATTCCTTCCCGTGCGCGCACCTTGGCCGGAGGTCAGCGTCCTCCGGTCATTTTTCGTTTTAGCGTCGGCCGCCCAAATGGTTAGCGGCTGTGGTAACGACCGCCATTCTGAGTGAAATCTGCAACACCAGTGGTCGTGGAATAATTCCAGTCTTCTGCCCCGCTACGTGAAGTGAGCGAAAACCCCAACAAAACGCGTGTCTGCGATCCAGATGCGACGTTCCGGGCGAGGGCGTTTTTCTGCTCTTGTTGTTGACTTATTCTGTAATGTTTATCAGGGTAATTATGCCCGCTCCATGCTCGTCATGGGCCGGGGTCTTCGCCCGCATCCCGACGAGGGAGGGTGCGTCGAAAACGAGGCAAGCCCGCCCGGTGCGCGATCAGCGCTAGCCAGCCAGCCCGTATCTCAATTCAGGAACAACGGGGGTTGTTATCGCGATGTGCCGTATCGATAGTTTTTACAGTTCGCCAAGTTTCAGAACGTTCGCTAGATCGCTGTCTCTCGGTCTCTCTGTTGCCGCGCTGACGGTTGCCGGCGCGGCACACGCGCAGGAGACCGAGCTGCCGGGCATCAACGTTCAGAGCGCTAAGGCCAAGAAGTCGAGCGCTCCCAAGAGCATGCCGAAACCGAAGCCTGTGCAGGCTGCGGCGCCCGAGCCGGTGGAGGAGGCGCCTGTTGCGCAGAATTCGGGATCGTCGGTGCAGAACCCCGATGCGCCCTACAACACGCCTGCCGGCATTAGCGTTGTCACGAGCAACGAACTCTCGACCTACGGCAATGGCGATCTCAACGACGCGTTGCGCTCGCAGCCCGGTACTTTCACGCGCATCAGTCCGCAGAACGCCGGTGTTGCCGTCAATATCCGCGGCTTCGAGGGTAACGGCCGTGTCAACATGTCGATCGATGGCGCTCGGCAGAATTTCCGCTTCCTCGGTCATGAGGCATCTGGATTCGCGTATGTCGATTCCGCTTTGATCGGCGGTATCGATGTTCAGCGCGGTGCGGTGTCGACAGCTGGCGGTGCGGGTGCGCTGGCCGGTGTCGTCAACATGCGCACGCTCGACGTCGAAGATATTCTGCGGCCGGGTCAGAACTTCGGTGGAATTTCGAAGCTGACTTGGGGAAGCAATGGACAAGGCTTCTCCGAGATGGGCGCGGCGGCGGCAGCCGTCGGCGGCATCAGTGTCGCTGGTGCGGTGAGCCACAAAAATCCGGACAGCTATGAGAATGCCGGCGGCGTTGTGATTCCGGGGACATTCCAGGATCTGACGTCAGGGTTGTTCAAAGTGAACTTGACGCCGGATTCGGAGCAATCGCTTCGCTTTGGCGGCGTTTTCTACAACAACGACTTCTTCGCCAACTCGTATTTCCAGAACGTTCAGACGCAAACTTACACCGCCAAGTATGCCTTCAATCCGATCGGGAACGATCTGATCGATTTGCGGGTGAACGGTTACTATAACCACGCTCAAATGCGCTACGGGACGGATGCCAGTCCGACAGTCGGCACACCACCGAAGGGTACTTCTTGGGGGCGTGTCGTCGACGATACCGGTATGGGCGCCGACATTACGAATACGTCGCGATTTAATCTCGGTGGTATTCGCGTCAAATCTCAATACGGCTATGAATTCTATGGCGATGACGTCGATACGTACAATCGCTTTCAGCCGGCATCCGGCGGTGGCGTGAACGGCTCAGGCTGGGCTTCGACGAGCGCGTTTTTCTCCGAGACCACGTTCTCCAAGAGCATCTTCGACCTGATCGTCGGTCTGCGTTACGACATGTACGGCATAAATGGTTCGGTCAACATCAGTCCCGCTGCGGGATTGCCCAATCCGCCATTTGTTCCTGGACGCTATGTTTTGGATAAGGACGGCGGCTCGTTCGATCCGAAGGTTACGCTTGCAGCTCAGGTTACGGACTGGCTGCAGCCCTACATCACGTATTCGGAATCGATGCGTGCTCCCTCGGTCAGCGAACTGTTTGCGGGTGGAACGCATCCGGGTGCGGCCGGTGTCGGATTTGCGCCAAACCCGTTCCTAAATCCCGAAAGTCAGAAAGGCATCGAAGTCGGCGCAAACATCAAGAAAGATGGACTGTTCACGCCTACGGACTCCTTCCGGTTCAAAGGCGACTACTATCATATGGATGTCGACAACTACATCGCGTCGTGTTCGACGCCACTGCCAGTTGGCAGAGGAACGCAGTACTTCTGTAACACACCCGGCAATTCGACGGTCCAGGGTGTCGAACTCCAGGGCATGTATGATGCCGGGTATTTCTTTGCGGGATTGAGCTACACGTATACGCACACCAACTTGCCGTCGCAGACGGATGGTTTTGGCGCGCATAGCTATGTTCCGGAGCATACAGTCGTCACGTCCGCGGGCGTTCGACTTCTCGATCGCAGGGTGACGCTCGGCGGCCGCGTTTCCTATTTTTCGGAAAGCGATGTTGGCGAAATCAACGTAGGCGGCTTCTATGCGGGCCGGTACATGCCCGGTTACACGCTGGTCGATTTCTTCTCGACCTACAAGATTACCGAGAACTTCGAGCTCGGCTTCAATATCGATAACGTCTTCAATGAAGACTATACGCCGGCTCTCACAACCGCGTTCTTCGATGGTCCGAACTGCTACGGCTCGAATCTTCCGGGCTGCAATTCGACCGGTATGGGCCGCACGTTCTATCTGACAGCGAAGGCACAGTTCTAGTCGCGGGCAACCGCGGCTGGAGAGGTCGATCGCTGCAAATGTGTTGAGTATCGGCGGGCCGTTGAGCTTGCCGATACGGCGTTTCGGATCGCGATGCGCGGTCCGATGTGTAAAGGAGCGGTGACTATGTTTATTGCCATGAACCGGCTGAAGGTCGTGAAGGGCTCGGAGCATGAGTTCGAACAGGTCTGGTTCAATCGCAAAAGCACGCTCAGCGATGCGCCGGGGTTCGTCGTCTTCCACTTGGTGAAGGGGCCGGAGCGCGACGATCATGTTCTTTATGCATCGCATACCGTCTGGCGTTCGCGCGCTGACTTCGATGCCTGGACAAAATCCGATCAGTTCCGCCACGCGCATGCAAACGCGGACGGCAAGCAAAAATTCTCTCTGATTTTCGGCCCTGAATTCGAGGGTTTCACCGTGCTTCAAGAAGTTACGCCTGAAGGCGCGCGCTTGGTCGACGCCGCCTAACTCACATGCTCCCCCGGACTCGCACAGGTCAGGCTCAGATGGCTTTTGTGGCCTCCTCCAGTTCCTCGACGCGAAATTTGAATGCGCACGCGCTCGCGCGTGACGCGTCATTGCAGCCGCCGCAGCGGATGCCGCGAACGCTGACGCTCGTCAGCGCAGACGGCGGCATGCCGATGCTTCCGACTGCGAGACAGGATCGACCGGCGCATGCCGATGTGTCGTCGCCAGCAATCAAGTTGGCGTCCGTTTCGGACAGTGCTTCGAAGCAACCGCTGAAATGGCTGCGTGCCAGCGCGATCGTCATTTCAATATGCCTGCATACGGCGATCGCTTCGACGATGTTCGACTGGTCGGGAAGCGACGATACGTTTGGAACGCTGTCCGATAAGACCGATGCGATCAGCTTGGCGACAGAGCAAACGGTCGTCTTGGAGTCGATCGAGACGGAACACGTGCAGACAGCATCGGCTGCTTCGGCCGAGTCCCAGGCGGGCAGCGTGCAGGCGGCCGAGTCCGCTCCGCAGCCGCTGACCGAGGTGAAGGAAGCGGTTGAAGCAACCGAGCCACCGCCGGAGTCGGTCGACGTCGCAGAAGTCGCGCCGTCCGCGGCCCTTCCGACGGACGACCCGCTGCACGTCATTCGCGGACAGGCACCACCCGACGAGGTGCACGAGACCAAGGCGATCCAGACTTCGGAAACGATCGAAGAGGTGAAGCCTGCTGAGATCGAGTCGAAGGAAGTCGCAGAAGAGGATAGCAAGAAGGAAGACGCCGAACGGAAGGAACGGCAGGTTACGGCGCAATCGGCCTCTCGCGCATCAACGGCCGGCAGCACGACATCGCGTGCGAGCATGGCGCAGTCCGAGGCTAGCGGTAAAGTTTCAGCAAGCCGCGGAAGCATTCTGAACTATGCGGCGCGCATCCGCGCTATTCTCTCGCGCAACAAGCCGAGCGGCGATGGATATACGGGCACGACGCGCATTTCATTCGGGCTGACGCCGTCGGGAGAAATACGGTACGCGGAGATCGCAACTTCATCGGGTAAGGGCAAACTTGATCAGGCGGCGTTAGCGGCGGTTCGAAAGGCCGCGCCGTTTGGCGATCCACCGTCCGGCGCAGCGCCGAACCAGCTTCAGTTCACGATTCCCTTCTATTTCCGTTAGTCTGGCGATGCGTCGCCGACTGATCCCAAGCGCGCGCAAGTGCGTAGAGAAGCGCGATTGCAAATGCGTAGAAGCTGAGCATGAAAAAGATAACAGGAAACGCTTCGCTGTTGGGCATGGCGCAACTCCGTTTACATCATATGGCTCGTTCCGGACTTGAATGAAGCAGTGCGATCCGTGGCGAACACGTTCGCGCGGAAAACTTAAAAATAAAACGCAATGGTAACGCGGCGGTTGCAGGCTTCGCTCAGGCGAGACGCCAACCGTGCATGGCTGACCCAACTACACCGAGCGACGACAGAGTCGGTTCGTTAGTTGTTGCGAGGGGGCGGTGCTCGTTTCTGGCGTTTCGGACGGACGTTCTTAGTACGCTCCGTATCGGACAGACGTTCCATGAAATTTGAAAGCGACCTGGAATTCACGATCGTCAGCAGCGTCAACAGGATCGTCGGGATTAGCACGGCGAGGAATGCCCAGATCCGCCAGGGGAGAGGTTCATCGGCCCAAGCGAGGACGTTCATACCGAGGAAGCCGGTCACCGTCGTACCGATCAGGCCGAGCGTCGTCACGACGGTCAGTCTCGTCATCGTATCGTTCTGCCGGCGCAACGCTTCGTTTTCTAGGAATTCGCTCATTTCCTGAATCTCTTGCCGAATGTCGTCGTAGAGACGGTCAAGCTCGAGATGCGAGCGGCAGAGTGTGAACAGTTCTCGCGCTTGCGTCTGGTTGCTGACGGAATGGAACCAGTAGCGATGGGTGAAGCGGAGGAATGTTTCCAGCGCCCGGCGCGACGCCATCCGAAAGGACAGAACGGCGGATTTGTCGTGTGCATCGAGGCGGCTCATGGCTTCGGTGAGCTGGTCGGAAAACATCAGCAGCGCGGCTTTGTGAAAATGCGCGAGCAAAAAGACGAGGAAATGCTCGTGCCGGAAACTGTTCTGGCAGCCGTGATTGATGTCGGTGAAAAACGGATTGTCGGCGTTGCCGGTGACGACAAGCGTGTGCCCGCAAGACATGTACCGGCTCTCGGGCCATTCGACGCCGTTGTGCTGTCCGTAATAGCGATCGTAGCAAAAAGCGGATTCGAAGCTGGTGAGATGGCTTTCCGAGAAAGGAAGTTCATCGCAGCTACCGGGGCCTGATGCAAAGGCGAGCCGAACGTAATCGGCGCGCGTCAGCGCCGTTCCGGCGCTTGCCGCGAGGAAATCCATCTGCGGCATGCGGGAATATTCGAGCTGTTTGTAACGGATCTGTCCGGGGAGATCCGAATGGTGCGGCACCAAAGGATGCAGCAGGAATTGCCAGTGCGAAGCGACGCGCGCTGAACGCTTCAAACAGACTTGCGCGAGGAATTTCGCCTGATCGTTGTGGTCTGAAACCGCGAGGACGCCGCCGTCGTTGCCGATGAATTCGACCTTATCGGGACAGTGTCCGCCGGAGCCGTTTTCCTCCCAGTATGCGGGATAGGTTCGGCCAAGCCGGAACATCAGATCCTGCACGGTGACAAGTGGAAGATCGCTGGCGTGGACCTCGAATGCGAGTATCGCAACGTCGATCTCATAGAAGAAGTAGAGATCGATGTGCGTTACGTCGAGTTCGAGTGGGGCTGCGCCTGCGCTGAGCGTGATGCGGATTTTGGCAACGTCGCTTCGGCGGAAGGCTTTGATTGGGCTTTCGGCGCAGACCGAACCCGGTTTGCCGCGGCCGCTGCCGTAGAGCAGCCGCTGCACGGGCGGCAGGAACGTCACGAATTCGCTGTAGTGACGCTGCTGGAAATCTTTGGGATCGCCAGTGAATTCGTCGGCGATTTCATACCAGGGATTGTCCGGGCCGAGCGTCTCCAGGATCGCGGCGTAGTCCTCGACGATCGTGGCGTTGTTTTCGGGAACGAGCTGGATGGGCCAGAGGAGAATCTGGCGAAACGTCTGAATGCGCTTTTCCGCGACGCCTTGCTGCGTATCCTGACGGATTTGGTCGGCAGTTCGTACTTCGTCCAGCATCGGCCCACCCGGATGGCAGCGAGGTCAAATCGGGGCAACCCGTATGTCGCTTCTGCGACAGTACCGTGACAGGGATCGAGCAACTTCAAAACAGCCTGCAGACGATGCAGGCTCTACACCTTAAATTATACATCAACAGCGGGTGGGAAGCGAAGGAGATCTGCGGCTTTGCTTTCCGTCGCGATAACGGAGGCGAAAAGCAGCAATTTTCAGCGGCGGCTGCAGAGGCGAGATCGAGGGACCGAGCCCGCCTCGAGCCAATCTTATTTCTGCGGAGAACGGTCCGACGTTCCTTCATGCGTCTGCCCCGCGTCCGTACCCGTGTTGCCAGTCGAGCTGGCATTCGGCGTGCGCTCAGGCTCGCGTTTGCCGGGCGTGCGATCCGACGTTTTGCCTTGGCTTCCGGGCTCGGTATTGACATCACCGCCAGCCGCCGATGGTGTGGTGCTGGACGAAGACGTCGAGGGTTGAGACGTCGAGGACGGTGCGTCTGCAGCGGATGCTACAGTCGCGCCAATCAGCAGTGCGCTTGCCGCCCCGGTCAAGGCGACGATTCCGTACTTTCTAAGCATAATAAAACCTCTGGCTGTTTTTGAAGCTAAGAGAGGTACGGCTGCGCGCAGGTGAAAGTTCCCGCGAAACTAAGTTGCAGCGCAATAGAGGGACTTGCGAAAGTCGCTTATGGCTCGCGCTTTTTTGATCGTTCGCGACCTAAGATGCGCGATGCCACGCTTTTGTGAGCATCGGGCCGTAGTTCAACGCGAAGATGGCGAAGGCCATCGACCAGCAGATCGCGGATAGCAGCAACAATTCAGAATAGGCCGATGCGATCAACGGTGCGAGCGTGCGCGTCAACGCTGCGAGATTTGCAAAACAGTAGATCAGCAGCGTCGGGCGGTCGGCGCGGCGCTCGCGGCCTGTGTGGCTGAGCGTCGTGCGGGTCATCATGGCGAGAGTCATGATGCCGATCGCGCCGGTGGTGAGCGCATGGATTGCCGCCGTCGCGGGTATGTCAGCCGGAAACAGTACCGATGCGCCGAGCATGGCGACGCCAAGCGCGCACCAGAAATAGGCGAGGTGGAGGATCAGAACCATTCCGTCGCGCGCGGCAATCCATCCTTTCCAGCGCGCCAGGCGGATCAGTAGTCCGATGCCCGCGATCAGCAATAGCGCGCCGCTGATGTGCGAGTCCGGCAAGGCGACCCACGCCGCGATTGCTGCGGCTGTTGCGACGAGCGAGAACATATCGAAACGCCCGTAGGGTGCGGGCTGCGATGCGATCTTTCGCTGCGCTATCCAGTTTCGCGTGAAGCTCGGCACGAGACGTCCGCCCATCAGGGCGATGAGGAACGTGATAAGGCCGATCGTCATGCGCTCCGACACAGGGCCGAGGCCGGGAATGATCGTGCGTGCATGGAAAGCGATGTTGGCGATCGCGAGCAGCGTGATGACGATGGTGGGAGCAACGACACGCGAGTTCGTCGCGGCGAGAAGCTCGCGCCAGAGTGCTAGTGAAAACAGAACGAGAAAGGCCGCGTCGACGATAGCGGCTGCGAGTCCGAGCATCGGATAAGCGAGCATCGCGGCGCGTCCGGCAATCCAGATGGCGACGAGCACGACGATGGGCCGGCCTGCAACGGGATAGTGTCCCGTCCAGTTTGCTCCGGCGATCGTCATGTAACCGACGATGACGGCCGCCGTGTAGCCGAACAGCATTTCGTGGACGTGCCAGTCGCGCGTAAAGATCGCCGCTGCCGTGTCACCGGCTGCGAGATAGGACAGCGACCACAGCGGCACCGAAAGCGCCGCCCAGATCGAGGCGAGAAGAAAGAATGGCCGAAATCCGAAACTGAAGAGCGCAGGGCCGCGGTAGTCGCGCAGAATCTGTGCGGTCGTCTTCATGGATCGACTCTAGCATCTTCGCAGGCGCAGCGCGAACCGTGGCGGTGTACGACGTACTAATTGCGTTGTCAGCTCTAGGCGGAGTCCCAGGCTCTGGCGCGTATAAGTTCGGGATCGTCAGCATGGTCGAGCAGGATGCGGGCGACGCGATCTTGCCAGAGCTGCGCGAAACGCTTCTGCTGGCTTTCGTCTGCGCGGCCAGAGACGGCGTCAGGAAATAACGCTCTCATATCGGGATCGGGCGGAACACGTGCCGCATTGAAATCGAGACTAACGCCGCGTCCCGTATCGCACCGCCTGAGTGCGAGGACACCATCGATATCGGCGTCGAACTGCAGCAGGTTGCGACGGCCGAACCGTTGCCTTTCGCCGATGCCTCCGAATCCCGTTTCCGATGCCGCGCCAGTCAGCAGTGTCGCGACGGATGCGGTTACTCCGGTGGTTCCGCTCTCGCGTCCGTCGCGCATGTACACTTCGATGCCGCCGCGCTCGGGGAGATCATCGCCGTATAGAAAGCGCAGGCCCTCGCGCACCATGAGGTAGGCGGCGGCAACGGTCGGACAGGAATGACCGGCGAGTTTAACGGCGTCGGCGTAGGTGTAGGTGATCTCGCCGGTCGTCGATGCGCCGAGGAAAACGGCCAAAGGTTCGCGCAACGAAATCGCTGGCACCTTATCGAAGAAGTCGGGAAAGCTCATGGCGAACCTCTTTGCGTACGCGCTCCGGTGAAGGGCTCGCGAACGATAGGGATGTCGGAGGGGCAGCCATTTGCTGCACATCAATATGAGCTGACGATGTGCGAGGGCTTCAGAGCTCGGCGAGCATCCGGAAAAGCAGTTGTTTTCCCCCGTCGGCGAATGCGCGGTGGATCTGGACCAGTGATGCTCCGGCGACGAGGCGTGCGCGAATGTCTGCAGCCGTTTGGATGCCGCCGACGGATATCAGGGTCAGCGCGGCCATGTGATTGCTGATCTCTTCAATGCGCCGCAGGCGATCCGATACGAGAACGATGCCGTCGAGGCCATACACGCACGCCGCTGTCACGGCTGCTGGGATCGGATCGCCGATCGCGCCGCCGTCAAGTTTGACGAGGAGTGGCGTTCGACTTCCGCGAGCTTCTGAAATTTCGTCGCGGACTTTGCTCAGGCGCCTCATGAGCTGGTCGACACCCGGAGAGTTCCCACTTCGCTGCATTGCCGGTGCAGTGAGATTTGCGACGACGTAATCGGCGAATGGTGCAGCCTGTCGCAGGCGCATTTCGAAGTCTTCGATGACGAGATCGTCGAGGCCAGGTCGAAGACTGCCGATATTGATGCCTAGGCGTGCACCGTTGGCGGAGTGCCGGAGCGGCGTGGCTAATCCTGCTTCAGAATTTATGGTGCCGATTTCGACGTGGCCGAAGCCTGAGGCAAGAGGCGATGGAGCGTGTTCCCCGGTGCGATCAAACCCTGCGGCTAATCCAATGGGATTGGGGAAGTGCAAACCCATCGCTTCCACCGGCGCTGATCGCACTGACAATAATGGCTGGATGCTCATCATCCTCTGTGGCGCTTGAAATCCGACATGAAAGTCGCGAGCGCCGACGCTGCGTCCGCCGTCACGCCATTGTAGAGACAGGCGCGGATGCCGCCGACGTTGGGATGACCCTTGAGGTGCATGAGGCCATTTTGTTCGGCTTCATCGAGGAACAATTGATCGAGCTTTGGATCAGGGAGACGAAAGCAGATGCTGATGTTCGAGCGATCGCGAGGGCTAGCGAAACAGCGATAGAAATCGCTTTCGTCGATCACGGCGTATAGCTCTTTGCTTTTGGCGATGTTCTTTGCGGCGGCAGCATCGAGCCCGCCTTCCTGACGCAACCACTGCAGCATTCGGAACGCCACGACGATCGCGAACGTTGGCGGAGTGTTGACCTTCGAGTTTGCTGAGGCCTGGCGCGCGTAGTCGAGAGATGGCGGAACTTTGCGCTTTGAATTGCTGAGAAGGTTCTCGTTTACGATCACGATCGTCAGGCCCGCGGCGCCGAGGTTTTTTTGCGCGCTCGCATAGACGAGTTCGAAGCGCTCGACGGGAAGGGGACGTGTAAGAAAGTCCGCTGTCATGTCGGCGATCAGCGGGGAGCCGTTTGGCTTTGGATAGTCGTGGTATTGCAACCCTTCGGCGGTTTCCGTGCTGGTGAAGTGGCAATATACAGCGTCGGGCGAACGGCGCCACGATGCGGGATCGGGAAGGGCGCCGTCGTGTGCGGATGCAATGATGCGAACGTCGCACCAATCCGATGCGACTTCGATCGCGCGGCGCGACCAGTGGCCTGACAGCACGTAATCACAAGGTTGATGCTCGGCTGCGAGGTTCATCGGCAGGGCTGCGAATTGCGTCGAGGCGCCACCCTGAAGAAAAAGGACCTTGTAGCTTCGAGGAAGCTGGAGAAGTGATCTCAGCTCATGCTCGGCTTCGTCCAGGATGTCGGCGAAGTCGCTTCCGTTGAACGGCAGCTCGAGCGCCGACATGCCGCTTGCTCGCCATTCGATAATGTCGGCACTGAGTTTTGCAAGCACCTGTGGCGGTAGCATTGATGACGCTGAGGCAAAGCTGAAACGCATCTCACTCCTGCTCAGCTGAGTGAGAGTCCGCCGTGCGCTCCCGCGATCATGAGAAAGAGCGTCACCATGGATAGAACCGTATTCACTCGGGACGAGAGAAAGGTGATGCGGGCGCAACGCAGGCGTTCTTCCGTCGAAGCCTCGATGAAGCCGAGGACTTTTTTCTGATGCGGCCAGAGGACGAACCAGAGGTTCGAAACCATAAGCGTTCCGGTCCATGCTCCGAGACCGATGATTGCCGACGATCCTGAAAGCGACAGTGCTTCCACGAAATCTCCGCGCCGCCACAGCATAAAGAGGCCGGTTGCGAGTACGACCAGCGAGGCGTGGCGGAATATTCCGTGCTCGCGTTTGGATGCAGCCATGAACACGCCTTTCACGGCCTCTTGCGGTGCGTCGGGAAGCACACGGCGAAACTTGGGAATTTGCACAACGTTGACCCAGTTGTGGCCGACCCAGATGATCACGCCGGCAACGTGAAGCACACGCGCCGCGAGATCGAGCAGTGCGATGTCCATTCTATGCAGTCCCGCGCGAAGCTTGATGATGATCGACCGAGGCGCGGCGCATCACTGGGCCTCCGAGCGCTGGCGGCGCTTCGTCTCGCGCATTTTCAACGGACCATCGCATGCCGTTTCGGGGATGCCGCGCTGTTCGGCGCGTGCGATGAGATTGTCGATCAGGTGCCTGTTGGACGATTTGGAGCAGACCGGGTCGGTATTCGCTGCATCACCGGTGAACAGGAACGCCTGACAGCGGCAGCCGCCGAAGTCCTTTTCCTTTTCGCTGCAGCTTCGGCAGGGCTCCGACATCCACGAGTCGCCGCGGAATTTGTTGAATGCCGGGGATTTGTGCCAGATCCAGTCGAGCTCGTGATCGCGCACGCTTGGAAAGTCGATACCCTTGATCAGCCGCGCTTCCTGGCAGGGCAGCGCGGTGCCGTCCGGCGCAATCGTCAGGTGCACCGCGCCCCAGCCGTTCATGCAGGCTTTCGGACGGTCATCGTAATAGTCAGGAACCACGAAGAAGATCGTCAGCTTTTTGCCGAGCCGCGCGCGGGCGGCGTTGACGGCCGCTTCCGACTTCGCCAGCTGCTCACGCGTCGGCAGAAGTTCCGCGCGGTTGAGCAGAGCCCAGTTGTAGTATTGGAGATTGGCGAACTCGAGATATTCAACTCCGAGATCCTCTGCGAGGTCGATCAGAGCCTCTGTACGTTCGATGTTGAAGCGGCTGACGGGGACGTTCAGCACCATCGGAAAGCCTTCGGCCTTGATGGAGCGTGCGATATCGATCTTGTGGTCGAGCACGTCGACGCCGACGAGTTTTGTGCTGTGTTGGCGATCGTTCGACTGAATGCTGAGCTGGACTTGCTTCAGTCCGGCCTTCTTCAAAGCACGAAGGCGGTCCTTGTTCAGTCCGACGCCCGATGTGATGAGGTTCGTGTAATAGCCAAGGCTGTCAGCTTCAGCGACGAGTTCCTCGAGATCGTTGCGGAGCATGGGCTCGCCGCCGGTGAAACCCAATTGCAGCGATCCGAGTCGGCGACCGGCGCGGAGAACCTTCTTCCATTCTTCGGTGGTGAGTTCGTTGCGGTATTGATCGAAATCGACGGGGTTGCTGCACCAGGGGCATTTCAGCGGGCATTTGTAGGTCAGCTCGAGCACGAGCCAGAGCGGCAGGCCAAGGCCATCAAGACTTAATCCGGATCCATCCTTTGGCATGCGCAACCTCCAAAAATTTCAATGCGTCGGCGGTGAGATCGGCTTTGCCGTAGCGTTCGGCGAGTTCTGCAACGCCAATCGCAATGGATTGGCCACCTGTGCAGGCTTCCAGAATCGCCGCTGCCGTCTCGTTGAGCTTGACGATGCCTTCAGGGTAGAGAAGTACGTTAGCTTGTTGCGGCTCCTCCCAACGAAAATGAAAATTGGGATTCAACTCCACAACATCCGACGTTTGGAGCTGCCGGTCGGGTTCCATGTGTTCTCTCCGATGCGCCGGGAGACCAGGCCGACAGAAAGCCCGGCCTCCCGTGCACTGCGCTACCGAACGTAGATGTAGGCCGTGACTTCGAATCCGAGACGCAGGTCGCAGTACGCAGGCGCGACCCATGTCTTTGCTTCCGGCTCCTTAAGCAGGCTCTCTTGCATCGTGTGTCCTCCCTTGCATTGAGTCGAATGCCATTGCGCAGGCGTGCGTGCCGGCACCGAGCATCCGGCGCGACATTCACATTTGTCGACGCGCTCGAACTTGATTGTTGTTAAGCGGTGCCCATCAAAAATGCGTCAGATGAGCGTGATAGCGCGAGCGCAGCGCGCGCGATCGGGCTGGCGCGCGACCGAGGAGTCGCGGCCTCGAAGGCGCTCAGGCTGCTGCAACGATTTGTCGATCAGGGTGCGGTGATGACCAGGGCCGCGTTCTGTCCGCCAAAGCCGAACGAGTTCGAGAGTACTGCTTGAACGCGCGCTTGCCGGGCGACGTTCGGCACGACGTCCATCGGTATCTCGGCGTCGGGGACTGCGTAGTTGATCGTTGGCGGCAATGTGCCGTTACGGATCGTCAAGAGGGAGAAGACCGCCTCGATCGCGCCGGCCGCTGAGAGCGTATGGCCGATCATGGATTTGTTCGAGCTCATCGGGACGTTTGCGACGCGGTCGCCGATCACGGCCTTCAGCGAAAGATATTCCATCTTGTCGTTTTCCGGCGTGCTGGTTCCGTGTGCATTTACGTAATCGATGTCGTCCGGAGACAGGCAGGCGTCGTCGATGGCGTTGCGGATTGCGCCGATGATGGCGGTGCCGTCCGGCTTGGATCGCGTGCGGTGATAGTCGTCGGCTTTCTCACCGCAGCCGCGCACGAAGCCCAGGATGCGTGCGCCGCGCCGCTTGGCTCCCTCGTAGGATTCGAGGACCAGGGCTCCGGCGCCTTCGGCCATGACGAAGCCGTCGCGGTTTTTCGAGAATGGCCTGGAGGCCTGCTCAGGCGCGGCGTTGTTGGTCGAGAGGGCCGAGAGAAGCGAAAAGCGGATCAGCGCCTCGATCTGGACGGAGCTGTCGGTTCCAATGCAGAGCGCGGCATCGGTTTCGCCACGGCGGATCGCCTCGACGCCGAGCTGGATCGCGGTCGCGCCGGATGCGCAGGCGGTCGAAACGGACGTCGGCAGTCCGCGCGTTCCAAGCCGTTCGGCAACGTGGTTTGCGACGCTCGAGAACTGAAACAGCGACTGCATCTCGTCCCAGTCGGAGGCGCGCGCCGAGGCGAGAAGGCGCCGGTATCCCGACTCGTTTTTATCCAGCGCACTCTGATAGAGGGCTCGCCGCTGCGGCCATTCGAGTTCGGCGGGCGGTGTGGCGAGGAAGAGCGGACCGGGGAACTTGCCGTTCGATCCTGCTTGCGCTTCATGCAGTGCTTCGTTGGCTGCCTCCAGCGCCATCGCAATGGAGAGCGACGGGGCGGAATAGGGCGAGACCTTCAGCGTATCGACCGTGCCGGCGATTGTCGTGCGCAGGCCGTCGGTCGGGAAGCGCGTGATGGAGCGGATGCCCGAGCGCCCTTGTGTCAGTGCGGCCCAGTTGTCGGCCTTGCCGTTTCCGAGCGAAGTGACCACGCCCATGCCCGTGACGGCGACGAGCGGTCTTCCTTTTTTATCGTGACCTTGCGACATGTTCAGCTCACCCGATTGCTTCGATAAGGGCGAGTGCTTCGCCACGCCAATAGCCGGTACCCGTCACGAGTGCGTTTCTCGCGGCTCCGGGGTTGCGAGACTTACGCTCGCCTCTGCCATCCGTCGTCAACGCTGCGAGCGCGAGACCGGCGAAAAAGTGCGCCTCGACGGAGTAGCCGAGATCGTCGCCGTAGACGCGAACGTCGGGAGCGATGTCGTACGCCGGCAAGAGATCGAAGAACGCCAGATCTTCCGTCGTTGACGGGTCCACGCCACTGCTCCCCGCCCACACGGGCAAACGGCCGGCGGGAATGCGAGGAAGGAATGTCTCGAAGAGCTGGGTCAGGGACCGGGCGATGTCGCCTTGCTTGCGCGCGGTGTAATCGGTTCGGATATCGGCAATGCGTGCATAGGCTTTTGCGCCGCGTGCTTCGGCATGCGCGCGCGATTCAATCGTCAGAAACGCGCCGACGCTGCCGGGGATGAAGCCGCCGCCGTCTTGCCCGCTTCTTTCCTGAGCCGGCTTGAACGGGCCGCGCCATAGGTTGTGGCCGATTTCGTAGCCAAGCAACAGGTCTTCGCGTTCTGCGTTGAGTGCGCCGCCAATGAGGATGACGTCGGCTTGACCCGACGAGATTCGCCGGAAGGCGTTTTCGGCTGCGGCGAAAGCACCGGACTCTTCGCCCATGAACGTCCGCGACGAACCAGTGACGTGGTGCACGATGGAGATGTTTCCGGCGAGCATGTTCGACAGCTGCGCCAGAAAGAGAGTCGGACGCAGCGCGCTCGGAAGTACGCTCTTGGCGAGGAGCGCGGTTTCATCGTCGGAGTGAATTGCTTCGAGTACGTCGCAATCCACTTTCGTGTCCCGCTCGCCGCTGCCCGCGGCAACGACAAGGTTGGTGCGGTCGAGCAGTTCCGCATTGCCCGCAATGCCGGCGTCGGCGAGGGCGAGGCCTGCGGCATACACGCCGATCCGCTGCCACGTCTCCATCTGCCGCTGATCGCTGTTCTTCGGTATCTGCTTCGACCATTCCAGCGGTGCGAGAGGATGCACGGGGTATGGGGCATAGCGCGACTCGTCCAAGACGCGGCCCGTGCCGGTTTCGAAGTGCGTCTTGTGAGTTTCCGCATCGATCCCGAGCGAGCTGATAAGCCCGATCCCGGTAATCCAAACCTCGCGTGGCGCGGTCGCTTCGGTCATGATTCTCTCGTTTAAAATTTGACGATGATTTTGCCGAAGACCCGGCGCTCTTCCAGCCGGCGAAGGCCTTCCTCGATATCGTCGAGCGATATGACGGTGTCGATCACCGGCTCGATGTGGGAGGCGGCCATTCGGCCCATCACGGTTTTCATGTTCTCGATCCGGCATCCGAAGCTGCCGATGAGGCGCAGCTGCTGCTGGAACAGGAGATAGAGGTTGGTTTTCGCAGCGACGCCTGTCGTCGATCCGCAAGTGACGAGGCGACCGCCGCGCGAGAGCGAGAGGATGCTGCCCTCCCACGTGTCCGGTCCGACATGTTCGAAGACGACGTCGACGCCTCGGCGATTGGTGATTTTTCGGACGCGGCCTTCGAAACGTTCGCGGCGGTAGTTGATGATGTGATCGGCGCCGAGCGCGCGCACCTTCTCCATCTTGTCGTCGCTGCCGACCGTGGTGATGACGGTTGCGCCGACGGATTTCGCGAGCTGAATTGCCGCCGTGCCGATGCCGCTGCCGCCGGCCTGCACGAGGATCGTCTCACCGGCTTTCAGTTTGGCGTTATCGAACAGCATATGCTCGACGGTTCCGAAGGTGATCGGCGCGCACGCTGCTGATATCGCGTCCAGGGCCTTCGGAGCTTTGACGGCGAGGCGGGCCGGAATGTTCATGCGGTCGCGCAGAAAGCCGTCGATGTTGAAGCCGTACATCGCGCGCTCGCCTTCGCAGAAGTTGTCGCGTCCTTCGCGGCAAGGCTGGCAGGCGCCGCATGTCTTGGCGCCGTAAAATGCGACGATGTCTCCCGGTGCGAGATCCTTTACTTCCGAGCCGACAGCGAGGACTTCGCCTGACGCTTCGGCGCCGAGGACGATCGGCAGTTCGCGCTTTGCGAAGGCCATGCCGCGCCAGCTCCACACGTCGATGTGGTTGAGCGCGACCGCACGTATTTGCACTTTAATTTCATCCGGAGCGGGAGCAGGCGGTTCGGCGATGTGCGTCAATGCCAGCGCGCGCTCGCCCGTCAGCTGGACCGCGCGGACTGTCGTTTGTTGAGCGTGAGTGCATTCACACGTTTGCATTACTGTCCTCGGGAAATAGTTTTGATGCTGTGATTTCTGTCCGTCATGCGGGCTCGCTGGAGAAGACGACGCAGACGTTCTGTCCTCCAAAGCCGAAAGAATTCGACAGTACGGTCGAGACGGATTTGGAGCGGCTGGTGTTTGGAACTACGTCGAGCGGCAGGTCAGGATCGGGTTCGTCGTAGTTGATCGTCGGCGGCAGAATGCTGGTCTCGATCGTGAGGAGCGAAAACACAGCTTCGACCGAGCCTGCTGCAATCAGGGTGTGACCGATCATGGATTTGTTGGAGCTGACCGGCGTGTTTGCGAGATGCTCTCCCAATACAGCCTTGAGCGAGAGATATTCCATGCGATCGTTTTCGGGCGTGCTGGTGCCGTGAGCATTGACGTAGTCGATCTGCTCTGGCGTGACGCCGGCGTCGTCCAACGTCTTGCGGATTGCGCCGATCATCGCGGCGCCGTCGGGGTTGGAACGCGTGCGATGGAAACTGTCGGCTTTCTCTCCGCATCCGCGCACGATGCCAAGGATCGGAGCGCCGCGTGCTTTTGCAGCGCTGAGCGATTCAAGCACGACCGCGCCGGCGCCTTCGGCGATGACAAAGCCGTCCCGACGTTTTGCGAAAGGCTTCGATGCCTTTTGCGGAGCATCGTTGACGGTTGAGAGCGCGGAGAGAAGCGAAAAGCGGATCAGGCCTTCGGGATGAACGGTGGCGTCGGTGCCGACGCAGAGCGCCGCTTCGGTATCTCCGCGCCGGATCGCTTCGAGCCCAAGCTGGATGGTGGTCGCGCCGGATGCGCACGCCGTGCAGATCGAGAGTGGTTCGCCGCGCGTAGAAAAGCGGTCTTTCAAGCGATCGGCGATGGCGGCGAAGCGAACGTGACGTGCGAGATCGGCGTGTTTGCCGGAGCGCGCGCTGGCGAGGAGGCGCGCATAGCCGGAGATGTCGGAGTCCGGCAGCGCGTTGTACAGCTGACGCAAGTGCGGCCATTCCAGTTCGGAGGGTGGCGTCGCGATGATGAGCGGCCCTGGAAATGACGAGCGGCTCCCGATGCATGCTTCTTCGATGGCCTCGGCGGCTGCGGCTTCGGCCATTGCGGTCGAGAGATCGAATGCCGAGTAGGGCTCAATGTCGAAATGATCGACGGTTCCCGCGATCGTCGTTTTCAGGCCGCGCGTATCGAAGCGTCGAATGGGTTTGATGCCGGACTGACCGGCGGTCAGCTTCGTCCAGTTGTCGGATTTGCCGATGCCGAGCGAGGTCACGACGCCTCGGCCGGTCACGGCAACCAGTGGCCGTCCCTTGTGATCGAGGGTGTCGTTGGACATTCGCTTCGTCCTCACCAGACCGACTGGACGAGGCCTAAGCCTTCGCCGCGCCAATGGCCGAACGTCGTGACGAGAATCTGATCGGCCCACGTCTTGCGGGTGTGCTCGACGCCGGACGTGTCGAAGGGCGGATAGAATTCGCTTTTGGAGAGCGCCAGGGCCGCGAGCGCGATGCCGACGAGAAAATGCGCTTCGTGCGTGTGACCGAAAATGCTTCCCCAGGCGCGGATAACGGGTTCAATCCCGGCTTTCTGCACGTTTGAAAGAAATTGCAGTTCCTCGGCTGTCGTTGCGCGCACGCCGCTTGCGCCGCTCATGACGAACAGTTCGCGATTGCTCGTATCGAGGGGGAGTTCTTTAAGAAGCGTGCTCGCGGTCGCCGCGATATCGCCGGGCGCGCGAGGCGAGCGATCCGACGCGATACCGGCTATTTGCGCATAGGGCATAGCGCCGCGCGCTTTCGCGTGGCTGCTCGATTCCAAAACGAGGAAGACGCCGACGCTACCCGGAATGAAGCCGTCGTTTTCGCCTTGCCGGTCCCAGACCGATTTGTGCGGGCCGTGATACAGACCGCCCGTCAGTTCGCAGCCGAGAAGAAAATCTTCGCGTTCGGCGTTGAGTGCGCCGCCGACGAGAAAGAGGTCGCCTTGTCCGGCTTTGATGCGGTCGACGGCATTTTTAATCGCCGATACGCCCGCCATCTCCTCGCCCTTGAACGTGCGCGAGGATCCGGTCGCCTTATGGATGATCGAGATATTGCCTGCGAGCAGGTTCGACAGCTGAACGAGATAGAGCGTCGGCCGCAAACCTGTCATCAGTTCGGTATTGAGACGGGATGCTGCGTCCCCGTCGGCATCCGCCGTCGCGAGAATGCGAGAGTCGAGCGCAATGTCGCGCTCACCGTTGCCTGCGGCGATGCAAAGATCGGTTTTGTCGAGCAGAGCGTCGTTGCCTGCAATGCCCGCGTCCTGCAGCGCGAGACCTGCGGCATAAACTCCGAATTTCTGCCAGCGATCCATCTGCCGCTGATCGCTTGTTCGCGGGATCTGTTGCGCGACATCGATCTCCGGCATCGGATGCACCGTATACGGCGCGAAGCGGCCTTCATCGATGACGGGGCGGGGCGGGGTTTCGCCGTGAAGTTTGTTCCAGTGCTCGTCTATGCCGACGCCGAGTGAGCTGATCAGGCCGATGCCGGTGATCCAGACCTGCTCGCGCTCGTCCCCGTTCGGCATATCATCGGGCCTCCGTCGTAACGAGGCTCAATCGCCGGCCCTCATTCAACACATGGGCTTGCAGAGCGGGCGACGTGAAGGGCACGCTGCGCATGGTCAGCCGGGCATCGGCGACGCGTTTACCATTCTGGCTAAGGGTCGCCTGCGTCACCGCATAGCCCGAGCCTTCGTGGATGACTTCGGCCTTTACTTCGAGCGTGCTGCCGGGAAGCACGAAGGATCTGAAGTTTGCTTCCTTGGCGCTCGCGAAGAAAATCATGCGCGAGAAGCCGTTCAGCGTCAGCAGGAGATAACCCGAAGCCTGCGCCATCGTCTCAAGCATCAGGACGCCGGGCATTATGGGATGGCCAGGGAAATGACCTTCGAAAACCGGGCTGTGCTCCGGAACAAATGCTCGTGCGACCAGCGTGCGACGATCAGCCGTTGCCGCTTCGACGATCTCGTCGAGCATCTGAAAATATTCAAGCCGCACTTGTCGATCGCCTCAGACGGTAGCCGGGGCGCGCAAGCCGTCGATTTGCGTGCAGAGATTGCGAAGAACGAAGTAGTCGGCGCCGTTCGCCTTGCCCTCGTTAACCGCCGCGAGCCATTCCTCGACCGGCAGCTGAATCCCGAATTTCTGGTCGATTTCGAACGTTATATCGAGAAACGATAGACTGTCGACTTCGAGGTCTTTCATGACGTGGCTGTCGGGGGTTATTCGCTCGAGAGGAATATCGCTAGCCGACGAAATAATGCCGGCTACGGTTTCGAACGTGGACGCCATCAGGCATTCTCCTGGATCGGGTTCATGCAGCACAGCGCGGGCAATTAGGCCGGAATTGCGCTGTCAACAGCGCGCCAATTTTTGCCTGCGCACTGCATCGGCTTCTAGCAATGGCCGTCTATGTGCCGTTTGACGAATGTCAAATGACGACGCGAATTTTCTGGCTATCGCTGCGCCGTAGTCTCGCACCTCGATAAGGATCATACCGCTGCAGCCAGATCGCCTTAGTGAACTCAGCGTCGGTCAGACGGAAAGCCTCAGCCGCACCATTACAGCGGAAGACGTCGCGGCGTTCGCGAGGCTGTCGGGCGACTACAACGCTTTGCATGTCGACGATGAATTTGCCGCGCGTACGGAGTTTTCCGAGCGCGTCGTTCACGGCTTTTTGAATGCGAGCCTTCTGTCGACGTTAGTGGGGATGAAGATCCCGGGACGCGGCGCGCTTTACGTTTCGCAAAGCATCGAATTCACGCGGCCGGTCTTCATCGGCGATACGGTTGAGGCACGCGGCACGATCGAAGCGATCGACCAGGAGACGCGTCTCGTTACGTTGCGAACCGAGATATTGCGTAACGGCGGTGAATGCGTTCTGCGGGGCAAGGCGCAGGTCAAAGTCCTTCGCCTTGCGGAAGCGGAGAAGCGCGCAGAGCGGCCGCAAGTTGCGTCGTCGGCGCTTCTCGCGGGCAGGACCGCGCTGGTGACCGGAGCTTCGCGCGGCATCGGACGGGCGACCGCGCGCCTGTTCGCGCAGCATGGCGCCAATGTCTGGATCAACTATCAGCGGAGCGAAGCAGCCGCTCAAAGTCTGGTGCAGGAGCTTACCGGACTTGGAGGATTTTGCAGGGCGATCCGCGCCGATGTGACGAGCGATGACGATGTCGCGCGGCTGATGGATGAAATCGTCGCTGCAGGCGGGCTCGATATTCTGGTCAATAACGCCGGGCCGAAAATCCATTCGTCGACGTTCGCCAATCTCCAGTGGCCCGATATGGCTCAGGCCTATGAACTCGTCGTCGGCAGCGTGTTTCGCGTTACGAAGGCGGCGCTTCCGGCATTGAAGAAAAGCAAAGGCCGGGTGATCACGATTGCGTCTGCGGCGGCGATCGGGCGGACTGCCTACAACTGGCTGCCCTATGTTGCGGCGAAGAGCGCGCTTCTGGCGATGAGTAAAAATCTTGCGCAGGAGCTTGGACCTCATGGCGTCACGGTCAATTCGATATCGCCGTCGTTGGTCGATACCGATCTCGTCTCAAACATTCCGGAACGCATGCGTCAGATGACGGTGTCGCGCACGCCGTTGCGCAGGCTTGCCACGGCTGACGACGTCGCAGGTGCGGCGCTGATGCTCGCGTCTCCCTATGCCAGCTTCATCACCGGTGAAAACATGCTCGTTACCGGCGGCGAGCATATGATTTGAAGGAATTCCAAGCATGCCTGCGAGCGCGAATGCGCCGTCGATGCCGGTAGTGCAATCGGCAATTGAGACGATCGTCGATGAAGCGATTTCGGCGGCGCCGGATTGCGTGCTGCGCCGGGCAATATTGCCCGCTATCAATTGGGCGGAAGTCGCGCCGGTCAAGGTTGCGCTTCTGATATCGACGCTCGCGGATGCGCGCGTCACGGTGCCGAGGTGGCTTGCGAAGCAATTGCTTCTGGCCGGGCATGCTCTGCCAGAAAATCTCGAAAAGACGTTAACGTCCGCGCTCGTCGCGTTGAACCGCGTCAACGGTCAGGGCAGTTCTTCGGAAAGGCGCGACGACATCGCTGGCATGCTTCCGGCTTTGTGTGCCGACGATCAGATCGAAGCCGATGTCGCTGTTGCACTCGTTCAGAAGTTCACGGCGCTTGGCTGGGCGGACGAAGCGGTTCGTCTCGCGCTGGCGCAGCAGCTTCGCGCGCCAGGCATTCTGAAACGCGCGGGCAAGGCGGTTGCGGCTTATGTCGATAGTCTGCCGGCGGTGCGCGTGCGCCTCATCGGGACGTCGACGACGCAAACGCTGGCGGAGGAATTCAAGCCGTCGTTCGCGGCGCTCGGCTGGCGCGCCGACGTAAATCAAGCTGATTTCGGAACCCTGCTTGCCGAACTCATGCGACCGCCGGAAGGGGCGGATGCGCATGTGGTGCTTCTCGATCTCGATGGATTTGCGCCGCAGGATTGGCGGCGATCGGCGGCGGACGCGTCTGATCTGCTGGCGGAACGCGTCAACCATCTTGCCGCGGCGTTGCGTGAGTTCACGGCGCATTCGCAAGCGCCGCTGCTGATCAATACGATCCCGGTGCCTGCTGCGCCTGCGGCCGGGTTTCTCGATCGCAGCCATGCTTCGGGGCTGCGGCGTGCCGTCGATCGCATCAACCGGCATATTCTCGAAGCGGCGGAGCAATCGAAACAGATCATCGTCGTCGATGCGGATCAGGCGCTTGCGTCGCTTCCCATTCGCGATCAGTCGGACGCCAAGCTCTGGTACTATGGACGGATCGCTTACTCTGCGGATGCCGTCCGCTTTCTGGCTCGTGCGTTCGCCGAGGCGTGGAGTTCGCTGAAGCGCGGGCCTGCGAAGGTTCTGGCGGTCGATTTCGACAACACGCTCTGGGGCGGTGTCTATGGCGACGACGGCGTCGAAGCGTTGGCGTGCGGCGACGATTTCCCGGGCAATGCGTTCCGGGCACTGCAAGCGGAATGCCTGCGTCTACGGCAACAGGGGATGCTGCTGGTCGCGCTCAGCAAGAATAATCCAGACGCGATCACGGCCTTCCAGATGCACGCCGGCATGCTTTTGCAACCCGAGGATTTCGCCGCGACGGCGATCAATTGGGAGCCGAAGCCCGACAACATCCGCAAAATCGCCGCCGAGCTCAATCTTGGTCTCGACAGCTTCGTCTTTCTTGACGACAGCCCGCATGAACGCGAGGCGATGCGTCGGCTCTGTCCTGAGGTCTCGGTTCCGGAGATGCCAGTGGACCCGGCAGAGCGTCCGCTTTGGCTTCGGCGGATGACTCGCACTTGGCCGCTGCGTCTCACCGCCGAAGATGAAACGCGAGCGGCGCTCTATGCGGCGCGACGCGACGCGGAAAACGCAAAGGCAAGCGCTGTAAACTTTGAGGATTACCTCAAGGGACTCGAGCAGCATCTGACGGTTGCTCATGTGAGCAAGGCGACGTTGCCGCGTGTCGTGCAGATGCATGAGAGAACGAACCAGTTCAACCTGACGACACTGCGATCGACGGAAGCGGAAATTTCCGCGCTCATTGAGTCTGGCGACCGAGGCGTCGCGCTCGTTGGCCGCGTGCGCGACAAATTCGGCGATCATGGGCTCGTTATTGCGGCGACGGTCGAGATCAATGGCGCGGAAGCAGTTATTCGGTCGCTGCTGATGAGCTGCCGTGTCATCGGACGCGAGGTCGAGCGCGCGTTTCTCGGTGCGCTGATCGAAGATCTAAAACGTCGCGGAGTCAGGCGCGTCAGCGGCGATTATATTCCAACAAGGAAGAATGCAATGGTCAAAGAATTTTACGCCTCTTGCGGCTGGCAGCCAGCCGGTGCTGATGGCGAACGAACGAGCTGGACGTTTGATGTGACCGCCATGCAGCCGCCGCGATCGCAGTTCGTCGCTTTGAATTGGGAGGCGTAATATGGATGCTCTTGCCCCGACGGCGTTGTCTTATACCGATCTTGTGCCGATCTTCGCCGACATTTTTCAGTACGCTGAGCCTTTGACGCTCGAGACGTCGGCGGATGATATCGCGACGTGGGACTCGCTGCAGCACATCGCGCTTATTCGGACGCTGGAGATGACGTATTCCATCCGCCTATCGATGGATGAGATGATGGAAATTCGCAGCGTCGGCGATATCGAGAACGTCTTGCGCCGGCACGGCGTTTGACTTGATGTGATCGGAATTAGCTTGGCTCGCCCCAGCGAGTCATCTCCGGTCCGGGCTCGATGCCGGCCCAACCAATGAGGCGTGCAGCGATCTCCTCGATCATGCCCTGCATCGTTTCACGCTTCGTATAAAACGGTGGGACTGGCGGCGCGATGATGGCGCCAAGGCGCGCCAGTTTCAGCATCCCTTCGAGATGGCCTTCGTGGAGCGGCGCTTCGCGCGGGACGACCACGAGGCGGCGCTTCTCCTTCAATACGACATCGGCGGCCCTGGTGAGCAGGTTGTCGCCGAAGCCGTGCGCCATTGCCGCGAGACTGCGCATAGAACACGGAACGACGATCATGCCGTCGGTTCGGAACGATCCGCTGGCGATCGGGGCTGCGAGATTGCGCGGGTCATGAACGAGGCTTGCGGCGCTCGTCAGATCACCCAATCCCGATGATCCCAATTCCTGTGCGATCGTGACGCCGGCGCCTTCCGACACAACCAAGTGTGTCTCGACGCCTGCGCGAGAAAGCTGGCGCAGAGTTTCCAGCGCAAGCGCCGATCCCGATGCGCCGGTGACGCCGACGATCAGCCGTTTGCTCATGTCGTTATCTGGTTCGGAAAGAATTCCTGCCATCGCTCACTCACCCGGCGTTCAATGTCCCGATCCTGCTGGATCGTGCGGCCCCAGTCGCGCGTCGTCTCCGCGCCGATTTTACGTGTCGCGTCAAAACCCGCTTTGCCGCCTAAGCCCTCCAACGGAGAAGCGAAGTCGAGAGGGTCGATCGGTGTGCGATCGATCACCATTAGATCACGTCCAGGATCCATCCGCGTTGCGACGGCCCACATCACGTCGTCCCAGGACCGTATATCCACGTCGTCGTCGACGATGATCAGCATCTTGGTCATCGAGAATTGTGGCAGCAGCGACCAGAACCCCATCATCACGCGGCGCGCCTGCCCGGGATATCGCTTTGCGATGGAAATGACCGCCATTCTGTACGAGCAGGCCTCCGGCGGCAGCCAGATGTCCAGAATTTCTGGGATCAATTGACGAAGGAGCGGCTTGAAGACGTCGAGGAGCGTATCACCGAGCACGGAGGGTTCGTCGGGTGCGCGGCCCGTGAACGTCGTGAGATAGCTGGCTCGATCGCGGACGCGCATGCCCTTCAAAGTGAAAACCGGATAGGGTTCCGGCGCATTGTAGTAGCCGGTGTGATCGCCGAAGGGACCTTCGAGAGCGGTTTGCGATGCGGACACCGTGCCTTCGAGAAGAATTTCGGCGCTCGCGGGCGCGTGCAGCGGAATGTGCGTGCACGGCGCCATATCAATTCTCTGATTGTTCAGGACTCCGGCCAATGCCAGCTCCGATATGGTCTCCGGCGCGGGCATGACGGCGGCGAGCAGGATCGCGGGATCGGCTCCGATCACGACGGCGGCGGGACAGTCCTCACCCAGTGCCTGCCATTGACGATAGTGCTTGGCGCCGCCGCGCATCGGCAGCCAGCGCATGATTGCGCTGTCGCGATCGAGCACTTGCATGCGGTAGACGCCGAGATTGTAATTCTCGAACTTGTCGTCGCCCGGTGGACGCGTGATCACGACGCCCCAGGTGATGAGTGGTCCGGCATCGTCAGGCCAGCAGGTCTGCACGGGCAGTTGCGTGAAATCCGGATCGGCCGTTCGCCATTCGCGCGGCGCCGACGTCGCTCTTGGACGAGCATGCAGCGCATTGCGAGCGGCAGGCAGAAGCGACCACGCTTGACGTAAGTCACGTGGCGGCTTTGGCGACTGCATCCACGCCAACAATTCTCCGAGAGACGCCAACCCCTCTTGATCTGTGCCAAGTCCCCACGCGACTCGTTGGCGCGTTCCGAAGAGATTGGTCACGACTGGAAGCAGCGACGTTACGCCGTTCGCGTTCAATGGATGCTCCAATCGCAGCACCGGACCGCCGTTCGCGATGACCCTTCGATGCAGCTCCGTTGCTTCGAGATGCATCGAAATTGGCGCACTTATCGTGGAAATTTCGTTCTGCTCACTGATGAATGAGAGAAACGATGATAGGCTCTGGAACGATGGAAGACGGCGTTGGTGCATGAACGTTCTGCTGCGGTGACGAAGCTGTCGTCATTTTTCGTAGCAGCGTGCGGCTTGCATTCTTTGCTCTGGGACAAAGGTTAATCGGGAGGCAACGCCTATGGTATCGCCTTGCGATGGAGACCGCCGTTGATGGGGCAGATTGCCGACGAAATGAGCTTGCCCGGATTTGTCCGGCGGCTTCTGCCTGCGGCGGTCGGATTTCCGCTGGGTCCGGTGCTGACGCTGTCGCTTAGATCGTTCGCGCGGCGCAGGCCCGAAATATTCGAGCGGCTCGGAGAGTTTTGCAGCGCGCGCTATCTGATCGATCCCACAGATCTTCCATTTGTATTTGACGTCGTGCCGAACGGGCAATCGGCGACGGTGCAGATCGCGAGCGGAAGCCAGCCTGAGATCGCCGATGTCGTTTTGCGCGGTCCGATCATGGCGCTGCTCGGCATCGTCGACGGTACATTCGACGGCGACGCTCTGTTTTTCCATCGCACGATTTCAATCACGGGGCGGACGGAGGCGATCGTCGCGCTGCGCAATGCGATCGAGGATGCGGAGTTGCAGCCATCGGATCTTCTTGGACTCAAAGGTATGGCTGCGAGCATCGCCAATACCGCCATTCTCGGCGGAGTTGATTTTGCGCGGGGTGCAGTGGCGAGCGCGGCGCAGCGTCAGAAGGAGCGGGCATGAGCGAGCGAGGCCGTATGGAGCTCGTATGCCCGGCAGGAACTCCGGCGACCCTGCGCGCGGCTGTGCAGGCGGGCGCTGATTCGGTCTATTGCGGCTTTCGCGACGAGACCAACGCGCGCAATTTTCCGGGGCTCAACTTCTCCGCGCAGGAGATGGCGGACGGCATCCGTTTCGCGCACGATCACGGCAGCAAGGTTCTGGTGGCGATCAATACGTTCGCGCGCGCGGAGAATACCGAGCCGTGGCGCAAGGCGGCGGACACCGCTGTCGCGAGCGGGGCGGATGCGGTCATCGCGGCCGATATCGCAGTGCTCGATCACATGTCGACGAACCATCCGGACACGCGCCTGCATCTTTCCGTGCAGGCTGCTGCAGCAACTCCGGAGGCCATCGGTTTTTATGCCGATGCGTTCGGTGTTCGACGCGTGGTGTTGCCGCGCGTGCTCTCGGTTCAGGAGATCGCGGCACTCAATCGCGCCATCGCCGTCGAGACGGAAGCCTTCGTCTTTGGCGGATTGTGCGTGATGGTCGAGGGGCGCTGCCATCTATCGTCCTATGCGACGGGCAAGTCACCGAACCTCAACGGCGTGTGCTCGCCGCCTGAGGCCGTCCATTATGTCGAAGACGCGAACGGGACGACTGCGCAGCTTTCAGGCTTCACGATCGATCGCTACGAGGCTGGTCAGCCGACGGGGTATCCGACCCTTTGCAAGGGACGGTTCAAGGCCAGCGGCAAGACGGGGCATCTGTTTGAAGATCCCGTCAGCCTGAATGCCGGTAGCATGATCGTCGCCTTTCGCGAGGCGGGCGTCAAAGCGCTGAAGATCGAAGGGCGGCAGCGAGGCAAGGGATACGTCAGCGAAGTCGTGCGCGCCTTCCGCAGGGCGGTCGATGCCGTCGAGCAAGGCGGTACGCCGACGGAAATCGATAGCATTCTCGCCAGCATGTCAGAGGGTGGCCGGCAGACGACCGGCGCCTATCGAAAGACATGGAGGTGATGCCCATGCCGCCAGTCGCGCTGACACTCGGTCCCGTGTTTTTTCATTGGCCGGCCGAAAGGCTCAGAGACTTTTATTTTCGCATTGCCGATGAGGCGCCGGTCGAACGTGTCCACGTCGGCGAAGTCGTCTGCGGCAAGCGAATGCCGTTCTCTGATCCGGTCTGGCCGGAGGTAATCGAGCGGCTGGAGCAGGCTGGGAAGGAAGTCGTGCTGTCGACGCTTGCGACGCCCATGACGGTGCGCGAGCGCCGGTCGATCGCTGATCTCTGCGGTGACGATCGCCTCGTCGAGATCAACGATTTGACGGCGTTGCCGGTCAGGTCGGGGCAGCCGTTCGTCGCCGGTCCGTTCATCAATGTGTACAATGGCGCGACGGCGCAGTTCCTCGTTCGTCGCGGAGCGCGGACGATCTGTCCGCCCGTCGAGCTGTCGCTCGCGCATATCGCCGCCATCGCACAGACGTGCTCCGACGTGGAGTTTGAGGTCTTCGCGTTCGGCCGTTTGCCGCTGGCGCTTTCGGGGCGTTGTTATCATGCGCGGCTGCACGGGTTGCACAAGGATTCCTGCCAGTTCACCTGCGAGCAAGACCCCGATGGGCTTCTCGTCGATACGCTCGACGATCAATCTTTTCTCGCAATCAACGGCGTGCAGACGATGTCGGCACAGGTTCATGCCGTGATGCAGCCGGCGAGCGAATTCCTTTCGCGCGGGATCCGGCGGCTCCGCCTTTCTCCGCACACATCCGACATGGTGCAAGTGGCGCGCATCTACAGATCCGTTCTTGATGGCGACGAAGAACCGGAGCGTGCGCGCACGCTGTTGTCGAACCTCGATTTGCCGGGAACGCTCGTCGACGGATATGCGCGCGGGCGAGCGGGCGCGGAGGCGGTCGCAACGCCATGACAGCCGACGGAAAGCTTTTGGCCCGCGGTGGGCGCAATGATGCGAAACAGCAATCCATTTCCATCGTACCAGCGGAATGTTTTCAGGAGATGACGGTGAAGACGGAATTGACCAAACGAGAACAGGATTGGAATCCGCGTTCTGACCTCGTGCTTTCAAATCAGATCAAGGCCTACGATGCGATGCGGCAGCGCTGCCCCGTCGCGTACAGCGATTATCTCGGCTGGTCCCTGTTCCGGCACGAAGATGTCGTGCGTGTGCTCGACGACCACGAAACGTTCAGCAGCGTCGTGTCGAGCCATCTCTCGGTTCCGAGCGGCATGGATCCGCCGGAGCATACGGCATACCGGAAATTGATCGACCGGCATTTCGAGCCTGCGCGCGTTGAGGCGTTCGAACCGCAGTGCCGGGCAATTTCACGGGATCTGGTGTCGCGCCTGCAGCGCAATGCCGAGATCGATCTGGTCGTCGATCTTGCGCGCCTATTCGCGGTGCGCATTCAGTGCGCATTTCTCGGCTGGCCGGATGAACTTCACGAACCGTTGCTGCAATGGGTGCGCAAGAATCACGAGGCGACGCTCGCCCGCGACGTCGAGGCGATGGCGGCCGTTGCGCTGGAGTTCGACGGATACATCACGGCCTTGCTCGATGCACGGCGCCAGGCTGGTGCGTCCGCGCCGGACGACATCACCACCGATCTGGTCCGGGAAAAGATAAACGGACGTCCGTTGAAGGACGACGAGATCGTAAGCATCCTGCGGAACTGGACGGTCGGCGAACTCGGCACCATCACGGCGTGCGTCGGCATTCTGGCTCATTATCTCGCAGAACATTCGCAGGTTCAGAAGCAGCTGCGTGCGAATTTGGATCAGCTGCCGGCCGCGATCGATGAGATCCTCAGAATCCATGCGCCGCTTATTTCCAACCGGCGCGTGGCGCATAGGCCGGTTGAAATCGATGGCCGCAAGATTGCAGCCGGCGAGCGCATCACGTTGATGTGGGCATCGGCAAATCGCGATGAGGCCGTCTTTGAGAACACGGACGAGCTTCGTCTCGACCGCGATCCGGAGCAAAATCTTCTCTATGGGCGCGGCATCCACGTCTGTCCGGGTGCAGGACTGTCGCGGCTGGAGTTGCGCGTGATCATGGAGGAGCTGTTACGGGCAACCGAGACTATGGCGTTCATTCCCGGCCGTCCGGCGACGCTCGCGGTCTATCCGGCAGGCGGGTTTGCGGCGTTGCCGATGCGGATAGCGTAGGTTGGGCATGCGGATCGTGACCGGAGTACGGTCACGGTCGAAATTTTAAAGTTGGAACGGGACGCGAAGGGGAAGTGGAAGCGTGCCGTTCTCATCACATTTTTAGACGCAGTACATTGATGAAGTTGGATTAGGCGGAAATACATGGAACACAACGATTGGCGGACCATCCGCGCGACACCGTTATTCAGTTCTCTATCGCAAGAGGTGACGGAGAGCATTGTCATCGGGCAAGGCGTGCGGACGTATGAGAAGGGCGCGCTGCTCTTTCAACAGGATTCGCCGTCGGACGCGTTCTTCGTCATTCTCGAAGGTTGGGTGAAGCTGTTTCGGATCACGCCGAATGGAACGGAAGCCATTGTCGGTGTTCTGAGACGCGGAGAGTCGTTCGGAGAGGCCGCGATTTTCATGGATCGGCAGTATCCCGTTGCGGCCGAGGTCGTGACGACGTCGCGGCTCCTGAAGGTTGACGGCGACAGCTTCCGGCGGCGCATTCGTGTCGAGCCGGATCTGGCGCTGGCGATCCTCGCGTCGCTATCGCAACATCTAAAGTTTCTTGTTGGGCACATCGAACAGATCAAAGTGCTCGATGCCTCGCAGCGGGTTGCGGATTTTCTCGTCGAACTCAGCGGTCAAACGCAGGGGTCGGCAGTGATCGTTTTGCCGTACGAGAAAGCGCTGATCGCCAAACGCCTCGGCATGACGCCGGAGAGCCTGTCGCGGGCATTGGCAAAGCTGCGGCCGTTCGGTATCTCTGTGCATCAGGAAAACGTGACGGTCGCGGACGTGGCTGCCTTGCGCAACCATGTCGCGATGGGGCGCAGTCATGCAGCAAACTCGTAACGGCGAGGCTGGAAGGGCCAGGCGCATGGCGATTGACATACCCGTACTCGCGGCCATCCGTGCGGCAGGCAAAACGCCCGTCGATGCGACGCTTGCCGAAGCCGCCGCGGTTCTCCGCTCATGGGGCGTGAACGTGCGCGGCATCGTGCAGGAAGAAGTTGACGGCGTCGACGGAGCGAAGCCGACCACGCAATTGCGCGACGTCTCGGATGGCTCGTTGATGCAGATTTCTCAGGATCTCGGGCCCAATGCTCGCGGCTGCCGCCTCGATCCCGGAGCGCTGGCGGAGGCGACGCGCCGGCTGGAAACGATCGTCGAAGGCGGTGCGGACCTTCTCATTCTCAACCGGTTCGGCCGGTCGGAGTCGGAGGGAACCGGACTCAGACCGATCATCGAGAACGCAATTCTCTCAGGCATTCCGGTGCTGATCGCGGTTCGCGACGAATACATTCCGGCGTGGGATATGTTCCACGAGGGAATGGCGACGTGGCTTCCCGCCGAGACGAATGCGGTTCTGGATTGGTACCGGACGACGGTCGCGAAGCCGTATACGGAAGCGCCCGCTGCGTGAGGCGCGATTGTGTTTGACGATTGCTTGCGGACGTCAGTCTGAGTTGCGTTTCAGCGGCTGCGCCGACAGTGTTTCCAGTTCGCGAAGCGCGTCGGCGGCTTTGTCCGCCTGATCGGCGATTTCATCGAACAGCAGCGCAAGTTCCTTGAACACGGAGATGTCGGTCTCGTTCTCGGTAATCTCGTCGATATCGGCGAGATACGAAATCTGATCCGCGATCAGATCTCGACGATGCCGCGCTTCCTTTAACGCGCTGCGCAACTGCCGCCGGGCCTCCAGAACCGAGAAGCGGTCGAGCGCCTGATCCAGTTTCGTGCGGCATTCGCAATCCAATTCTGCCGACGACAAAACGCGATGCAGCCGCAGGGAGAGATCGGAGCGGCGAGGAGATTTGACGGTCCTGGTCAATTTGCCATTCCCAATGTCGACGTCACGGACGTGAGCGTATTTAAGCCGGGCTCATCGTGGTCCGGGATAACATAAAGCAAGGAACCCGGATTGTTTCAGCGCAAGCGCGACCTTGGATGGCCCGTACCGACGGCAAATTGTGATCGCTCGCTTTATTCACCAAACCCAGAACAGAACGAACCATGCGGCGTTGGCGGGAAGCATGGCGCCGCAGAACGCGGCGAGCGCCGCAATTCGGCGTGCCGTACGGTCGGAATAGAGTCCGGTGATCTTCCAGCACAAAGTCGCGGACCATAGCGTCGCCAGTATCAGTATGCTTGCGCGCGCTTCGCTGACGTAGGGCAACATTATGCCGTCGGAACGGAGCTGCGTTACGGTCAGCGCCGACAGTCCGAGAAAGACTCCGGCGCCGGCGAGCGGGATCAAGGCCTGTGCCATGTGATGAAATCTGGCCGCTTTCCAGGAGCCCAAGCTCCGCGTCGCGAGTGCCAGCATCAGCGTGATCGCCCCGCCGCATGCGAGCGCGCCTGCGAAGATGTAGGCAATCAACAGCGCTCCATCGAGCAATGTCAGCACGTCGTTTTTCAAGGGGTAATTGGTCAACACCCACCACGGCGCCGTGGTGTCGAGCGGCCAGGTCACGTTGGCGGAAATCAAGTTCTGCGCGGCCCATTGTTTGATCGAAATCAGAAATGGGCTCGATGACCACTGGAACGCGCCGACGACGAGACCCATGAGGCCGAAGACGATGAGGATCGTTTCCCAGGGCTTGGGTGTTTGGCCCGCCACGTGGACGATTTCATTATTGGGCGAGCGGCGCGCCAGGCGGATTGCGCCGCGAAAGCCGCTGCAGCGGCCGCACATATGACATGCGGATGCGCCCCGCATGTTCTTCAGCGGCACGAGGGGCGCGCAGTTCACCGGACCGGGCCGGCAGCCTGCCGATTGAGACTGTCGCCACTGTTCCGGATCGACGTGAAAATGCAAAGGCGCGAGCTTGGCCAGAAGCGCGAACACGCCGCTGACGGGGCACAAGTAGCGGCACCAGACTCGCTTGTTGCGGCCATAGAGATAGCCGACGGCGGCTGCCGCTACGGTCGATCCGCCGAGAATGAGAAGCGTCGGCAGCGGGTATTGATAGACGCTGACCATCTGGCCGTAGATCGTGGTGATGGCAAAAGCGACGGTTGGCCAACCGGCCCATGTGATCCAGCGCGGCGTCGCTCTCGCCCGGCCGACGCTGCTTGCATATTCGGTGATCGCGCCTTCGGGGCAGAGCAACCCGCACCACATGCGTCCGACCAACGCCGTTCCTAAAATCACGAACGGCCACCAGATGCCCCAGAACGCGAATTGCGCGAAGCGCGTGACGTTGGTCCAAATGTAGGCTGCGTTATCGGGCAGGGGACGCAATACGGGAACGATGAGCAGGACGAGATAGATCGCGACGACGGTCCATTGCGTTTTGTGGATGGTTCGTTGATGACGCTGGAGCCAGTCGCCAAGGTGAGCCCAGACGTCCGGCTGCGCGGCGGCGAGAGCGGGTGCGCGGTCTCTTTCTGGTAGCGTGCAGGTCGTCATCGGGCCGTCTCCGCTGCGCGCGTGCGCGCCGGATGTCATCGTGCGATCGGTGCAAGCCGGTTGCGGCGACTGAGGCAACGATCGATAATTCAACGTCCGTGTCACGGGCTGACGGGTTCCCGCGCGATCAACTTGGCGGGTGGCGTGTCGAGATGGAAATCGTCGAAGAACTCGTACTCGCCTGGATCAAGGCGCCGGATGACAATGAACGATGACGCGCCGGCACCTAGAACTTTTTCCCGGCGCAACTCGTTGCTTTCGAACTCGACAGGCGTCGTTCCTTCGTTCTGTAGAATTAGCTTGAAGCGGCGGTTGGCCGGGACCTCGACGACGGGCGGATCTATTTTGCCGTCCGCGAATTTGATGGTGAAGACCTGGTCTTCCTCAGCCAACGCCGCGGCTCCGGAAAAGAGCGCCAGAAAAGCGAGCGACATCAGCCGGACTGGAAATGACATGGTGCTTAGGCCTTCTTTCCTGACATCCGCCTAATCCAGTGCAATCGATGCGCTGGACTAGGCGAACGAAACGCAATTCCGTCGATCGACGATCAGTACGCGCCCTTCTTGCCGGTGCCGGCGTAAGTGAACTCGTAGTCGACGCTGAACGGCGCGGCCCACGGGCCAACGCCGGTTTCCTTATCGACGTGGCGTCCAAAATGATCGGAGGTTTCAGCGCCGAGCGATTTGATCGTGAAGGTCAGTTTGTATTTTCCCGCGCCCATCAGCTTGACGTTGTCGCCGTAATGCGGGCCATCGCTCGCCACCATCGGCATGAATATGCCCGACGTGCGTTCGCCACCGTCGACCTTGACGAGCGTGTATTCGATTTTGAGGTTGGGAATCCAGTCGCCTTCAGCGAAGCCGTTCTTGTTGTCCGCCAAGGCGTGGATGTCGGCTTCGAGGTGGATGTCGGATTCGGCTGCGGCACGCATGATATGCGCAGGCTCCATCTCGATCGGCTGAAGATAGACGGCAGCGACTTCGATGCCGTTGGTCTTGTGCGGGCTGCCAATCGGGTATTCGGCGGCAAATACCGAGGGCGCGCTCAGCCCCAGCAATGCCATTGCCAGGGGGAGGATCGAACGTCGTGCCATGTTGGCTCCAATCTCGTGTGCGGTCTTGTCGAATAAGGCGCCACTCATCGGCCCATGGGGTCTGGCTGGCCGCGATATTCATTACTTATCTAGTAAACTTAGTTCTCGCGCTGCTTGACCCAGGACAAGAGAGATGCGTCCGGCTCCTGCGTCAGACTGCCTTGCTGTGCCTCTGGGCAGAGCGGTCGAGGTAGGAATCGAACGCTGCTGCAACAACACGGACGAGGTAGCGATGATCGTTCTCGATCCGGAGGATGTTGCCGTCCATTTGCGCCAGGCCCTCGTCGATGGCGCGCGAGAGCCTTTCGTTTCCACCAGTCAGCGCCGCGTGGTCGAGGCCATATCGGGAGCAGATGCCTGGAAGGTCAGCCTCGAAATCGCACATCAAGCGTTCGATGATCGCGGCACGGCCTCGGTCTTCGGACGTCAGGCTATAGCCTTTCGCGGTGGCGAGCCGGCCGTCGCGAACACGCGTCGAGTAGTTGCCGATCGCGGTTTCGTTTTGAACATAGCCTTGCTTAGTTTTTCCGATCGCGGATGCGCCGAAGCCGATCAGGGCTTCGCAATCATCCGACGTGTAGCCCTGGAAATTGCGGCGCAAGCGGTGCGATGCCTGAGCCACGCCGAGTTCGTCATCGGGAAGCGCGAAACAGTCGAGGCCGATCTGCTTATATCCGGCGTTGACCAGCGCGTCAGCGATCGCGACCGTCTGCTCGACCCGCTCGGCACTGTCGGGCAGTGTCTTCACGTCGATCAGGCGTTGATGCTTCTTGACGTCCGGCACGTGCGCATAGCCGAAGACCGCGAGGCGGTCCGGCTTCATGGTGAGGGCCGTTTTGACCGTCTCGATGCAGGACTGAACAGTCTGGTTCGGCAAGCCGTAGATCAGATCGAAGTTGATCCGGTTGATGCCAATGCGCCGGAGCGCCGCCACGGTTTGCGACGTGCATTCCACGCTCTGAATGCGATTGATGCTTTGCTGAACCTTCGGGTCGAACGTCTGCACGCCGATGCTGGCGCGATTGATTCCGCTGCCGCGCATCGCCGCCAGCATCTCGCGGGAGATGGTCCGCGGATCGATTTCAATTGCCAGCTCTGCATCGTCCACGATGTCGAATGCGTCGCGCAGCAAATGCACGAGCCCGATGAACTGTGCGGGTTTCATGATCGTCGGCGTGCCGCCGCCGAAATGGACGTATTTCACGCGCTGGCGGCGCCCGATTTGCGACGCGACCATTTCGATCTCGCGATGCAAGACGTCGAGGTAGTTGGCGACCGGCTCGTCGCGAGCGCTGATCGTGGTGTTGCAACCGCAGTACCAGCACATCGACCGGCAGTAGGGGATGTGAAGGTAAAGCGAGACCGGGTCGCGGGGTGCAAGCGCCGAAAGCCAGCCTGCGTAGACCGTCTCGTCAACGACGGGAGAGAAAAGCGGAGCGGTCGGATAGCTCGTATAGCGCGGTAGCCGGGCTTCGCCGTAAGCACGAAGGAGTGTCGATTGCAAAGCCCTTCTCCCGATTTCTGCGAAAACGGGAAGAATGCTACTCCGATCTGGCGCAGACTCTTTGCGCTAGGCCAACTGATTTTGGGCGTCAGGTGCGTCCGAATAGCCGTTGCGCCGGCTGTTAACTAGGCGCGTGCTCGCAATCGCATTCTGACGTCCAGACAATTCGCGATTGCCTATCAGCGGCCTATGGATTTCAGCCGTTCGTTCAGTCCGACCAATGCGATCAAGATGACGGCGGTAATAAGGGAAATGATGGTGCCGCCCGCCATCAGCAGGAGCACGAGCGCGCCTGAAAGTGAAAAAATACTGTCCATGAGTTCGCTCCATGAGTTCGTGACGGCGCCGGATCAACGTCCATCAGCCTGCGGCTAGATTTGTCCAACGAACATGGCGGTTGCGATCGCGATTGACAACAGGGCAGCGACGACCGCGCCCGTCTTCGGGATGGCGCCCTGGCGGTACATGAAGAAGATGAAAACCAGAAGGACGGGCGTGAGGGTGACAAGCCCCACCTGTTGCTCGTTCATTGCAATGATCCCGAAATGACATGGGCGCGAGAGGCCAGAACAGTTCCGGCGGTGTAGATCGCGAAGATCGCGCCGGAGAGCGCGATGAGATAGATGGCGAATAGCGCACGCCAGCCGCCGGGCGCGCTTCGAAGTCCGAGAAAGTGCTGCAGGATCGTCCAGGCTTTGACGCCCGCAACCGCCACCACGACCGCGACCTGCGCAAGGATCGGGATCGCGCCGTCCTGAACCGCGCCGGCCCACATTGAGATCAGGGTCAGCACCACCAGGACGATCCAAACCTTCACTAACGTCGCCATGTTCAGCGCACCAGATAGATGATGGGGTAGATCAGCACCCAGACCATATCGAGCATGTGCCAGAACGCGGCTCCGGTCTCCAGGTTCTCGATGCTGTCGGCGAAATAGACGATCGCGAAAATTATCAGCCCGAGGATGATGTGGGCTGCGTGAAATCCCGTGATCAGGAAATACAACTGAAAGAAGGTGTTCGTCTCGATGCCTATACCGGCAGCGATGAGGTCACCGTACTCGACGCCTTTTACGGCGATGAAGACTAGCCCTAGCGCCATCCCAGAGAGCAGGAGCAGGCGGGCATCGCGTCCCTCGCGTCTGTGCCAGATCGCCGCCGCCACCAGGAATCCGCTCGTGACCAGGACAAGCGTATTCAAACCGCCGAGCACGCGATGCAGATGATTTTGCGCGTCGGCGAACGTTGCGGGATCAAGCGTGCGCGCCACAGAGAAGCCCAGCAAAAGCGCGCCAAAGACAGCCAGTTCGCCCAGGATCAGGATCCACATCATGGGATTTCCGGGCAGGCCGTTAAGGGGTCCCCAATCCGCGGTTTGCGCTTCCGACGTTTGCTCCTCCGTCTCTCTATACGTCTGCGCCAATGTCATCCAATCCCGTGCGACTACCTGCGCCTATAATATGAATTTAAAATACCTCTTTATTGTCCGAGCGCAAAGAGGGGACCACTTGGCCTTTGATATTAAGCCCGCCGATGATCCCGGCATGCGTGTGTGCCGGGAGCGAGATCGGGACAAGGCTGGAGGAGACGAAGGGCAATGAGTGAGAGATTCACTAAGGCGGCTGCCCGCAATATTTTTTACGGGGGGTCAATTTTTTTCTTCATTATTTTCGTCGGTTTGACGGCGCAGACGGACTACTACATCCGAACGACGAGCACCGCGAGCGCTGAGCTTTCCGATAGCGTGCGGCGCGGCAAGCACGTCTGGGAAAAGAACTCCTGCATCAATTGTCACACCTTGCTTGGTGAGGGCGCTTACTTCGCACCCGAGCTTGGAAACGTCTGGGTGCGATACAACGGTCTCGAGGATCCGAAGGCGGCTCGCGAAGGGCTCTTTGCCTGGATGCACTCCCAGCCCAGCGGCGTCGAAGGCCGGCGGCAAATGCCCGACTTCAAGCTGAGCGATCAAGAAACCAATGATCTGATCGATTTCCTGGAATTCACCAGCCGCGTGAAAACGCAAGGCTGGCCGCCAAAGGCTTCAGGCTGAGGAGAAGCGAACAATGAAATATCCTACACAACGGGTCGCTTTGGCCTACTTCGTCTGCGCCATGGTTCTCTTCGGCGTTCAGATCATCGTCGGCGTCGTGGCCGGCACTGTGTACGTCTTGCCGAATTTCCTATCCGACGTCGTTCCCTTCAACATCCTGCGCATGATCCACACCAACGCGCTGATCGTGTGGCTGCTGATGGGCTTTTTCGGCTGCGGCTATTATCTCGTGCCGGAAGAAGCAGAGCGCGACATCGAAAGCCCGATGCTGGCCTACGTGCAGCTCGGTCTGTTGATGTTCGGGGCGCTTGCTGCGGTCGTGGGCTATCTCTTCGGCATTCATGAAGGCCGCGAGTTCCTCGAGCAGCCGCTGTGGATCAAGGGCGCAATCGTCGTGGTGGCGCTGATCTATCTCTACAATATTTCGATGACGATCATGAAAGGCCGCAAGACGGCGATCGGCAACGTGCTGCTGCTCGGCATGTGGGGCATCGCGGTGTTCTGGCTGTTTGCATTCTACAACCCCGGCAACATCGCACTCGACAAAGTCTACTGGTGGTACATCGTGCACCTTTGGGTCGAGGGCGTGTGGGAACTCGTGATGGCGTCCATCCTCGCGTTCCTATTGATCAAGATGACCGGCGTCGATCGCGAGGTGATCGAGAAGTGGCTCTACGCCATCGTTGGTCTGGCGCTGTTCTCGGGCGTGCTCGGCACCGGCCATCACTACTACTGGATCGGTGCGCCGGGATACTGGCAGTGGATCGGCAGCATCTTCTCGACCTTCGAAGTCGCGCCGTTCTTCGCGATGGTGATCTTCGCCTTCACGATGGTATGGAAAGGCCGCCGCGATCATCCGAACAAAGCAGCCATGCTGTGGTCGCTCGGCTGCACGGTCGGCGCATTCTTCGGCGCTGGCGTCTGGGGCTTCATGCACACGCTGTCGTTCGTCAACTACTACAGCCATGGAACGCAGGTTACGGCGGCGCACGGGCATCTCGCGTTCTTCGGCGCCTACGTGATGCTGAACCTCGCCATGATCACCTATGCGATGCCGTATCTCCGCAAGCGCGCGCCGTATAACCAGGTGCTCAACATGTGGAGCTTCTGGATCATGACGTCGGCCATGGCGTTCATGACCTTCACGCTGACGTTCGCGGGCGTCGTCCAGGTCCATCTGCAGCGCGTGCTCGGCATGAACTACATGGAAGTGCAGGATCAGCTGGCGCTGTTCTACTGGATGCGTCTCGGCGCCGGTGCCTTTGTTGCGATTGCCTGCGTGCTGTTCCTCTATTCGATCTTCGGACCGGTACGGGAAGAGAAGCCGGCTCGTATCGACATGCCGCTGCAGCCGGCGAACTAGGTTCGTAACACGAGGGATCATGGCATGTTGAAAAGTGTCAGTACGTCAGCGAAGCAAAAAGACTTGCCGTTCTATGCGCCGGTCGGTTCGGAATGCGAGATTTTCGAACACGCCTATCGCAATCGCCTGCCGGTTTTGCTCAAAGGACCGACGGGCTGCGGCAAGACACGTTTCGTTGCGTATATGGCGGCGCGGCTCGGCCGTCCGCTCTATACGGTGGCATGCCATGATGACCTGACTGCTGCGGATCTGACTGGCCGCTATCTGCTGAAAGGCGGCGACACAGTGTGGGTGGACGGGCCGTTGACGCGGGCCGTCCGCGAGGGCGCAATCTGCTATCTCGATGAGGTTGTGGAAGCGCGCAAGGACGTGACGGTCGTCCTGCATCCGGTAACCGACGACCGTCGCACGTTGCCGCTCGAGCGTACGGGCGAACTGCTGCAGGCGCCACCGGAGTTCATGCTGGTGGCGTCCTACAACCCAGGCTATCAGAACGTGCTCAAGACGCTGAAGCCGAGCACGCGGCAGCGTTTCCTTGCGATGGAATTTGGCTTCCCGACGCTCAATACCGAAGCCGACATCGTTGCGCACGAGAGCGGCCTGCCGCACGAGCGTTGCCTGCCGCTCGTTCGCGTCGCGCAGGCATTGCGCGGCTTGAAAGGACAGGACATTGAGGAAGGCGCATCGACGCGGCTCGTCGTCTATTGCGCGACGCTGATCCGCGCTGGCGTCGACTATGACACCGCTTTGCGCGTGGCGCTGATCGAGCCGCTGTCGGACGATCCCGAAATCGTCGATGGGCTGAAGCGCGTCGTGCAGATCGCGCTCGGGTAGTTCGCCATGCCGCTGTTCGAGCCGGAAGAAGCCTTCGGACAATATTGGCACCGTCTCGTCGGATCGTCGCGTTCCTATCGCGGCCATGCAGACGCGGCGGTCGCGCTGGATCCGATCCGTGTCCGGCTCGGATTGCTGTTCCGGGCCGGCGGCGGCGACGGCGCGATCCGCATCGTCGGCACTGCCGCTACGGCCTCAGGGCATCGGCTCAATCTCAAGCAGGCGCTGGGTCTCGGCACCGAGATGATCGAGCGTCCGACGCTCGACGCGAGCGCGCTGCGGCTGCCGGGAAGCGTCGATCTGTTTGCTCAATCGAAAGACAACGAAGCGCTTTACGAGTGGCTGGCCATCTGGTTTGCGCACGCCGCTCCGCCGCAGCAGGATGATGATCCGCTGCGCAACGACCTCTATTACCTGCGCTCCGCCTTACGGACGACGCGCAGGACGCTTGCAGCTTGGCCGGGCCTGCGGCCGGTCTACGATCGCCTTCGCCGCATGACATTGAACGAGCGGCCACGGCGCAATCTGCCGGGCGTCGAAGGGCAGATCGAAGCCGCGATCGTGCATGCGCTCAGTGAAACGGTTCCGGCGTCCGACGCGATTGTCGACGCGATTGCGGGACATGGCGAGATCAATCCGAGTCTCCGCTCGACGCGTGGCTATCGCACATTTCTCCCCGTTCCGCTGTGGGGCGACGTCAAGGCGGACGCGGCCGGCGCGAGCGGTCCGGATGCGGACGAGCCTGGCGGCGATTCGATCGCCGTCGATACAAAGCGCCGGACCGGCGTGCGCAAATCGACTGACCAAAGCGACCGCAACGATCCGCTGATGCTGCATCGCTTCGAAACGATCTTCAGCATCGCCGAGATGATCAACGTCAATCGCGATGTTGATGACGATGATGACGAGGGAGCGCGGCAGGCGCTGGAAGATACGCCGGAGTTGACGATCGGTTCGAACAAGAAGCGGCCGTCGGCGCGGCTGAAGATTGATCTCGATCTTGCGCCGCGCGAGATGGAGTCAACAGCTCTTGTCGCCGACCATACCTATCCGGAATGGGACTGGAAGCGGCAGGCTTACCGTCCCGACTACTGCCGGGTGATTGCCGGGCAGGCGTCGGAAGAGGGGGAGGACTGGTCGGCGGATGTGGTGACTCAGCGGAATATTCGCCACGTTCGCCGCCAGTTTGAAGCCTTGCGGCCGCGACGCCAGACGTTGCATGCCGAGCCTGACGGCGAGGAACTGGACCTGTCGATGCTGATCCGGTCCATCGCGGATCGAAAAGCCGGAGAGTCCGGCAGCGAACGCATCTTTACCGATGTGCGGCCCGCGGCGCGCGATCTGTCGGTTGCGGTGCTGATGGACGTGTCGCTGTCGACCGACGCGTGGATGCAGGAGCGGCGCGTCCTCGATGTCGAGAAGGGTGCGCTTCTCGCGTTGACGCACGGTTTGACGGCGTGCGGCGATGAGCATGCGATCTACACCTTTACGTCGCGCCGTCGCACCAACGTGACGGTGACGACGCTCAAAGGCTACGATGAGGCGCTCGATCAACGCATCGCGCGCAGGATTTCAGCGTTGAAGCCCGGACAATACACGCGGATCGGTGCCGCAGTCCGGCATGTCACGAGCGAACTCGTGAAGCGTCCGCAGCGGCATCGTCTGCTGCTTCTTCTGACCGACGGCAAGCCGAATGATGTCGATCACTACGAAGGTCGGTTCGGGATCGAGGATACGCGGATGGCGATCCGCGAGGCGCGCAAGGCCGGGCTGCGCGTGTTCGGCGTGACCATCGACGAGAATGCGCGAGATTATTTTCCGCATATCTTCGGACGCGGCGCCTTTGCCATCGTGCGCGACATCGCGCGTTTGCCCGCGGCGCTGCCTGCGATTTATCGCCAGCTCACGACATAGCGCGAACGGTCTCGCCCGTTGCATTGCCTAGCGGTGCTGTCGCATCTGCCTGATATTTATCAACGTGGCGGTTTTCGGCGGCGCTAGCTTCGGACTACATTCGAGTCGGTTCGCAATGCTTGAGGGACTATGCGCATCTCGTGGTCTGCCGCTGCTGTGTTGCCGCTTGCCGCGATGATGGTCGCTGGTTCAGTCGTCGCGAAAGACCGCGCGCCCGGCAAGGGAGATCAGCGCGAAGCGGTTATGCTCAACCGTGAGGAGGCACAGGAACTTCTTGCGGGCATGAGGACGTATCTGGAGACCATCCAGGATATCGTCTCGGCTCTCGCCGACAACAAAACCGCGCGTGTGCCGAAGATTGCGGCGCGTTCGGGCAACAAGATGCTGAGCGGCATCAATCCGATGACCGGTCTCAAAGCGCCAGTCGGGTTCACGATGATGAGCCTCGATACGCACGACAAGTTCGACAAGCTTGCGGAGAAGGCGGGGCGCGGAGCATCGCGCACCGAGGTGCTGACGGATCTCGCCGATATTCTCAACAACTGCAGTGGCTGTCACGCGGCCTACAAGCTGGCGCGGTGACCGAACGATCCGGTGACGCGAGGCCGGCGCCGATGTGACGCCAGCCTCCGGGATGCAATCAGAACGTAACAGTGACGCCGGCATTGAATGACCGGCCTTGGCCGGGAACCGGCGAGATCAATCCCACGCGTCCTCCGGCGCTGTAGTCGGCCCAATCGACGCCGCCGAGCGGTGCGTAGTAGAGCTTGTCGAACAGATTGTTGATGCCGAGATCGAGCCGCACGTTTTCCCACTGGTAGCTCGATCGCAAATCGACGAGCGCGTATCCAGGCGTCGTCGGTTCGTTGCGCAGCTCGTTGACGTCGGTCTTGGCGTTCACCATCGTCACCTGGACGGCGTTCGTCCAATTGCCGAGCTGATGATTGAGGGTCATCTGCGCGTTGATCGGCATCATGTGGTAGAGCGTGTCGCCGGTGTCGAGGTTCTCGCCGTTCACGTAGCCGATCAGCCCAGAGAGCCCGAACAAGCCGAACCTCTCGCTGTTCCAGAGATCGACGCTGCCGGAGACGTTGACGCCGTACAATTGTGCGTCGTGGTTTGCAAAGCGCAGTGTCACGAACTTGGAGGACGGCATCATGCCGCCGCCCATGCCGCCACCACCCATACCTCCACCCATGCCCATTCCGCCCTGCGTCTTGACGTAGTCGGCGTCGATGTAGTCCTGCGCATAGGTGTAGTAGGGCGTGATCTTGATATCCCACGCGTGGCGCTGATGATCGTGCCAACCTGCGGTCACGCTGAAGGTGTTGGCGACTTCGGGTTTCAGGTCGAGGTTGCCGACGTAGCCGTTGGCGTCGCCATACCAGCCGATCATGTTGGCCGCCATGTCGCCGGTGCTCCAGGCATAGCGCTCATAGAAATTCGGCGAGCGCGTCTTGCGGGCATAGCCGAATTCGTAGGTTTCCATCGCTGTCGGCTGGTAACGCGCCAACGCGGTAACGTCGAAATTCGCGTCCGTCTTCTGGTGATTGCGGGCGTTGAAGGCGGCGGCATCGGCGGCGTACATCATGCTGTAGCCTGCGACGTCGCCGGTATCCATCCACACCATGTCGTTACGAACGCCAAGCAGCGTGCTCCATGCGCTGTCCCAGCGATGCTCCCACTCGACGAACGTTCCGAGGCGCTGGCGCGTGCCGTTATTGATGTTGATGAAGTCGTTCGGCCCCATCATCGGCTCCGTGCCGGCGACAGGCGGCCACCAGTCGTTGAGCGTCACACGATGGAACTCGTTGCCGACGCGGAGAACGTCTGCCGTCGTCAGAGGAATCTCAGCCTTTATTGAATAGCCGGCATCCGTGCCTTCGGAGTTCATCGGCATCTTGCCGCTTTTGTCGGCGAGCATGTCCATGCGGTGGTCGGTCTTTTGATAGAACGCTCGGACGTCGAGATTTCCCCAATCGAAATGCGTCAGATACCGCGCGTTGAAGAGCCAGGCGGTGTTGTCGACCATGTCCATGCGCTGGTTGACATAGCCCTGGTAGGGGATGTGGGCGTAGATCCCCTGCATCGTGAAGACATCGGCGCCGTTCTTGATGCCCAGCGTCACGGCGTGATTCTGCGCTTCATAGAGGGTCGAGCGAACGATCGGGCCGTCGTCTCCGCGCCAGTAGTCGTTGGCTTTGTTCCAGGCGCCCGAGTACCCCAGGCTGACGTTCTGCGTCGCGGCTTCGGCGTGCGCGGCGGTGCTGACGCTATCGCCGTTACTCCGGTAGAATGTCGACAGGCTTCCCGACGTTCGCACGCCGTCGCCAACGTCGGCAAAGCGCGGAGGCACGGATTCGACGACGATCGTTCCGCCGAGGCTGTCGCCGCCTTTGCTGACGGGCGTCACGCCCGCGATGACGTCGGCGACCGCGACCTGCGACGGGTCGATGTACGACAGCGGCGGGTTCATGTGGTTGGTGCAGGCCGATGTCACGGCCATGCCGTTGATCAAAATCTTGACGCGGTCGTCATTCAGTCCGTTGATCGAGGGCAGGCCCGAAATGCCGCCCGACTGGAAGATACTGACGCCCGGAGCTTTCGTCAGAAGCTGCGCGGTGTCGCTCGTCCCGGGAAGCTGAGACTGAATGGCCTTGCCGGAAATGCGAGTCGTGCTGAGCGGCACCGCGAGGCCGCGTGTGCCGGTGCCTGTGTCAAATTCCGAGGCTGCGTGCGACTGCTCGTGCGATGCGTGCTGCGGTTCGTTCGGCACTGACGGCGTTGGCGCCGGGTTCTGGCTCGCGACCGATTTGGCTTTGGGTTTCTTCGCCTTCGACACGTTGTGCTGGCGATGCTGATGCGCCTGCTGCTGAACAACGACGTCCGGCAACTCGGCACTGACTGCGGTTTCCTGAGCGAGTGCGCGTGCACTCAAGGCATATGGCGTGATCGCCATCACAGCGGTTGCACACAGCAACCGGGCTTTCAAATCGATGGACATGGTACGATTCCCCCGTCGACGAGGCATGCGTAAGCGCAGCCAATCGCCGGTATTCAGATTTCGCTGGTTTATGGTGGAAGTGATCGCGAGATGGCTGCGATCAGAGCGCGTTCAGCGAAGGGGGACCACGGTTGCGCGTATCGATCGTGAAATCGATGGCGAGAAGCGCGATCGTTGCGGCGCGGATGGTCTGGCCGATATCCTTGGTCGGGCGGACGATCGGAGGCGTCGCGGTGATCGCGAGATGAAACGCTGCCAAGCCTTTACAGAACGGACAATCGGTCGAGTCCTGACCGCTCGAGTTCTGCTCGGGCGCGGAATGCGTGGAAGCGGAATGGTGTGATTTGCCGGTATGGCAAATGAGATCGGCGAGATTACCGATATCGATAGCGCGGAGGGTTTGCCGCAGCTCGGAGACAAAGTGATTAGGGACGAGCGCGATATAGAAAAGCACGCCCAGCAGCGCGATCGCTGCTGAGAACGTTGAGCGCCTTTTCCCCCCTGTGCGCGTCACGTCTACCCCTGTGTTCGTCTCCGCGACGAAACCTTTGTCGTCGTTGCCGGGTCCCGTGTTCCGGCAGCGCGTTACTCGACTTCTATGCGTCGGCGCGTGCTCGGACCTTGTTGAAGGTCAATCTGCACGCGTGACGGTTCGATGCAGGCGTGCGTGATGCTCGCATGCCGGCTGCGCGGAAATGCTAACTTCGGTTTTGCGGAAAATCAATGGCTTCTGAAGCTATCTCAGAATGACTCTAATGTGGAGTTGGGCCTGTGGATACTGGGCTTGCGCTTGGCCAGACATAGCCGCCGCCGATGACGATCTGGTGTGATGTCAGACTCGTTTGCAGCGTTCCTTCTGGCGGCGTCGTGCCGGTGCGCCAGCGTGTGAATTGCCGCCAAAGATCGCCGGGCATTTCGGTCAAGCCAGAGAACGGTTCGATGAACCAGCGCGGCAGCCAATCGGATTTCAAATCTTTCAGCGACCATGATTTGCCACCGGTCAGCGCGGCTTCGAGCGCCGACCAGACGAATTTGTATTCGACGTAATAGGAGCCGCGTCCGATGCGTAATTCGAGCCCGGCGAGAAATTGAATTGCGGGGCCTGCATACTGATACTCATTTGTTCGTTTCGCGGGAGGCTCACCGGCAAACCATGCCTCGACGTGCGGCACGGCGGCGCCAAGTCCGATGCCAACGTAGGGGCGCAGCTTGGCCGTGACCGGCGCGAGGCGCACGAGACCCGACGCATAGAGAACGTTGTGGCCGTGCGTGAACTCAAGACGATCGAACAGATCCGTCAAATGCAGCGGCGAAGGAGCGGGCGCGCCTTTGAGTGTGCCGGTCGTCTCTACGTCCTCGACAACGCCATTCTTGATCTTGCGTCCATGCGCACCTTTGCCGAGGCGGGCGATGGCTTTGCTGTGCATGAAGTCGATCATGGTTCCAAACGAACCGGCCCAGCGGATGACGCGGGCTCCGCCATCGATCGGGAAGTAGAAGGTGTCGCCGTCCCAGCTCATGTTCTTGAGCGTGAGATCCGTGCCGTTCGGCCTTTGAATATGCACGTCGCTCTGATGATAGTATGGCGCGCTGAGATATCCGCTTGCGACAGTTTCCCTGGAGTTGAACCACGATGAGGCGGTGGCTGGTACGGCAGCGTTCCCGGCGGAGTCATTGTCGCGATCGCCCGTGAACGATGATGAAAGCATGATCGCGCTGAGCATGATGATGGCGCCTGCGGCCGCCATCCTGTCGATCATCGTCGAAAGGTTCTGCGGCGGGGTGAGATCGGAAATCGCGTTCCTGGCCGTCAACGACGCTGTCATGCTTGCCCGTCTCTGAAATGAGTTCCTCAACCGGCGTCGGATCGCACAGTGCGCAGTTCCGGCCCCTCGCAGGCGCCGACGTAAATCCGGAGTTCGGCGCTGCGTCAACCTGTTTGCATGCGCTGATGCGTTCCGGCGCAGTTGATATCGGATAATCAGAATCGATTGGAAACGGGGTAGATTTGTAGGCGCGCGATCACCCGCGCTTTGACGTGGGCCGATCGCGGCGATTTTGCCGCGCGTCGCGAGTGTGCGTGAAGTCGCTCAGCAGTCTCCACACACGAGGAACCTATGACCGATCAAGAGCGTGCTCAGATCATCGTGCGGGACGTTTTCCTCCACGATCTAAAGGGAGAAATCGGGACGCTGGCACGGCTTGGCGTGCCGCTGGCCGATCGTCAGGACATGATCCAGCGCTTGGCGCAAGCATTCGGGCGTGTGCGCGAAGAGGAACGCTCCAAGGCCGCGGCTTAGCGTTTCCGCATAAGGCATGAGGTATCGCGTGCGCCCGGTGCGCTTCTTGTGCGCCGAGGCGTATGCCGTGCCGCCGTTTCGCATTTTCTTTGTTTTCGCTGCCCTCGATGCGGTTGCAGTGATTGCGCCGTGGTTCCCGAAGCTTCTGGGTTATGCGGAAAGCGACGTTGCCGGCGTGCCGCTGGCGGTCTGGCATCGGGACGAGCTTCTTCTTGGAATGATGCCGGCGGTTCTCGCCGGTTTTGTGCTGACGGCGTTGCCGCGCTGGACGCGACGTGCGCCGGAGAGCGCGAGGGTAGTGATAGCGCTCGCAGGTCTTTGGCTTGCGGGGCGCGTCGCGCACGTCGTGGCAGCGGAAACCGTTCATGGAAGCGCGCTGGCTCCTGCTAGCGCTTTTTTGTTCATAGCCGCATTGAGCCTCATCGCTGCACGGCAAGTCATCGCGGGCCGCGCATGGCGCGAGATCAAGGTCGTGCTGCTTCTTGCTGCGTTCGCCGCAGCGACAGGATTTCAATCGCTGTATCCGGCGGCTGCGGAGAGCGAAATAGCGATGCGTCTCGGGCTGGCGAGTGTGCTCGCTCTCGTCGTTGTGTTGGGCGGACGCATCGTGCCGGCGCTCACCGCCGCGTGGTTAGAGACGAGAGGACAAGCAGCTGCACAGGTTCGCGGCAATTGGTTCGAACCGCCCGCCGCCGTTGCGGTAATATGTGCGCTTCTGAGCTGGGCGGTCGCGCCTGAGGCCGAGATCAGCGCGCTGGCTTCTGGGCTTGCTTGCTTTGCTCAAGCGGGACGCTTGGCTCGCTGGCAGGGATGGCGGGCTGTGCGTTCGGCGCCGATACTTGCTTTGCACGTTGGCTATGGCTGGATACCTGCCGGCTTCGGACTTCACGCTGCGGCCGTCTTTTGGCCGTCCGCCGTGAGCCAAGCCGCTGCGGTTCATGCCTGGGGTATCGGAGCGATCGGGTTGATGAGCATCGCCGTCATGGCCAGCATGATCCGGCGTCACGCGCGTACCCCTTTCGCGGTCTCAGTTTCTCTGTTGCTATCTCTCGCCTGCGCGGCTCTCGCGGCTCCGGCGCGCATCGTTGCGGAGGCGACGGTAGATTCAAGACACGCGTGGCTGCTTGTTTCCGCATGCAGCTGGATTGCGGCTTTCGCGCTCTTTCTTTTCGCCTTCCGGAAGCTGCTGCTTAGACCGTCCGGTATCTCCAAATAAATACGGAGGCCTCAGGTCAACGCTGAGGCCTCCGTTACGCTTTGGACTCTACGCGACGCTACTGCTTCGCAGGTCCCTCATGCATGATCGAGTCGTTCTTCGGACCGTCGACGTTCAGGAAGCCGACGAGGCCATGCTCCAGGCGAGAGAGAGCATGATCGACCAGAATGTATTGCCCGGCACGATCGATCTTGAAGTCGACGATCGTGGCGCCACCCGGAGGAACCGAAACCGTCTGCACGCCGATCAGCGGGGGCGAAACAACGCTTCCGAGTGAATAGACATGATCGAAGATTTCACCGATGACGTGGAACGATGACGTGAAGTTCGGTCCGCCGACGCCGAAGTAGATGCGCACGGTTTCGCCGGCGTTGGCATAAAGCGGATGGCTACGCGTAAGCGAACCAACCGAGCCGTTGAAGAGGAAGTATTCCGGCTTTTCATTGATCAGCTTTTCGTAGTCCATTTCCTGTTCGCCGGAAGTGCCGAACGATTTGACCGTATAGATCTCGCCTTGCATGACGTAGAACTCACGGTCGACCTGCGGCAGGCCGCCTTCCGGCTCAACGAGCAGAAGTCCGTACATGCCGTTGGTGATGTGCGTCGGCACGCTCGGCGTCGCGCAGTGATAGACATAGATGCCGGGGATCAGCGCCTTGAACGTCACGACGGTTTCTTCGCCGGGATCAGTCTGCGTGAATGCAGCTGCGCCGCCAGGTCCGGTTGCACCGTGGAAGTCCACGGAGTGAACCATCAAGCTGTCTTTGTGATTTTTCAGATGCAGCTCGACTGTGTCACCGACGCGAACACGAAGGAAGGGACCCGGAACTTTGCCGTTGAACGTCCAGTACATGTAGGTCGTGTTGTCGTCGAGCTGTCCCTTGACCTCGACAGTTTCGAGATCGATGCGGACCGTCTTTGCCTGACGCGGGCCGATCGGGCCTGGCAGATCGGCGGGGTCACGCGTGATGTCGACTCCGGACGATTTCATCTCGGCGCGATTGCCCGGCAGAACCTGTATATTCCCCTCCATGCCGGCTTGGCGATGGCCTGCGATCGAGCAATAATAAGCGAATTCACCGGCTTTTCTGGCGACGAACGAGAAGGTCGAGCTGGCGTTCTTGCCGTTAACGATCGCCGACCGCGCCGCATACTGGTCAACGACGATATCGTGCTGTGCACCTTCGCCGTTCACAAGGTTGACCTGAACCGTTTCGCCTTCGTGGACAACGAGAGTCGGATTGATCTTGTGGTCGATGTCGCCGCCGACGCCGATGTAAACCATGCGTCCTTCAGCGATGCCGGTGCGGAGGGTAAATACGACAGGCGCGTGTGCGCCGGCCGTCGGATCTGTTTTTTCTTCCTCGTGGGATTTCGACTTGTCTTTCTTGGCCGGAGCATCGGCGGCAGGGGCGGCCTTCTGTGCCATATGCTGGTGCTGGTCTGCATGTGCAGCCGGCACCGAAAGTAGTGCGGCCATCATTAGGCCGACAACCGCCCCGAAGCGGTGGAATATCATGCAATCTCCTCCTTGTGGTTCTCGCGCCTAAGTTTGCCGAGAGTGCTGCAGCCGATCGATCGCAGCGCGCGCGGCACGTGACCCTGACAGGCCGATTGATCCGTTTACGGATCGTTCGTTCTCGGGCCTCAGGCTGTGTCAAGCACGGGCCCGGAGAGGGAGCCTTGTCTTTGGATAAAAAAGGCGAGCCGCGCGTCGAAATCGCTCAGCGCATCGTGTCGCGACTACGTTTGACGCAGGCTCTGATGCGTTATGGGAATCGGATGTTTGCGGGAGCGGCAGGTCCGGTTCGCAATTGCGCGGGACTTAAGTTTTCAGGAGATGCAATACGGCGAGCGGGTCTCTATCGAGAGGCGCCGAGCACGTTCTCGATGCGTGACGCGATTTCGTTGTTTGGGATTTCGGCCGGGTCTTCGTCGATCTCGGCAACGACTTTGCTTCGGACTTCCGGCTTGATCATTTTGCGAAGGTTGCCCAGCATGGTGCCGGGGGCGATGATCACCAACCGGTCGAATGCTTCCTTGGCCGAGTGCTCCGCGAGCATCGTGGCGAGCTGGCTTGCAAACAGGGCTTCGAGGGCCGTGTTGGAAACACTGCGCGAACCAACGCCGAGGCGGGCAAGTCCGGCGGAGCCGTGGAGACGCTCTGATGGCGTCCTGCCGAGCTTACGGTCTGGCGCTTCCTCGCGTCGCGAGTCCGATCCGGAAATGACATGCACACCCTGGCGGTTTGCGGTCGTCTCCAGGATGCGGGCCTTGCCGCCATCTGTCACCAAGATCCATGTTCGCGTGTGTGTCATGCCGGGGCTGCGCGCTCATAGTGTATTTTCGTCCTTCAAATCTTTGCCGCGCATGCCGGGTGACGCCTTGATCGAAATCAGTAGAAATAGGGTGTTGCTGGACCATGCAGGAAGCAATTCGGCAATGGTTCTGCTAAGCTGAGCCGTTGCGTCAGATGCCTATCCAATACGTGAAATGAAGGAAAGAGCCGGCCGATGCTGCAGGCGCTTCTCAAATCCGCCGTCGTGGCGATCCTGGCTATCGATGATCGCGGGCGAGTGCGGACGGTCAACCCCGCGGCCGAGCGCATGTTTGGTTACACAGCGGAAGAGATGCTCGATCGCAACGTCAGCATGTTGATGCCGGAGCCGTACCGCACGCAGCACGACCACTACATGGAGCGGTATGTCCAGACGGGTGAGAAGCGGATCATCGGCATCGGCCGCGAAGTTGCGGGCCAGCGCAAGGACGGGTCGATATTTCCGATCCACCTCGCGGTTGGCGAATTCGAGATGCAGGGCGAGCGCTTCTTCTCCGGCATCATCACGGATTTGAGCGCGCATGCGCGATTGCAGGCGGAGATCGACCGTCAGTCACTGCTGTTCCAGGCGGTGTTCGACTATGTGCCAGAGACGCTGGTGATCTCGGCGCCCGAGGGACAGATCGTTCTCATCAATCCCGCCGCGACGCGCATGTTCGGCTATAGCGCGAGCGAAGCGATCGGGCTCGATTGGACGACGCTTTTCGATGCGCCGCCGGATAAAGCGCAACTTGAAAAAGAGATTGCATCGAAACATGCGGCCGACGGCGGAAGCGTTGAGATTTCAACCGTGCTCCGCCGCAAGGACGGGCGCACGTTTCCGGCGCAGGGGCATATCGCAGTCATTGCCGGCGCTGACGGGACGCAGATGGCGGTGGTCAGCCTGTTCCGGGATATGACCGATGAGATGAAGCGGCGGGAAAGCTCGCTCAGGCTGCAGAAGCTCGAAGCCGTGGGCCAGCTGACGGGCGGCATCGCGCATGACTTCAACAATCTGCTGACGATCATTTCCGGCAATCTCGAATTGCTGGAAGGAACGATCGAAAATCCGGATGATCGTGAGCTTCTCTCGCGGGCGATGAGGGCCGCTGACTCGGGTGCGCGTCTGACCCGGAGACTGCTGACGTTTGCGCGCCGCCGGCAGCTGGCGCCGGAGGTGATCAATCTCAACGAGCAGGTTCGGAGCATGACCGAGCTTCTGCATCGGACGCTTGGTGCGACAATCGATTTGCAGACGAGCTTCGCGCGCGATTTGTGGTTGACGCGCGCGGATGCGGGAGAGGTCGAATCCGCGGTCATCAACCTTGCGATCAATGCGCGCGATGCGATGCCCAATGGCGGCAAACTCGCCATCCGCACCAGCAATGCGGCGCTGGAAGGCGACGAGGTGGGCTTCGAGGGTCCGCTGGTGGCGGGCGATTATGTGCGCGTGTCGGTCTCGGACAACGGCTCCGGAATGACGAAGGACGTGCTCGGGCGCGTTTTCGAGCCATTCTTCACGACGAAGCCGCCGGGACGCGGAACGGGATTGGGGCTCAGCACCATCTACGGTTTCATCAAGCAATCCGGTGGGAGTATTACGATTTACAGCGAGCCCGGAGCGGGCACGACCGTGAACCTTTATTTTCCGCGATGCCTCGATTATCCGGGCGCTGTCGTTCCCGTGGCGGACACGGCAAAGGAGGAACGAGGTCGCGGCGAGCGCATCCTGGTCGTAGAGGACAATGGCGACGTACGGGCGTTGACAGTTCAGCGTCTCGAACGTCTCGGCTACGAGGTGGTGGAGTTTCCCACGGGCACGGCTGCACGCGAAGCGCTCAAGGGCGGATTGAAGGTCGACCTCGTATTCAGCGACATCATCATGCCGGGAGGGATGACGGGGGTCGATCTCAGAAACTGGATCTGCGCGTTCGAGCCGGCTTTGCCAGTGATCTTGACGACGGGTTTTGCGGGAGACGCGGGCGATATTGCCACGATCGCCGATGAATGGCCGATCCTGCGCAAGCCTTATGGGCAAAGAGACCTTGCTGAAATCGTCCGGAAAACGCTGGAGAAGCGCAAGGTTTGAGCGTGCTGCCGTCGACTTCTCGCGGCAGAGTTCATCGAGACGCGGTGCAGACTAGGCTTTTCTTCGCCTGACATCGCTCGCGAACATATAGCCGATGCCGCGGATGGATTTGATCTTCGGCGACGTGCTTGAACCGTTGTCGATCTTGCGGCGCACTCTGCTCACCAATGCATCGATCGAACGGTCGAGCGGCGAATAGTCGTGCCCCTTCAAAATGTCCATGATCTCGTCGCGCGTCAGAGCGCGATGCGGGCGGCGGGCGAACATCTCGAGGAGGTTGAATTCGGCGGTCGTCAATTCGCGGGACACGCCATTTTCGTCTTTGAGTTCGCGGCTGGTGGCGTCCAACGACCAGCCGGCGAATTCGTAAATCTCGTGCGCTGGGGAGGATGTCGTCGAGGCGGCGCGGTTGCCGCCGTCGTGCCGTCGCAGGACGGAGCGTACGCGGGCTAGAACCTCGCGGAGGTTGAACGGCTTGGAGATATAATCGTCGGCTCCGATCTCGAGGCCGACGATGCGGTCGACGGTGTCGCCTTTACCCGAAACCATGACGATCGGAACATCGTGCTTGGCCCGGATTTCGCGGGCGAGTGAAAGTCCATCTTCCTGCCCAAGGGCCAAATCCAGCGTGACGAGGCTGACGATATCCTCATTCAGCGCGGCGCGCGTCGCTGCGGCATCCGCGGCTTCCGCCACGGCGTACCCTTCGCGCTCGAAGCACGTCCTCAGCAGACGTCGAATTTCGGGCTCGTCGTCAACGACCAGGATTTTCGTTGTCACGTCAGCTCTCCAAGGGGCATGGCGCGGTGAGAGTATAGATTACAAATTGTTACAATTCTTTACCGTTCAGGCAAACCTGGGCGAAAGCCATCGGCTTCTATGGTCTCGATTGATGCCGCCGTTCGAGAGCCAAGGAGAGCGGATATGCTGGGTGCAACTACTGTTCATGATGCTTTTTCGTACAACCCTCATCAGGGGCTATCGCGAAACTCCGGCGTAAGGAAGCGTGATGGGTTCGAGCACGCCTCGATCCGGCGGCTGCGAGCCAAAGAGTACATTTTCTGCGAGGGCGATCCGAGAACGCAGATTTTTTTAGTCGAGCAAGGGGTCGTCGCGCTTTCGAAGGTGCTGGGAGACGGGCGCCGACAGGTCATAGATTTCGCTTATCCCGGTGACTACATTGGGCTTGGCCTTCACGGCGAGTACATTTTCGACGCGCAGGCCACTTGTGCCGCAAAGGTTAAATGCATCGCGGCCTCGGCCCTTGAAGAAGCAGCCGCGTCCGATCCAGACCTCGCGCTGATGCTCTATAAGGCGGTATCGGCCGAGCTTGCAACAGCCCGCAACCTGCTTGTCTGCGTCGGTCAGGGCACGGCGATGGAGCGCATTGCCGCTTTTCTCGTCAGGTTGCGTGACCGCGCAGCGAGTTCCGGCCGGAATGGCAGCGCCTTCAGCTTGATGATGCGCCGCTCGGATATCGGCGATCTCCTGGGGTTGACGATCGAGACGGTCAGCAGAACACTGACGAAGTTGCGCAGCATGGGCGTGATCGAGATCGTCAACTCGACCGAGGTTCACGTTCTCGACGAGGTGAAGCTCGAGCAACTCGCGGCTTGATCTGATCACCCACGACAGTCGACTGGGACCAAGGCCGCTTTCTCAGCGGCCTTTTTTATGAGTGCCCGGCTTTCTTCACGATGGCAGCGGCTCGTCCAGGATCAAGTCGTGGAACCCTTCGAGCACGACGCGAGCTTTGGCGCTGTCGTCGGCGATCACTCTGATGAAGCCTTCGAGCGCCAGCAGTTCGCCGCTGACGGAATAGACGCCGCGTCCTTGCTCCCAGATCCATTTTACCCGCCCAGACCTGTCGATGATGCGATAGACGAGCTGGAAGTTGCGCTTCAGCATGACCTGCTTGTGCACATGGTTCCAAGCATAGTCGCGGTCGTCGGGAAACATGATGTGCTGGAAATACAGGTTGGGGTCGTTCACCAGATGATACGGCTCGTACCCAGTGACTTCGAGGCAACCGTCGCTGGCGAACTCGAAGCTCCAGTTGCGGTCGCTTTTGCAGCGATAAACCATGCCTGGAATGCTGTTGAGCAGCGTGCTCAGAGAGCGCCGCACCGCGCGTAGGCGCGCCTCGATTTCCTTCTGCTGATTTATGTCCGTCAATGTTCCGATGACGGTGCGATCCGAACCGTTGACGCCCCTGGCGCGCATATCGAGCCAACGGGATGTGTGATTGCGCGCGATCATGCGCAGCTCCATCCGGCAGGTATCGCGGTTGCAGCGCAGCAAACCGCTGATCTGGGCGTCGGCCAAAGGGCGGTCTTCGGGATGCACGAACGTACCGAATGGCTGATTGAGGCTGTCGGCGATCGTGTAGTCCAGCAAATTCTCCCACGATGAGCTGAGCATCGAGATGTTTCCATCGCCGTCGATCGTGAAGACGATCTGCTCCATGTGCTCGACGATCTGTCGGTAGTCGACCGGCATAAGGCGACCTCTCGGGAGCGCTTGCGCGGTAGGACCGGCTGCCTCGTTCGGAGGGTCGAGAGGCGCTGTCGCGTCGAGCGATGTAATTGTTTGCGGAGTCGAGTCCGGTTTGATCTTTGTCAATACAGGCGGAGCCTGTTCCGGATCATCATCGCTCGATTTTAATTGTTCGCCACGTCGAACAATCGGGACGAGCACCAGAACGATAACGCCAACGAGTATCGCGATCGCTCCCAGACCGAAGAGGGCGAATGCTTGTATGGTGCTGAAAATGAGCATCGTCATGAGCACGACCAGTCCGATGACCACCGAAACAGCGCGTTCCTTCACACAGTCCCGCTTCGGCAATCGCGGTAATTATTCTGCTTACATCAGCCGTGTGCGTAAAGCATTAGGTCGTTACCCGCTATATTTTCGAACTGCGGGCTTGGTTACGAGCGCAGCGTTTGCGGCGCTGATTATTTTCACGGCATCGTGGTACTTATCGAATTACGGCGCGGCTATCGGCGACGCACTGCGCAAGCTGCATGCAGCCGAGATTTCATTGGTGGCGCAGAAGCCCGAGGGTGCGAAGGATCAAAACGTATCGCCCGTCGCAGACCTCATTGGTTCGGACGTTTTTGACGATCAGACCATTTTGCGAGAGTCGAACGTCAATCTCGACGTCTTGAAGGACGGCCAGGAGGGCAAAAGCGAAATAGTCTCTCGCGATGCGATCGAGCTGTTGCAGCAGGCGGGGCTTAATCTTCAACGGAATTTGGAAGCGAGGCGTACGCAGGTTGCGTTTCTGCAGCTGTTGAGCTTTTGCGTTTTGCTGTTTTGCCTTGCTCGTCTGAGCGTCGGGTCGCGGCGGGTTCTCGTTGACCGCGTGGACCGGATCGCGGGGGCGGTGTCAGCTGGTGGCGCTTACTCGCAAGGTCGCGCGCGACGCGATGAGATCGCACGGCTCGAAGACCGCGTTGGCCGCTTGCTGACCGATATCGCAAATTCCGGTGCGGGAACGGACACGCGCACCTCGCTCGAGCGCATGGCGCGCATTCAAGATTATCTTTCGAATGCCATGAGCGTGATGCTTCGGCATCCGTTCGGCGACGGAATGCTTCGGAAAATTCTCTATGCACTGGAGCGCACGCTCGATTTGCAGAATACGGCGATCGTTTTTTCCGAGGACGCGGCGGTGTTTCATTCGGGACGATGCCTGTTCTCGAACCGGGAGCCGGCGGCGCTGTCGAAGCAGTTCGAGGCCGAGATATCGCAGGCCGGAGCCGGAGCCATCGTTGAAGAGCATGCGGAGGACTTGCGCACGCGCAAAGTGGGTCTCGGATTCGTTGATGCGACGGGCGAAACAAGCGTGCTGCTGGTCGAGTTATCGGGCGATCGGACGCTAGAAGCGGTCGAGATCAAGACGCTGCGTATTACGGCGAGCTTGCTATCCATGGCGGCGAAACTCGATGGGCACGATCAAGAGGCCCGCCGTATCGCCGTGCTTGAAGAGCGCGCCGCGATCGCGCGAGAGCTGCACGACTCGCTCGCGCAGTCCTTGTCCTTCATGAAGATCCAGCTCGCGCGGCTGCAGTCTTATCAGAACAACGTGACCAGCGAATCCCGCGAGCAGACGAAGGCCATCACCAGCGAATTGCGTCATGGCCTGGACAACGCGTACCGGGAATTGCGCGAGCTGCTTGCCACCTTCCGCGTTCACATGGACGTCAGGGGGCTCGACTTTGCAATCGAGTCCGCGATCGAAGAATTCAGCCAGAGGTCGGGCCTGCCGATCTCTCTGGACAACAGGCTTGCCGGTGCAGCGCTGACGGTGAACGAGGAATTTCATGTCCTGCATGTCGTGCGCGAGGCGCTAAGCAACATCCTGCGCCATGCGCGCGCCACCAACGTCTGGATCACGATGGACGTTCGGCGGAATGGGGAAGTGACCGTAACAATCGATGACGACGGCATCGGTTACCGCCCGGCGGAAACCAAGGAAACGTCGCATCACGGGCAGACGATTATGAAGGAGCGTGCTTTCAGTCTCGGCGGAGCGATCGACATCGCTCCGAGGCCGGAAGCAGGCACGCGCGTGACGCTGACGTTCACGCCGCAGAAATTGCAGTATCAATGATGTTCAGGTGCCGATCATGATCAAGGTTGTTCTCATTGATGACCATCCGTTGTTTCGCAAAGGCGTTCGGCAAATGATCTCGCAGGACCCGAACTTCAGGGTCGTCGGGGAGGCGGCTTGCGGGCAGCAGGGCATCGAACTCGCGTTGGCGTTGAACCCCGATATCGTGCTGATCGACATCAACATGAAGGGCATGACCGGGATCGATACGCTTCGGCACTTGAAGGCGACGCATCTTCTTGCGCGCTATATCATCCTGACCGTCTCGAACTCAGAAGACGATCTGATCGAGGCGCTTCGTGCAGGCGCCGACGGCTATCTGCTCAAGGATATGGAGCCGGAAGATCTGTGCACGAACCTGCTCAAAGCCTCGAGCGGGGCGACGGTTCTGCAAGACACGCTGGCGGAGGTTCTGAAAAGTGCGCTGCTCTCGCCGGTCAGTGCCGGAAGCTCCGGCGAGGAACTCCTGACGCCGCGCGAGCGCGAGATTCTCGAATGTCTGGCGGAAGGGCTGAACAACAAGACCATCGCGCGCAAACTCGGGATCAGCGATGCCACGGTGAAGGTTCACGTCAAAAACGTTTTGCGCAAGTTGAACCTCGCGAGCCGGCTTGAGGCCGCCGTGTGGAAGCATCGCCTGAAGCAGCCGAACCAAAACGGCGGCAAGATCGATCGCGGGCTGCACTGACGGCCGCTCGTTCGGCCGGTCGCCATCCCTAAAACGTCATTGCGAATTTGAGCGCGGCTTTGATGCGATGGCGCGCGTTTGCGCCGTCGCGTGAACTTCGGGTGCCGGGCTCGAGAAAATCGCGTGCGCAATGCGATTCTTTACTTATTTTGGAATGAATCTAAAAAGATATTTATTTCAATAACTTGACATGAAACAAGCTCGCGCACGCTGCCAAAACATAACATCGTATCGGAGTGCGAGATTTATGCCGCTGGTCTCGGCCGGACGATGATCTCGATGGGGAATGTTTGTCTGCCGGGAACGTGAGGCGTATGACCACTGTCGATCTCTCACGCTACTTCGCCAACCTCGACGGCGATGTCATCAGCACGGCGTTTGCGTCACGGCGCGCGGTGATGCCGTGGCGGGATCGCCGTCCGCTTGGCGAAGACGATATCGCGGACATCTGGTCCGGTGTGCTTGCCGAGTGCGGTCCGCCAAGGCGACGGCTGGCCTATATCCACGTTCCGTTCTGCGCCAATCATTGCCTGTTCTGCGGCTTCTACCGCAATGCCTATACGCCCGCGCAGGCGGCGACCTATACCGATCTTCTCGTCGCCGAGATTGAGCGTGAGCCAGGCGCAGCGGGAATCCGGCATCACCCGATCGACGCCGTATATCTCGGCGGCGGTACGCCGAGCGCATTGTCGGCCAGCGACCTGGCGCGCATCGTCGAGGCCGTGCGCACGAACCTGCCTTTGTCGCCGGACTGTGAAATCACGCTCGAAGGCCGCATCATTCATTTCGATGACGACAAGATCGATGCCAGCCTCGCCGCCGGCGTGAACCGGATTTCGATCGGCGTGCAATGCTTCGATACCGAGGTGCGTCGCCGGCAAGGGCGGCGCGCCAGCAAAGATGAAGCGATCCGTTTCATCAAAGGCATTCGCGATCGCAATCGTGCGGCTCTGGTCATCGATCTGCTTTACGGGTTGCCTGGGCAAACTCTCGATATATGGCGGGAAGACCTCCGCATCGCCGCGGATCTCGCGCCCGACGGCGTCGATCTTTATGGCCTCAATCTCATCCCAGGCTCGCCATTGCAGCGTGCGGTGGCGTCAGGCAAGCAGCAGCCGACGACGCTACAGAATCTCGGAGCGATGTATGAGGCCGGCGCCAGCATTCTCGGCGCGAAGGGCTGGCGGCAGATCAGCAATAGCCATTGGGCGCGAACACCGCGCGAGCGCAACCGCTACAACCTGCGCATCAAGCAAGGCGCCGAATGTCTGGCCTACGGCTCGGGTGGGGGCGGTACGATCGGGCGCTACAGCTATCACGTCAGCAGCGATCTTCAGATTTATTCAGATGGGATTTTGGCGGGGCGCAAGCCGATCGGCGGCATGAGCCTGTCCGACGATCTCGCCATCGCGCGCCATTATGTGACTGCCGGGTTCGAGGTCGGCCATCTCGACCTCGGCGGACTCGACGTGCCGCACATCGCCAACGCGAGCGCACTGTTTCTGCCGTTGCTGGAGCAATGGCAGCGCGCCGGATTGGTTGTGATGGAGGGGAGCGTCGCCAATCTCACCCTCGCAGGGCGCTTTTGGTACAGCAACCTGATTGCGGCATTCAACGACATCATGAGCAGCGCTGCGCCGGTTTCCGGCACGACGCATGGCGCGCCGCCCCGTCATTTCAAACCACATATGAAAACAGGAGAATCCGTATGAATGAGACCGCAGCCGCGTCAGTTCTGAGCCTCGTTCGCAAGGAACTTGCCGAGAAGCCGGACGGCGTGCTCGAGGCCGTCGCGTCGGCGCATGGGCTGTCGCTGCAAAGGGTCGTCGAATGCCTTCCCGCCGGAATGGGAAAAAACATTGCCGGCACGCATTTCATTGACGTCATGCAGGATATCGCGAGCTGGGGCGACATCATCTTCATCGTCCATACCAAGGATGCGATCGTCGAGTATGAGGGCCCGTTGCCGAGCGGTTCGGCCGGTCACGGGTTCTATAATCTCAAAGGCGGCAACGGCCTGAGCGGCCATTTGCGTGCGGGCAATTGCCATGCGATCGTGTTTTTGCGCCGGCCGTTCATGGGGGTCGAAACGATGTCGGTGCAGTTCTTCAATGCCGACGGAGAGGCGATGTTCAAGATTTTCGTCGGGCGCGACAAGGATCGCAAACTCAAGGCCGATCAGGTCGCACGGTTCGGAGTGCTCGAAGGCCGATTTGCTTCGGGTGGCGAGGCGTAATGCGTCCTATTCTGATTTTCGGCGCAAGCCGTGGCGTCGGGCTCGCGCTGGCCCGGCAGATGCGCCGTCGCGACGTTCCGGTAACGGCCATGCTGCGTCCCGGCTCTGCGAGCGATGAGCTCGCGGCGGACGGCGTTCGGATCGTGCGTGGTGATGCGATGTCGCGCGAGGATGTCGCCGCTGCGTTCGCGGGCCTGCCGACGGGATGCGATGTGGTGTCGACGATTGGCGGGCGTACGCCGGATGGCATCTTCGTCGATGAGGTCGGCAACATCAACATCATCGACGCCGCTGCCGCTCATGGGGTTCAACGCTTCGTTTTCGTCACGTCTATCGGTTGCGGTGACATGGCTCCGTTTCGCTCCGAGCGTGCAATCGCCGCGTTTGGCGCGACCGTCGATGCGAAGACGCGGGCCGAGGACCATCTGCGGCGCGCGATCCCGTCTGCGACGATCATCCGTCCGGGTGGACTTCGCTCAGATCCGGGCACGGGGCGGGGCATCCTCACGCACGATCCGGAGATGCATGGCTTCATCAATCGCGATGACGTCGCCGAGCTGATCGTCCGTATGCTGGATGATCCGGCGACGATCGGGCAGACCTTTGCGGCAGTTGACGCCGATAATGCGCAGTCGGTCAATCCGATCCGGCCGTTCGAGCTGCGGTCCGCGTTGCCATTTGTGTCGTAGCGCGATGATTGTAATTGCGTGGGCATCGACGCTTCTATGATGCCCGCATCGCTGTTTAAGTTTATTATCTGTAAACTAATATTCTGATAACTTCAGCATACGGAGCGACTGATTGACACGATCAGGGCATGAAGCCATCTCGCCCCGCTCCGGTCTGCCCGGGATGATTTGATTCGCATTCCAGTTTTTTCGTGCACGAAGCGCTCGATGATCTGTCGGCGTAGGTCCTTTGCGCGCTTTTTTTGACGACCGCGGCTGCGTGATCCTGCGCAGCTCAGACGTTATCCGGAGATGACCCCCGATGTTTTTGAAATGGACGCGCCAGGCAGAACCCGAGCAGGCAAAACAGGGGCATGTCGAAACTGCCGTTGTGGATCCGGCCGAAGCGGAGCGAATCAAGGATCTGGAAGCGAAAGTCGCAGCCATGAACCGGTCGCAGGCGGTCATCGAGTTCAACCTGGACGGAACTGTGCTTCAGGCCAACGAAAACTTCCTGTCCGTTCTCGGTTATACGGCGGAGGAAGTCGCCGGTCGTCATCACCGCATGTTTGTGAACCGTGATTACGCGATGAGCGACGACTATCGCAACTTCTGGGACCGGCTCAATCGCGGAGAATTCGTCGCCGAGAAATTCAGCCGGATCGCCAAGAGCGGCAAGAATGTCTGGATCCAGGCATCCTATAATCCGATGATCGACGCCAACGGCAAAGTCTACAAGTTCGTCAAGTTTGCGACCGACATTACGGCTGCGGAAGAAGAGCGCGCGCGCAATGAGCAGGATCGTGAAGAGCTTGCAGCGCGTCAGGACGAGGTCGTCAAAGCGCTTGGAAACGGGCTGCGCCAGCTGACCGAGGGCAAGCTGACGTTCCGTATCAATGAACACTTCCCGCAAGAGTATGAGCAACTTCGGAGCGATTTCAACGTCGCGATGGGCAAGCTGCAGGACGCTCTCAAAGGCATCAGCATCAACGCGAACGCGGTCCGTTCCGGTGCCGCTGAACTCGCCGGTGGCTCCGACGATCTCTCGCGGCGCACGGAACAGCAGGCTGCATCGCTCGAAGAAACCGCAGCTGCGCTGAACGAGATCACGACAACCGTCACTAGGACGGCGGAAGGTTCGAAGCAGGCGAGCGCGACCGTCAGTACGGCGCGGTCCGAGGCCGAGCATAGCGGCGAGATCGTCCGTCAGGCGGTGACGGCGATGCAGCAGATCGAGACGTCATCGCGCAAGGTTTCGCAGATCATCAGCGTCATCGATGAGATTGCTTTCCAGACCAATCTTCTTGCGCTGAACGCGGGCGTCGAAGCGGCGCGCGCGGGCGATGCCGGACGTGGCTTCGCGGTCGTGGCGAGCGAAGTTCGTGCGCTGGCGCAGCGCTCGGCTGAAGCAGCGAAAGAGATCAAGGGTCTTATTTCAACCAGCTCGCATCAGGTCGAGACCGGGGCAAAGCTGGTCAGCGAGACGGGTGACGCCTTGAACCGCATCGTCCTGCGGGTGAACGAGATCAGCGATCTCGTGCGCCACATCGCGACCGGCGCCGAAGAACAGGCAACGAGCCTGAGCGAGATCAACAAGGCCATCGCTCAAATGGATGAAGGCACGCAGCAGAACGCGGCGATGGTCGAGGAGAGCACGGCCGCGGTCCATGCCCTGGCGACGGAAGCCGATACGATGGCGAGCCTTATGGCGAACTTTGACATCGGGGAAAGAGATACGCTGCGCAGGGATCTCGAGCGCGCCGCTCCGCATGCCTTCCGGAACGCTCCGAACGTTGCGCCGGGGCGAGCCGCTGCATCACGGCCGCATCCGAGGGCGGCGCGGTCTACAGTCAAACCGGCCGTATCGGCACGCAAGGTCGTCAACGGCGCCGATGATGGCTGGACGGAATTTTAATCGCGAGCGGAAACGGAGAGGGTTCGGTTCGGCCGAGCCCTCGCACCTTGTCCAAAGGATGAGATCATGACGACACCAACGAAATCCGACGGCGCTCAGGGCCGCGAACTGATCGCGTTTCGGCTGGGACAGCAGGAATTCTGTCTCGATGTGATGAACGTTCGCGAAATCCGTGGCTGGACTCCGGTGACGCCGCTTCCGCATGCTCCGAGCTACATGCTGGGCGTCATCAATCTGCGTGGCATGGTGCTGCCGATCATCGATCTTTCCGCGAGGATGGGGTTCGCGCCCACCGAACCCTCGACGCGCCATGCCATCATGGTCGTTGAAATGGGCAAGCAGGCGATCGGATTTCTGGTCGATGCCGTTTCGGAAATCTTCAGCGGCAAGGACAGCGATATTCAGCCGACGCCGGATGTCGCCTCTGCTGCCACGCGCAATCTGATTCAAGGCGTCATCGCAGGCGAAGGGCGGATGATCAGTGTCCTCTCGCTCGACAGGGTTGCCGCGACCTCGGAAGTGCTGGCAGCGTAAGACAAGGGCTTAACGATCGAGGCGATGCGGAACGGCGTTCCGCATCGTTTGAACTCTGTTGCCGACTGCGCGACGCGCATTAATAGCGATGGAAAATTTCGAGCTCGTGGGTCGTCGCGAACGCATCCAGCCGCTGACCCTGGTGCGGGAAGGCCTTCTCGTCCCAATCAATCCGCCATTCCTGAAACTCGTCATTGAAGTGAGCTTCGGGAAATTCCTTCAGGAGCAGCTCGGTCAGCCTGCCCTCCCTGGGCAATGCAAACGCATGACTTGGAGGTTTGTCGAAATGGTGGGCCTCCTTAGCATGATGCATGCGAGTTCTCCGAGAAAAGCTCCGATTTAAAGGGATTTGGGAATCGCCGGGCGGGTTCGCCAGGACTCAGCACTTATCGACGTGGACTACGGTTGCGCCGTTGTCGTGAAAAAACGCCTCGAGGCGTGCGTTGGAGTCGGCGTATGTGCCCTTCTTCCAGACCATGCGCCATTCGTGAGCGGACTCGTCGAATGCGGCTGTCGGGAAGGCCTTTTGAAATCGCTCCGCGAGTTCGCCGTCGCGAGGCATCGCGATGGAATGCAGTTCGCACATCTTGGTCAGGGTTACGTGCTTCTCGCTGGCGTCCGTCATCGCGTTCTAAAATCCTTTTCCTTATCGTCTTAAGATGGATCTAGCCGGCTCAGAGAGCGCGCATCACCCATGCCAGCGTTCGATGCAGAGCAAGGGTTGCGAACGCCTATTCATAGCCTAACGACTATATTGAATATTTGCAGCGTTCAAAAGCGCGCACCATGAGCCAAATCAAACTGAAAAATGCCGGCCCTGCTGCTGCGCCGCAGCAACGTGACCGGCACTCTGAATATCCATCTTATAATGCGGCGGCACAGGAGAAGGCGGACGCTAGTCTTCCTTCGTTCCGGTCTCCTGGATGCCTTCCTCGTTACCGTAATACTTGTACGGCAGGAACTTGCCTGACATCGATATTTGCACCCTATCGCCTTTGGCGTGCGGCTGGCGTTCGATGCTCATGTCGAAATCAATCGCCGACATGATGCCATCGCCGAATTCTTCCTCGATCAAGGCTTTCCAAGCCGGTCCATTGACCATGACGAGTTCGTAGAACCGATAGATCAGCGGATCGGTCGGGGGCATTGGCATGCCGCGGTACGGCACTTCATTGAGCAGGCGCTCCTCGCTTTCCGACAAACCGAAGAGGTTGGCTGCCTTCTTTGCCAACGGTTTGACGAGCTTCTGCTGTCCGAGCAATGCGCCGACGACAAGGACAGGCGAAATACCTCCGATCGCATCGGTGATGTGCTTCCAGCTCCAACCCTTCGCACGCTTGATATCAAGAATCTTCTCGGTCAATTGATCGCGACGCATGGTGCTCTCCAAGATGGTGATGAGGCGGCGAGCGTCACCGCTCGCCGCCGATTGTCATGTGGCTAGAAGTTCTAGCGCTTGAACTTTGCCGCTTCTTCCGAGCCGCCCGTCGCGTTGCCGGCGCTGTAGGAGTGCGCGCCGACGCCCGCAAGCTTGCCGCCCTGAACGATCAGATATTCGTTGCGGATCGGCTTTTTCGCGAAATAGCACTCGAGGATTTCACGCGTTCCAGCCGCATAGCGGGCCTGCGCCGACAGCGATGTGCCGGAGATGTGCGGGGTCATGCCGTGATGCGGCATCGTCCGCCACGGATGATCCTGTGGCGCCGGCTGCGGGAACCAGACGTCGCCGCCGTATCCTGCGAGCTGACCGCTTTCGAGCGCGCGCACGATCGCGTCGCGATCGCAAAGCTTGCCGCGAGCGGTGTTGACCAAGTACGCGCCGCGCTTGAAGTTCTTCAGCGACTTGTCATTGATCATGTGCTCGGTTTCAGGATGCAATGGGCAGTTGAGCGTCACCACATCGCAAACCTTGGTTAGGCTTTCCAGGCTCGTGTGATGGGTGAGGTTCAACTCCTTCTCGACGGCTTCGGGCAGACGATGGCGATCGAGATAGTGCAGGTGGACATCGTGAGGCTTCAGCAGGCGCAGAACGCGCAGGCCGATGCGGCCGGCGGCGACGGTGCCGATGTGCATGCCTTCGAGGTCGTAGGAGCGGCTTACGCAATCGGCGATATTCCAGCCGCCTTTGATCACCCAGTTGTAGGACGGGATGTAGTTGCGAACGAGCGCGAGCATCGTCATCACGACGTGCTCGGCAACGCTGTTGCTGTTGCAGTATGTGACCTCAGCAACGGTGATGCCGCGATCCATCGCAGCCTGAAGATCGGTGTGATCCGATCCGATGCCGGCCGTGACGATCATCTTCAGCTTCGGCGCCTTGGCGATGCGCTCGGCTGTCATATAGGCCGGCCAGAACGGCTGCGAGATGACGATCTCAGCGTCATGCAGTTCCTGGTCGAGCTTGGAATTCGCGCCGTCCTTGTCGGACGTCACGACGAGTGTGTGGCCGTTGCTTTCCAGAAACTTGCGCAGGCCGAGTTCGCCCGAAACGCTGCCGAGGAGCTCACCGGGCTTGAAGTCGATGGCCTGCGGCGTGGGCGCCGTTTGCCCGTCAGGGTATTTGGTGATGATGGGGATATCATCCCGCGCGTAGGACTTCGGAAGTCCGCCAACGGGATCATCGTAGAGGACACAGACGACTTTTGCCATTTTCATATTCCTTCATGGACTGGGGCATGAGGGAGCGCCCACGCACTCGCGTGCAGGTGGATTACTTTTGTGATGAGGGGCTGGTTGCGGATCAGCCTTGGCTAATCGCGTTTGCTGCTCCTCGCGCTTCCTCACCTCGACGGCGTGGCAATGTCTCCTGCCGTTGTCGCGCGTTAAGGTTGGTGCGACTGTCGGGGCGTGCGCCAAGATCGTCAAACAAATGGATTTTGTCGTTTGATCGATGCCATCGATCAGTTCGACGTCAGGTCGCTGCGAGCAAAGCGTCTTCGAAATCCAGGCGTTTTGCGCATTGCAGCAGAGCGTGCGCGAGCGGCGGCATCGGATCGCGATCGGATGTGACCAAGCCGATGTTTTGTGAATGAATTGGATCGATGAGGTCGATCGATACGAGATCTTTGCACTCGGAAAACAGGTACGAAAACGTGTGCGGGACGATGCTCGACCAGACGCCGCTGCAGACGTAGGAACAGACTGCAAGGAACGAGTTCGTCGTTACGGTCGGAGCGAGCTTGAGCCCAGCTGAACGGGCGATATTGTTAAGGACGCGCCGGTTCTGCATGCTTTCGTTCAGCAGGCACAGATTTTCGTTGGAAGCGTCCTGCCACGTGATGCTCGGCAGTTTTGCGAAGGGGCCGTGGGCGCTCGTCACGAAGACGTATTTTTCTTCGTAAAGCGGGCATTTGCGAACGTTTACCAAGGGTTCGTTGTCGAGATAGGTCAAGCCTGCATCGAGTTCGAACTTGTCGAGGCCGCTTTGAATTTCGACCGACGTCATCGAGTTGACGTCGACGGACACGTGCGGATGCTTGGCACTAAATGCTGCGGTCAGTCTCGCGAGGGCCGGGATGGCGGCCGGGATGACGCCCAGGCGCAACGTGCCTTTGAGGCCGTCACGCAATCCTTCGACGTCCTGTTTCAGGCTTTCGTAGTCGACGATGATTTGGGCTGCCCATTCGACGACGCGCTCGCCTTCGGGGGTCAGTCCCATGAAACGAGGCTCGCGAATGACAAGCCGCATATCAAGCTCGCGTTCGAGCGCCTTCAATCCGGCGGAGAGCGTCGATTGGGTAACGTTGCATTTCTCGGCCGCACGCGCGAAGTGCTTTTCGCGCGCGAGGGTCACGAGGTAGGTCAATTGACGAACAAACATCGGTTGCGCGCTCGATCTTGAGGGTCGCGTCGAAACAAACTTATATATAGCGCTTTGGCTATATCGAAGAACAAGTTAAATTATCGATGAAGTCCGTCGAGAGCCATAGAGGGCGCCCGGATTTAGAACGTTTCGCAATGGCAGCCGGTTTTCGATGATGAAGGGTCACGACGTCGTAACGATCGACGGCTCCAGCTGTCCCACAGCAGCCTGCAGCGAGCGTCTGCTGCCTTGATCAAGGCCCAACGCTTCAAACGTTCGCTCCAGGTATTGGAGAAAAACCCGCCAATCGCTTGCCGTAATCGGGAGGTGCGCGTGGGCACTTACCATGTCACGCCCGGCGTAACGTGTGGGCCCGCCAAGCTCAGAACACAGATACTGAATCAGAAGTTTTTCTTCCTGGCGGATACCGACGATGCTGCGATCGGACCAGAACCGGCCCACTTGCGGATCTGCCTGCATGCGGCCAAGAAGGTCACGCGCCAGCGCGGTGATCGTCGCGCGCCCTCCGATCCGCAAGTACAGCGAGTCTGCTGCGGGGCGCTGAATGTCCAAAGCCTTGAGACGCGACGCCAGAGTGGAGGGATTCATGCGCAGAAGTTCCGCTGCGCCGCCCTTGCCGGATACGCGCCATTTCGCGACTTCCAGCGCGGCAATCAGATTATTGCGTTCAAAAGACAGCACTTCATCGGCGGTGACATAGTCGCCGTCGACGGTTTCGGTTGGCGTGCGCGGAAGAGCGGCTGCCCTTGGTTTCGGAGCGGGCGGCAGAACGGCGTCCAAATCCGCGCTGCCAAGAATAATGACTCGCTCGAGGACGTTGCGGAGTTCGCGAATGTTTCCCGGCCAGTCGTAAGCGCAGAGCTGGCGCACTTGCTGCTTCGAAAGACGCGGCGGTTTGCGCCGCAAGCGGCCTGCGATCTCGGCCAGGATGTGATCCGAAAGCATGCCGATGTCGTCGGCGCGCTCTCGCAGAGGAGGAACCTCGATCGGAAACGTGCTCAGCCTGTAGTAAAGATCGGGCCGGAACCTTCCGGATGCCGCATCGTCCGCCAGGCATCGATTGGTTGCCGCAATCACGCGGACATCGACTTGCCGGGTCTGATCGTCGCCGACGCGCTCGAAGGACATTTGCTGAAGCGCGCGCAAAAGCTTTCCCTGCAGCTCAGGGGGGATCTCTCCGACCTCGTCGAGGAGAAGCGTGCCCTGATGCGCGGTTTCGAGCCGCCCCTTGCGGTCGCGCGTTGCGCCGCTGAATGCGCCCTTCACGTGGCCGAAGAATTCGCTTTCGAACAAGTCTCTCGGGACTGCCGCGCAGTTCACGACGACCAGCGGCTGGCGAGCGCGCCGGCTACGCTCGTGGATACGGCGGGCGATGAGTTCCTTGCCGACGCCGGACTCGCCGAGGATGAGAACCGTTGCATCGGTCAGTGCGACGGCGTCCGCGCGCTCCACACATTGCCGGAGACTTCGGCTTTGTCCGATGATGGCAGAAGAGCTGTTATCAGTCATCGCGAGATTTCGCATTGGTTTGCGATTTCTCACGATAGCGTGGTTATGACTTTTCGCAAATGAGTTCGATGCAAATTTTGTGGAGGGCGTAACACCGTCATAACGCTGATGATTTTCCGTTGGCAGCATGTGGCACGCAAAATGCTCTCTCCTCATCAAAAACTAGGGAGAGTTTGAATGCTCAAAGCATCCATTTTTCTGTCGGCTCTTTTTCTTGCAGCGCAGGCCGCGAGCGCGGCTGAGGTCGGATCGAATGTGGCGCCGTTGTCCTTCGGCAAGGATCAGACAATCGTCGATATCGGCAAGGCCGTCTGGGGTCCGCTCAAAGTCGAGGGATTGCCGGAAGGGGGCGAGATCGCAGTCCTCAGAGGCGACCTTTCCAAGGGCGACGCCGAGGTGCTTTTGCGGTTTCCGCCGGGATATGTCGTTCCCAATCACAGCCACACCTCGGACGAGGTTTATCTCTGGCTGAGCGGGGCTTTCACGCTCGTCGCGCATGATGGAACGAGGACGGCATTCAATGGACCGGCCTACATCAGCTTTCCCGGCAACGCGCCTCCGCATGGTCTGGAATGCGGAGCCTCCGCCCCGTGCGTTCTCTATCTGAAGTATTCGCGGCCGTTCGATATCCAGTATTTCCCCGAACCGCCGCCGAAGCGATAGGTGTTGCAGCCGTCAGGAAGCAGCGATGGGCATTCATAATGCGCATTACCGCGTCGGGGCGCTCGCCGTTGTGGCGATGGCGTTCCTGCCGAGCGAAACGCAGGGCACGGGGTTGAACCATGTCCTGCAGCCGGGCAGCTATGAGGTCGAGGTGATCGCAGAAGATCCGGCGACCAGAGCACAGCAGACGGTTCGCAAAGTCGAGCGCTGCCTCGAAGCTCCCGCGATCGTCAAGCATGAGGTCTTTGCCATCCTGAGCGATATGCCGGCGTCGGACTGTCCGAAATACGAGGTCTGTGCGGGGGAAACGCGAACCGGTTTCATCGCGCAATGTGCGTCGGCGGACATATCTAGCGCGGTTGGCATGTTCGCTCTCGAACCCACGGCCTTTCGCGGCCGCATCGAGGTCAAGGATGCGTCCGGAAAACTGAAGAACGTCGAAATCCAGTACGGGCGGCGGACAGGGGCGTGCGGAGCGACGACAACGCCATAATCAGGCGAAAATGGCTGCTGTGGTGTTGCTGGCGCGCCTGCCGCGATTGCGCAGCGAGGGTGGGGTAGGCACTCACGCCGCGTTAACCCCCACGGCGTGTTACCGCATTGCCAACACAACTGGTATGCTGCCAATCGTGGTGAAGCACGGTGACAATTGCGTCGCGACGTGCTCATCCTAAAATCGCTGTTCAACAACACGGACTTTGACATGCCTCCCTATCGTTCACGAACGACGACTCACGGCCGGAACATGGCGGGGGCCCGCGGTCTGTGGCGCGCGACCGGCATGAAGGATGAGGATTTCGGCAAGCCGATCATCGCGGTCGTGAACTCGTTCACGCAGTTCGTCCCGGGGCATGTGCATCTCAAGGATCTCGGCCAGCTGGTTGCGCGCGAGATCGAGCGCGCGGGCGGCGTCGCGAAGGAGTTCAATACCATCGCTGTTGATGACGGCATCGCGATGGGCCACGACGGCATGCTCTATTCGCTTCCCTCGCGAGAGTTAATCGCGGACAGCGTCGAGTACATGGTCAATGCGCACTGCGCCGACGCGATGGTGTGTATTTCCAACTGCGATAAGATCACGCCCGGCATGCTGATGGCGTCGCTGCGCGTGAACATTCCGACCGTCTTCGTTTCCGGCGGACCGATGGAAGCGGGCAAAGTCGTTCTGGGCGGCAAGCAGCATGCGCTCGATCTGGTCGACGCCATGGTCGCGGCGGCCGACGACAGCGTTTCGGATGAAGACGTCAAGACGATCGAGCGATCGGCGTGCCCGACGTGCGGGTCGTGCTCGGGCATGTTCACCGCCAATTCCATGAACTGCCTGACCGAGGCGTTGGGTCTCGCATTGCCGGGCAACGGCTCGACGCTTGCGACGCATGCGGATCGCAAGCGGCTGTTCGTCGAAGCGGGGCACCTCATCGTCGATCTTGCGCGCCGCTATTATGAGCAGAATGACTCCAGCGCTTTGCCGCGCTCGATCGCGAGCTTTGCGGCGTTCGAGAATGCGATGACGCTCGATATCGCGATGGGTGGCTCGACCAACACGGTTCTGCATCTACTTGCGGCGGCGCATGAAGCCGACATTCCTTTCACCATGCAGGATATCGACCGTCTCTCGCGCCGCGTGCCGTGTCTTTGCAAGGTCGCGCCGGCGAAGTCGGACGTTCACATGGAAGACGTACATCGCGCGGGTGGCATCATGGCGATCCTCGGCGAACTGGATCGCGCCGGGCTGCTCGAGACGGAGCTTCCGACGGTGCATTCGGCAAGTCTCGGCGAGGCTTTGGCGCGCTGGGATATCAAGCAGACCAACGGCGAAACGGCCTATAAATTCTACAGCGCGGCGCCGGGCGGCGTGCCGTCGCAAGTCGCGTTCAGTCAGGAGCGCCGGTACTCGGAGCTTGATCTCGATCGCGAAAAGGGCGTCATTCGCGATAAGGCGCATGCGTTCTCGCAGGACGGCGGGCTGGCGGTTCTTTACGGGAACCTCGCCGAGGACGGCTGCATCGTGAAGACCGCCGGCGTGGACGACAGCCTGCTGACGTTCTCGGGCCGCGCGCGTGTGTTCGACAGTCAGGACGCGGCGGTGTCCGCCATTCTCGGGGGCGATATCAAGCCGGGTGACGTCGTCGTCATTCGCTACGAAGGTCCGCGCGGCGGTCCCGGCATGCAAGAGATGCTGTATCCGACGAGCTATCTCAAATCGAAGGGTTTGGGCAAAGCCTGTGCGCTCGTCACCGACGGGCGGTTCTCGGGCGGATCGTCGGGGCTTTCGATCGGGCACGTGTCTCCGGAAGCCGCGGAAGGCGGTGCGATCGGGCTGATCCAAGATGGCGATATGATCGATATCGACATCCCCAATCGCAAGATCGATCTCAGGGTCGATGACAAGGAACTCGGAGAGCGTCGCGCCAAGCAGTCGGCGGTCGGGTGGCAGCCAGCCGTGCCGCGCAAACGGCAGGTTTCGAAAGCACTCCGGGCTTACGCCGCGATGGCGACGAGTGCCGCGAAGGGTGCAATTCGCAACGTCTGATCTCTACGAGCTGGCGCGTGGTGAGCGGAATCTATTGTCCGGCCATCACGAAGCAATCGACGCCTTTGCGGCGTAGCTCCGTGCATGTCGATGCGGCGCGACCGGCGTCGAAGCCTGCGAAGCGGGCACGGAAAATCTGGCGGCCGTTGGCTGTCGCCGGGTGGGTGACGGACGGAACACCGGCCAGGAGCTTTTTGGCGCGGTCCTGCACGGAATTGAGGGCTCGCTGGGCCTCGGCGATCGAGCCGTAGGCGCCGATCTGGACTTCATATGCCCCGGCTGCGGCGCTGACGCGTGTGACCTGCCGCTGCTCGTATTGTGGCTGAGCTGGCGGCGGTTGCGACCGGCCCGTTAAGGCCCACGCCTGCGCATTCAGCGTCGACGGCGGCAAGCCGCGCTGGCGAGGTTCGGACGGCTGTGCGGCGCCGATAGCCGCCTGAGGCGGCGCGGGAGCAGGCTCGGTTTCGGCCACCGGCATTGAGGAGGCGGCAAAAGCCACGGGTTTCGCGGCAGGTCGCGCAACCGGCTTGGCGGCGGGAGCAGGCTTACGCGCTGCTGCGTTGGACGTGCCGAGCATTTCGGCGCGCTGGCCGAGGCGTTCGGCAGCGGCGAGGAACCCGGCATCGTCGCTGTGATCGGCGCTGGCGGTCTTGACGACGCCAGTCTCCGGCGGTTCGCCGGTGTCCGGGCGTGACTCCGGGGCGGAATCCTGAGGCGTGTCCTGCATGTCCGTCGTTTCGCTGGCAGCCGGCGCGGCGGGTTTCGCTTTCAGCGGGACGGGCTTGACCTTGAAGATCTGGATCGGGGTTTCGCGGCTTTTCGCTTCCGCGAAGCGCGGCGCCGGCTTTGCGGATAGCGGTTCGGGTTCGGCGGCCGCAACGTTGGTCGGCTTGGGCGTGCGCTGGGATGGGCGCGGCGCAGCTTTCGGCGCACCTTTGAGTTTGGCAACCAGCATCGGCTTGCGCGTTTTCGCCGTCGAGGCGCGCGTGAAGGCTTTCGTCAACAGAACGCGCATCTCGGCGTTGCGCGCCGCTGCCGTCGAGCCGCCGAAGACGACGCCGACGAGATGGCGGCCGCCGCGATGCACGGACGTTACGAGGTTGAACCCGGAGGCTCGCGTATAGCCGGTCTTGATGCCGTCGACGCCCTGGAACGTGTTGAGCATCGTGTTGTGGTTGCGGTACGACTTGCCGCGATACGCGAAGGTGCGGGTCGAGAAAACCTGGTAGTGGGCCGGGAAATCGTCCATCAGGCGCAATGCCAGAATTGCCATATCGTGCGCCGTGGAGACGTGATCGTCGTCGGGAAGTCCGGACGGGTTCTCGAAATGCGTCTTCGTCATCCCCAAATCGCGGGCGCGGGTGTTCATCAGCCGGACGAAGTTCGCTTCCGTGCCGCCGATCTTCTCGGCGAGCGCCACGGCTATGTCGTTGGCCGATTTCGTGACGACGGCCTTGATGCTGTCGGCGACGGAAATCTGAGCGCCGGGTTTGAGATCGAGCTTGGATGGTGCAGCGTTCGCGGCGCGATCTGAAATTGTGATCATGTCCGACATTTTCAGCCGGCTGCTCTCGATGAGCTCGAACGTGAGGTAGAGCGTCATCATCTTGGTGAGGGAGGCCGGATGGCGAATGGCGTCGCCGTCGTCATTGTGCAGGACCGCGCCGGAGTTCACGTCCAGCACGAACGCGGCATGCTTCTGCGGGGCTGCCGCAGCGCGCGCCGGGACGGCTCCGGAAAACGCCAGACATAGGAGCGCAAACGCAAACGCCCGTCGGAACACGACGCTAATCCCTCTAACCGCCCGAAGGAGGCGGCCCGCTTGACTGCCTGTTGCGCCGCGAGTTCGCCAAATTTGGCTCCCGCGGGTTTGCCCCACCCAGATTTTCGAGCAGAGCACTGTTTTTAGGCACCTTTTGGGCGCGGGAGCACCGGCCCGCACATTCAAGGAGCTTATAGACTGTATCGCGGAGGGGCTGCGGTAACGTTAAAAACCGCGGTAAATATTGGGTATCGGGACGTCCCGAAACGGGAATGGGCAAATTGTGTCGGGGGTGGTTGAGCGGGCGAGCTTAGAAGGATTCAGGCCTTTCCAGCAGAGCGGGTGGATGGACGCATGGAGACAACCCACTCGCGGGTGATCGAAAGCTTCGATGACGTCATTCGAACGGAAAATTTGCGAATTGCGATGGGACACCCCACTTTGCCCATTCTGTTTTTTGCTTGGGCGATGCTTATATTGAGATCCAAATTCGTGTGGGCGCGTTCTGTTGGATATTTGGCGAAACGCATTGGTAGCCGTCTGGGCCCGGGTCTGGGCAGTGGAGCGCAGCTTTTCTGCCTCGCCCGCGTCCGTATTGGCGGCTAGGTTCCGGAGGATAGAAGGATTCGGGACTTCCTTGAGGCGGGAGATGAAGACGAGAAATTTGCCCATTGCTGCGCTGATCCGGATGGCAGGGAAAGACGATCCACCGAACGGTCCGGGTCGCGACGATCGCGATGGGGATTCAAAGACCGGTATCGTCACAAAGACCCGACCGAAAACGAAGAAGCCGAGCCTCTACAAGGTTCTCCTTCTCAATGACGATTTCACGCCGATGGAGTTCGTCGTTCTTGTCCTTCAGCGGTTCTTCAACAAAGGACAGGAAGACGCGACGCGCATCATGCTGCACGTTCACCACAAGGGCGTCGGCATTTGCGGAGTTTATACGTACGAGATTGCCGAGACCAAGGTGACGCAGGTCATGGACTTTTCGCGGCAACATGGCCACCCTCTACAGTGCACTATGGAGAAAGAGTAGGACTCGATTGACATCGCTCTCCAAAAATCTCGAAGCATCACTGCACCGCGCGGTGCAGTACGCGAATGTGCGCCATCATGAATTTGCAACGCTTGAGCACCTGTTGCTGGCGCTCGTCGACGACCGCGATGCAGCGGCCGTCATGCGCGCCTGCTCGGTCGATCTCGAGCAGCTGCGTGCGCGGCTGATCGAATACCTCGACACCGAGCTTAAGCCGATCGTTTCGAAGTCGGCGCGCGACGCTCATCCGACGAACTCGTTCCAGCGCGTCGTGCAGCGCGCGATCGTCCACGTGCAGACGTCGGGCCGCGAGGAAGTCACCGGCGCTAACGTGCTCGTCGGCATCTTCTCCGAGCGGGAAAGCCACGCTGCATATTTCCTGCAGGAACAGGAAATGACGCGGTTCGACGCCGTGCAGTATATTGCGCACGGCATCGCCAAGCGTCCGGGCATGTTCGAGCCGCGCACGGTTCGCGGCGTCGACGAGGATGCCACGGCGACAGAGGGCGAAGAGAGAAAGCCCGGCGACGCGCTGAACACCTACTGCGTGAACCTCAACAAGAAGGCGCGCGACGGCAAGATCGATCCGCTGATCGGCCGCGAGCAGGAAGTCATGCGCACCGTGCAGGTGCTCTGCCGCCGTCAGAAGAACAATCCGTTGTTCGTCGGTGATCCGGGCGTCGGCAAGACGGCGATTGCCGAGGGCTTGGCGCGCAAGATCGTTGGCGGACAAGTGCCGGACGTGCTCAAGGGCGCGACTATCTTCGCGCTCGATATGGGCGCGCTGCTTGCCGGAACGCGTTATCGCGGCGACTTCGAGGAACGCCTCAAAGCCGTGATGAAGGAAGTCGAGGCTTTCCCGGGCGCGGTGCTCTTCATCGACGAGATTCACACGGTCATCGGCGCGGGCGCGACGTCCGGCGGCGCGATGGATGCGTCGAACCTGCTGAAGCCGGCGCTGCAGTCGGGCACGCTCCGTTGCATCGGCTCGACCACCTACAAAGAATATCGCCAGCACTTCGAGAAGGATCGCGCTCTCGTCCGTCGCTTCCAAAAGATCGACGTGAAGGAGCCGACGGTTGAAGATGCGATCGAGATCCTCAAGGGTCTGAAGACCGTGTTCGAGGATTATCACAAGGTCAAATACACGAACGAGGCGATCAAGGCGGCGGTCGATCTTTCGGCCAAGTACATTCACGACCGCAAGCTGCCCGACAAGGCGATCGACGTGATCGACGAGACGGGTGCGTCGCAGATGTTGCTGCCGGAAGGCAAGCGCAAGCGGAAGATCACGACCAAGGAGATCGAGGCGACGGTCGCCGTGATGGCGCGCATCCCGCCGAAGACGGTCACCAAGAGCGATGCGCAGGTCATCGCGCATATCGATCGCGACCTGAAGCGGCTGGTGTTCGGGCAGGACAAAGCCATCGAGGCTCTGTCGAGCGCGATCAAGCTGGCGCGTGCAGGTCTGCGCGAACCGGAGAAGCCGATCGGTTGCTACCTGTTCTCGGGTCCGACCGGCGTCGGTAAGACCGAGGTCGCGAAGCAGCTCGCCAATCTGATGGGCGTCGAGCTTTTGCGTTTCGACATGTCGGAATACATGGAGAAGCACACGGTTTCGCGTTTGATCGGTGCGCCTCCGGGCTACGTTGGCTTCGACCAGGGCGGTCTTCTGACCGATGGCGTCGATCAGCATCCGCATTGCGTGCTGCTGCTCGACGAAATCGAGAAGGCGCATCCGGACCTGTTCAACATCCTGTTGCAAGTGATGGACCACGGCAAGCTGACGGATCACAACGGCAAGTCGGTCGATTTCCGCAACGTCATTCTGATCATGACGACCAACGCGGGTGCGTCCGACATGGCGCGGCCGCCGATGGGCTTCAACCGTCAGAAGCGCGAGGGTGAAGATACGGAAGCCGTGACGAAGCTGTTCACGCCGGAGTTCCGCAACCGTCTCGACGCCATCGTGCCGTTCTCGGGTCTGTCGCCGGAGATCATTGCGCAGGTCGTCGAGAAGTTCATCTTCCAGCTCGAAGCGCAGCTGGCGGATCGCAGCGTTTCGATCGAACTGTCGGACGAGGCGACGCGCTGGCTGGCGGAAAAAGGCTACGACGAGAAGTTCGGCGCACGGCCGCTGGCGCGCGTCATACAGGAGTACATCAAGAAGCCGCTGGCGGAAGAGCTGCTGTTCGGCAAGCTCGAGAACGGCGGAACGGTGAAGGTACTCGTGAAGGGCAAAGGTCCGGATCGCGAACTGGCGTTCGAGTTCCTGCCGCTCGATCCGTCGAAGCGGGTCAGGTCGGCCGAGGACGAGGAGACGGACGACGACAGTCCGCAGCCCGTGCTCGCCGATGCAACGCCGAAGAAGGCGCTGCCCGGTCCGAAGGAGAAAGGCGAGAAGCCGAAAGAGTCCGGCGCGGTGCCGAGCGTTCCGCGCAAAAAGAAAGAGGAGTAGTTGCGCGGATCACCGCGCGACTGGAATTGAAAAGAGCGCGGTCCAGGCCGCGCTCTTTTTCTTTATCCGCTTTTGTTTGTCGGCTTTTCAATCGACCAGGAGCGGTGTTTTTCCAAAGAGCGTTGCATCGTCGAGATGCTTGACGAGAAAATTCGCGACGTCGGCGCGCGAGATGAAGCCGCCGCGCCAGTCCTTCGGCTCATTCAGGATTTTGTAGCGCCCTGTCGCAGATCTGTTCGTCAGTCCGCCGGGGCGCGCGATCGTCCAGTCGAGCCCGCTTTTTTCGACGATGTCTTCGGCGATGTCCTTGTCGTTATAGGCCCGTTGCAGCACGAGCGGAAAAATCAGGTTGTCGTAAAGGAAGTTGATGCGGCCGCGGCTGTTTCCGGCACCGGCGCCCGTCACCATCATCAGTCGGCGAACGCCGGCGCCTTGCATCGCCTCGACGAGCGCGCGCGTTGAATCGGAAAACAACGTCGTTCCGAGAAGCAAATCCGATAGGCTGGTCGCTCCGACGGCGTAGATCACGGCGTCGACGCCTTGAACGGCGGCTGCAACCTCGCCCCGCACGCGCGCGTCGCCGGTGATCTTCGTCAGGTTGGGATCAGAAATATCGATCGATGGGGCCGATCGTGCGAAGGCCCGCACCTTGTGGCCCGCTGCGAGCGCCGCCTTCACTGTTTCCAGTCCGATGCCGCGGCTTGCGCCGATTACAAGGATTAAAGCCATAAGCGTCAACTCCCGTTCAGTCGGATATCTCGAGCGTATCAGACCAAAGCTTTGAAGCCGAGCACGGTTCCGGCTTTACGCCGCAAGCGCTGCCTTCAGCTTTTCGGCATTGGCTGCGAGCACTGCATTGTCTTCCATGTTGCGCGCGTGGGTGTTCAGCGGCTTGCCTTCGTAACGCGGGATGACGTGGAAATGCAGGTGAAAGACCGTCTGTCCGCCTGCGGTCTCATTGAATTGCGCGATGCTGACGCCGTCAGCGTCGTAAGCTGATTTCGCGGCAACCGCCACTTTCTGAACCAGCGTAATGATTTTAGCGAGCACGGCGGGATCGGCGTCGAGGAGATTGCGCGAGGCTGATTTCGGCAGGATGAGCGCGTGCCCTGGCGATTGCGGCATCACATCCATGAAGACGATGGCGTCGGCGTTCTCGTAGACCTTGTGGCACGGAATTTCGCCGCGGAGGATCTTCGCGAAAATGTTGTTCGTGTCATAGGACATGATGAGGCTCGCTTGCGCTGGCTTTTCGCACGTCCGGCCCATCCGCACGTGCCCTAGAGCCTTACCGCTTCTCGTTGAAGCGCGGACCGGCTCCAGGTCTTCGTTTTATCGCGCTTCTTATTGGAAAACCGGTTCCCACTTTTCCGGAAGCACTTTAGGCGTCGTCTTTGCGATAGGGACCAAGGTCGGTCAAGTCGGCAGAGTATTGCGTGACAAGCGCCCGCTCCTTTTTGAGGAACCGTTCGACGGCGCTATGCAGGCCAGGGTCTGACAGCCAGTGCGCGGAATAGGTCTCGACGGGGAGATAGCCGCGCGCCAGCTTATGCTCGCCCTGCGCGCCCGCCTCGACGCGCGCCAGTTTGCGGCTGATCGCGAAATCGATGGCCTGATAGTAGCAGATCTCGAAATGCAGAGCGGGATGATGCTCGGTTGAGCCCCAGTAACGGCCATAGAGGCAATCGCCGCCGATGAGGTTCAACGCACCGGCAATATAGCGGCCGTCGCGTTTCGCCAGGACGAGCAGGCAGCTTTCCGGCATCGTCTGTCCGAGTTCGGAAAAGAACACGCGGTTGAGATAGGGCCGGCCCCACTTGCGATTGCCGGTGTCCATGTAGAACGCGAACATCGCGTCCCAATGCGCTTCGGTGATGTCGCTGCCGGTGACGTGTTCGATCTCGATGCCCGGGGCGATAGCCGCCTGGCGTTCCTTGCGGATCGCTTTGCGCTTTCGCGAGGCGAGGCTTGCGAGAAAATCGTCGAACGAGGTGTAGTCGCGGTTCTGCCAATGAAACTGTTGGCCGGTGCGCGTCAGAAAACCAATCCCGCGCAGGCGTTCGGCGGCATCGGCGGATAGAAACGTCAAGTGCACGGACGACAGCCCGCCCTGACGCGCAAGCTCCATCGATGCCGCTGCGAGCAACTGTTCGTCCGCGTTGGCTCGCGGGCCGGGCTTCACAAGAAGCCGAGGTCCAGGCACCGGCGTGAACGGCACGGCGATCTGCAGCTTCGGATAATATTGTCCGCCCGCCTGCTCGTAGGCTTCCGCCCAGGCATGGTCGAAAACGTATTCGCCCTGGCTGTGCGATTTGAGGTAGGCGGGCGCGGCGGCGGCAATGGCCCCTGTGTCATCTTCGAGGATCAGGTGGCGTGGTAGCCAGCCGCTTCCACGGCCGACTGAGTTCGAGACCTCCAGCGCTTTCAGGAACGCGTGCGAGACGAACGGATTGAACGTGGTTGGATCAGGATTTGCGCACGCATCCCATTGTTCAGCGTCGGCGGCTGCAATGGACGGTATGAATTTGACCACGGCGTCGGATGATGTCGGCATGAACTCAACGAATTGAACCGGACACAACGGATTTATGCAATGGCGTAATCGCCGATCAAAGCGCCGCGAGGGCAGATCTGGTGTGCGCCGGATGTCCGGCGGAGCCAGTACTTTTGGCGCTGACCTACGGTTCGAAGCCTTCGAAAATCATGGCGTCGGCGAAACTCGCCGCGATGCGCCGCTGTTTCGCAGTTCGGACTGTCCAGGTGAACAGCGGAAGACCCTGTACGATCCGCGCGTATTCGGTGACCGGCGTCGGAAGTGCGTTTACGTCGTAGGCGTAAAAATCCGGCGCGACGGGAGCGGATTCCAACAGATCGCGCAGTGCGGCGCCGCGCTTCGCGCTGATTTTGCGCGACCACCATCCCGCACCAATGTAGCTGCCCGAGATCATGCCGCGCGGCAGCTTTGGCGCGAGCGAGCGGATCATGGTCATCACGGCGGGATCGAACGACATCAGCGCGATCGGTCCGCGATAGGCGGAGGCGGACGCGGCGAGCTTGGCGAGAAACGATTTCTGCGGCGGATGCCATTCGCTCTTGATTTCGACGAGCAACGGCACGCGGCCCGAAACCAGTTCGAGCAATTCGTCGAAGGTCAGGATCGGCGCGCCGCCGACGCGATGGCGCAGCGATTGAAGCTGCCGTTCCGTGACTTTGGCGACCGGACCGCGACCGGCGACGAGGCGCGACAGCGCTTCATCATGGAATACGACCGGCAAGCCGTCGGCGGCCGGACGCACGTCGCATTCGATGCCGTAGCCTTTGGCGATCGCCGCTTCGAATGCGGGGCCGGTATTTTCGATGATCCCGCGCTTCGCGTTGTGCAGTCCGCGATGCGCAATGGGACGCAGGAATGTCGCGCGGTCGAGCATGGCCTAACGGATTTTGATGATCGCGTCGATTTCAACGCATGTGTTGAGCGGAAGGTTCGCCACGCCGACGGCAGATCGCGTGTGGCGTCCGGCGTCTCCCAACGCGGCGACGAGCAGATCGGATGCGCCGTTGATCACGGCGGGCTGCTCGTAAAATCCCGGTGCGGAGGCGACGAAGCCGGTCACGCGCAAAACCTGGGCGACGCGGTCCAGGGTTCCAAGCGCGGCCTTGGCTTGCGCCAACAGACTGAGGGCTGCGAAGCGGGCGGCGATACGCCCGTCCTCGACCGAGACGTCTGTCCCGAGCAAGCCGGTTAACACGCGTCCAGTCTCGTCCTTGGCGATCTGGCCGGAAATGAAAAGTTGGTCGCCGGATACGATGTGAGGCACATAATTGGCGACGGGTTGCGGAGCCTCTGGCAGTTTCAAACCCAGATCCGCGAGGCGCCGTTCAGCATCCGACATGACTTTTCCTTTAGTTTCCAGCGAGCAGGGCGAGAATTGGCCGTCGTGGCGCCTCTTTGCAATGCCTTTATTGACCCTTTAGATTGGGGCAATATGAAATACTGCCTTGTCGCGAAAGTGAGCGAACGCCGATGACCAGCCGGATTGAAATCAGCGCCCGGAGCGTGCTCGCAGCTCTCGCCGGACTGGCGTGGGCGGCTCCCGCAGGAGCGCAGGAGCCGGTGCATTTCGCTCCGCATCGCGCGGTCTATGAACTGTCGCTCGCGGATTCGAGCGCGGGAGCGGGCGTCTCGGGTGTTGCAGGTCGCATGGTGTACGAGCTGAACGGCTCGTCGTGCGACGGCTATACGCAGAACATGCGCTTCGTCACCGTGATGACGAACCAGGAAGGAACCGAGACGCTGAGCGATCTCCGGAACTCGAGCTGGGAAGACGCGGACGGCAAGAAGCTCAGGTTTTCTTCGACCCAGTATCAAAACGACGAGTTGGCGGATGCGAGCCAGGGCGATGCGGCCCGCTCGAAAGGCACCACGCCCGTGGTCGGTGTCGATCTCGTGAAGCCGTCGAAGAAGCGTGTGGCGCTGCCGAACGACATTTATTTTCCGATGCAGCACGCCTCGACGCTCGTTCAGGCCGCTAAGAACGGCGTCAAGCTTTTGACGGCCAACCTCTATGACGGCTCGGAAAAGGGCGAGAAGTATTATCTGACGAGCACGGCCATCGGGCGCGAGTACGCGCCGGGCGCCAAGCCGCTTTCGGCGGCTGCCAAGGGCGGTGAGAAACTCGCTGGCGTCGCCTCGTGGCCGATGTCGATCAGCTATTTCGATGCCGGCAAGGATCAGGAAGATCAGCTTCCGGCCTACGAGCTTTCGTTCCGGTATTTCGAGGACGGCGTGACCAGCGATCTCAAGATCGACTACGGCGAGTTCGCGATCAAAGGCGAACTTAAAGAGCTGACGTTCCTCGAACCGGGTAAGTGCCCGGCGTCGGCCAGCGCCCACTAAATCCGATCATCGTTAGCGCAGGCTGAAGCCTCCGGCTGATGCAACTCCGAGGCGGCGCCCGGGTTCAGCTCTGCCCGCTGAGCAGGGCGTGCGCCGGGCCTATCGCGATCGGATCGATCCCCGCCTCCTGGCAAAACGCCAGCAGCAAGCTCTCGTCGCTGAGCATGTAATCCAGCGTCGCCACCTGAAAATCCCGGTTTTTTGCTTCGGCGCGCAGCTGTCCCGGATCGGTCCCGGTCAGCGACAGAAAACGCGATACGCGTTGCGGGTCGTCAGCCAGGAATCCCAAAGCCTGCAATGCGATCGTCTCAGCGTCGTCGGGGGTGATTCGATCTGGTCTTAACCGAGGCATGCGCATCCTGCTGTTAACTGTTGGTTACGGCTTTTGGCGTCAAAGTAGGTCAATGGTTTAGCCGAGAATCGGTGCAGAAACTGCCGTAGGGAGTGTGGGCGGTTGCCATGACGTATCAGGAAACCCGAACCAACGTCGAGCGTCGTGGCGCGGAGCCGCGCGTGGCGACGCAATCGGTTCTGATCGTCGAGGACAACGAGCTCAATATGAAGCTCTTCAACGATCTGCTTGCGGCGCACGGTTATAAGACGATTCAGACGCGCAACGGGTTCGAAGCTCTGGAACTCGCGCGGAAGCATCGCCCTGATCTCATCCTGATGGATATTCAGTTGCCCGAGGTCTCTGGGCTTGAGGTCACGAAATGGCTCAAGGACGATGACGAACTGTGCCGGATTCCGGTCGTCGCCGTTACCGCGTTCGCAATGAAAGGCGACGAGGAGCGCATCAGATCAGGTGGCTGTGAGGCGTATGTCTCCAAACCGATTTCGGTGATGACCTTTCTTGAGACCGTCCGCAAATTCATAGGTCCCTCGAAATCGTAAAGCTCCATGACCGCCCGCGTACTCGTCGTCGATGATATTCTCGCCAATGTGAAGCTTCTCGAGGCGCGGCTGCAGGCCGAGTACTTCGAGGTGCTGACCGCGAACAGCGGCCGGCAGGCGCTCGACCTGCTGGAGCGCGAAAGCGTCGACGTCGTGCTGCTCGACGTCATGATGCCGGGAATGGACGGGTTTGAAACCTGCCGCCACATCAAGGCAAGCCACGCAACGCATCATATTCCCGTCGTCATGGTGACCGCGCTGGATCAGCCCTCCGACAAGGTGCAGGGGCTGGAGAGCGGCGCCGATGATTTTCTGACGAAGCCCGTCGACGATATCGCGTTGGTGACGCGCGTGAAAAACCTCGCGCGCCTGAAAATGCTCAACGACGAAATGATGATGCGAGCCTCGACGGGCCGCGACATGGGCATTCCCGACGACGGCTCCTATGCGCGGGCTTTGTCGGCTCGTTCCGGGCGCGTGCTGCTCGTCGACGACAATGAGCGCTCGGCGGCGCGCCTATTGGAATTTCTTTCGAAAGGCAATGACGCCTTCGCTGAACGCGACATGCACGCGGCGCTGACAAAGCTGACGGAAAGCAATTTCGACCTGCTGGTCGTCAGTCTGTCGCTGGATGCTGCCGACGGATTGCGTTTGTGCTCGCAGGTGCGATCGCTCGAACGCACGCGGCATTTGCCGATCATCATGCTGGTGGAGCCGGGCGACGAAGCGCGGCTGCTGCGCGGGCTCGACATGGGTGTCAACGATTACCTGATGCGCCCCATCGACCGGCATGAGCTTCTCGCTCGGGTCAAAACTCAGATCAAGCGCAAGCGTCATTCGGATTTCCTGCGGCACCGGCTGGCGGAGAGCGTCGAGCTTTCGGTTACGGATTCTCTGACCGGGCTGCACAACCGGCGATACATGGAAGGGCATCTCAGGACACTGGTCTCCGAAGCCATTCGCACGGGACGCAGCCTGTCGATGCTCGTGGCGGACATCGATCACTTCAAGGACGTCAACGATACTCACGGCCACGATGCGGGCGATGCGGTGCTGAAGGAGTTTTCGGTCCGGCTGAAGCGCAACACGCGTGGCGTCGATCTCGCCTGCCGTCTCGGCGGCGAAGAGTTCGTCATCATCATGCCGGATACCGATCTCGACCGCGCGTATCAAATCGGAGAGCGGCTGCGTGCGTGCGTCGCCGCCGATGAGTTCACTATCGATGGCGGACAGAGCGTCCGCGTGACGGCCAGCGTCGGGATCGCGACGCTCGAAAGCCCGCAAGATACGCCCGAGTCGATGTTCAAGCGTGCCGACAACGCGCTCTATAAGGCCAAGCGCCGGGGCCGGAACCGGGTCGTTTCAGACGCCGCATAGTCATCCGCAGAGCACAGCTGTCCGGATTGACGACGCCATATATCCTTGATCAGGCCGCAGAGCTGCCAAGGAAAAGGCTCACATTTCCAGCCTATTAGTCGGGACCGGAGCGATCAGCGCGAGCGAATCGTGACTGTGGAGCAACAGGTAAAGCAGTTCTTGATTTCTGCACCGTTATCTGGCACCAACTACCCGGTTGACAAAGGGGGGCCACGAGAAATCGAAGCCTTTGCGTCACGATGCCCACTCGGGGCTCGTGGCGTCCTTAGTTCCCGATCTGCTGGGCCCGCCGCATAGCCTGGTAGGACGGGGATGGATCGATCCGAGTGACCACGCGAGTGGCCTCCTCGAACGGTTGCAGAGGGTCGATCGTGAAGCTGGGTGAGGAACAACGCCCTCTTTGAACTTCGCCCGGTTGTGGCCAGGGTCGTGAAGCTGTCTCGGAACGATTTACCCCGCTGCCGAGTTTGCTTTCAGCCCTGGCCACTTAATGCGGCCAGTGCTCCCACCAATCTCAAAATACGGAATTCCGAGTAAGCGGACGCGGGTTAAATCCCTGCGCCTAATTACTTAATCTTCGTTTCCTTGAACTCGACGTGCTTGCGCGCGACGGGATCGTACTTCTTGAAAACAAGCTTTTCAGTCGACGTGCGCGGGTTCTTCTTCGTGACGTAGAAGAAGCCCGTTCCAGCGGACGACAACAACTTGATCTTTTGTGTAACCGGCTTTGCCATGATTCACGCTTGGAAAGAAAAAGGGCTGACCCAGGTCAGCCGCAGAGCGCGCAACATACGCGTGGGATTTTCTATGTCAAGGTGTAGGCTGCGGCATCGTGCACGAGACCAAGGTGCGCTGAAAGCCGCAGGCATCCTCGAAGTAGAACGGCAAATCCGAGCCGGTGAAATCCCCCTGGTTCGAATCTTCCAGCCGCAGAGAAACGTCGTCCAGCACCAATCGTGTGATGTTCGGTAGATCGAGCTTGCGCGCTTCATCGAGCGTAAACCAATCGAGATCGAGCAATTCACCGTCCGGCGCCGATTGGGCGTTCGCGACCGTCGAGCGTGGTGCAGTAAAAAACCACGTGTCGTAGCGGCGGACGCGGCCTGGAGGGGTTATGGCGCGCGCCAGCGGAGAAAGATGAATCGGAGCCGGTGCGTAGCCTGCGGCCGAGAATGACGGCCAGAGCTCGTTCCGCAGATCGCTGGCCGCTTCCGCGCCGATGAGCATTCCGGCTTCTTCGTAGAGTTCGCGCACGGCCGCCAATGCGAAGGGACGGATTTCGGCGACGAGGTCGCGCGGCAGGTAAGGCGTGTCGAACGAACGCGCGAGCACACGGTCGGCATCATCGACACGGCCGCCGGGGAAGACCCATTTGTCGGGCAAAAAAATCTGATCGGCATGACGCCGGCCCATCAGCAGCCTTGGGTCCGGGGTGGTGTCGTCGATAACGACCACGCAGGCCGCGTCGCGAATTTCGACATGGCCTGCTGCGGTGAGAGATGACGACGCCTCGATCATTGCGCGATCGCTTTCGACTTACTTTACCGCTTCCGGCTCGGCTGATGGAAGGCGCGACAGGTCATCGTTATCGAAAGCGGGATTGCCGAAGCCGTGCATGCGCAGCGCCCATTGATATCCGATGAGCGCGCCTTTCACACGCGGCAGCAGCCAGAGGCTGAGCAACACGGTGACGGGCAGCCAGACCGCAAGTTCGACCCACACAGGCGGCGCGAACATTTTTTCGGTCATCAGAATACCGCCGACGATGACGTGGCCGGTGATCGTCATCACGAAATAGGGCGGCGCGTCGTCGGCGCGATGATGAAATAGTTCGGTCCCGCACGACGAGCATACGTCGTTGACCTTGAGGAATTTTCCGTAGATGCGGCCGTTGCCGCAGCACGGGCACTTCTGGCGCCATCCGCGCTTCAACGATTGCCACACATCACGAGGCGGTAGGCTGTCGTCGACGGGCGCTGCCATTTGATTTAAGTCATGCATGCTCATGGTGATGGGCTGTCCAGGCGGCATGGTCAATACGTAGGCGGTTTCTGCGACGTTATCGACGACGCTGGAATTTGCCGAATCTTCTTCTCGGAGCCCCGCGCGTGCCCGCCTTGAGCGCCGCAAAATTCCCGCGCGAGGCTGGCGTCAGCATTTCAAATCGCAGCGCTCCGGCGGACGGGATGGCTTCCAGCAGCCGCACTTCGACCGTGTCTCCGAGGCGATAGCCGGCGCCCGTGCGCGCGCCCACCAGCGCGTGAGAGGCTTCAATGTGGTGATAATAATCGTCGCCAAGGCTCGAGATGGGGATGTATCCATCCGCACCGGTGTCTTTCAGGCGCACGAACAGGCCGGAGCGCGTCACGCCCGCGATGCGCGCTGGGAACGTCGCGCCGATGCGATCGGCGAGGTGAGCGGCGATGAGACGGTCGGTCGTTTCGCGCTCCGCCGACATGGCGCGCCGCTCCGTGTCGGAGATCGCCTTGGCGACGCTCGCGAGGTGTGGGATTTCTTCGTCCGTCAGTCCATCGGGTCCGAGATCCAACGCGCGGATCAGCGCGCGGTGCACGATGAGGTCGGCGTAACGGCGGATAGGTGACGTGAAGTGCGCGTAGCGGACGAGGTTCAGGCCGAAGTGTCCGATGTTCTTCGGGGTGTATTCCGCCTGCGATTGCGAACGCAGGATCACCTCGCTGATGAGATCCGGCACCGGCAGGTTTTTTGCCTGTTCGAGAACTTTGTTGAAGGCTTCGGGCCTGAGCGCGCCTGCGTGCGGAACCTTCATGTCGAGCGTTTCGAGGAAGTCGCGCAGGCCTTTCAGCTTCTCCGCGCTCGGCGCATCGTGCACGCGATAGACGAGCGGCAAGCGCTTTTCTTCGAGCGTCTCGGCGGCCGCGACGTTCGCCTGGATCATGAATTCTTCGATGAGGCGGTGCGCGTCGAGACGTTCCGGCGTGACGACGCGTGCGACGCGGCCTTTGTCATCGAGAACAATCCGGCGCTCCGGCAGATCGAGATCGAGAGGCCCGCGCTTGTCGCGTGCGATGGCAACGGCGCGATACGCAGCCCAGAGCGGCTTCAGAGCGCGCTCCATCAGCGGTTCGCATTTTTCCGAAGGCTGCCCGTCGATTGCCGCCTGCGCTTCCTGATACGAGAGCTTGGCAGCCGAACGCATCATCGCGCGAACGAACTTGTGACGACGCTTCTCGCCGTGACGGTCGAACACGAGATGCACGGCGAGGCAGGCGCGCTCTTCGCCTTCGCGCAGTGAGCAGAGGTCGTTCGAAATCTTTTCCGGCAGCATCGGCACGACGCGATCCGGAAAGTAGACCGAGTTGCCGCGCAGTTGCGCTTCGCGATCGATCTTCGAGCCGGGGCGGATGTAATGCGCGACGTCGGCGATCGCGACGGTCACGATAAAGCCGCCCTCGTTCTTCGGATCGCTGTCGAACTCGGCATGCACGGCGTCGTCGTGATCGCGCGCGTCGACGGGGTCGATCGTCAGAAGCGGGACTGCGCGTAGGTCTTCGCGGCGATCCATCGTCGGGGCGGAAAGCGTTTCGCATTCCTTCAGCACGCTTTCGGGAAAGTCTTCCGGAATGCCGTGGGCGTGGATGGCGATCAGGGAAATCTGGCGCTGGTCGTCGGGATTGCCGAGGCTTTCGACGATTTCCGCACGCGGCGTCGCAAAGCGGCCGCGGCGGACGAGTTCGAAGCGCACGAGATCGCCGTCGCTGGCTTCGCCCATGTCGTCGGGCAGGATCGGCCAGCTCTTCAGCTCCTTGCGGTCGATCGGCTCGATCGTTCCGCCGCCACGCTTCGACGCGCGGAAGATGCCGAGCAGGCGGCGTTTCTCTTTCGGCAGCTTCTTGATCGGCGTCGCTTCAAAGATCGCGCCGCCGCCGGTTGCGCGGGGGAGTCTGGTGAGCTTCGCCAGAACGCGGTCGCCGATGCCGATGTCGTTATCCGCCGAGCGCGCCGAAAGCGACAGGCGCACGGTGGGGCGCTTGCCCTCGTCTTCGTCCCATTGCAGCGGCTTGGCGATCAGATCGCCGTCGGCGTCGCGTCCGGTGACTTCGAGCGTCGTGACGGGCGGAAGCTTGCCCTTTTCCTTGAGATGCTTCTTGTCGCCGGTGAGCGTGCCATCGGCGGCCATCTCGGCGAGGATGCGCTTCAGTGCGATGCGCGCGCCGCCCGAGACGCCGAATGCGCGCGCAATCTCGCGCTTGCCCGCCTTGCCTTGGGCAGAGTTCAGGAATTCGAGGATCTGTTCTTTGCTCGGCAGACCGCGATCGGTGGCAACGCGCGCTGCGCCCTGCGGTTTGCCGCGCGGTGTCTTCCCTCGTAGCTTCTGCTTCAGGCTTTGGCCTTTGCGAGTTTTTTAGCGGCGGGTTTGGCTGCTGACTTCTTAGCCGGAGCCGCTTTCTTCGCCGCTGCCGGTTTTGCAGTCCGTTTTGCGGCGGGTGCTGCTTCGCCCTTGGCGGGCTTTGCAGCCTTCGCGGCTTTCGGCTTGGCGGACGAACGCGATGCTTTCGATTTCTTGCCGCCGCCGTTGGCGATGCGCTCGGCGATGAGTGCCACGGCTTCATCCATCGTCAGCGCCGAAGGGTCCTTGCCGCGCGGCACGGTGGCGTTGACCTTATTGTGCGTGACGTAAGGACCGTAGCGGCCTTCGAGCACCTGCACGGGGCCGCCTTCGCTCGGATGCGCGCCGAGGTCTTTCAGAACCTTGGGAGCATTCCGCTGGAAGCGGCTCTTGCCGCCGCCCGCGCGCTTTTCGGCAAGCAGCGTCACGGCGTGATTGATGCCGATCGTGAACACGTCTTCGACGTTGCCGAGATTGACGTAGGTTTTGGCGCCGTCGTGCTCGTGCAGGATGAACGGCCCGAAGCGGCCAAGGCTCGCGGTGATCATGCCGCCTTCGGTCGGATGCACGCCGACGTCGCGCGGCAGCGAGAGAAGCTGCATCGCCTTTTCGAAGTCGAGCGTCGCGGCGTCGATGCCCTTCGGAATGCTCGAGCGTTTCGGCTTCTCGTCGCCTGTGGCTTCGCCGAGCTGGATGTAAGGACCGAAGCGGCCGGTGCGCAGCGCGACGGCGATGCCGTCGTCATTATATCCGAGCACTTTGCCGTCGAGCGCCGCCTCGCCATTGTTGGCGCTTTGGGAAAGCTGGCGCGTGTAGTTGCATTCCGGATAGTTGCCGCAACCGATGAAGGCGCCGTATTTGCCTGAAATCTTGAGGCTGAGCCGACCCTGATTGCACTTCGGGCATAGGCGCGGATCGCTGCCGTCGCCCTTGTCGGGGAAGACGTGCGGCCCGAGCATTTCGTTCAGGGCTTCGAGAACGTCGCCGACGCGCAGATCCTTGATCTCGCCAACCGAGGCAATGAACTGCCGCCAGAAATCGCGCAGCACTTCTTTATAGGCCAGCTCGTTGTTGGAGATGAGGTCGAGCTTTTCTTCCAGCTCCGCCGTGAAATCGTATTCGACGTAGCGCTTGAAGAAGCTCTCGAGGAACGCGATGACGAGGCGGCCCTTGTCCTCGGGAACGAGGCGTTTCTTCTCGATGCGGACATAGTCGCGATCGACGAGCACGGCCATCGTCGAGGCGTAGGTGGAAGGCCGGCCGATGCCGAGTTCTTCCATGCGCTTGACGAGCGTCGCCTCGGAAAAGCGCGGCGGCGGCTGCGTGAAGTGCTGGTCCGCGCTGATTTCCTTGTCTTTGAGATGATCGCCCTCGGCGAGCGCCGGCAGGCGGCGGTCCTCGTCTTCGCCTTCCGGGTCGTCCTTGCCCTTCTCGATGTAGCGGAAGCGGTCGTCGCGGCCTTCCTCGTAGACTTTGAGGAAGCCGTCGAACAGCAGCACCGAGCCGTTGGCGCGCAGGCCGTAGTTTTTGCCGTCGCTGCCTTTGGCCTCGATCTCGACGGCGGTCTGTTCCATGTCGGCGGGGGCCATCTGGCTCGCGATCGCGCGCTTCCAGATCAGATCGTAAAGCGCCGCCTGATCCTTTTCGAGGTACTTGCGAACCTGATCGGGTTTGCGGCGCGGGTCGGTCGGACGGATGGCTTCGTGCGCTTCCTGCGCATTTTTCGCCTTCGTTTTGTATTCGCGCGCGAACGGCGTGTACTGCTTGCCGTATTCGGCCGAGATGACGTCGCGGATCTGGCTCACGGCTTCAGGGACGATCTGAACGCCGTCGGTTCGCATATAAGTAATGAGGCCGACCGTCTCGCCGCCGATGTCGACGCCTTCATAAAGACGCTGCGCGATCTGCATCGTCTGCTTGGCCGAGAAGCCGAGCTTGCGCGACGCGTCCATCTGTAGGGTCGAGGTCGTGAACGGCGGATAGGGGTTGCGCTTTGCCGCCTTCTTCTCGATCGACGCGACGCGGAAATCGCGGCCTTCAAGGGCGGCTTTGATCGCGGTCGCGGATGCTTCGTCCTTGATGTCGAGCTTTTTGAGCGCGGTGCCTTCAATGGCGACGAGGCGCGTCTTGACGTCGTCGCCTCTGCTCGTCGTCAGCAGCGCTTCGATCGTCCAGTATTCGTCGGTCTTGAAGGCTTCGATCTCGGCTTCGCGATCGCAGACGAGACGGAGCGCCACCGACTGCACGCGGCCGGCCGAGCGTGCGCCCGGCAGTTTGCGCCAGAGAACCGGCGACAGCGTGAAGCCGACGAGATAATCGAGCGCGCGACGGGCAAGGTAGGCTTCGACGAGCGGTTCGTCGATCTTGCGCGGCTCTTTCAGCGCGGCGAGGATCGACTGCTTGGTGATGGCGTTGAAGGCGACGCGTTCGACCTCGGTGCCCTTTTTCAGCGCCTTCTTATTATTGAGGATCTCCAGGATGTGCCAGGAGATCGCCTCGCCTTCGCGATCAGGGTCGGTCGCGAGGATCAGCTTGTCGGCGTTCTTGAGCGCGTCGGCGATCTCGCGCATGATCTTCTGGGACTTGCTATCGACTTCCCATTGCATCGCGAAATCGTGGTCCGGCTCCACCGAGCCATCCTTCGCAGGAAGGTCACGGACGTGCCCGTAGGACGCAATGACTTTGTAGCCAGACCCCAAATACTTGTTGATCGTCTTGGCCTTAGCGGCGGATTCGACGATAACGACGTTCATGTGGTGTTTTCGCTCCTGGCCCGTCTGGCCTCCGAGCCAGGTCGAGAATCTGCCGCTTACATCGGTGTCCGTGCGGCGGGCGGGGAACATGGTTGATCGCCGCAGCGGTGTCAAATACCGACGATTGCTACCTGAGATAATTTAGCATGCTTGTTGCAACCTATAGAGGAATGAGGTAACTAACGTTCATTACGCTGACGATGCTCAACGTGAGGAAATGGGAATGGCCGAGGCTCAAGCGCGCGCTCTAGCGCCCGACCTGGAAAGGCGAGAGCGCCTTGAATACCTTGCGGATCTCCTGAGCGAGCTCAAGACGCTCGCCGAACGCGAACGTTGCGAGAAGCTACCGGCGCTGATCGCACAGTCCCGAGAAGAAGCGATTGCTGAATCGCTTAAGGGCTAAATTTCTTAACTATAATTTCGCCGAAGACCTCGGTCAGGGGGCTTTCAACGACACGAGACTAAGTCCGTGACGTTCGATGCGGCCTGCCAGATCGAGTTCCAAAAGCGCTATTTGCACGCTCTGAATGGCGAGCCCGGTGCCGCGCGCAATGGCATCGACCGCGATCGGTGCGGGACTTAGGGCTGCGAGGACGGCGCTTATATCTGCTAGTCCGTCGGGTTTACGGCGCACGGCGACGGTCGGCGAAATTGGATGGGGGGACGTGCGGGGCGTTTCTGACGCCGACGCGAAGTCCGTTTCACCAACAGTCTCGCGAAATGCCTGCTGACCAATAATAGGCTGTAGCGTTTCAATGACGTCTTCGGCGTCGGTGACGAGCGTGGCACCCTGTTTGATCAGACGATTGGTGCCTTCGGCGCGCGGGTCGAGCGGGTGACCCGGCACAGCAAAAACTTCGCGGCCGAGATCGTTGGCGTAGCGGGCTGTCGTCAGGGTTCCGGAGCGCAACGCCGCTTCGACGATAACGACGCCATAAGAGAGTCCGGCGATGAAGCGGTTACGTCTTGGGAAATCCTTTTCGCGCGGATTGAAGCCCGGCGGGCGGTCTGTGAGAAGGCACCCCTGCTCGCCGATGACGCGTTGCAGGTCGGCATGCTCGCGCGGGTAGATCCAATCCAGTCCGCCGGCGAGGACGGCGATCGTGCCGGAAGCGAGCGAGGCTTCGTGCGCGGCGCGGTCGATGCCGCGCGCGAGGCCGGATACCACGACGAGGCCGGACTTTCCCAAGTCATGCGCGAAGCGCTGGGCGAGTTGGGTGCCCGCGGCCGAGCATTGGCGTGATCCGACGATCGCAACGGCCGGCTTATTCAAAAGCTCAAGGCGGCCTTTGACGTAGAGCATCGGCGGCGGCGCATCGATGCGTGCGAGCATGGCGGGATAGCCCGGCTCGATCGTGAACAAGGAAATAGCTCCGCAGCGGCGGGCGTTTTCGAGTTCACGCTCGGCGTCGGGCGCGGGGCAAACGCGAACGGGACGGCCAAAGCCGCCGCGCCGTGACAACTCGGGCAATGCGTCGAGCGCGTTCTGCGCGCCGCCGAAATGGTTGATCAGTTCGCGAAACGTGACAGGCCCGACGTTTTCGGACCGGATCAAGCGCAGACAGGCAAGCCGTTCGGCGTCCGAAAGCGCGGCTATCGGCAATGGCGCGGGACTGAAAAGCTCAGGCTTTGGCACCGATCTTCGGCTCCTCGCCCGCCAGAAGCCTGCGGATGTTTGCGCGGTGCTTGATCAGGATGATCGCGCCCATCAGCGCGGCCGCGACGGCAATTTGCTCGTAGCCCATCAGGAACGCCGCGACCGGAACGGCGACGGTCGCGACGAGGGCCGAAAGCGATGAAATTCGCGTGGTCGCCGCGACGGCAAGCCAGACGATGGCAAAGACCGCCGCCAGTTGCCACGCCAGCGCGACCAGCACGCCAAGGAACGTCGCGACGCCCTTTCCGCCTTTGAATTTCAGCCAGACCGGAAAGATGTGTCCGAGCAGCGCTCCGAAGCCCGCGACGGTCGCGGCTGTCGGTCCGAACGCGGCGTGCATGATCAGCACGGCGGCTGCGCCTTTGGCGGCATCGAGAAGGAGCGTCGCGGCGGCGAGACCTTTGCGGCCGGTGCGCAGCACGTTGGTCGCGCCGATATTTCCCGATCCGATCTGGCGAACGTCGCCGAGTCCGGCGAGACGCGTCAGCAGCAGGCCGAATGGGATGGAGCCCAAAGCGTATCCGACGCCGAATGCGAGCAGCAGCGTGGGGAGGGACGAGGGGTCCATGCGCGAAGCGAATTCCGTTGAATTGCCGAAAGGCTCAGGTGCGTTCGACGCCAGCGTATTCGTAGACGGTTTCTCCGGCAACAACCGTTCTGAGCACGCGACCCTGCATCTTGGCTTCGTCGAACGGCGTGTTCTTGGACCGCGAGCGCAGCAGGTCCTTGTTGACGACCCAGGGCTCGCCGGGATCGAACAGCACGAGATCGGCGATCGCGCCTTTTGCAAGACGGCCGCTGTGCAGCCCAAGGAGGCGTGCCGGATTGATGGTCAGCGCCTTCAGCATCGCGGGAAGGGTGACGTCGCCGGAATGCACCAGACGCAAGGCCGCCGAGAGCAGCGTTTCAAGCCCGACGGCGCCGTCGGCTGCTTCCGCGAAGGGGCGCCGCTTGGTGTCGGCGTCCTGCGGATCGTGGCTCGACACGATCACGTCGATGTCGCCGTTCGCGAGCCCCTGCACCATCGCCGCGCGGTCTTCTTCGCGGCGGAGCGGGGGGCGGACCTTGAAGAAGGTGCGATACGGGCCGATGTCGTTTTCGTTGAGCGTCAAGTGATTGATCGAGACGCCGCACGTGACGGGCAGTTTTTTCGCCTTCGCCGCCTTCACGACGTCGAGGCTTTCCTGGCAGCTGATCGTCGCGGCGTGGTAGCGGCCGCCGGTCATTTCGACGAGGCGCACGTCGCGTTCGAGGGTGATCGTCTCGGCGATTTTCGAGATGCCCGGAAGTCCGAGGCGCGAGGCGACTTCGCCGGAATTCATTGCGCCGCTGCCCGAGAGATAGGGGTCTTCGGTGTGGTGCACGACGAGAGCGTTGAAGTCTTTGGCGTAGCTCAGCACGTTGCGCATCACGCGCGTGTTCACGACGCTCGACTTGCCGTTCGAGAATGCGATCGCTCCGGCCCGTTTCAGGAGGCCGATCTCGGTCATCTCTTCGCCTTTGAGGCCCTTTGTCATCGCCGCCATCGTGTGGACGTGGACGAGGGCGTTGTCGCGGGCGCGACGCTGGATGAAGTCGACGAGCGAGACCTGGTCGATCACCGGATTGGTGTCGGGCATGACGACAATGGTCGTGACGCCACCGGCAGCAGCGGCGTGGCTGGCGGTCTTCAGTGTTTCGCGGTGCTCGTAACCCGGTTCGCCGGTGAAGACCTGCGCGTCGATCAGGCCGGGTGCCAGAACGTGGCCTTTGCAGTCGATAACCGTTGCGCCTTCGGGCGCATTGCGGCGCAGATGGCTGCCGAGGTCGGCGATGATGCCGTCCTTGACGAGCAGACCGCCCGGCTCGTCGCGGCTGGATGCGGGATCGAGCAGCCGCGCGTTGATGAAAACGGTTGCCGGACCGGCGCTCTTCGGCTTCTCGATGGTTTTGCTTGCTGCCTTGCTCATCAGGCGACGTCCTTGAAGCTTGGCAGATGCGCCGAGAGCGCTTCGAGCACGGCCATACGCACGGCAACCCCCATTTCGACCTGTTCGCGGATCACGCTGCGGGAATGATCGGCGACCGTGGATGCGATCTCGACGCCGCGATTCATCGGGCCGGGATGCATCACGAGCGCGTCGGGCTTGGCGCGCGCGAGCTTCTCGTGATCGAGCCCGAAGAAGTGGAAGAACTCGCGGCTGGAGGGAACGTAGGATGCGTCCATGCGCTCGCGCTGCAGGCGCAGCATCATGACGACGTCGACGCCGTCGATGCCTTTCCACATGTCGGTGTAAACCTCGGTCCCGAGCCGTTCGGGCGACGAAGGAAGAAGCGTCGAGGGTGCGACGAGGCGCACCTGCGCGCCGAGCGCGTTCAGGACATTGATATTGGAGCGTGCGACGCGCGAGTGCAGGATGTCGCCGCAGATCGCGACGGTCAGCCCGGCGACGCGGCCCTTGGCGCGGCGGATCGTCAGGGCGTCGAGCAGGGCCTGGGTCGGATGCTGGTGAGCGCCGTCGCCGGCGTTGATGACCGAGCAATCGACCTTTTGCGACAACAGCTCGACCGCGCCGGCGGCATGATGGCGGACGACGATGATGTCGGGGCGCATCGCATTGAGCGTCACGGCCGTATCGACCAGCGTTTCGCCTTTGGTGACCGACGAGGTCGCGACGTTCATGTTCATCACGTCGGCGCCGAGACGCTTGCCCGCCATTTCGAAGGAGGCTTGCGTTCTGGTCGAGGATTCAAAGAAGAGATTGATCAGCGTGCGCCCGTCGAGGACGTCGCGCTTCTTGCCGTTCTGCCGGATGTGATCGGCAGCCTTGTCGGCAAGATCGAGCACAAAATTGATCTCATTCGCCGACAGCCCCTCGCAGGTCAGCAAATGGCGGCGCGGAAAAACTTTCAGCGCGTTCGAGTTCGGTTTTGATGTCATTAAAGCCGTGTCTATAGGCGGAGTCTGGCGTGCCCGCAAGCGCGGTGCGTCGGCGTAGTGGAAATCCCTTAACGGCCGGTAGACGGTTCTGTGAAGAGAAAGTTCGCGAGGCTTTTCAGCGCTGGCGTCCGAGACGGTCAAGAGCGCTTTGCAGGATAATCGTAGCTGCGAGCTTATCGATGACCTCGCCACGGCGTTTGCGGCTCTGGTCGGCGTCGATCAGCATGCGCTCTGCCTCCGCCGTGGTCAGACGCTCATCCCAAAGCAGGATCGGCAGGGGGCTCAGCTTATTGAGATTGCGCGCCAGGGCCCGCGTCGCTTGCGCGCGGGGACCTTCGGTGCCGTCGAGGTTGCGCGGCAGGCCGAGAACCAGGCCGGTGACGCCGTGCTCGGTGGCGAGCGCCAGAAGGCGCGCGGCGTCAGCTGTGAACTTCGTCCGCCGGATGGTTTCGAGCGCCGAGGCGATGGTGCGCGTCACGTCCGAAAGCGCGAGCCCGAGCGTCTTCGTGCCGCCGTCGATGCCGATCAGGCGGCCCGACGCGGTCGCGGCGGCAATAAATTCCTGTGGGTCTTCGGTCGTGCGGCCGGGTATTTCCGGGGAAGCCGGCTGGCTCATGCGGGTCGCCATTCGCTCTGAATTGATGCTTGCCAAGGAAGTAGCAGCGCCGCGAGCCCAGCGACACCGCAAATGCAAGCGGAAACAAGACGTTTGGTCCCAGTCGCCGTGTCGCCGTGCAAGAACGCTCCGGGCAGGTTGCCTCGGAGGCACCGGGACGGGTAAGAGAGCAGCGAAGACCTTTCTCCGAGCTTTTCGAAGGAATTCCAAATGCAGGTCGACGAAGCGACCGTTCGCCGGATCGCGCGCCTCGCCCGGATCCGGATCAGCGATGCCGAGGCCAAGGGCCTGGAAAAAGAACTTTCCGGCATTCTCGATTGGGCGCAGCAACTCGACGAGGTCGATACGTCTGCGGTCGAGCCGATGACGCGTGTCGTCGCCCAGGAACTGGCGATGCGCGACGACGTGGTCAACGACGGCGAAATCGCCGACGCGGTAACGGCCAACGCGCCGCTGACCGAAGATCATTATTTCGTCGTTCCGAAAATCGTGGAGTAGCGGATGCTTCGCAGCGCAGTTCTGGCGGCTGGGCTCTGTCTGATTTCGACGGCGGGCTATTGCGCCGATGAAAAGACTTCGGGCGCGTTCGTCGGCGAAGGCATCTACTCGCCGACGACCGGATGCAAGAAGCTCAAGGACATCGAGAGCGGCAAGGCGACGCCCAACATCGCGACGTATCCTTTGATGCTCACGCAAGAGGGCACGCGCAGCTGGGAAGGCGGCTGTAAATTTGAATCGATCCGCGAGACGTCGGCGAACACCTTCGAAACGAAAATGCAATGTTCCGAGGGCGCCGAGGAGTACGAGGAGACGGTGACGTTCACGCGTCTCGATGCCGACCGCATCAAGGTTGCCAGCGACGGCGAGGCTCTCGTTTATGAGCGCTGCAAAGGACTGAAAGGGACTGTTGAGTGACGGATCTCACGAAACTGACGATGGCCGAGGCTCGCGATGGCCTCAAGAACAAGTCCTTTTCTGCCCTGGAATTGACGGACGCATTTCTCGCGGCGATCGATACCGCCAACCCGGCGATCAATGCGTATGTTCTGCAAACGCCGGAGCATGCGCGCGCTCAGGCGAAGGACAGCGACAAGCGGATCGCGGCCGGACAGGCGCGATCGCTCGAAGGGCTGCCGATCGGCAACAAGGATCTGTTCTGCACGAAGGGTATCCGGACGACCGCGTGCTCGAAGATCCTCGACGATTTCAAACCGCCGTATGAATCGACGGTCGGGCAGAATCTTTGGGATGCCGGGGCGATCATGCTCGGCAAGCTCAATAACGACGAGTTCGCGATGGGTTCGTCGAACGAGACGAGCGCCTTCGGCAACGTCGTCAGTCCGTGGCGCCGCAAAGGTGCGGACGGCAAGATTTCGGACGACAAGCTGGTTCCGGGCGGTTCGTCCGGCGGGTCGTCGGCGGCGGTTGCGGCCGATCTTTGTCTCGCGGCGACGGCAACCGACACAGGCGGGTCGATCCGCCAGCCTGCGGCGCTGACCGGCACGGTCGGTATGAAGCCGACTTACGGCCGCTGCTCGCGCTGGGGCATCGTCGCGTTCGCGTCGTCGCTCGATCAGGCGGGGCCGATCTCGAAAACCGTCCGCGACAGTGCGATCATGCTGCGCGCGATGGCGAGCCACGATCCGAAGGATACGACGTCGGTCGATGCGCCGGTTCCCGATTATGAAGCGGCGGTCGGCAAGGGCGTCAAAGGCCTGCGCATCGGCATTCCGAAGGAGTATCGGGTCGACGGCATGTCGGCGGAAATTCAGAAGCTCTGGGACGAGGGCATCGCGTGGCTGAAGGCGGCCGGTGCCACGATCCATGAAATCTCGCTGCCGCACACGAAGTACGCGCTGCCTGCCTATTACATCGTCGCGCCGGCGGAGTGTTCTTCGAACCTCGCGCGCTACGACGGCATGCGTTACGGCCTTCGCGTCAGCGGCGACAATCTGACAGACACCTACGAAAAAACGCGCGCGGCCGGATTCGGCAAGGAAGTGCGCCGCCGTATCCTGATCGGCACCTACGTGCTGTCGGCGGGATATTACGACGCGTACTATCTCAAGGCGCAGAAGGTGCGCACGCTCATCAAGCGTGATTTCGATCTCGCCTGGGACAAGGTCGATGTCGTGCTGACGCCGACGACGCCGTCGCCCGCATTCGCGTTCGGCGAAAAGTCGGGTGATCCGCTGGCGATGTATCTCGAGGATATTTTCACCGTGACGGTGAACATGGCGGGGCTGCCCGGCATGTCGGTTCCGGCCGGGCTTTCCTCGCAGGGAACGCCGCTCGGGCTGCAACTGATCGGCAAGCCGTTCGACGAGGAAACGCTGTTCCGGACGGCGCAGGTGATTGAGGATTCGGCAGGCCGGTTCGCGGTGCCTGCCAAATGGTGGATGAAGGGTTAGACGATGGATCCGAAACGGCCGTGGGAATGCGCAGACATGTCCCAAGTGCGCAGCGAGATCGACCGCATCGATGCGGCGCTCGTCGACCTCATCGCCGAGCGGTACGGCTACGTCGACCGCGCCTGGCAGCTTAAAATGACGACGCAGGAAGGCGCCGTCGTTCAGTGGCGCATCCAGCAGGTCATCGATCGCGTGAAGGCGCGTGCAAGCGAGAAAAACATGCCGCCGGAAATGGTCGACATGGTCGGCGCGCAATGGCGCAACATGATCGGCTGGTTCGTGCAGTATGAGGAAGAAAAGCTTCGGCAGGCGCAGGACGCCAAAGTGAAAAGCGGAGACAACGGCAGTGCCTGACTTCGAACAGACCGTGCCTCTGGTCGAGGTTCTGCTTTACGGAATTCTCAACCCGGCAACGATCGTCGTCGCGTTCATGCTGGGTCAGAAGGCCAACGAAAAGAGCAAGCTGCTGATCGCGGCTTTTGCGGGTGCGATTGCGGGCGTCGCTGTGCTCTACGTCGCAACGCTGCTTCGCATCTGGGACGCGCCGACCCTTGGGCGCTCGGTCGCGGGCGTCTTCATCGTGTCGCTGGTGGCCGGCTTCGTCTATGCGGGCGTGGGCTATCTCACGAAGCGCAATCGTAACTAGGAATTGTCTGGCGCTTGGCCTTGGATGAAGGCGGCGCAGGGCTGGAGATGACGAATGAGCTCTCAGAAAGTCGCAGTGAAATCCAAGCCGAACAACCTGATCGCGGGCGCAACTGGCGATTGGGAAGTCATCATCGGCATGGAAGTTCATGCTCAGGTCGCGTCGAATGCGAAGCTGTTTTCGGGAGCTTCGACGGCGTTCGGCGCAGAGCCCAACAGCCATGTGTCGCTCGTCGACGCGGCAATGCCGGGCATGCTGCCAGTCATCAACAAGGAATGCGTGGCGCAGGCGATCCGCACGGGCCTCGGTATCAAGGCTGAGATCAATCTGAAAAGCGTGTTCGATCGCAAGAACTACTTCTATCCCGATCTGCCGCAGGGCTATCAGATCTCGCAGTACAAGCAGCCTGTCGTCGGCGAAGGCGAGGTCGAGATCGACGCCGACGGCGAGACGCTGAAGATCGGTATCGAGCGGCTGCATCTCGAGCAGGATGCGGGCAAGTCGCTGCACGATCAGCATCCGGATTATTCCTACGTCGATCTCAACCGCTCCGGCGTGGCGCTGATGGAAATCGTGTCGAAGCCGGATTTGCGATCGTCGAAGCAGGCGCAGGCGTACGTCACGAAGCTGCGCACCATCCTGCGCTACCTCGGGACGTGCGACGGTGACATGGAGAAGGGCAACCTGCGCGCCGACGTCAACGTGTCAGTCCGCAAGCCCGGCGACGAGCTCGGTACGCGCTGCGAGATCAAGAACGTCAACTCCATTCGCTTCATCGGTCAGGCGATCGAAGTGGAAGCTCGGCGCCAGATCGACATCATCGAGGATGGTGGCAAGATCGATCAGGAGACGCGCCTGTTCGACTCGGTCAAAGGCGAGACGCGTTCGATGCGCTCGAAGGAAGAGGCGCACGACTACCGCTACTTCCCCGATCCCGACTTGCTGCCGCTGGAGCTGACGCAAGACTACGTGGACGATCTCAAGTCGAAGCTGCCCGAGCTTCCGGACGAAAAGCGCGCGCGCTTCATCAAGTCGTTCGGCCTTTCGGCTTACGACGCGGACGTGCTCGTCGCCGAGCGCTCGTCGGCCGACTACTTCGAGAGCGTTGCGAATGGCCGCGACGGCAAGCTCGCCGCGAACTGGGTCATCAACGAGCTGTTCGGCCGCCTGAACAAAGAGGGCAAGGACATCGAGACGTGTCCGGTGTCGGCGCAGCAACTCGGAGCGATCGTCGATCTCATCGCGTCGAATGCGATTTCAGGAAAGATCGCGAAGGATCTTTTCGAAATCGTCTGGACGGAAGGCGGAGACCCGGCCGAGATCGTCGAAAAGCGCGGCATGAAGCAGGTGACCGATACCGGCGCCATCGAAAAGGCGGTCGATGCGATCATCGCGTCAAATCCCGACAAGGTCGAGCAGGCGAAAGCCAAGCCGTCCATGCTCGGATGGTTCGTCGGTCAGGTCATGAAGGCGACAGGCGGAAAAGCCAATCCTGCTGCGGTCAATGACATCCTGAAGGCCAAGCTCGGCATTTGAAGCGCGGCGCGTCGGCGATGACGTCAGGCGGGCAATCCGGCCGTCTGACGCTGTCGGCGTTCACGAAGTCCGACGCGGACGACGTGAAGAATTCCGATGGCTGCGAGAAGGATGAATCCGCCTGGTGCGATTGCAGCTAGGGCATAAAAGATCTTTGCCATTGTCGTTAGCCTCTCCTTTGGAGGCAGCTTTTGCTTGTGCGACAAAACATAGCAGCAAGTGATTGCGATCCCGCTCACGGGATTGCGTGAAATGCGAAATGAAAATTCGCGGAGCGGTAATTTCGGTAAACGAAACGCTAACGGTGCGAAGCGCGCCTGCGCGGGCGTCAGAGCGGCTTGACGATCAGCGGCATGCCGCCCTTAGGCCTGAGCGTTACGCGGCTCACGGGCTCCGGAGCATGGCGTCCGTCCCATTCGAACCGTGCGCCTTGCAATAGCGTCGCGAGGATTGCGGTCGCCTCGATCAGCGCGAACGACGATCCGATGCAGATGCGAGGGCCGAAGCCGAACGGCATGAACTGCGTGCGCGGATATTTGGCTTCGTTCTCGGGGAGAAACCTGTCCGGATCGAAGCGGCCGGGATCGTCCCATAAGCGCTGGTGGCGATGCAGGACGAAAATCGGAATGACGATCAACGATCCTCTCGGCACGTGCGTGCCTGCGAGGTCGAGATCCTGGTTCGCGAGCCGCGTCATGACCGGCGCCGGAGGGTAGAGGCGCAGCGACTCTTTCAGCACGCGTAACGTCAACGGCAAGCGCTCGATGGTTCCGGGGCTGACGCGTTGCGAAGTGCGCAAGGCGTGCCGCACCTCATCCCGCAGGCGATCCTGCCATTGCGGCGCGCGTGCGAGCAGATAGAGCGTCCAGGTCAAAGCCTTGGCGGTCGTTTCGTGACCCGCAAACAGGAACGTCGCCAGATTGTCGACGATCGTGGCGTCGGACATCTGCTCGCCGGTCGCGGGATCGCGCGCGCTGATCAAGCGAGCGACGAGATCATTGCCTGATCCGGGCTGTGCGCGGCGCTGCGCGAGCAGGCGCTCGACGATCGTGCGCACCTCCTTTGCGGAGGTGCGCATGTTGGCTTTTCCAGGGTGCCACATCGTCGGAGGGAGACGCAAAATCGCGGCTGCGACTTCCCACGAAATGCGATCCAGATACGTTCGTGCCGCGTGTTTAACCGCGCTCGCTTCGGTTTCGTCGATGCCTGCCAGAACCGTGCGTGCGATGACCGAGAACGTCGTTTCCGTCATCGCGTCTTCGACATCGGTCGTGAACGCGTGCCCGCGCTGCTTCCAGGTGTCGAGGAGCTGCTCGGTCGCTTCCACCATCGCCGGCACGTAGGCCAGGATCTCGGCGTAGCGAAACATCGGGCTCGCGATTTTTCGCTGCCAGCGCCAGCTTTCACCTTCCGCGGTCAGGATGCCGTTGCCGAGCATGGGCGTCAGCACGCGGCGGTCGAGCGGCGTCTTCGGAAAGTGCTCAACGTCTTTGAGGAGGATGCGCTCGATCAGCGCCGGATCGGTGACCCAGGTGACCAACGGGCGCTTCGAGCCGTAGGTGACGACGGGCTCGGTGTAGACAGCGCGCGGGAGTGCCTGAAGGGGATTGCGAATGAAGCGAGCAATAAATCGCGGCAACGGCAGCGCTCGCTCGGGCGGCTGAACCGTCGGTGGGTAGAGCTTTTCGGGAGGCGGTATCGTGTTCACGTCGCGAACGCCAACCAACCATGCCGATCCGGCCGGGGCGACTGGTCAGGCGCAGCCGGTGAATAGCTGAGCCTGATCCAGGTCTTCTGTGTCAGTCGCTCAGGCCGATGCCTTGGCGGCGCGGGCCTTGCCGGCCAGCTTCTTCAGACGAGTCCGGACGCCTGCGGTATTGCCTTGAATGCGCGATTGTGCCGGACGCGGAATGGTGCGGCTGGCCTTCTTCTTCTGCTTCTGAATGTTCTTGAGAGATGTCTTGGACATGGAAAGGCCTCGGCCATAGCGGGTTGCGAAAGCGCCGGTGCGACGCCAAATCGAACCGCTCCTCTAAGGGATTGGCCTTGCCGACGCAAGCTTCCGCAGCGTCCTACCGCCTCACTTCAGCAAATAGCTCATCCCGAAGTAGGTCGGCGCAATGATGCCTGCGGCCCAAATGAACGCCGATGTCACATTGGCGAGTTGAAACTGCCACTGCGGCACTGCGTACATGCCGGCAATGACGGGGATTACGGCGCGGACGGGTCCAAAGAAGTGCCCGAAGAAGACGCCGATCGCTCCCCATTTCTGGAAAAACTCCTGGCCGCGTTCGACCATCGCCGGGTTCCGGCTAAACGGCCAAATCTCGCGAATGCCGTCTTTGTAATAGAGCCCGATCCAATACGATACGGCATAGCCAAGCGAGCCGCCGACGGCCGCCCAGATGATCGCCGGACCCATGATGCTCATCTCGACGCCGCTCTTGGCGAGAAGCGCCGATATGCCGATCAGGATTGCGGTTCCCGGCCAAAGGATCGAGAGAAAGCAAAAGCTTTCGAGAAAGGCGACGAGGAACGCAACCGGTCCCGCCCAGCCTTCGTTGGCCCGGACGAACGCAACGATGGCATCGACGAAGTCCTGAACGTTCATGAATGTGCTTTCGCGTTGAGGCGGGCGAGGTGTGAACGTCCGCGATGACTGGGGGCAGTGTCGAGCGCTGTCCCGGCGACATAAGGAAACGGAAGCGTATCTTCAAGGATCGACGGTTTTATCGGCAGCGACGCGCCATTTCGTTGGCAAGCTCGCGCGATACCTCGCGGGCGAGCATTGCGCCGCGTGCCACCTGCGCTGTCGTGAGCCCGACGTAGGAGCCGCCGCTGAGCGAGGCTGGACCGCGGTCGGCTTCCTCCTTGGCGTGGGCAAGCTGTTCACACGACAAGTCCTTTCGCATCTTGCTGTAAGCCATCAGGCGGACGCCGGAGGCATATTCGTGCGGGCCGGCGGGCTGTTTCATCCAGGCGCGGGATTTGTCGGCCATATAGGAGTCGAACACCATCTTGCGCTGGCTGATGCAGACATTGCTGTCGTCGACGCACTTCAGGCCACGCTGCTGCGCGAACGCCGGGTCCGGAGCGCCGGCGCATCCCGCGAGTTCGAAGCACGTCGCGAGCGCTGCGATCAATCGAAGTCCTCTGAAGTCGGACGTAAATCCCAAAATGGTCAAAGCGAATCCCGATTTATAGTTTTATGGGCCGTAGAAAGTGAGCATGGCAGACTCGTGGCGGAGGCGCCATGAAGCGGCGAATTGCCTGTTGGCGTGACGAAGGATTCGCCGTCAGGCTGTATGTGACCGAAAATCCTGGAAAAAAGGAGCCGTGATTATGGCGTATGCGGTGCGAGTTCACGCCTATGGCGGGCCAGAGGTTTTGCAATACGAGCAGGTCGACGCCGGACAGCCGGGGCCGGGCGAGGTTCTGCTCAAGCAGCACGCCATCGGTGTCAACTTCATCGATATCTATCAGCGTGATGGTCTCTACAAGCTTCCGAGCCTGCCGGCGATTCTCGGCTCGGAGGGCGCGGGAGAGGTGCTGGCGGTCGGGCCGGATGTCGTAGGCTTCAAGGTCGGCGACAGAGCGGCCTACGGAAGCGTTCCGGGAGCTTACGTCGACACGCGGCGGGTTCCGGCGGACAAGCTGATCAAACTTCCGGACGGCATCACCTACGACACAGCCGCAGCCATGATGCTGCAGGGCATGACGGCGCGCTATCTATTGCGCGAGACGTTCAAGGTCGGTCCGGGGACGGTCATGCTGTTTCACGCCGCGGCAGGCGGGGTCGGGCTGATCGCATGCCAATGGGCGCACGCGCTTGGCGCGACAATCATCGGCACGGTCAGCACGGATGAGAAGGCCGAGCTGGCGAAAGCCTACGGCTGCACGCACACGATCAATACCAAGCGCGAAGATTTCGTGGCGCGCGTCGCGGAACTGACGAACGGCGCTGGCTGCGACGTCGTCTATGATTCCGTCGGCAAGGACACGTTTCCGAAATCGCTCGACTGCCTGAAGCCGATGGGACTGTGGGTCTCGTTCGGCAACTCTTCGGGTCCTGTCCCGCCGTTCGAGCTGACGGCGTTGAAGGGCTCGCTGTTCGCCACGCGTCCGTCGCTTTTCGCCTATACCGCGAAACGGCAGGATCTCGAGCAGAACGCTGCGGATCTGTTTGCGATGGTCCTGGCCGGAAAAATCAAGATCGCGGTCAACCATCGTTACGCGTTGAAGGCAGCTGACGAAGCTCATCGCGATTTAGCCGGACGCCGCACGACCGGCTCCATCATTCTTGTTCCATAAGGTCAGACATGCAGGACGACGGACTCGACGAGCCGATCAAGCTCTATTTTTGGACGACTCCAAACGGATACAAAATCGCGATCATGCTCGAAGAGCTTGGTACGCCTTATCGTACGCAATTCATCGACATCACGAAGGGCGAACAATTCGCGCCGGAGTTTCTTGCGGTTTCACCGAATAACCGCATCCCGGCGATCGTTGATCCCGATGGCCCCGATGGACAGCCGCTTTCGATTTTTGAATCGGGCGCGATTCTGCAATACCTCGGGCGCAAGTTCGGCGCGTTCTATCCGTCGAATGAACGTACGAAGGCGGAGATCGATCAGTGGCTGTTCTGGCAGGTCGGTGGCCTCGGTCCGATGGCCGGGCAGTACAAGCACTTCAAGAATGTGGCGCCTGACAAGATACCCTACGCCATCGATCGCTATGGGAAAGAAGTCGAGCGGCTGTTCGGCGTCCTCGAAAAGCGCTTGCAGGGGCGCGAGTACATCGCGGGCACCTACTCCATCGCGGATATCGCGAATTTCACATGGACGCGCGTCTGGGCTGATATCGGCCAGGATGTTCGCAAGTTTCCGAATATCGAAGCCTGGCTCGCACGCATTGCGGAACGTCCCGCGGTCGTGCGTGGTCTGGCGCTCAAGAAGCCCGAAGCCGGTTGATCCGGCTCGGGCGTGATCGCGCGACGTCGTCGATTATTTGCCGTTGAGGCGTTCCGGATCGACTGTGCGGCCGGTGATGCGCTGGAACGCCATCGCGCCGAGCACTTTGTTCGATTGCACGTACCGCGTTGCTTCAGACGGCGGCTCCGCCGCGACTGTCTGGGCGCTGGCTTCAGCCGGCGTCAGATCCATGAGACCGATATAGGACGGCCGGGATGCACCATCTTGAGCGCAGCCCGCAAGCGCCAGGAAACTCGCAAGCGCGAGCGCACGGCAAACGAATGTCTGCTTCATATCCCTCGTCCGGAACATTCCGTCCCGGCCCTCCGAACCCCCTCGGCGAAGACGTTCTCCGTCAACGCGATCATGGTTAGCGAACCGAGGCTGAACCATCGCTGAATGTCGCGCTGCCCTGCGCGACCGACAGGCTGCCCCATAGCCTGATTCAAAACATGGTTAGCCAAAGATGACAACCGTCGTTAAGCAGTCGTAACGGTATGCCGCATTTCGGGCGAAATGTGCCGATTTCCGCCAAAGCTTGTCGGTGCGGAAACGAAGATTCTCCAGGTATTACAGAGATTTTTCGAAGCTTTTTACGAGATTTCATCCATCCGCTGCAATTCTGATTGCGCGCCGCGAGGGCGAGATGCCGACTGATGGCTCGAAGCTTTCGCAACCCTTCACCAGCGTTGTGGCGCTCAATGGAGACTTAAAAAAAATGTCGCGTATGGACATGTTATCGCGTGAGATCGGAGGATACGCAGCCCAAGGCGGCGGTCACCACGACGCGCTTTTCGAACTTGGCCTTAGCTGTTGCACGGGCCGCGATGGAACGCTCGATCTCGTCGAAGCTCACAAGTGGTTCAATATCGCTGCGATGCGCGGCAATGACGAGGCCAAGCGTTATCGCCTCGAGCTTGCACGCGATATGAGCAAGGCGGAAATCATGCGGGCGCAGAAGCGCGCGCGCGAATGGCTGTCGACCGTCCACTGAGTGCTTGCACGCGTCAGCGATCGACAGCGGACGTTGGCGGCATTCAGCAGTTCGAGAAAAACGACGAGAGACATTTCCACGATGTCTTGGCGGCAGACCCGACGGCGGACCCTGCCTTCTCGAGCGCCGTTCCAGCCGATTTGGCAGCGTCTCCGGCTGACTTCTGCGTCTCCGCAAGACTCGCGGAGACCTGGCTCTTCTCGACCATGTCCTTCACGGTTTTCGGTGGCGCGTCGTTCGCCGTTTGCGGCGGGGGCTGTTCGCCAACCTGCTCCTGACCGGCGACCGGTGTGACACCGTCAGCGGGAAGCGCGGGCGTGCCGGCGTTTTGCTCGAGCGGGGCTCCGAATGGTCCGTCAACACTCGCGGGAAGCGTGAATTCCTTGCGCTCTCCCTGGCAGGGGGACACGCTGGCGCGGTCAATGGCGCAACTTGCGTGGGGTCCGACTTTCGCCAGGGCCGTGATGCAATAGAGCTTCGTGACCGTATCGGCCGACGGCGAGCCGTTGACGACGCAATCATAGCTTGCATCGGGGCCGGTGCATTTGACGCAAATGTCTGCCGCGCCTGCCGCGCCGGTCACCAGCATCAGCGAAACGACGCAAGTTTGTAATTTCAATGCGGTCGACACGGCGCCTTCCATCCGGCTGAGAGCGACACTGATTTCAGCACAGTAGGACGACTTTACGGCGACGAACAGGACAACTCTTACGTTTCGGGGAAAGGTCAGGGAAACGAAGGAGGGTTGCTTGCATTGCAGCGGGCGCGCCTCTATAGGGTTGCGACCCACTGGTTTGGGGAGACGTGGCCGAGTGGCTGAAGGCAACGGTTTGCTAAATCGTCATACGCTTTAAAGGCGTATCGAGGGTTCGAATCCCTCCGTCTCCGCCATATGTTGTTGATTTTATTGTGTTTTCGGACGTTTTTGTAGGCCAGTCATACGTCTGGTCATACGTGGAGGCTTTGAAGTCCTTAGCCGTCCGCACGCGTCCGGCCTCGTCTAACTATCCACGGCTTTCGCCCGTCTGACCTGCATCGCGATACAGTTCTCGCAACGCTTCACGCATCGGATGACTCGACATCGCGCATGATCGATTCCGATATCGCGCGCACTTGCGACGCGTGCCAATTGTTTTCGATCGCGCGAGCCAGGCGGCGCACCTTCCATGCGAGCGCATCCGGCGTATCGGTCATGATTGTCTCCGGTTCGATATGACGGGCGCACCATGCCATGCGTGTCGCCGCCCGGCTCGAAATCATGGGTCTTTGGCTAACAAACTCCGTATACGGATATATCCGTTGACGTGACGGATTTGTCCGTCGCGCATGAGGAAAAAAGTTTGGCTAGGCGTTGAGAATCCGCTGCACCATTTCCTCCACATCCGGAGTAGCCTTGCGCGTCACCGGCCCGTGCGAATAGGCAATCCGCAGCGCAACGGCTTCCGGGTCACGATCTTCGACTATCTGTAGCGCGAACTCGTCAGGCGTCGTGCCGACGGCAATAGCTTCGGCAAGGGCGCGTTCGTCCGCCTCCATCGCGCGAGCCAGGCGGCGCAGCTGTTCTTCGCGCGTTCCGGTGAGTTGCCGGGCGGGCTTTGGTATAGGTGCGGCTGCAATCGGCTCGGAGACAGGCGCGGGCGCATTGGGTTCCGGCGCGAAATGTCCGGCTTCCGCCTCCAGTCGCGCAACGCGCGCGCGATGCGTGGCCACGTTTTGCTCGGCATATGGATTGACGCCAGCCGTTAGCGCGGCTTCGGCATCGGCCAGCCGGGCCTTGGCTTGGGCCAACTCTTCTGCAAAATTTCTCATAAACCTCCCCTCTCCGCCGCACGGGCGGCTTGAATGTTGGTGCGATCGGCCGGCGTCAGACGTGTGACCATGAAAGGCGACAACCCCGTGATCCGCGCCAGAACCTCGTCCGGTTCCGCGTCAGCCAGCGCCTCAAGCTCATCGGCACGCAGATTACGCACCAGGCAAAATTCCGCCGGTCCAATATCGCGCAGACCTGAGTCGATCGGGTGTTCGAGGCGGATTTTCATCATGCCGCCGTCCGCCAATACGCACCGCGTTCGCGATAACGACCGCCACACGCCGGCCCGCCCGCGCGTCCATTGATCGCCGCCAACGCCGCACCAAGGGTTTCCTCATCTGATCGGAAATGCTGGCCGATTTCGTCTAGCGCATCGCGCACGTCGGCGGGCAGATTTTCCAGCGGCGGCACCGGCACCAGCTGCCAGCCAAACGCCCCTAGCGTTGCTTCGATCGATTGAAGACTCGGCGTCTTTTCGTTGCGCCAGCTTTTGATTGTCGAGCGCAGGATGCCCGAATCCCATTCCAGAGCATCATAGGTTTTACCGTTGTCCCGCATTAGTTGAAAGACGAGGCGCACCAGTGGATGTGCATGCGCCGGAATCGTAATGCGAGACGGTTTCCGATAGGGTTCGCGTTGAATAAGCATGCCGCGATGGTGGTAGCTTTAGCCGCCCTTGTCGGGACCATTCTGGTAGCCTGATTTACATCGATATCACCGGCCCGAATGATCGAAACAAACGGATTTTTGCCATTTTATATTTCGTTTCGGCGGGCAGTCGAAACAAGTTTCGATTCGAAACTATTGTCTAGCGATACTCCGGGGTTCGGGCGTTACCCGTGGTGGTGGGGGCCTTGGAAGGACCCACGGCTTTTTTCAGGGCAGCAAGCCACTCCCTGAGAAATCTCGGCTACCATCGGGAAGGAGCACGTATTCAAATATCAATTCATTGATTGCATCACCGCGACTGTCATCTTTGATGCCAACCACGCGGGTCGCGCCGTATAGGCCATTCACGTTACGCCAGAGGATGATTTGACCAAGGTTGGCGGTTCTGACACGAGACGAATAGTCAAACGCCTCCGCGTCAGTCACTTTACTAATCGCCACCGCGCCTTTCGCCAAAGCCAGAGCGTCGATGCTTGGCGCATCGGTGTACGCGTAGATTGCAACATTGCTAGCCTTCGACCACATGGTTTCAAACAAATGCTGTGCTTCACCTAACGCATAGCGGTGATTGTTATTCGTATAATCGAACGCGACGACTCCTCTGAGCGCGCGTGAATGATAGTCAGGCGATATGCCGTCTGTAGGCAAGGTGCGCGGAGTCGATCTCAGAACGATGTGGTCGACGTGTGCCAGCGCTTCTGCCGGCGTCATCACAACGACACCAGGGCCATGCCGCAACTGGTCCCGGCGGCGTAGGATGCCCCGATCATCAGTCACGAAGATATCGCGACAGTCGATGACGTGGCCCGTCAAATGATCGACGTCGTTTATCTTATTGCTGTAACGGGCGTCGGCAGGGGTGAGGCCGGGAAAGATAATCTGCTGAATTTCATCATTTAGGCGGGCCGTTCGCTTGTCCGCAAACACATCGCCATCCCATATAGAAACGTCCCACCGTCCGACCGTGCTGACGATGGGAAACATCTCCAGCATGGAGAGCAGTTTTGCGCGACGCATTTCGTTTCGATCACGTAACAGATCAGCCTCTAGCCGCGTCGTGACCGCAATTTCGACCTTGTTTTCCATTGCATAGCGGATGAGCGCGCGCAGCTCATCAACCGAAGTCGCACTGTCTCGAACAGGATCGAAAACGTTGATCACACAGTTAGCGTCGATGGTCAGCCTCGGCACAGTCATTCGCCGGACGCTCGCGCCACGCGGATGACTTCGCTCAGGAGCACGTCCAATTCCTGTGAAAATGCCACCTGCGTCGCTGTGGGAAGGCTTTCTTGGGTCCGTATCGGTTGGTGCAGATGGAAGTCGGCACCGTCGCGGCCTTGGCCCTGCAGGCGCTGCATCCCTGCCTTCACCGATTTTGCGAACGGATATTCGCTAGCTACTCGGGCAAAGCTTTCAAAGCCGAAAATCGGCGCCACATGGTTCATAATTGATCGGAGCAGGAAGCCGGTCGACATATGGCATTGATTGGCTGCTGCAACATTGAGTTCGCGGCAGAGTTCGACCAGCCGAGAGAAATCCCATTTATCGCTAATAAGTGCCCGAAGCTGCGCGGTGCGAACGGGATCGACATAGGCAGGGCGCGTTATGCCCACTGATACCGGCTTTGCGGCGCTTCTGCTAATTGCGCCAATGCCCGCGCGGACAATCTGTGCAGCTTCTTCGACAGATGCATATGACGGGCCGCCAAAATAACCACCAGCGCCCGAATTCACGGCATGTAGAAGGTTCATCGAATAGTCGTTAGCTCGGCCTAATTGCTGATCGAGCATCGCTTTTGCGTCGATCGCCATCGCCTTAAACCGCGCAGCGTGTTCCGTTGGCAAAATCAGTCCAGATATCGAACCACCATCCCGAAACAGCGGTAGAAGGCTGGTCATATCATCGGCAATGCCGGAGAGCTCTTGAGTCATGGTTTCGGTATGGTCCAATCGCCCGTTGGCAAGAGTTAAGGTCATGGGCTTTCGATACGAAAAGCTTTGCGCCAAAGAGAATTTGGAGCAACCAAACGTTTCATCAGGGCGTCGATGACCTGAGGGTCTTTTTCGAACACTCGCGAAACAACCGCCTTCATCTGGCCTCGTGACGACAAAAGGTAATTTCGGACCGGAGTATGAACCGGGCGAAGCGCGTCAATACTTGTTGCCTCACGCACGTCGCGAAAGAGCGCGATGCCTTTCAATGCCGCATCGGACCAGGATTGAATATCACCTAGCGACCTTACGAGCTCGGCACCCTTTGCCAGAAAGACCGTCGACGTATTACAGATAAATATCTTCTCCGCGATCGCACTGTCCCAAGACTTCCGCCATTTCTTTTCCCAGTTGCGAATGAGTTCGGCGTGCATTTCAACGGTGGTCGCGGGATTGGATAGGCGCTCGATCAAAACAGACGTGTCGTGCCTTAGGACGGATGCCGTATCGCGCATATCCAAAATCCGTTCGATGACTTGCTCGAACGACGCGGAATTTTTTAGAACTGCCAACGCGAGCGGGGGAACGTCGAGGTGGACGAACCCCCTTACAGGAACGCCATTTCGCTGAATCTCAGCGTGCAGTGCACGCGCGTCATCCGCGAGTCGTCTATTGCGCTGAACGAGATCAATGACGCCGTGCTCGAATTTGGGACGGCGGTTGACTCCGAAGTTATGAAGATTTCGAAGCAAGACGGTAGCGGGTCTGCCGAACTTGGCTTCCGCGCCAAGAAGGCGCGTCACCTCCAGGTCAGCATCCTTCACCATGGCTGCTGTCAAACCATCGCGTCCGGCCGCCTGAGCGGCGGCTAACAGCGCTGCTGATGACGTTTCGGTCCTTATGGGGCGAAAAGGTTCAGCCAAAATCTGGAAAACCTTCGCATTGATTAGTGGTTGGATGGCTTGAATGTATTGCGCCGGTGTCGTTTCGATTTTGCCAACAAGGACGATATGCTCCCGCAAAACGATTTCGTCGATCAGTGTGCACAGGTCCGCGAATTCGACAGGGTAAAAGCGTTGGCGGAGATGGTAGAAGATTTTTGAGACACCGCTGAGGTCTGCAAGGCCGACATTGGGTGGGAAAGCTGAATGCTTGAGAAGAACCATCTTGGCTATCGGACGATTGGCGGGTGAACATTTTTCGCAGAAGCTGGCGCCGCTGCGCTTACGAACCGAAAGCCGTCAACAGCCCACTCGGCGGCCTGACAGATTCGGCATCGTCAACCAGACCTAACTGAGTCGCGCACAGGTTGAGGGGTTGAGAGCAGAGCTATCCCCACCTTTGTTTCCCTTCGGATCATTCGAGCCGACCGGAAACAATCTCCGCACTTCCTCTTTGCTTTCGTCCCTTTTGTCCCTTTCATCCCCTAGGCCCCACAAGAGAGGCGTCTCAGAACGAAAAAATCGGGGGTGCCTAGGGACAAAAGGGATGAAAGGAAAATTGAATAGAAGAATCTAGGTTTTCTGCGGCTTTGAGGCCCAAACTTTCGTCCCAAAAGCCGGGGATGAAAGCGGGACGAAAGGGACGAAAGGTCGGGGCGAAAGTTTTGGCTTTGCTTTCGTCCCCTGCTTTCATCCCCATGTTCGGGGACGAAAGTTCACGCCGCAATGTAGCGTTCGCGTGCCCGCCCGCCTGTGCCAGATTGACGATCGAGGCGCACCCGTCCGGCTTCCACAAGGTCGCGAAGGATTTGATCGCGAAGGCGCGCATCGACGCCGCGCTGTTTGTCGGCGATCCTCCCAGCCGTGACGCCGGCATTGCCGGCCACGCGGATCATGCGCAGGATGCGGTTCACCGCATCGCCGCGCTCATTGTCGGCTATACGGTCGGTGCTCTCGCGGATCAATGTAGCAGCCGACAGACGTGCCAGTCTATACGCCCAATTCAGCACCGGGCCGGTGATAACGGGCGTGTTCGGATTGCAGCCGACCGCGACGACAAGAGCCAACTTCAGCGCGTGTTCCCGCACGCGGTTCAGGAACGGCATTGCTTCGGGGTTCGTCGCGGCTTCAGCGGCATCTAGCTCCGCGATGTTCCCGGCGTCGATTGCCTCGGCGTCGGCGTCCAGCGCCACGGTGACGGCCTTGGGCGCGCGATCAGATGAAATGGAGGCGAGATTGCCACCCCTTTCCGCAAGCCGACGCACAGCATCGATCAGGTCGGCTGGAACATCGTTGGGCGACAATCGGGGTTTGACGCGCGCGGGCTTCGGCCCCGTCACATCAAGCAGGATCAAGCGCGCCAGCAGGCCATCCGATGCGGAAAGCGACGATAGCGATGACCAGAATGATTCCGGCGTGCTTGTACCGGAAATCGAAAAATTCGGCGCAAATACCTTAGCCGCCGGTTCAGCTGCATATTCGGCTCCAGCAAAGAAAGTCCCCGCCGCGCTAAACATTTCCAGCAGATCAAACCGGATCATGGCGTTGTGCATTCCGGCGCGCCGATCGTGGATTTGCCCCATGAAGCCGCCAAATTCGTCCATGAAGCATGCGGCGGATGGCTCGCGAGCGATCAGCTTACGCAAAGCGCTGGCGGACATGATCCGCGCGGGGCCGACATAGCGGTCAAGTCCGGCTGCGGCTGCCAATGCTTTGATGCGCCCGATTGCGTGATCCTTACCATGGCCAGAAGGCGCCAGCGTCACCATGTAGTTGTTGGTTCGGAGGTTGGACGGCGTAGCGAACTTGCGCCCTGCCAGCGTAGCGACAAAAGTGAGCGCAGCGCCAAGCATAAGGGCGCGGTTCGGCCTGTCGCTGCTGGCCTCCATCCAATCGATAATATCGCCGACAAGGCCCGGCGGCGAGCAGAGGTCCGCCAAGCGGGCATCCGACTTTAGTGGTTCCGATTCCGGCTCATCCGCTTCAATGGGCACGTTCATGCCCAGTCGTTCGCGCTTCAGGGCTGTGGCGAGAGCAAGCGCCTCAGGCGTTCCGGCCGTTTGCGCCCTCAATTCGAGTGCGAGAATGGCTGCAGCCGGATCGAACCCGATTTGACGTTCTTCTAACATCACTTTCGCTTTCTCATGCAGCGCCGTCGCCGCCTCATCCGGCTCGGCCCAAATGCCTGCGAATGGATCAGGGCCGGTCGGCTGGATGTATTGACGGACAGGCGGCTCGCTTAGCCGGCGGATAACGCGGGCTGCGATGTCGGTGGCGAATTCCTCCGTCAAATGCGGATGAGCATCGCGCAAGGCCGTAGCGAAGTCGGCATCGGGTGGCAGGGCGGCGAAGATTTCCTGCGCTTCGCATTCGGCGTCCCATTCCGCCCTTTCGGCGCGTTCCTTCGCTTCGGCGGAGGCAAGCTCTTCACCGCGACCAAACCAAGCACGCTCAGCGCGCAAATAGCCGAAGGGTGCGGCAAGCATTTCATCGGCACGCCTAACAGCGGTGAGCGCCACGCGAACGGCGCCGACGATTTCGGCATCGTCGGCGAAGGTGGCACAACGATTGAGCACGAGACGCAATGCCTCCGCGCCATCATCGGCCTGGGCAACCGCTTCGGCTGCGATCGTCGGCAAGGCCTTGCCGGCGCCCTCGTCGAAGGCATCGCTGGCGGCGTCCAGCGTCCGCCGCCAAGCGCGTTGCTGGCTTGGCCTGTCGGCAGGCAACAGCCCGTCAGCGTACAGCGCGGCCTCGATCTCTTCGAGAGCGGCGGGCCATGGGGTCCCCATCTGGCCAAGGGCGCGCCCAAGAGCGACGATATTGCGAAGCCGGCCAGGCGAAGGATCAAGCGCCGCCTCGCGGGCTATTTCGAGGGCACTAAAGGCGCCTGTTGGCGCATATGGAAAGGACATAAGAGGGACTCGCTTCACGGTTGTCCGGCGTTGCAGCGCCGGGTTAGGCTAAAAAGGCGGCGATCGATTTTTCAGGAATCGGTCGCCGTTTTTGTTTGGGAGCAGATTGCGAAGATATGCGCTGCGAACGCTTCTCCACGCAGCACCGGCTCGTTGACTGGCCATGGGACATGGAATGACTGCCCGTTGCGCCGTGACGCGACGACATGTGCGCCGGCACGGCGAAGGCGATGCAGGCGGCGGCCGCGGTCGAGAAACCAGATTTTGTCTGGCTCGGCGTCGGGCGCGCATGGCGGGGCGAGAAGGAAAGCGAGCGTCATTCCGTCAGCGCCTTACGAAGCGCTGGCAGCAATTCCGCCAATCGGTCCGGCATGGTGGGCGGAATGATACGCTCCGGCTGGACGCAAACCCGCTCGACGCGTCGGCTGTAACCAGCCTCTTGCGGACGCATTTCACCCGTTTCGCGATCCGTGACGAAGATGGTCGGCTGATTACCCGCAGAATCGCACCAGAAGGTTCGATCCTCAAAAACCGCATCGATCGTCCCGCCAGGGCGCTGCCTTACGCGCGTTTCGGCATCGGCAATCCATGCACGCTGACCGCGGATGGCATTGGCGGCTTCGATCGCAGCATTCGACGCGACCAACGCTTCGATCGCATCGCTCGCTCGTTCGATGGCTGTGAACGCGGCGCGCACCAGCTTTTCGTCCGCCTTCGCCTGTTTTTCTGCAGCGGCATGCTCGACATTGGCGTTCGATTCGACTTGAGCCGCTTCAGCTTTCGCCGCTTCTGCCGTGGCGATAGCCAGCGCGCCGCGCAGCGCCTCGACATTGCGGCGAGCCGCGTCGCATTCCTCGATCCATTTGATATGCTCGGCTGGATCGGCGCTGTGGGGCCGTTTTGCCTCTAGTTCAGCGAGTTTCGTTTCGGCGGCGGGCAAGTCGGCGACGAGCCGAGCCTTCCCAGATAGCCAACGGGCGGCGGTGCTCACAACGCTCATTGGGCCGCCTCCGCAAAGACGCGGATAGCCGCGACAGCCTCGGGGCAGTAAGCAACTTGCGTTCGGCTAATGCGCTCTGGAGCCGGTATCACTCCTTCGCGCTGCCAGCGCCAAAGAGTAACCCTGCCAACGCCCAACTCGCGGGCCAGGTCTGATCGTGAAAGCATTGCGCCCTCCTTGTTTCGGCTAGCTGGATTGCCAGCGCGTGAAACAAGGATGGCGCACGATGCCTTATGAGTGAGGACGGGTTCGGTGGCCTGTTATGCTGTATTAATACGGCGCAACGACAGATTAGCGGTGGTTATGTGGGCACTGACATCCTGAGTTTCGCTTTCGCTGCGGCCGCCTCACATGTGACAATAGCCTTGTGCCGCTTTGCCGTCATCGGCGGATATTTTCTGGCCGTAACCAGCCGTCCGAAGACGGCATGGATGAAATCCCCAATCCCCAGATCAGTGTCGCCTCTTCATGTAGTCCGGGATCACGAAGCGCTGCACATATGGCGGCTCTCTTGTTCTGTTCATGGCTTCCCAATACATCGCAACCGCGATCGGCTCGGAAATCTCCTCCGGCACTCGATAGCCGTAGATGGGAAAGCCAGGCGTCGCTCTCTCGGTGAGATGCCACGATCGACGAAACTCTGGCTGTAAATAATCGTATATGCCCCAACGGATGTTGTTCAGAAGCTCTGCAATTTGGCTGGAGTGATACATGAAAATGTCTTGCTGAAACCATCCCCAGAAATCTTCGACCGCAAGATATGCGTGCTGCTCACTTACTGGATGACCTGCATCCACCAGTAGCTTACGCAGATGACCAACATTGGTCGCCAACCTTGCGAGACTGTGCTTGGCAATATCCCCGCACATCTTGAGATAGCGATAGCGCGTAACGCGCAAGTTCGCGACTATGCCGATTGAGCCGAGATTGACTTCCGTTGCAGTGAACTCCCCCTCCAGCCAAGTCGCGAACGCTTCGACAGCCGCCGACAGCGCGGCAGGGTCGGTCGCTAACCTGGGGTCAGCGCAAACCTGTCGAAGATGGAACAGGAACGTAAGGTCCGATAGCCGTGCATTGTTTGGCGCCCGCTTCAATCCGAGGGGAACAGGATCGCGTTTGAACGCCCGAATTTCCGACAGAAAGTCACCCAGCAGAATCACAAACAGGCGAGCATTTTGACTCGTCTCGAAGAGCAGATTTGAAATCTCTATGCGATCAGGCTTCACGAACATGGCCCAATTGACCATGCCGTCGATCATTTCCCACGCCGAATTGAGGATGATCGCTTCCCGTTCGGTATCGTTCATGTCGGCCAACTTGGCTCGGCTCCGAGTCCCAGCGTTGCGTTGCTCACCCGCGCAGCCATAAGGCATACGCACGGACGTCGATCATGGGCACGGTCGCAACCGCCTGAAGCTGAGCGATGAGCTCGAATAGGAATGCGGTTGCGGCTGTCTCACCTGGCGTCGCTGTGTGGCGGCCGTGAGCGTCACACCAGAAAAAGCCGTGAGCCGCCACGCATCCGATATCAAGGCGCTTGTCCCCGTCGCCAGCCGACAGTGCGTCCATCAAAGGCTGGCCAAGGGGTGGCGACCAGTCGCTTTCAAATGTCAGGAGCCCGGCAAGGATCGGTTGCGGCACCTTGGCCGGCAGCTCTCCGCCAGCGCTGGGGATCGGAAGGCTAGTGCGGTGCAAAACTCGAACGGACTCGGCTTTGACCTGCGCGTATTCCACATGGCTCGCGTTTGCCGATTGCTTGGCCTCAAAGACGGCATAGACGCTTTCGGCCGGGATTATGTACTGGCCTTCGATCGTGGCGACGAATGGCGAATATTGACGATCAAAGATGGCGACGTCGATTTGCTGGCTGAACGCACCGCAGCTATCCACAACATGGCACTTCGCGGCGCTATATCGCTCCGGCAAATATTTGTTGAAGAGGTCTATCCATACTGCCTCGCTGGCGTCGCCCTTGGTGCCGGGATGAGCGAAGGTGGCGCGGGCGCTGTCGAGGCGCGCCTTCACTTCCCTGTGGAAACCCGCAAGCACGGTTTCGAGCGACCAGCTGCTCATCGCACTAGCTGCTCCCAATTACTGGCAAGTGCCCTTCCGGCAGCGTTGCTGATCGCGCGCTTTTCGGTCGCATTCAGATCATCCGAAATGACGTTGTTTGTGTTCGACGGATCGACCACGCGCGCATTTTCGAACCGGTCTTTGAGATGAGTGAGAGTATGCACGACCTGACCGCTCAGGGTGAGATTTGTCCCCGATAGGGCATTTATGGTCGTAAGTTCGAGATAGAATGAGGGAAAATCCAAGCCCCACTGGTTACGCCACAGCTTGAGCACCCGGATCGCCGCCAATCTCCCCGACGCCCGGACAGTGGCAATGTGCGTGTCAATGTTGGTCTTGGTCCATGTGTCCGCCTTGCGGCGGAAGAGGCTATGATCGGTGGTCCAAGCGTTCTGCCTCTTGCCTGGCACGAGGTCCACGTCCCAGCCGTTCACGCGAACGCCGATGGACACGTTCTGCCGCCTCGGGGAATGACCCGCCTGTGAAATCGCGTTGAATAAGGTGTCGTAGACTTGCTTGAGTGTGTCGGGCGTATTTTCCGCCAGCGAGAGAAAAAGGTCAATGTCCGTGCCGCTACGATTTGCCGTGCCCTTAGCATATGAACCGCTCGGATTGACGGCGGTGAGGTATTGGCCGCCCCATTGACGCAGCGTCGGCAATAGCGTGTTGGCCGCGCCAAGGGCGGGCGACGTTGAACTCACATCAACCGTTTCACGCACCAGGATTCCGGCAAGATATTGATCGCTCATACCTCAGAGTTAAACGACGCTGCATGCTGCGTCCACGGCCCGTCCAGTTCGAGTCACAGCCAACGTTCTTGTCAGCACTCGTGCATGACCTCCACACACAACCTGACAGTAATCGGCCAAAGTCTAGGCGCGGTACTTATCGGCAAGCGACTTACCGCACCCGCATTGGTGCATTCTAGCCAGCCGCCGAAAACGGCACGACATTCGCACCTGCCGCCTCAGAGAGATAAGCAGCCCAAGCCTCCATAAGCGCGCGCCGCTGCTCAATGGCCGTTCCGCGCCGATATGCACGCTCGGCTTTATTTTCGATCGTATGCGCCAGCGCAGCCTCGATAAGGTCGCGCGGGAAGTTGGTCGTATCGCCAGCCCAATCCCGCAGGGTGGACCGGAAGCCGTGCGTGGTCAGATCGCTGCGCCCCATACGCCGCAACAACATTGCCATCGCCATGTTGCTACGGGCAGCGCCACCGACCGCGAATATCAGATTGGCGGGCTTGGGCCGTTCTGGCTTGAGGGTTTCGAGTAAAGTGATCGCCGCCTCGCTCAAGGGCACGACATGCTCTGCGCCAGCCTTCATGCGACCGGCTGGCACCGTCCAAATCTTCTCCGCGAAATCGATTTCGCCCCATGTTGCTCCCAATGCCTCGCCGGATCGTGCGGCGGTCAAGATCACGAATTCAAGGCAACGCGCCGCGAGTGCAGGGCGCTTCCGTAGCTCGACCATGAATGCGGGTGCTTCCTTGTATGGAAGGGCGGCATGATGGCCGCGCGCCAGCTTCGGCTGCTTCGGTAACAGGAGCGCGAGGTGGCCGCGCCACGAAGCCGGATTCATCGCGTCCCTCGGCCGCAGATTGCGCGCCTTGGCGGCGTCCAGAATTTTCTCGATACGACCGCGCACGCGGCTGGCGGTTTCGGCCTTCTTCAGCCAGATCGGCTGCAATACGGCAAGCACGTCATCGGTCGCGATGTCGGCGATCGGCATGTTCTTGAGTGCGGCCGCGTGGTCGCGCAGGGAGCTATGCCACTGCTGCCGATGGACTTCGTTGCGCCAGCCGTCTTCGACGCTTTTGATATAGTCCTCGGCAAACTTGCCAAAGGTCACGACTTCTGCCGAAGCCTCAGGCTCCTTAGCCGCCGCCCGTTCTTTGATCGGGTCGCGCCCTTCCTTCACCGCGCGGCGTGCATTGGCAGCTTGGGTGCGTGCTTCGGCGAGAGAGACGTATGGATAGACTCCCAGCCCCATTTCTCGACGCCTGCCATTCGCGCGAATGACGAAGAACCAAGTGGAACTGCCGTTGTCACGAATGCGCAGGTGCAGTCCGCCGCCATCGGCGAGGATAGATTTTCGATCCTTCGCGTTCGGGTCGCGGGCTTTCTTTTCGGCAGACCGGATCGAAGCGTCTGTAAGTTTATGCAGGGCCATGCCCGCGCCATACGCGAAGCGCGGTCATACTTCGAGTCATACTTTTTTTAATGGTTTCAGCCGAACACCGGCGGACGCCAGCGTACGCCATACCCGGAAAAAATACGTATATTATGATATAAATCAGTGAGTTATGATTTAGAAAATGGCTGAATAGCAATCGCGTAGAAGATATGGTTCTACGGACTCCGTCTCCGCCAGAATTCAACCTGCTCCTGATGTCCATTATTCGGCGGTTCCGCAAGGCGGTGCTTTTGGCTGACCGCCGGGCTTTTGTGCTTAGGGATCGAGTTGGACACAGCGCGCATTGGGCGCTGTTAACGGATTGTCGATCCTGACGATCGCTGCAGCTCAGGCCCGCATAATCACGGCATTGGCGCGTCGCTGCTTATTTGCAACAATCTCCCCATCGATTTCATAAACGCACCCGTTTTGAGAGAGGATGGCATGATCCCGACGAATAACTCCAGTGGCGAGCGGGATGGGAATGCCCTCTCCAAGGCCGCGCAAACGGCATTTGCCGACGAACGGACGGCGGCAGCTCAGGGCGCCGATCTTGCTCTGGTCACCGATCTGGCCAAGGCGGGCGATGCCAACATGACGGACGGAATCGAGGCGATCGTCGAGGGCGCCGCCCCAGACGACGCAAGCCGCCTACGCGATGCGCTGGGCTTGCCCAAGCCGTCCGGCAGGCCGCGCCGGACCAGCGACGAACTTGCCGACGATTGGCGCGATGGCGGCTATCCTTACAAGTTCAAGATGCTGCGCCGTGATTACGAGCAGGAGAAATTCATACTTCAGACGGAGCTGCTCAAGCTGCAGTCCTGGGTGAAGGAAGCGGGTCAACGCATCATCGTTTTGTTCGAAGGCCGCGATGCTGCAGGAAAAGGCGGCGCGATCAAGCGTTTCATGGAACATCTCAATCCGCGCGGTGCGCGCGTCGTCGCGCTGGAGAAGCCGAACGAGGTGGAGCGCGGCCAATGGTATTTCCAGAGGTATGTTCAGCACCTGCCGACGCTCGGCGAAATCGTGCTGTTCGATCGAAGCTGGTACAATCGCGCCGGCGTCGAGCGCGTGATGGGCTTCTGTTCGGATGAAGAGTATCGCGAGTTTTTGCGTGAGGTGCCGGATTTTGAGCGCAATCTCACCCGAAGCGGGATTCATCTCGTCAAGTTCTGGTTTTCCGTCAGCCGCGAGGAACAAAGTCGCCGGTTCAGGGAACGCAAAGTACATCCGCTGAAGCAATGGAAATTGTCGCCCGTCGACCTAGCCTCACTTGATAAGTGGGACGTATACACCCAGGCCAAGGAGGCGATGTTCTTTCATACGGATACTGCCGACTCGCCTTGGACCGTGATCAAGTCGGACGACAAGAAACGCGCGCGGCTCAACGCCATGCGTTTCATTTTGCACGCGATGCCGTATCCCGAAAAGGATCTTGCCCGCCTCGGAAGAGTGGATGATTTGCTGGTCGGTCGCGCCAGCACCATTCATGAGCGTGGCGAATACAGTCCAAAGAACGGTTGGATCAACCAACAATAGGCGTCAGCAAAAAATCGCTTTGCAAGAGCCTGGAAGTGGTGGCGGACCCTGCTCGGGTCCGCCGTTTTTTTTGATGGCTTTGCCGACTATTTTCTTGCGAGCAGATCGCGGATGTCGGTCAAGACTTTCAACTCCGCGCTGGGCTCCGCGGGCTTTTCGACTGCCTTTTCTTTTCTCGTCAGCCTGTTCATCGCCTGGATGACCATGAACAGCACGGCCGCGATGATGAGGAAATTCAGAAGTGCAGTGATGAATGCGCCGTAGCCGAGAACGGCTCCTTCCTTCTTGGCATCGGCATAGGCAACGCCGGTGTGCACCTTGTCGGACAGCGGCAGATAGTAGTTCGAGAAGTCGAGGCCGCCGGTCACCGCGCCGATGATCGGCATAATCAAGTCAGCCACGAGCGACGATACGATTGCGCCGAAGGCAACGCCGATGACGACGCCGACAGCGAGGTCGACGACATTGCCGCGAAGCACGAATTTCTTGAATTCCTCAAGCATGAGATGCCGTTCCTTTGTCCACGAGAAGATCAGCGAAATAATCATGAAGCCGGCTGAAGCCGCAACAAGCAGAACTTTGTGGTAATCGCGCCGCGACAGGCTAATAACCTCAGAAAGTGCAAAACTTCGCGGCTTGCAGCCATTTGAACGCTCGAAAGCTTAGGCCGATCCCTACGATGTTCTCTGATTTCACGAGTTCTGGTCGCGCGCGGTCGGGCTGGGCTCATGCTTATCAAGGAACTAACCGCGGCTTATACGGAGGGCGTGGCCGCCTTCCGCAAAGGCCGACCGACAAGAGTGCGAGATCCATGAACATTCCCGGCGCAGCGAAGTTGTTTTCTGCTGTTCAAGATGGCGGCCATCAGGATGTCGAACCGCACGGCGGCGACATCGACGCCATCGCCAAAAAGTATCCGAGCGCGCCGCAGCCGTGGATCGATCTCTCGACGGGCATCAATCCGTTTGCGTATCCGATCCCGCCGTTGTCCTCCGAGCTTTGGTCGCGGCTTCCGTTGCGCGTGGAAGATCACGAGCTTCGGCGCATTGCTGGGCAGCGCTATGGCGCATTCGACCTTGAGCGGATCGTAGCTGCGCCTGGCACGCAAGCGCTCATACAAATCGTTCCTCGCCTCATTGCGCCGTCCGACGTCGCGATCGTCGGCCCGACCTATCGCGAGCACGTGCGCTGCTGGCAAAGGCTCGGGCATGCGGTGCGCGTTATCGCGGACTTGGATGAAATCAGCGATGCGAAAGCCGTCGTCGTGGTCAACCCGAACAATCCGACGGGACGCCATTATGAGCCAAGTCGATTGCTCGCGCTCGCGGAGGACATGACGCGCCGTCAAGGTCTGCTCGTCGTCGACGAAGCGTTTGCTGACCTGCTCGGAGCCGAGCAAAGTCTCGTTCCGCTGCAGCCGCGATCCAGCATTATTCTGAGATCGTTCGGGAAGACCTATGGGCTCGCAGGGGTGCGTCTCGGATTTGCGATCGCGGAGCGGCGCATCGCGGAAGTTTTGCGATCATGGCTCGGGCCGTGGGCTGTGTCGGGTCCGGCGATTGCGATCGGGTGTCGCGCACTCGAGGATTCCGTGTGGCTCAGGCAGACGCGTGATCGTCTGGCAAATTCGGCCGAGCAGTTAGATCAGATGCTGACGGCCGCCGGGGGACGCATTGCGGGTGCGACGCCTCTGTTCCGTTTGGTGGATCATCCGCAGGCGGAAAACATTGCGCACAGGCTGGCGCTGGCGGGGATTCACGTGCGTCAATTCCCCGATCAGAGAACCTGGCTGCGTTTTGGCATTCCGAGCGAGTCGATGTTGCCGCGTCTCGAATCCGCGCTCGCCGGGCACATTTAACAAGAGCGCCTTCGTTCGTCAGCGTGCGACGTGAGCCAGCCGGCCGGCATCGTTTCTTATAAGCATTCTTATCTAGATCGATCGACGGCCCGCGTCCTGAAGGCCGACGGCGTTCTATCGTCATGCGATTCTGTGCCGTAATAAACCGGCGATTTTCTGGGCGTGCCTTTCAGGCAACAGAAGTTATTCAGTGTCCGCCTATTTGATACGGCGCAAATGCACCTTCTCAAAGTTTATTAATTAGGTACACAAATAACGAGGAGAGTGTGAAGCGATGGCGCGAGCAATTCGAGCGGCCCGGCGCGGTGAGTTGATCGTCACTGAACCCGAATTTGCACCAGGTTCTGTTGAACGTGTGAAGCTCAATGACGTGCGGGCGAGTCTCGCTGTTCTGGCCATTTTTGCGTTGCTTCCAAATACGGCCTCGGCTCAGTCCGCGGCACCGGGTGCAACTGTGGATTTGCCGCCGATCGTGGTGACGACAACGCAGAAGTCGCCGCAGGCGAAGGTGAAGAAGAATGCCGCGACCAAGAAATCGGCGGGCCCGTCTCAGGCGGAGCCGGCTGCTGATCCCGAACTAATCTCGGGAGGCGATGAATCGCAAAGCGCGCTCACCGCTACGGAACAGGCGACGAAGAGCCTCGAAAAGATACCTGGCGGCACCGATGTCGTTGGGCGCCAGGACATGCCGGTTGGCGTCAACGCGTCGCTTCAGCAGGCGCTGGCCTATGTTCCGGGCGTCGTCGTGCAAAGCTTTTTCGGCAGCAACGACCAGCCGCGGCTTCAAATTCGCGGGTCCGGACTGCAGCAGAATCCCTCGGAACGCGGCACGCTCGTGCTTCAGGACGGCTTGCCCATCAATCGCGCCGATGGCTCCTATATCGTCGGCTTTGCCGATCCGAAGAGTGCGGAGTTCGTCGAGATTTATCGCGGCTACACAGCGAACCGGCTCGGGGCGACAGTGCTTGGCGGCGCGATCAACTTCGTTTCGCCGACGGGTGTTACGGCGCCCGGCGCCGAGGTCAGCGTCGAAGGCGGAAGCTTCGGCCATTTCGCGACCAGCGTGGCGGCCGGGGCGCAGCAGGGTAATGTCGACGCGCACGCGAGTGTCAGCTTTGCGCAGCGCGACGGCTATCGCGAGCACAATGAATCGGAACGGACCAACGTCAACATCAATGTCGGTGCCCGCGTAAACGAGAACATCAATACGAGGCTGTTCTTCGGCTACACCGATCTCGGGTTCGATGTCGTCGGGCCGATCTCGCGCGCGATGATGGAGAAGGACCCGACCCAGATTTGCCTCGGGCCGCCAAGCTGCACCGGTCCGAACGTTAAACGCGATGATCCGCGGCGCGATGCTGAGCAGTTCCGCATCGGGTCGAGAACGTCCGCACGCTATGGCGCGAACCTGTTCGATGTGGCGCTCGGCTACACGTACACCGACGACAGTTTCACCTTCCCAATTTCCGGCGGCGTTCGCGATACGGACGGCGGCGATTTCACGACAGTCTTGCGCTATGCGTATGCGCCAGATGCCAGCCGCGCGCTGCCTCTGTTCGAGATCACCGGGCAGTATGCGATCGGCAGCGCCGATCGGCGCTACTACCTCAATAATCGCGGAAAAAAGGGCGCGCTGGTTGGAGACAGCGAGTTCGATTCCAGCACGCTTTCGATCAACGCCGGGTTCAACATTCCGCTGACCGACCGTCTGACGCTGTCGCCCTCCGTCGCCTACTCGTATGCGACGCGGGATAATGACGACCTGTATACCGATCCGACGCGTCCCTACATGATGTTTTCGGGCGCGAACGTCGTGACCGGAACGCGCCCGTTCGTCGATACGAGCTATGATCGGAGTTATTCCGGGTGGAGTCCCAGCGTGGCGCTCAGCTACGAACTCGCACGCGACCAGTCGGTGTTCGTGGCGGCAAGCCGGAGCTTCGAGCCGCCGACGCAGGATGACTTGATCGCCACGATCAACGGCAATCCGAATGGCAGCGCAGGCGCGACCGGAGCGGCCGTCTTCGCAACACCCGATCTCAAGGCGCAGACGGCAACCACGCTTGAGGGTGGTTGGAAAGGTCGCAATGGCCTATTGGCCTGGTCAGCAATCGCGTACTATTCGTGGGTTCACGATGAACTCGTCAGCCTGCGTGATGCTTCCGGTGTTGCGCTTGGCGCCGTCAACGCCGACCGTACGACGCATTTCGGCGTGGAAATCGGCGGCGCTGTCGACGTCACGAGAGATATCAACGTGCGGCTCGCCTACACGTATCAGGATTTCCGGTTCGACGATGACGTGCTGTATGGCGATAACCGCCTCGCGGGTGCGCCTAATCATGTTGTGAATGCGGCGCTGCGCTATACGCTGACGCCCGGCTTCTGGGTCGAAAGCGAAGTCAACTGGATGCCCGGCTGGACACCTGTCGACAACGCCAACCTGCTCTTCAATAATCCCTACGTCGTCGTCAATCTGCGCTCGCAGTATGCGCTCAACGACAATCTCAGCCTTTACGGCGAAGTGTTGAACGTGTTCGACGAGACTTATGCATCGGCGACGTTGATCGTTGAGCAGGCTCCCAATCCCGCCCAAGCCGTTTTCCTCCCTGGAGATGGCCGGGCATTCATCGGTGGCATGAAGGCAAGGTTCTAATGACCGAAAAGGCTGTTTCAGGCCGATCGAATTCTGGTTTCGTATCTCGTCGAAGCGCATTGATGGGCGGCGTGTCGGTTCTCGGCACGTCCGCCCTTTCCGCGTCGATATTCGGGCGTGCGGCGCAAGCCTCGCCGCTTGCGAGCCTCGAAATCTGGGGGCCGCCCGCCGGTCCTTCGATCGTCGTGCTGCATGCGATCGCGACCGGACGCCTCGATGGCGCCGTGCGGAAGCCGACGCTGCGCGTGTGGCGTCAGGTCGATGAGGTTCGGGCCGGGCTTACGTCGAAGAGTTTCGACGTCGGTATCGTGCCGGTTCCGGTCGCCGCAAATCTTTACAATCGCGGTCTCGGTGTGCGCCTCGTCAATGTCATGACGAATGGCATCCTGTACATCATGTCCTCCGATCCGGCGTTAACGACGTTCGAATCGCTCAAGGGACGTAAACTTGCGGTGCTGTTTCCAAACGAAATGCCAAGCCTGCTGCTCGAGCGGCTGTTCCGGCATGCGGGTATCGATGCGGCAAAAGACATCACGCTCGTGCCGACGGCGACGCCGCTGGAAGCGATGCAGCTTCTCGTTCTCGGCCGCGTCGATGCCGCGCTCATTCCGGAGCCTGCCGCCTCGGCTGCCGTCGTCAAGGGCAGCGTCGCCGGCAAGACGATCCATCGGACCATCGATCTCCAGGTGGAGTGGGGCAAGATGACGGGCGCGCACAAAACCGTGCCGCAGGCGGGCCTCATCGTTACCGATCGTTTTCGGGAAGCCAACGCAGGCATTGTCGAAGCCATGCAAGAGGGATTGTCCGCGGCTGCAGCCGACGTCAATGCGCACCCGGCGCGGGCTGCGAACAACGCCGCGGGCGCTTTGCAGATGCCGTGGCCGGTCATCGAGAAATCGATTCCATACTGCAATCTCGTAGCGCGGCCTGCGCAGCAGGAACGGTCCGCAATCGAGGCCGTGCTCACGGCTATGGCGGACGTCAATCCGGGATACATCGGCGGCCGTTTGCCTGATGCCGCCTTCTACCTGTGAGGTGCGGTGGCTGATCTCGTTCTCGATCGGATTGGACGCCTTGGCCGATTTCTATGGTCGGGGTGGGTCGGCGTCGCCGGGATGGCGGTATTCTGCGCGATTTGGCAACAGGGTCACGAAGCGTACGGCGATTTCATTCTGCCGTCTCCGATCGCGACGGCGCATGCGACGCTCGAACTCGTGCGTGCGCCTGAAACGTGGCGGCTTGCGTGGGCGACATCTTCGCGCGCGGTCGAGGGGTTCTTTCTCGTTGCCATTCTTGGCGGAGCGATGGGTTTGGCGGTCGGCTATTCCGCCGCTGCGATGCGGCTCGCGCGTCCGCTTTTGACGATCATCATGGGCGTGCCGCCGATCGCGTGGATTGTGCTTGCCATGATCTGGTTCGGCTCGACGTCGGGAACCGTGCTCGCAACTGTCGTCGTGGCGTGCTTTCCGCTGGTCTTCGCGACGGTCGCCGAGGCGACGGCGACGCGCGACCGTGCGCTCGAGGACATGGCGCGAGCTTTTGGCGCCGGACCTTTGCAACGGCTTTCGACGATCGTCATTCGATCCGTCGCGGGTCAATATTTTCCGGCTTTGGCAATTTCGCTTGGGTCCGCATTCAAAGTCGCGGTGATGGCGGAGCTTCTCGCCAACATCAACGGCATCGGTATCGCGCTGGCGATGGCGCGGTCAAATCTCGATGTTGCGCAATCGATTGCTTGGATCGTGCTGACGGTCGCCGCGATTTTCATCGTCGAGTATGGTCTGGTGCAGCCGATCCGCGCCGAGCTTGAGCGTTGGCGCGATGCGGCACGGCCCTGGGGTGTCAAGCGATGACGGCTCTGACACTCGCCGGCGTTTCGCACGCCTATTTCGGCCGGACCATTCTCGATCGCGTCAAGCTCGACGTGCTTGCGGGGCAGCTTGTGGCGCTCGTCGGTCCGTCGGGATGCGGAAAGAGTACGCTCGTGCACATCGCGGCAGGATTGATCGAGCCGCAACGCGGCCGCGTCGTCAGCGGTTACCGCAGGCACGGCATGATCTTTCAGGAGCCTCGCCTGCTGCCGTGGGCGACGGTCGAAGATAATATCGCGTATCCGCTGCGTCTTTCCGGTGCTCCAAAGCGTGAGCGGCAGGAGCGCGCCCGGCATGCGGCCGATGTCGTTTCGCTCGATCGCCGCGATCTTGAAAAATATCCGATTGAGCTCTCTGGCGGTATGCGGCAGCGGACGGCTATTGCGCGCGCTCTGGTTCTGGAACCGGATTTCGTTTTCTTCGATGAGCCGTTCACGGCGCTCGACGTGGCTTTGAAGCGACGCATGCAGGATCTCGTTATTTCATCGGCCGTGCAATCCCGCTTTGCCGGTCTTTTCGTGACGCACGATCTGGCGGAGGCCGTGCGCGTTGCCGATCGCATCGTCGTGTTGGATGAGCGCGTGCGCGGCATCTCGGGCGAGCGCTTCGTTCCACTCGAGCGCGGCGAGAGAAACGACACGTCCGTATTCGCGACCGTGCAGAGCTATCTGAAAGACGATCCGCTGTTCAGCCATATCCACGATACCGACGAGCGGCGAAGACCATGACGATGACCCGGACCGCCCGATCCGAAACGATTGCTCAGACGCTTGCATCTCTGAGCCGCGAGGGGTTTCGTCTTTTCTTCCCGATGGCCGCCATTCATGCGGCGCTCTGGCCGTTGCTGTGGGTGATCGTTTTCAATTTCAACTTGCCGTTTGCAAGCTCGATCCCGCCTGGCCTCTGGCACATGCACGAAATGATTATCGGCACATTCGGAGCTGCGCTGATCGGGTTTATTACGACATCCGTTCCGGAATGGACCGATACCAAACGGTTGCAGGGCAACGCGTTGCTGGCGCTTGCGGCGCTATGGGCCGCGGCGCGCGTGTTCGGTTTGATCGGCGTTACGGCCCTGGATGCCCTGAGCGCCGTTTGCGATATCCTTTGGCTTGGTGCGCTCGTCGCCTATCTTGTTTCGATCTCGATCGAAAAGCGCAGCACACGGCTATCCGCGTTCGTCTTCTGGATAACGGCGCTGCTTCTGACCGAGATCGTCACGCGCTATGCATTTCTTGATATCGCAACGCATGCCGATCTGGCGCAGCGCGCGGCGCGCCTCTCGGGCATCGTGTTCCTCGGCATCCTTGGCATCGCGCTGGCGCGCGTAACGGTGCCGGTGACCAATCTCGTGCTCGATCCGAGCGAGGAGACGTCACCTTTCCGTCCGCATCCTGGGCGGCTCAATCTGGCGCCGGGTCTTGTCGGCTTGCTCGTGCTGGCCGAGGCGCTTGGGCTGTCGGATGCGACGACCGGGTACCTGTTCGTTGCGGCCGGTGCAGCGTTCATGGATCGTGTCGCGGAAGCCTTCATCGGCAAAAAAATCATTCGGGCCGAAATTCTCGCGCTGGTCGGCTCGAGCGCGTTCGCCGGGCTCGGTCTCATTTTGATCGGCGTTGCGCAGCTCGGCGCGCCGATCTCGGATTATGCCGGGCTGCATCTGGCGTTCATGGGTGGCCTTGGCCTTGGCGTGCTCAGCATTTTTGCAATCGCTGGTTTGCGGCACACGGGCAGGGCTCTCGGGCTCGTCCGGCAGACGCGCTTTGCGATGCTGCTGCTCGTAGCTGCATCGCTGCTGCGCGTCGTCCCGGAGGTCTGGCCAACGGCGTTACTTCCATCGCCCCCATACTATGCGGTGTCACTTGTCTGGGCGGCAGCGTTTTTGCTGTGGCTCAAGGTTTACTGGCCGTTCTTCCGTGAACTGCCGCGAACGAATGCATCCTCTGCCGAGGTAGAAGCAAGATGAGCGCAGCGGTTGCTGATCGTCCGCTCCCTGGTGCCAAGGTTGCCGTTCAGCCGTTTTTTCTGGCCGGTTCACTGTATGCGGTTCTGATGATGGCGTTTTGGGTGCCGTGGTTCCTCGGCTTCATCCAAGCGCCGAGCGCGTGGCCCGCACAAGCCTGGTTTTTGCACGAACTTGCGTTCGGATTTGCGCCGGTCATCGTTGCCGGAGCGTTGCTGACGGCGAGTGCTGGGGACACGTCACGCAAACCGGTGAGCGGCGCGATCCTTGTGCCGATTTTTTTGCTTTGGATCGCCGGACGTATCGGTATGGGGCTGTCCGCGCATCTGGACCCCTGGACGATGGCGGCACTTTCCGTCGCGTTTCCGATCGTTCTAGCCGTGCTGGCCGCGCGTGTGCTGCCGGCGAGCGGCAGGTGGCGCGGCTTGGCGATCGTCGCGCTGCTGTTGGGTCTCGGTGCCGCCGATGCGCTGTTTCACTACGAGATGTTTGAATTCGGTCGAACGAAGTCAGCCGCTGACGTCGCGTTGGCATTCGCTCTTCTTTTGCTGATGATCATCGCGGGGCGCGTGGTGTCATCGCCAAAGAGGCGACCGACGATATTCTATGCTGCGTGCGGATTTGTGGTTCTAGGCGCTGTGCTGACCGCCCTCGGCGTTCTTTGGGACGACTATGATTTTGCGAGTGCCGGGTTGAACGCCTGGACCGTGGGCTCAATCGGAACGCTGGCTCTGGCGATCGCGACGTGGGCCTCGCGCGCGCGACGGTCGCCGACCGCGTTCGGAACGATCGTGCTTTACGTCCTGGCGGTCATTTCAGGATTGGCGGCGACGGCAGGCGGTCTTTATCCGCAATGGACGCTGCCGCTGTTGCCGATATCCGGCATCGCTTGGATCGCGGCGTTCGCCGGCTTCGCAGTTCTATATGGCCGCTCGGTATCAGCTGGTTCGTCCGCAGATTCGTCGAGCTAATCGGCATTCACGTTATTGGGCGCCGTCACCGACGCGGCGTTATCGGACGACGGCGGAGATACTCTCGGCGCCAGCAGCACGAGGCTGAAATAAACGTACAAAAACGTTGCCGCTGAAATAATGAGCAGGCGAACGGCGAGTGGCATGCCTTGCTTGGGCTGAGGCATCTCGTTGAACCTTCATTGAGTGCGAGCTTCGGCGCGTTTCGATGCTTCATAGTTCAATCAATTAAAACAGTATATTTGAATATCGAAATATATGTGCAAACCGCATGTGGCGTGTCCTCGATCCGTGGCTTGGCATCAGGGCCTAAGCGGCTTCGTTCGGGGCCTATTTCAACGGCGGCGCGGCGGGATGTCTGCGTGGAATTACGGTGTCAAATTTGGTTCAGCACACGTCGCAGCCGTTTTTCCGGATATCGTCGGCGATGCTCGAAAGCATTTCGGTCAGATCTTCCGGAGCGCCCGAGATGATCGTGTGTCCGGCAACAAAGATCGGCACGCTTGTGAATCGCAATTCGTGCGCCAGGTTTTGCGTTTCCTCGATCGCGGCCTGTATGTCGCCGCCTTCAGCATCTTTCTTAAGCCGCTGAATATCGAAGCCCAGGATGCCCGCAATATCGAGGGCTATCGTTTCAGTCGTCAGACCTTTCTGGTCCATCAATGCGTTATGGAGTTCGGCGGTATTTTTCTGCTTGCGGGCAGCGAGCATAATCCTGGCGACTGCGAGCGAATTCTTGCCCAGGAAAGCCACGTCTTTGAGAACGATCTGCACGTCCGGATTTTTGTTCACGAACTCCATCAAGCGCGGCTGTGCTCTTCGGCAATACGGGCAATTGTAGTCGAAAAATTCGACGATCCTGACTTTCGGCTGCGTTGCGCCCAGCGTCAGAGAGTTGGCTTCGTAAAGAGCGGATTTTTGCTTTTGCAGTCTCCACTTGTCCCAAGCGAGTTGCTCTTCCGCTCTGAACTTTGCGACGGCATCGCCATCGGCGCTAAGGGAGGTGCTGTACGGCGAGCAGATCGCGCAGGCTGCGACTATCGCAATGAAAAGGTGGCGCGCCAGCATCGCGAACACTCGCTTCCTGATGTGTTAGGTCGGCTCCGTCGCCTTTGCGTTCAGCTGTTGGAATTCCGGCGAGGCAACGGACTCACTCGTCGTCATCTTTCAGCATTTCGCGGCGCATATCCATCTTCTGGCGGATGCCCGAGATATCGAAGCCGATGTGGTGGCATCGCGAAATCAAAGTTTCGGTATCGAGGTCAGCGACGCTCGCCATCGCCCACAAGGAGGCCGACCGCCCGCCGGTTTTGCAGAATGCAAAGATTGGCGGGGGCAGGCTGGTCAGCGCGTCGTGGAAGCGGCGAACATCCTTTTCGAGAGGATTTCGCCCTTCGACGGGAATATGCACATAGCTCAGGCCGACTGATTCAGCTTCCGTTGCGACCTCGTTGGGCGTCATCAATAGATCTTCGTCGGTCTCCGGTTGATTATTGATGATGGACCGGAAACCCGCCTCGGTAAGCTGACGCAACGATCCAGGGTTGGGCGCGGGGCCGACCCATACCGAAGTCGAAAGTTCGACCGGCTCCGTCGGCTTCGGAAGACTGCAGGTTTCTTGACTCATCGGTGGCCGCCTGTCGTTCTTAAATTTCCGCCATAAGAATGGCTTCCATGCGCTTGATGCCTAAAATGCCGCCGGTGATGATCGCGGCCAAGGTGAGGAACGATCCAACAGCGAGCGTCGAAACGCCGGTCACGCCTTGGCCGATGGTGCATCCGAGCGCCATCACGCCGCCGATGCCCATGAGTGCCGCGCCGTAGAGATTGCGAATCGTATCACTCGGGCTTGCGAAGGACGTGAGCTTGAAGCGTCCGCTGGAGACCGCCGCGACAAAGGCTCCGAAGAGTGCTCCGAGCGTCGTCGTCACGCCGAAACCGGGGACGGGACCTGCAGTGAAGCGTTGCAGCCATTCGACAGCATCGCCCGTCGGGCGAACGAACGTGAGAGAGATTGGTGCCAGCGTTTGCGCCGCCATGTCGTCGTAAGCAAGACCGGTCAACGCCCAGCCGGCGACGGCGCAGAGGCCAATGCCGAGACCTGCGAAAATGTGCACCGGAGACGAACGAAACGCCGGATCGATGAAGCAATAGATCAGCGCGATGCCGGCAATGATCGTTGTCGCGACCATGCGGGCGTCGGCGGCGCCTAAGCCTGTGAGATATGCGAGGATGTCATCGATGCTCGTCGAGCCCACGCCCGACAACGTGATTGCGGTCCGATCCGAAAGCTCGGCGCGGATCGGCCCGATTATGCCGCCGATGGACATGTAGGCGAACAGTCCGATCACGAGCAGGACGATCAGCGATCTCAGATCGCCACCCCCGGCGCGGACGAGATTACGGCTGGCGCAGCCGCCTGCGAACACCATTCCCCACCCGAAAAGCAAGCCGCCAACGATGTTGCCGAACCATTCGAAGCGGGCGGCAGGGTACATCGAACGGCTGAGGTCTACGATGCCATTGGCGTCGAGAATCTGGGCTCCGATCAGCGCGGTCGCAGCTGCAAGTATCCAGGCGCGAAAGCGGCGATAGTCGCCGAAGGACATGAAATCAGAAATCGAACCCATTGTGCAGAAATTCGTGCGGTAGACGATCCAGCCGAAGATGAGCCCAATCAACAGTCCGCCGACCGACAGTGCCGTCGCAGCATTCTCAACAACGTATTCCCGCATTTCCCGCCCCGTCTTGGTTTTTGTTTTACTTGCCTACCGAATACGTTTTGCAGCGAAGCGCCCTTGAGGGCGCTCGATCTCTTCCGGTGAGGGTTCGTGTCGATTGTTCAGCGCTCGCCTGGAAGTCGGCGCCAGCTATTAGATATGAATATTCCTATATTCAAATATAAATCGCAACGGAAGCGCATCGTCAAGGCCGTGCTCCGTGGTGCGCTACGCATCACCGCGTACGTTTGAGAACACAGCTTTGCCCGAAAATATATAAAGATATGAATATGTTGATGCTTAGATTTGAGTTGCAAGCTCTCTGCTGCATCGGTAGGTGATTAGCGAATATTCACGCTTTTTTGGATGCAACTCCTATGGCTGTCGTGAAGCCACGCACCAATCGACCTGCTGTACGTAAAGCGCGGACGCGGCAACCGGCGCTTCACTCCACCGACGCGTCGATCGAACAGGCGACGGCATTGCTGCGTGCGTTAGGAAGTCCGCATCGTCTCGCGATTTTGTGTCTCCTGCTCGAGGGAGAAAGAACCGTTTCCGAAATCTGCGACAAGATCGGTGCACGACAGAGTCTCGTATCGCAGCATCTCACACGGCTTCGGCTCGATGGGTTGGTCAAGTCCGATCGCAACGGCTATTTCGTCTCGTATTCGCTGACGAGTGCGCCTGCGCAAGAGATCATCGCAACGCTGCATAAGTATTATTGCGCAACGAGTGCGGGAAAACGCTCGAATTAGAGCGAGTCTTCAGCCCAATTTTCACATGATCGGACGTCCAGCGCATGCGTGTGCGCTGCGAAGACGCGTCCGCGTTTAAAGCGAGCCTTGTGCGATCGGCAGGGCTGTTATATTCCATCATGCGAATGTTCATATGTTTTTGGCGCGACGTGTGCGTCTTTTCTCAGAGGGCCGGGCATGCGCTGGGCAGGGCTGCTGCACGAGATCGAAGCGTTCGAGGATGCTGAGTTCGATGGCGAGCTTGTCGAGGAGCTTGAACAACATGCGGCGACGACGCTGCTGCGGCCGATCCGATTCTCAACGCCCACGTTCAAGTCCTACAACAGCGAGGACGTGAAAGGCTGTAGCAAGAATTCGTTTCCGGCCTTCTCGGTGACGGGCGGCGCGTGTGCGCTCGACTGCGATCATTGTCAGGCCAAAATTCTCGAGCCGATGATTCCTGCGACGACGCCGGAGATGCTCGACCGCAAGGTGCGGGACCTGATTTTGCTGCAAGATCTGCGCGGGTTTCTGCTGTCAGGCGGATCGAACCGCAGAAATGAAATCAAATACGAGAAATACTATCCGGTCATCGAACGGCTTAAGCACGACTATCCGTATTTGAAGGTTGCGATCCATTCGGCGCTCCTTGATGAGCGCCGTGCCAAGCTCATGGAGAGCGCGGGCGTCGACACGGCGATGATGGACGTGATCGGTTCGGCCGACACGATCAGCGAGGTGTATCACCTCGATCGCCCGGTCGCGGATTTTGAAAGCACGCTCGCCGCGCTCTGCAGTACGAGCATGAAAATCGTGCCGCATATCGTGATCGGGTTGCACTACGGCCGCATCCTCGGAGAGCAAACGGCGCTTGAGATTTGCGCGCGGCATGACATCGAATCGCTCGTGCTCGTCGTGCTCATGCCGTTCTTCGGCAAAGAAGGAAAATTCATCACGCCGAGTTCGCATGACGTCGGGCGAATCTTTTCGGCGGCGCGTCAACGGCTGCCGCATAAACAGGTGCTGCTCGGTTGTGCTCGCCCCGCGGGAATGCATCGGCGTGTGGTCGATGCCTACGCCGTGATGGCGGGTCTCGATGGCATCGCGTTTCCCGCTGATGGAGCGCTTCAGGCCTGCCAGGCGCTCGGCCGAACGTATTTCCAGGAACATGCATGCTGCTCGATCAAGATTGGCGAAACCGCCAATACTCGTTTGGCTGCGTGCGCCGGTTAATTCGATGACTGCTGGCGACACCGGAATGAACACATTTGACGTCATTGTTGTCGGCCTCGGGCCCGCTGGCGCTTCCGCAGCGCAAGCGATTGCCAAGGGCGGCGCGTCGGTTCTTGCCTTGGATCGCAAGGAAGCCGCTGGAACGCCGGTGCAGTGTGCCGAACTCATCCCGCAGCTGATCGCATCGGAAGCCGGCGACGTGCGCCGATCGCTTCGTCAGCGCGTCGCGGAGATGCTGACGTTCGTGGAAGACGAGGGCGGTGATCGCGTGCCGAATTTTCCCGGGCAGATGATCGATCGCGCGGACTTTGACGCCAAGCTGGTCGAGGACGCAATTGCTGCCGGCGCGACGTGTCGCTTCAAAACGATGGTGCGGGCGATCGACGATGCCGGGCTCATGATCACGAGCTCGAAAGATCGTTTGAAATCCCGCGTCATCATCGCGGCGGACGGACCGCGCTCGCTTGTTGGGCGCGCTGCCGGTTTCAGCAACACAGAGTTTGCGGAAACGCGGCAGATCACTGTCAAGCTGTGCGGTTCGTATGCGGCGACGGACATATTTTTGTCAGCCGAGATCGCGGGTGGATACGGCTGGCTTTTTCCGAAGGACGACATCGCGAACCTTGGCGTCGGCGTTGCCGCGGGATGCAAGGATCGTTTGAAGCCGCTTCTCAGTGCCCTTCATGACAAGCTCATCGAGCAGAAGCGTGTCGGCCGAAGCGTTCTGAAAGTTACAGGTGGCGCAATCCCGGTGGGCGGCATCCAGGGCCCAGTCGGACAGCTCGGTTCAACGCCGGTGCTGCTGGCGGGTGATGCTGCCGGGCTTACCAATCCGATTACGGGTGCGGGCATCAACGCCGCCGTTATTTCCGGAGCATTGGCAGGCGAGGCCGCGCTGAGATTCCTGGACGGCGATAAGTTTGCGCTGAACGATTATCGCGACGGGATCGAGGATCTTTTCAAGCCTGCGATCGACCGCGCGCTGGCACGGCGCAATCGATTGCAAACATTTTACGCGGCGGGTTTGCGTCCATGCCCGACCACGCTTCGAGAAACGTGGATTGCATACGACGCCTATTGGAGATCGTGAGATCGGTCGGGAAGAGGTCAGATGACGTGTTTAAAGCGAGAACTTGCTCTGCCATCTCGCGTTGGCGCGGGCGGCGCGGATTTCAATGCAGCAGAAGCGATGCAGCCGCGTGCGGCGCCGCTCATTCCGCGCGAGGCGAAGAACGGGGCGCGCGTAAAGCTCGCGAACGTTCCGCCGGAAGGCGTTTATCTGCCGAACAATAATCGGCTCGCGCCCCATATGCGCAGTCCTGAGTACGTTCAAATGTCGACGGCCGCGGCGATTACGCTTGGCGTCATGCCGGGCAAGATGCACGGATGCGGGTGTACGCGTTGTCTCAATCTGCTGCTGACATATCCTGAAGGGTGTCGGGCGAATTGCGCCTATTGCGGATTGGCGCGTCACCGCGAAGGTGATCGTGATTATGCGGACCGAAACTTCATCCGCGTCGATTGGCCGGCGGTGCCCATGGCGGAGATTATCGAGAAAGTCCACCGGGACGGCGAGAACACGCCCTTCCATAGAATGTGCATCTCGATGATCACGCATCCGAACTCGGATGCGGATACGATCACCGTGCTCAAGCAGTGGACGGACAAGATCGATCCTTCAACGGTTCCAGTATCGATCTTGTCGAATCCTACGACGATGACGCGCGATGACGTCAAGCGACTGCACGAGTTGGGTGCTGACATCTTCACCGTCGCAATCGACGGGGCAACGCCGGAAATTTTCGATCGGACGCGGGGCAAAGGCGTTCAGTCGCCGCACAGCTGGGAGACGTACTGGAGCAGGCTTCAGGATGCGCGCGATATTTTCGGCGATCAGAAGTTTGGGGCGCACATCATCATCGGTATGGGCGAAACAGAGCATGAAGCTCTGACGCTCATCCAGCAGCTCGTCGATATGGGCGGCCACAGTCACCTGTTCTGCTTCTTCCCGGAGAAGGGCTCGCTGATGGATCACCTGCCAGCGACGCCGCGCGATCAGTGGCGCAGGGTGCAACTCGCGCGTTATCTCATCGACTATCGCGGCGTGCGCGTCGAGCATATGCGCTTCGACGACGAAGGGCGCGTGATCGATTTCGGCATCCCGATGAGCGAAGTGAACTCAATCATCGATGAAGGAACGGCGTTTCGGACGTCGGGCTGCCCGGGCAAATTCAGAACGGATATTTCCGCCTGTGACCGGCCGTACGGCGACTCGCCGCCATCGAACATTGCAAGCTATCCGTTTCATCCGAAGGACGCGGATCTGCGCAAGATCCGTCATCAGCTGGCGATGGAAAAGCCCGGCGAAACCTACGTTCCCGGAGAAGAACTCGAGACGGGTGATCTCTCGTGAGTATAGGGCGGCGCGCATTCCGCGTGATCGATACGGGCGTTCGCGACGGGCGGCGGCAGATCGCATTCGATCAGGCCATGATCGATTTGCACCGGGAGGGTAAGGTTCGCGATAGCGTGCGCTTTTTGCGCTTTCAGCCGTGTGCTCTCGTCGGGCGGCATCAGTCGATCGGCAAGGAACTGAAGCTCGACTACTGCCGCGAGAACGGCATCGGGATCGTGCGACGTATCACTGGCGGCGGTGCAATTTATCTCGATCCGGGTCAGGTGGGTTGGGAGCTGGTCATTTCGCGAAAGCGCGTGCCGTTGCCGACGCTCCAGGATTACACGAAGGAAATCTGCGAGGCGGTTGCGAGCGGGCTTTCGCAGGCGTTTTCGATCGATGCCCGCTTTCGTCCGCGCAACGATATCGAGGTCGATGGCCGCAAGCTTTGCGGCACCGGCGGCTTCTTCGATGGCGATACGCTCTTTTATCAGGGCACGGTGCTCGTAGACGCGGACCCGGAACGTGTTCTGGCTTGCCTGAATGTTCCGGAAGAGAAACTCCGCAAACGAAATCTCGATAACGCATCCAATCGGCTCGTTACTCTCAAGCATCTTATGGGCGGTGTCGCGCCGGACATTGAGAGCATTCACGAAGCTATTCTGCGCGGCCTGTCGGAGCGATTCGGTATTGATTTCTCGTTTGAGCTGCCGAGCGACGACGAAGAAATACTGGCTGCGAAAATTCACGATGACGAGACCGGGACCGACGAGTTCGTCTATTCGATCGACGAGACGCCAGCTCAGGCGGACTGTGGTGCGGCAACGCTGAGCGGGCCAGGAGGCAGCATCACCGCGCTTGTCCGGCTCGAAGGGAAAGAGCAAACGCAGCGGATTCAGACGGTTCTCCTGACGGGAGACTTCTTCGTTGCGCCGCCGCGGATACTCTTGGATCTGGAAGCCAATCTGCGTGGCGTTCCGCTGGATAGCGTCAGCGGCGCGATCGATGAATTTTTCGCCGCGACCAGGCCGGAACTACTTTCGTTGGCGCCGGGCGACTTCAAAACCGTGGTTCACGCGGCTTTGCGGACGCTGAGGCCATGAAGCACGTCTCGGTCATTCAGCACACGCAGTCGGAGTGGCTGGGCCATATTGAAGATCATCTTGAAGCCCGTGGCGTTCGCTTCAGCTACATTCGGCCGTTCGTGAATGGCGGTAAATTTCCGAGCCCAACGGTACTCGGAGACGGCCTCATTCTTGTTGGCGGCGGAAGATGGGGCGCTTTGACCGCGGGTCATATTCTGCCGACGCTCGAGGAGGAAGTTCGTCTCGTTCGCGCGTGTTTGATGCTCGACAAACCGGTGCTTGCGATGGGAGTTGGTTCGCAGATTCTGAGCCTCGCCGGAGACGGGCAAGTTGAGGCTACTCCACTCGTCTTCAGAGCCGGAACGGCCACACGCGTGTGTGAGGATGCGCTCGAAGGCTTTATGCCGGCGACATTTCCCAACATTGTCTTCATGCGAGATCGTGCGTTGCCGCCGAATTACGCGAAAACGCTGGCTGTCGATGAAGACGGTGCGGTCGCAGCATTTCAAATCGGACGCAATGCGTTCGGTTTCTCCGGCCATCCCGGACTGCGGCGCGCGATGATGGAAGATCTCGTCATGGAGCTGGAAGATGTTCCAGACGGCGTCGCTGACAATCTTGAGACACTAGGCGCGTGGAACGCACGAATTGAAGATGCGCTCGTGCCAATCATGACCGGCCTCGTACGTTACACGGGCTGGATGACATGACTTCGCCGATCAATCGATCGCGATATATTTGAATAACTTTTCCAATTCGATGAACATATAGAAAAATGGAATATTCAAACATGCGAATGTAATATTGACTGGTTCTAAAGAGGAAGTTACACAAGAACTGAAGTGGCAAAACAACAAAAGCCACGCATATCGGGGAGGTGGCATTGGCCGAAAAACTTCTGATTGTTATGGCGAATACCGATCCGCGGAACGGCGAGGAGTTGGGCGCGCCGCTGTTTCAAGCTTCTGTCGCTGCAGCGATGGGCTACGACGTCGAGGTCATTTGCACAGCGACCGCCGGACGTCTGATGAAGAAGGGCGAAGCCGAAGCCCTGGTGGTGAAGCAAGGCTCGCCGAAGTCGGTTTATGAATTCATCAAAGACGCCCACGAAGCTGGCGTGAAATTTTTCTGCTGTTCTCCCAATCTCGATCTCTTCGACATGACCAAGGATGACCTCATTCCCGAATGCGCGGGAATCGTCGGAGGCGCCTACATGATTGAAGAAGTCATGGAAGGCGGCTGCAAAGTGCTTTCATACTGATTGAATTTTTCGGACGGCAGGGAAAATGGCGCATAGCGAAACATCGCGCGTTCAGGATTTTATCGGAGATCCGATCAGCGAAAAGCCTGTGGTCGATAGGGCTGAGCTCGAGTCCATCTTCAACGACATTCAGACCGATATGCGGTTCGACCACGAGTTGAACGGCTGTCTGAACTGTGGGATCTGCACCGCAACCTGCCCCGCCGCACACTACTATGATTTTTCCCCGCGCGAGATCGTCCAACTTCTTTGGACGGAAAATCTCGAAGGCATCTACGATGCGATGCAGGAAAAGATCTGGTCGTGCGCGCAGTGCTACACGTGCGCGGCGCGTTGTCCGTTCGGGAACTCGCCGGGCGGGTTGGTCATGTTGATGCGCGAAGTCGCGATCAAACACCAGATGCAGTCGGCAAAGGACGTGCTTCGTCCGTTCTCGCGCGTGATGCTCAAGCTGATTTCGACAGGCAATCAGCTGTCTCCGGACATGATCAATCCGCAGCACTTCGCGGATTGGGGGCCGAATATTTCGAAGGTCGATGCGCCGCTGAAGGTGTTGCGCAAGGCGATCCCGATGGCGACGCTCAATACGACCGACACCGCCTGGGAGGTCAATCTGAAGACCTCCGTCGAACTCTACACGATTTGGGAAATGAGCGGCGTCGTCAATCAGCTCGAGGGGATCGACGAAAATCTGTTCGATGTGATCAGCGATATCATGAGCGAAAAGCGGGAAGACTGGAAAGATTTCCTCGAGGATCAGGACGACTGACGACCCTCACAATATTGATGTGAAAGAATTTAGGGAGCCGAAACAAATGAAATCAACTGGCGAACCCGGTACAGTCGGCGAGAATGGCGAACGCTTTACGGGGCATGGATCCGAGTGGCGGCCGACACAGCTGTCCCCGACAGAAGCGCAGCTGGCGACAAGCTGGGTCGAACAGAAAATCGATCGGCGTTCGATGCTGACCTCGAAGGATCGCGTGCAAGATGTTCGCGATGCGATGTGGGAACTCGAAAAAGATGGACAGATCGTTGTTCATCGCATCACCGACGCGCACAAGCCGCGCATGGCCAAAACGCTTTACGGTTGGGATAAGAAAATTCCGACTAACCAGCTTTGGCATCACAAGAGCTGCGGGCAATGTGGCAACATCCCGGGCTATCCGGTTTCGCTGCTGTGGCTGCAGAATAAGCTCGGAATCTCCTATCTTGATGAGACGGATCAGACGAGCTGCACGGCCTGGAACTATCATGGTTCGGGCATCGGAAATATCGAGAGCCTTGCGGCCGTATTCCTGCGAAATTTCCATCAGGCGTATGTTTCGGCGAAAGCACTTGGACTGGATCCCGGGCATTTCTATCCGCTCGTTCACTGCGGCACGAGCTTCGGTAACTACAAGGAAGTGCGCCAGTATCTTCTGCTGTCGTCGAAGCTGCGCGAAAGCGTGACGAAGATCCTCGGCAAACTCGGGCGTCTCGTTGACGGCAAGCTGCTCATTCCGGAAGAGGTCGTTCACTATTCGGAATGGCTGCACGTCATGCGCCGTGACGTGCAAAACCATCAGGTGCTCGACTGTTCGAACATTCGGGCGACCATTCATCCCGCGTGCCACGTTTATAAAATGGTTCCGCAGGACGTGATCTATGACGACGAGGTTCTGGACGGCAATCGTGTCGCCGTTTCGACGGGCATCGTGCAGGCGCTCGGTGCCAACGTGATCGACTATAAGACGTGGTACGATTGCTGCGGATTTGGCTTCCGCCACATCATCTCGGAACGTGAATTCACTCGTTCGTTCGCGATTGACCGCAAGATCAAAGTCGCGGTTCAAGAGGCGAAGTCCGACGTCATGATTGGGCACGACACGGGCTGCATCACGACGCTCGATAAGAACCAGTGGATCTCGAAAGCAAAGGGTGGCGCTGGCTACGAACTGCCTGTCATGGCCGACTGTCAGTTCGCGGCTCTTGTTTGCGGCGCCGATCCTTATCGGATCGTTCAGACGCATTGGCATGCAAGTCCGATCGAGCAATTGCTCGAAAAGCTCGGGGTCGATTGGCAGGCGAAAAAGGCTGATTTCGAAGCCTACGTCGAGGGCATCAAGCAGGGCGCTACGCCCGAGCAGCTCTACGATCCGCGATTGAGAATTACGTCTGGTCCGGGCTTCCAGCCGATTCGCCGTGAAGTCATTCCGCCCCCGCCGGCGGAGTAGCTCGCGAAACGCGGAGCGCGCGTGGGCGCGCTTCGTCAGCATGCCGATTGTGTAAGAGGATGATATGAAGCCGATCCTGGTGGTTGGCGGCGGCCCTGCCGGCCTCGCCGCGACTCATGCGCTTGCCAATGTAGGCCAGCCTTCCGTGCTGGTTGAGAAGAGAGATCGCCTGGGCGGCGCACCGATTTTTTCGGGATACGCCAAGCTCGTGCCTTCGGGCCGGTGGGCGAATGAGGCGATCGGGGGGATGGTTTCGCGCATTGAAACCGACAGCCTCATCAGCATCAAGACGAACACGACAGTCGTGTCATTCGATGGGGATCCGAACAACTTCACGGCAAAGTTGTCGGACGGTACGTCGATCGATTGTGCGTCCGCGATCCTGACGACGGGCTTTTCACACTTCGATAGTGTGAACAAGCCGGAGTGGGGTTTCGGCATGTTCCCGGACGTCGTGACGACGACGCAGGTCGAGCAGATGATTTCGTCGGGAAAGGGCGTTCGATGTCTTTCGGATGGCCGCAAGCCCAAGCGCGTTGCAATCCTCTTGTGCGTCGGCTCGCGCGATCGGCAGATCGGCCGGGAATGGTGCTCCAAGATCTGCTGCACCGTTTCGGCCAATCTCGCGATGGAAATTCGCGAAGAGCTGCCCGATTGCCATGTCTACATCTACTACATGGATATCCGCACGTTCGGTCATTACGAGTCGGACTACTACTGGCGGTCGCAAGAGGAATTCAAAGTCAAGTACATCAAGGCGCGTATTGCCGAGGTGACGAGTGACGGCAAGCAGCTGATCGTCAAAGGTGAGGACACGCTCGTCAAGCGGCCGATCACCATTCCGTTCGACATGGTGGTGCATGCGATCGGTATGGACCCGAACGTCGACAACATGACGATCTCCGCCATTTTCGGCGTTGAACTGCACAAGCATGGATATATCGCGAGAAAGGACACTTACGGCTTGATGGGCGCTACGTCCCGGCCCGGCGTGTTCGTTGCAGGTTCCGCGATCGGCCCGGAAACAATTGATGACTCCATCGCGCAGGCCAATGCAGCCGCGATGAGCGCGCTCTCGCTCGGTCGCAGCATCCCGAGGGAGGCGGCCGAGTAGAGCTATGGTGCTCAGCGTAGCAACCAATACTCCGGAAAGCCTATCTCGACCGTCGCTTGAACTGTCGGGTGAGAAGCTGCGCTTGGCGGTGGATGCTCTTGTCCATGCCTGCGAGGAGATTGGAGGCATCGAACGCTTCGCAGCCGCCGTGCAATTGAAGTCGGATGTGTTTCGCGAGCGTCTGGCGGCGGGCGCTGCCGAGCGTTTGGAGCTGACGGCGTTCGATGAATTGACGCCGTTGATGGCGACCGTGCGGACGCGCATCGGAAAGCAGATCGAGCAGCAGGGGTGGAACAAGATCCGCAGCGCCATAGCGGAGCTTCTCGCGGACGCGCACGTTCCGGACACGGGCGACGCGCGCATCGCGCGATTTTGCAAGCATTTTCCGGTCGGCAAAGATACGCGCTTCGTGAGGGATTTTGCATCGGAGCTGTTGCACAACGTCTATCCGGAACTCTATCCGCTGATGAGCCGCTGGGTATGGGACGCCAAGGTCAATACGGGCGTGCTCAGAGAGATTTGGCATGCGGAGAATGTCGATCACGTCGTAATCGATATTCCGGACAACCAATCGACGTTTCTGTGCCTGCGCGAAGAGCTCAGCCAGTTTCTCTCTGGATACGGAATTTTTCGCGACATGCTTTGGTATGTCGATCTTCTGTGCGCGCAAATTTACGGCGATTACATCAACGCACAGGGCGGGTCTTATCTGCGATCCGATTTTTCGAGCGCTCCGAATCCGTTGGAGCAGACCCGCCGAATTCTGGGCCTCGATCGCGTCGGGCGCTCGCCAGACCGCGGCAACGTCATCGATGCGGTCACGCATCCTCTCGCGATCAAGCATATTCATTAGGAACTGGGCCGCATGCCGATCCATGAAAAATCGCTAATCCGTCCCGAGAACCTCAAGGTTCACGAGACACTCGCAATCGATGGCATCGACGTCTCCGGTCATTGGTCGACGTTTATCGAGACGCGCGTCGTTCCGGACTATAACGAGAATCTGGAACTTGAAATTGCGGCCTTTCCGGGCGGTTCAAAAATTCACCGCTGCTTCCAATGCGGTTCGTGCACGAACGCCTGCACGATTAACGCGATCGAGCCGCGCTTCAATCCGCGCTACTGGATCTATCTCATCCGCATGGGGATGGAGCAGGAGCTGCTGCGCGACAAGGACATCATCTGGCAGTGCGTCTCGTGCCACAAATGTACGAACATCTGCCCGCGAAGCGTCGAACCCGAAGGCGTCATGAAAGCGACGGCGCTTTGGCTTGAAGATAAAGGCTACGTGCCGAAATCGCCGGCGCATGTGTTCGATGAGGAGTTTTCGCGCCAGGTTATCGAGCGCGGCAAGATCGAGGACACCGAGGTCCTTCACAAGTTCCTGAGCAAGACCAAGCAGCCTCTCGTCCAGGATTGGCTTGTTGCGATCATGTGGGGCATCGCGCGCAGGCTTCCCGTCAAGTGGGGAATCAAGACGGCGCTGGCGCAGGTCTTCAAACCGAAAGCACGCCGCTGGAAGAACGTTCGCTCGGCCATCTCCGACTACATCTACGAGGAAGATGAGATGCGCCGGCAAAAGCTGCAGACGATCGCCGCGGTTCGAACATCGCAAACGCCGCAAACTCATCTCGAAGCTGCGGAATAAGCATCCAGCGCAAATCGGAAACAAGAAAAACAAAAGGTAATCGGAACTATGGTCGACGTGACAGACAAGATCATGAAGTACCGCGACGTGGCCTACTATTCCGGTTGCGCGCTCGAGGGCTCCGCCAACGGTTATGATGTGTCGACGCGCGCTGTCGCGAAATCGTTGGGCCTGCGCATCAAGGATGTGACGGATTGGAACTGCTGCGGAGCCATGGAGGTCAAGAATATCGACCCGGGGCTTCAAACCTATCTGTCGTCGCGGGTGCTATCAAACGCCGTCAATATCGATCACGCCAACGTCGTGATGGCGCCGTGCAATGGCTGCTACCACAACCTGAAAAAAGCCGAGTACGATCTCACGAACGATCCGAAGTCGAAAGAGACAGTTGACAGGCTGTCCGCGAAAGCCGGGCATGAGGCGTATCAGGCCGGGCAAGCGGAAACGATTCATGCTCTCGATTGGATCAAGGCGGCGATCGGCGAAGAGGGTTTGCGCAAGCGCACCAAGGGACGGCTCGCTGGCCTCAAGGTCGCAAACTACTATGGCTGCATGTACGTGCGCCCGAGGCACATCTTCCCCGAGAAGGACAAGGGCCCAGGCAGCGAAAGCACGTCGCGTCCGCATTTCATGGACGATCTGCTGGCGGCAGCTGGCGCGGAGAATGTCGAGTTCCCGTTGAAGACCGCGTGCTGTGGCGGAGCTCATACGCTGTCGGATTCCGATACGTCGACGAAGCTCGTGCTCAACATCCTGCAGGCGGCCGAAGCTTCTGGCGCTGATGTGATTGCAACGGAATGCCCGACGTGCCACTCGGGTCTCGAGATGCATCAGGTGCGAGCGGAAAAGCGCTTCGGCAAGAAGACGCGCATTACGATGCTCTATTTTACGCAGTTGCTTGGCCTGGCGTTGGGCATTGGTCCGCGCAGGCTCGGCATTCACACCAATATCTCGGATAGCACCGATCTGATCATCGACAAGCGTCTGACGTGACGGCGATGGGTGAGGGATCGGCACAAGCGGTCAAGGACCAGATGATCGCGCATCTTGCTCAGATCGAGGTGCGGATCGAGGAGATGGAGTCGTGTCTGGCTCAAGAGGCGCCGTCGCAGATCGCGGCCGATCTTCTCAGCTTGAGCGAGGAAGTTCTGCAGGTTTGGATATTGGCTCGCGGGCAAACGCCGACGTCGGACGCGAGAGAAGGTTTTCGCCTGCTGGCGCTCCATCGTCAGGGCGCGCGCGGCGATCCAAGTTTCAATGCTTGCCGCGAGACATGCCGCGAACTCGCGTATCACTACAACCTCATTCATGGCGAGCCGGAGCATCCGCACACGGCGGGTCGTCTTCGGTTGATGATCATGGTTGCCAAGCATCTTTGCCTCTTTGTTTCAGGCAAAATGCGAGTCGCCAGCCTCGGTCAGTTTTGCTGCGCGTCCAAGCCGCTGCGCGAAAACATGAGTTTGGAATGAAGCCCGAGTTTCATCATCAATATCGGAGTGAACTATGCCAGTCGTGAAGGGATGCAATCTACCCGACGAGCTTCTCTATGACGTCGACAACCACATCTGGTTCCAAGAGCAGCCTGATGGAAATGTAAAGCTCGGCATGACCATGGTCGCAACGGCGATGGCCGGGCAGCTCGTGGCATTCACGCCGAAGAAGGCGGGACGACAGGTCGAAGCCGGTAAAAGCTGCGCGACGGTCGAAAGCGGAAAATGGGTTGGACCGGCAAAAACCGCTGCTGCGGGCGCGGTTCTGGAGATCAACGATAGCCTTGTCAGCAATCCTCAGATCGCAAATCAGGATCCTTACGGGATAGGCTGGTTCATTATCCTGAAACCTGCGGATTGGTCGTCGGTCAAGCCGACGCTGACGCCGGGCGCTGAGGTTGCGGCCAAATACGAAGCCAAGATGGCGTCTGAAGGTTTCGCAGGTTGCGGCTGAGCTTCTACGGCCGCTCTTAATTTAACGCCGGCGCATGATCGACATTTTCATGCCGTGCTCCGGCCGGAGCGTCACGCGGTGTACGGGAAGCACCGCGTGACCCGGTACAAGATCGAGCCGATAGTGGCGCGCGAGCGTCGCGATGGTGATGATTATTTGCTGCATCGCGTATGTCGCTCCGATGCACACTCTTGGACCGGCACCGAACGGGATGTAGCTGAGGCGTTCGATGTTGCTGCGGTTCTGCGGCAGAAAGCGCGCCGGATCGAAGCAATCGGGGTCGTTCCACAACATGCGATGGCGATGCAGGATCCACGGCGCGATGATGACCGTCGTTCCTGCAACTATTTTTCGCCCTGAAAGCACATGATCGTGCAGCGCCGTCCGGCTTAGAATTGCGACCGGCGGATACAGCCGCATCGCCTCTTCAATGAGTGCGCGCGTGTAGATGAATTCGTCAATTTTGACGTTACCCGTCTGCAAATCGGGCAGAAGCCGATCGGATTCGGCCTCGACTTTTCTGCGCCAGGTTTCGTCGATGGATAAAAGATAGAGCGTCCAGCTCAGCGCGTTCGCCGGCGTTTCGAAGCCTGCACCAATGAAGGTGATGATGTTTGCGGCGATTTCTTCTTCCGAAATCGGCGCTCCGGTTGCCTCGTCGCGCGCATTCAGCAGCGTGTCGACAAAATCCCAATCCTCGGGATTTGTGGGTGCGTCAGCAGCACGTCGCCGCTCTTCCAGAATGGCATTCACGACAAGCGGAAAGAACTTGAGAGCTGGGCGTGACAGCAGACGGCCAATTCGCGGAAGCCAAGCTGGCGCACCGATGAGATCGAGAGGGTCGATCCGGCCCTGCGTTTCGAAGTAGCGCGTCGCCGCGCGGCGGAACTCGGCTGGATCGCGTCCGATGCCGCGCGAAAATAATGTCGTTGCGAGGGTGTCGAGCATCGATCTCGCCATTTCCTCGCAGATGTCGACGATTTTTCCATCGAGCGATCGCCATCGCGAGGCCAGCGCCGCGGCTTCGTTCAGCATCGCCGGTGCATATGAGGTGACTTTGCGCGGGGAGAAAACCGGCGCGAATGAACGGCGCTGCATACGCCATTCGTTTCCTGACGAGGTCAGCAGTCCGTTTCCCAGAGCGGGTCGCAGCAGCAAATTCTGGAGGTCGTCCTTGCGATAGTTTTCGGTCTTTTCAACGAGAACGTGACGGATTGCGTCGGGGCTGCTGACCATTGCAAAACGTCCGAGAACCGTATTGCCGGTGACAATCGGTTCTTCGTAATGGCTTTGCGGCCAAGCCTCGAGAGGGTTCTTATTGAGCGTCCACAAAAGCGAGAGAAGCTGTTGCGGCTTTTCCGGCGGGCGCGGAGCAGCGGGACGTGGACGCGGTCCCGTGCTGACGTATTCGGACAGGGACAATGTCAAAGACAATTCCACGGCTCCGCCGGTGAGGAATTCCTTGGCAACGTGAACGCATCCGGCGCGACGATCGATGTAGATTTATCTCTTGGCGCCGGTTGCGTTGTTCGCTTCCGCAGAAGCTGAACGTGCTATTCGAATACGATCGATGGCTTCGATCTCGATTGCGGATTTCCGCAAGCTGTCGATCAGGCCGCCGTGTGCTTGATCAGGAAGCGGTACGTGCCGGCCGTTTCCTCATGTTCAAGCAGGGTATTGCCGGTCGAGCGGCAGAAGGCCTGGAAATCCGGCAGCGCGCCTGGGTCGGTTGCCAGGATCTCGAGAACGGCGCCTTTCGGAAGGGTGGTGATGGCCTTCTTGGCCTTCAAAATCGGGATAGGGCAGTTCGTGCCCTTGGCATCAACTGTCAGATCGGCCACGGTTGGTCGTCCCTCCAAAGAGATTATATTGTTATATTCGAATTTTTGCATAAATGCTGCCGGGAAGGGTGTCAACGGGATTGAACTCATCGCAAGCGAGTTCAGTCGCGGGATGCTCTCAGCGTTCAAGCGATCGCCCGCATGCCAATCAGCTTTGAGATCTTTCGCGGCCTAGGAAGGGCCGGCCGATGAGGATCGCCAAGCCGATCTTGGCTCCGATGAAAATACCAAGAACGACGATGGGCATGGATAGCGCCAGCACGCTGCCGGCGCTCATGCCTTGGCCGATGGTGCAGCCCTTCGCGAGCACGCCGCCAAACGCCATGAAAAGCGCGCCGAGCATATGGCGCCGCATTTCGCGCACGTCGTCGAAGGCTTCCCAAAGAACTTCTTGCCGAAGCTTGGCGACGAGAAACGATCCGCAGACGACGCCAATGAGCGAGGCAACGCTGAAGCCCGTATCGCGCAGGCTTTCGCTCATCAGTTGAAGCAGCGTACGGCCGCCCGGCATGACGAAGGACAAGCTTTCGACGCGCGCGGTTTCGAGCGCCTCATAGGCTAAACCCGTGACGACCCAGCCGCCCGCCACGGCGAGGCCGAGAAGGATTGCGGAAATCATAAGGCGAGGTCTGCGCAGCAGCTTCTCATCGAAGGCGGCGCATAAGAAGAGGACGCAAAGCAGAAGACGGCAGATGATTGTCGAGGGCTGTGTCCCAACGAACGCTGCCAGAAGCCCCGGCGCAAAAGCCTGGTCCGGCGTTTCGAGAGCGATCGTGGATAATCCCTCAAACTGAAGGCGAAGGGCGGAAAGTGCTCCGTTATTTACTGAGACGGCGGCGACGCCGGCGATTACCGCAGTGAAAAATGCGCGCAGATCCCCGCTTCCGAGGCGCACGAGCAACCCGAAGCTGCATGTGCCGATGAGCGCCATGCCAACGCCAAACAGAATTCCGCCGAGCAATGCCGCCGGCCAGTCCAATGACGTGGTGGCGTAGATGCTTTTCAGCGGATCGAAGAGACCGAAATAATAGCTCGTTTGCGTAGCTACGATCGCGGTGGCGAGCGCCAGACCCCAGGCTTTGACTCCTCGCCAATTCCCGCCGAGTTCCGCGTCCTCGATGGCTCCCATGGAACAGAGATGTCCGTAGCGGGCGGCGGCGCCTGCAACGAGACCGCACACGAATCCTCCGGCGGTCAGGATCATCGGAATCGCTCTCTATCGTTTGCGGCTCGGTTCCTCGCGGCAAAACTTATCGTAGATGGCGCCGATGAAGCGACGCGTGGTTTCATCCGGCAGCGAATAGATGACGGCCTTTCCCTCGCGGCGCGCTTGCACCAGGCCGTCCAGACGCAGACGCGCCAACTGCTGCGAGACTGTGGGCTGGTTGATGGAAAGAAGGTTTTCAAGCTCTCCCGCAGAGCGCTCCTTTTCAGCGAGCAGGCAGAGGATCAGCAGGCGGGATTCGTGAGCAAGGGCCTTCAAGAAATCGCTCGCTTTGCGCGCCCTCAGAACGAGCCGCTTGAGCTCTGGAGATACTTCCTCGTCCGCTTCAAGCGCGGCAATCACCTCGTTTGGCAAGATGCCCGACATTCCTATCCCTCGGTCGCGTTAGTGGTCGTTCAACGGGTCAGAGCTTTGCCGAATAAGTCAAGGCTCGTCTCGGGGTACGTCTAGCAGAACGCGAGAAAGGAGGCTCCAGAAAAAGTCAGGTCCGGGGTAGCCGGTAACCCGTCCGACCTCTTGATTTTCGCTAACGACGACGAAGGTCGGCGTGTAGACGAGGGGCGACTTCAATTTCAGCGTCGCAGGGGCGCTGCCGATGTCGAGTTCGTGCAGGGGCGCCAGTCGGCCCTCCGGCGTTTTCGGATAGATCGGACCGATCTCCTTGCGCCAGAGTTCGCACCAGGAGCAGCCGGGCCGGACGAACATCAACACTTCGGCCGCGTCAGCGGATCGGACTGGCAGCAGGACGGGGAGCAGCATCAAGGCAGCAGACAGGGTTCGCTGAAGCTGAGGCATCAGGCGCACCCGAATGTCATTTGTTGACAGGGCTGTCCTTGTCGAACAGGAACGCCACCACGTCCTTGATCTGTTGCTCAGTCAGAAATTTGTGCGCGCCGAATCGCGGCATGTTCGAGCAGGCGTTGACCGACTGTGCGTTATAGACTTTTGCATAGGCCGCCTTCGCGGCGTCCAGGTCGAACTCGCGATCCTTGCCAAAGTTCGTCAGGCTCGGTCCGAGCGTCCCGTATGACAATTCGGTCTTGCTCAGCTGATGACAGGCGTAGCAGTTGCCGCCGTTTTCGGTATTCGGTGGATCGCTAAACTGGCCGCCGCGCCCGCTGCTGGCGATCTTCTCGCCTTGCTTCCAATCGCCGAGAACATTGCCGTCTGCCGGCATCACGATCGTCGCCGTTTCACGCTCGACTATCGCGTTGGCTTCGGCCGCGGGCGGATCATTGCGATACTGCGAGCATGTTTTCTGCGTGGCGTCTTGCACGAGACGGTCTTCCCAGCCGCTCTTCACCTCGGTCCACATGCCCTTGAGCACGCCCTCCATGGTGGCAGCGCTCGGGGTGTCTTTTTCAGTCAGTGGGTCAGCGAGCAGTCCAGCGGACAATCCGCCGTAAGTCATTGTAACTGCGAGTGCGGCGGCTCCAGCGAACGCGCGTAGAACGGTCTTAGCGTTTGATCGATGGGACATTGATCTCTCCGCCCTCTGCCTGCTTCGTGAGATAGGTAATGAGCGCCGTCATGCCGTCAGATGCATAGTCGGGTGGCGGCATTCGCATCTGGCGATAGCAATCATACAGCCGATTTTGCATCGTTCGGGTTTGGCTTTGCGAGTTGCGGTAGGTGGGCCAGGAGGCGATCGTTTTTTGCGCGTCGACGCCGGGCTTTGAAAGGTTCGGCAGCTCCTGAAGCCGAATTCTCTTGCCATCTTCGGAGTGGCACGTGGAGCAGGAGAAATCGAGCAGCGAGGAGCGCCGATAGAACAGCTCCTTTCCGATCGCGTAAGCCTGCTGTTCTTGCGCATTCGACAGGCTGAGATGGAATTTCATGCCATTGGATTTGTTGGCGATGAAGGTTACCAGGTCTTCCATGTCGGAGGTGTGGCCTTCCGAGCCGAATTTACGTGCGAGAACGTCCTTGATATCGAGATCCTGAACCGTCTGCATGCACCAGAGGAGGCGCTGCTCCAGGTCCATCACCTTGTTGGCGTCAGCAAAATACCGCGGCAACTCCGCGTAAGCGCCTTCAAGAACGCCCGGACCTTTTCCAAGATCGCAGGTTTCCAACGACACCGATTTCTTGCCCCGCGCGGTCGCCCACAATTGTTCACCGCGGTCGACGTTGAAGTAGCCGGGGTTGGCCATTGGATCATCGAGCATCTCGCGATATCGCTCGAGTTCTTTGTCCGTATTGTCCGTGCCTTGTGCACGTAGTGTTACGATCGTGATGACCGAACTCAGCAGCGTTACAAGGAAAAATAAATAAGGCCTACGGCGCTTCATGGGTCACCAAATTCTGCAGGTCTCAATGCGAATGCGAGGCTGCTCCAGCTAGACGAAAAACAAGGAACGTTGCAATAGATAATTCACATATGATAATTTTCATATGTGTTATAGGATGAACGTTATCGCAGCTTCCGGGAGAGATGGCGTGATGGAAAGTTTAAACGGCGCGCACTCGCGCCGTGCCTTCATTAAATTGGCGGCGGGTGGCGCCCTTGTACTTGCGAGCGGCCTTCCTTCGCTGGCGAGCAGCGCGGACGTCGATGCGCTGATTCAAAAATTTTCCGGCGGGAAGAAGCCGAGCGAAGGGCGCATAACGCTCGATCTGCCGAGCATCGCCGAAAACGGATTGGTCGTTCCGCTGAATTTCGAAGTCCAGAGCCCGATGACTGCGGATGACTATGTGAAATCCGTGCATTTGTTCGCTGAAGCAAACCCGAATGTTCAGCTTGCGGACTTTTCCTTCACGCCGCTTGTGCCGAAGGCTGCAGCTCAGCTCCGGATCCGCCTTGCGCAGACTCAAAATGTGACGGTGCTCGCGGTGATGTCGAATGGCGATGCCTACGTCGCGAAAAAGGAAGTGAAGGTGACGATTGGCGGCTGCGGCGGCTGAATCCTTCTGACTCGCAAACTCTTCAGGGACCATAATCATGGCAGCCAATGTTAAGCCCCGCGTGCGTATGCCCGCGACCGCCAAAGCCGGCGATATCATCGAAGTGAAGACGTTGATCAGTCACCCGATGGAAAGTGGTCAGCGCAAGGACAGTGCCGGCAAATTAGTGCCGAGGCACATCATCAATAAGTTCACCGCGTCCTTCAACGGCAAGGAAATCCTGAGCGTCGACTGGTATCCCGCGATTTCGGCCAATCCTTACCAGTCGTTTTTCGTACGCGTGCCGGAAAGCGGACTTTTCGAGTTCGCTTGGGTCGACGACGACGGAACGATTTACAAAGCCGAGCAGCAAGTTTCGGTGAGCTGACGGGTTCGGCGTCGTCGCGGTATAGCAGATTGGGGATTGCGAATGGTTTCGCGCCGGGAGTTCATCGCGGCTGCTTCCGCAGCTGCTGTCATTGCGTCACGCGCGGGCCTTTCCGTTCGGGCGCTCGCGGCCGGCGCGAAGCTGACGCAGGACGAGCTGCTGAAGTTCGACAGCGTCGGAAATGTCACTCTCGTTCACCTGACGGACCTGCATGCGCAGGTGATGCCGATCTATTTCCGTGAGCCGTCGTTCAATATCGGGGTTGGAGCTGCCAAGGGCATTCCGCCCCATATCGTCGACGCGGAATTTCGCAAGCAGTTCGGGATCGATGCAAACTCGGCGCTCGCCTACGCATTGACGTCCGATGACTTCAAGGAGCTTGCGAAGTCTTACGGTGCGATGGGCGGGCTCGACCGGGTTGCGACAGTCGTCAACGCCATTCGCGCCGAACGCGGCGATCGGATGCTGTTCCTGGATGGCGGCGATACCTGGACCAACAGTTGGGTGTCGCTGAAAACCCAGGGTCAGGACGTCATCGACGCGATGAGCCTGTTGAAGCCGGATGCGATGACCGCGCATTGGGAATTCACGCTCGGCGAGCAGCGGGTTCGCGAGATCATTGACAAGCTCGGCTTCCCCTTCCTCGCCCAGAATGTTCGCGATACCGAGTTTGAAGAAAAGGTATTCGAAGCCTCCCACGTTTTCGAGCGTAACGGCGTTAGAATCGGCGTCGTGGGACAGGCGTTCCCGTTCACGCCGATCGCGAACCCGCGCTGGATGTTCCCGAACTGGTCGTTTGGAATTCGTGAGAGAGAGATTGCCGCGGAGGTCGAGGCTCTGCGCTCGGGTGGAGCCGATCTCATCGTCATGCTGTCTCACAACGGCTTCGATGTCGATCGCAAGCTCGCTGAGAAAGTTCCGGGGATCGATGTCATTCTCGCGGGTCACACGCACGATGCGATCCCGCAGCTCACGAAAGTAGGACAGACGCTTATCGTGGCGTCCGGTTCTAACGGAAAGTTCGTTTCCCGGTTGGATCTCGATGTTCAAGACAAGAAGATCGCGAACTTCAGCTATCGTCTGATCCCGATTTTTTCTGATGTCATCGCTCCCGATCCTGCCGTTCGCACCGCGATTGAAAAGTCGCGTGCGCCATACAAGGCGGAGCTTGAGCGTAATCTCGGGCATGCCAACAGTCTGCTTTATCGTCGTGGAACTTTCGACGGAACGCTCGACGCCATGATCTGTGACGCGATTCTTGCGCAGCGGGATGTCGAGATCGCGCTTTCGCCCGGGTTCAGGTGGGGGCCGAGCATCCTTCCGGAATCGGCCATCACGTTCGAGGACATCACGAACGCGACGGCGATGACCTACCCCGCGTGCTACCGGATGAAGATGAGCGGCGAACGCCTCAAGGCCGTGCTCGAGGACGTCGCCGATAATATCTTCAACCCCGATCCCTACTATCAGCAGGGCGGCGATATGGTGCGGTGTGGTGGCATCGGCTACACGATCGACGTGTCTGAAGGCATGGGACGCAGAATTTCGAATCTCACGCATCTCAAGACGGGTAAGCCGATAGAGGCAGCGAAAGACTATCTGGTTGGCGGCTGGGCAAGCATCAATCAGGATACGGAGGGTCCGGCGATATGGGATGTCGTCGCGAATTACATCTCCGATAAGAAGACCGTCGATATTTCTTCGCCCTCAAATGTGCGGGTGAAAGAGTAGGTCGTTCCGTAGATAACGAAGTGTCATGGTTGTGTTCTCCCATTTCTTGGAAGTGGGAGGACCAGCAGTTCTAATTTTCGCGCGCTGGAAAATTCCTGCCTTGGCAACGCGCTAGAGCGAATCTCCTGTTGCAGACGCCTTTGAAGCCCTCGCCAAGTCTCAACGGTGCCGTCCGGAATGCGGTTGGAATTCGGCTTGGCGAATTCTCCGGGAACATGAAGTTATCGTTTCAGGCGGCAAGGTCAATTGGCTGATCGATGGGTTTTGTGGCGAGGGTTTGCCAACCATCGACCTTGCGCATGCTGATCTGTCCCGAGGCGAGTAGCGCCCAGAACATCATCGCGGCGGTGTCGGCCGACGGCAACACGGTTTGGGTTTTGATCCGCCGCTTGAACTCCTCGTGCAACCGCTCGATCGCATTTGTCGTGCGTAGGCTACGCCATTGGCTCGGCGGCATGCGCGCGAAGGTGAACAAGCGGTCGCCTGCTTCCTCCAGGCTGTCAGCAACGGCGCGGTGCTTGAGCCTCCATTTTCGAATGAAGGCCTTGCGGCGAGCCGCGATCTCCTCAGGCGTCGTCGCATAGATCATGTCATTGTAGTCCGCGGTGATCTCCTCGTGCAGGCGCTCCGGAGCATGCGCGATCAGGTTTCTGTGCTTGTGGACCGTGCAGCGCTGCACCGGCACGCCGTCCCAGACGACGGCAATGGCTTTGTCGAGCCCCGGCGCGCCGTCGACGATGAGGAACTCGGGACGCCTGAGCCCGCGCTTGATGAGATCGTCCAGCACCGTGCGCCAGGCCTCGGCGCTCTCGCCGCCCATGCTCTTGATCGCGAGCAGCACTTTCTGGCCGTCTGCGCGCACGCCAAGCACAACAAGCAACGAGATCGAGGTCGCCTTGCGGTCGAGCCGTACCCGAACGACGGTGCCGTCGAGGATCAGGCGCACGATCGGCTCGTCGGCCAGCGAGCGGCTGTTCCAGGCATCCCAGTCGCTTTTGACCTTGCGCCAGGTCCGGCTCACCGTGTCTTTACCGACCGTCCCGCCGAACAGAGCCGCCAGCGCGCGACGTACCCGTCGCGTATTGGTGCCGGCCAGATAGCTGCTCGCGATCAGCGCATCGGCGGCAAGCGTGCGCCGCTGATAGGCCCGCAGTGCCTGGCTCTTCCATTCCGTCGTCATGCCCTCGGACGTGGTCAGCCGGGCACGCGGCACTGCTATCTCGATCGGCCCGAACGTGCCGGTCAGCGACCGCGTCCGGCTGCCGTGACGATGGCCCGTAACGCCGGCTCTTGCTTCATTGCTGGCCATCTGGCTCCGTCCGTAGCGCGGCCGTGCCAGTGCATCGTCGAGCTCGCCGCGGATCAGTTCTTCGATGAACTGGCGCGACCGAGCCCGCACCTCGGCCTCGATCGGGTCAAACCAGTTGTCGAAAAGATCAACAGCCAGCTCGGTCGCAGGCTGCGAGGAATCAGGCTTCGTGGTAGGCTTGTTCATGGCGTAGTCTCCAGTCCGACGCTTCAACGCCGGATGATTCGAGGTTGATCACCCCGGAGACTACGCCAACCTCAATTCCTACCAACTCCGCGACGGCACCTTGAATCATATGAATCACCTGTGATTCAAGAGTAGTGGCCTGATTCGAGGAGGGGTCACCGATGTGGACGAGCAAGAACCGCGCCCGTTACGACCGCAGCAAATTGCGATATCCGAGCGATCTGACCGACGACGAATGGAGACTGGTCGAACCGGTGATCCCGCCGGGCAAGACTGGCGGGGGCAAGCGGACGGTGATCATGCGGGAGGTGGTGAACGGCCTCATGTACATTCTCTCGACCGGCTGTCAGTGGCGCGCGATCCCGAAAGACCTGCCGCCGAGAAGCTCGGTCCACGGCTACTTCGATCTGTGGACCTATGACGGCACATTGGAGCGAATCCACCACGCGCTTTATGAGCAGTGTCGCGAACGAGCGCAGCGGAAAGCCAGTCCGACCGCGGCCATCATCGACAGCCAGAGCGTGAAAAGCGCAGAAAAAGGGGGGCGTGCATTGATCCGCACGGGTACGATGCGGGCAAGAAGATCAAGGGCAAGAAGCGGCACATTCTCGTCGACACGGTAGGTCTTCTGCTCCACGCCGTCGTTCATCCGGCCGACATTCAGGATCGCGATGGAGGCGTTCTCGTGATGGCCACACTGTTCGAGATGTTTCCGTTTTTGAAGAAGCTGTTCGTAGATAGCGGGTATAAAGGACCGAAATTTGCCAATGCGCTCGCGAAAGTTCGACCGCATATCGAGATCGAAATCGTCAAACGTTCCGATCAGGTCAGCAGCTTTGTGGTCTTGCCCAAACGCTGGATCGTCGAGCGCACCATTGCGTGGCTCAACCGCTGCCGCCGCCTTGCCAAGGACTGGGAGTGCCTCAACCGAAAGGCGTTGGCGTTCTTGCGCCTCGCCTCAATCCGTCTCATGCTCAGAAAACTCTGCAATCCGGCCTGAAGTGTCCGGACAGACTCTAACACTACAGTTGCCTTTTATGGAGATTTCTGAATCCATGGGCAACCATGATTCGAAGATCGTGGGCGCAGACAGCGTCGATTGAAGAGACGCTTGCGCTGTGGGCGGCGTCGCTTCGTGAGATCAAGAAACGGATACGTCCGTTGTTCAATCAAGATCGCGTTGCGAGGAATGCAGGCTTGTTCCTGGAAGGCCTTCTCGGAGATGAGCAACGCAAAACCGGCTGGATGCGCGCGGAGGCAGCTGGCGATCCTGGCCCTTGGCGGCAACAAGCGATCCTGGGGCGCAGGGATTGGGATGCGGATGGCCTGCGCGATATCGTCCGCGATTATGTCATCGAGCATTTGGCGGATCACGATGCGGTCCTCGTGATCGACGAGACCGGCTTTCTCAAGCAGGGCAAGGCGTCGTGCGGAGTGGCGCGGCAATATACTGGTTCCGCGGGCAAGATCACGAACTGCCAGATTGGCGTCTTCGCTGCCTACGTATCGCGCCACGGTCATGCGTTCATCGATCGCGCGCTGTATCTTCCGAAGGAATGGACCGACGATCCAACTCGCCTCAAAGCCGCATACGTGCCCGCCGATGCCGGCTTTGCGACCAAACCAAGGCTTGCGACGAGAATGATTGCACGCGCCATAGCCGCGTCCGTCCCATTCAAGTGGGTCGCCGGCGATACCGTCTACGGCGTTGGCGATATCGAACAGCAACTACGCAAAGCAGGCAAAGGCTATGTGCTCGGGGTCAGCAGTGCTCATGTATTTCAATCCTGGGGCAAGCGGCGATCGGTTGCCGGTGCGGCCGCGGACATCGCCCGGACGCTCCGCTCGTCCGACTGGAAAAGCCTGTCGACAGGGGCCGGAACCAAAGGACCGCGGCTGCATGATTGGTGCTATCTCGAGTTGGCCGATCTAGAAGTCGAAGAATCAAACGACACAAATCACGGTCTTTGGACGCGAGGTCTACTGATCCGTCGCCATATCGCCGATGGCGATCTCGCCTTCTTCACCACTTGGTGTCCAGCGGGAACATCCATCGAAACGCTGGTGGCGGTCGAAGGCCATCGGTGGGCGATCGAGGACAGTTTCGAAACCGCGAAGAACGAGTTCGGACTCGATCACAACGAGAGCAGATCCTGGCATGGCTGGCACCGTCACGTGTCCCTGGTGATGCTCGCCTTCGCCATGATGGCGGTGATCCGCCATCGCGCTAATCCGGTTGTGCCAAAAAAAAAGCAACGCCGAACCAAGACAAAAGCAAAGGCCTCACCACCCCGTCATTGATCCGTTGGTCAATCCAGGAAGTCCGCCGCATCGCCACCAGACTCGCTCGAAAGCGCATCCAGCCCGCACACATCATCGCATGGTCGCTCTGGCGCAGAGCCCACCAGGCCGCCGCTCAGCGGGCGCATTTCAAAGCAAGTAGGCAACTGTAATGCTAAGGCAAATCGTAGCTATCACAGATTGTGATGGTAAAAAGCGGTCGTCACCGGACACTTACCAGCCTACCGATGCTTGGCTGGGATCCTCCAAGGCTTGAACTAAATACAACAATCTCTCAGTGGATACTTGTAGGTATCTTCATGACTCTTGAGCGCATCAAGTATTCCCTTACTCGAAAAAACTCTAACATCGTACTGACAGAGACTTATTATCGGGAAGCGATGGCCAAGAGTGTTATTATATTCTAGCTCGTATTCATATACTTCCTGTTCGCTCCAGTCGACGGACAGCGCCCACTCCATATCACCAACAAGCCGCAGCTTTTGTTCACCGGAATATGTGGCCTTAAGAAACATCTCTTCCAGTTGATCGAGCATTTCCGCTTTATTTCTTTTAAGTGCGGGGAAAATTAACTGACCATCTTTAATGGCTTTGTGCACGTCGGGGTAAACCTCGCGCAAGACCTTTAGAATGTGAGCCTTGCCAGGTTGGGTGGCATTAAGAAAGCATATGTCCCCGGCCTTTAGGCCCTCTCTTAACAACGGGACAGAAAGTTTAAGACGGCCGGCAGGCCGTCCATAGATCGCGCAAATATGATCGTGGTATGCTATGTCCATTCCGGCGACTTGAGTTTTCGCCGCGTTCTTTACAGAGTCCGGTCGATCCGCGCCCTGGGCCGGGCTGGCCGTCTCCTGAGACACGCTGACGAAGGCGACAAGATCTTCACGCCGAAACCGCCGCGCCCGCTGATCCCCGACGCGATAGCAGGGCAGTTTTCCCGAATCGGTCCACCGCCGAAGTGATGCCTCGCTTACGTTGAGCAGGCTCGCTGCCTGTTTAATGTCTAACAGCTCCTCTTCGCTACGCTTCGCTGCGCGTGATCTTTCTTTGGTCATCCGTTTCTTCCTCGCAAGGCCCCTCTCCTGGGACGGGTAAGCCCCCGACGCCGACAGCCCGTCGAGACCCTTGTAGTTAGGCTATCCATCAGAATAGCGCAACGCTGCGTAAGTTTGATATATCGTGACTCCGAAACGCTGGAGGGACTCGGTGGGTCCGATGAGTAAAGCGCCTTCGGCCGCAACGTCAAAAGGTTTATGTCGGGAAGATGAGGGGTGGGCACAGCCCGCCACCACTCGGATCGGGCTCAGGCGCCGGGTGTGCAGCCGCCCGACTGATGTCACCGGAGTCGGTCAAGAGCCGACGCCGAGAGCCTCCCGTTACGCCTTCCTCCCCGCGCCCCATCCCCTTCGATATGCTGGTTAATCGCCGACGCCAGCCACGTCCAAAGCCCTTGTTTCCGCCAGGGCATTCGTCGCGGCGGTGGCCCTCGTCATTCGAAACGCGCGCAATAAGCGCTTGTGGTCGTCCCCGCAGTTGCACAAAAGGGCCTCCTGTTCTCGTGAATGACAACCGTGCGCTATCTGTTCTCGCTTTCGCTGCTAATAGCTATGCAATTCCGTCACATAGAGCTTGACAGAGATGCATAGCCTTGTATAGAACTAGCCCGCCGACATCTGGATCGCGCGCGACAAGCCAATAAGCGAGCGGCCTGATGCGGTTAGCAAACCACAGTAAGGGAGGATAACGTGAGCCCGAATCCAACGAACATACATACGGGTAAGACCTTGCGCCTACTTTATCATCCGGCGTCCCAGCCATGCCGCTCAACACATCAATTCATGTATGAGATTGACGTTCCCTTCGAGGAAGAAGTCGTGGACATCTCCACGGACATCACCGAGAGGCAAGAGTTCAGGGATAAGTACAACCCGACGGGGCAGGTTCCGATTCTCGTTGATGGTGAGTTCACCGTTTGGGAGAGCGTAGCCATCGCGCGCTACGTGAACGAGAAGTTCGACGGCGCCGGCAACTGGTTCGGACGCGGCACGCAAGAGAGGGCGCAGATCAACCAGTTTCTACAATGGTACGCCTATACTCTCCGCCTTGGAGGTGGGGCGTTCCACTGGAACATCTTCGGCTGTTTGATCTATGGGGAGAAGCCGTACAGTCCAAAATTCACCGCGGAGCAAAACAAAGGGCGCACCCTTTTGTACGAAGCCATGGGGACGCTAGAGAATTACTGGCTGAGGGACCGCGAATATGTTTGCGGGGATGAGGTCAGCTATGCGGATTTGGCCGCTTTCCATGAGTTCGTGTCGCATGAGGCCGGCAAGATCATTCCGGACCGTGTCTGGCAAGGATTCCCCAAAATCGCGGCATGGTTCAAGAAACTATCTGAACGGCCTCACGCGAAGACCGTGAGCGAGTGGCAGTATACGAACGTCGGGAAAATAATCCGAGGCGAGTTAACGGCGAGTATGTTTAAGCGCAAGACGGCTGTGTTGAAGGGGACGGAGGTCTTCAGCGGACACAACCATGGAATTCCTTACTTGAACGAGAAGGCAGAGGACTACTTCAAGCGGGTTGAGAAGGAGGGCGCGGCAGTCGCTTAGACCGCGCTATCGCGCAGGATAACTTGCGTGCACGGCCTCGGCGCCGGCAAGGCTCGGAGCAAGATCCGATCCTTGTCGGCGATCCGGAAGCCCGAATAGACGGTGTCCGTCCGTTCTGTTCATCGCATTCCTTCGATGACCGGACAATGTCAATCCTTCGATAACCGGACAATGTCAATGCTCGAGTCACCTACCCATGGACGACTCACCTACCTCGCGAAATCCGTAGAGTCTTCGCTCTATCGCAACGGCAAGGTCTTCGCTCGCCGTGACCGTGACGGCAACGACGGCGCGCATCACGGGGCGGTGATGGAACATCGGGACGTTGTGATCAATGACGCGCGGCAGCGCAACCTCGATCAATCCTGGCGACAGTTCAATGTACGCGGTTTCGAACTGCTTCATCGGCCTCTGCAGCGACCTGAACTCCAGTTTTTTGATAACCGGCAGGTCGTTCGGGAGTACTACCCTGAGTGTGCCGAGATCGTAAGGCAGGCCACGAATGCAGCGCAGGTCTTTGCGTTCGATCACAACGTCCGCTTAGCCGAAAACATGGGCGGCGCGAAGCGCATCGCCGGTGGCCAACAGGTACAGAAACCGATCCACGTCGTGCATGGCGATTACACCCTCACGAGTGCACCACAGCGCCTACGTGATCTGGCCAGCCCGCCAGGCGTCAACGACACGCTGCGGGCCGTGCTTGGTCAGGGTGAATCGCTGCTCACGCCCGAAATCGTGTCTCGTACTTTGGATGAGGGCAAGCGGTTTGCCCTTATCAACGTGTGGCGCAGCATTGGTCTCTCGCCCGTAATGAGCGACCCCTTAGCGCTATGCGATGGGCAGAACGTTGAGCCCAATGATCTGGTAGTTTTCGAAATCCACTATCATGATCGCATCGGTGAAAACTATTTCGCGAAGTTCGGGCAGCACCATGAGTGGTGGTATTATCCGCTTATGACGCGGGACGAGGTAATATTGATCAAAACATGGGATTCTGCGGGAGGGCTTGCTCAATCAAATGGTCGGCACGCTGATTCCTATGGGGTCGATGGTAACGCTCCCTGCACATTCAGCTTTCACTCAGGGTTCAGCGATTCCAACACCCCGGCTGATGCGCCAGAAAGGCAAAGCATCGAAGTAAGATGCGTCGCCCTTTTTGACTGATGTCGAAATCGAAAATAGACCCAGGCGCCTCAGAATGTGGCTCACAGCGAAGGCTTTCACAATGTTAGATGGTAATGGCACAACACGATGGCCTTTGGCCGAGCTGCTGCAGTCCTCCACTCCTCACCCTGACTTCGGCGCGGGCGCGGGCGCGTTGTTGTTTGGCCAATTCGTAGGGGTCTGGGATGCGGACGTCAGGTTTATCGACTCGGACGGCTCGGTGTCGATCGATGGGCCCGGCGTCTGGTCATTTGGCTGGGTGCTCGACGGCAGAGTAATCCAAGACGTTTTGACCTACCCACGAGCAGGCAGCGCACGACCAGGCGAGCGCGGTATTGGCACGACCTTGCGACGCTACAATCCAGATGCCGACACCTGGGCAGTGATATGGTGCGGAGCGACCTCGGGCGTTTTGGTCACTCTGACCGCCAAGGCCGTCGACTACGGTATCCAGCTCGATGGCTTCGCCGCGAACGGCACGCCGCTCCGTTGGTCCTTCACGGATATCGCCGATGATAGGTTTCACTGGGGAGGCTACATCCTAGATCAGGAGGGTTCCTGGCGGCTCGAACAGGAAATGAACGTCCGGCGCCGCCTCGAACGCCCCTCCTAGGGCTTGTCGGATCCAGTCTTGTTAGGGGTGTGCGCAGGCCGTCAAGGTGCCGTCCGGAATGCGGTTGGAATTCGGCTTGGCGAATTCTCCGGGAACATGAAGTTATCGTTTCAGGCGGCAAGGTCAATTGGCTGATCGATGGGTTTTGTGGCGAGGGTTTGCCAACCATCGACCTTGCGCATGCTGATCTGTCCCGAGGCGAGTAGCGCCCAGAACATCATCGCGGCGGTGTCGGCCGACGGCAACACGGTTTGGGTTTTGATCCGCCGCTTGAACTCCTCGTGCAACCGCTCGATCGCATTTGTCGTGCGTAGGCTACGCCATTGGCTCGGCGGCATGCGCGCGAAGGTGAACAAGCGGTCGCCTGCTTCCTCCAGGCTGTCAGCAACGGCGCGGTGCTTGAGCCTCCATTTTCGAATGAAGGCCTTGCGGCGAGCCGCGATCTCCTCAGGCGTCGTCGCATAGATCATGTCATTGTAGTCCGCGGTGATCTCCTCGTGCAGGCGCTCCGGAGCATGCGCGATCAGGTTTCTGTGCTTGTGGACCGTGCAGCGCTGCACCGGCACGCCGTCCCAGACGACGGCAATGGCTTTGTCGAGCCCCGGCGCGCCGTCGACGATGAGGAACTCGGGACGCCTGAGCCCGCGCTTGATGAGATCGTCCAGCACCGTGCGCCAGGCCTCGGCGCTCTCGCCGCCCATGCTCTTGATCGCGAGCAGCACTTTCTGGCCGTCTGCGCGCACGCCAAGCACAACAAGCAACGAGATCGAGGTCGCCTTGCGGTCGAGCCGTACCCGAACGACGGTGCCGTCGAGGATCAGGCGCACGATCGGCTCGTCGGCCAGCGAGCGGCTGTTCCAGGCATCCCAGTCGCTTTTGACCTTGCGCCAGGTCCGGCTCACCGTGTCTTTACCGACCGTCCCGCCGAACAGAGCCGCCAGCGCGCGACGTACCCGTCGCGTATTGGTGCCGGCCAGATAGCTGCTCGCGATCAGCGCATCGGCGGCAAGCGTGCGCCGCTGATAGGCCCGCAGTGCCTGGCTCTTCCATTCCGTCGTCATGCCCTCGGACGTGGTCAGCCGGGCACGCGGCACTGCTATCTCGATCGGCCCGAACGTGCCGGTCAGCGACCGCGTCCGGCTGCCGTGACGATGGCCCGTAACGCCGGCTCTTGCTTCATTGCTGGCCATCTGGCTCCGTCCGTAGCGCGGCCGTGCCAGTGCATCGTCGAGCTCGCCGCGGATCAGTTCTTCGATGAACTGGCGCGACCGAGCCCGCACCTCGGCCTCGATCGGGTCAAACCAGTTGTCGAAAAGATCAACAGCCAGCTCGGTCGCAGGCTGCGAGGAATCAGGCTTCGTGGTAGGCTTGTTCATGGCGTAGTCTCCAGTCCGACGCTTCAACGCCGGATGATTCGAGGTTGATCACCCCGGAGACTACGCCAACCTCAATTCCTACCAACTCCGCGACGGCACCGTCTCAACAGCTTCAGGGATATATTTTCAAAATCTATCAAATTCATTTTCCAAATGAATTAGTCGTGTTGATTTATGTCAACATTGCCGCAGATCGATGCGTTTTTCTTATCAGACTTATTTCATTGAGAAATCTGTGTGCTCAATCGTCGACAATGCAGAGGTAAATTGCGGCGGACGACGACTTTTGCATATCGGCAATTCGTTGCTGTGATATGTGCGATGTAATGCGTACTGACTATGTGTTTTGATTGATTGTGAAGCCCTAACCTCATTCTCACGGAGTTTCCCTTTCTGTAGGCGAACTTCGAAATGCAAAAGCTCAAACTAAAAAAAGGGGGACTTAATGGTGAAACTTCTAAGTACGCGGTGCGTGGCCGCCGCTGCCGGACTTGCAATTGCGGGCGGCGCACTCGGCTCGATGTCAGCGAATGCTGCGGATCTCGGTGGGAATTGCTGCGCCGATCTCGAAGAGCGGATTGCGGAGCTTGAAGCAACCACGGCGCGCAAAGGCAATCGCAAGGTCTCGTTGACGGTAACGGGCTCGGTCGCGAATCAGATCATGTGGGTCGATAACGGCGCGGCCAGCAACGCTTACATCACCGGCGTTGGCTCGACGTTGAACTCTCATGTTACTTTCACCGGCGCCGCGCAGATCACCAAAGATTGGAGCGCCGGATACGTTCTTCAGCTCGAAGTCGGTTCCTCGGATCCGCTGACGGTCGGAAACACGTCAACAGGTGCGGACGGTCCGTCCGGTTTGCATATTGTCAAAAACAACGGCGAGTTCGTCCGGAACTCGGTCGATGTCCTGTATTCGTTCTGGTACTTGAAGAGCGAGCAGCTTGGTAAGGTCAGCGTCGGCGCCATTCCGCAGTCGTCATCGCATGCGGCGGCGCTCGTCGATGGTTCGGGTTCGCTTGTTCAAGCGAACTGGGTGCCGCTGGACGGCATGGCCGTGAACCTGGCCAGAGGCAAGACGCAGCTTATGCTGCCGAACAACTTTGGTACCGGCAATTCGGGCCCGACTGCCAACTTCGGTATGCCGACCGGCGCTCTGATGTGGTGCGGCTCGACGCAGTTGCCCGTTGCCGGCGATTGCAACGCGATCCCGCTGAACGGTGTGCGGTACGATTCGCCGACGCTTGCCGGCTTCTCGATCTCCGCAAGCTGGGGCGAGGACGACTTCTGGGATGTGACCGGAAACTACAGCGGCCAGATCGGCGGCTTCAAAGTGGCTGGCGTCGTCTCGTATCTTCATAACGGAGACGAAAACAACTCTCCGGGCTTCAACGATGCAGTTGGTCTGAGCTTCTTCACGCCTCTCAAAACCGATGCCAACTACCTGCAGCTCGGTGCTTACGTCGAGCATGTCGCAACCGGCTTGTTCGTCTACGGTGCCTACGGCAAGGAATGGAATAACAACATCTATAATCCAGCGCTGCTTGATGCTGTTAGCGCGGGCGGGCCGGGAACGGCCGCGTTTATCACGGCGAACCAGCCGAGCGGCGACAACTGGTATCTGAAAGCCGGTATCCGCCAGAAGTGGAATCCGCTCGGTCATACCGTGCTCTACGGCGAGTATGGTGAGCGCAACAATATGTTCCACGAGGCGCTTCTCGGCTTCGGCGTTACCGGGAGCAGTCTCACGCAGTGGGGTCTTGGTGCCGTGCAAGAGATTGATGCGGCTGCGATGTCACTCTGGGTCAACTACAAGAACTATGATCCCAGCGTGTCGGGCCCAGGTGTTGTCACAAACCAGCTCGATCACCTCAACAATCTTAGCGTCGTGACTGCCGGCGGTATGATCAACTTCTAATGCAAACGGCGTGCTGCAAGTCTGCCAGTTTGCAGCACGCCTCCTACTTGTCTTCCCCTGAATGCTTTCTATCTAAAGTCACGCACTAAGTCTTCTCGTACCACTCCATGGCTTCGTTCCACGTCCAAACTTGGGGGAGGAGTTTCGGCTCCTCCCTCTTTTGTTTCGACGCTTCGGCCTTATTGGGGATTGGAAGCCAGCGCCTGAATGTCGGCGCAACTTGACCCGATGCCTACCAGTTGGTAGGCAGTTGCATGGTTGCCCAGGATACAAAATCAGCGCTGCTTGCGGAAGCGGAGGTCCTTATTCGCACGCAGGGCTATGCCGCCTTTAGTTATGCCGATCTTTCGGAGCGCGTCGGCATCAGAAAGGCTAGCATTCATCATCACTTTCCGACGAAAGAGTTGTTGGGCGCTGCACTGATCGATGCTTATCTCGAGCGGTTTGAACTCGAGCTGAAGTCGTTGTCCGAGAAACGTGCGAGCGCAAAAAGCAAGCTGCTCTCCTATTCGGATTTCTTTTCCGGTGGGCTGCGTGATGGGCTGATGCCTCTTTGCGGCGCGCTTGCAGCCGACGCGGCGCAGTTGCCGCCTTCGATGCAATCTCGCGTGAAGAAGTTCTTCAACATCCATCTCGATTGGCTCGAGGAGATTTTGGAGCAAGGACTGGAGTCCGGCGAGTTCAGGGACAACTTGAAAGCGCGGCGTTCGGCGACAGTTCTGTTGAGTACATTGCAGGGCGCCAGCCTCGTCGCCTGGGCGCTGAAGGATCCTTCTCTCATCCGGCCGGCAGCGAAGCAGGCAATCGATAGTTTGGCATTTCCGCTCGATTGAGTTGCCGACGAGCGCATGACTTATTCTGTATGCCTTCCGATCGGCGCCGACGCCGGCAGGTTCTTCGTCGCGATAAGCATTTCCGCTCGTCTGTAGCATTCGTACGTCTCGTGACGATGCGTACACGTTCGATTTGGCCTATAGGCCAGTGAAATAACAAACATTCTCAAAGAAAATTTTCTGACGCTGATGATGCGGAGCTAGAGTGTCGCAGAGGGTTTATGCATGTGATGGCATGAACCAAAAATTTGCGCGAGCCGTTCACGCAGCGGATTATGCGAGGAAACTTGAGAAAATTTCTTATCTTAGGCGGTTCACTGATTGCATTTTCGACACCGTTTGGCGGACCGTCAGCGGTGCTCGATGAGCCATCTGTGTTGGCTTCAATTTATGCCGTGCATGCTGCCGTTCCAGCGAACTGAGCGCAACTCTCGTTGGCAGTATCGGTGATCTCAGACGCGGTCGCGCGCGTCACCTGAAATTTTTGAATTGGATTCGCATTACCCGGCGACCGGGACGTCGTCATTACCACTGGTGGCTGGAGTGCGAAGCTTCACCCGTCGTCACGCTCTCCACCGCCTCGTCAGTTGCGCCTGTCTTGCCATCGTTTTCGTCCACACCTCCTTGGTAGAAACGAAGATGGGCGCAACTGACGCTTTTTCACTGTCGCGGGTGTCAGCGCCGGGCAAAGCATTTGTGACGATAGTATCTTGCGCGCGATGGCCTCTGCAATTTTACACTGCCCAATCGAGCACATAGTCGGCATCAGGATTTTTTGCAGCGGCGACCACTGGATTGAACTGCTGAAGCATGCTCCACAACTCTGCAAAAACCGCAGGAGAAGCGGTATTGGGTTTGCCGAGTGCGTAGTAGTCGATCGTCAGCGGCTTTCCGTTCTCCACGATCGCTATGGGATCGACACCGTTCATGCCGTTCGCGACCTTCGATGCCGGTAATATGGCGGATCCAAGGCTCAAGCCGGCCCATTCTTCAACGGTGGCATAGCTGCTTGCCTCGCCGGGATAGCGCCGAAGTCTCAGAGATGCCTTTTCGAAGTGCTGGCGCGTGACCTGCGTCAGCCCACACACGTTCGGAACAAGGACGAACGTATCCTCGGCGATCTCATCCAAGCGAACCTGCGTCCGGTTCCGCCACCGGGTGGCATCGGACTTCTTCGGAACGAACATCAGCGGTTCGCTGCAGAGAAGGCGATACACGCAATTGCTAAGCTGACACGCCTCCAAATTCAGCGGAGCCATCACCAAATCCAGGTCTCCGGATTTGAGCGATTCGCTGATCGCTTGAAGATTGCCTTCGCGATAGACGATCTCGACGTCCGGGCACTTCTTTCTGAAGGCTCTCAGCGATTCTTCGGCTTGAGCTATGCCGACGACCGGTGAAAAGCCGACGTGTACGCAACGTTGGCCCGGTCTGGCCTGCGACGCGAGCTCTTTGATTTTGTCGAATGACTTGAGCGTCTCCAGCACTGCCGGCAAGAGGCGTTCGCCGACCGGGGTCAACGACAGGCTGCGTGTCGTTCGGCGGAAAATTCGCTGGCCGAGTTCCGTTTCGAGCTGAGCAATGCCGTTTGATAATGTGGGCTGCGTCACGGAACAGCGCGCGGCAGCAGCGACGAAGGATTTTTCTTCGACGAGGGCGCGAACATACCTGAGTTGCTGCAGATTCATGGAAAACCTCTGGTATGAAAATCACAACACTGAGTGTTGTCGAAATCGCTGGCGCAAGTCGCAATAAATCTATGATTTATAGGGCCGGAAAATGGACCGCGGAGTCAAACAAAATATAGACGACTAGGTGTTTTCACGTGGTTACTTAGGTGTATTCCCGAGCGATGCGAGGGGCGCGATCGCGCATTTTTCAGTCGTGCACGTTTTATGTGCTAACCGTCGTTGTGAGGACGAGATTCGCTGTCGAGTGTAAAATGTGGGGGCGGACCTGGTGGCGCGATCGTCGGCGAAAGCATGTTGAAGTTTCCGGAAATCGCCATTGCATCGGTGTGTGTTATCAACGCGCATTTTTGATGCGTGCGTGGGGCGATGTTCCGTGTCGCTGCAGAGAACGCGAACGCCACAATCCAAATTCAGACTCTACGAATGCTGTGAACGGTAGTGTCCGTTCTGCTTCGTCCTTTGCGCTGGAGTGCAGCTCATTTGAGTGAGTGATCTATTTCAGAAATAGATCAAGCCTATATTTTTTCGATTGAGTTACGCGTTCCGGAATCCCTGCCTATGATGCGCGCGTCCGCTGCTCGAGGCATGGAGTAATTCGGGCTTCACTTTGAAACATCGCGTCAACGATATTGTAAGGCGCAGCTCACATCTAACAAACCCGGAATTTTATCATGCAAAATGCGCGCGTCTCGACTCCGAACCGTATTGTTATTGTGGGCGGAGGATCCGGAGGCATATCCGTTGCAGCCAGTTTGCTGGCGCGACAGCGGAGCTTGGAAATCACGATCATCGAGCCGACAGACGTTCACTACTATCAACCCGGTTGGACGATGGTGGGCGGCGGCATTTTTTCGATCGCCGACACGCGGCGGCCGATGGAGAGTATGATTCCGAAAGGCGTGAAGTGGGTCAAAGACACGGTTGTCTCGTTCGATCCGGCGAACAATTCGGTGCTGCTCGGTTCCGGTTCGAAGGTGCCATACGATCGACTGATCGTGTCGCCGGGACTCAAACTTAATTGGGATGGCGTCGAGGGTTTGCGCGATGCTCTCGGCAAGAACGGCGTTACGTCCAACTATCGGCATGATCTTGCGCCCTACACTTGGAGATTGGTGCGGGAAATGAAGTCCGGCCATGCTGTCTTCACGCAGCCGGGTATGCCGATCAAATGCGCTGGCGCCCCGCAAAAGGCGATGTATCTATCCGCCGATCATTGGAGACGAAAAGGTCGTCTCAAAGACGTTTCGATCGATTTCTGCAACGCCGGAGGGGTGCTATTCGGTGTGGCAGATTACGTGCCGGCGCTGATGGAATACGTATCGCGCTACGGCTCCAACCTTCGTTTTGGCGAGACGCTGATCCGCGTGGATGGACCTGCGAAGACCGCATGGTTCCAAAAGAGCGGGGCTGACGGATCGAAGACCGTCGTCGAAACCAAGTTTGATTTTCTGCACGTTGTGCCGCCGCAGTTGGCGCCCGAATTTATCCGTGAGAGTCCGCTTGCCGATCAAGCGGGATGGATGGATGTCGATCAGCAAACGCTTCGGCACAAGAAGTTCTCCAACATTTACGGGTTGGGCGACGTCACGAACACACCGAACGCGAAGACGGTGGCGGCAGCGCGCAAGCAGGGTCCGGTCGTTGCGTACAATGTGTTGTCCGACATGGGCATCGGTCGCGGATCCGCGATTTACGACGGCTATGGCGCGTGCCCGCTTACCGTTGAGCGTGGCAAGATCGTGCTCGCGGAATTCTGCTACGGCGGAAAACTCGCTCCGACATTTCCTCCCTCGCTTCTCAAAGGCACGCGTCCGACGCGCACGGCCTGGTGGCTCAAAGCTCATGTCCTGCCGACCGTCTACTGGAAGGGCATGCTGAAGGGGCACGAGTGGCTGGCCAAGCCGTCGATCCAACCGTAGGGCGGCGCAAATCGCTGACCGCCGAGTGTGACGACTGCTCGTTTGCAATCAATGTCGGCTCGGTAGCGTCACTTACGTAGCCTCTCGGCATAACGACTCTTGTCTCGCAAGGGCAGGTCGGATGCCGAGATCGCCGTACAAAACGACCACATGAAGAGCACGCGAGGCTAGACCGATGGAAATAAAAGAGCTCGGCGAAAACTTATTCGTAGCGGCGCAAATTTCTCCGAGCGATCTCGAAACGCTGGCGGCGCGGGGCTTTCGATCCGTCATATCAAATCGACCTGACGGTGAGGCTCCCGATCAAGCCTCGTTCGCAGATATCAGTCGGGAAGCGCATCGGAACGGGATGGAGGTTCGCTACATCCCCGTCGTTGCGAGCAAGATTTCGCCGGACGATGTTTCCGCATTTCGGCTGGCTCTTGCCGCGCTTCCCAAACCTATTCTCGCGTACTGCCGTACCGGCACCAGATCGACGTTTCTGTGGGCGCTATCGGAAGCGGCGAGCCGGTCGTTGGAAGAAATCGCAACTCGGGCAAATGCCGCGGGATACGACTTGAAGAATATCGAGACGCGATTGCAGGAGATGGCGTCGCAGCGCCAGTCTCAAAACGTCGAAGGCTAGGAAATGCTCTTTTCCTTCGACCCCTTGGCGACGTTGTCTGGCACTTTAGTGGGTTTCGTTCTTGGTCTGATTGGCGGCGGCGGATCTGTTCTCGCGGTGCCGTTGCTCGTCTACGTCGTTGGCGTGCAGTCTCCTCACATCGCCATAGGTACAAGCGCGGTGGCCGTTGCGCTCAGCGCTCTCGCGGGACTGATCGGGCATGCGCGGCAAAACAAAGTGAAATGGCCGTGCGCGCTGGTTTTCGCGAGCGCGGGTGTGGTGGGAGCTGCGATCGGATCGTCGTTGGGCAAGACGTTCAACGGACAGCATTTGCTTCTGTTGTTTGGAATCCTGATGGTGGTTATCGCTGCCTTCATGGTTTTCAAGAAGAGAGCTGACGGCAATCCCGACGTATGCTTGAACAAGACCAGCGCGAAGAGTCTGCTTCCGCTGCTACTTTTTAACGGCTCCGGTGTTGGCCTGATGTCGGGTTTTTTCGGAATAGGCGGCGGGTTTCTTGTGGTGCCTGGTTTGATGGCCGCGACCGATATGCCTTTGATCTTTGCGATCGGATCGTCGCTCGTTTCCGTCGTCGCTTTCGGAACGACCACGGCTTTCAATTACGCTTTGTCAGGTTTGGTCGATTGGCCGCTTGCCGCGTGGTTCATTGTCGGCGGCATTGTTGGTGGCGTTTTCGGGCGGCGCTTGGCGACCGCGCTGGCGCCTCATAAGTCGCTCCTCACGCAGGTCTTCGCTTTCATTATCGCTGTCGTGGGAAGCTACGTCATCGTGCGCGGCTGGCAGAATCTCGGCGGTTAGGACGTGCCGCAAGCTTCGCGATGGAGGAGTGACATGTACTGGCAGATTGTGAGGATGGCTTGGCTGCTCGCGATCTGCTGGATCGCAACGGGGCAGGCGAACGCCGGAATCGACATCGCGCAATCCTCCAACGATCCGATCAAAGCTCCGCGGTTGACGGTGCTTTATGATGCCTTCGGAAGAGATCCGTTGCTTGAGAAGGATTGGGGCTATGCGGCGCTCGTCGAAATCAATGGCAAGCGCATTCTGTTCGATACGGGCAACGATCCGACGGTTCTCGAGCGGAACGTGAAGGCGAAAGGCGTCGACCTATCGCGGCTCGATTTCGTTGTCATTTCCCATCGTCACAGTGACCACATGGGTGGTCTGTCGTATGTTCTGTCTGTCAATCCGGACGTGAAGATCTATGCGCCGAAGGAAGCGTTCGGCGTGTTTGGTTCTTCCTTGCCGTCGAGCTTTTACCGAAAGGCGCCAGCGCTCGCTCCAGAGCAACGATATTATGATGGCGCGCCTCCGACGACGATGCGGTTCGGAACGGCATGGCCGAAGGCGAATATTCAACTCGTTGACGACACGCTTGAGATCATCCCAGGGATCTCGCTGATTTCGCTCGTTTCGGATAAGCCGGGAACGTTGGAACTGAGAGAGTTATCGCTCGCGATTGAAACATCCGAGGGTTTGGCTCTCATTGTCGGGTGTTCGCATCCTGGGATCGATCGGATCGTCGAAGCAGCAGCCTCGATCGACAAACGCATTCATATAATCTTGGGCGGAATGCATTTGGCGACGGCGCCGGATACGGAAATCGCGCGACTGTCGTCCTTGCTTCATGAGCAGTATCGCGTGCAATGGGTCGCGCCGGGTCACTGCACGGGGGAGCCGGCGTTCGCGGCGCTCTCGAGCAGCTTCGGAAGCCGATATCTTTATGCTGGATTGGGATCGGTGATCGATCTCGGGGCAAATCCACGGCGTGCGAGCATGGATCGGCTCGAGCGGCAGGCGATGGATAGCCAGGATGTTGGCGCCTATCGCAAGATCAGACGCGATATGCTGATAAATTTCGGCAGTCGTGCACGAAATAGAACATCGCAATAATTTTGGGGAACCAGAGGCAGGCGGCTGATGCCGCGGTGTTATTTGGGTTGGCCAAGGTGGCGGGACCAATTCGTTCTGCTCAGAAAATCATAGATTGAGATCAGAGCGAACAGCGATAGCCAGCATCTCCGCGGTCGTTCGCGCGTTAAGCTTTTTCCTCATGGCGGCGCAATCCACGGAAACCAACGTCGAGGAAATGTTCAGCTCTGTCGCGATCTGCGTGGAACTGCATCCGTTGAGAAGAAGATTGAGGACGTTCTTCTCGCGGCGCGTGAAGCGAGAATGAAATTTCTGCTGGGCTATTCTGGTAAATGCGATCTGCTGGATCAGTTCTTCGCCGATCCATGTCTTTCCGTTGCCGACAGCGTCGACCGCTGAGCGAATTTCATCGCTGGAGCTGCGTTTGCTGAAGAAGCCCTTTGCGCCGCAGTCGATTGCTCGCATCACCAAGTAGGGATCGTCACGCATCGAAAAGATGAGCGATCTGAGTTTGGACCTCTGCGTCGTCAACCTGCGAATGAACTCAAATCCAGAGCCGTCTGGAAGCTGAGCGTTGATGATGATGACGTCTGGGCGGAGCTTTGCGATCATAGGGCGCGCTTCGACGATCGTACGCGCATCGTAGAGCGTCAAGGCGGGATTTTCCTCAAGTATGCTTCGGTATCCCAGCACGACAATGGGATGGCTCTCGACGACCAGAAGATTCATTGAATACGAAGCCCGGGAAGCCCCGTTGCGCATCGCAAGCGAGGGATGATGAAATGGTGGTTTGACCTAGCGCAAATACTTATGAGTTGGGTCGAAGCGCAAATTGAAAGTTCTAATGGCTTTATTCTGAGAGAAAATCGATGACTATAGTCTGCGCGATAAATATGTGTACTGACTAAAAGTGACGTGGCCCGCGCAGGCGTTCAGGCAACTTTTGATTGTTGAAATAAAAAACGCACTGCCGGCACCAAAGCTGGCAATGCGCTGAAGCGGGAGCTTCCTGAAAGTCGATATTATTTCAGCGGCAGCATCAGATGCTCGTACGGAGTGCCGGGCCACATCACGTAAGGCACGGTTGGATCCGCCTTGGCATCGCGCGGATAGGTTTCCAGCATGGCTTTTGCGTCCGTTCCAACGATCATGACGTGCGGGCCGGTCTGAATCCAATTGTTCGTCGGCGTCGCCTCGGTATTGCGATCATACGGATCCGTGTTGCTTACGCCGCTGTCGCCATTGAGCATGTACATGAAGCCGACAGCTGCAGTCGGCGGCTTTTTATTTTGCCAAGCATCCGCCCAGGCCATCGCGGCGGCATCGGCGCACATCGGTTCGCCCGTATGATGCGAACCTGGGTCCATGCATGTCCAGCCGTTGGTTCCTTTTTGGATGACCTTCATGGTGCCGTCGGCTGCGGTATTCATAATCGTAGCATTGGCGACGATTTTTGCCGGTGCGGCCGTCTGCAGAACTTTGATCAGCTCTTCGTCGGTGCGAACGAGGCCATGGGCAAAAGCGAGTGACGGCGCCGCAATGCCGATAGCGATAGCGAGTGCTAATCTGCGCTTCATCAAATTGTCTCCTCCGAATATTCGTTTGTTCCGCTGACGCTTTCCCTCAGCCCTCACGATTGAAATCGAGCGGTATAGATCTCGGGAGGAGGGGTTCGCTATTGCGTGCTTCAGGCATGACCGTCAGCGACGGGAAAATCGGTCCGCCTCGACTGTCATCGTCGAATGTTAGTCGAAAAGAAGAGTCAGGTTCACACGTGAAGAACACGCATTATGCAGCGTATAAATACTGTTCGCGGCATACGCGAAGTTCGGCCTTCGAGCGGCGAGCGTTTCAAAATTTTGGAAATGAAATGCAGACGGAAAGTCTAGTTCGTCGCAGACTTTATTCCGGAAAAGGCAGGTGTGGTGCTGCAGGGCGACGGCCGTGTGACGGTTAGTTTGCTTTCGAGCAGGCAGTCCCACAGTTCCGTGAATTTCTTGCGTGGAAGATTCGATGCTTGTCCAAAGACAACGTATTCGATCGCAACGGGGCGGCCGTTGTCGACAATCGGGATCACGGTTCCGGTGTAGTCCCTTATTTTGGATTCAGGCAGTGTCACGGAGCAAAGAGACGCGTCGACAAAATCGAGCATTGATTGATAGCCTGTGGCGCGGTGCTCATAGGCGTTGATGGCATGGCCCTGGGAGTGGAAAAGATGGCGCGTCGTGCGGGTCAGGCCACAATTATCGGGCAGCAATGCGAAGGCTTCGGCAGCGATATCGCTGACCGTCACGCATTCCATGGCTTCCCATCGGCTGCGTTCGGAAAAGCGGGGAATAAAGAACAATTGCTCGAGCATGAGCGGCAGGCGGAGGATGTCGGGATCGAGTTCAAAATCAGCATCGTGCGGTACAATGATAAGATCCGCTTGCCGATGCTTGAACATGCTATGAAGCTCCTCCACGGCCCCCTCGCGATACTCTAGAGCCACGTCCGGATGCTTCGCTTTAAAGCGAGAGAATATCGTTTCTGCACGCTCGGCGCCGATGAGTGTTGTCACTCCTATCTGTGCTGTCGCGCTCATTCGGGTGAAGTGCCGCCTTATTCGTTATTCGAGGAAGCTGGCTTGTTGTTGGAGTAGAGGGCGTGTCTGCTTTGCAAATTCAGTTCAATATCGGAAATGCACAGGTGAGATTTCAGGTGGCGTTCGATGAATCCGTGAGCGGCTTTCCCCAGCTATTTGATCGTTGATCGGGTGTGCGGTGAGATGAGAAACCGCAATGCCTAAGAACGACCGCAATAATTTAAAAGTATTGTAGCATGGGTCATGAAATGTGCACGTCAAAGCCCGAAAAAACCCTCGGGTACGTAGGTACTGGGCGGTGCAACGTCAGGCACATTGCCGCCTAAGTCGGCGTGCGTTGGCGATTCACATTTGTGCAGTGTGCTGAAAAATATGCGTTTCTTTAAGTCGTCGGCGTTCTGCGCCTGTGCATGCCCGGCCGGACGTCCATCCCGTCTTTGCTGCAGTGCGCGTGCATATATCGACGCTATGAATGAGAGTGCAGCATCTCGAATAATTCTCCGAGTGATCGCGATCCCGTCTTGCTCATGATCGTTGCGCGGTGGCCTTCCACCGTTCGGACAGATATATTGAGTATGGAAGCGATGACTTTGTTCGGCTTTCCCGCTCGCATCAATCCCAAAACTTCGCGTTCGCGGCTGGTCAAGGACGCGAGGCTTTTATTGGACTTTTCGCGGCGGGCCTCCTGATCCCAGATCGCGCTGTATTTCGTGAGTGCCGATTGGACCGTATCCAGCAGCAGCTGATCGGTGAACGGCTTCTGAAGAAACTCCACGGCACCGGCTTTCATTGCGCGGACTGCGATGGAAACGTCGCCGTGGCCGGTGACGATAATGATAGGAATGAGCGCGCCGGCGGCGTTGAGCTTTTCTTGCAGTTCCAAGCCGCTCATGCCGGGCATGCGGATATCGAGAATTAAGCACCCTCGAACTCCCGGAACGTAGCTCGCGAGAAATTCGTCTGCAGACGAATAGACCTGCGTCTTTAGCTTAACCTGTTCCATGAGCCAACGAATGGCGTCGCGGACGGCCGGGTCATCGTCGACGATGAATACGGTGTGTGCCGGTTTTTTAGGATGCTCGGTTTGCATTGTCCGAGTTTCTCCAGTTGGGGATCGTAAGGCAGAACGTTGAGCCTTTTGCGGATGAATTTTCGAGCCAGAGCTTGCCGCCATGATCTTCTATAATGCCCTGGCTGATGCTCAAACCGACGCCTAGGCCCGCTTCTTTCGTCGTGAAAAAAGGATCAAAAAGGCGCTGCAGCTCTTGCGGGGGGCAACCGCATCCGGTGTCGGCGATTACAATTTTTGTAAAGTGCGATCCTTCCGACGTAACGGTGATCGAAATTTCTTTCTTCTTGCGGGTCACTGTCGAGAGTGCATCGACGCTGTTGCGCACCAGATTCAGCAGAACCTGCTGGATTTGAATGCTGTCAGCGAAAACCAGGCGCTTCTCCTTCAGAAATTTTACCCGCAGCTTGATCTGGTTGTGAGCAATCTCGGATTTTATGAAGCCGAGCGTCGTCTCAATGATTTCCTGGATGCTGGCGCGCTGACGGCGGATCTGACTTTTCTTTGAAAAGTTTCGGATGCGCATGAATATTTCGTCGGCACGCTGAGCTTGGCGGACGATTTGGTCGAGCCCGTGCTGGAGATCCTCGAGACGCGCGTCGCCGGCCTGCATCTTGCGCACGCAGGTCTGCGCATACGTCATGATCGCGCAAAGCGGCTGGTTGAGTTCGTGAGCAAGCCCGGACACCATGCCGCCGAGCGTGCTGAGGCGACCGGCGTGCGCGAGTTCCGCCTGGCGTTTGCGGTCCTGCTCTTTTGCTTCGATCAGCGCGGTGACGTCCTGTCCCGTGGCGATGAGATGAGCCGTCGTTCCTTTGTTGTCTTTCAGCGGGCTGACGGTCATCTGCTCATGATAGAGTCGGCCATTCTTGGTTTTATTGCTGAGCAGAAACCGGTAGATGTTGCCGTTCTGGATGGCTGTCCATAACTCTTCCTGGACTTCCTCATCGCACTGTAAAAAGTGGGCTTTATTGCCCGTTACTTCCTCGCGCGCGTAACCCGTCAGCGCTTCGAAAGAGGGGTTTACGTATTCGATCTTGCCGGCGGGATCGGTGATGATGACAGCGTCGGCAGCCTGCTCTATTGCGCTCGATAGCTTGCGCATATGAGCTTCCGAGCGTTCGCGAAGCAACTCGCCAGCAATCCATCGCGCGATCAATTTCACGATTTCGCGCTCAGCGGCGGAGAAGGGGATGCGGCGAGGTTCCTCGCCCATGAAGCACAGGGTGCCGAACAGCGTGTTTCCGACGATAATTCGAACGCCGATGTAGGATTCCAGGCGCGAGTCTTTGTACGACGAGTGCTCTCGCCAGGGCGTGGATCCAGCATGGCCGAAGGCTATGGGTTCGCTCGAGTCGATTGCGGTCGCGCAGTATGTGCGGTTGAGTTTAAGGACGCGGCCGGCGGCAAATCTTGGTTTGTCGGAAACGGATTCGACAATGTTGAAGCTGTTGCCCTCGACGCGTGAGACCAAGCCGATCGGGAGTCCGAATTGTTCGCATCCGAGGTGAAGCGAGTGTCGTATTTTCTCGGAAAGATTGTCGTTACCGGCATTGATATCGTGAAGCGCGGCGAGTGCGGTCGCGATCAGACGCAGTTCGACGACGGCTTCGGTGCGCTGCTTTTCAGCCTGTATGCGGAGGGTTACCTCCTGCAAAACAAACATCGCGCCGCGCCGGCCTCGAGGATGAGAAAAAGCCGACGCCGTTACTTCGATGAAGCATGACCTGCCGCCTTCGATCGGGAACTCGAACAGTTCGGGAGGCAACCTGCCGTTCGCTTGGTTTGCGGCAGCCAGCAGTTTGGAAACGCGCGCGCGTTCCTCTTTTGGAAAGAGTTTGGGGAGTGGTGTCCCGAGCGCGCTGTCCTCGGGCAATTGCAGAATGTGCCGCGCCTGACGATTGATGGTGATGGTCGTGCCGTCCGGATCGGTGGCGAGAACGCCGATCGGTTCGTGATCGAAAAGGCCCTCGATGTATTCGGCCGTTTCGGGCTGCAGTAGCGGCAAAACCTCGATCTGGGCGTGCGCGTTGGCAATGACGGCTTCCTGATAGAGCTGCCGCTGTTGCCGCCGTTGCGCGGCGTCGACCAGAACGTCCGTGAGGCCATCGATATCGGTTGTCGGCCAGACGACGATTTCATGACCGACGAAAGGGCTGAACATCAGATCGCGGCGAAGTTGCCCGCATTTCGCCGCCGAGCCCAGGATCACGATCGGCAAATGCTTATCCATGGTATGGATACGCTGCGCCCAGCCGAGCGGGTTATTGAGCTCTGCGCCGATGAGCACGACATCAACCGTCTCGGGTCGCGCCTGAACTTTGGCGACGAGCTGATTATCATCCGAGATGAATTCGATGCGATGGAGTTTGGAAAGGTTGTTCGAGAGATTGAAGGCGAGGTCGCGGGCAACGCTAACAAACAGCAGATTGCACACGTCGCTGCGGGAGCCAATTCCTAGCCGGCGAATATTGACGTCTGAGCCGAGATTATTGAAGGACATGTCCCGCCCGCTTATCCGCCGTGCTCCGCCGGTCGTTTATGAGGTCCATCGACAGGCCGTTCAATGAGGACTTAGTCCGCGAGGAGTGGAACGCCGAGGAGCGATCTTCCAATCCAGGTTCGAAGGAGATCTGTCGTCGGTGACATCAAATGGACGGCTCGCACGTCGCGCAGGTGTCGCGACAGTTTTGATCCTTCGGAATAGCCGCGGCCGCCGGTGAGCGTCATGGACTCATTGACGATCTCGACGGCGCTATCCGCTACTTCAGCTTTGCTGGCCATGATCGAGATGAGCGCATCCGGGTCGCCGTTGTCGAAGCTTGCCGCGGCGCCGTAGACAAGGCGGCGAGTGCGATCGAGCATTCCCCACAGCTTGCCGAAACGATGCTGTATGACCGGCGCGCCGGAAAGCCCACCGGTATGCACATGCTGGCGTCGCATGACATGCATCCGTGCTTCATTGAGGGCGCTGTCGGACACCCCGAGATACGTGGCGGCCATGGCGACAAGGAAGAACGGTGTGATGACGTTGAAGATGTACCAGATCTGATCGCCTTCGCGTCCGAGAAGATTGGCGCGCGGGATGCGGACGTCTTGCAGGGTCATGGTGCGTGAAGAGTTGCCACGCATGCCGATGCCGTCCCAAGGCTTGCCCCAGGTCAGTCCCTCGGAATTATTCGGGATGACGACGCACGAGAATTGGCCGGCGGGGGCTCCACGATCGCCTGCGACTGCGGAGACGACATAGGAGTCGGCGTGAGCGCCATTGGTCACGAAGACCTTTGAGCCGGTCAGCGAATAGCAATCCGGCGAAACGGCAGTCAAACTCGTCTGCGGAAGGTAGAAGTGGATACCCGTTCCCAACTCGCTCAACGAGAGGGAGGTAATGTGTTTGCCCTCGCAAATAGGGTTGAGAAAGTTTTCGCGCTGAGCGTCCGTCGCATTGACGGACATGACGGAGGTCGCAACGCAATGCATCCCGAAGCAGATGCCGGTTGATGGACATTCCTTGCTTAGAATTTCGCAGACGCGGGCGAGCATCAGCAAGCCCTGACCCTTGCCGCCGTATTGCCTTGGAACGACAAGGCCACCAAAGCCTTCGGAGAGCAGCGTCCTCAAGCCTTTCTCAGGCCAAGTCGCATCGCGATCTATTCTTGGCGCTTCGGCTGCAAGAACATCTTTCGCAATCTCTTCAGCCTTCTTCAGAAATGCTGAACCGCCGCCTTGCCAGGGATTCATGCAAGAGTGCTTTCGGAATGTTGACTCAATTAAAGGAGAGAAGCGCCGCCCCTCTCCATTGTTTTGCTTAGGCCGCAATCGGCGTCAGTGATGTTCGACCAGCGAGAAAGACAGAACCTTTTCGACTGGTTCGATGCGGTTGGCGCCGGCGCCGACGACGCAGGAGCCTTTCTTATCACATCCCCATAGCGGGTATGCATTGAAATTTTTAAGATCTTCCGGCAGCTGCTCGCGATGGGGCATTTCGCGCGGTACGATCTTTTCAGAGCTTTTTTCGGTCGCAAGGGCCTGTCTGATGCGGGTCAATTCGCGGAGCAGGTCTTGTGCAGACTCTCCGTTCCAGGTTCCGACCGTTCGGCCCGTGTTGGTCTTGATTTCGTCGCTCATCTCAATCTCTCCAATTAGAACCGGTCCGCGATCATCCGAAGAACCTTCTTTGGGATGATCCAATCCTGGCCCTGCTTCTGCTCTTGGACCGCAATGAGCAGATCAGACTTGGAGAAGCTGATGCCGCGCTCCTTTGCGAGATCGCAGTACATGTCGATGAATGCGCTTTTCGTCGGCGTCGTATCAAGTTTCTCGACAAGAGCCGGCTCTGCCATAAGCACTTCACCGAACTTTTTGATTTCCTTTTCGAAGTACCGGGATTCCGCGTCCCTTTGGAGTGCCTTCTCCAACATTGTATTTCTCTCCCTATCTTCTTTGTTCGCGAAATTCGCTGTTAAGCTCATATGCGTTTTCTGAGATCGGGATCCGTCGATATCAGGCGAGTTTTATCTAGGCGGCGCGCAGGCGGTATACGTAAAAGTACGTCCTGGATGCGCGGGATCCGCCCCTTGCTAAGCCGTGACGACAGTCATGGCTCAGCAATCAGGTAGCCATAGCCGTCGCTTCCGCGATGCCCGATGCCAATGCGGCCGAGCTTGCGTCAGCGCCCATCAGTGTCTTCTCGACCGTGATGGTTTTGATTTCGCCGACGCCGAGGAAGGAGAGCCAGGAAATCAGGTAGGCTTTCTGGTAGTCGAGATTTTCTTCCGAGACCGGCGTTCCCTCGACATATTCGAGGCCTCGCGCGCATACGACGACGGCGTTTTGCTTCTTCAGCATTCCGCCGAAGCCGTTCTCGTCGAAGGTGAAGGTGACGTCTTTTTGCGTGACCAGGTCGATAAGCTGCTTCAGCTTATAAGGAACGCCGAAATTCCACATCGGAACCGACAGAACGATCTCGTCGGCGTCGCGGAATCTGGCGCCAAGAGAACTTATCGCGACCCACGCCGCCTTCTGAGCCTCGTCGAGAGATTGGCCGGAAAGCCCAGCATATTTCGCTTCCAACGCAGGGCCGTCGAAGGCCGGCAAATCGTCTTTCCAGACGTCGAGTAGATCGACGTTCACATCGCCTTTCTTCTTCAATGCATCGATGTAGGCCTGCGCGACTTGCGCGGAGGCGGAGCGCGCGCCCCTGGGTGAAGCTTGAATGTAAAGAACTCGGGTCATTTCTCTCCCCAAATGTTTGTTGGTTTGCCTACCCGTGAAGCTGCGGCACGCGACTTCAAGTTAGTGCCGTTCCACGAAAGCATATGGCGTTAGGAGGCGGGAGAGCGTGCAACTACTTGATGCCGCGTAGTCTAACGGATGGTCGCTTCTTCGCAGGCGATGCTATCCAAAACGCGCCTGCCACGTAGATGGCGAGGCGGTTGTGTCTTGGATTCGCTCGGCGGCGAAATCATCAGTGACTATGGGAGCTAAGTGTACGAAATGACGATCATGCTCGGCCAGACAGCGCCGGACTTCACGCAGGAAAGCAGCAGGGGCAAAATCGAGTTCCACAAGTGGCTGGGGGATTCCTGGGGCATCTTGTTCAGTCATCCCAAAGACTACACGCCGGTCTGCACGACAGAACTCGCGCAAGCTGCGCGGTTAATGCCGGAGTGGGAAAAGCGCAACGTAAAGGTTATCGGACTCTCGGTGGATAGCGGCGAAAATCATGCCGGCTGGGAAAAAGATATCGAAGAAACGCAGGGCCAATGTTTGAATTTCCCGGTTCTTGCCGACGAAGATAAGACGGTGAGCCACCTCTACAATATGGTTCATCCGGAGTGCGATCCGACGATCACGGTTCGCACGGTTTTCGTCATCGATCCGAACAAGAAAATCCGTTTGACGATGACGTATCCGCCGAGCGCCGGCCGGAACTTCCAGGAAATCCTGCGCGTCGTCGACAGCTTGCAGACGTCGGACAAGTTCCACGTCGCGACCCCGGTGAACTGGGAAAAAGGACAGCCGGCGATCATTCCGCCGAGCATCTCCAACGAGAAGGCGAAAACGATGTTTCCGCAGGGCTGGAAAGAGCTCAAGCCCTATCTCCGCATCGTCGATCTTCCGGAAGGCTGAGATGAGGGCGGCGTGAGAAAAAGCAGGCGCGCGCGTTTTCGTTCATCGCGCGCGCCGCGTAATTAAACCGCCTAATTGCGCGTAATCTCACGGATAGATTCTAAAATTCCCAAAGATACACTCAAAAATATGAAGTCTGTTTTGATCAATTCCGAGTCTGTCAGCGGCTCGTGATTGGCGAAGATTATCAATAATAAAGTCCATATCTCAAAGGGAGAAGGAAATGAGAAAGCTGATATTCGGCCATCTTGTCTATCTTTACACGCCTATAGGTGTGTTGGCGTGCACGATAGGCCTTTTGCTAGGCGGATACTGGGCATGGCTGGGTCTTGCGATCTTCGGCATGAACATCCTGCTCGATACGCTGACGTCGGGTCTGCATCTGCGCGGCGCCGCTGCCAATGACGACGGTTCGCCGAGCGGCGTGCCGGCGGTGCTCAACTCCATGATGTACCTTCAGCTGTTGAATTTCATCGGCTTGCAGCTGGCTCTTGCCTGGCGCGTCTATCAGTACGCGGCTGGCGTGCCGATCGAGATGATGACCTGGAACGGTATCGAATATACCAATGGCATCGACGGTCTGACGCTCATCGCCGCCACGATCGGCGCGGGCATGCATCAGGGTCTTGGCATTATTTTCGGCCACGAGCTTGCTCATACCAAGGGCTTCGGCTTCCTCGTCTCGCGTTGGATGATGGCGCTTTCGGGAACGGCGCACTTCTGCTTCGCTCACGTTTACAATCACCATCTCGAGCTCGGCCGTGCTTGGCTTGGCCCGGAGAATAACAAGATGGGCGATGACACGGATCCGGCGACGGCTCCGCGCGGACGCTCGATCTACACGCACTTCCTCGTCTCGCACGTCGGTCAGTCCTATTTCGGCATCATGACCGAGGGCAAGCGCCTGAAGCGTATGGGCAAGTCGTTCCTGTCGTTCTCCAACCGCTGGATTCGCGGCTATCTGATGAGCCTGCCGACAGTCGCGCTGTTCAGTTACGCTGGTTACGCCGCGACCGGCGATCTCCACGGCGTCATGATCGGCCTCGGCATCATGCTCATCGTGTGGATCATCTCGAACTTCGAGCTCGAAGCGCTGAACTACATGGAGCACTACGGTCTGATCCGCGTGAAGGGCGAGCCGATCGAGTATCGCCATTCGTGGGATAACGACACGCTCTTCACGGGCTGGGCGTTCATCGAAATCGGCCGCCAGGCGGACCACCACGATCGCGGTGAGACGCACTTCTGGGAGCTGACTGGCGTTGGCGGACCTCCGACCGGCGCTCCGAACGCGCGCATCGGCTACTACACGGAGTTCATGATCGCGCTCATTCCTCCGCTTTGGCACTACATCATGCGTCGCAAGCTTGCCATCTGGGATCGCGATTTCGCGTCGCCCGAGGAGCGCAAGATTGCCGCGAAGATCAACAAAGCGGTTGGCTATGACCTCGATCCGAACAAGGTCGATGGCAAGTACCTCGAAGTCACCTACGCCTAACTATCGCCTGTAAAAAGCCAACGACGATCCGCCTCAGGGCGGGTCGTCACTCGGGAGGAAATAAAAAATGGGCAGTGAAGCAGCCGTCGCAACCAGCAACGATGCCGGCGCCAATGCGTCTCTCTATGACCGTCTCGGCCGCCGTTCCGGGATTGAAGGCATCGTCGAGGTTATCTGGAGCAATCATACATCGAACCCGACCATCAAGCAGCGCTACGTCAATAGTGATCCGGTCAAGGTGAAGCGGTTGGTGACAGAAATGTGCTGCGCCGGGTTTGGCGGGCCGGAGACCTACAGCGGCCAGGAAATGAAAGCCGCGCACAAGGGCATGAACATCAACGCGGAAGAGTTCGTCGCTGCATGCGATGACGTGCTTGACGCGCTTGAGAAGTGCAATGTCGGAAAACGAGAGAGAGATGAAATTCTGGCGATCCTCTACTCGCTGAAATCGGACGTTGTCCATCTCTGATCCACGCCTCTTAATTCCCATCGGGACTTGCATTGATGTTCGGCTTCTTCAAGAAAAATAAAGGACCGTTTTCTGCAACGATCCAACCCTCCGGACAGGTCATAACTGTCAAAAGTGGATCTTCGGAAAATCTTCTAAAGGCAGCTCTCGAGGCAGGAATCAAGTGGCCCTACAGCTGCCGCGTCGGCAGCTGCGGCACATGCAAATGCCGTCTGGCGAGTGGTCAGATCAAGCCACTCGCCGACTTCAGCTACGTTCTTTCGGGCGAAGATCTGGATGCGGGTTATATCCTCGCCTGCCAGACGATGTTGAAGAGCGACATTGAGGTCGAACTCGAAACGCTCGACGGTTCCGATGGCGTTGATCTCGCCAAAAGCCGCAAGCTTAACGGAAAAATTGCGCGTCTCAGTCCGTTGACGCACGATATTCTCGAAGTGCAAATTGAGCTCGAGGGCGAATTCAAGGACTACCTCGCGGGACAGTACGCGGACGTTCTGCTGCCAGGCGTCGTTGAGCGCGCGCGTTCGTATTCATTCTCGAAGGCTCCGAATAACGAGAGCCCCAACCAGGTCAGTTTCTTCGTCCGGCGCGTCAAGAACGGCGCGTTGACGGAATGGCTGCACGCAGCCGACCGGGTCGGCGAGAAGATTGTTCTCGATGGACCGCACGGCGCGTTCTACCTGCGCCAATCGTCAGGCCCCATCTTGCTCATCGCAGGCGGAAGCGGACTTGCTCCCATTCGCGCGCTTCTTCAGCAAATCGAAAACGAGGGGCGTTCGATCGATATCACGTTGATCTTCGGTGCGCGGACGCAGAAAGATCTCTATTGCCTCGACGACATTGAAAAGTTTGCATCGAAGGCCAAAGGCAAGTTCCAGTTCGTCCCGGTATTATCGGTCGAGACGAACGAGAGCGGATGGAACGGCGCGGTCGGCAATTGTCCGGACGCCATCAAGCTGGACATGCTCGAGCCGCAGAGCAGTCAAGCCTATCTTTGTGGTCCGCCTGTGATGATCGACGCTGCCGTCGATCGCCTGAAAGCGATGGGGCTCAAGGAATCGCAGATCTTTTTCGATAAGTTCCTCGATTCCTCCTCCATGCCGGCCGGACGAGCCTGAGCATACGTCTACACGCACTCGAGAATTAGGATTTGCGCCATGACATACAGCGAGAAGATGGCTTCGGGAGTGGAAAGTGCATTTGGATGTTCCTTGAAGGAAGCCTGCAAGAATTGCGCTTCGCACTCTGACGTTTGCACGTCGATGGACGTCAGCCGCAAGCTTCAAGACGCCGGGATGCGGATCACGAGGCAGCGTGTCGAGCTGGCCCAGCTTCTGTTCGGCAATGGTGATCGGCACTTCACCGCCGATGCGTTGTACGATGAAGCGATGGGGTACAAGATTCCGGTTTCGCTTGCGACCGTCTATAATACGCTACAGCAGTTCGTTTCTGCAGGATTGATCCGAAAGCTCGGCATTGAAGGCCAGAGATCTTGGTATGACACCAACATTTCAGAGCACCATCATCTCTTTTTCGAAGACGAAAACTATATCGATGATATCGACGACGCTTCAATCTCGATCGGCAAGCTGCCTGCGGTTCCGGAAGGGATGGTGATTTCCCGCGTGGAGATCGTTGTTCGCCTGAAACGGCAAGGAACATGAGCTAAAGAAATGGGAGCCGTTAGGCTCCCATTATTTTTGGTGGGTACGCGTTCTAGTCAAATGCCGTCATTGGCTTTGTTAAGCGCGAGCTAGACGTTTTCCTTCCGTACGACAATTGCGTTGCCATCGAGCAATCCGCGCTTATGGATCGTGGCAGCAGCGGCTTCGAATTTTTGCCGATGCCGTTGGAAGGCTTCCAGATACGAAGCCTTTTCGAGGTCCGGGTTAGCCTCAAGTTTTTCGAGCGCCGCGGCCCGCGCCCAACACACGATATTTTTTTTGCCGTCGGTCATGATCCAGCGCACGGCCAAGCCGTCGATTTCGGCAGCCTCAGTCGTTGGCAGGAGAGGTTGCGCTGGATCGTCTGCACCCTTGCATCGAGCCGGGCGGTTGAGAAGTTTTCGTAGCATTGAACGTAGATGGCTCTTTCGCTAGGCGGACAGCAGCGCGTTGAGATGCGTATCGATCGCGAGATTGTATGAGGGATCTGTCCCAAACAGAGCCAGATGACCCCAAGGCGACGAAATCTTTTTGAGCTCGCTGGTCGCGATCATCTGTTGCTCGGCTTCGATGTCTGCGAGTGGAAAGAAGTGGTCTTCTGCGATCGCCAACACTGAAACCTTCGCGGTGATTTTCGACAAAGCCGTTTTCAGGCAGCCGCCCGTGTTTCTGCTGGCGTCGCCGTTCTGCCATTTGCGCAGCATAACAAGCAAATTGTTGGCATCCTGAGGTGCGAAATGTGCTTCGACGAATGCGGTTACGAAATCGTCGGATGATGTAAATCCGATGCCACGCCAGCCTTCGGTCGCATAGAGCTTGGGCGTGAAGCCCGATGCGGCGAATGCGCGGGCGTGCCGGCTGAGGCCCCGATGCACGGAGCTGCTCTGCGCATACGATCCGGAATTCCAATTGGGATCGCTGGTGATTGCATCGATAAATGTTTGAACGAGGAGCTTGTTGTGAGCCGTGGCCCTGGCTGTCCCGGCGATGGGTGCAGCGCGTTTGACGAAGTCCGGATAGCGCACGACCCATTCGTAGGTCTGCTGCGCGCCCATCGATCCGCCGAGAACGAGTTGAAGTTCGGAGATGCCGAACTGTCTTGTCAGGAGAGCGTGTTGTGCGTTGACGTCGTCGCCGATCGAGATGCTCGGAAATCCGGCAGCTCCAAATGGCGCCGCTGTGTTGCTCGGTGAGGAGGACAGGCCATTTCCGATTTGATTGGCGATGATGATGAAATATTTTCCCGGATCGAGGGCGCGACCGCTCCCGACGTATGCTTGCTCGATGATACCGGATGTTCCGGAATACCAAGTCGGAAACAGGATCGCGTTATCTTTGGCGGCGCTGAGCGAGCCAATGGTTCGGTACGCGATCTTTGCGCCTCTTAGGCGATAGCCAGACTCGAGATCGATGTGGCCGAGATCGAAGGTCTCGAAAGGCCCGTGGAACGCTTGCGAATAGTATGAGCGATCAGACATCGGTTGTTCCGTTTTATATTATTGTTGAACTGGTGCATCGCAGGCGAGTGCGGAGTGCCGCGTCTCGCTGTGTATTTTTTAGAAGAACTGTGCCGTTTCCGCAGTCCGTTTAATATCGCTCTTGCCGCGTAGTTCTACCCAAAGCGGAAGGAAACGCGATCGGCGCCATTCAATCTGCGGAACACTGAGAAAGCGCGTAGTTCTGCGATGCCATTCCGTGGAATCCACAGCCGCGTGCGACGCCCGTAATACGATATTGTGACGTCGTTCCCCGCATGTGAAGGAAGCCGATCCGTGAATGAGCGCAATTCAGAAACTCGAGAAGCCGTAAAGCGTATCAAGGAAGCGATCTATGATGTTCAGATCGGTGAAGCTGAGATTCAACCGGCGCGCTCTGAGCCAGGAACGTTCATCGTGATGTTCGATTCCCGCTCTGGAAATGCAGCCAGGGTGACGGTGCATACATCGCAAGACTATGATCTTATCGTGCGCATGCTGAAGCGCGCGCATGAGGATTGAGGTCTGCTTAGGCAAGATTGATAGCTCTGTGATTTTGTAAGCCGGCAAGCAATCCTATGGAATTAGATTTTGATGTTATGTCGGCGGCGCAGCGTTTTGCGTTTCTGACCGGAGCAGTGGTTCCAAGGCCGATCGCGTTGATAAGCACTTTAAATCCGGCTGGCGACTGTAATGCAGCGCCTTACACGTTCTTTGGTCTTGCGGGTTCCGATCCGCCGGTGGTTTCGGTGACTGTTTTTCCGACAGCCGACAACCGCATGAAGGATACCGCTGCCAACATTCTGCGGGTCAACGAGTTCGTCGTGAATCTCGTTTCTGAAGAGTTAGCCGGTGCGATGAACGTCACGTGCATCGACGCTCCGGCAGGCGTCAGCGAGTTGCAACTTGCTGGGCTCACATCTGCGCCATCGGTCAAGATAGCGACGCCGAGGATTGCGCAAAGTCCGATCTCGCTGGAATGCGTGCTGCACAGCATTGTCCCGCTCGGCGCCAAGCAGTCGATCATCCTTGGACGGATCGTTTACGCACACATTCGCGACGAGTTCCTGTTGGATGCAAAAGCGCCGCTGATCGACACGCCTGCGATGCACCTCATCGGCGGAATGCACGGAACAAGTTGGTACACGAGAACAGCGGACCTGTTCTCGATGGATCGGCCGGTGTGGAGCGATTGGATTAAGCAAGGCAAGGCCAGCTCGTAAGCTGTCCTCAGAGCCGCGGCCGGTCGGCGTGCGGGCGCTGCCGGGGCGTATCCGTGCGGCGCTAAGGCAGGATTTGGATGCCTCAAAGTGCTGGAAAAATAGAAGAAAAATCTTATACCAATATCTAGGTTAGTCACAGACCGCTGTCGCTTCGATTTCTTTGGAAGCGCCGGGCGTGACCGTCTTTGCATGTCTTTGCATTTCCGGAGGCTCCCATGGCTGCAATTCCGCACCCTGTCGATCTCACGCTCGAACCCGAAGTCACGGCATTTTTCGATCCGCCCACCAATACGGTGAGCTATGTCGTCAAGGATCCGGCCTCGAGCGCCTGCGCCATCATCGATAGCGTGATGGACATCGACTATGCAGCGGGGCGCATCAGTTACGAGTCGGCCGACAAGATCATTCGCTTCGTGAAAGAGCATGATCTGAAGGTGGAATGGTTGATCGAGACGCACGCGCACGCCGACCACCTGTCAGCGGCACCGTATCTACAAGGCAAGCTTGGCGGAAAACTGGGCATCGGCGAGAACATCAAGATCGTTCAGGACGTGTTCGGTAAGATCTTCAACGAGGGCACCGAATTCCAGCGTGACGGAAGCCAGTTCGATCGGCTGTTCAAAGATGGAGACACGTATCAGATCGGCGGCATGACGGTTTTCGCAATGCATACGCCGGGTCATACGCCCGCCTGCATGACGCACGTCGTGGGAAATGCGGCCTTCGTCGGCGATACGCTGTTCATGCCTGATGGCGGTACCGCGCGCGCCGATTTTCCCGGTGGCGACGCGCATGTTCTCTTCCGCTCGATCAAGCGCGTTCTCTCGCTCCCTCCCGAAATGCGGCTTTTCATGTGCCACGACTACGGCCCCGATGGGCGCGATATCAAATGGGAGACGAGCGTCGCGGAGGAGCGCGCAAACAATATTCATGTTCGCGAGGGCATCAGTGAAGACGAGTTCGTCAAGATGCGCACGACGCGCGATGCGACGCTCGGCCTACCGAAACTGATTATTCCGTCGATCCAGGTCAATATGCGCGGTGGCAACCTGCCGGAGCCGGATCAAGGCGGCAAGCGGCATCTCAAGGTTCCGATCAACGAGCTTTAGTTTGCTTGCGCGACCCGCGCTTCAGCGCGCCGTAGTGCTGAAGTCAATTTTGTCAGGGCGAGCGGCACACCAAAGCAGGTGCCGCTCACCCGATTAAATAGCTAGCCCCCTATTGTCAGCGATAAGGGGAGTGCTTCGCCTTATCCTCGGCTGTCGTGAGCGATTTCAGGAACGCGACCAGGTCGGACTTTTCCTTCTGCGTTAGTCCGAGAGGATGCAAAACGCGTTCTGCGTCGTGCTCGTAGCCACCCTTGTCGTAGAATTCCACGACATCCTCGAGGGTCGAAAGAGAGCCGTCGTGCATATACGGGAACGTCAGTTCCACGTTGCGCAATCCTGGAGTCTTGTAAGCCCAGCGATCCTTGGCATCGAGCGTTATGGCAAACCGGCCGATGTCGTTGAGAACGGGAGCCGAGAAGGACTTCATGTCCTCATGCTTCACTTCAATGAACTCGCCCGGCGCGAGTTGAACTTTCGACACCCGGGCGCCGGCTCCGATCGCCGTCTGGTAGCCGACGCCGGTGACGTAGAAGTTTCCATCGGTGAAGAGCGCGGATTTTTCGCCGACCGTATGGCAGGTCGAGCAATTACCTTTGCCGGTAAAAATCTCGAAGCCGTGCTTTTCGTTTTCCGTCAAAGCGTCGGCTTTATTTCCGTACCGCCATTGATCGAAGCGCGAGTTGCCCGCGAGCAAGGTTCGCTGATATGAGGCAAGCGCCGTGCCGATTGTCTCCATGGAGACGCCGTGCTCGCCAAATGCAGCCTCGAACAGTCCTTTATAGTCGGCGAACCCCCTGATCCGGTCGACGACATTGCCGATCGAGGGATTGGCCATCTCGAGCGGAGACAGCAGCGGCGCCCATGCCTGCTGCGCGAGGTCGGTCTCGCGCCCATCGTGGAACAGCGATTTTTCGTAGGCGACATTGTAGAGCGCGGGCGCGTTACGATTGAGACTGCGCCCCTCCATCCCGATCGCGGTTGCGGATTGATTGGAGGTCAAACCCTGGCTCTCGATGTGGCACATCGCGCAGGAGTTCGTGTTGTTGAATGCAAGGCGCCGGTCGAAGAAGAGTTTCCGGCCGAGCTCAACCTGATTTTTTACAGGTCGCTGGTGAGCTTCTAGAGGCGGAAGACCGAGCGGAACGGCGAAGTCGACTTCGCTTGATGCGGGTCTGGATGAAAAATAACCCACCAGCAGAACGCACGTCAGCGAGATGCATATGGGAACGGCGAGAGGTAAGTGTCGCTTTATTTTCATTTCATTCCTGTGAAGTTGTCATTCTTCTTCGAGAAGAAGCGTACCGATGTCCGAGATGATCACATCCGAGTCTAAAAACCGTGTCGTGTAAATCTCTCGCACCCAACCCTCCTTATCAATGAGGAACACTTTGATGAGATGATTGATGATGTCCGTTCGCTTGCCGGCATCGTCAAATTCGCGTGCGGCCGGCACGTAGAGGTCGTTCAGTATAGGCGCCAAAAATGACTCGGACCAGGTCGTCAGAAACGACCATGGCGCTTCCGGAGTGCTCATCGATGTCTGAAACATAGACATCATTTCCGGAGTATCCACTTTGGGATCCAGGCTTAAAAAGACCAAGCGGACTTTGGAATGGAATTTTTTATTTGCCTGAACCGAGGCGTGAACCTTCTGAAACGCTTCCCACGCCTTGGGGCATCCGTCCGGGTCGCGGCAGGTCGAATAGAAGAAGGTGAACAGCGTGATCTTGCCTTTCGTGTAACTCGAAAGGCGACGCGGGAGCCACGGGCTATTCTCGAGAACCCAGCCGGACGGAGCCGGCTGGATTCGCTGTAGTTTGTAAGTTCCGACCTCCGGGTACACAGGACCCGCTATGGTTTGCTGGTTGGTCACCATCGCAAAAATGACAGCGAGCAATAGGAGTATTCCATAGCCATCCTGCGCGCAGCGTGAACGCTGCGCGCGGGGCCGATTTGACAATAGCAACTCTTATTCTCCGAGTGCTGCAGCTTTGGTCGGCTTAGCCGAGAACTTCATGTGATGAGCCCGTCCAAGCTTCTCAGCATGGAAGTCGACCGAGAACTTCTCAACAAGTTCCTTGCCGTTCCAGTCGTACGCCTTGAGCCACTGCTCGTTGTCGGCGCCCTTCTTGTCCCAGTTGGCGAGGAGCGAGGTCGTGAAGTACACGCGCTTGCCGTCGAAGCTCTGGGAGACCATGTTGACCTGGCTTCCCATTTTCTTCGAGTAGACTTCCTTCGGAGCATCGAGATTCGTCAAATCGAAGAATCGCGTCGTTCCGTCCAGGAAGGTGTTGACCCAAAGGCCCTTGCCATCGGCCGTGATGGAGATGTCAACCGGCAGCGGCACCTTCGACGGATCGCCGATGTTGCCGACGTCCTTTGCCTGCCACTCACCCTTGTCGTCTTTCTTGACAACCCAGAGCTTCGAGGTCAGCGCTGTCGCGGTGATTGCCCAGTTGTCTTCCGGCTTCAGCGACCAGCGGATCTCGAGCGGTGCGCCCGGGACGTTCATGGTCTTGATGGGCTTCATCGATTTGTAGTCCCACATGATCATCGACGTGCCGAAGCGCTTCATGGCCTCGGGATCTTTGATCAGCTGACCCATGTCCATCATGTAGTTCGTCCAGCCCGTGAAGCTCGACGTGAGCATGACGTTCTGGGCCGGGTTGATGCCGATGTCATAGCCATAGCCGTCGCCGCCGTTCTCGAGCGGCATCTTGTGCGTGGAGATCAATTCGCCGGCGTTGTTGTAAACGGCGATGCCGGTCTGGCCGTCGTGCGAATTCGGATTCGAAAGCGCCTGGATCATCATGCGGCCGGCCGTTGCATAGAACGTGTGCGGCCCGACGAAACCGGTCTTCTCAGCAAAGTCGGTGATCGTCTTTACGATTTTCGGCTTCGACGGATCGATGAGATCGAAGATGAAAATCTTGTTGTCGTCCAGACGTCCGGCCCAAAGAAAGCGACGATCGTCGGTAAAGCCAGTGTGATGCGCCTCGCCGCGTCCGCCGACCGACAAGGAGTTGACGACCTTTCCGAAGGTCGGGGAATTCGGCTGCACGTCGATCGTGACGAGCTTGTCGGATTCGTCGCCGACTCCGACCTCTCCAAGTGTCCAAACGTGGAGAAAGTCTTCTTGCCCCTTAATCAGCGCCGACGTGTATGGCGAGTTGCAGGTTTCGTCCGCGATCGTCAGCGTCGGCCCTACGACGAACAGGGCCAATGCGCAAACGCTCGATTTAAGTAGCTTCCTCACTTCGTTTCCTCCTCCGCGGCTGCTGTAGCAACCGGTTTCATTTTGACATACGTGACCGAAGCTAATGGCAGGGCGGGAGGAAGTTAAATTTTGTTTCCCTATACAAATTATTCCATTTTCCTATAGGTCAGAGACGGGCGAAGAATGTTCTGGTTTTCGAGTATCGCTTCGATATTTTACTGACCTCAGTCCCGCTCTTTCCGGGGATGGAAAAATGATCAGCTCAGGTTGATTTCATGAATTTTCGGCAGCTGCGATATGTTCAAGCGCTTGCTGAGGAAGGGTCGTTTCTTGCGGCAGCGCAGCGATGCGAAGTCTCTCAGCCCGCACTTTCGAGCGGGATTGCACGTCTCGAAGCCAGTCTCGGTCAACGCATATTTGAACGTACGACACGTAGCGTAGCACTGACTGATTACGGCAAGATCATTTTGCCATCCATTATCGACGCGATCAATGCGGTCGAACGAATGCGTGATCTCGCCGTACCGTCAGTACCGCGTGCGCAACTGAAAGTGCGTGAAAGGCGAGCCTTTCCGCGACAGATTACGGGTGCCGAACTCGGCAAAAGCAGGGTTCGATGATATGGCGGACATTCCGCCAAATCTTCAGGCTTCCGGCACTCTATTTTTTTGAAGCCGCGTCGACTGCGTCCAGCGCGCGGGCCGAATACACGAGGGCAGCGCCCGCGTTCATGGCGATCGCGACGCCGAGTGCTTCGGCGACCTCTTCCGTCGTTGCGCCGCTCTCAACGGCTTTCTGCGAATGCACCGAGATGCAGCCGTCGCATCGCGTCGTTACCGCAACGGCGAGCGAAATCAATTGCCGGGTTTTCTCATCCAAGTGATTGGTCTTCGCACCCGCGCCGCTGGCCATCATGTATCCTCCGACGGAATCGGGCGAGAGCTTGCTGAGTTCTCCGATGCGGCCCATCAGAGCGCCGCGATAGTTCGACCAATCCATGAGGGACATGCTCAACTCCTTATGAAAGACCCTGCGATGAGGGTATCTGCGCGTTGGTAGGCATTCTCGACGTGGCTCAGAAAAGTATTTGCGCCAGTCTCCGGCGAGCAAAAACTTCGAGCCTACCTACTACATGGTAGGGCGGATTTCAATCCGTCAGCGATTTCGGCGAATTCGTCGGCGGCGATGCTTAAAATCCATCGGTTTGCGCTGACCGCGAATTAGATGCCTGGTTGCCATTCGCGGTGTTGCCGATTTGTCGACGTTGTCGCGGTTGACATTGTTTGAGAATAATTTCGTTGACTGCTGCGTGAGCGCTGTATGGAATGCGCGATGTGACGGTGCTCTGATCGGTGCAAGCCGGTACGAGCTAAGAGGGAACACGGTAAGACGTAAGTCGATGCCGTGGCTGCGCCCGCAACTGTAAACGGCAAGTCGTCTCCACATTACGCCACTGATATTCCGCATCGGAAAATTGGGAAGGCAGGAGACAGACGTTCGAGCCGTGAGCCAGGAGACCTGCCGACACAAGTCGCCCATCCTCAGTGCGGGACGCCTGCAGGAACGGAATGCCGGAGTGGCGGCTGATGTGCAACCGATCGGGAGCAGCGTCAGGGCTGGCAAGAGACATGATCACGAACTAGCAAAAACATTGAGCATGCCTTGATGCGTCAAGGATAACTGCGCTTCGCGTCCAGCGAGTAAGCGCACGCTTGGTGTTGTGCTGTGAAATGCGCCACTTCTGCTGAAGCTCCCGTCACTTATTTGAGACGGGGGAACATACATGTCGTTGAATGCGTCGGGAAAAACCGCGAGCCATGCGCTCAAGTCGGTTCTTTTTTCCGCGAGTGCGCTCGCCGGCGTTGCCAGCTATGCCGTATCGGCATCCGCGCAGGTGACCGAGCTGGAAGGCGTGACGATCTATTCGGCAAACCAAACGCCGATGGATGCGTCCAAAGTGGGCTCGAGCGTGGAAATCATCACGCAGAAGGATATCGAGAGCCGCGGCCAGACGTACGTGAAGGACTACCTGGCTACGCTTCCGGGAGTAAGTTTCACTCAGAACGGTCCACCAGGAACGACGTCGGGCATCTTCATTCGCGGGGCTTCGTCGAGATACGTCAAAGTGCTTGTCGATGGCATGGATATATCCGATCCGTCGGCGCCGCAGACGGCCGTTTCGTTCGAGCATCTTCTCGTCGGCGATGTTTCACGCATCGAGGTTTTGAAGGGTTCGCAAAGCACGCTCTACGGTGGCGACGCCGTCGGCGGCGTGATTACCATTGAAACAAAGGCCGCGCAGAAGCCCGGTTTCTTTCAGCAGGGCAACATCGAAGGCGGCCAGTATAGCACCATCAACGGCTCCTACACGGCTGGTTACGCGGCTGCGAACGGCAGCAATATTTCGGCGACGATTCAGGGTGTCGGAACGGATGGGTTTTCTGCCTACGCCTACGGACGCGAAGACGACGGTTATCGCAATCTGACGTTCTCCGGCCGCGGGGAGTACTTCCTCACGCCGTCGTGGAAAGTGTTTTTCGCTGCCCGCGCACTTGATGCCAAATACAGTTATGACGGTTATCCGCCGCCAGATTATGTATTCGGCGACTCGCTTGATAACGGAACGACGACGCAACAGGCTGGTCGCGTCGGCACTGAATTTTCACTGCTCAACGGCGCGTTTCAGAACACGCTCGCCATCCAGGGCATGAACGTCCGGCGCGAGACGTTCGACGACAAGACGCGTAACGGATGGTTCGACGGCGATCGCATCAAGGGCGAATACAAGGGCGTTTTCAAGTTCAACGATTCGCTCTCGTTGCTTGCGGGCGCCGACTGGGAGCGAACCGGCGCTTCAACCAACAGCAATACACATCGAGAGACGATGGATCTCAATGGGTATTACGCGCAGTTGATGATGGAGCCCATTCAGGGGCTGTTTCTGACCGGCGGTGGCCGTATCGACGATCACAGCACCTTTGGAACCTTTGATACCTACCGCATAACCGGCGCGTATCTCATTCCGGGGACGGAAACGAAGTTTCACAGCAGCGTCGGCACGGGTTTCCGCGCGCCGAGCCTCTACGAGCTTTATGATACGGATTTCGGACGCAGGGGCCTGCAGCCTGAGACGAGCTTCGGTTGGGACGCCGGTGTTGAGCAAGGCTTCAATCAGGGGCGTTACAAGATTGGCGTGACGTACTTTGAACTCGATACCGATAACTTGATAGATTGGGCACCGAAGCCTGTCGGTTATCACAATGTACCAGGCGTCGTGCATCGCAACGGCGTCGAGGTTTCGGGTACGGCCGTGCTCACCAGTTGGCTGTCTCTGACTGGTGGGTATACCTACACAGACGCGACGGATGCGAAAGACAAACGCTTGGCTCGTGTCCCACGGCACTCGTTCGCTGCCGGTATCAACGTCGTTCCGATGGACAAGGTCGCGTTGAACGTCACGACACAGTATGTCGCTGACGTGGTCGATGGCGGTGGCGAACTCGATGATTATGTTCTCGTTGGCGCGAAAGCGTCCTACGAATTCGCACCCGGTTGGAAAGCCTATGTACGGGGCGAGAATCTGCTCGACCAGGATTATCAAACGGTACGCGACTACGGAACTCCCGGCGCTTCGGTTTATGGCGGCCTGACCATGGCATTGCCCAGCGACTGAAGCGCAGGAAGGCTCATGCTTAACCTGCATGAGCCTTCCTTCTTTGAATACGAATGCTTTGCGGGAGCGTTGGAAAATGTCAGCACAGATCCATGACAAGAGTTGTCCGCTCTCTCGCGTCGGACCCGAGCCGACGTCAGTCGATCGGAAAGACGACGGAACGCTCAGCAGGGAATATTGGGAGTTGCCGCTCGAGGAAGCCTATCTCGAAGCTTTCCTGAGCGATGTGTTCCAGAATTATTGGCAAGGGCTGTGCTTTGGTCCGCTGGTGCAAGGCGCAGCGTATGAGCTTCGATGCATCGGCGCGCCAACGCGAATTTCGCTGCGCGACGGCTATCTGACGATCATGTTCGGGCATGGCGGCCATTTTCACCTCTGCATCGGAGAGAACAAGGGCTCGGAACGGTTTCCGGTCAGCGCGGAACTGCGGGCGCATCGGCGCCCCTCGATGGCGCGCATCTTTCGCGGCTACGGTCGCGACGGAAAGCCGGTGACGTGGGGCTTCGAGATGGCGAACGGCAAGAATGAGCCGATGATTTCGATCTTTTTTCCGAACCCCTTCATCAACGAAGACGACAGTCTTTCCGACGAACCGCAATGGGCGCGGCTTGAGACTTGGCGCGCCATCGCAAAGACGTGGCTTGGACGAGAGCCCGAGGACATCGACAGTGCAGGCGCAGGCTTTAGGGTGGGCGTTAGTCATTGAGGCCGCCGATGCAACGATGACGCGCGCAATTCGAGGCGCCGAAAGTCCGAGTTCCGGAGCATCGGGCAAGGTCGTGCGCGCGATCGCGCTCGGTGGCGGTATTCTGTTGTCACTGCTATTTCACGGCTCGGTCCTGGCGACCTTTCTTTATCTGGCGAAGCAAAAGCCTGGCGCGATTGAGCAGCCGACCGAAGCGATCAGTGTGGCGTCGCTTCAAAGTGATGTGCTGGAAGCCGTCAGCGCTGCGCAATCGGCAGCCGCGGTATCGGCGTCGTCCGTGGACGAGACCGTCGGTGAAATCAAGGAGAGTGCCGCCGCGCAGCCCTCGCAGGCACAGGAATTCGAGGCGGACGAACCACAGCATACAACTCCGGCTGCAACTGAGATCAGCAACAGCGCCGTGTTGCCGGAAGGTCTCGATCTCGTGCGTGGTGCGTTCGAAAGCGAGCGCGGCGCCGGCGACGAAACGGGAGCAGCAGACGTAACGGCCGAAGCAGGCGCACCTGAACGGAACGTCCGAGAGCAATCGGCGTCACGCAAACCGAGGACGTCTGCGCAAGCTCGGCTGAACCACGATCGCTCGAGTCAGCGCAAACAAAAAGGCGCGGCGAGTATCAGAGCCAAGAGCGGAGCACAGGCGAGCGCCGGACGCGTTTCCGCAAGCTCTGGATCGGCGCTCAACTATGCGGCGCTTGTCCGCGCGCGCGTCGCGGGACGAAGACCTGGAGGCAATGGCGGGCGTGGCACCGTTGTTGTCGCGTTCAGCGTTTCGCGTGCGGGGGCGCTGAACTCGGCGCGTATCGCGCGCTCTTCCGGCAATTTGAGTTTGGACAGCAGCGTGCTGGCGGCGGTGCGAGGCGCCAGTCCGTTTCCGCCGCCGCCGGCTACCGCCATTTTGAGTTTTTCCATGCCGTTCTATTTCAAATGAACGGCGGGCTGCGTTTGTGATGGCTTTCAGAAGGATCGCTCTCGCCATTGAGAGCGAAGAAAAAAAGGAGACTGCGATGATGAAATCTGTACGAGACGATGAAATGGCGATGAAATTCGTCACTCCGATGTTGTGGGTCGCGCTCATTGCTGCATTGAGTGTCGGCGGCAGCTACGTCTATGCCTGCGCCGCTCCATTCGCAGCAGTTGGCGCGCTGGCGGCACGCAAGATGGATCGTGCGACCGGTTTGACGCTCGTTCTTCTGGCGTGGAGCGCAAACCAGATCGTCGGCTATGGCCTTCTCGATTATCCGCAGACGGCAAATTCGTTTGCCTGGGGCGGCGCGATCGGCCTGGGTGCCGTTGCAGCACTCTTCGCAGCGCGCGTCGTCGGCAATTTCGGCTGGAGCAATGTCGTTGCGACTGTCGCCAGCTTCGCCAGCGCGTTTATCGCATATGAGGGCACGCTGTATCTGGCGAGCTTTGGGCTCGGTGGCTCCGACGCCTTCTCGTTCGACATCGTATCGCGCATCCTGGTCATCAACGCCGTCGCGTTCACGGCTATTCTCGCGCTTTATGCCGTGGTCGGACTATTGAAGACGGGCCGCGAGAAAGCCATCGCTGTGCGCGCGTAAGGCCGCGAAAATTCGGAACGCCGCGGGATGATTGTTATTCCGCGGCGGCCGAGTTTTGTAACAAGGATTCAAAATCCCTCCGCCAGATTTCCGTGCCGCTTCGGATTGCTTCATATACGGCTGCGCCGGCAGCTTCGCCGATGGCGGTATGCATTCCGGCGTAGCGGGCCTCCGCTTCGGCACGCGGCGCGGCGACAACGATGCAATCGGTTCCAGTTCCGGTTATCGCGATGCCGTTTCGTTGCACGCCGCTATCGAGAATGGCGGTTGTGCGAGCCATCGCGACGATCGAGACGAGTTCAATAAATGCGCCGGATGAGAGCGGCTGATCGACGTGCAGCAGCGTGTTGATGGTTCCCATCAGCGGTTTTTCGGATTGCCGGTGGCCGACGCGCTCGCCATTGGAGAGCCCCACGGTCGCGAGACAACTTGCGGTGATTTCCTCGACGGTTTTGCGCACGCAATCATGCTGAGCAACGGTGCGAGACGTTATAAGCGCAACTGCATCGGGGATGCCGCGGTCTGCAAGCCTGTCCGCAACGAGTTGCTCGGGGTCTACTCCTGGTGGCAGTTCGGCGTTTCGCACTTCGATCCAGGCAACCTTCGACGCTGTCTGAAATCCCGGCCGGTTGATGGACCAGCTCAGCATGTTCTGCGGCGTTGAAAAGGATGCGAGCAGGAGCCTTGGCTCCAGCGTCATGAAAAATGGCAGGGTCATTTGGATTTGATACCGGGCGGCAAATGCGAACGCTAGTGCCTGCCGCCGCGCAACTGAAAAATCTAGTCCGATTGCGAAAGTTGCAAATCGAGCTGCGCGTCGTCGTTGGATGAGAAGTTTGAAACGGACACGCCGACGAGTCTGATTCCGATCGCGACCGGATAGATCGATCGGACCAATGCGAGGCTGGTTTCGTGCAGCAGTTCGCGCGACGTGATCGGCCGCGATGCCGTGCGGCTGCGCGTGACGATGCGGAAATCGGCGTATTTGATTTTCACGGTGGCGGTCGCGCCGAAGCTTTGGTTCTTTTCGCACCACGCCCAGACGTCGTCGGCCATCTCGAGAACGCCAGCTTCGATTTCGGCCGGTATCACGCGATCTTCGGAAAAAGTCGTTTCGCTTCCCGACGATTTGCGCGGCCGGTTGGGCTCGACGGGCCGGTCGTCCTCGCCGCGCGCGATCGCGTAATACCAGGCTCCTGATTTTCCGAACTGCCGCTGGAGGAACTCGATCGATTGGGAGCGCAGATCGGCGCCCGTCTGAATGCCGAGCGCATTCATCTTGGCGGCCGTCACGGGGCCGATGCCGTGAAATTTCTTGACGGGAAGCGTCGCGATGAATTCGGCGCCGCGCTGGGGCGGGATGACGTACTGGCCGTTGGGCTTGCGCATGTCGGACGCGAGCTTGGCGAGGAACTTGTTATAGGACACGCCGGCTGAGGCCGTCAGACCTGTTTCAGAGAGAATGCACGCGCGGATTTCGGTAGCGGTGTCGGACGCGGTCGGGAGGCCGCGCGGGTTCGCGGTCACGTCGAGATAGGCTTCGTCGAGCGATAGCGGTTCGATGACGTCCGTGTATCGCGCGAAGATTGCGCGGATTTGCTGCGAGACGGCGCGATAGGCGTCGAACCGGGGCTGCACGAAGATCAGCTCGGGGCATTGGCGAATAGCGGTCGTCGACGGCATGGCGGATCGCACGCCGAACGCCCGGGCTTCATAGCTGGCCGCGGCGACGACACCACGTTTCGCGCCATAGCCGACGGCGAGAGCCTTGCCGCGAAGTTCCGGGTTGTCGCGCTGTTCAACGGATGCGTAAAAGGCATCCATGTCGACATGAATGATTTTGCGGGTTGGAACGTCGGCCATGACGAAGCCTAGCACGGCAATTTTCGGATTTCGATTGCGGGCGGAAGGTGCGCAGCTTTGGCGCGGAGGCGGGAGAAATTGACAGTTCTCGCAGACGGCATCTGTTCTAAAGATTATACATGTAACCCGATAAGGCTGTCGTATGTTTAGACAGCTGGATTGCGACGATGCGGTTCAAGGTGAGGTCAACATATGCTTCAAGCCTGGATGTCGTACGGCTTCATCGTTCTGCTGGCGATCGGCGTGCTTGCGTACATTCTATGGCGCAGGCGCGGTGTGCTTCTGGCCTTAGCTGCGATCGTTGTCGGTCTTCCGCTCTGGTTCGTGTGGGAATATGCGCGTCCGACATGGACGACGGGCGTCGTGACCGGAACGGAAGTCCGGCGTAGCGAGGCTGATGCGCAGGGCAATACCAGCGACATCCGGTATGTCTATATCCGCAATCAGTCGGACCGGGGCCTCGAGCTCGTCAATGAAGACTCCTGGTGGTGGCTGAAGCGCAATAGCGAGCGCGTCTTCAACGATGCCAAGACGGCAGAGCTTCGCAAATCCGAAGTGACCGTGATGTGGAACCGGTGGCGGTCGACACTCTTCTCATTCTATCCGAATGTGATTGCGATCGGCTCCGCAGGCTATTGGCCGTTCTGGTCGTTCAGGGTCGTCGTTTTCTACGGCCTCTCGGTGCTGCTCTGGCTTGGGTACTTCGTCGGCTTCATGCGGCTCGGGCGCTGGGGAGCTTCATCGGCTGCTTCGTCGCCTGTCCAAGGCTCCGACCCAGCCTAAGTTTGTATAGCGCCATGCCTTCAGCGGGGCTCGACAAAGAAGAGAAAGTCGCCTAGAACAAAGAGAGAACAATTAGGCGATCTTTTTATTCTGGCCATGTCTTTCCCCTTGGATTCCTTACTGAATGCATCCTTTTCCCTTCGCGAAGTCATCGCGGGGCCGGGGCATGCGGGGGCTGCTCTTGGCTTCGGTTTGGCGCTCGCAATGCAGGGAAGGGCTGCGGCGCGTCCGGCCGGTCTGTTGTGGGTGCGGGAAGCCGCCGCCGTGGCGGAAGCCGGAGGCGTCTATGGTCCGGGGCTCAACACACTCGGGCTCTCTCCCGACACTTGCATCGTCGTGGAAGCGCGATCTCTTATCGATGGGCTGCGCGCCACTCTCGAAGGTGCGCGGTGCGCCGCGTTGCATGCCGTTGTTCTGGAAACGGTCGCGCCCATCGATCTGACGGCGAGCCGAAGATTGAAACTCGCCTCTGAAAAATCCGGTGTCGAGATCGTGCTCATCCGGCACGGGGGCCGGGTCACGCCGAATGCCGCGCAAGTGCGTTGGCGTGTGCAGGGCGCGCCTCTCATGGACCCGGATGGCAGACGGCCGCCGACCTTCGAGGCAGTCGTGCTGAAAAGCTCGTCGGGTCTCGATGGGAGAAGTTGTATCGTGGAGTGGGATCATGAGCGGCAATGCTTCTCGCAGACGGTATCTCAGTCTGTGGATGCCGTTCCTGTCGTCGGATCGCTGGCAGCGTGAGACTGGAAGCGGCACCGATCTGCCGCGAGTTTTCGTTGCCAAGGTCAAAGGCGTTTCGCAACTGTCCGCTGTCGATGCGCGGGCTCTGGCGGCGGGCTTGCGAACCGGAATGGCTCTGGCCGATGCGCGCGCACGTCTGCCGCGATTGCATGCGGTTGCCGCCGATCCATCGGCCGACGGCGCTTTCATCGCGCACCTTGGCGATCTGGCGCTGGCTTTCACGCCCTCGGTTGCGTTGGACCCGCCGAACGGGCTCGCGCTCGATATCACGGGATGCAGTCATCTCTTTGCGGGAGAAGCCATGCTCGCCGCGCGACTGCAAAAGGCTTTGTGCGCGGCCGGCGTCTCCGTCGTGAGACTCGCCGTCGCGCCGACACCCGACATGGCGCGTGCGTTGGCGCGTTTTTCTCCCGCCAATCCGTGCTTTGCCGAGGACGATGCGCTCGTGCGTGGGTTGCCCGTTGCGGCGCTCGAATGCGCCGAAGACGACGCGACGGCCTTACGGCGTGCGGGGCTCAAAACCATCGCCGAAATTGCCGACCGGCCATCGCTGCTCTTCACGGCGCGGTTTACGTCGGCTTTCACGGCCAAGCTCGCCCGCATTCTTGGAGAAGAGGACAATCGCATCACGCCTCGCGGCAGGCGCGTCCGTTACAGAGCCGAGCAGCGCTGTGCGGAGCCTGTCGCCAGTCACGATGTCATCGCGAGGCTGCTTTCCGATCTGGTCGTATCCGTCTGCGAGCAGTTGGGAGAACGCAGCGTCGGGGGACGCATCTTTACGGGCATCTTCATGCGTGCGGACGGCGTTGTCCGGCGCATTCGGGTCGAGACGAGCCAGCCGACGCGCAACCCCGATGTGATCTTGCGACTCTACCGCGATCGTCTCGAGGCGCTCGCCGATCCGCTCGACCCCGGATTTGGTTTCGATGTCATCTGTTTCGAAGCCATACGCGTGGAGCCCTGGATCGAAAGCCAAGGTACGTTCAATGCGCAGGACGATCAGAAGGACAAGGTCGCCCAGCTCGTCGATCGTCTGAGCACCATGTTTGGCCGCGAACGCGTGATGCGATTGCATCCGCTCGATAGTCATGTTCCGGAGCGTGCGCAGACGATGCTTCCGGCCGCACTCTCCGCGCCTTTGCAGGAATGGGGACAGGGTGCACTTCAAGCTCAAGCGGGATTGCGCCCGCTGCTCATCTATGCGCGTCCGCATCCGATCGACGTTAAATCCGATGCCAACGACAGGCCGGAAAGCGTTCGCTGGCGTCGCGTCACGCATCGGATTGCGCGGGCGATCGGTCCCGAGCGAATTGCAGATGAGTGGTGGCGTCCGGCGTCGGACTATGGCACGCGCGACTATTATCGCGTCGAAAGCTCCGAGGGCCGTCGGTTCTGGATTTTTTGTGGGGCGTCGGGTGATGAAAGGCAGAGGTGGTTTCTGCATGGGGTTTTCTCATGACCTCCTATGCCGAACTCGCGACGACGACGAATTTCTCGTTTCTGCGCGGCGCATCTAACCCCGAAGATTTCGTCGGGCGCGCCATCCTTCTCGGGCATACGGGCATCGGCATCGCCGATCGCAATACGCTCGCGGGCGTGGTCCGGGCTTATGGCGCTTTGCAGGACTTGAGGCGCGAAGGATTACCGGCACCGCAAAAGGTCCGCGAAGGTTCCGGCCCTGGCGAGTACGCCTGGGTCGTCGATGGCAAGTCGCGAGAATGGGCCGACTTTTCGAATGCCATTAAAGCTCGTGCGGAGAGTTTCACGCTGCTCGCCGGTGCGCGGCTCGTTTTCATGGACGGCACGCCGGACATTATCGCCTATCCGGAAAACCGCGCGGGCTGGGCGCGGCTCTGCCGTCTGCTCACGCATGGAAAGCGTCTGGCAAAGAAGGGCGAATGCAGTCTTTGTCGAGAGGACCTGCTGTCGGATTGCGCCGATCTTCAGTTGATCGTCATGTCGCCTCCGGTGCTCGATGGCTTCGAAGCGTATGTTCGCGTGATCGCGAAGGCCGCGCCGAACAATGTGTGGCTTGCGGCGAGCCTGCATTTGAAAGGCGATGACAGCCGCGTTCTGCATCGGCTGAGCGCTATTGCGAAGTCTTCGAACGTGCCGCTGATTGCCGTCAATGACGTGCTCTACGACGTTCCGGAACAGCGGCCGGTTCAAGACATCCTCACGTGCATCCGCGAAGGTCTGCGCATCGAAGCTGCTGGTACGCGGCTCGAAGCCAACGCCGAGCGCCACTTGAAGAGTTCGGAGGAAATGGAGCGGCTGTTCCGCGATTATCCATCCGCCGTTGCCGCCACGCAGGATCTGCTTCGGCGCATCTCGTTTTCTCTCGGTGAACTCAAATACGAGTATCCCGAAGAACCGGTTCCGGCCGGTTGGACGCCGCAAGGTTGGCTCGAACATCTGAGCTGGCAAAAGGCGGGTGAGCGCTATCCGTCCGGCGTGCCGGAAAAAGTCCAGCAGCAAGTCACGGAGGAACTCAAGCTCATTGCCCAGCTGGATTATGCGCCATACTTCCTGACGGTTTACGATATCGTTCGCTATGCCAATGAAAAAGGCATCCTTTGCCAGGGTAGGGGATCGGCCGCGAATTCCGCCGTCTGCTACGTGCTCGGGATAACGGCGGTCGATCCCGAACAGCACAACCTGCTTTTCGCGCGCTTCATTTCGAGCGAGCGTCGCGAGCCTCCGGATATCGACGTCGATTTCGAGCATGAGCGGCGGGAGGAGGTGATCCAATACATTTACGAACGGTATGGCCGCGAACGTGCGGGACTGGTTGCGACCGTGATCCGTTATCGTCCGCGCAGCGCCATTCGCGAAGTCGGCAAGGTGCTCGGCTTGAGCGAAGATATTACCAGCCGTATTGCCGGGACCGTTTGGGGAAGCTGGGGATCGAAACTTTCCGAAACGCACCTTCGCCAAGCTGGGATCGATCATCGCAATCCGGTCATCGGGCAGGCCATCGCGTTTGCGACGCGCATTCTCGGTTTTCCGCGCCATCTCTCGCAGCATGTCGGCGGCTTCGTGCTCGCGCGCGGACGGCTGGATGAGATTGTTCCGATCGGAAACGCGGCGATGGACGACAGGACGTTCATCGAATGGGACAAGGACGACATTGATGTCTTGGGCCTGATGAAAGTCGACGTTCTGGCGCTCGGAATGCTGACATGCATTCGCAAAGCGTTCGATCTGATCCGCACGCACGAAGGCGAGAGCTTTAATCTTGCGACGCTTCCTGCCGAGCAGCCGGACATCTACGCAATGCTTCAGAAGGGCGACTCGATCGGGGTCTTTCAGGTCGAGAGCCGGGCGCAGATCAACATGCTGCCGCGGCTCAGGCCTGATAAGTTTTACGACCTCGTCATTCAGGTTGCGATCGTGCGGCCGGGACCGATCCAAGGCGACATGGTGCACCCGTATTTGCGCCGCCGGAAAAATCGGGAAGAAGTGACGTTTCCTTCTCCGAAGCCGCCGCACGATCCAGACGAACTCAAGAACGTGTTGTCGCGAACGCTCGGTGTTCCGCTTTTTCAAGAACAGGCGATGCAACTTGCCATGGTCGCAGCGCAGTTCACCGATGCGGAGGCCAATCAACTTCGCCGCGCGATGGCGACGTTCCGCCATGTCGGCACGATCGGCAAATTCGAGTCGCTGCTCGTCGAACGTATGGTCGCTCGGGGATACGATCGCGATTTTGCGGAGCGGTGCTTCGAGCAGATCAAGGGCTTCGGCGAATACGGATTTCCGGAAAGCCACGCGGCGGCGTTTGCCAGGCTCGTCTATATCTCCGCGTTCATCAAATGCCGCTATCCGGCGGCGTTCGCGTGCGCACTTTTGAATTCGCAGCCCATGGGATTTTATGCTCCGGCGCAGATCGTGCGCGACGCGCACGAGCATGGCGTCGAGGTCTATCCGGCCGATGTCAATGCAAGCGACTGGGACAATACGCTTTGCGCGGGCGCTGGGGGAAAAACGGCTTTGCGTATCGGTTTCCGGCAAATCGACGGATTGTCGGAAGATTGGTGCAAGCGGCTGATCGATATGCGCCGGAATGGCTATGCCGATCTCGATAGCCTGGCGCAGCGTACGCGTCTGCCGCAGCGCGCGCTGCGACTGCTCGCCGATGCCGATTGTTTCCGCTCCGTCGGCATCCATCGCCGGGATGCGCTGTGGTCGGCGCGACGCTTGCCGGACGCAGATGAGTTGCCGTTATTTGCTGCCGCGCGCGAAGCTGATTTGGGCGAGGAAGCGGATGCGCAGCTTCCGGCAATGTCGTTGAGCGAGAACATCGCCGTGGACTACCAGACCACCCGTTTGTCGCTCAAAGGGCACCCGATGGAGTGTCTGCGCGACATCTTTCGAGGCGAAGGTATTGCATCCTGTGCCGAGCTTGCGGCGCAGCGGGACGGCAGTTGGGGCCGGGTCGCAGGCGTCGTGCTCGTGCGTCAGCGACCAGGAAAAGGGAACGCGATTTTCATCACTCTGGAAGACGAAACAGGAATTACGAACGCGGTGCTTTGGGCGCGGACGTTCGAGAAATTCCGCAATGAGGTCATGGGCGGCCGGCTTCTGCTGATCGAAGGCAAGGTGCAGCGTAGTCCGGAAAACGTCATCCATCTGATGGCGACGCGCATCGTCGACCGGACGCCGGAGCTTTCCCGGCTTGCGGACGCCTATAGTCCGACGATCACATTATCGAATGCCGACGAATTCCTGCATCCGCAGGCTTCCCGCGTCCGTCATCCCCGTAACGTCCGCATTCTGCCGGGTTCGCGGGACTTTCACTGATCCACGCGCTGCGCGGGTCGCCGCTGGGATTGGGATTAGGGGCGATTCCGCTATTATAGCAGACGCGCGCACATAGATTCTGCGAAAGTGTGCAAAGCAAATTTCTTTTTCTTCGTTTGTCCGGTTCCGGGGATTTGGCAAAAACGCCGTCTCAGCGACGGGGAGAACGATTATGGTATTGGGACGTGTGGTTTCCTGGTTCAGCTTTTTTGCAGCGTTTCTTTTTATAATCTCGATTTCGGCGTTTGCCGGCACGACCACCATTCTCAATGCGTCATACGACGTATCGCGGGAGCTTTATAAGGAAATCAATCCGGCGTTTGTTGCGGATTGGAAAAAGTCATCCGGTTCGGACGTTGAGGTGAAGCAGGCGCATGGTGGTTCGACGAAGCAGGCGCAGGCCGTCTCCGAAGGTCTCGAAGCGGATGTCGTAACGCTCAATCAGGCGACCGATCTGGATTTCCTTGCCAAGAGCGGTGTCATAGGGAACGACTGGCGCAGCAAGTTCCCGAACGAAGCCTCGCCCTACACCACAACGACGGTTTTTCTCGTTCGTAAGGGCAATCCGAAAGGCATCAAGGACTGGGACGATCTGGTGAAGTCCGGAATCTCGGTCGTCATTCCGAATCCCAAGACGTCCGGAAACGGTCGCTACAGCTATCTCGCGGCTTGGGGCTACGCGCTCGACAAGCTTGGGTCCGAAGACAAGGCGCGGGATTTCGTTGCGAAGCTCTTCGGCAATGTTCCGGTGTTCGACGGCGGTGGACGCGGTGCGACGACGACTTTCACGCAGCGTGATATCGGCGATGCGCTGATTACGTTCGAGAACGAAGCGGCGCAGATCAAAGCGGAGCTTGCCGACAGCGGTTTCGAAGTCGTCTATCCGTCCGAGAGCATCGAAGCTGCGCCACCGGTTGCGGTCGTCGAGACTGTTGTGGCGAAACGCAACACGGGAGCCGTCGCGAAGGCTTATCTCGATTTTCTTTATTCCGACGCTGCGCAACGGATCATTGCCAAGCATCATCTGCGGCCGCGCAATGCAGCTATCCTGACCGAGTTCGCCGCAAGTCTGCCGCCGATCAAGACGTTCAACGTCGAAGCGAGAATCGGCAAGTGGCCGGACGTTCAGAAGACGCACTTTGCTGATGGCGGCATCTACGATCAGGTTACCACAAAGGCGAAATAACCGGCTTCTGACCAACGATGTTAGCTCACGAAAATCTCACCAAATCCTGCGAATAGCTATGAGCCAAACACTGGACTTGATACGTGCAAATGGTGTGGCGGAAGCCGTTGGAGCGTCTGCTTCGCGGCTTCCGACGGCCGCATGGGATATCGATTCCGTCGTGTCCGAATTGGAAGAGGCCAGATCGCGCAGCAAGCGCGTTCTTTCGGCCAGCAACCGACGGGCGCCGTTGCCCAATCCGTCGCGGCTGCGGCAAGCCATCGAGCACATTTACGGATCGTTGTTTCCGCGCCATGCGGGCGCTCTGGATCATAGCGAAGACGCGCTTCGCTTCTTTATCGGCGACCGCTTGAACGCCGCTCTGCATATTCTGGTCGAGCAAATTCATCGAGAGCATGCGTTCGTCGATGAAGCGCGCGCCGGGCAGGCTGCGCAGAATACGCCGGATGAAATCGTCGGCGCGTTCGCCCGGCAACTCCCTGAACTTTATACAACGCTCGAAACGGATATTCGAGCCGCTTACGAAGGCGATCCTTCCGCGAAGAGCACGGAAGAAGTCATCCTCAGTTTCCCTGGCGTCAGGGCAGTCATTCATCATCGCGTGGCGCATGCGCTGCACGTTCTCGGTGCGTCCGTCGTTGCACGAATTATCGCCGAACTCGCGCATTCTCAAACGGGAATCGATATTCATCCTGGTGCGCAGATCGGCGCCGGATTCTTCATCGATCATGGAACTGGAGTTGTAATCGGCGAGACTGCCATCATCGGCGAGCGTGTGCGTCTCTACCAAGCCGTGACGCTCGGCGCGAAGCGTTTCTCTGTCGACGAGAGCGGTTCTCTCGTCAAAGGGCAGCCGCGGCATCCGATCATTGAAGACGATGTCGTGATCTATGCCGGCGCGACAATTCTCGGCCGCGTCACGATCGGGCGTGGTTCGTCGATTGGCGGTAATGTCTGGCTTACGCGCAGTGTCCCGCCGAATAGCAATGTCCTACAGGCTCAGATCCGCAGTGAGACATTTGATAGCGGCGCAGGCATATGAATCCAATATAACGACGTTGACGTCTTATCTGTCGTTTCGATAAGCAAAAAATCGAAAACGAATTCTCTAGAACCTCAGACAACGGGTAAATCATGGCAGGCGAAGCTCAAACGGCTTTAGGCGATATCGCGGCGCGGCAATTAGCAAATGCGACGAAGACCGTTCCCCAAATGTCGAGTATCACGCCGCGTTGGCTGGTGCATTTCTTGAATTGGGTTCCGGTCGAAGCAGGCATCTATCGCGTCAACAAGGTGCGCGATGCCGACAGCGTCGAGGTTACCTGCTCCGTGCGCGATGAGCGTGTTCTGCCGCAGACCTTCGTCGACTATATCGAAAATCCACGCGAATATCTCTTGAGCGCCGTGCAGACGGTTCTCGATATTCATACGCGCGTTTCGGACCTCTACAGCGTTCCGCACAATCAGATCAAAGAACAGCTTCGCCTGACGATCGAGACGGTGAAAGAGCGCCAGGAAAGCGAACTCATCAACAACAAGGAGTACGGCTTGCTTGCGCACGCGGCCGCTTCTCAGAAGATCAAAACGCGCGGTGGCCCTCCGACGCCGGACGATCTCGACGAACTTATCTCGAAGGTGTGGAAAGAGCCGGCGTTCTTTCTGGCGCATCCACTAGCGATTGCAGCCTTCGGCCGCGAATGTACGCGCCGTGGCGTGCCGCCGCCGACGGTTACGCTGTTCGGGTCGCCATTCATTACGTGGCGTGGCATTCCGCTCATTCCGTCCGACAAGCTCGAAGTGAAGGGCGGCAAAACCAACATTCTTCTGATCCGCACGGGCGAAGCGAAGCAGGGCGTTGTCGGGCTGTTCCAGCCGGGTCTGCCTGGCGAGCTTTCGAAGGGACTTTCGGTCCGCTTCATGGGCATCAACGATCAGGCGATCGCCTCCTATCTCGTCTCTCTTTATTGCTCGCTGGCCGTTCTGACGGACGATGCCCTCGGAGTGCTAGAGAACGTCGAGGTGGGCAAGTATCATGTCTATAGCTGATCACGCACGTGAAGGTGATCTCGACGCGCTCGCATCTGCGGCGCGCGGATTCGGGCTCGGGTCGGGGCAGGCGCCAGCAGGCCTGCCCGATGCGACGGCGCTGACAAGGCTCGCGAACGAGCTTTTCGCCGCCGTTCCCGGCCAGTCGATTCCCGTCTTGGGTGGACCGTCGCTTTCGGGTTTCGGAGCATCGCCTGTCGAAGTCGGCGGTTTGTCTGCGCCGCATGTGGCGTCGGCGGCAACCTCGCCGTTGCCGACTGCCGCGTCACCGGCGCAATTCGGTGGACCACAGACTCCGACACCGTTCGATTCATCGGCTCTCGATGAGCGCGTTCTCGATGCGTTGGTCGGTTCTCTTTATCCGGTGCCGCCGTCTGCGCTTGGCGGACCGTCGCTACCCGGCATTGGAGCCTCTCCGGCGCAAACGGTTTCTCCGTATGCGCCGAATGCGAACGTACCTGAGGCGACCAACTTTTCGGTCGTCTCGGCAGGCAATCCGGCGAGTGGCGTTCCAGTGTCCGGCAGCCAGACGGCTGCTGGCGCTCCGCAGTTCGATCCGTTTGCGGTCAACGTGCTGTCGCAACCGACGACGGATCTGCTTCCTGCCGACGTGGAGGCTGGTCCGTCGCTTTCGGGATTTGGCGGAAGTCGCAATGCGCCGGTGACGCCGCCCAACAGCCGGGTCGAAACGCTGCCGGGCATGACACAAAGTGCTCCGCCGCAGCCTCCGCCGGCCAATCCGCCGCCGCCCGTGCTCATCGATCATTCCGGCATCAGTGCGCCGGCATCGGGTGGAACGCGGCTGCCGCTGAGCGACATTCCGCTTCCGTTCGAGGCCGAGTTGAAGTCGCTGTTGGCGCCGTTGTTCTCGGAGTCGGCCGCGTCCACTCCGCCCGGCGTCGATGGTTCATCGCTCTATTTCCTGAATGGGGCTTCGCCAAGCGCGAACGGGATCGATGTTCCGGGCTTGACGCCGACGGCACTTGCGCCGGCAACATCCGGGCGAGGCTTTGATGTTTTGGCCGTGCGTCGCGATTTCCCGATCTTGAACGAAACGGTGAACGGCAAGCCGCTCATCTGGTTCGACAATGCGGCGACGACGCAAAAGCCGAAGCAGGTGATCGATCGTCTCAAATATTTCTACGAGCACGAGAATTCCAACATTCACCGTGCGGCTCACGAGCTGGCTGCGCGTGCGACGGACGCTTATGAAGGTGCGCGCTCGAAGGTGGCCCGATTTCTCAATGCGCGTTCGGCGGAAGACATCATCTTCACGCGCGGTGCGACGGAAGCGATCAATCTGATCGCGGCGACGTACGGCCGGCAGCATGTCGGACCTGGCGACGAAATCGTCATCACGAATCTCGAGCATCACGCCAACATCGTTCCCTGGCAGCAGCTTTGCCTTGCCAAGGGGGCAAAACTTCGCGTTGCGCCAGTCGACGATCACGGCGCGTTGTTGCTCGACGAATTCGGGAAGTTGCTGAACGCCAAAACCAAGATCGTTGCGTTCGCCCACGTTTCGAATGCGTTGGGTACGGTTACGCCGGCTAAGACGATCATCGAAATGGCGCATCGCGTCGGAGCCCGCGTGCTCGTCGATGGAGCGCAGTCGGTGTCGCACATGAAAGTCGATGTGCAGGATCTCGATGCCGACTTCTTGGTGCTGTCGGGTCACAAACTGTTTGCTCCGACAGGCATCGGTGCGTTGTTCGCGAAGAAGGAAATCATGGACGCGCTGCCGCCCTATCAGAGCGGCGGCAACATGATCCGCGATGTGACGTTCGAGCGGACCGAATTTCATGGTTCGCCTCAGCGCTTCGAAGCGGGTACGGGCAACATCGCCGATGCGGTCGGCCTCGGCGCCGCGATCGACTATGTCGAGCGCCTTGGACTTCACAACATCGCTGACTACGAGCACAAACTTCTCGTTTACGCGACAGAGCGGCTGCTGCAGATTCCAAATCTACGGATCATCGGACGAGCGCCGGAAAAGGCGAGCGTCATTTCGCTCACGCTTAAAGGTGTTCCGAGCGAAGAGATCGGGGCACGGCTCAACAAGTACGGTATCGCCGTGCGGTCGGGTCACCACTGCGCGCAGCCGATCCTTCGTCGGTTCGGGCAAGAGACGACGGTTCGTCCGTCGTTCGCGTTCTACAACACATGCGGCGAGATCGACGTTCTGGTTGCGGCGTTGAAAGACATTCAGGCGGAGACCGGCCTCGTGCGTGTGTAGGCGCCGGAGGCCGGACCTATTGCTAGCAGGTTGGAAAGATAGTTTTGGCTGAAGCGCTATGCGCTTCGGCTTTTTTGTTGCGCGGCGCACTGCATTTCGTTGCGTCGTCCAAAATAGCGGAATTAGCGGCGTTATCGTTTTTGGTGATTTGCATATTCGAAAAGCGCGCTTAAGCTCCCTCGACGCTATGACAGCGGAGAGCGGTAATGAAACAGACATGTCTGATGATCGGTGCAATCTCGGGATTCATCGCAATCGGCGCCACGGCATCGCAGGCAGGTGACGGTATTTCGTCGAGGTCCGCGAATGTGGTCACGGCGTGCAGCCGTTATGGCAACTATCCCTGCTATACGGCGCCGTTGCGCCAAGGCGCTTATGGGAAAAAGCTCGAGCTTCGTCATGGAACGCTGATCGATTGCGAGCGCGATTGCAAGAATACGCTTCGTGAAGCGACCGTCGATTTCTGGGACACCATGCGCGAGAATGGCGGCTGACAAAGCCACGTTGCAGCGAGCGAAAAAGAAGGGCCGCATTCCTCCCGGAATGCGGCCCTTTCGATCGTAGTTGAATACACCTAGACGGGATGAAAAGGCCTCAGACTTCGATCAGAACTTTATCTGGGCGCCGGCAGTGAAGAACTGGATGGGTTCCTGAGTGGAATGCGCGCCGTTGAGTGCAGTCGCTTCAAGCTCGACGTGCTTATAGTCGAGGTAGACATCGACGACCTCATTCAGGTTCTGGTTGACGCCGAGGCCCCAGCCGCGGATTTCCGAGCTTGCAACCCGGTAGCCTGCGCCTGATGCGCCAGCGAACAAGCTGGCGATGTTCACCGCGCTGATCAAGCCGGTGCTGGAAGAAGTCGAAAATCCGGCACCGCGATCGAGATTGAAGTACTCGCCGAAGAGCGTCGTTTTGCCGATCGGGAAGAACTTGCGTTCGATACCGGCCTGGATTGTCCAGAAGCTCGTCACGTCGTCGACGTTCTGGCCATAAAGATTATCCAGTCCAGCGTCATGCAAACGGCCGTAAGCACCCGAAGCGTAGAGACCGGTTTCGATGTGCAGGATCGAGCCGCTCAGACCGACTTCGTCCGTATCGCCAGCGCCGCGATTGACTGCAGTGACGTGACCATCGGGACTGTTCGAGACGTCATCCGAATGCGTGTATGCAATACCGGCTGCGAGCTTGAAGCCCGAATGCTCTCCGGCAAAGCGAAGCGCGACGTTCCAGATGTCGTCCTCGCCCCAGGCTGCTGAGGCTGTGAAGCCGGCAACCGTCGGCGTTTCGTATTTCACGACATTGAAGCGATGCCCTTCGCCGGGCGCTGCCTGCTGTGCACCCTGCGCAACGAACTGACCGTAGCGATTGTTGCTGGTCGAGAGGACGCCGTTGTTGCGATAGAGGTAGAAGCCGTTACCTTGGTCGCCGAAGGTGTTGCCCCAGCTGTTCGTGAACGAGAAGTGATTGGTGTTGGCGAGGTTGATTTCGGTAATGCCGTCGGCCGCGTCCGAGGTCTGGCCGACCCAGACTTTGCCGTAGTCCTTACCGCTCAAGTACCAGGCGCTATGGCGGACGCTGACGCCGTTATCGGCATTCGGTCCGAACTGGTTGACCCGGTCTTCGCGGGCGCCGCGGATGCCGAGTTCGAGCAGGTAGCCGGCGGTCCAGTCCTTGGTGATCTGAGCCGACCCCAGGAAGCGGATGCGATCCTGCGCGGTTTCGTTGGTCACCACGTAAGCGTTGCTTCTATGACCGTCGTCCCAGAACAAAACCGCTTCGTTGACGAAACCCGACACGGTCAAGGAGACCTTGCGGTTGCCCTTGCGGGCCGTCGTCGCTTCGAGCTCAGCGATGCGCTCTTCCAGGTCCGCGCAGCAATTTCCCCCGAGATCGGCTGCAGACACCGGCGTGACGCCGAGCAGAATAAGGCCGGCAACGGCTGTTCCCAAAATGGAACGAGCGTGCGTGCTAGTGCCCCCGTACATCTAGAATACCTCCACGATAAAACCCCATCGCTCGGCACCTCATAGACATGCACATCCCTGTCGGTTGTGAAGTCCACGTATCGAAAGGATCTGCGCTCCGTGTGCAGATCAACGTCGATCAGGGTCCGAGTGCGGGGCACTAAGCCGTGGCGGGAAATAAAGATGAAATGAGAATATGTGCGTTGGTTATGAGCGTCTCGGGAATATGCTTATCTCGATTTGTGGTTTGTTCTGGCAAATCTGATTTCTAAATTTGTTTATTCGAAAAGCTGGGCCAACGCTTTAGTGCGCGGAAGAATTTTTTATCCGTATGCAGATCAGCGTAGAGAGACGATCGGTTTCCATTCAAATCGAGATTTAAAAACTCGAGGCTTCTACCTCTATTATAGCGATCAGTTTGAAGGCTCGGGCGCTCTCCGTTTGAGTAGTTGGAAACTCTGAGAAATTGACGGTGCCGTTGCGCAACATTTGTGTGGCTCAGGCGATCGCCGTCGCTGTCATTCGCCGCCGTCGGTTGCCTGCTGAATCCAAGCGTCGCGCGCCGCGATGAATTTTGGCAACCTCGCGCTCGATCTGCTGACGAGTCGTCGGTGGGGTGGGCACTGGCTTTTCGACGTGCTTCTGTTGGGCAAGCTTTGACATCTGAGTTCCGATTTCAGACGCAGGCAGACAATGATCGATCGTTGTGTTGCGCATGGCGTTCAGCGGCATGGAATTGACGATGGCGTCGGACGGATCCTGGACAATGGTCGTTCCGCCGCAAAGTTTTATGGCCCGGAGACCTTCTGAGCCGTCGTTGAGACCGCCCGACAGCACGATGCCGACTGAGCGCGTGCCGAAACCGAGAGCGACGGATCGAAACAGCGGATCAATCGCGGGACGGCTGCAATTTTCGCGGGGCCCTCTCGGCGTTTGCAGTTTGCCATGCTTGTCGACGATGAGGTGCCTGTCGGGCGGGGCGAAATAGATGCGGCCATTTTCTATGACGGTCCCGTCAATGCCGTTTGTCGCCGGCAACCGACCGTATTGCGCCAAAATCTCAGGTAAATAACCTGGGCTGTCGGGCGAAATGTGCACGACGATGAGGATCGGAGCGGCGAAGTCAGCAGGCAATTGCCGGACAATCGTCAGAAGTGCTTCAATGCCCCCGGTGGAAGCGCCTACTGCGAAAACTCTGTTGTAATCCACTGCGCCGCTCCTGCCGTCTGCGTTCTTTGTCAACGCAGAGGCAGCGCATAAGCTCCGAACCGCTGTTTAAGACAAGCTATTCCAGCAGGCAGTCGATTGTGCAGATCACACCCGTGACGCGGAATTCGCGCGTAACCTCTGCATTGGGAAGGCCTTTTTCCAGCAGCGAACTGCCAAACCCTCTGCGGGTGGGCTCGGAGACCTTTGGGCCGCCCGCTTCCGACCAGGTGATCAAGAGGCGCTTCTTGCCACCTTTCTCACTTTTCTTCCACGTCAGCGTGACCTTTCCGTCCTTATTGCTCAGCGCACCGTATTTGACAGCGTTGGTTTCCAGCTCATGCAGAGCTAGAGCAAGCGGCGTCGCCAGCTCGCCGGGAAGTTCGACGTGCGGTCCTTCGAAACGAAAGCGATCTGTCATGCCTGTGAGCTGTTCCGACAACAGCCGCTCGAACGCGACGCTCTGCCATTCGTTTTGAACGAGCAAATCGTGCGATATCGCCAGCGCGCGTAAACGTGAGTTCAGCGTGTTGCGTGTGCTGTCGGTTGCGCCGCTGTCACGCAAGCTTTGCCCGGCGATCGCTTGAACAACAGCGTAGATATTCTTGAACCGGTGTGACAGCTCGGCCAGTAGCAGGTGCTGGCGCTCCTGCCAGTGTTCTTCCATTTTCCGCTGCTCGGTGATGTCGACGAATGTCATGACGACGCCCTCGATGCGGTCATCAAGCGTCCGGTAGGGCCTGACACGGAGGAGAAACCAGCGACCGTCGGTGCTTTCGATGGTTTTCTCGAGCGTCGTCAGATCGGCGAGGACACGTTTGCCGTCGCGTGCCAGATCATTGTATTTCAGTTTGTTCGTAAAATTGGAGATCGGCCGGCCTTCATCTCCGTTGACGACGTTGAAAATCTGAGCGAGGCGCGGCGTGAACCGGTTGATGCGCATATCGGGATCAAGAAACAGCGTCGCCAGATCCGTGGCGGCCATCAGATTTTGAAGATCGTTGTGTGCGCGCGAAACGCTTTCTAGCTTGAGCTTGAGTTCATTATTGAGTGTCTGAAGCTCTTCGTTGATCGACTGCAACTCTTCCTTGCTCGTCTCCAGTTCTTCGGACGTCGAGCGGTATTCTTCGTTCATGGACTGCAGCTCTTCGTTGGAAGCGCGCAGTTCTTCTGTCACGGCCTCATACTGGTCGCGGCTCGCCCGGAGGCGCTCGCGCGTGGCCAGCAGCTCTTCTCGAAGCTCAGTGACGATCGTCGTCGGCGCGGAATCGTCGGTGGTGCGGTTGTCGTTCTTGCGTTCGACGGGACCGCCTTCGAGAAACAGAACGAGCGCGACCCGTGCGTCGTTTTCCTTTTGTACAGGGCGAATTTGCAGACTTACGGCGTGTACGTCGCCGTTAAATCGAACGGGGATCGGCATCGTAAGCGTGGCTTGGTTCTGTTCGAATGCGCGATGCAGACCTGCGCGAAGATCCGGGCGCAGCTCGGGCCTGACGATGTCGGGAGCTTCGCTCGTCATCGGACCGCCTGAGTGCAGGAGAAAGCGTCCGGCCGTTTCCGACAGCGTGACGATCTGATGCGCCTCGTCGATCATGATACTGGGAGGAGCCGTTGCTTCAAGCGCTTGTCGATGCATGGACATATCGTTCGTGCTGGGCGACCGTCGCAAGACAGGACGCGATGGCGGCCCGACGATCGTCGGGCCGGTAAGGATGCGAGGAAGAGGTGGGAGCTTGTCGCGCGGTCGCTCCAGTGCCTGGTAAATTCGCGTGTCGCGATCCACGATACGAAAAAGCGTGTTGCCGTCGATCGTTTCGGACGAACCAAGGAACAGATATCCGCCGGGTCTCAAAGCATAGTGAAAGGTAGATGCGACCTGCTGCTGAAGATCACGATCCAAATAGATCAACAAATTGCGGCACGAGATAAGATCGATATGCGAAAACGGCGGATCACGAAGCAAGCTGTGTGCAGCAAACACGACGAGATCGCGCACTTCTCGCTTGATGCGATAGTTGTCGCCCTCGCGGGTGAAATAACGCTGAAGCCGCTGTTCGGAGACGTCGGATTTGATCGACAGAGGATAGCGGGCCTCGCCGGCGGTCGCGAGAGCAGTCGAGTCGAGGTCGGACGCGAAAAGCTGGATCTCAGGCTTTAACTCACGTCGTGCGGCTTCCTCGAGAATGAGAATGCCGAGAGAGTAGACTTCCTCTCCCGTCGCGCAGCCCGGAACCCAGATGCGCAGAACAGAATCTGGCTCTCTGTTTGTGAACAGTTTGGGGATGATGTCGCGCGATAAGTAGTCGAAGGCGGAGGCATCTCGGAAAAAACAAGTTACGGAGATGAGGAGGTCGGCGAACAAAGCCTGAATTTCTTCTGGCCTGGAGCGCAGGTGCGCCATGTAGTCCTCGATATTGTCGGAGCGCGTGACCTGCATTCGTCGTGCGAGGCGCCGTACGACGGTCGGGCGTTTGTAGTTCGAGAAATCGTGTCCAGTTTTCAGTCGCAGAAAGCCGAGAATTCGTTTCAGCGCATCCTCGTTGCTGCCTGCGTTCTGTTCGGCGTGCAACTGTCCTTTTTTCCGGATCAGCTCCGGTATCCGCAAGGCGATGTCGCGGATAGGCAGGATGAGATCGGCGACGCCGCTTGCGATGGCGGCGCGCGGCATCGATGAGAATGCAGCTTCGGCCGGGTCCTGCACCAGGACGAGGCCGCCGTTTTCCTTGATGTCCTTTACGCCATTCGAGCCGTCTGAACCCGCGCCCGACATGATGATTGCGAAGCCGTCTCCATGCTGCCTGGCGAGCAACCGGAAAAAGGAATCGACCGGCGCGCGCTGTCCGCGCGGTTCATCGAAGGGCGCGGTCGAGATCTGGGAGGCCGATATGAGAAGCTTGCGGTTCGGGCTTATAACGTAGATGTGGTTTGCAACGATGGCTGTGGCGTCGCCAACTTCGGTGACGGGCATGCTTGTCGCGAGCGACAGGATCTGGGCCAGATCGCTTTGGTGTTCCGGATCGAGATGAAGAATGACGACGTAGGCCGCGCCAGTGTCGCTGGGAAGTGCTTTAAAAAAAGCCTGCAGCGCGGGAATTCCGCCTGCAGAAGCGCCGATGCCCGTGACCGGGACTGCATTGATTGAAGACGAGGGGGCTAGTGGCGTTGCATCGGAGGTCATAACGTTCGCGCTGATTTTTTTGGAATGGTTCGATCATAACGCGTCGTCTGCCGGAAAGCTTGCGTTATTCTCCGCCGTAGCGTGGTGCGAACAGACGGCTCAGCTCCCGCTCAGCGACGCCATACAGACCGTCACAACACTGTTCAAGTCCGCTCCGGTCGATCAACCGGATATGTCCTCGCGAATTGGCGATCAGTCCTTGGCTTTCGAGGTGTTGGAGGGCAATTGTCACGCCTGCGCGCCGTACGCCGAGCATGAAGGCGAGGAATTCGTGCGTGAGCTGAAGGCCATCGCCTGGCACCCGGTCATCGGCCATCAGCAGCCAACGGGCGAGGCGCTGATCGAGCCGTCCGCGAGCATTCGCCAAAGCGGTGTTGGCGGCTTGAATCAAGAACACGTAAATATGTTTCAGGAAAGCATCCCTGAGCGTCGAACTTTTCGCCATGAGCATTGAAAGATCGCCGGCCAGAACAGCACGGCCGTCACCCGGTATTTGCACGAAGATGTTCGTCAGCGCAGGTTCGCTTCGAAGAACGACAGAGGCACCGGTCATTCCTTCCCAGCCGATAATTCCGGCTTCGGATTCGTGGCGCTTATTTTGGCTGACCGCGATGACGGATATCAATCCGCGATAGGGAAAATAGATGCGCTCGACCTTTTTATTTGTCTGCTCTAGGCAATCGCGCGTGCGAAATTGGACGGTCTCGAGATACGGCTCCAAAAGCTCGTAATCGGGAAGGCTAAGACTGGATAAGATAAGGTTTCCACGAGAATTGAGACGGGCAGCATTTTTCATGGCCTTCATCTCCTCCCGCGATAATGGCCGTCACGCAATAAAATTGTACCCAAGCGTACTGTATTTCTTACTTGATGTCATGATGTGGGTCGGAAAGCGGACTAAAATCCATCTATTAATTCCCACGATAGTTGCGGACACTGCTGGGATGCTGATCTTCTTCGACATAATCATGGGGCTGCAGAGAGTCGCCGACGACGAGGGTGCTGAATTCGATAATATCGAAGCAGCGCGAGCCGAGGCGAGAACGATTGCGTCCGATATTGTCATTGAGGAACTCCGGCGTGGCGGCAATGTCGGAGCAGATTGGCGGATCGATGTAAGGGACGTTGCGGGGACCATTCTCGCGCAAGTTCTGTTTTACGAAGTCGTCTTTGAACCAATTGCCAATTCCTATACCGCAACCTCGTTGCGACGCCATCTGCTCGGCGACCCAGTTCCAATTCCGTCTTATCATCGTTCAGTCGCAACCGTAACTGAGGCGCGAGCCATCGCCGCCAATGTTCGAAACGTTTTCCGAGAGATCAAACAGCGCTTGGACGAAATCACCTGACTCCATTCCGCGTCGGGCTTGAGCGGAAGCTCTAAATCTTGGGTTATAATCTGTGGGAAGCTGCAGCGGCACAGTTCAAAGCTAATCGGCTGGCCGGTGCAGGACGAGGGGAGAGACGGAGGCGAGGCGATCTTCCAAAATAAGCCGAGCGCTCGATATTGCATACAAGGCCATTTGTTCGACCGATTTATTTCCGGCCCTCGCCATGAATAAAATCGAAGACGCTATGACGTCTTTCACCTTCTCATCAGCAGGATCTGTACCAAACAATACTTCGACGGATCGGAGATAGGCACGATCCATTTTTTCCATGGTTTCGTGGTCGTACGATACGCTCATAGCGCGGCCCGCATACTTATTACATTTTCTTATGGTACTCTTGTATGCCGAGTGAGCACACCGTGCGTTAAGTACGGAACAGCACTGTTTGAATCACGAAGTATTTCGGATGATTGCCGGCAATATGTAGGCTTGTGGAATGCGCGCTGCCGTGTAGCAGCATTGAATTTACTGCCGCGAACTTTCTGGTGATTGAGAATGCAACTGCTAGGGATTGCGAGGCTTATTTTGCTCGAAATCGGCAAATCCTGAAGAGCGTTCACGGGTAGAGGCGGAGTTAGCGTCAAGCTGTCGAGGGCTATGAGAGTTTTTCCCGGCGGATGTTTGTGACCAGCGTCCGGCGTTGCCGTCGATCCAGACTACGAGTTAGCGGGACGCTCTGGCTGCAGCCTTTCCCGATACTTCTTCGCTTGTTCGACAGCATTGCTGCGCCAGACCCCATCATCATGATGCATGCGGCCATTGCCAGGGATTTCTGACTTCATCTTGCTTTGTGTTTTTGTGTGCAGATCAACGTGGGCACGGTGCGGCTGTCCCAGATAATTGACTGGTCAGCGTTTGCGATTTCGCTCGTTGGGTCTCTTAGACATATCGCGGGAACAACGGTGATCTCTGAGAGTTGGGCTATGCGAAGACCAGTGGTTCAACACCTGCGTTGACGTCGTTCGCAGAGAGAACGTTGCCCACTATCGAGCACCATCTCGACATGGCGAAGCCGATGCAGACCAAAATACCAGCCGAGGATTAATCATGCCCGTTTTGCTTTGGCTTATCGGCATTCCGATACCGATCATTATTCTTCTTTTCCTTCTTTTCTGATGAGGTCGTGATGGCGATGACACCACTGGACATTCCTGCGACTGTCTCTTCCGATGAAGAAATCAAGTATGTCGATTGGCCGGCGATCTTCGGAGCGACGGCGATCTCCTCGGCAAGCAGCATGTTGCTCGGCGCGGCTGGCGTTGCCCTCGGTCTCGCAGCGGTCTCTCCCTTGAGCTACGACAACCCATCACCGTCAGCGATGACAGCTGCTGGCGCAGCGTGGTTTGCGATAACCGCATTATATGCTAGCGCGGTCGGTGGATACGTCGTGGGGCGGTTACGAAAGCCTGCGCTTGATTCGTCTGTCGACGAGCGGTCCAATCGAGACGGCTTGAATGCGTTGATCGTCTGGGGTTTCGGCCTGCTGTTGACGACATTTCTCGCAAGTTCGGTTGTTGCGTCGGGGGTCGGCAGAACCGCAACTGTTGCAGCCCAGGCCGCAGGTCCAGTTCTTTCGGAAAGCGTCAAGGCGTCAGCTAACCAGGCCGGTGACTTCATCGGCTACTACGTGGACCGTGCGTTGAGATCAACGAATGCGAATGCTCCGGGAGGCGCACCTGGGCAGGCTGCCGACGCAAAATCGGAAGTGGCCCGTATCGTCACGCACAGCATTGCGGCTGGAAGTTTTTCTCCTGCCGATCGTATGGATCTTGAAAGAGTTGTCGCCCGGCAGACTGGCATCAGCGAAGCGGAAGCCAAGGCGCGCGTGGATCAGATGATCCGGGAAGCGAACGACGCCTATAATAAGACAGTGCAGACAGCCAAAGAGACTGCTGATCAGGCGCGTAAAATAACGGCCTCCGTTACGACGTGGTTCGTGGTCGTGTCATTGCTGGCCGGCATCCTTGCGTGGTTTGCTGGCGTCATTGGCGGGCGGCATCGCGATCAAAACCTTCTGGTCTGAGGAGATTTCGATGAGTTCGATACTGCTCGTCATCATTCTGCTTGCGCTGCTGGCTGCGCTTCCGCGTTGGGAATACAGTCGAGACTGGGGGTATGGTCCTTCCGGCGTCCTCGCAGTCGTGCTTGTCTTACTGGTCGTCATGGCGCTGACGCACAGCGGTGCGCCGCTGTAATTATCGGCACACGCTTAGTTCTCGAAGCGCGGGTCAACCGCCTTCGAGCCACGTCCTTCAATCAAACATCGAAGCTTTATTTTTTCTTCCGAACTGACTTGGCGCGCTTATCTACGAGATTTTCGGCTGCGCGAGCCAGACGTTCCGCACGGAGTCGCGCCGTCTTTTCTCGCGTGGCCGCGCTCAGAGCCTTGATCTCTTCGAGCGCCTGCAGACCGTCTGCCGCACGAGCCTGCTTCTTTTCCGCAGCGCGGACTTTTGAAAGCTCGCGCTCGTGCTTCGCCTGAAGCTCATCAATGAACGCACGGTGCTTCGCGCTCTTGGGATAGTCCCACATCTCAGACACTCGGTTGAACGGAATGCGCAGCGAACAAAACTACTGTCATGCTGCAGAGCGTGAGCCCCAGCTTTGGCGCGAGGCGCCATGCGATCCGAAAGTCAACGGGTTAGCATTGCTTGAGATCGTGACACTCGTGCGGGTACGAGGAAACGGCCTGCGCCTCGATAACGCGCTGGCAAGCGTCGAGTTCCGACGAGAGGCTTCGGATCAAGCGAGAGATTTGAAATTGTTTGGAGGGGCGGTCGCGCAGGGTCGGCAAGACCGCGCCGACCTGGATCGCATCCGGGAGGACGATAAGGCCTGAATGTTCAGGCCGTTTGCCGGCTACCAGCGCAAGAACTCGTTCTGCTCATGGTCGTAGCGCATCGCGCTGTTCTCGCCTTCGCCTTCAAATCGCGACAACGCTTCAGCAAGCTCGGCCCGAACCGCGGGAGGGATGCGCTTTTCATCGATGATACTGCGCACGGTGTGCACCAGCTCATCGATGCCCGAGCCGTCGATCGCGGCTTGCGCGTCGCGACGGAATGTCTGCCACATCGGCTTGCCTTTAACCCGGGCGTCAGTGGGCTTGCCATTCGCTTGGCAGAGAGCCCGGCTGATCCGCTCGACGAGAGGAGGAAATTGACGAACCAAGGGGTGCTCCTTCAGGTGTCAGCAAAGTTTAGATAGGTGCTCACCCGCGCGCTTCTTGCTCCCTTGGAATTCGTTTCGTCCCTGAGGCTGCAGGAGAGCCTCTTCTTTTTTTATTTGTCGACGCGAAACGCGTTGCGATGTGTACGATGCGTTTCGTGAAACGTTCAACAATAAAATCTTATAAATTAAACAATCGCGTGACGCTATTGCGTGACGGAACGTCGCGAAGATCGCTTGTGCCGTCAACACGCGCGCTGCGGTCGTTCTATTCGTGCGCGCCAAAGAAGAACGTTAGTCGGGCGGCCGGGAGTTAGGCCTGGAACCGCGACCGAACGAAGCGCGTTTTGCGCATCATCATGCACAAACGCGAGCAATTTCGTGTCCAGCTCGGATGTTCAAGTCGATCTCACGAATTGCGACCGCGAGCCCATCCACATCCTGGGGGCCGTTCAGCCTATCGGCTTTCTGTTCGCGGTGACGACGGATTGGATCGTTGCTCGGGCATCCGAGAACATTTCGGATTTCATTGGCTGCCGCGCGACCGACATGATCGGTCACCCGTTGGCGGAATTCCTACCTTCGCGCGCGTTGCATGACCTTCGCAACCGGGTCAGTCTGCTGCGTGGAGCCGATTCCATAGAGCGGCTCTTCGCGTGCGAGCTTATCAAGGACCGGCGCTTCGACGTTGCCGTCCACATATCCGGCGCTTACATCGTTATCGAAGCTGAGGCTGGCAACGAACCGCCTAAGGATATCACTGGCACCGTCCGCACGATGATGGCGCGACTGGACCAGACGCCGGATTTTACTTCGTTCTATCGCGAAGGTGCGCGCCAGGTTCGGGCGTTGCTCGGCTACGATCGCGTCATGGTCTATAAGTTCGATCCGGATGGATCGGGCGAAGTCGTTGGCGAAGCCTGCAAGAGCGGCATCGGATCGTTCAAAGGTCTGCACTATCCGGCGAGCGATATTCCACAGCAAGCGCGCGCGCTTTATCGTCGAAACCTGCTGCGCATTATCGCTGACGTGGGCGCCGTTCCGGTCAGGATCACACCTGAACTCGACGAGTTCGGCAAGCCGATGGATCTTTCCCTTTCGATGCTGCGCTCCGTTTCGCCGATCCACATCGAATATCTGAAGAACATGGGCGTCGGCGCATCGCTTTCAATCTCGATCATCGTGGATGAGGAGCTTTGGGGACTGTTTGCCTGTCATCATTATTCCCCGATGGTTCCGAACTTTCAGATGCGCTCGGTGAGCGAACTCTTCGCGCAGATGTTTGCAATGCGGCTCGAAAGCCGTGAGCGACGCGCGATCGTCGATTACGAGCGTCGGGCGCGCGATATTTCAGATCAGCTTTTGGGCGCCGTGGCGTCCGATGAAACTCTTCTCAAAGATCCGGACTGGCTCGCCGACATTCTCACCAACACAATTCCGGCGGACGGGGTCGGGGTGTGGATCAACGGCAGTTACGCGTTTTCCGGTATCACGCCATCGACGGAATCATTCCGCCAGATCGTGCGGGCGCTGAACGGTACGGCTGCCGGAAAGGTTTTCGCGACAGATCAGATTACCTCATTGATTAGCGCGATCGATAGCAACGGCGTGGCCGGGTTGCTGGCAATTCCCATCTCGCGGTCGCCGCGGGATTATGTGGTTCTGTTTCGCTCAGAGATGGTCCGCTCAGTCCGCTGGGCCGGCGATCCTCATAAGCCTGCCGAGTACGGACCGAATGGTCCGCGTCTCACACCGCGCGAAAGTTTCGCGGAATGGAAGGAGCTTGTCGAAGGTCGTTCGAAGCCGTTCACATCTTCCGAAATGCGCGTGGCCGAAACATTACGCGCGACGCTCATCGAGGTCGTTCTGCGTCTCGCAGACGAGGCGGCCGCGGAACGCCATCAGGCAAGCGCGCGTCAGGAGCTTCTCATAGCCGAGCTCAATCATCGCGTTCGCAATATTCTTGGCGTCATCCGCGGATTGATCCGCCAATCGCAGCCGGATGAAGATGCGGTGGCGAAGTTCGTGCAACTCGTCGATGGGCGCATTCATGCTCTCGCGCGTGCGCATAATCAGATAACTGACGATCATTGGGGACCGGCGCCGCTTCAAGCTATCGTGGATGCGGAGTCTGCGTCGATTTCGGCAGGCGCCGACCGTATAGGCGGTGGCGGGCCGCCTGTGCTGCTCAATCCGCAGGCTTACTCGGCGATGGCGCTGGTGGTGCATGAGCTTGTTACGAACTCGACGAAATACGGAAGCCTGACGACCAATGGCAGCGTGGAAATGACGTGGCATCGCAATGGCGCTCGCGATCTCGTCGTGGCATGGCGAGAATACGGTGGCCCACGCGTACGTCCGCCGCAGCGTAAGGGGTTCGGCACGACGATCATCGAGCGCTCCGTTCCTTATGATCTCGGAGGAAGCGCGGAGGCGCGATACAACGAAACCGGTTTCGAGGCTGACTTCATCATTCCGGCGCGGCATGTCTCCGAAGCGAAGTCGTTCGCTGGCAAGGCCATCAAGTTCGCGCGCCCGTCGCCAGGACATCCTGTCGAACCGCCGCCGAAATTTCTCGCAAATCGAAGCGTGTTGCTGGTTGAGGATAGCCTCATCATCTCGCTGGATGCGGAAGACATCCTGACCAGGCTTGGCGCTGACACTGTCATCACGCATGCAACAACGCAGGGGGCGCTCGATTATCTCGGGTCCGAGACGCCTTCGATAGCCGTGCTCGATATCAATCTCGGCGATCGGACGAGCTTCCCTGTGGCCGATCGTCTTCAGGAACTCGGCGTGCCGTTCATATTCGCGAGCGGATATGGTGAGCAGGCTTCGCTGCCGATGGAGCATCGCGCGCGGCAGGTTCTGCAGAAGCCGTACACGATAGAAAATATTGCGCGTGTGCTCGTCGAGCTTCTGGAAACCTCCGACTAACAGCCAGCGTGGATGCAGAAGCGCGACGAGCTGCTCCGTGTTAATTCCAGGTGTGCAGCAGGATCTGCCAGCCTGACCCCTCGCGGGCCAGCACGTTGACCCAGTTGCCGCCGAAGCTTGCGCCTTCGCCTTTCTCGCCGGGTCCAGTCAGATTCCACGTGCCGCTGGCAATCACCGTATCGCCGCGATCAATGACGGAAGTGACTTTGATGTCATGTTTCGTCAAGCCGTTAGCGCGAATGCCGGCGAAAAACTTCGCGATCGCATCGCGGCCCTCGATCGGTGTGCCACCAGAGGGGATCACGCGGCCTGAGGCGGCATAGAAACTGCCGAGCTTTTCCGTGTCGCCGGAGTTGAATGTGTCGTCCCAGGCTTTTGCAACCGTTTCGAGCGCATTCGTCATTTCAATCTCCAATATAATCGACAAGTTCAGCGACGCGCGGTATTTGTGACCGCATGGTTACAAGTAGTCACCCCGCGCTGGGAGTCAAACCGAAATGACCAATCGGTCACAAATGCCGCGGCGCGCGGACGCTCCGGTCAGGCTTCACTTGCCCGCCGCGGAGCGCGAGCGTCAAATCATCGAGGCGGCGGCGCAGTTTTTTTCGGACAATGGGTTTGAAGGGCAGACGCGAGAGCTCGCCAAGACGATGGGCATCACGCATTCAGCCATTTTCCGATATTTTCCGACGAAGGATGCGCTGATCGAGCGAGTCTACGAGCATGTGTTTGTTGCGCGTTGGGATTCGGCTTGGAAAGCGCTCATTTGTGATCGATCGCTGCCGATCGAAGCGCGGCTGATACAATTCTATTCCGAGTATACGGAGCGGATCTTCGACGCCCGCTGGATGCGCATTTTCATGTTTGCGGGCCTCAAGGGTCATCCCATGACGCATCGTTATGTTGCGCTCATACGGAACCAGTTCATCAAGCCGTGCTGCAACGAGCTACGCGCGGATTTGGCTCTGCCAACCATCGCTACAGTCGCCATTACGCCGCGCGAAGAAGAACTATTCTGGGGACTGCACGGAGCTGTGTTCTATCTGGGCATCCGGACGTTCATCTACGAGGTGCGGACCTCTCCGAACCGTGCCGAAGTCATTCGCGATCAGGTGCAGACATTTCTTGCAGGTGCGCCGCGCATTTTGCGCGAGGCTGTAATTGCGCCCAAATGATAAAGGCCGGCTTTCACCGGCCTTTATCATGTACGCTCAAGAGAGCTGCGCGTAGACTTCTATTTCGACTTTCTGCCACGGCCTCAACATTGAAGAGACCTGAATGAGCGTGCTAGCCGGCCGGATCTTATCGAAAGTTTCGAGGTGCGCTTTCGCCACGTCCTCTGCATCGTTGACGTCGCGAAGATAAACGACGGTGCGCACGACGTCCGCTGCGGTTGCGCCGGCTTCGCCCAAAGCTTTTTCTATGATCTCCAGTGCTGCGCGTGCCTGCGCATAGGCGTCGCTCTTTTCGTGCCCGGCTGGTGCGCATGTTCCGGAGACATGAATGTCTTTGCCGAAGCGCACAGCTCGCGAGTAGCCGAAAACGGATTCGTATGCGCCACCGGACGAGATGTTGACGCGCTGTGCTGCATTGTTCTTGGGCATTCGTATTTTCCGATCCTCTAGATGTTGGTTGCGTCTCGAAAGCGATACCAAGTCTCGACCGTTGGCACGGCGCGCTTGGCGATAGGGTGGGCGGGGAACGCGGGGAAGGTCAGATCGTCGAAGGCGGTTTGACCCTCGGATTTGCCGAGGACCTGCAAGGCGATCTTGTTGCCGAAGTAGGTAGCGCGCGAAACGCCTGTGCCGCAGTAGCCAACGGCGTAATGCACGCCGGATGCGGCGCGGCCGAGATGCGGAACTTCATCGAATGTGTAGCCGATGAGGCCGTCCCAGCCGTGCGTAACACGCACGTCTTTCAAATCCGGAAAGACGGCGAGCATGTCGCGTGCGAGGTGACGGTAAGCGACGGGCGATCTGTCGGATGCCAGTCGTCCGATGCGTCCGCCCCAAAGGATGCGACGCGCATCCGGTGCGCCGCGGAAATAGTAGAAGACGCGATTGGTGTTGCCGTAGACGCGATTGTTCGGAAGCAGCCGATTGAAGAGGGCTTCGGGGAGTTCATCGGTCGCGATGATCGCTGATCCGATCGAAACGATGCGCCGGCCAAGCTCAGGCACGAGACCATTCGTGTAGCCGTTCGTGGCAATGATGACGTTTCTGGCGAAGCATTCGCCGGCACTGGTTCGAATGTTGAAGCCGCCGTTCGCTGCGGTGATCGCGGTGACGGGCGTGTGGTCGAGGATCGAACCGCCTGCGCCTTGAATTCTTTCCAGCAGCCCTGCGTGATATAATCCGGGATGCAGCGAGGCATCGTTTGGCAGAACGGAGCCGCCGAAGAACACGTCGCTGCCGATTTCGGACGATTGCTCAGACTTCGGAACCATGAAGCTTTCGACGCCCGCGATCTCTTTGAGATCTTGCATGTCGGCGGCCATCGCTTCGTAGTGTTCAGGACGAATGGCTGCGCGAAAGCGACCGCAGCGGCGAAAATAGCAGTCGATTTTTTCGTCAGCGATCAACTCGGCAATATAGTCGAGCATGCGCGTGCCTTCGCGCAGCATGTCCTCGGCTTTTTTTCGTCCGCGTAACGCAATCAGCTTCTTGACTCTGAACTTCTGATTGCCGCTGCCGACCTGTCCGCCGTTGCGCGTGCTGGCGCCGTATCCCGCGCGATCGCGCTCGAATAGGACAACCTGCCGCCCATTTTTGAGAAGCGTCAACGCCGCCGACAGTCCGGTGAATCCTGAACCTATGATCGCCACATCGCAGTGGCGCGGAACGGGTTTTTCCGAATGCGAAGGGCGCTCAGACAGCGCATCCCACCAGTACGGCCGATAGTGAAGCGCCTGCGCGGCGTGCACTTTTCCTGTTGCGAGTTCCACGGCCGATGGGTGGTCCGAAACTTCTCCGCTGGCGCTCATGCGTATTCCCCTAAAGTCGCGGTGTTTCATAGGCTACAAATTTATTGCACTGTATGCAATATGCCTTTATAAGTGATGCCACAAGAAAAAGCGGCCGCGCAATTCAGAACGCCGCGGGAGGAAGCTAATGTTGCAGGCAGATCACTGGACCTGGCGTCGTGTGCCGGGCCAATACGCGACGCCAACCAACCTTGATGTCGCCAGCGCCAAGCAGTTCCTGGCGCAGAATCATATCCGCTACGTTCTCGCACAATTCGCTGACATTTATGGTGTCGCGAAAAGCAAGGCGGTTCCCGTCGAGCATTTTGAAGATGTGCTTACGGACGGCGTCGGATTTGCCGGCGGCGGTGTGTTCGGCATGCGCCTTGCTCCGCACGAACCCGAATACATGGTCGTGGGCGATCTCTCGACATTGACGCTCGTTCCGTGGGCGCCGGGATACGCGCGGGTGATGGGAACCGGGATGGTCAACGGCAAGCCTCATCCTATCGATACACGGAATATTCTGAAGGCGCAGATGGCTCGCTTGTCGGAGCGCGGGTGGACGCTGCTCACCGGCATCGAGCCCGAGTTTTCGCTGCTGCAGAAGCTTCCGGACGGATCGATCGCTCCCTTCGACAGCACCGACAGCTTGCAGAAGCCAGCCTATGACTATCGAGGCTTATCTCGCGCCCGGACGTTCCTAGAGCGGGTTACGGAATGCCTGCAATCGCTCGGCATCGATGTTTATCAGATCGATCATGAAGACGCGAACGGCCAATACGAAATCAATTTCAAGTATGCCGACGCGCTGACTTCGGCCGATCAGATTCTTCTGTTCAAGATGGCTGCCGCCGAAATCGCGCACGAGCTTGGCGCGGTCTGTTCGTTCATGCCGAAACCCAAAAGCTCGATGACGGGCAACGGCATGCACATTCATTGCTCTATCGCGGACGCGGCGGGCAAGAATATCTTTCACGACGCCTCCGACAAGAACGGCATGGGACTGTCGCAGCTTGCGTATCACTTCATTGGCGGACTTCTCACGCACGCGCGGGCTCTCACGGCACTGCTGGCGCCGTCGGTCAATTCCTACAAGCGTCTCGTGATCGGGCGCACGGCATCGGGTACGACGTGGGCGCCGGTGTTCGTTGCTTACGGTGATAACAATCGGACGGCCATGGTGCGCATTCCTTATGGGCGCATCGAATTGCGCGTCGGCGATTCCGGAATGAACCCGTACCTTGCGCAGGCCGCGCTCATTGCAGCGGGCCTAGATGGCATCGATCGCAAGCTCGATCCGGGTCCGCCGCAGAACATCAATTTCTATGCGCTGACGCCGGCCGAGATCAAAGCGAAGAACATTCAAATTCTTCCGCAGTCTCTCAGCGAGGCTATCGAGGCACTCGATCAGAGCGAACTGTTTCGGAAGACGCTTGGCGGCGACTTCATCGACGAATTCGTGTCGCTCAAGCGGGAGGAGTGGCTGGATTACCACCGGCACGTGTCCGATTGGGAAACACAGCGCTACCTCAGCTTCTTCTGAGGCGGCGTACACAGCAGGAGAAAAATATCATGTGCGGCATCGCCGGACTGTTTATCAAAAATCCAAAGCTCGAGCCGCAGCTCGGCGAGCTTCTCACGAAAATGACGTCAACGCTGTGCAGCCGGGGTCCCGACTCGGCCGGCTTCGCGATCTACAGCGCGGGCCAGGATGGCAAGACGAAGCTTACCATCGCTGGGCCGTCGGCAGATTATGATATCGCCACGGCTGCGGAAAAGCTGCGTGCGGCGGTCGCTCCGAAGGCGCCGACGGCCATTCACTATTCGCACGCTGTGCTAACTCTCACGGCCAACGAAGCACGGCATGCGCGCGAGTGGCTTGAAGCCAATCTGCCGGATGTCAACGTCGTCAGCGAAGGCCACCGGCTCGAAATTTTCAAAGAGGTCGGATATCCCGACGACGTGGCCGCGCTGTTCGGCATTGGCGCGATGTCGGGCTCGCACGGCATTACGCATACCCGCATGGCGACTGAGTCGGCGGTGAGCACGGATGGTGCGCATCCGTTTTCGACGGGCGCCGATCAATGCCTGGTGCATAACGGCTCGCTTTCCAATCACGCGAGTCTGCGGCGGCAGCTGCAGCGCGACGGCATAAAAATAAAAACGCAGAACGATAGCGAGGTCGCGGCCGGCTATCTCACGAAGCAGATGCGCAGCGGGCAGACGCTCGAAGGCGCGCTCAAATCCAGCCTCGACGATCTCGATGGGTTCTTCACATTCGTTGTCGGGACGGAAAAGGGATTCGGCGTTCTTCGCGATCCGATCGCGTGCAAACCGGCCGTAATGGCGGAAACCGACGACTACGTCGCGTTCGCGTCCGAATACAAGAGCCTCGCGGGCCTTCCGGGAATATCCGGCGCCAAGGTTTGGGAGCCGAAGCCAGCCACCGTTTACTTCTGGGAGCGCAGCTAATGCCGAATATCGATCTTTCAAAAACGCGCGTCCGCGAACTCAACGCGGCGCTGCATCAGCTGAAGCCCGATACGAATGAAACGCTCTGGACGATTACGAATCCCGGCGGCGAGCATTCGATTGCTGCGGGTGTCGACGCTGAAGTCACCATCAATATCCAGGGCAATGCCGGATACTACTGCGGCGGCATGAACAAGCACGCGACGATTGTCGTTGATGGAAGCGCCGGGCAGGGTGTCGGCGAAAACATGATGTCGGGGCTCATTCACGTCAAAGGCGACGCGAGCCAGAGCGCGGGCGCCACGGGGCGCGGCGGACGTCTGATCGTCGATGGCAATGCGTCGGCGCGTTGCGGCATTTCGATGAAAGGCATCGACATCGTCGTCAAGGGCGACATCGGTCATCTTTCCGCGTTCATGGGTCAGAACGGACGCCTCGTCGTGTTCGGTGAAGCCGGAGAGGCTCTGGGCGACTCTCTCTATGAAGCGCGCATCTATGTGCGGGGGCCCGTCGCGAGCCTCGGTGCAGACTGCATCGAAAAGCAAATGCGCGACGAGCACAAAGCCGAACTGCACGAGCTCCTGAAGCTATCAGGAGAGGCGTTCAAGGTGGATGTCGCGGAGTTCCGCCGCTACGGCTCCGCGCGCAAGCTCTACAACTTCAACATCGATAACGCGGGAGCGTACTGATGACCCAGCATGAACGGTCTTGGCCAACCACGACTCCGCGTCCGTCGGCGACCTTCGATGATTACACGCTGTCGGAAATCCGACGCGCGGCTGCAACGGGTATCTATGATATCCGCGGCGGCGGGTCGAAGCGGAAGCTCCCGAATTTCGACGATCTGCTTCTTCTCGGCGCATCGATGTCGCGCTATCCGCTGGAAGGATATCGCGAGAAATGCGGAACGGAAGTCGTGCTCGGCAATCGCTTTGCGAAGAAGCCGCTGAAGCTTTCAATTCCGATCACGATTGCCGGGATGAGCTTCGGTTCGCTGTCGGCCAACACCAAGGAAGCGCTCGGACGCGGCGCCTCGGCAGCGGGTACGTCGACCACGACGGGCGACGGCGGCATGACGCCGGAAGAGCGTGGGCAGTCGAAATATCTCGTCTATCAATATCTGCCGTCGCGCTACGGCATGAACCCGGACGATCTTCGAAAAGCCGATGCGATCGAGATCGTGATCGGGCAGGGTGCGAAGCCCGGCGGCGGCGGTATGCTGCTCGGGCAGAAGATTTCCGACCGTGTCGCGGAAATGCGTCAGCTTCCGAAGGGCATCGATCAGCGCTCCGCATGCCGGCATCCGGACTGGACGGGTGCGGATGATCTCGAGATCAAGATTCAGGAGCTGCGTGAAATCACCGATTGGGAGAAACCGATTTATCTGAAGGTCGGTGCGAGCCGCCCTTACTTCGACGTCAACCTTGCAGTGAAAGCCGGTGCCGACGTTATCGTGCTCGACGGCATGCAGGGCGGCACGGCGGCGACGCAAGAGGTGTTCATCGAGCACGTCGGCATTCCGCTGCTCTCGGCGATCCCGCCTGCGGTGAAGGCGCTGCAGGATCTCGGCATGCATCGCAAGGTGCAGTTGATCGTCTCTGGAGGCATCAGAACTGGTGCCGACGTGGCGAAGGCGCTGGCGCTCGGCGCTGATGCAGTTGCAGTCGGCACGGCCGCGCTTGTCGCGCTCGGCGACAACGATCCCAAATGGGACAAGGAATACGAGAAGCTCGGCACGCGCGCCGGTTGCTACGACGACTGGCACGAGGGGAAAGATCCGGCGGGCATCACGACGCAAACACCGGAGCTGACCGAGCGGCTCGATCCGGTGGCGGCCGGACGTCGCCTCGCAAACTATCTCAAGGTCTTGACGCTCGAAGCGCAAACGCTGGCGCGTGCGTGTGGCAAGAACCACCTGCATAATCTTGAGCCCGAAGATCTCGTGGCTCTCACGCTGGAAGCAGCGGCAATGGCTCGTGTCCCATTGGCCGGAACTTCCTGGGTCCCAGGAGCGAGGTGACCGTTTCGCCGGTTACCTCCACTTGCCGGAGGCGTCACAGCCTCCGGCCTTTTCGTATGCCCGGCCTCACGTATTATAGAAAATGATCGCCAAAAATCTTATGCGGTCATCGAGAAGCTTTTCGGGGCCGTGCACGACGTCGCCCGAGAACGTAAACGCGTCGCCAGGCTCGACGAGATAGGTTCTATCTCCGAAGCGGTATTCCATTCGCCCCTGAAGCATGTAGATGAATTCTGTCCCCGGATGCGAGAAGCGCGGGTAGGATTCACTTTTCTTGTCCATCTCGATGAAGAACGGCTCGAAAAGCTTCCGCGGTCCTCGATCGTAAGCCAGCAGCCGGTAGGTGTGGCCGAATTTCGTTCCGACGCGCACGACTTCCATCTGCTCGGCGCGTTTGACGAGCTGAGCGCTTCCGCGCTGCGTGTCCGTTTCCTTGAAGAGATCGCCGAGGCCGATGCCGACCGCCGCGCAGAGGCGTTCCAGTGCATCGAGGCTGGCCATCGCCATACCGTTTTCTATACGGCTCAGCATCGCGCTCGATAGTCCTGCGCCGGCGCTGAGGTCGGCGAGAGTCAGATTTGCTTCCGCGCGACGGCGCTTGATGACCGCTCCGATGCGGCTCTCGAGCGGAAGGTTGGCGAAATCTCTGTTGTCCGCCAAATCCGGCGTAGGCTTGCGCGCTGCGGGCCGTCGGATTTTCCGCAGCGCCTTCTCTTTGCTCATGTCTTGCTGATGTCCCCGTGTTTTCCATCAGCCTAATACGACTGCAGTCCTAGCGCAATTTTTGTGCAGTGCGGGCCTTGACTAGCTCACGAAAAGGACAATGCTGCTTTGCATCTGATACAAAAGTTTATAATGCATATAATGCAAATGACTTGCGTAGTATGCAATTTTATGAATTCATCGCTCCTCATAAATTCTAAGCCGAAATTGGCATTTGTTCCGTAGGAGGAGCATCGATGACGATGATTAGCGAGACGAGGGCGGCGGCTATGTCTTCTGCCCCCGAGCAAGGAGACGGACTTCATCGGGCGATAGATTGGAAAGGTGCATTTTGGATTGCGAGCGGCGTGCCGGCCCTCGTGATGATTTCAATCGGCGGTATGGGTGCAGCGGCCGGCAAGCTCGCGTTTGTCGTATGGACCATTTCGGTTCTGATGGGATTTTTACAAGCCTATAGTTACGCAGAAATCGCAGGTCTTTTCGCGAATAAGTCGGGTGGCGCCGCCGTTTACGGCGCAGCGGCGTGGCTTCGCTACAGCAAGCTCATCGCGCCATTGTCGGTGTGGTGTAACTGGTATGCGTGGACACCGGTTCTCTCCCTCGGGTGTACGATCGCGGCAGGTTATATTTTGAATGCGATCGCGCCGATTCCGACATTCACGGCCACTTCTCCGGAAGTCGTTTCATGGCTTCATGCCGCGGCCAATGCGGCGGCGATCGACGGTAAGTCGGTCGAGGAAGCGGCCAAGATCGCGATTGCTGCCGTCACGCAAGTCCACACGCCGGCGCTTCGCAGTTTGACCCTTTTGAACTTTTCGTTCTTCGGCGTCGTCAACGTCGAAATCGGTTCGACGTTCTTCATCGGCGCGGCTCTGATGCTGATGGCATTCGCCATTCAGCACCGTGGCATTTTCGGAACCGCTCGCGTGCAGATGTGGATCGGCTTGCTGGTGGTCGTGCCGATGCTGATCGTCGGCCTCGTTCCTTTTTTCAACGGCAGCGTCCACTCGGAGAATTACTTCCCGCTCGTTCCGCCAGTTGGTGACTGGAGCAACGGGGGATGGACGCAATTCCTCGGTGCGCTGTTCATTGCAGGCTGGTCGACGTACGCGTTCGAAACAGCCGTTTGCTACACGCGTGAATTCAAGAACCCGGCCGTCGATACGAAAAAATCGATCGTTCGCGCCGGTCTTCTTTGCGTCGTGCTTTATTCGCTCGTCGCTGCGACCTTCCAAGGCTATCTCGGGCTTGAAGGCATGACGGCGCCGGGCATTGTCGACGGCACGGGCGTGGCGGCGGCGATGGGTCAGATGGTCGGCACGGGATCGACCTTCGTCACGCATCTCCTCGAGATGATGATGGTGCTGGCGCTGATCCTCGCGATCATGATGGCGATGGCTGGTTCATCGCGCACGCTCTATCAGGGCGGCGTCGACGGCTGGCTTCCGAAATACCTCGGCCACGTCAACGAGCACGGCGCGCCGACGAAGGCGATGTGGACCGACCTTGTTTTCAATCTCGGTCTGTTGTCGTTCGCGTCATCGGACACCAATGCGTACTACTTCATTCTTGCGATCTCGAACGTCGGCTACATGCTGTTCATCTTCTTGAACTTGCAGTCGGTCTGGATCCACCGCATCGACAGCCCGAACATTCCGCGTCCGTATCGCACGCCGAATTGGCTCGTGGCCGTCAACGTTGTGCTTGGCTTCTTCAACCTGCTGCTGATGGGTGCGGGCGCCAAGGTCTGGGGAAATCCGAACTCGCTTTGGTACGGGATCGGCTTCGCGCTTCTGATCCTTCCGGTGTTCTTCTACCGGCATTATGTTCAGGACAAAGGCAGATTCCCTGATCACATGCTCCAGGATCTCGATCTCAAGAGCCAGGACCTCGGCGAACGCCGCGCGGGCATGCTGCCCTACCTCGCACTTGCGCTCGGCGTCGCAGTGATATTGTTCGGTCACTATTACTTCCAGCTCCCGCCTGCGTAACCTAAGATCCGCGCGAGGCAACTCGCGCGGATTTTTCTTCGGGTGGCGAGGGCATTTTTTATTCGTTTATGAAGTGCAGCGTCCGTTATCGCATGCATGCTCTTTGGTGAAATCGAACGTACTTTTTCTTCGTTCGAGCACAGTCCGGAAATTCATACGCTCGTCCGGCTGCCAGCTTTGCCCTTCGTCGAGAAATGCAACTCTGCGGTCCCGCTCATGGCGATGTCGCTCTTTTTCGTATGCGAGATGAGCTTGGCGGTGCGCTCGTCGCACGCTTCTGCGACACGGGCGAGAATGATGCCTATGTTGCGCGGTTGATAGGTTCTTGGCGATCGAACGGAGCACTTCGCTCCGCCCTAAGGGTGCATTTTCGCCGGCGACAGACCGTAGTTTGCGAATATGCTCGCGAGCTCTCCGGACTTTCGCAGCTTATCGAGAATTCTGTTCGCCTCTTCGGCCATCGCTGAATCTGATCGGCGAAATCCGATACCCATGAAATAGCCGTCGCCATTGTTGACAATAGAACCATGAGCTTGCGTGAAAGCCGCGTTTGGATGCCGCTTCAGATACCAACCAAGCCCGATATTCGTCACGAAGCCAACATCGACCTCGCCGGAAGTGACAGCATCAAGTACCTCGCCGTCGCGCGTCCGGGCCACCGAGATGTCAACTGGCCGTTTGAGTAGCGCAGCATGGGGCATCGATCCGCTTTGCACCGCTACACGCAGATGGTCCATATCCTCGATTTTCGATATCGAGCGACCGGGCTTGGTGACCGCCAGCCACTCGATCCAAAGGATAGGCTCGGTCTTTTTCAGTGGGCTGTCGTCATTCGGAAGGATGCCCACCCCCATGAAGGCATCACACTCCACATATGCCGCCTGATAGCGCATTTCGATCCACGAGAACTCGACATCGACGGCGAGTTCGCGGCCTAGAGCGCGAGCAAGATCGACTTGAAGTCCAGCGGGTTTGCTACCAAGGCCATCGGCAAACGGCATTGAATCCGGATTGGCGCAAACCGTCATCAGGCCGCGCTTTTTCATTTGCGCGAGTGTAACTGCGTCGGCATGCCCAACCGACGCGATCAACACCATCAGGAATGCGGTTAGCGCCCGCCCTGCTAAAGATGCGATGCCAAATATATCAGTTGTTCGAATCGCACTCCGGCAGAGTCCTGAGGCTTCGGATATACGCAACGAGTTGCCAGCGTGCCTTTTCATCGAAGGTATCCTTCCACGGCGGCATGACATTTGCGCCGTTAATACGGCCGTTAGTGATGGTTTCGAAGATGTAATCGGGCTTCATGTCCCGGCACTGTAGTGCCCTGGCGCTGCCGCCACTTCCTTTGCTGCCGTGGCAGTAGACGCAATTCTGATAGAATGTGGCTTCCCCCGTCTTGATTGCTGCAGGATCGCCGAGGGCGGCCTCGCCGCCGCCGTTGGCAGTACCTGCCGCGGCCATGACAGACGCCATCATCGCGAATAGGGTGATGATGGCCGAGACACCGCAGGCGATAATCACTTGTGCCTTGTAACTCAGCACAAAATCTTTCTTGATCACGTTGAGCTCCCTGGAAGCAGGTCGTTACGGACGGCTATCAGCAGTCGCGATAGCCGTCCGTACGCGGAGTTTAGTTTACTCGAGCGTCAGCGCAATAAGTGCGGCACCGCCAGGGAGACCTTTGATCTTCGGGAAAGCGCTGGCCATGAAGCCGGGAGCGTGCGATCCGAGCCCACTCGGCACAAGGATATACTGCTTGCCGCCAGCCGCGTAGCTCACAGGGCCCGAGCGAATTCCTGAGCCCGTATTGAAGTTCCACAGCTCTTTGCCCGTTTCAGCGTCGTAGGCGTGAAAAACGCCTCTGACGTCGCCGTTGAAAACGAGACCGCCGGCCGTGGACAGAACACTTCCAAGTCCTGGCATTTCATAGTCCACCGACCATTTGACTTTGCCGGTAATCGGATCGCGCGCATCGAGCCGTGCCGAAGCCTTATCGCCCGGGGGCGGCACGGCCTCAAGCTTCGATACGCCCAGGTAAAGACCTGCAAGTCCTACCTTGTCGATCTCCTGCGGAGAGGAGTTGATCGTATTGCAAACCTCCATCGCATTTGTGTACCAGAGCCCAGTCTTCGGGCTGTATGAAGCGGCATTCCAGCTGCGGACACCGAGCAGGTATGGGCACATGACCCGCTCTTCTCCGACCTTCGGCTCATAGCGATCTTTGATCTCTCCGGTCTTTGGATCGATTCCCGATGTCCAGTTGATATGTTTCGCGAGCGGCCAGATGTTGAACGGCTTGCCCGTCGCCTTATCGAGCACGAAGACGTAGCCGCCTTTGTTGAGGTGGACGAGGAGATCTTTGCCGTCGTGCTTGATTGACATAATTTCGTAGGCGGAATCGTAATCCCACGTATCGTGCGGCACTTCTTGATAATGCCACTTGAGATTTCCGGTCTTACCTTCGATGGCCAGGATCGTCGCGGAATAAAGGTTGTCGCCGACACGACCGTCAGGGAAGAAGTCGGGAGCCGCGTTGCTGGTGCCGATTAGGATGGTATCGGTCTTGGCATCATAGACGCCAGGCATCCAGGCGCCGCCGCCGCCGACCTTGCCGCTGTCGCCGGGCCAGCTTTTGGGATCGTCTTTAATTGTGTTGAAGGTCCACGCAGGCTCGCCAGTCAGAGCATTAACGGCAAAGATTTTGCCGGCCTGCGGTTGGTCTCCACCGGTCGTTCCGCCGTAGAGGATGTCGCCAGCCAACTGCGGCGGCGATGAGAACAGACATCCATAGCAGGTCTTCAGATCGGTGATCTGACGTTCCCACACGACCTTTCCGGTCTTTTGGTCAAGGGCGATGTAGCGTCCGTCGAGAGAGCCCAAATACACCATGCCGTGGCCGACGGTGACGCCACGAGTCGCGGCGACGTAGAACACCTTGGTTACGATGGGATCGAGTTCGGGTTTGTAGTGCCAAAGGGTCTTGCCGGTCTCGCCGTCGACGGCGAAGACATTGTTATTGGCGCCGACGTAGTAGACGATGCCATCGATCACGATGGGCGTTGCCTGCAGGCCCATCTGAATGTCGCCAGGCTGATGAATCCAGGCCACCTTCAACTTTTTGACATTGCCGGTGTTGATCTGATCGAGCGGGCTGTAGCGCCACGCGTCGTCGGTGCGATAATATTTCGGCCAATCGTTTGGAGAGTCTTCAGCGAAACTTGGCTGTGGAACCATCGTGGTCGTCAGAGCCGCGAACGCCGCGGCGGCCATTATTGGAAATGTTATGCGTGAGCGCTTGCGTCGACTGACTGCCATTGTCTTCTCCCCTGATTTGCTCGTTTTCTTGTTGAGCCCGTTACCGAGCCGCCGTGCCCGCAAGTTGCGTGCCATGATCAAAGTCTTTGATTCTCATTGACTTGCGATACGCCACGACCGGTGTGATAGGGGCGCCGCGCCACACGTGATGCGCACGAAAAGCGGCTTGGCCGCCTGGTTTGCATCGTGGAACGGGTGGTCATGATCCCTCACGAGTTGCGCCGAACCACGCAACACTCTGATCGCCACAGGTGTAGCGTTCCGCGCCCAGCCGGATACCTCAAATGGCCTGATATCCTTGGCTTTTCGTAACGGCACGACAATTGCTGATAAGCGAACAATTAAATAATCTCAGGGAGGATCAATGCAGCACAGTCGAGAATTCCTGCTCGATTGCTATCGGAGCATGGTGACAATCCGCGCGTTCGAAGAGCGCGTGCATGATGAATTTGCCGCCGGCAAAATTCCAGGCTTCGTTCATCTCTACGCAGGAGAGGAAGCCTCCGCAGTCGGCATCTGCTCGCATCTCGATAATCGCGACGCGATTGCCTCAACCCATCGTGGTCATGGTCACTGCATCGCCAAGGGGTGTGATGTTGGTGAGATGATGAAGGAGATCTACGGCAAGCGGGGCGGATCTTGCGGTGGCAAGGGCGGCTCGATGCATATCGCCGATCTTTCAAAAGGCATGCTCGGTGCCAATGGCATCGTCGGCGGGGGGCCGCCGCTCGTTTGCGGTGCTGCATTGACGGCAAAATACCTCAAGACAGGCGGAGTGGCCGTCGCCTTCGGCGGCGATGGCGCTTCGAACCAGGGTACGACGCTCGAATCTTTCAATCTCGCCAAGGTGTGGGATTTGCCCGTCGTCTTCGTCGTCGAGGACAACGGCTATGCCGAGGCAACGTCAAGCTCCTGGTCGGTCGCCGGATCGCAACTTGGTCGGGCCGCTGGATTTGGAATGCCTGGCGTTCAGGTTGACGGCACGGACTTCTTCGCCGTTCACGATGCTGCACGTACGGCGATCGAGCGGGCTCGCAACGGTGGCGGTCCGTCGCTGCTGCACGTGAAGCTGATGCGCATCTTCGGACACTTCGAAGGCGACGCGATGACCTATCGCGCCGAAGGAGAAGTGAAAAAGCTGCGTGAAGATCACGACTGTTTGAAAATTTTCCGCAGGAGGGTCACGGAAGCGAGCCTCCTCGATGATTCTACCCTCGATGCGATCGAGGCGAACGTCGCACGCTCGATCGACGAAGCTGTCTCGGCAGCAGAAGCTGATTTGCCGCCCAGCGAGGCCGATCTGCTCACTGATGTCTACGTCCGGTATTGAGGGGAAACGCGAATGCCAAAGAAAACATACAGACAAGTAATCAATGAAGCGATTGCGAGTGAAATGCGGCGTGACAGCCGCGTGGTCGCCATCGGCACGGACATCGCGGGCGGCAAAGGATCGCCCGGAGAAGAAGATGCGTGGGGCGGCGTGCTCGGCGTAACGAAGGGGCTTTATGGGGAGTTCGGACCGGAGCGAGTCCTCGATACGCCGATCACCGAAAGCGCCTTCATAGGAGCATCGGTTGGCGCGGCAGCCACCGGGCTTCGGCCGGTTGCCGAACTGATGTTCGTCGACTTCATGGGCGTCTGCTTTGACCAGATTTTCAATCAGGCCGCAAAATTCCGCTATATGTTCGGTGGCAAGGCGGTAACGCCAATCGTCATCCGCACGATGTACGGTGGCGGCTTCCGGGCCGCATCTCAGCACAGCCAGTGCCTGTATCCACTTTTCACTCACATACCCGGCCTCAAGGTCGTTATTCCGTCATCACCCTATGAAGCCAAGGGCCTGCTGATCGAAGCGATCCGCGACAACGATCCGGTCATATTCTTTGAGCACAAGGTTCTTTACGACATCGAAGAAGATGTGCCGGATGAGGCCTATACGATCCCATTCGGCGAAGCGAACATCACGCGTGAGGGGCGGGATGTGACGGTCGTTGCCTTTGGCCGTATGGTCAGCTTTGCCAATACCGCCGCGGATGAACTCAAACGCGAGGGTATTTCGGTGACTGTCATCGATCCGCGTACAACCTCGCCGCTTGATACGGAGACAATCCTCGAAAGTGTTTCCGCGACCGGGCGCCTTGTGGTCGTAGACGAAGCACATCCACGTTGCTCGATGGCTGCCGATATTGCGCGTCTCGTTGCTGAAGAGGGGTTCAAAGACCTGAGGGCACCGATCCGCACGGTGACGCCGCCGCATACGCCCGTGCCGTTCTCGCCGACGCTCGAGGACATCTATATCCCGAGCGTTGCAAGAATAAAGGACGTTGTGCGCTCGATCGCGGCGAAGGTGTCGGCATGAGCGACATTCAACCGATTGTCATGCCGAAATGGGGACTAGCCATGGCGGAGGGCACGCTCGTCGGCTGGTCCGTCGGCGAGGGCTCCGACATTCAAAAAGGCGACGAAATAGCAGAAATCGAAACGACGAAAATCACGAACGTGTTCGAGAGTCCGGTTTCCGGCGTTTTGCGGCGCCAGATCACGAAAGGCGGCGAAATTGTTCCTGTGGGAGCGCTGTTGGCCGTGCTGGCGCCATCGACGGTTAGTGATGCCGAGATCGATGCCTTCATTGGAGCTTTTGTCGTCGAAAGCGCAGACGACAACGGCTCCAAAGTCGTCGAGCGCGAGGCTCATTTGGACGGCCGCAACATTTTCTACAAGTTTAGTGGAAGTGCGGAGGACGGCATTCCTGCCGTCCTCATCCACGGCTTTGGAGGGGATGCGGACAATTGGCTCTTCAATATCGAGTCTCTTTCGGCATCCCGGCCCGTCTATGCACTCGATCTGCCTGGCCACGGCAAATCGACCAAGACAGTCGTAAAGGGAGATCTCGATGAATTGGCTGATGCCGTCATCGCGGTCCTCGACGATGCCGGAGTCGCGAAGGCACATCTTGTCGGTCACTCGCTTGGCGGCGCCGTCGCCTTCAAGGTGCTCGACAAGGCCCCAACCCGCGTAGCGTCGGTCGCCGGCGTTGCGCCTGCCGGGCTCGGCGAGGGGGTCAATGACGCCTATATTCGAGGTTTTATCTCCGCCGAGAAGCGAAAGGATGTGAAATCCGCATTGCAAATGCTAGTCGCGGATCCCGAACAGGTATCGGCGACGATGATCGAAGGTATCCAGCGCTACAAGAGACTCGAAGGGGTTAAGGAAGCCATCGAAACCATCGCCGCAAAGACGATGCCGCAAGGACGGCAAGCCGTCTCGTTCCGCAGTTTGGTGGAGAAGACCGACAAGCCCGTGCTGGTCGTTTGGGGCGAAAAGGACGCCATCATCGATCCGCGACATTCCGAAGGCGTGGCGAGTACGGTGTCTGTCGTTCGCCTGCCGTCGGTTGGCCATATGCCCCACTTGGAAGCGGCCAAGACGTTCAATGCGCAGGTAGCCAAACATTTCGAAAATGCGGAGGCTAAGTCGCGCTAAGACTCTAGCAGTAGCAAAGCGGTCGCGAGGGTTTCCTAAAGATCCTTCGCGACCGCTTTTTTGATTCCAGTTCTTTTTCTATTCCACGCACTGGTTCGGTGCGACGATGCCGAAACGCTTCATGCGGCGATGGATCGTCGTCCGGTCGACATTGAGATCTCGAGCTACTTGCGTGACGTTCCAATGACGCCGTGCGAGGTGCGTGCGCAAGGAAGCGGCTTCAGAATCGACAGGGCTGTCATCGGTCTGCGATCTCTCCATAGGGCGCATGGAAATGCCAAGCACCGAGCTTGGGAGATCATCGATAGACACAACCCCCTTGCTGCAGACGGCCAGCGCGAAATCGAGAACGTTCTTCAACTCTCGAACATTGCCTGGCCAACGGTACCGGTAAAGGGCGCTTGCCGCTTCGGGGGTCAAGACCGGTGGTGCAGTTGGACAACGCAGCCTGATCAAGCGTTCGATGAGCCATTCGATGTCCGACCTGTCCCGGAGCGCTGGAAGGATCAGTTCGAATCCGTTCAAGCGGTAATATAGATCTTCGCGGAATTGTCCGGTCTTGATCATCGCGGTGAGATTGCGGTGAGTTGCGGCAATGACGCGAACGTCGAGCTTAATCGGCCGCGTCGCACCGACAGGGATGATTTCACGCTCCGCCAGAACACGCAGCAGGCGGGTTTGCAGCATGAGCGGCATGTCTCCGATCTCGTCGAGAAACAGCGTGCCACCATTGGCTTGTGCAACTAAGCCTTGTTTTCCCTTGGATTGAGCGCCGGTGAAAGCTCCGGCCTCGTAGCCAAAAAGCTCGCTTTCAATCAGGCTCTCCGGGAAGGCAGCGCAATTGATTGCGACGAACTCTTTGTGAGACCGGGCGCTCGAGTCGTGGACCGCTCTGGCGAAATATTCCTTGCCGGTGCCAGTCTCACCTTGAATGAGCAGACTGATGGGCGCATCGGCGAGTTTTGCGGCGCGTTCCAGTACAGTGACAACGGCCGGATCGCCCTTGGTGAAGTTCGCAAGCGGTTCCGGCATCTTTGGCATCGACGTGCTGGCAGGTCCTCTGACGCTGACGGTCGGAGGAATGGCTTGCAGAAAGAGAATGGTGCCACTGTGCTTTAATTTTATCGTCGCCCGTGGGTGAGACAAGCGCGCGAAGTTGCCTAGTTTTTCGAGCGTACAATCGAATACATCCTCGAAGGCGCGCCCTTTGAGGTCCCCGCCTTTGACTGGAGCGAGACCAAACTCATGCCGAAGCAATAAGGCTGTCCGGTTATTGAAACCCGTTATCAACCCATCCTCGTCGAGGGCGAGCACATATTCCGGGTCAACGCAGAGGAATTCTGGTGAGCTCGAGAACTTCAGTATCCAGTTGCGGTTGAAGTGATTGAACAGCGTCGCATTCTCAACCTGATGCGCGCAATGGGTGACAAGAGCGAGAGCAAGATGCTGGCTCTGCTTTTCCTCGGGCGAGCGAAGCGCGGAAATATCGAGAACTGCCGCTATCTGTCCTTGCGGGTCGAAGATCGGAACGGCCGTACAGGTGAGATTGATATGGTTCGCGCTGAAGTGGTCGCCCTGATGGACGATCAATCCTTTGCCATTTGCGATGCAAGTGCCGACACCATTGGTACCAGCCAAGCTTTCGCTCCATTCCGCACCGAGGTACAAGCCCGCATGCCGTAGTTCAGTCTCGAAAGCGGGGTCGCCGATGAAGTCGATCGTTATCCCTTGCGCATCGGTGAGGAGGATCGTGTAACCGAGACCAGCGATCTGCCGATGGAGCGTTTCGAGTCCAAACCGCGCTGTGCGTAGGATGTCCTCCATGCGCTGCTGGCGCTCCCTGAGCTGCGCGCTTGTGTGGACGTAGACTTCAGGTGCCGTGACGGGATTAAGTTGATGCTCCTGAATGCAACGCCGCCAGGAATCGGTAATGATTGAATCATAGTTGGTTGTGTCGCCTTCCGTTGCCTTGATGACGTCGGCGACGTGCGCATTGCGGTTGTTTTGGCCAATCATTGGGCGTTTCCGTTGATCTCTTGCTTGGATCTCTTGCTTGTGCGGGTTAATCGCAACTGGCACTGCACGGATTATTGATGATGGGCAAGTTCAGTCAACTTAATCTTGTGAGCACTTGATCGACATCTCGCAATCGCGAAGATGAGTTGAAGGGTCAGCCGACCTAATCTTGTTTAATCAAGGATGGGTTTTCCGGCGATCGGTGTCGATGGGGAGGCCATGTCGCGTGGAGGCAACGCCCCAGCCAAATAACCTAGCCTTCCGGATACCACGGCTTTTGAGAACGCTTCGGCCATCATGACTGGATCGGCCGCTTTCGCGACGGCGGTGTTCAAGAGGATGCCGTCGCACCCCAACTCCATCGCTTGGGCGGCATGCGAAGGTACGCCAAGGCCAGCATCGACAATGATTGGCACGTCGGGAAAATGCGAACGTAATGTCCTCAGGCCGTAGACATTGTTCAGTCCGCGAGCTGATCCGATCGGCGCGCCCCACGGCATGAGCACGCGGCATCCAGCTGCGAGCAAACGGTCCGCGACGCGGAGGTCTTCCGTCATGTATGGAAAAACTTTGAAACCCTCGTTTGAAAGGATCCGCGCCGCTTCGACCAGTCCAAAAACGTCCGGCTGCAACGTGTCGTCGTCTCCGATCACCTCAAGTTTAATCCAGTCCGTCTGGAACAGCTCGCGCGCCATTTGGGCAGTCGTAACCGCCTCTTTAACGCTATGACAGCCGGCCGTATTGGGCAGGAGAGGGCGCTTCAATCCTTCGAGGAATTTCCAGAATCGTTGCGACGTGCCGCTGCCGCCTGCCGTCTCACGCCGCAGCGAAACCGTCACGACGGATGCATCCGCAGCTGCTATGGCCTCCGCCATGATCGCAGGGGAGGGATAGAGCGCCGTGCCAAGCATAAGCCTCGTTGGCAGTTCGACATCATAGAGGACCATTGTTCACCCGCCCTGACGCGCTGTGACGATCTCGATCGCATCGCCCTGTCTGAGGATCTCCTTGTGGCGCTGTACAGCCGTGACGAACTTGCCGTTCAATGCGGTCGCGATCGACGAGGGGTTGTGCCCTCGCTCTTCGACGAGTTCCAAAAGCGTTGCTGCATTGGTCGCGAAGGATGTGCCGTTAATGACGACCAGCATGATGCGCTTCCCCGGCCGAACGGCCTATTTTTGCAAGTAGCTTTGAGATCGTTGCGCGATCAGTCGCCGGTCATCCTCGCTTGCAGGATGGATTGGCAGCGTCAGGGTCGGCGTCGCCGAAATCATTGCATCGGGCATCGACAAGACTATCGCACCGGGGCAGGTGGGCCGCTGATTGCGGTCGTCTTTTGCCGTCGCAGCATCAAGCGCGTTGCCACCCGTGGACATCTGTATGTCGCTCCACGTTACAAATGCAGCGCCGCCATATCCGCTGAGAGTGCGCTCTCGAATATGGCCTCGGACAAGGTCGGATGCGGGAAGACGGTGTGCCGGAAATTGTCCACGGTGGCATTCATCTCGAGCGCCATGGCGAACGTGCCGATGAGTTCGGTTACCTCGCCGCCGATGAGCTGAGCTCCAAGGAGTCGCTTTGTGTTCGCGTCAAATACCGTTTTGACGAGGCCTTCGGTTTCGCCGATAGCGATGGCTTTGCCGTTTGCGCGAAACGGGAAGCGTCCAACGAGTATCTCGGTTTCAGATTTCCGCGCCTGCGCTTCCGTGATGCCCACGCTGGCGATTTGCGGATGACAAAAAATGCACGACGGGATTTTTGTGTTGTCCAACGGGCTGACCGGTAACCCCTTGATTGCCTCAACACAGATCACGCCTTGATGCTCTGCCTTGTGGGCCAGCATTGGCGGTCCGGCGACATCGCCAATCGCGTAGATGCCAGGAATATTCGTCCGACCGACGTTGTCGACTTTGATGTATCCTGGCCCATCTTCGAGAGCCACCGCGAGATCGCTGAGACCGAGCCCCGACGTGTTGGCGACGACCCCAACGGCGGAAATCAGGCGCTCTGCTTTCAGCGTTGAGCGGTCGCCTGCAAGCGTCTCGATGGTAAGGGAGACTTCGTCGGTTGAAGTCGCTTCTGCTCCGACGACCTTGACGCCGGTGAGGATATTCATGCCCTGCTTCTGAAATTGCCGGCGCGCGATCTGTGCAATCTCCGCATCCTCCATCGGAAGGATCTGGTGCAGCGCTTCGATCAGGGTAACGTTAGCTCCGAGGGTCCGGTAAATACTCGCAAACTCGACCCCGATTGCTCCCGACCCGACCACGATGACCGATCGTGGGAGTTCCGGTGGCACCATCGCCTCGCAATAGGTCCAGATGCGCTTACCATCCGGAGTGAGTCCCGGCAGCACTCGAGGCTGTGCTCCGGTCGCGATAATGATGTGCTTCGCCCGATACCGGCCGGCCGCGAGGACCCCTTTTGGCGGTGCATGCTGAGGCTGCCGCGGCGAGTGACTTGGAGGGCGAACGGTGACTTCTCCGTATCCGGCGCCGGGCGCGCTTTCGATTGCCGCCTCTCCCCAGATGATCGCAATGTTGTTTTTGGCGAGCAGATAGTCGACGCCGCCATTGAGCTGCTTCGATACCGTCCGCGAGCGCGTGACGATGCGCTGTAGATCTGGCTCGGGAGTACCGCTGCGTAGTCCGAATTCAGCGGCTCCGCGCCCGTGCTTCAGAATCTCCGCGGACCGCAGTAGCGCCTTTGATGGGATGCAACCCCAGTTAAGACAGATGCCACCCAGATGTTCTCTTTCGACGATGGCAGTTTTGAACCCGAGCTGAGCAGCGCGGATTGCTGTTACGTACCCGCCTGGGCCTGATCCAATGACTAGGATATCGAAAGTCGTGTCTGTCATGCGGGTGATCATTCCGTGTATTGGCCGATGAATGATGTCATCGGGTTCGCTGCTCGCGATGTCGTCCTCTTGCAACGCTGTTAAAAAGATGACGGCGACGCGCTCCCTGGAACGGGAGATCAGGTCGCGCGCCGCCCTCAAGTTTTCCCCGGATGAACCTGGAGTATCATCCGGGGATCAGAGATCGACGCACACTGGCTCAAGTGAACGCCGAACCAATGTGCGCGATCTCAGTATGAGTATGCGAAGATGATCAAAGCAGCAGATGCGAATGCGCGTCGCCAGACACTTCGATCATTTTCTCATACCAGCGTGAACACGATGCTTCCCTTAAACGCTACCGACGCGAGTGACTTGAAACTCAGAAGAAGACGGCTCCACCGAGTGCGAAGATGTGAAGGTGTTTCATGTCTTCATTGCCATGGACACCGTCTGCCACGAAGTCGACGTCCGCTCCGTAGTTCTTGTATTTCAGCCAGAACGCTGCTGATGCAGCGTCGATTTCCTGCACGATGCCGAAACCAAAGCGGTCGAACGTCGAACCCGTCGCTTTGACGTTGTTCGGCCCGGCTGCTCCGCATGCCGTATCGATTTTGCCACCCGTTCCTGCGAAGCCATCGCAGACGTCGGTGACGCCGCTAAACACGGCACCGCCAAGAAGTCCCGAGAACATGTCGTTGTCGTTGCCGTACTCACCGTAGAAGACAGTGGCGCCGAGCTTGTTGAGGCTGGCGCGCACGCCGCCCTTTACATAGAGCTGATCAGTTGGCTTGTAGTCGCCTTCCGGGTTCTCGTGACCATAGTAGATGCTCCCGAAGAGTCCCGTCGGCTTATGCAACGCCGCAAAACTCGCCTGCGCATAATAGTCCGGCGTAATCGCATTAATGCGGTGAGCCGTGTTGCGCGCGAAGCCGGCGCCGAACGCCGTCGTCCAGGTCGGCCCATCGTAGTTATGTCTGATAGCAAAATCGTAGTAGTAAGCTTCGCCATACGACGTCGAAAGCATGAAGCCATTGATAGTCGGCGAGTCATAGCGGATATTGTTCGTTCGATCGCCGCCGCAGTCGGCGAAGATGCCTACGCCCGTCGTGTAGCACGTTGCGAGGTCGCCCCATCTGGCCTTCGCTCGTGTCCTGGATCCATTCGGGACGAGTTGAAAGTTCTGGCCGTCGAAGTCGACGAGGTTCGCCGCGAATATGCTGCCGGCACCCGAAACGTCGACCCAGACATCGTCCGTTGCCTGGCTCTGCCGTCCGACCGAAACGCGGCCCAAGCGTTCGCTCTTGACCCACCAATAGGAGTTCAGCGTATCGGGTGGTCCTTCCCCACCGTCGGGGTTATGGGCATCCTGAACGAAACCATTTGCCCCGACGACGTCGATCCTCAAACTGTAGCCCGCAGACCATTCGCTGTTGATCTTTGCACTTCCATCAAAGTGAAGGCGGTTGCCGAGATCGTTCAAGCTGGTGCCGACATAGGCATCTGTCTTCAGCCCATCGCTCCAGCCCATCACCTGCTCCGTGACCCAGCCGGAGATCGTCAGGGAAACCTTTCGATTTCCCTTGGTGGCGGTGGTCGCTTCGAGTTCAGCGATCCGCTGCTCGAGGTCGGCGCAGCAATCGCCTCCCAGATCGGCGGCTTGGACGCTCATGGAAAATGCGGACGTGCAGGCAAATAGGGCGGCGCCGAAGAGATAGGGCAGGCCTATTTTTTTTGTTATGCTGTCATTTTTGATCATTTAAAATTCCCCCAAGTGCGCCCCGATTGCGAATGGGCCGCGTAAGTTCCTTATCTTCTTGCTCACGCAACACATGCTCTACGGCTTTCCCAACTGAAATCCGTTCGTACACGAACTAGATCGAAAGACGGCAATTACCCCGAATGCTCCGTCGATCCCGAGTAGCTCGATGGCTCCGAATTCCCGGATGAATCAAATGCTCAGAGCAAAACGCATCGATGCGATCCGAAAGTTCGCTTCGGGTGGGAGCAATCGGCATGCCAATACGGTGGGTACTTTAGTTGTGTACGTGGCTTTGCTCGCCGATCCGGGCACGCGCTGCACGTTCGAGATCATCTATCTCGTTGAAAACAAGCGCTTGTAGGGTCGCGGCAGACTACGGCTCGGCTTGCGCCTCAGGTAAGTCGCTATGTGCCTGTGTTTTTTGAGATACAGAAAGTGACACCTGAGGAAACTGTGCGTGTAGAGACGAACCCTCGCATGAGAGATATTTGTCTTGCTGAGCGCCACAGGCGATGCAACGGATCGCAACTCTAGTGGATGGACACGATCGAGCCGCGTCATGTCCATGCGTGCAACACCTGTTGAATGCAACAGCTGTCGCACGCCTCGTTGTGCTCGGAAATCAAAGTGAATGGCGACTTCGCGCGAGGGGAAAACAAAGCCGCTCCTGCCGCCAACCTATGAGGAAATCTTGGCGTAAGCCTTGCAACAGCCCTTGCTGGGTGTGGCCATTGAGAAGTGGTGCAACGGTCATAGCAATTCGCGCTCGCGCTCCTCGAGGGATAAAAACATGAACAAAGTCACCCGTGCTTCCGAGATCGTAACGCCGAAGGTGACGACGGGGCCGGTTCAGGGCTCGCGCAAAGTGTATGTGTCGCCCGACGCTGCGCCGGATCTGCGCGTTCCGTTTCGCGAGATCGTGCTGAGCGAGACAAGCGGGGAGGCGCCGTTCCGCGTGTACGACTCCTCGGGGCCTTATTCGGATGCGGCGGCGGCGATCGATGTCGAGAAAGGCTTGCCGCGATTGCGCGACGCGTGGGTGCAGGAGCGCGGCGGCGTCGAAGCGTACGACGGGCGCGCGGTGAAGCCCGAGGACAACGGCAACGTTTCGGGCTCGCACGCGGCGCGCGTGTTTCCGACGGTGTTCCGGCCGCTGCGGGCGATGTCGTGCGAAACTGATCCTTCTTCTCCTCAGCGAATAGCTGCCCCTCACCCTAACCCTCTCCCCGTTGAAGGAACGGGGAGAGGGGATCTCCTCACGCAATTCGAGTATGCGCGGGCAGGTATCGTCACGAAGGAGATGATCTACGTCGCGCATCGCGAGAACCTTGGACGCGCCGAAGCTCTGGCGCGGGCGAAGGATGCGATCGGCGACGGCGAAAGTTTCGGTGCGGATATTCCGGCGCACATCACGCCGGAATTCGTACGCGATGAGATCGCGCGCGGCCGCGCCATCATTCCGGCGAACATCAATCACAGCGAGCTCGAGCCGATGATCATCGGCCGCAACTTCCTGGTGAAGATCAACGCCAACATCGGCAACTCCGCCGTCACGTCGTCGGTCGAGGAGGAAGTCGAGAAGATGGTATGGGCGATCCGCTGGGGCGCCGATACCGTCATGGACCTCTCGACGGGGCGCAACATTCACACGACGCGCGAGTGGATCATTCGCAATTCGCCGGTGCCGATCGGAACCGTGCCGATCTATCAGGCGCTCGAAAAATGCGACGGCGATCCGGTGAAGCTGACGTGGGAGCTTTATCGCGACACGCTGATCGAGCAGTGCGAACAGGGCGTTGACTACTTCACGATCCACGCCGGCGTGCGGCTGCCGTTCGTGCCGCTGACGGCCAATCGCGTCACGGGCATCGTTTCGCGCGGCGGCTCGATCATGGCGAAGTGGTGCCTCGCGCATCACAAGGAAAGCTTCCTCTACGAACGCTTCGACGAGATTTGCGATCTGATGCGCAAGTACGACGTGTCGTTCTCGCTCGGCGACGGGCTGCGCCCGGGCTCGATCGCGGACGCCAACGACCGCGCGCAATTCGCGGAACTCGAAACGCTCGGAGAGCTGACCAAGATCGCGTGGGACAAAGGCTGCCAGGTGATGATCGAAGGGCCCGGCCATGTGCCGATGCACAAGATCAAGGTCAACATGGAGAAGCAGCTCAAAGCCTGCGGGGAAGCGCCGTTCTACACGCTCGGGCCGCTGACGACCGACATCGCGCCGGGCTACGATCACATCACGTCCGGCATCGGCGCGGCGATGATCGGCTGGTACGGCACGGCGATGCTCTGCTACGTGACGCCGAAGGAGCATCTCGGCCTGCCGAACCGCGACGACGTCAAGACGGGCGTCATCACGTACAAGATCGCAGCGCATGCGGCCGATCTCGCGAAGGGGCATCCGGCGGCGCAGCTTCGCGACGACGCGCTCTCGCGTGCGCGGTTCGATTTCCGCTGGCAGGATCAGTTCAACCTGTCGCTCGATCCCGACACGGCGACGGCATTCCACGACGAGACGCTGCCGAAGGACGCCCACAAGGTCGCGCATTTCTGCTCGATGTGCGGGCCGAAGTTCTGCTCGATGAAGATCACGCAGGACGTGCGCGACTATGCGGCGACGCTCAACGACAAGGAAAGCGGCATGGCCGACATGAGCGAGAAGTTCCGCCAGATGGGCAGCGCGCTCTATGTCGAGGCTGACAAGGCGTCATCTTGAGTGACGCCAAAAGACTCGTTGATTAGCGCATCCTTCAGCCCATCCCGTGGGGGGCGGCTTATGGGTTGGGGATGCGCTTCTTCTTTCCCTTCTGGAGGGCTTGAGTCCGAGCTTCGGCACGCAGGTAGGCCATGACCTCCCAAATTTCATCTGTGGTCAACGTGCCTTCGAAGCTTCCCATGATCGTGCCCGGGCGGCCGCCGAGAATGACGCCAAAGATGATCTCGTCATCGGCTCCACCATTTGGTCTGAACATGCCTTTGACCAGATTTGGCGCCCGCGCACCCATGCCATTGGCTCCATGGCAAAAGAGACACGTATTGCTGTAGATGCTCTTCCCTTTCTCGATCGCATCAGGCTTGCCTTCGAAGGGATTGATGCCTGTCTGCGTCGTGGTGGTCGCTGACGTTTCCGAATCTTCGGCATTAGCGTGGAAAGCGACGGCTGCGATTGCCAGTACGGCGGCAGCGCATGCAAGAACCTTCGGCGCAAAAACCATCTGTATGCTCCCAAATAGAAAAACAATTTATGCCGGCCGGAGATCGTCCGGCCGGCAACGGTCATTTGTCATGCCTGGAAGCTGACTATTTCTTCTTGTGCAGAGCGAAGACGAACATGCTGCCACCCTGCTGACGAGTCTTCAGCCAGTCGCCGTAGACGAGTGGCCAGATGCTCCCGCCGCCCGGACCGGCGAGGATCGCGACGTACTGCGTATCGCCAACCATGAAAGTCGTCGGATTGGAGTGGATACCAGTCCCCACATTGAACTCCCAAAGAGTTTCACCTGTGTCGTCCTTGATGGCGCGGAATACACCTTCCGCATCGCCGTTGAAGATCAGGCCGCCAGCGGTTGATAGGATGCCCCCCGTCGCTGGTGTATTCTGACGCCGCGCCCATGCGAGTTCCCCGGTCGTCGCGTCGAACGCCTTCACATACCCACCGCCCGGATTCAGTTTGAGCACGTCCGTTGCGAGATACCATTCGCCCGGTTTGAACTCCTGCTTCTTGGCGGCAAGATCCATCGACATGTCACGGCCAGGCACGTATACGAAGCCCGTCCGTTTGCTATAGGAAGCGGGAACCCATTCCTTGCCTCCGTCGAGCACCGGCGCGATATCCTTGGTCACCTTGCCGTATGTCGGTACTTTCTCCGGGTCGACGATAGGACGGCAATTTTCGCCCCAGCTTTTGACCCAGTTCACGCGGGACATAGGCACCACCCAGTTGCATTTGTAGGTGCTGCGGTCGATTGAGTAGAGATGCCCGTTACGATCAGCGTGCACCCAGACCTTGCGGCCCTCTTTGTCCGTGATCACGATAGCTTCGTTGGTGCCATCGTAGTCGTACGTGTCGTGCGGCGTGTACTGAAAGTGCCCCTTGATCTCGCCGGTCTTGATGTCGATAGCGATTGTTGATGCTGTGTAGAGGTTGTCGCCGGGTCGAACGCTGCCGTCGAAATCAGGCACTGGGTTTCCAACACCCCAAAGAAGCAGCCCGGTCTCTTTATCAAAGGATCCTGGCAGCCACGGTGTGCCGCCTGCCGTCTTCCAAGATCCGTTGCCCCACGTCTTGGCGATATCTTCCTTGCCGGTGACCGGCACGGTATAGGTTTTCCAAGCAGGCGCTCCCGTTTCGGCATCAACTGCATAGATCGTACCCGCGTTGGCGCCGACATCCCCTCCCGAGTTTCCAATCATAATCTTCCCATCGGCCACAACGGGCATCGAGGTGAAGATTTCGCCGGTCTTGTAGTCGCCGAGCTTTTGATCCCAAACGACTTCGCCGGTGTCATTGTCCAGCGCAATCAGATGTGTGTCTAATGTCGCGAGATAGACTTTGTCCTCGTATGCGATGACACCGCGGTTCACGTCGCCACAGCACAGCTTCGGACCGAGATCAGCCGGAAGCGGGTGGTCGTAACGCCAAAGCTCCCTGCCGGTTGCTCCGTCGATTGCAAAAACCTTGTTCTGGCTCGACGACACATAGAGACGACCATTGACGGCTGTGACCTGCGAATCCTGCGCGCCGATAACACCGAACGAAAGGCTCCATTTGGCTACGAGGTCGCCGACGTTGTTCGCGGTGATCTGGTTGAGCGGCGAATAGCGCGTGCTTTCGTAGTCGCGTCCGTACATCAGCCAGTTATTGGGATCCTTATCTGCATTGAGCAGCATATCCTCGGTGACGTAATACTGGACATGCTTGCCTTCGAGTGTCTTGACGCCCAGATCAGATAATGCCGGTCCGGCGCCGAGTGCCAGTGTCAGTGCCAGAGTAAACACTGACGCGCCAGCTCCAAGGACGTGACAACCCTTCATCAAATTCCTCCCAGTTTATTTTATGCATTACGCGAGTTTCCTGCATCGCCGGCGAGGCAGGCGTGCAGATTGATTGGGAAGAAGCGCAAGGAATGTGCCAGATTATTTCATAACTAAATGTCGTAATTTTACCGATGATATAGGCGGCTTTTTACATTTGCGGTTCGACACGGACGCACCAACTGTTGCGCTAGCTCGCGCAACAAGTGTTGCGCAATAACGCTCTGAAAATCCGATGCCAATCATGCTCAAGCGCGCTGCAACGTATGCGCCCTTGAGGTCTCTCTGAGAGTCCACTATCGAATGCGGTGAATTCATTCGGAGGAAATCAGCATGGCGCCGTTATCCGGAAAGAAAGCATTGGTTCTCGGTGGCAGCCGAGGCATCGGTGCGGCAATAGTAGAGCGCCTCGTAAGTGACGGTGCCGATACTCAGTTCACTTATGTGTTCCAGAAGGACGCCGCTCAGGCGCTGGCGACGCGCACGGGAACGAAAGCCGATCAGCTCGATAGTGCGGATATCAAACAGGTGACCGAGTTCATCGACACGTTCGATCGCCTCGATATTCTCGTCATCAATGCCGGCATTGCGCTTTTTGGAGATGCGCGCGATCTCGATCCAAACGATGTCGACCGAATGATCGATATCAACATTCGTAGCCCCTATCACGCGGCGGTCGCGGGCGCTCGAAAAATGAAGAACGGCGGTCGCATCGTTGTGATTGGATCGGTCAACGGAGACCGGACGCCGTTTCCAGGGTTAGCGGCTTACACGATGACGAAGGCAGCTGTGCAGGGAATGGTGCGCGGCTTGGCGCGGGATTTTGCTCCTTCGGGCATCACCGTCAACAATGTGCAGCCGGGTCCGGTCGACACGGATCTCAATCCGGCGGATGGTCCGATGAAGGAGCAGATGCACTCTCCGATGGCGATCAAGCGGCACGCGACGCCAGCTGAAGTTGCGGCAATGGTTGCCTATCTCGTCGGTCCCGAAGCCAGCATTGTCACTGGAGCGCAGCACACGATCGATGGCGGGTTTGGGGCCTGAGGTCGCGTCAACAACGGGCTAGTCCTTTTGCCTTGGTCGAGGGCATTCAGGCTTAGCTCTTAATTTCTCGCCTTTTTTGTAAGCCGGGTCATGCGGCGACGGCAGTCGATGCCGTCGCGCAATTCCTACGGCAGGCTTCCAGATCCAGGGGAATATTCCGGTTCCATCGCGGCGCGTGGCGCCGAACTTACGGTAGTTCCATCACGATGATCCTGTTCGGGCCGTTTGGTCTTCAGGACGCCAAGAACAAAAACAAAGAACGCGGGCACGAAGATGATGGCAAGGATCGTCGCCGAGATCATGCCGCCAAGAACACCTGTTCCGATCGCGTTCTGGCTCGCGGCGCTTGGGCCCACCGCGATGGCGAGAGGGACGACGCCGAGCGCGAAGGCGAGCGACGTCATGATGATTGGACGTAGCCGTATCCGCGCCGCCTCGACGGCAGCTTCGCGAAGCGATTTGCCCTGAGCATAGTAGTCTTTCGCAAACTCCACGATCAGGATGGCGTTCTTTGCCGACAGGCCGATGATCGCGATGAGGCCGACCTTGAAATAGAGATCGTTGGGCATCCCTCTCAGCATAACCGCGGCCACGGAGCCGATCACTCCCAGCGGAACGACGAGAATAACCGCGAGAGGAATTGACCAGCTCTCATAGAGACCCGCGAGCAGCAGGAATACGAAGAGAATGCTGAGCGCCAGAAGGAATGGTGCCTGTGCGCCGGACTTGATCTCTTCAAGCGATTGTCCGGTCCACTCGAATGCGAATCCCTTCGGCAGCTGGTACGCGAGGCGTTCCATCTCCGCGATCGCCGCGCCTGAGGAATGTCCCGGAGCCGACGCGCCCGATATGCGCACCGACGGATAGCCATTGTAGCCGACGATCTGCGCGGCGCCTTTTTGCCATTCGACCGTTGCGAAGGACGACAATGGAACCATACCGCCGTTCGCGTTGCGAACATTGAGCTTCAATAGATCTTCGGCCTGCAATCGGCTTCGATCCTTCGCCTGCACCACCACGCGCTGCATTCGACCGTCGTTCGGGTAGTCGTTGATATAGGAAGATCCGAGGTTTGCGGTGATCGTGTTGTTGATGTCCGCGAAAGTCACACCGAACGTGTTGGCCTTCTTGCGATCGATAACCAGGATGATCTGCGCGGCATCCGGCATTCCTTCTGCGCGAATGCCGGTAATAATGCCGCTTGCTGAAGCCTTCTCGATCAGTTCTCCCGCCGCCTTGTTAAGTGCATCCTGACCTAGGCCGCCGCGGTCTTGCAAACGGAATGAAAAGCCGTTGGTGGTGCCGAAGCCTTCGATCGGCGGCGGCGAGAGCGCAAACGTCGTCGCATCCTTGAGCGCGAAGAGCTGCATGTTGACCCGGTTCGCAATTTCCTGGGCGGAGTTTCCGGCCCCGCGTTCCGACCAGTCCTTCAATGTCGGAAACACTAAGGCTGCGTTCGGCCCATTGCCGGAGAAACTGAAGCCCTGGACGGAGAAGACGTTATCGACGGCCGGCTCGCCTTTGAAGACGGCCTCGATCTTTTCAAGGGACGCGATGGTTCTGTTCTGACTGGCCTCGGGCGGCCCCTGCACGTCGACAATGATGTACCCCTGATCCTCATCGGGAACGAACGCGCTTGGCAGATTGAAAAACAGATATCCGAGCCCGGCGAGGAGCGCGAGGTAGACGACCATCATCCGCCCCGCGCGTTTGACGAGTCCGGCTATGCGTTCCGAATATCCCGACGTCATTCGATCGAAGGTTCGGTTGAACCAGCCGCCAAGGCCCTTCTTCTCGTGATGCCCATGCGGGATCGGCTTGAGGAGCGTTGCGCAGAGCGCAGGCGTCAACGACAAAGCCAAAAACGCCGAGAACAGGATCGAGACGACCATCGTCAGGCTGAACTGCCGATAGATGATCCCCGTCGAACCGGGGAAGAATGCCATCGGGATGAAGACGGACGCGAGGACCAGCGTGATGCCGAGAATGGCGCCCGTGATCTGGCCCATCGCTTTCCGTGTTGCGTCTTTTGGCGACAACCCTTCTTCCGCCATGATGCGCTCGACGTTTTCGACGACCACAATGGCGTCGTCGACAAGAATGCCGATGGCAAGCACCATCGCGAACATGGTCAGGACGTTGATCGAAAAGCCCGCAGCATACATGACCGCGAGCGTACCGAGCAGGGCCACGGGCACCACGAGCGTCGGGATGAGCGTGTAGCGGAAGCTCTGCAGAAAAACGAACATGACGATAAAGACGAGAACAATCGCTTCGACCAGCGTGTGCAGAACTTTTTCGATCGACGCCGAGACGAAGGGGCTGGTGTCATAGGGTATCGAATAGGCGACGCCTTGCGGAAAGAAGCGGGAAAGCTCCTCCATCTTGGCCTTAATGGCCTTGGCCGTCGCAACCGCATTTCCGGATGTCGAAAGCTGAATACCGACGGCAGCGCTTGGCTGGCCATCCAGTCGGCCGGCAAAGCTGTAGGTTTCGGCACCGACCTCGACGCGCGCGACGTCATGCAGGCGAACCGTCGATCCGTCCGGGTTGGCGCGGAGAATGATCTCGCCGAATTCCTTCGTGTCGCTCAGCTGTCCTTTGACGAGAACGGTGGCAGTCAGATCCTGGGTGATCGGATTGGGAGCAGCGCCGATCTGCCCTGCTGCGACTTGGGCGTTTTGCGCCAGGATCGCGTCGCTGACATCCGAGGCGGTGATGTTGTAACCGACCATCTTGTCCGGATCGATCCACACACGCATGGCGCGCTGCGCCGAGAAGAGCTGGGCGCGGCCGACGCCGTCAATGCGCCGGAGTTCGCCCAGGACGTTGCGGCTTAAATAGTCGCCGAGCGCGATCTCGTCCGTCTTTCCATCCGTCGATGTGAGCGCGATGAATAGTAGGAAGCCCGTGCTCGCTTCTTCAACCGTAATGCCTTGCGCGGTTACAGCGCGCGGAAGGCGCGGCTCTACACGCCGCAACTTGTTCTGAACGTCTATAGAGGCCTGGTCGATGTCGCTTCCAGGTTTAAAGGTGGCCGTAATAGTGATCGCGCCCGAGGTATCGGACGTCGATTCAAAGTAGACGAGCTGATCGACACCATTCAGCTCTTCCTCGATCTGTCGCGTGACGCCCTGGTAGATCTCCTGCGGCGAAGCGCCGGGATAAAGCGTCGAGATCATAACCTGGGGCGGCGCAACCTTGGGATATTGCGAAATCGGCAGAAAGGGCAGGGCGATCAGGCCCGCGATCGCGATGAAGAACGCGAACACCCACGCCAGCACGGGCCGGCCAATGAAGAACTGAGCCATCGAGGCGCCTATCTGATTGCTTGCGTTGCCGCTTTGTCTGCCGGTCGCGTGTTCTCTGCCGGTTTCCAGATCTCGACGGTAACTTTCCCGCCCGGTTGTGCCTTCTGCACGCCGTCGACGATAATTTGCTCGCCGCTCTTGAGACCCGTTTCGACAACCCAGTCAGAGCCGAACGTTTGTCCGAGCGTTATATCGCGCGCCTCGACCGTCCCGTCGGTCGCGACAACGTAGACTTGAGCTTTGCCATCCTGAGCGCGAAGAACGGCTCGTTGCGGAACAGTGATCGCTCCATCCCGAACGGCCTGCTCGATACGGATACGGACATATAGGCCCGGCAGAAGGTCGCTTTTCGGATTTGGAAATTCGGCGCGCAGGGTGACCTGCCCGGTCATGGCGTCGACGCTTGCGCTCGAAAACAGCAGTCTTCCCGGCTGCGCATAGATCGTGCCGTCATCGAAGACGAGTTCGACGCGAGCTTGACCCGGCGCTGGGCTTGCGAGCTTGCCATCCGCAACAGCGCGCTTCAGCGCGAGCAACTCGGCGGACGACTGCGTGAAATCCGCATAGACGGGATCGATCTGCTGAATGAGAGCAAGCTTCTGGTTGGCGTCCAGTGTCGTCACCAGCGCGCCTTCGGTGACAAGAGCTCCGCCGATGATGCCCGTGATCGGAGCACGAACTTCGGTATATCCAAGATTGATCCGCGCTTCTTCCAACGCGGCTTCGGCGAGCGCGACATCTGCATCCGACTGCGCGAGATTTGCGGCTGCCGTGTCGTAGCTGGCACCGCTCGCAACGTCGCGCGCCCGCAATTCCTTTTGACGATCGTATTGCTGCTTGGCATTGGCCTGAAGGGCTTTTGCTCTCTGCAGCGTGGCCTCGGCGCTTGTTACCCGCACCCGAAAGAGGTCGGGATCGATGCGGTAGAGAACATCGCCCTTTTTAACGAACGTACCCTGCTCGAATACCCGTTCTTGCAGAATTCCGGTGACCTGCGCCCGCACTTCTGCAACGCGCGTCGCTGCAATGCGGCCTGGGAGTTCGCTCATCACTGGAACGGGATGTGCGGCAAGCTTGAGCACCGATACCGCCGGCGGCGGCGTCGCGCCTCCCTCTTGAGCATAAGCCGGTCCCACCGCTAGAACAGCAAGTGAGAGTCCACCGAGACATGCTGCGCGCCATCGAACAGGGCGAGCAAGAATTTCGCGAACGGTCAACATATTGAAGGCCTTTGAAGTCCTGGGTTCTAAGCGGATTTGCTTACAATGAGCAGGTTGGCAAAGAAGGAACTCTTGATGGAGATGACGTCATCCGCGTGACGTCTTTCGATCGCGTCCGGACGTCTGATGGGTGCGAAGACATCCTGGAAAACGAAAGTTTCATCATCTCCTAGTGGATTTACGTGGCAAAAACAATAAAGATACCATCCAGACGGTTTTTTCAAGGGCGGCTGTGGATTCGCTCAGCCACGCGTGCGGCGCGGAAAGGAAGAGATAAACTCCTATGAGCCTTGCTCACCGTAGAAAGAAGCGGCCGGTTGAAGTTCGTGGCCAGTTGCTCGACGTCGCAGCGAGGTTATGCGCGGAGGTTGGGATCGCGAATGCGACCCTTGATGCAATTTCGCAACGTGCCGGCGTCAGTAAGGGCGGGCTCCTGCACCATTTTCCGACAAAGCAGGCGTTGATCGTCGCGCTCGTCGACAAGCTTCTGGATGATCTTCTGGAGAGCATAGAGAGCTACATCGCTAAAGATCCCGACCCTGTCGGCCGCTTCACGCGCGCATACTTGTTGACCTGTCTTGAAGGTCAAAACAATGCAGATGCAGAGCACTGGAATACGCTGGGGATCATGCTCGCTACCGAGACTGCGATGCGCACGCGGTGGGTTAAGTGGTTTTCGAAGCAGATGAGGCAGCACGGCAATTCAGACGACACGATCGGCTGCCTGATCGTAAGAATGGCAGCCGATGGATTCTGGTTTTCAAAAACAGTCGGTATCACGAGCGTCCCATCGCGGCAGAAAAACGAGTTTGTTGAGCAGCTGGATCGTATGACTCGCAGTGGGAGTGATCGTTTGCGCGTGCACGCGCAGCGCAGGTCTCGGTAATTACCGTGCCTGCCGTCACGGCGGCCTGACGGAGCTTGGCGGCGCGGATGCGACGGAGCAGGGCATGATGGTGTTCACACCCGAGTTTTGCGTGCTTCGCCGTTGCAAGCGATAGTTCGCTTTGCCGAGTTTGCGGACCTTTGATCGTACGTTCAGCCAGCCCGAAACGCATCGTCGGTATGCTAGCCGGCACGATCATCAACGACGAACGTCAGCGCGTTGGCTGCACCCGACTGGGTGAAGGCAACCTGGTTGGCATTGCCGTTCCCTACGGTGGCGCCGGCGATCTCGTTGAAGTTGCCGACCTGCAGGGTGACGAAGCTGTTGTTGCTACCGGAAATCAGCGGACGATTGCCGGACTGAGCCACCTGATTGCCGTAGCCGATCTGCTGGGTGCTCCAGAGATTGTGCTCGCCCTCGATGCGCACTTGCGTGTTGTTGGCATTGCCCGTCTGCGCGACGCTGACGGAGTTGTAATTGGCGTTGCAGACAACGCCATTGCAGCGAACACTGACGCGGATGCAGCAGAGCTTGCTGGCACCGCCAATTGTTTTTCGAGTCGCTTCTCAAACCGCTTCGCGCACGAGGCACGGATCATCAGTTTGGCAATGAGGGCAGTGATGCCGAGGAAGGAACGGCATCCTGCGCTGCGAGAAGATGCCGTCCTTTTCCTATGCGTCGAGGTCTGTGTTCGCACGCCGATACATCGCGCGTGAATGAGCCTCACGGTGTCGCAAAGGCAGCTATGCCGTGTAGGCGTGGACGTCGTGAACGATAATCCCTGATCCGGGCGGCGGCATTTCAAGCCAGTGGCGCTGCTTCAGCGAGCGGCGCGTATCTTCGAATCCGGATTGCCAATGCTCGCGCATCGATGTGCCGGAAAAATCATAGTCCTTGGCGTGACCCTCATAAGCTTTCTGCTGATAGATCATGTGCAGGATCGTGATTTCGGGTGATTTGCTCAGCTCATCTCTGAGATGGATCTGCTCCGCGCTCAGTTCGCTTTCCGGGATTTTGCAGAGCGCCTTGTAGAGATGGCTCTTCCACTGCTTTGTGCGACGGAAGACGTCGGTGTTATGCCGCGTGCGCGAGGAATACATGATGTCCTTGTGCCTGCCGAGCACACTTTCCATATCGCGTGGCAATTCTCCGCGGGCACTGAACAAATCGACCTGAAAAACGAGCGTGTTGAGTTTGTCCTCGTTGTCGAGCACGTGCTGCAAAGGCGTATTGGAAACGATGCCGCCGTCCCAATAGTAGTCGGTGCCGATCTTGATCATCGGCAATGCGGGCGGGAGCGCGCCAGACGCCATGATGTGCTCTGGAACGATCTCTTCCTGATAGTTGTCGAAATAGATGAAATTTCCGCTGAGAACATTCACCGCGCCGACGGCAAACCGCATGGAACGGTCGTTTATCATTGAAAAGTCGGCGAGGTCGCGGAGTGTTTCCTTCAGCGGATCGGAATTGTAGAAGCTCGTCGCGGTCATCGCGCCGGTAGGGCTCAGCCAGGGATTGACGGAATGCGGCTGGAAGAAGCCGGGCAACCCCATCGTCATCGTCATCATCGAACTCGTGGCGTTTCGCATCTGGCGATAGACATCGCCATCGGGCGTATAGTGCCAGACCTTGCGCTCGGTGATGCGATGCCAGAACTCTCTAAGCTTCTCGAGCCGGCGCGCGCGTGAGTTTCCGGCAATGATCGCGGCGTTGATGGCTCCAATCGAAACTCCGGCAATCCAATCCGGCTCGATACCTTCTTCGTGCAATGCCTCGTAGACACCAGCCTGGTATGCTCCAAGCGCGCCGCCGCCCTGAAAGATGAGCGCAATGCGGTCACACCGTTCCGGACGCCAGCCCGTGGCTGATCGCGGATGGCGCGTGTTTGCGGACGGCTTCTCGCCGGGCGACGCCGCATCAACGACGGTGTCTTCATCCGGCCACGACGATTTTGCGTGAATGCCGTTCGATCCATTGAGGTTCGTCGTCATTGGATGCCTTTGAGTAAAAAAGCCCGCGTGAGCGCGAGGATTTCTGACGGCCAGAACATTGCGCCACTTTCGTGGGGTTAGATTACAGGCGTACGACGGGCCTTGGTCACACGGGTGTTAAGGGCCGGTGTCATGGCAATCCATCTCGACACCCAACCCAGGGAGAGCCGCGTGGACGCCATCGCAAATCCTTCATCGAGTTTTCCGGAAAGAGCGTCATCGCAGCAGCGCAATGCCATCGTCACGGGGTCGACGAGCGGTATTGGACTTGCGATTGCCCGCGGACTCGCAGGCTCAGGCGTAAATGTCGTTATCAATGGCTTCGGGGATGCCGCAGCCGTCGAAGCGGAACGCGCCGCGATTGAATCCGAATTCAACGTCAAATGTCTCTATTCGCCGGCCGACATGTCGTGCCCGACGCAGATCGCGGATATGGTGCGCAACGCTGAAAGCGATCTCGGATCGGTTGATATTCTCGTCAACAACGCAGGCGTACAGTTCGTGTCGCCGATCGAAGACTTCCCGATCGAGAAGTGGAAACAAATCATCGACATCGATCTTTCGGCTGCGTTTCACGCCATGCGCGCTGCTATTCCCGGAATGAAAACGCGGAAATGGGGCCGCATCATCAGTACCGCTTCAGCCCACTCGCTCGTCGCGTCGCCGTTCAAGGCCGCGTATGTCGCCGCCAAGCACGGCGTCGCGGGGCTGACTAAGACAGCCGCACTCGAGCTTGCGACGTTCGGTGTGACCGTCAATTGCGTTTCTCCAGGTTACGTCTGGACGCCGCTTGTCGAGAAACAAATTCCTGCGACGATGGAAGCCCGCCATCTCTCGCGTGAAGAAGTGATTCATGACGTTTTGCTCGAAGCGCAGCCGACAAAGCAGTTCGTGACCGTCGATCAGGTCGCGGCTCTTGTCCTATTTCTCTGCACCGATGCGGCGGCATCCATCACTGGCGCCGACATTCCGATCGATGGCGGATGGACCGCGCACTAGCACGGTCTTTCGTCTGCCTAGCGAATGCCTGGCGAAAAACGGCTGAACCAAGCAAATGGAGCGATGCGTGCGCGCCGATCAAATTCTTGAGCTGCCTTCAATGCCACTTGCCGGGCCGAGCTACCCCGACGGTCCTTACCGGTTCGTCGATCGCGAATACATGGTCATCACCTACGAGACGGATGCCGATCTGATCCGCGAGCAGTTGCCGGAGCCGCTGTCGCCTGTCGGCCAGCCCCTGGTTCACTATGAGTGGATCAAGATGCCCGATAGCTCCGGATTCGGGACGTACACGGAATCCGGCATAGTCATTCCATGCCGGTTCGGGGACGAAGAGGTCAACTTTGTTGCGCAGATGTACCTGGACGATGATCCCCCCATTGCGGCGGGGCGCGAAATCTGGGGCTTTCCGAAGAAGTATGCGCATCCCAAGCTTGAGGTCGTCAAAGATACGCTGACGGGCACACTGGAATATTCAGGCCAGCTCGTCGCGATGGGGACGATGGGCTACAAGCACGAGAAGATGTCGGGCAACGGCGAGCGCACAATGGCGACCTTGTCCAAGACACAAGTCAATTTGAAGCTCATTCCGGGTGTTGATGGTAAGCCAGGCATCTGCCAGCTTGTCGGCTACAATCTCACGGACATTACCGTCAAGGGATCGTGGCTTGGGCCGGGACGGCTGCATCTGGTTCCGCACGTCAACGCGCCGGTCGCGGATTTGCCCGTGCGGAAGATCGTCGGTGCACACCATTTCATCGCAGATCTCACGCTTCCTTACGGACGTGTTCTGCACGACTATCTGGCCTCCAAATAATCCCGCGAACGGTGTCGAGGCGCGCTTGCGGGTCGCGAGCACTTTTTTCGCTGATTGACGATAGGGTTGTCAGGAACGAGGCTGGTTGGCGCAATCGCCGACGCGCTTGCCGCTTTGACGCTCCGTCATCGTCATGTTCTTGCCGCCCATTTTCATGTTGAAAGCTCCATCAAATCGCTCGCGATAGAGTTTGAACTTTGCCGAAGCAACAGCTTGGTTGTGACCCTCGCAAATGAGGTCGAAGGTGAGTTCACCGGCACTTTCCTTGATGTTCTGCGCTGGACAGCGGACCAGGGGATTATTCTCACTCAGCACGACGATGCCATGCGTACCTGTTTCGGTGATGCAGACCTTCGCGGCCCTCTGTACGTTCATGTCCTCAACGTGCGGCAGCTCCAGCGGCATCTGCACCTCGTATTCGCCCGACTGTAAATTGCTGTCTTGGTCAGCCAGCGCTCCGGTGGGCGTGACGAGAAGGGCCAAAAGAAGACGTGTTCGCATTGGGCACCCATTTGTTGAAGCTAGACGATTAGAGCACCCGGACCGAGCGGCTGCGCTCCGTTTCTTGCTGTCGAATTCGTGCTGGCGCTTGGGCGTGAGAGCAAAAAAAATCGGAGTGTGGTTTGTACCTGCTGAAAGCACACGCTCCGTCATGGCCGTAGAGTGTCTCGGAAGATGTCACTAGCGCGAAAGCGAATGGCGTGAAGGGCAGGGCATCATATCGATACAACTGCCCACGGCATTATCGTTCCAGACTGTGTCTGGCGCCGGCTTAGCGTTTCTTCAGCAAGCGTTCGAAGACGCTCTCGACGTCGTCGAGAAATGCACTCCATTCCCCATTTTCGTCTATGCCGGAAATGCGCAGCATGAACAGTCCCTCAACTGCCAATAGCGCAACCCGCGCCGCCTGTGCGTCTTCCGCCGACGCGCTCAGGCGCTTGAACATGGACCGGTACCATTCCCGAGTTTCCGGCACGTTTTCCGGATTCTGGATGTAGGCGATCATCAGCCCAGCCATCTTGGCGTTCATCGCCGCCTGCGAACTTCGCATGACCTTGATGTACCTGCGCAAGAGATCGGCGGGCGAAAGCTCATCGATCTCTCCGAGCAATTCTTCGAACTTCTGCGTCCATCGATCGACCAGCGCGCGGACCAGATCATCCTTCGATGAGAACGAATACTGGACCCCGCCCTTCGATATGCCCGCTGCTTTGGCAAGGGCATCGATGGTCAGCGCAGCTGCACCTTCGCCGCGAACGAGGCCTTCCGCGATTTCGAGCAAGCCTTCACGCGTGATGGTCGGTTTTCTACCCAGATCGTCACTCCTTCACAGTCTGGCCCATTGAAATACATACGTATGTATTTATATCAGGGAATGCAATGTTCATCAGGTGAATGATGTCGTCCGTGTCTCTTCCGGCCAACCGCTGGTTTGTCCTTGTCGCAGTCACGCTGGCCTTTCTCCCGGCGGTTATCGACATGACGATCTTGCATGTCGCCGTCCCGACCCTGACGCAATCGCTGAATGCGTCGGGCACCGAAGTGCTGTGGATCATCGACATCTATCCGTTGCTGATGGCGGGGCTTCTCGTGCCGATGGGCACGCTCGCGGACCGGGTTGGTAACCGCAAGATCCTGCTCATCGGCCTTGTCATCTTCGGCGTCGCGTCTGCGTGGGCCGCCTTTGCGCAAAGCGCCGCCATGCTGATCGCCGCGCGCGTCCTGCTGGCGCTCGGCGGCTCAATGATCATGCCCTGCGTTCTCGGCCTCATCCGCAAGACCTTCGAAGACGAGGGTGAGCGCGCCATGGCGCTCGGGCTCTGGGGCATGGTCGGCGCAGCGGGGGCGGCGGTCGGTCCGCTGGTTGGCGGCGCTCTTCTGGAGCACTTCTGGTGGGGCTCCGTTTTTCTGATCAACGTACCGATCATGTTCGTTGTGGCGCCGGCCTGCTATTTCCTGCTGCCGCGCAGCGAGCAGACGACGCCCGGCAAATGGGCGATCGGGCAGGCCCTGTTGCTGATCGCAGGCATGATATCGCTTGTGTACGGCATCAAGGCCGGGTTCGGCGGCAAGCAACCTGTGACGATCGTCATCCTCGTCGTTGCGTTCGGAATTGCCGCTCTGACGCTGTTCGCGCGCAAGCAATTGCACTCGTCCGAGCCTATGCTCGACCTCTCCCTGCTGTCTCATCCGGCGATCGTTGCCGGCGTGATCATGGCTGTCGTTGCATCAGGTGCGTTGGCCGGCGTCGAACTGACGCTCGCGCAGGAACTGCAATATGTGCTGAGCAAGACGCCGTTGCAGGCCGGCATCTTCATGATCCCCATCATGGCGGCGGCGGCAGTGGGCGGCCCTGTCGCGGGCTATCTTTCCAATCGGTTCGGATTGCGGCTGGTCGCCACGCTTTCGCTCGCGATCTCGGCCGTCGCATTGGTGAGTCTCGCACACAGCGATTTCCATGATCCTGGCATCCTAGTGCCTTTCGCGCTTGCCGTTCTCGGGCTCACGCTCGGCATCGGACTGACGGCCTCATCAATCGCCATCATGGGCTCTGTTGATGCGAGTAAGGGCGGTGCGGCAGGCTCTCTGGAGGCGACGGGTTACGAGCTTGGCACCGGTCTCGGCATCACCCTATTCGGCGTCGTCACGTCGGCCGTGTTCAGCCGTGCCATCGAACTGCCAGCGCACTTGGCAAAGGATTTGGCCGAACAGGCGTCCAAAACGATCGGCGACACCTTCATCGTCGCTGGCCTAGTTGCGGGTGAGCAAGGCGCGGCATTGATCGAGGCAGGCAAGGTCGCCTTCTCTCAGGCGCATGCAGTGCTGTTGATGACGGCCGCCGGAGTGATCGCGATGCTGGCGGTCGTGGTGTTCTTCACCCTTGCCGGGTATCGCAATTCTTCCCGTGTACATCATTGATCGCGCTTCGAAGAGTGGCTGACATGCCGATCATCAAGATCGAACGCTGATCCCGACGCCTTTCGAGGAGGGCGATGCCGAAGACCTCTTTATAGGCGTTGCGTCGAAAAGCGGACATCGAGGATCAACACGCCCGCTTTCCGTTGCCGTCACTTCGGCTTCATCTTACTCCCAACTCAATGCGCCGCCGTTCTGGTATTCGATGACGCGCGTTTCGAAGAAGTTCTTTTCCTTCTTGAGGTCCATCGCCTCGGACATCCACGGGAAGGGGTTCTCGCGATCCTTGAACACAGGCGTAAGACCAAGCTGCGCACAGCGGCGGTTGGCGATGAACTCCATGTACTGCTCGGTCAGGCCGGGGTTCAGTCCCAATAGCCCCGTCGGCATCGTATCGCGGCCGTAGGCGGCTTCGAGCTGCGCGGCATCCCGCAGCATTCCGCGTACCTCATCCTGAAATGCCTTGGACCAGAGATGCGCATTCTCTGCCTTGATCTGATTGATGACGTCGATGCCGAAGTTCAAATGAATGCTCTCGTCGCGCAGGATGTATTGATACTGCTCGGCGATACCGACCATCTTGTTGCGCCGGCCAAGCGAGAGGATCTGTGCGAAGCCCGTGTAGAACCACATGCCTTCGAACACGACGTAGAAGGCGATGAGATCGCGAAGGAATGCCTGATCGGTTTCCTTGGTTCCAGTCTTGAAGGAAGGATCGTCGAGGTGCTTGGTGTAGGCGAGCGCCCAAGCCGCTTTGTCGGTGATCGACGGCACCTCGCGATACATATTGAAAAGCTCGCCTTCATCAAGGCCGAGACTTTCAACGATGTATTGGAAGGTGTGCGTGTGCACGGCCTCTTCGAACGCTTGCCGAAGCAAGTATTGCCGACATTCCGGATTTGTCAGATTCCGATAGATGGCGAGAACGATGTTGTTGGCAACGAGCGACTCTGAGGCTGCAAAGAAGCCGAGGTTGCGCTTGATCATGCGCCGTTCTTCTTCCGTCAGGCCGTCTTTCGATTTCCAGAGTGCGATGTCGGCCTGCATCGAAACTTCTGTCGGCATCCAATGATTGTTGCAGCCAGCCAGGTATTTCTCCCAGGCCCAGCGATATTTGAGCGGCAGAAGCTGATTGACGTCGGCGCGGGCGTTGATCATGGCCTTGTCGTCGACGCGCACGCGTCCACCGTTGCGATCGATGTTGCCGAGGCCCGTCGCGTCCTCGGGAACGATAGCGGGTGCGGGCTTGCGAGCCGATGGCAGGTGAGCGGCTGGTTCTGACCAGTCGAGCATGAACTATCTCCGTTTCGATGAATTGAAATTATTGGCAAGCTTCGCAGGTCGGATCGTCGATCAGGCAAGCTTTGCCGGCCATCGCCTCGATGTTTTCCGGTGCTGAGTGATGCACAGAACTCGACACGGCGTTTAGCTTGCCGTCGGTTCCCTTGAGCGTCGATTTCTCGACGTGCGTCGCCGATTGCGACCTCAGATAGTATGTCGTCTTGAGGCCACGCTCCCACGCCAAGCGGTACAGCGCATCGAGCTTTCGGCCATTCGGCGCCGCGATGTAGAGATTGAGCGACTGGCCTTGGTCGATCCATTTCTGGCGGCGCGCCGCGGCATCGACCAGCCAATGCGCGTCGATTTCGAAGGCGGTTGCGTAGAGCGCCTTCAGGTCTTCGGGAATGCGATCGATGGCGCCGAGCGATCCGTCGAAATACTTGAGATCCGAAATCATAACTTCGTCCCAGAGCCCGCGCGCTTTCAAATCGCGCACGAGGAAGGGATTAACGACAGTGAAGTCGCCGGACATGTTCGACTTGACGTAGAGATTCCGGAATGCCGGTTCGATCGACTGCGCGACACCGCAGATATTGGAGATCGTTGCCGTCGGAGCGATGGCCATTGTGTTCGAATTGCGCATTCCGGTCGTGCGTACGCGATCTCGAAGGCCGTCCCAGTCGAGTGTCGATGATGTGTCGAGACGAAGGTCTGTGCCACGCGCAGATTTCAATAGCTCGATCGAGTCGATCGGCAGGATGCCCTGGCTCCAGAGTGATCCGTCGAACGACGGATAGCGCCCACGCTCCGCCGCGAGATCGACGGAAGCGGAGATCGCGTGGAAGCTGATCGCTTCCATGCTCGTGTCGGCAAACGCAACGGCTTCCTCCGAGCCGTAGTTTATGCGCAGCGCCTGCAGCGCATCTTGGAAACCCATTAAGCCCATGCCGACGGGGCGATGACGCAAATTCGAGCGCCGCGCTTCCGGGATCGTGTAAAAGTTAATGTCGATGACGTTGTCGAGCATGCGCATCGCTGTTTTGACGGTGCGTTCAAGCTTATCGAAATCAACGCCGTCGTTCGTGACGTGAGCCACCAGATTGATCGAACCCAGATTGCAGACGGCCACTTCGTCGTTCGACGTGTTGAGTGTGATTTCCGCGCAAAGATTGGAGGAATGAACGATCCCGCAATGCTGCTGCGGCGAACGCAGATTGCACGGGTCCTTGAAGGTGATCCACGGATGACCGGTCTCGAACAGCATCGTCAGCATGCGGCGCCAAAGATCAACCGCGCGCACGCGACGGGCGACCTTCATTTCCATCCGCTCGGCTTTTTCCTCGTAAGCTTCGTAGCGCTCAGCGAAGGCCGTGCCGTAAAGATCGTGCAGATCCGGCGTTTCATCAGGCGAGAACAATGTCCATTGGCCGTCCTCGGCAACGCGCTGCATGAACAGGTCCGGAATCCAATGCGCCGTGTTCATGTCGTGCGTGCGTCGACGGTCGTCGCCGGCATTCTTGCGCAGGTCGAGGAATTCCTCGATGTCGATGTGCCATGTCTCAAGATAGGCACAGACGGCGCCTTTGCGCTTGCCGCCCTGATTGACGGCGATCGCCGTGTCGTTGGCAACTTTCAGGAACGGCACGACGCCCTGGCTCTCGCCGTTGGTTCCTTTGATGTGGGCGCCAAGACCACGGACGCGCGTCCAATCGTTGCCAAGGCCGCCCGAATATTTCGCGAGCAGGGCGTTGTCCTTGATCGACTTGAAGATGCCGTCGAGGTCGTCGGGGACGGTCGTCAGGAAGCACGATGAAAGTTGCGGCCGTGGCGTTCCAGCATTGAATAGCGTCGGCGTCGAACACATGAAATCGAATGTCGAAATAAGATCATAAAATTCGATTGCCTTGGCTTCGCGATCGATCTCGCGCAGTGCCAGACCCATTGCGACGCGCATGAAGAAGGCTTGCGGCAATTCAAAGCGAATGCCGTGCGTCTGCAGAAAATAACGATCATAAAGCGTCTGCAACCCGAGATACTGGAAGATACCGTCGCGCTCGGGCTTCAGCGCGCCGCCAAGCCGGTCGAGATCGAAGCGAGCGAGTTCCGGATCGAGCAGATCGGCGACGATGCCCTTCGCGATGAAGGCGCGGAAATACTCGGGATAGCGCTCGCCCATCTCGGATTGGCGCGCTTCGTCGGTGCGGCCGGCGACGAAAGACAACGCTTCGCGGCGTAGCTTGTCCATCAGCAGGCGCGCAGTGACGAAAGTATAGTTGGGTTCCGTTTCGATGAGCGTGCGGGCGGCAAGAACCGGTGCATCGGCGAGTTCGTCGCGCGTTATTCCATCGTAAAGATTGCGCTGCGTTTCGCTTAGAATGGCTTCGGCCGAAACGTCTGCGAGGCCGGCGCACGACTCCTCGATCAGCTTGCGAAGGCGCGCGGCATCGAGCGGCGCGAGGCTTCCGTCCTTGGACTTGACGCTGATTGACGGCATCGTGGGAATGGGTGCCGCAGTTTCGGCGGCGCGTTCACGCTTGCGCTCCTCGCGATAGAGAACATAAGCGCGCGCCACTTTATGATGCTCACCGCGCATTAGCGCGAGTTCGACCTGATCCTGAATTTCCTCGATGTGAAACGTGCGCTCCTGCACGCCGCGCCGGGTCAGTGCCACAACGATTTGCGATGTCAGCCCATCGACGGTCTCGTGCACGCGCCGCGAGGCCGCCGCTCGTCCGCCTTCGACGGCAAGAAATGCTTTCGTCAGAGCGACCGAGATTTTGCTGGCATCGAACGGCGTGACGCTGCCATTGCGGCGGATGACCTGAAACACAGGGTCGACCGTCGCTTTGGGAATGCCGGTGCTCGAGGATTCGTAGTGTTGGGAAGGTCGTGCTTCTAGTGTGATAGACATCGGCAAACCCCTGTATGAAAGGGGGCTTGGGCCGCATGGGACGCGCATTCAATCCGCGTGCGACGGCACGTGGAACGAACCAATCCATCGGGACACCCCGCCCGCGGAGGAAAAACATCGTCGCGGGCAGGTCTCCTGACTCGCGGGTCGTTGTTTCCTGTCTCGCCTTCCCGACGCTTGCTGCATCAGTGGCCTATTCGACAGGAAACTCGCCGCTCACAGTTGCGGGGGCAGTCCCGGCATTGCATCTCGACGATGCGCACCGGGTTCCCTCTTAGCGCTGAGCGATGAAACTCAGCGACCCATGACGAAGTCATAAGGCTCTGATTCTCGTGGAGCCTCAATATCTAGCTCAATGTATTCGCCTGAATACAAACTCTTGTGAGTTGTTGTGGGTAGTGTGTGGATTGTTCACGCGGCGTGCTGGCAGACGCGGGTCTGATCACGTTCCGAAATCGGGATCAACGGCGTACTGTCCGGCCCGATATAATTGGCTGTCGGGCGAATGATCTTGTTGTCCTGACGCTGTTCGATGACGTGTGCGCTCCAGCCTGCGATCCGCGCCATCGCGAAGAGCGGCGTAAACATAGAAGCCGGAATGCCGAGAAGATCGTAGAGCACGGCCGTGTACCAATCGACGTTGGCGAACATGCCTTTCGAGTCCGCCATCGCAGTCTCGATGGCTTCGGCAACCGAAAGAACTCCGGAGCCCTCGAACCGATTAGCAAGTCCGTGTGCAAGTGTCCGCAGGATGTCCGTGCGAGGATCGCTTACGCGATAAACGGGATGCCCGAAGCCCATCACGACTTCCTTGTTCGCGATGCGCGCACGAATGTCGGATGCGGCCTGCGCGGCGTTTCGGTAGCGCACGATCACGTCGTAGGCTGCCTGGTTGGCGCCGCCGTGCTTTGTGCCGCGGAGCGCGCCAACTGCGCCGATCACTGCGGAATAAAAATCCGATCCTGTTGCGGCGATTGATCGTGCGGTGAATGTAGAGGCGTTGAATTCATGCTCGGCATAAAGGACGAGCGAGGCTTGGAGCACGCGGACTTGCTCCGCATCTGGCGCGGACCCGTGAAGCAAATGGAGGAACTGTCCGGCAACGGTGTCCTCTCCGGTGTCGAGGCTGATCCTCTGACCGTTGTTGGCGTAGTGGTACCAATAGAGCAGCATCGAGCCCGAGGATGCGATCAGGCGATCGGCGATTTCACGCGTGCCATGGATATTGTGGTCGCTTGCTTCGGGGAGAGCGCAGCCGAGCGCCGAAATCCCGCTGCGCAGAACATCCATCGGATGCGCGGCTGCCGGCAGCGCTTCGAGCACGCGCCGCACGGTTATAGGAAGGACGCGCAAACCGGCGAACTTGCGGCGGTAGGCGGCCAGTTCCTCGGCGGTTGGTAGCGCGCCGTGAATGAGAAGATAAGCAACTTCTTCGAACGTGCAGCCTTCGGCAAGGTCACGAATGTCGTATCCGCGATAACGCAAGTTGTCGCCGCCGGGAATGACTGAGCAGATCGCCGTGCTGCCGGCAACGACTCCGGAAAGAACGACGGATTTCTTTCCGGCAGACCTTTCGAGGGTTGCGAGATCGTGAACCATTGATGTCCTCATGAAGTGAAGATTTGCAATCGCCGCGCGCCATTGTGCTGGCGCTTGTTTCGCCATGCGCAAAGTATCAAGCCCCGCGAGCGTCATGCGAAAGCGCTGAAAATGCGAAGCTTTGCGAAGCCTCGCATGTGAATTGGCGAATGCGGATGGAGCGGCGCACGTTTGAGGCAGCGCGATCTTGAAGCACGCCGAGCTTTCGCACCTGACGTAAATGCATTCTCTGTTGGCTATCGCGCAGACCTGCTTTGCGCTGAAGCCGCTGTGGTCTCGCGACTAGCAGCGAGACATCGCTCCAACTGATACCGTTGATAATAGGAGGTCGCCTATTCTTTTTGTTGGACACTTAGAGGTTCATGTTCATCGGCGCCGGGAGGTAGCGGAAGCCTTCTCCCTGTTTCACGAAGTGACCGTAACCGGGCCACGCGAAATGGTAGGCCAGGATTGGAATGCGATTTTCGGCGAGAAACGACAACATCTTCAGTCGCGTCTTCACTGCTTGCTTGGAATCCGTGTCGTATAGGAATTCCATGCGTGGGTTCGCAATCAGCAGTACGGAGTGATGCGAGACGTCGCCGACGAAGAAGAACGATTGACCATTCGATTGCACGTTGAACATGGTGTGCCCGAGCGTGTGGCCGGGGGCAGAAACCGCGGTGATGCCGGGCAGAAATTCCTGGTCGTCCTTGAAAAATATCATTCTGTCTCGCACCGGCAAAAGGTTCTTGCGGGCGTGAATCACGAATGCCTTCTTCCAAGGCGAGTCCATGTGCTTTTCGTCCGTCCAGTAACTGAAATCGGCTTGGCTTATGTAGACCTGAGCGTTCGGGTAGAGGAGCGCGCCACTTTCATCGACGATCCCGCCGATGTGGTCGATATGACCGTGCGAAATGACAACGGCATCAATGTCTTCTCGCTTGATGCCCGCTTCTGCGAGATTTTTTGCGAGCAGACCACCCTTCGGACCGAACATCTTCGATGACCCAAGTCCGGTGTCGAACAAAACCGTCTTTCCGTTGTTGTTGACGACGAACGAGTTGAGTTCGATGTTCATATCCGACGGGCTCATAAAATTGTCCGTCAGTTCTCTGCGCACCTCTTCCTTGGGGACTCCGAGAAACGAGTTCGATGGGTCGCCGAGCATCTGCCAGCCATCGGATACGACCGTGACTTCCGCATCGCCCATGTTGAACCGGTACCAGTAAGGTGCTTGCACGCCGAGTTTAGGAGATTTTGCAAATGCCGGGCCGTTGAAGTTGCTCAAACCGAGTCCAATGCCCGCGCCCGCTCCTAATGCGATGGCACCTCGCCGTGAAAGCCCTTCAGACATCGCGCCTATCTCCGTCCTCACCGTTTTGCCGCTAACTGCGCCGTCGCGGCTAGGAAATGGCGGGAAATAGCGATAATGTCCAAGACCGATTTCCTATAGTGATCATAGGTGTTCGGTTATGCTTATCCGGCAAGCCCATTACCTGCTGGCAGTGGCGGACCACGGTAATTTCACGCGCGCGGCGTCGGCGCTGCGCATTTCTCAGCCGGCACTGTCCCAAAGAATTCTCGATCTCGAAGCTCAGCTCGGCGCGCAGCTTTTCGATAGGTCGGGACGCACCGTAAAGCCGACGGACGAGGGCCGGACTTATATTGAGCATGTCAGGCGTGCGCTTCGCGAAATTCAAGCTGGAGAACGCGCGATGCAGGACATCGCCGGCGCGCTTAGCGGAACGTTACGTGTCGCCTTTCTCCCTCTGTTTACGACCCATCTCGTTGGCCCGCTGATGCAGGAATTCTACAAGCGGCATCCTCGCGTCTCGGTGACGATCGACATTCTGGCTCAGGCGGAGCTTGAGGCAGCGCTGGTCGAGGACAGCATCGACGTGGGGCTGGCGTTCAGCGATGTTGATAGCGATGAAATCGAGGTGGAAAGGATACAAGACGACGAGCTTTGCCTGGTCGTCGGTAAACGGCACCCCATGTACTGCATGGACAAAGTGCGAGTGCCGCAACTTAAGCACGCTGATTTGGCGCTCCTCAGTCAGGCATTCATCACCCGAGCGCCGATCGATCGCTATTTTCGCACCAACAAAGTGCGGCCCAGGATTGCGATCGAGGCGAATTCGGCCGACTCAATCATCGCTATCGTAAGAGGCGCGCCGATCGCGACCGTTATGCCCTCGGCGACTGCCCGGCAGCTCCCGGGACTTAAAGCAATTCCGCTCGTGCCCTCAGCTGGGATTTGGACGCTATCGGTCCTTCAGCGCAAGGACGCTTATCGTAGCGCTGCCTCCAAGGCCCTTATCACTATAGTGAAGCAGAGACGAAGCGACGCCAGACTTTAGTGGCTAAGGACATCTGCAACTGGCCCGTTGCGTCGTTGCGATGATGGAGGCTATCGGATCATGACGGTCTTCGGAAGCCGGTCGCCAGCGACAGATGTGAAATGGCTCGACGATTACAAGCGCCTTCGCGTGTTTGATGAGCAGCTGAAGAAGAGACGCGAGGTCCCGAAGGCGTGATGGAGTAAGCGCGAGTCATCCATCAATATTGGCTCTCAGAGACGCACGCGGCCCAGATTGCACTGGTAGCGCAAGAGGGTTCCCTCGTTAGCAAGTGAGTATAGTGGAGAAGCAGCGGCTGACCCTTTATTTACGCGGATCGTCGTCAGGATTGACGTACTTAATGTTCCACGGACCTGTCGCGGTGAGAAGAACGACGCTCTCATCCTCGTTCCACAGGTAGTGGGCGTGGCTGGCAGGCAATGTGAAGCTGCCGCCGACGCCGATGTTGTCGCCCTTCTTCCGATCTAGCTTTTCTCCCATACCATTCCAGACCGTGCCTTTGAGTACGGTGACGACCTCGGCAAAGGGGTGAGTATGGGCGGGGATCTCATAGTTTGCGGGGAACTTGAGATAGGCCATGAAGACGCCGGGCTTGCCGGGATCGCCGATCACGAGCGCGCTCTTGGCACCGCGGGGGAGGAGCGGCTCATCTTTCCATGCGATGCTATCGAGCTTGAAATTTTCCATCTTGTCGGTGGCCAACCGGGAGATTTGATCGTTTTGAGCCAACGCGTAATTGGATAGCACTGCGAGAACCAAGCTCGCCAACCCCGCCACCAGAACCCTCATGCTCATCTCCTCGTCCTCAGTGCGACCTGCCGCACGGCCGGTGCATAGAATTCGAGTGGGGTTCTCATGGCAACGGTGATTTGCCTGCTAATGCTTGGGAAAACTGCCCGTCCTAGCGAGTTCAAGGATCACATCACATTACGAAATGGGTGGCATCGCCAGACCTTGCCTCAGGCAGTAGTAGACAAGTTCGATGTCCGTTCGCACTCCCAGCTTCGACTTGATGGCGTAATGATAATTGGCAACGGTCTTCGGACTGAGGTTGAAAGCTTGGGCGATTTCGTCGGTCGTTTTCTCATCTAGAATCATGCGCAGAATTTCGAACTCCCGTGGGGATAGAGTTTCGAGCGCAGTGTCCTCGTTGAACAGCCGGCTGGCTGCGATCGCGCTGTTAATTTCTGCGCAGAGTGCGGGACGTCCCGAGAACACAGTGCGGATGGCGCTGATCAGAACGTCAGGCGGACTGCTTTTGGTCACGTAACCTTGCGCACCGGCTTTGAATGCTTGTTCGGCATAGGATGCGTTCGCGTGCATCGTGAACATGAGAATTCGTGCCGCGGCATCGTAGAGACGGAGCTGACGCACGAGATCGATGCCGCCTCTTCCGGGCATCGAGATGTCGACGACGGTGACGTCCGGCGTAAGATTTTTATACGACTGATAGGCGGACGCGGCATCGCCCGCCTCGCCAACAACATCGATTCCGTCCTGGCTTTCGATCAGACGCCGATATCCTTGCCGCACAACGGCGTGGTCATCAACGAGGAGAACACGGATCTTCTCCATCGTCAGGTTCTCGGCCGGGCTAGAAATTCAACACGCAAGCCAAAGCCGCCCGAGGGTTTGGGACCGGCGGCAAACCGTCCGCTCAATGCGAGAACGCGTTCGCGCATGCCGATCATGCCCCAGCCGCCGAATGTGCTCGTATTTTGCGAGGGCCGCCCGCAACCGTCGTCATCGACCGAGACTTCGATTTTATCGGTTCCGGATTCGTTGAACTTGTGAAGCATCACTTTCACGTTCAAAGCGTGGGCATGCCGCGCGGCATTGTTCAATGCTTCCTGGATAATGCGGTAAACATGAGCGCTTGCTTCGGAGCTCAAGTCTTCAAGGTTGCCGTTCGTTTCCAGTGTATAATGCGTGCCGCCCTGGGCGAGACTATTATACTTCTCAACCAAATTTCGCAGACTCTCGATAAGCCCAAGATCGTCGATTTCGGGAGGGCGCAAGTACGTGAGCGTCTTTCGCAGGGAGATCATCAGCTTCGAGGTCATGGTCTCGAGCTCGGTCGCGTCTTGCGTCGCGGAAGGATCTTTGCGGTTGACCTTGCTGCGGACACAGGCCGCAACGGCGTTTATGCCGCTCAGCTGTTGCGCAACGTCGTCGTGAAGCTCTCGTGCGATATGCAGTCTTTCCTGTTCTTGTGCGTCTACGAGCTTGCGCGCCAATTCGGCTCTATCGGCTGTGGCTTTGGAAAGGTCACGCGATAATGCGTTAAAGACCTCGCTGATCCGATTGAGTTCGGCGAGTTGAAATGCCGGCAACCGGCATTCGAGTTCGCCCTGGGCCAAGCGATTGAGGCCGCCGAGGATTTCCTTGGTCGGCGCCAAGGCGCGATCAATGACCCAGTATGTTACGATGCAAAGCGTTGCGATAAGAGCTGCAGATAGACCGAGCATTGGAGCTATCGTTGTCCAGGCCTGGTTTGCGGTCGCGACAGGCTCGGAACTGCTCACGACGGTTCCGTGAAGCTTTCCCCGGTATGATATTGGGTAAGACGCAGATGCTTTCGCATCGAGAAACATGCGGTGCGCCGAGAGAAACCAATCCGGGGCCGTGATCGCCGCTGCGTTCACGCCTTGACAGCTAGACCTCAAAATCGAGGCGTTGACGTCGAGAAATCTGATGCACTGCCCTGGCTGCAGAACGAACGACGTCACCATATCCCAATCGGGAAATCTCAGGGGTGTATCTATGGCTGTTCCGATGCGGACCAATTGAAGGTCAAGCTGGCGGCCGACGGAATCCGCGAGTCGTTCGTTCTGGTGCTTTACTTTGTTGGCAGTCGCGACAACCGTGAAAGCCGAACCTGCAATAAAGCAAGCCAATGCGACGAGCACGATGCGGCGCACCAATAGCCATTTGAGATCCATAGCCACGGGCTCCTTAGGAGTCCAATGGTTAGGGCAACGAGGCGCAGGTGGGAAGAAAGCACGGCGAAGATCGTGTGAAATGCCCAAGGAAAGTCGGGCGAACCGCCGTTGCGCAATTTTACGATAGCTTGCCAGTATTGGCCATACGCTATTTGGCGATACTTTCCTTCAACCCATGCGAACGGATAGCATCATGTTTGACCGTACGCTTCAATCCGCACGCGCCGAAGCGCTTCGTCGGGTTATGTCGAGTCTTTGCGCGATGGCAATCGCTGGGCTCATCACGGCCGTAATTTTCGCAGGGGTCGCCTATGCGGAGCCGCAACGCATCGCATTGCTGGGCGTCCACTTCCAGAATGACAACGAGGGCTATGAGCCGACGACCGACGCCGAGAAAAATCGTTTGAATATGATTTCGACGGCTTTCAAAGAACAGCTCGAAGCTTCCGGCAAGTATGCCTTCGTCCCTGTTCCAGCCTCTGAGCAGCAAAAGATCGATGCCGGACAGCTTATCGGCGCTTGCGGTGGCTGTGAATTTGATTACGGGCGCGATCTCAATGTCGAGCACGTCGCCTGGATTCGTGTGCAGAAAATCTCGAATCTCATTCTCAACATCAACGTCTATATGGCGGACGTCGCGAAGCGGAAAGTGACGTTCATTCACAGCGTCGATCTCAGGAACAACACGGATGAATCCTGGATGCGGGGCCTCAATTATCTCGTTCAGAACTATCTTCTGCCCGGCGCGCAGGGCTGAGATTACTTGTGCTTGAGATCTGGTCGCGGTGGTCCAGCATCATGTGCGCCTCTCTTTCGGCGAGGGCTGCCGACATGGCGACACGCGGCGTCGGCCATCTCCGCTTTGCGGTAGGTGCCAATCTCGGCCGTGCTACTTCCGGGCGTCGGAGCGAGCAACGCTCGTCCAATTGAGCGGATTTGACTTTCTTCAGCAGGATTGCCTTCATAGAATTTAGCTAGAAGCAATTGGCATCGCTGAATCGGGATGGCCACAATGAGACGTTCGGTCACGACCTGCACTGCCGTCCTCATGTCCGCGGGCGTGATGGTATCTTCCGCGGCCTACGCCTGCACGCGCTTCGTCTACCACGGCGCCAACGATGAGGTGATCACGGCGCGTTCCATGGACTGGAAGACCGATGTCGGGACCAATATTTGGGTGTTCCCGCGTGGCTTGAGGCGGTCTGGAGAAGCGGGACCAAATTCGATCCAATGGACGTCGAAATACGGCAGCGTTATCGCCTCGGGTTATGATATCTCGACGACCGATGGCATGAACGAGGCCGGGCTTGTCGCCAATGTGCTGTGGCTGGTCGAATCCTCCTACCCGAAATACGACGGTAGGATGCCTGGTCTATCGATCGCCGCCTGGGCGCAATATGTCCTCGACAATTTCGCCACCGTGGATGAAGCCGTCGATGCGCTGGCAAAGGAACCCTACACTATCGTCACGGACAACGTGCCCGGGGATAACAAGCTCGCCACTTTGCATCTCTCGCTCTCGGATGCCGGCGGCGACAGCGCGATCATCGAGTATATCGATGGCAAGCAGGTCATTCATCACAGCCGCGACTATCAGGTGATGACCAATTCCCCCACCTATGAAAAGCAGCTCGCCCTGAATGAATACTGGAAAGAGATCGGCGGCACCGTCATGCTGCCCGGCACAAATCGCGCGTCGGATCGTTTTGCGCGCGCCGCCTTCTATGTGAATGCAATTCCGAAGAGCGAGGATCCGGTCGAGGCTATCGCCAGCGCCTTCAGCGTAATCCGCAATGTCTCCGTTCCGTTCGGCATCTCGACGCCTGACCAGCCTAATATATCCTCGACGCGCTGGCGGACGGTCGCCGATCAGAAGAGCAAGCTCTACTTTTTTGAATCAGTGCTCACGCCAAATATCTTCTGGGTCGATCTGACGAAACTGAACTTCTCCGAAGAAACCGGCAAGGTGATGAAACTCGACCTCGGTCCCAACCAGACGCACATTTACGCTGGCGTGGCCAACGGTCAATTCAAGGAAACCGAACCTTTCAAGTTCCTGGGGCTCTAAGCCAAGGAGCGGAAGGTCGTCGCATCGGCGATGCTTTTCTTTATGGGCAGTGGCGAAGGCATATCCGGCGAGCGGCCTTTTGTTCGTGGAGACGCGAAACTCCGTCGAATGCGTGGTTTCTAGCCGGCGTTACGAGATGCGAACTGGTCGATCGGGGAATGTGGTAGCGTCTGCGTCACCCGCGAGGTTCGGAATGGGCTCCGGAGTGAGAGAGGATGACGCTTTGGCGGTTTCGCCTCAAGGCTTCAGACCCATGCGAAATCCACCCCAGTGCCGTCCGCGAATGATAATCGGTGCCGAAATATCTTTCATTAGCGCATGCTGACCGCCGCCCATGTCTCGACGGTAAGTTTGTAGCAGGAAGGGCTGCGTGTTGCGTCCCGCGCGAAGCCCGGTTCGGTCGTTAAAGATCCTGCGGTTGCGCGAGTTCGCGGCATTCCAGGACGGATCGGAACCCTGTGGCTTCGAATACGCAAGATTGTGAGTCGGCAGATAGCCATTGCGATCGACGGCCGCACAAAATGCAATCCGGCTCGAACTCGCCAAAACTTGTTCCTGAATCGCAGGGAGAACGCGATCCGTGTAGTCCATGAAGCGCGTTGCCACCTGCTGCGGGTTTGTGCCCGGAATTGGCTTATATTGCTCGTCGAAGAGAGCGTCCTGGGTAATCTCGCCTTTGTCCAGGCCTCGTTCAAAAACTGCTTTTATTTCGGCGGCGGCTTTTTGGCAGGTCAAGATGAGGGCGCCGTCTTTCGTCTCAAACCCCGCCTGTGCGATGAACAACATCAGGTCTTCGCTGATGGTTAGGATGTTCTCAGACCGCTCCCGCGTCTTGCCAAGTTGAGTGCCGGCGGTTCCAACAACTTTCACCAGATCGCTGACCCGCTCGCTGACCTGTCGAGAATTCGTGGCATTGCTGTGGACAGGATCACCCAGATCCTCGATACCGCTGGTCAATTGTTGGACGCTGCTGACCAGTGACTGGATTTGCTGCGTCGAGCCCTTCGCGGTGTTCGAAGCCTCGATGGCAGATTGTGCCCACTCGGAATTGTGACGCGCGACTGCGAGCATTTGATCGAGTGTTTCTTGCAATGCCTGGAGGTTCGCCCTGTTCTCGAGAGAGAACTTACGAACCTGATTTGCGAGGGCCTTGATCGACTGGGCAATCACCGCAAAGCCGCGACCCGCTTCGCTGGCCCGCGCTGCCTCGACTCCGGCGTTGATTGCGATCATCTGGGTTTCCATCGAGATCGATTCGATCGCGGCGCTTGCCTCTTGCACTTTTGCGATTGTATCGCGTGCTTGTTCAGCGGAGCGCGTGATGCCAATTATGCCCTCGCCGAGAGCCTGCATATTATCTATGGCAGTCGCGAGAGTATCGGATACCTGCTCCGAACTCTTACTGAGGACGTGCCGCGTCTGATCGGCTGTGGTCTTCAGCTCGCCCATCGCCGTCCTGATCCGGTTATTGGTCTCAGTGCTGCGATCGACCGAGTCGACGACGTTTTCGAGCGTCTCGCGAAGGTGGTTGTTAAGGCCGGCGAGATCTTCGACAATCCCGGCGATATCAGCGATCTCAAGTCCAAGACGCCCAGCCCTATCGCCGATCTCACTCGCACGGGGCACCGCGGCGGTGCTCGCATCCTGGGGATCGAGCGTGGACCAGGTCGGAGTTTTTGCACGGTCGAATTGAGACACCGGCGAAAGTCCTTTCGCTGCGGATTGAGGGCTTGGGCCCGCCACAATTCAGCGGCCCGCGCGTCTTCTATCGGCTTACGAGGTGCGCACAACGGCCGATTCGCACCCGTTATGCGTCGGTGAACTAGCGGATTTGCAGTGCGCTGCGTATTGGCACAAAGGGCAATTCTAAGGACTTAGCGATGCCACGTCATAGGGCGTTGCCGTCAGAAGTGCGCGTCGATGATCGGCGACAATTGCCGCGACATCGTCCGGTACGACGAGAAGAAAGCTCCGTGTGGCCCCCAATTTCAGACATTGCCCGACCGCTGCGAGAGTAGGTAGCGCATGTTTCTGAATATGCGTGCTCTCAAACAAAATGCCGAACCAAACGGGCCTGCACAATTGCCGGCTTTTGACGCTGAGCGGACCTAACAGCGCGCATTTGTAACTTGGAACGGCTGAATTCCTGACCGGCGGTTTTGTTTCGGCTAGGACACGAGGCGGGCGGCCACGTACGCCGCTACGAAGCATACGGGAAAGGTAATTATCCAGGCGAGCACGATCCGGAGAAGAACAGCCCACCGAACATCAGAAGTCCGGCGGCTCGCAGCAGCTCCTGCGATGGCACTCGTGATCGTGTGGGTCGTCGACAGCGGAACTCCAAACCCCGACGCGCCGAAAATCGTCATACCAGCGGCAGCCTGAGCTGCAAAACCTTGCCAACTTTGCAGCCGCGTCATGCGCCACCCAATGGTGCGGATGATCCGCCAGCCGCCCGCCGACGTTCCCGCCGCCATCGTCAAGGCGCACACGACGATCACCCACCACGGTATCGTGAACGTGGCGGCCGCACCGCCTATGAGCAATGTCGTCGCAAACACGCCCATGAACTTTTGTCCGTCGTTCAATCCGTGATTGAAGGCAAGAAAGCAGGCGGCAGCAACAGAAAGCCTATCGAAGGTCCTTTTAGCAGGGCCGGGCTTGGCGCCGCCGGCGATGCTCACGGTGATAGCTCCAATGGCATAAGCGACAAGCCCGCCAAGAACGATCGACATCACCATGCCGATAATGACCTTTTCCCACCCCGACCATTGCAGTGCCGACCAGCCTCCTCCTGCGTACGCCGCACCGGCAAGGCCGGCAAGGAGTGCGTGCGACTTGCTCACGGGAAGTCCGGCGCGGGCCGCGAATGTTCCCCACGCGATAATACTCAGCATTGCTGCTGTAATGGAATGAAGCGTCAGCGCATTTGGCTCTACTATGCCCTTGCCGACGGTCGCAGCGACGGCCGTTCCAGACATCGCCCCGGCGGTATTCATGATCACCGCCATAACGATAGCTGCGCGCGGTGACATCACCCCTGTGGCGACGACCGTTGCAATTACGTTTGGCGCGTCTGTCCAGCCGTTCACGAACTCGGCGGCAAGGATAGTTGCGAGAGCTACGACGAGCGCAATCGAAATCACGCTCATGCCTCCTTGCGGATCAGGGAGACAATCAACTTACCGCAACGTTTCGCGTCGTCGGTTATTTGTTCAAGCATCGAATAAAGCTTCTCGAGGGCGATGAACTCGAGCGTGTTTGCTTCCATTGTCGAGAACTCGTCCACGAGATTCCGTTCTGCCCGCGCGATGATTTTATCGGCATTGGCTTCTGCGTCGTTGATGGCTTTGGCACCTTCGCGAGCGCGATTTAGTGACATCGGTCCTGTGTTGACCGCACTAACGAGATCGCGCAGGGCCCGGATTGCGCTCTCAGCCGCAACAACGAGCTCCTCCGCTTCGGGTCGCAACACTCTCAGATATCGCTTGTAGATATCAACGTGCGTGGCCGCACCCCGCATGCCATCAATCACATCATCAAGAGCATCTGTCAGGCGCAGTGCATCGGGCGTGTCGAAGCGCATGATGAAGGCATTGTCGAGCAGTTCGTGAATCGCATCGACGATCTTATCGGCACTCTTTTCAAACGACACTATCCCCGGCAAATCCTGGCCATGGGTTTGGCGGAAATGGGCCGCGCATGCGACTCCAACATCTGCCAAATCAAGAAGGTGCTTTCCAAAGGCCTTATTGGGACTATCGCCCAACAGCCGAGCAATTGCATTGGCCACCGATAACTCCTCGAAACGATTCCGCTCAGACTAATCTGGCAGGGTGCCACACGCCAACCTACGACAAATATTTCTTTGTGATTGCGCCGCTATTGTCGGAGGTTGGCAAGAAGGCCCGTCGGTACAAGCGATCTAATACGGATGTCCCCGATTCGCTCGTAACGTCTGCACTGAACAGACTCAATTGGACCATTCCTGCCACCACGCTCGACGCTCGGTCCGACTAGCGGAAATCGCCGACATTGGCGTTCGCGCCTTGATGCCTTCGCGGCTCCGCGTACGCTTTCAGGCTAGGAGCTGGCGTATCAACCCCGTGCGACGAACCGGCGCTAGTGACCCTGAGCGGACGTTGGCAACACCCAGCGTTGCGCCGGTCGCATCGGCTGCGAGGAGTGGCGAGATGCTTATCTCAAAGTTGTCTCAGTTCCTCGCGGAGGTAGGCGCGAAGGGCTTCGTGAATGTCGAATATCGTCATCGGTTGCTGTTGCTGGCGAAAGAAGCGGTCAAACGCGTCGGCGAGGACTTCCGTCTCCGCTTGCGCAGACCGGAATGAGGTCGTTCCGAGCGAGGGGGTGACCTCACCCGAATGTGGTCGCGGTAGTCGGCGCCGATAAGTATAAATTCCTCGCTTGCGCGTGATGTGGGAGCAAGAGACTAGCCTTGGGTTCGATAAGTCGAACCGGGCCGAAGTCTCAAGACATTCAAGAGGCTAGCAAGCGGTGGCTGGGGGACTAGGATTCGAACCTAGACAGGCAGAGTCAGAGTCTGCAGTCCTACCATTAGACGATCCCCCAAAGCCGGGACCTGGCGAGCGCGGGGCGTCGCCGGAGCGGGGGTCATAGCAGCAGGTCCGGGCATCTGCAAGCGCGGGCACGCGATCCGCGATCTTTTGCCGGTCGACCGCTGCGCGCCGGGCAAAATCGGCGTTCATCCGGCGCATCGCCGCTCCGCGCTTTACGCACGGTCGTGACCTGCTACACTCTCGCCAACAGAGGTCCAGATGATTGGCCTGAAGAGCGCGGCGGCAGCATGTCAGCCGTCGTGATGCCAGGTCCTGGAGAGACAATTTGAAACCAGATCACCCAGGCCCTGGCGCGCCACCTGGTGCCGAGCGTCTGTCGAAATCCGATGAATTCATCGGACATGGCGGGAGCGGAAGCGCGACGCCCGCCTCAGCAAATCAGCAAAATTCCGCGCAGCGAGCCGCAGTTCCGGACGTCACCGCACGCCGCGATTCTAGCGCGCGCGCTGGGAGCAGCTCCGGCGATCTTGCCGATCCGATCTACGGTGCGCTCGACCTCGGGACCAACAACTGCCGCCTGCTGCTCGCGCGTCCGTCGCGCAGAGGATTTCGCGTCGTCGATGCGTTCTCGCGAATCATTCGGCTTGGGGAAGGCGTCAGCCTGTCCGGGCGGCTCTCCGATCAGGCGATGAGCCGGACGATGGAAGCGTTGAAAGTGTGCGCGGGAAAGCTGCAGCGGCACCGCGTGGGACGTGCGCGCATGGTTGCGACGCAAGCCTGTCGCGTCGCCGAGAACGGGCAGTCGTTCGTTGCGAACGTGCGGGACAATTTCGGCCTCGAGATCGAAGTTCTGACCTCGGAGATGGAAGCGCGGCTCGCGGTGGCGGGATGTGCAACGCTGATCGATCCCGAGGCCGAGTTCGTGCTGGTGTTCGACATCGGCGGTGGTTCGTCGGAAATCATTTGGCTCGACATGACGCGGTTCGGTTCGCGCCGCGACGTGCTGACCGGGCGTTACGATATCGACGATGCCATCGTGGCTTGGGAGTCGCTTCCCGTCGGCGTGGTGACGCTTGCTGAACGGTTCGACGGGCGGACCGTGACGCCCGACAGCTTCGCCGCGATGTCCAATGCGGTGACCGAGCTGCTCGCGCCGTTCGAGGCGATGCATCGCTTTTGCGAACGCGTCGCGGGGCGGAAGGTGCATTTTCTCGGCACGTCCGGCACGGTGACGACGATTGCGGGCGTGCTGCTCGATCTCGAACGCTACGATCGCAAACGCGTCGACGGTATCTGGCTCAACACTGAGCAGATCAACGATGTCACGTCGCGGCTGCTCAATCTGAGCTACGAGGATCGTATTCTCGAACCCTGCATCGGGCGGGAGCGTGCCGACCTCGTGCTTGCCGGCTGCGCCATTCTCGATGCCATTCTGAAGCTTTGGCCGGCCGAGCGCCTTCGGGTCGCCGATCGCGGATTGCGCGAAGGCATTTTGATGCGTCTCATGATGGAGGATGGCGTCTGGCGCACGGGCCGTCGCCGTCGTGGCCGCTCGCGACGATCAGGAAACAGGCCCAACCCATGACGAACAATAAGAGTGGCGGAGGCAAGGGCCGGCAAAGCCTCAGCGGCGGGCAACGGCAATTGCATACGGCGGTCAAGACCGCGCGCAAGCGTTCGGTGTCGTCAGCGCGCTGGCTCGAACGGCAACTGAACGATCCTTATGTTGCCGCGTCGAAGCGCGAAGGGCTGAGATCGCGCGCGGCGTACAAACTTCGTGAGATCGACGCGCGCTACAATTTCCTGAAACCCGGACAGCGCGTCATCGATCTTGGGGCCGCGCCTGGCGGCTGGTCGCAGGTCGCGGCGGAAAGCGTCAAGTCGGTCGGCGGCAAAGGTCAGGTCGTCGCGATCGACTACTTGAGCTTCGAGCCGATCCCCGGCGTCGATATCATCGAAATGGATTTCACGGACCCGAATGCGGAAGATCTGCTGAAGTCGCGGCTGCGCGGCGGGAAGGCGGATGTCGTGCTGTCGGACATGGCGGCTCCGACCGTCGGGCACGCGAAGACGGATCATCTCCGGATCATGGGACTCGCCGAAGCGGCGGCGGCGTTCGCGGCGGATGTGCTGGAGCCCGGCGGCGTTTTCCTATGCAAGGTGTTCCAAGGCGGAACCGAGCGCGATCTGCTCGATATGTTGAAGCGTGACTTCAAGGTCGTCCGCCATGTGAAGCCGCCCGCGAGCCGCCAGGAAAGTTCCGAGCTTTACGTTCTGGCGACGGGCTTTCGCGGTTCTCAGGGCGACTGAGACGACCGCGCCAGGGCGACCTGATCGTTCATCGTCATTGTCGCGGGCACGGCGACAGATGCTGCGAGCGTAACAGCCTTTGCGCAAGCGATGTCGTGACCCTGCGTGCGTGCCATCTCGTCGAAGTCGGCCGAGAGTTCGAGCAGGTCTTCCATCTGAAGCCTGGGCGTGCCGTGCCGGATCGCCAAGTGCGACTCGCAATTGCTCTCGGACCATGCGAGCGCCGCCACCGGATGCTGGCGATCTCCGCGCGACGGTTGCGTCGCAGGAAATGGGTCGATCGCAATAAAAGATGCGCAGAGAACGGCGAACCCGGCTCCAGCCAGGGGCAGGCCGATCATAGCTCTCGCGCCAACCATATCTAATCCAAGAAGAAACTCATGGGGGCTTTCACCCCGTGCGAGAAAACTCGCAAATTTCGACGACAGCCATGTGACGGTGGCCCCAATCCATTGGCCGCATTACTATTTGACGCGGTATAGACGCTTCCAAGCTTGAAACCTTGGTGCTATAGACCGCGCGACAATGTTCCGCCCCAGGGGGCCTGGACGTGTCGCCCCCCAAAAATTGGAGAAGTCCGCATGACTTCGAGCCTTTCGCTCGATTCGGGGATCGCGCTTACCTTTGACGACGTTCTGCTCGTTCCCGGTCCATCCGACGTCATGCCCGGACAGACGGATGTCTCGACCCAGCTCACGAAATCCGTGCGGCTCAGCATTCCACTGCTGTCCTCGGCAATGGACACCGTCACCGAGGCGCGCCTCGCGATCGCCATGGCGCAGGCCGGCGGCATCGGTGTTCTGCATCGCAATCTGACGATCGAGGATCAGGCGCGGCACGTCGCGTTGGTCAAACGCTATGAGAGCGGCATCGTTCTTAATCCGGTTACCATCTCGCCGAGGAAGACTCTGGGCGAAGCGCTGAAGCTGATGGCCGACAATGGCGTCACCGGAGTTCCGGTCGTCGAGAGTTCGAGCGAAGGTCCGGATGGCAGCGCCGGAAAGGGCAAGCTCGTCGGCATTCTGACGAACCGCGACGTTCGGTTCGCCGTTCGCGTCGATCAGCCGGTTTCCGAGCTGATGACGAAGACAAATCTGGTGACGGTCAAGCGTAACGTCTCGCAGGACGAGGCCAAGCGCCTGCTGCATCAGAACCGGATCGAGAAGCTGATCGTCGTCGACGAGCACAACAACTGCATCGGTCTCATCACGGTCAAGGATATCGAGAAGGCGGCGAAGTATCCGCACGCATCGAAGGACGCGCACGGCCGGCTTCGTGTCGCGGCTGCGACAACGGTCGGAGAGGACGGTTACGAGCGCACCGAACGACTGATCGATGCCGGTTGCGACGTGATCGTCGTCGATACGGCGCATGGACATTCGGCGAAAGTCATCGACGCCGTCACGCGCATCAAAAAGCAGTCGAACAGTGCGCAGGTCATCGCCGGCAACGTCGCGACGGCCGATGCGACCAAGGCATTGATCGATGCCGGTGCGGATGCGGTCAAAGTCGGCATCGGGCCGGGCTCGATCTGCACGACGCGGATCGTCGCCGGCGTCGGCGTTCCGCAGCTCACGGCGGTGATGGAATGCTCGAAGGAAGCCTCGCGCGCGGGCGTTCCCATCATCGCTGACGGCGGCATCCGCTTTTCCGGCGACATCGCGAAGGCGATCGCGGCAGGCGCGTCGTGCGCGATGATCGGCTCACTGCTGGCGGGTACCGATGAGGCGCCGGGCGAGACCTATCTCTATCAGGGACGGAGCTACAAGTCGTACCGCGGCATGGGTTCGGTCGGCGCAATGGCGCGCGGCTCGGCCGATCGCTACTTCCAGGCGGAAGTCCGCGATACGCTGAAGCTCGTGCCCGAGGGAATCGAGGGACAGGTTCCTTACAAGGGGCCGATGGATTCGGTCGTGCATCAGCTCGTCGGCGGATTGCGCGCGGGCATGGGTTACCTCGGCGCGAAGACGATCCCCGAATTCCAGAAGCGTGCGAAGTTCGTGCGCATCTCGCCTGCGGGCATTCGCGAGAGTCACGCGCATGGCGTGCTCATCACGCGCGAAAGCCCGAACTATCCGGGCTCGGGCGTCTAAGGGTATCGTTCCCGGCAATCTTCGGCGGAGGCATCGATGACGGTCACGGATTTTCTACTGCCGGTGTTCGTTCAGGTCGCGCTGACGTTTGCGTTGCTGATCAGAACGGCGATCGGCCGTGTTTCGAGTTTCCGAAGCGGCGAAGTGAAGCCTGAGGACATCGCGCTCGGCGAACAAGGTTGGCCGAAGAAAGTCACGCAGTACGGCAATGCGTTCAAGAACCAGTTCGAACTGCCGGTGCTGTTCTACGCGCTGATCGCGTTCATTCTCATCACCAGGGTTGGCGACTTTCTGCTGCTGGTTCTGGCGTGGATCTTCGTCGTCCTGCGCCTTATGCATGCCTACGTTCACACGACCGGCAATAACGTGCTTCTGCGCGGCCGTATCTACGGCGGCGGCCTGATCGTATTGCTGGCGATGTGGGTGATCTTCGCCGTCAGAATCCTGACCGGCGCCTAAAAGGAAATCATATGAGACCTGGAGCCCGCATCGCTGCGGCGATCGAGGTTCTGGAGGCGATCCTCAATCGTTACCAGCCCGTCGCCATGGCATTGACCGACTGGGGCAAGGCGCATCGCTTTGCCGGTTCGGGAGACCGCAACGCCATCGGAGGGCTCGTTTACGACGCCCTTCGCCGCCGCGCTTCACTGGCCTGGGCGCTGGGTGACGACGGTCCTCGCGCGCTTGCGATTGGGGCCGCGCCGCAGGCGCTCGGGATTTCGGCCGAGGCCGTCATCGCGGCCTGCGATGGCGCGGAACATTCGCCGCCGCCTTTGTCGGACGCCGAGCGTGCCGGTCTGACGCGCGATATGGCGGAGGCTCCGGACGCTGCGCGTGCCGACATCCCGGAATGGCTTTGGCCGTCGTTCTCGGCGCAGTTCGGTGGCAACGCTGTCGCCGAAGGCGAGGCGATGGCGCGGCGTGCGCCAGCCGATCTGCGCGTCAACACCCTGAAGTCGACGCAGGAAAAGGTTCTGAAGGCGCTGCTGCCGTTCGGCGCGGCGCCGTGCCCAGTCTCACCCATCGGCATTCGTGTGCCGCCTCCGTCTGGGGCGCAGCGGACGCCGAACCTGCAGGCCGAGGCGGCTTTCCAAGCGGGATGGTTCGAGATCCAGGACGAGGGCTCGCAGATCGCGGCGCTCTTGTCGGGAGCGGGTCCAAGGAAGCAAGTGCTCGACCTCTGCGCCGGGGCCGGCGGCAAAACGCTCGCGCTCGCGGCGCTGATGCAGAACACCGGGCAGCTCTACGCCTATGATGCGGATCGCAACCAGCTGAAGCCGATCTTCGATCGCATCAAACGTGCGAACGTACGCAACGTGCAAGTTCTGAGAGCGGGCGACGAGACGGCACTGGCGGCGCTGGGTCCGCGGTTCGACGTCGTTTTAGCGGACGCGCCGTGCACCGGAACGGGAACGTGGCGCAGGCGTCCTGATGCCAAGTGGCGGTTGAAGCCGGAAGCGCTCGCAGCGCGTCAGGCCGAGCAGCGTTCGGTGCTGGCGCGGGCTGCGTCGCTTGTGAAACCGGGCGGGCAGATCGTTTATGTCACGTGCTCGATTTTGCCTGAGGAGAATGTCGAGCAGGTCGCGGCCTTCCTTGATGCGCATCGCGATTTTCGGATCGTGCCGACCGCGGACGCCTGGGCCGCAGCGGGCCTGGCTGGCGAAGTTCCGGTCTCGGCGGACGGCCGCTCCGACACGCTCCTGCTTTCGCCCGGCCGTCATGGAACGGACGGCTTCTTCATCGCCGTGCTGGCACGCTCCGCTTAAGCGAAGTTTCTGTGGATGGTGTTTGAGACGTCTCGCGAGGTCAGTCGCGAGACGGGGAACATCGCACGTGCGCCGACGTTCAAATTTTCCGGCGCTTTCATCGCCGAACAGAATTTGCAGAAACAAAAAGTGAGCAGTATTTGAGCACGCGTTTGCCTAGGTTTCGCCGTTGACATCGCACGAAGCGAAACTATGTGATGCGACGTTTGCCGTCAGGCTGTCGGCAAACCGAGGGATACCGGCCATGCTTTATTTCGAGCGCCAATGGCGTACCCCGCTCGTTGCGGCCAATTGAGGTCAATGAATGAGCGGTAGGGCACACTCCTTCCTCTCTCCGAAATGCGACGTTCATCCGATCCCGAACCGAGGCGGCCATACGGTCGTCGCGCGGGAAGCTATCGCCAAGGGCGAACTGATCGTCGTGTGGAGCGGTACTCTCGTCACGGGCGAAGAGCTGAACGGCATGCCGCCGACGGTGCGGCGCTATTCGCTGCAGGTCGAAGAGAACCAGTATCTCGTCTCGCTGTCCGACTGCGAGCCGCCGGATTACGTGAACCACAGCTGCAGTCCGAACGCGGGGCTTTCCGGGCAGATCGCGCTAGTGGCGATGCGTGACATCGGCGCTGGCGAAGAAATTACCTACGACTACGCGATGAGCGACGGCTCGCCTTATGACGAGTTCACGTGCTCGTGCGGATCGCCTCATTGTCGGGTTCAGGTCTCGGGTGAGGACTGGCGTCGGGTGGAACTCTGGCAGCGCTATGAAGGGTATTTCTCGCCCTACCTTCAGCGACGCATCATGGGGGCGCAGGTTCTAAGGGCGCTGGGCGTCAAGCGGCGACGTGCGAGCCGTAAATCGTCGCCGGGGGCGTCCACCGTTCCGGGCGGCTAACGGACAGCGTCCTAGCCGGGGATGCCGAGTTTCACGCCGACGTGGGCGTCGAACGTCCGGTAATCGCAGGTCAGTTCTTCGCCGGCCGCGATGTCGCGCGTGGCGACGTCGTAGCCCTCGATCGACCCGGCATCATGCACGCCCGCGGTGTTCGGATCGTCGGCATGATTCATGAACCGGGCATTGTCCGCGCAAAGAACGAACAAGCCGCTCGCCGCGTCGAGATAGGCGTGGTCGAGAATGTTCGTCCGCGCCGGTTCGGGCAGATTGGAGATGTCGGCCCCGCTCAGGAGCCGGTCGTAGGCGGCCATGAAGCGCCAGGTCACAGTGCCCTTTTTGATGTCCTCGTCAGCGAACAGACCAATTCCGGCGATGGGGCTCGGCGCAAGGCGAGTCTTGACCAGCAGCATGAAATAGGGTGCCTTCCAGCTTCAGACGGGGGCGGCTTCTTTAGCCGACGAGCAGATAGAGTGTAAGATTTTGACGAAGTTCCTATCGTTTTTGGTTTTCGCGGCGCTGGTGGTTGCCACCGCGTGGTCGGGTACGCACTTCCTGCCGGGAGAGTGGTACGCATCTCTCAACAAGCCGGACTGGACGCCGCCCAACTGGGTGTTTCCGATCGCCTGGACCATTCTTTACGCCTTGATCGCGGTTGCGGGATGGCTGGTCTGGCAGGCCGTCGGGTGGTCTCCTGTTATCCTCATCTGGGGTGTCGGGCTGTTCTTCAACGGCTTCTGGTCGTACCTGATGTTCGGGCGCCACGATCCTCAGATGGCGATGGCGTGTATGGCGCAGCTTTGGGTGACGATATTGGCGTTCATCGTGGCGGCGTGGGGCGTCGAGCGGCGGGCGAGCTACCTTTATTTACCGTATCTCGCTTGGGTCACGTTTGCGGCGGCGCTGAATTTCGTGATCTGGCGGTTGAACTGACCGGCGGGCGGGCGAAGTTCGGCTGCGGCTACCAGCGGTTTCGGGGTGTGGGTGCTGCTTTTGCGGCCGTTGCGGCGCCGCGCGTATTCGCGTAGGGGATGGCCTGAAATAAAGGGCCTCGCGAACTTTGACCGACAGCGTTCTCATCATCGATTTTGGCAGCCAGGTTACGCAGCTCATCGCGCGACGCGTGCGCGAGGGTGGCGTCTACTCGGAAATTCATCCCTTTCAGAACGCAGCCGAAGCGTTCGCCAAGCTCAAGCCGAAGGCCGTCATTCTATCCGGCGGACCGGCGTCGGTGACGGAGGGCGGGTCGCCGCGCGCGCCGGAGGCGGTGTTCGCGGCAGGCGTGCCGGTGCTCGGCATCTGCTACGGGCAGCAGACGATGGCGGAGCAGCTCGGCGGCAAGGTCGAGGCGGGACATCATCGCGAGTTCGGGCGGGCGTTTCTGTCGATCGACACGCCGAGCCCGCTGTTCGACGGCTTCTGGTCGCCGGGAACGAAACACCAAGTTTGGATGAGCCACGGCGATCGCGTCACGCGTCTGCCCGATGGCTTCGCGGTGATCGCGACGAGCGAGAACGCGCCGTATGCGGCGGTCGCGGACGAGGCGCGGCATTTCTATGCCGTGCAGTTTCACCCCGAGGTCGTGCACACGCCGGATGGCGCGAAGCTGATTTCGAATTTCGTCCATAAGATCGCGGGTCTGAAGTCCGACTGGACGATGGCCGCTTATCGCCGCTCGATGATCGACAAGGTGCGGGCGCAGGTCGGTAACGGGCGTGTGATTTGCGGTCTGTCGGGCGGCGTCGATAGCGCTGTCGCGGCCGTGCTCATACACGAAGCCATCGGCGATCAGCTGACCTGCGTGTTCGTCGATCACGGTCTGATGCGGCTCGGCGAAGCGGACGAGGTCGTCGGTCTGTTCCGCGATCACTACAACATTCCGCTCGTCCACGTGGATGCGTCGGAGCAATTCCTGACTGCGCTTGACGGCGTTTCCGATCCCGAGACGAAGCGTAAGACGATCGGCAAGCATTTCATCGACGTCTTTGAGGCCGAGGCCAAGAAAATCGGCGGCGCGGATTTCTTGGCGCAAGGCACGCTTTATCCGGACGTCATCGAGAGCGTGTCGTTCACCGGTGGTCCGTCGGTGACGATCAAATCGCACCATAACGTCGGCGGCCTGCCCGAGCGCATGCACATGAAGCTCGTCGAGCCGCTGCGCGAACTCTTCAAGGACGAGGTTCGCGCGCTCGGCCGTGAGCTTGGATTGCCCGAAGCATTCGTCGGGCGTCATCCGTTTCCGGGCCCCGGTCTCGCCATCCGTATTCCGGGTGAGATCACGCGCGAGAAGCTCGATATTCTACGCCAGGCCGATGCGGTCTATCTCGATGAGATCCGCAAGGCGGGCCTCTATGACGCGATCTGGCAGGCGTTCGCCGTTCTGCTTCCGGTGCGCACCGTCGGCGTCATGGGCGACGGGCGGACCTACGATCACGTCCTCGGCTTGCGTGCCGTGACGTCGGTCGATGGCATGACCGCCGACTTCTTCCATTTCGACATGGCGTTCCTCGGTCGCGTCGCAACGCGCATCATCAACGAGGTTCGCGGCGTCAATCGCGTCGTCTACGACGTGACGTCCAAGCCCCCCGGCACCATCGAGTGGGAGTGACACGGCGGCTGCCCGGGCCCTCGATTCAATCCTGAGCGAGTTTCTGTTGCTGAGCGCGATGTGACGCGGACTCCCGAGACGCGTTGCAAGCGTCAGCCACGTGCCATAACTATGTCGCATGATGGACGCGTACCGTCCGGAGAAGCGATTTCGATGAAAGTGGACCTCCCAGGAATTACCAACGCGTACGCTCGCCTTCGCCTCGATGATCGAGCGGGGGATGGTTTGGCTGTGCCGTTCTCAGCCGCAATGGCCTCAGCTCAAGCGGATAACGGCAAGCAGAGGGATCGCGTTCAGCAAACGGACTTCGGGAGCATGACCCGCCAAGAGATGCGCGATTGGGTCAACGATCAAATCCGCAGCGGGAATATGACGCTCGACGAGAGCACCCCGTTCGTGTCGATGACGATGAAAATGTCGGTGGGCGGGTTCGCCGAGGTGGACGCCGCGACTGATGGCGAGAGGATCGATTTCATCCAAAGAGCGCGGTCCGGTATCGAAGGCGCACGATCGCGCAGTGATGACGTGACGGCGAAGTTGCTCGATGCGGCTTTGCAGATCATGCAGCGGTAATCGAGGCTGGGGTCATCGCCGTCGACGTTCGCGCCCAGAAGCGTAAGGGCCGGTTTCCGACCGTGCAGCTTAGTGCTGGCATCACAACATCTTCGGCCAATCTCCCGCCCGCTACGTTCCCATCGGCTAACCCCGCGCCGATGGCGCCAGTGGTCGTTGGGCCGCCCACTCGCGGCGCAGCAGGGCATATTGCATGGTGTTTTCGTAGATCGGATTGCCTGCATCGTCGTTGGCGAACGATACGAATTCGACGAACACGCCTTCCCGGCGCATTCCCAGCTTTTCGCAAAGGCGTTGCGAGGACTTGTTATGGTCCTCGACATAGGCGTAGAGCCGGCGGAAGCCCTTGACCCGGAAAAGATGGTCGACGAAGGCCTTTGCGGCTTCGAACGCATATCCTTGGCCACCGAATTGCGGATTGAGATTCCAGCCGACGGAGGTCGTCTTGTCTTCGTCATCCTCTCCGCCGCCGAACAGATCGCCGATGACCCGGCCAGTCGTTTTAAGGCAAATCGCCAAGCGCCCCTCGTCGAGAGCACGTTTCCTAACCTCGGTTTCCGCCTCAGCCAGATCTGCGAGTTTGAGCGAGAAAAAGCAGGAGGCGGTCGGCGCGCGCAGATAGGCGAACAGGTCTGCTGCATCTCCCTCCTTGAAGGGTCTGAGGATCAGGCGTTCGGTTTCAATGGTCTGCATGTTCGGAACTCTTCGGACAGCGATCGATGATGACCCGTTTAATCGTTCGTTTTTATAGAACGATACGACACGTATTATGAATTGGATCGATTGGTCTGATTCCGTCATCTTGGAGGCGCTTCATTGGAAGGGCGCTTCAAGATGGATACCAACCCTCGGATCGCGGCACAAACCGGCGTCGTTCGGCCGTCTGGCGGCAGCTGGGACCTGGTTGAAATCTGGCCCGGGCTTTTGCTGACGGCAGTTATCGCGGCGCTGTCGTTTGGCCTCCGAGGCCTTCCAGGCGTGGCGATCTTCAGCCCGATGATCCTGTCGATCCTGCTTGGGATCGTCCTTCATAATTCGATTGGCACACCGAGGTTCGCCAAAGCCGGCGTCACGTTCTGCGTGCGCCGCGTGTTGCGGTTCGCGATCATTCTGCTCGGTCTGCAATTGACGGCCGCACAAGTCGTGGAGGTCGGCGCATCTGGCATGTTGGTTCTCGTGGCGACGTTGGTCTGTACATTCGTATTCACGACCTGGCTCGGACGAATGATTGGCGTCGATCGCAAGCTTTCGCAGCTGATTGCGGCCGGCACGTCGATATGCGGGGCGTCGGCGGTGATCGCGACCAACACCGTCACCGAAGCACATGACGAGGATGTCGCTTATGCAGTGGCGTGCGTTACGGTGTTCGGGTCGATTGCGATGTTCGTGTACCCGTTGCTGCCGGGGCTTCTGCATCTCGATGCTCACGCTTATGGATTGTGGGCGGGCGCCTCGATCCACGAGATTGCGCAGGTGATGGCGGCGGCCTATCAGGATGGGCAGCAGGCGGGCGATGCGGCAGCTATTGCCAAGCTCACGCGTGTGGCCATGCTGGCGCCGGTGGTCATCGTGCTCGGCATTCTCGCCGCGCGGAACATGAAGTCTAGTGATCGCGCGGGCTCGTCCGCAAAAGCTCCGATGCCCTGGTTTGTGCTGGGCTTCATCGCGCTCGTCGGGCTCAATAGCGTCGTCACCATCCCAGCTGCGGCGAAGGCGGCGATTGTTCTCGTGACGACGTTTCTGATGTCGATGGCGCTTGCGGCGATGGGACTGGAAACGGATGTTGCCAAGCTCAGGGCAAAAGGCATTCGCCCCTTGATTTTAGGGTTTGCTGCCTTTCTTTTCGTGGCAACATTCAGCTTGAGCCTCATCAAAACGATGAGCTGAACCGTCCGAGAGATACTGCATGACGCTGGAGCAGCTTCGTATCTTTGTTGCCGTTGCCGAGCGCGAGCATGTCACCCAGGCGGCGAAGGAGCTGAACCTCACGCAATCTGCAACAAGCGCCGCGGTGTCGGCGCTTGAGGCTCGCTATGCGACCAAGCTTTTCGACCGCATCGGCCGTCGCATCGTATTGACCCAGGCCGGAAAGCTATTTCTCGTCGAGGCGAAGTCGGTGCTGGCGCGCGCCGCTGCGGCGGAGAAAGTGCTCGCCGATCTTGCGGGACTGGAGCGCGGGTCGCTGAGGATCGGCGCAAGTCAGACCGCCGGGAACTACTGGCTGCCGGAGATCATCCATCGCTACCAGTCGCTCTTTCCCGGTATTTCGATAGCGCTCAAGATCGGAAATACGGAAACGGTCGCTGCCGATGTCGAAGACGGCGTAGCCGATCTCGGATTTATTGAAGGTGAGATCGATAATCCTGTGCTGTCGGTGACGCCGGTTGCCGACGACGACATGGTTCTGGTCGTGGCTCCGAATAATCCGTTGGCGAAACAGCCGTTGCGCGCGCTCTCTCAGATCGCGCAGGCGCGCTGGGTCGTGCGCGAAGCGGGCTCGGGAACGCGTGCCATTCTGGAAGCGGATGTCGCGAAACTCGGCATCGATCCTAAATCCCTCGATATCGCGCTCGAGCTTCCCTCGAACGAGGCCGTTCGAGGTGCGGTCGTCGCGGGCAGCGGTATCACAATCCTTTCGCGTCTGGTTGTGGCCGCGCCGCTCAAAGCGAAAACACTCGTTGCCCTCGATGTTCCTCTCCCGGCACGCAAGTTCTTCGCGCTTCGTCATAAGGAGCGCTATTTCACGCGTGCCGAGCGGACGTTCATCGATGTCGCGACGGGAAAGCAATCCTCGCGCGCGCCGGGAGCGATCTTGGGCTAGGGCTTGTTTAGTGTTCCTGAGAAATGACAGCGGCAACATCGGCGCCGGTCGCATCGCGAGGCAACGCGAAGAAGTCGGCGTCTTTTTCCAGCGCGCGCTCAAGCTGCGCCTGGAACAGGCCGCGATCCAGCTCGATGGTGCCGAACTGGCGGAGATGCTCGGTCACGAACTGCGTATCGAGGAGCGTGAAGCCGCCCTTGATCAACCGCGCGGTCAGGTGAACCAGCGCGATCTTGGAAGCGTCGCGCTCGGTCGAAAACATGCTTTCGCCGAAGAACGCGCTTTTGAGCGCCACGCCATAAAGACCGCCGACGATCTGGTCGCCATGCCAGACTTCGACCGTATGACAAGCGCCGAGATCGAACAGCTCGCGATAGAGCCCACGGATGCGGGAGTTGATCCAGGTCGACATGCGTCCGGCGCGTGGCGCGGCGCATCCGTCGATGACGCGTTCGTAGTCGTTGTCGACTTTCACTTGCAGCGGCGTCGTGCGGACGGTGCGCAGAAGCCGGCGGGGAACGTGGAAGTTATCGAGCGGTAGAACACCGCGCTGCTGTGGTTCGATCCAGTAGAGCGCGGGGTCATCCGCACTCTCTGCCATCGGGAAAATGCCACAGCTGTAGGCCTTCAGGAGGACCTGAGGCGTAATCTCGAACATTGGATCGTCACGCGACGCCATGCCGGTACTTGCCAAGCGAACTCTCAAGCGCGCGCGGAACAAGTCGCGCAGAGGCAAACTCTACTTCATCCCCAAATGTTTTTCGAGCCAATGAATATCGTAGACGCCATCGGCGATGTCGGGGTCTCTGACGAGATCCTGGAACAACGGGATCGTCGTTTCAATGCCATCGATCACGAATTCGGATAATGCGCGCCGCAAGCGCATCAGGCAATCGTTTCGCGTTTTGCCGTAGATGATGAGCTTGCCGATGAGGCTGTCGTAGTATGGCGGGATGCGATAGCCCTGATAGACGCCGCTATCGACCCGGACGCCGAGGCCGCCGGGCGGATGCCAGTAGGTGATCTGGCCGGGAGAGGGGCGAAAATCGCGAGGATTTTCGGCGCAGATCCGGCATTCGATGGCATGGCCTTTGAGTTCGATGTCGTCCTGCGTGAAGCTCAGCGGCAGGCCAGCTGCGACGCGGATCTGCTCGAGCACGAGATCGGCGCCCGTCACCATCTCGGTCACCGGATGCTCGACCTGCAGGCGCGTGTTCATCTCGATGAAATAGAACTCGCCGTCCTCGAACAGGAATTCGACCGTACCGGCACCGCGATACTTGAGCTTGCGCATCGCGTCGGCGACGGTGTTGCCGATTTTCTGGCGCTGCGCTGCGTTGAGGGCGGGCGACGGGCTTTCTTCGAGCACCTTCTGATGGCGGCGCTGCAGCGAGCAATCGCGCTCGCCGAGGTGGACGGCGTTGCCCTTGCCGTCGCCGAAAACCTGAATCTCGATGTGGCGCGGCTTCTGGAGATACTTTTCGATGTAGACGGCGTCGTCGTTGAACGCAGCCTTGGCTTCAGAGCGCGCGGTTGCGAGCGCCGTGCCCAGATCGGCGGCCGATGTCGCGACCTTCATGCCGCGTCCGCCGCCGCCGGCTGCTGCCTTGATCAGGACAGGGAAGCCCATGTCCTTGGCGACTTTCATCGCTTCGGTTTCGCTGGTGACGGCGCCGTTGGAGCCCGGAACGACCGGAATGCCGAGCCGCTTGGCCGTTTCCTTGGCTTCGATCTTGTCGCCCATGATCCGGATGTGTTCGGACGTCGGGCCGATGAACGTGATCTTGTGTTCTTCAAGGATTTCCGCGAAGCGCGCGTTTTCCGACAGGAAGCCGTAACCCGGGTGCACGGCGTCGGCGCCGGTGATCTCGCATGCCGTGACGAGCGCCGGAATGTTCAGATAGCTGTCGCGGGCGGGCGGGGGACCGATGCAGACGCTTTCATCGGCAAGGCGGACGTGCATCGCATCGGCGTCGGCGGTGGAATGAACCGCGACCGTCGCTATGCCGAGTTCCCGGCACGCGCGCTGAATGCGTAAGGCGATTTCCCCTCGGTTTGCGATCAAGACTTTATCGAACATTGGTTCTCCAGCGTCCTTGCCCGTGCCGTGCACGCGCAGCGCTTCATTCAATGATGAACAGGGGTTCGCCGTATTCGACGGGCTGCGCGTTTTCGACGAGGATCGCCTTGACGGTGCCGGAGCGCGGCGCGGGGATCTGGTTCATCGTTTTCATCGCTTCGATGATGAGAAGCGTGTCGCCCTGGTTCACCTTGCTGCCGACTTCGCAGAACATCGGCGCGCCGGGTTCGGGCGAACGGTAAGCGGTGCCGACCATCGGCGATTTGACGGCGCCGGGGTGCTTCGAGAGATCGCCGGGCGCTGTCGTCGGCTTCGGTGCTTCGGCGGCCGGCGCGGCTACGGGAGCCGGCGCGGCGTAAGCGGCAGCGGGGACCGCGTTGATCGAGATTTTCTTCGCGACGCGGATCTTGAGGCCGCTCTTCTCGATCTCGATCTCGGTCAGGCCCGTATCGTTCAAGAGCTCGGCAAGCTCACGGATCAGCTGACTTTCGGCGCTCGCGCTCTTGGGGCCTTGGTCTTTTGCGGTCATCAGTCCTCTGTCCTCGAGGTTTATCCGTTTGCGTCCGACTTATAGCCTACGTCTATACGCGATCGTCACGCCTTGCGGGTCGCCAATATGTTCGCCATGGCTTCAATCGCAAGTTCGTAACCCTTGCCGCCCAGGCCGCAGATGACGCCCGTTGCCGCAAGGGAAACGTAAGAGTGCTGACGAAACTGGTCGCGGCGGAAGATATTCGAAAGGTGGACTTCGATCACCGGCAGCTCGGCCGCCTGGAGGGCGTCGAGAATGGCAACCGAGGTGTGCGTATAGGCTCCGGCATTGATAATGATGCCTTTGGCCTTGCCGCGCGCCTCCTGCACCCAATTCACCAGCTCGCCTTCGATATTCGACTGGCGAAAATCGATCTCCAGTCCGTGCGCGGCGGCGGCCTTCCCGGTGCGTGCGCGGAGATCTTCGAGCGTTTCGCTGCCGTAGATCGCCGGCTCACGGACGCCGAGCAAATTGAGGTTGGGGCCGTTCAGGACGTAGATACGAGTGGTCATTTAGGGATTGCTCAAGCGCCGGGCGGTGCCCAAGCCATTTGCGGAGCCAAGGGTCTACCAGTTTTCCCGGCGAGCGCAAAGCATGCCTCGGGCCCCGCAGGTCCGGGGCCCGAAAGATTAACAAATTTGCGTGCCGGGGCTGGCTTTAGGCTCCGGCGGCGGCCGATCAGCAGATCGGGCAGCCCTCTTTGCGGAAGCCGGTGACGAGGGCTTCAAGCTGGTCATGCAAGTCGTCCGGAGCGCCCGGGATCGACTTGTCGCCGACCAGAAAGTGCGGGGTGCCGTTGATGCCCATGTTCTTGGCGAGAAGCACGTCGTCGCGCAGTTCGTTTTTGACGTCGTCGCTCGCCATATCGGCTTTGACCTTGGCGACGTCGGCGCCGAGGGACGCGGCGATCTTGAGGGCGGAGGCTTCGTCGGCGTGGCCCTTCGCGGCCAGCATCGCCTGATGGAATTCCCAGTATTTGCCCTGACGCTTCATCGCGAGCGCGACGCGCGCCGCTTCCTCCGAGCCCTTCGACAGGATCGGCAGTTCCTTGAAGACGACGCGAACCTTCTTGTCGTCCTGGATCAGCTTCTGGACTTCCGGGAGGCCGCGTTTGCAGTAGCCGCAGTTGTAGTCGAAGAACTCGACGACGGTGATGTCGCCGTTGACGTCTCCGGCGACGGAGCTGCCAGGGCTGCGGAAGATCGACTTCGCATTCTCGGCCATGAAGGACTTGAGCTTGGCGTCCTGGTCCTTCTGCATCTTTTCATCGAGTGCGGTCTGCACGTCGATCATGATCTCGGGATTCTTGACCAGATAATCCTTGATGATTTCGCCGAGCGCCTTCTTCTGTTCGTCAGAGAAAGCCGAACCACCGGCGGTCGGGGCGACCGTTTCCGCGTGTGCGCGAGGCGTGACGATCCTGTCGAGATGGCCTGCCGCGTAGGGCAGCGCCAGCGCCGCGGCGATCACGGACATCACAACGGCGGCCTTGTGCCCTGTCGATGCCGAACCGGCGATGTTTCGGGCGAAGTTCTTTACGGTCATGAATATTGTCTCGCTCATTGGACTGGGACGGCTCATGTCTCAGGTTTGTAGTTGATGATGTCGTCGTTCTTCAACCATTCGGGCGATCCGGCGCGCAGGCGGGGCTGCGCGCGTTTCGCAAAGATTTGCGCCTGTTTGACGTCGCCTTCGTAAAAGTACGCCTGAGCCGTCATCGCGTCGGCTTCAGGGCCTTTGCCGAGTTTATAGTAGGCGTTGGCGAGCAGGCGGTAGGCCCTCCCGTTCTGGTCCGTAATCAGCGACCGGCGCAAAAGCTCGATCGATTGCTTGGAACTGCCGCCGTCGTTGTTGCCTTGCAGCGCGTTGGCGAGTTCGACCTCTATCAATGGGCTCGAAGGCGCCAGTTTCAAGGCTTGCTGCAAGAGCGGAACGGCGCTGGACTTCTTGCCAGCGCGCATGAGGACGTCGGCCTTCAGCTCGTAGAAGTATGGATAGTCCGGGTTTTCCGCGATCAAGCCGTCGATCTGCTTGGTCGAACTTTCGAGCGCGCCGGGGCCACCTCGGAAGAATGTTGCAATGGCGCGGGCGTATCGCGCCGGCAACGATTTGTCGCTCTCAGGGTAGCGATTGAACACGGCGACAGGCGTTTCGAGATAACCCGAAAGCTTGGCGCGCATCAGGTCGTGGCGAAGCTGCAGCGACGGAGGATCTTTCTGGTCCACATACGGACTGGCGGTGACGAGTTGGTTCAGTCGCGCCAGTCGATCGACAGAGAGCGGATGGGACCGGATGAATGGGTCCTGCATATCGGACGAGAGATATTCCTGCTGCTTGAAGCGCTCGAAAGTATCGAGCATGCCGCGTCCGGATTGCTTGGTCGCGGTGAGATACTTCAGGCCAGCCTGATCCGCCGCCGATTCCTGCGACCGGCGCTCGGCAAGAAGACCCTTCATGATGATGTTGCCGCCGCCCTGCAGGATCGCCTGACCACCCTGCATGGTCTCGCGTCCGGTGCTGCCGCCGGATACTCCGCCCGCGACCATTGCGCCGAGGCCGAGCACCTGCGTCAGCAGCATGCGTGTCTGGTCCTTGGCGATGCGCGCGCGGAGCGCCGCCATATGGCCACCGGCGATATGGCCGCTTTCGTGCGCAATGACTCCGATGACTTCGTTCGGCGTTTTCGCCTGCACTAGCGTGCCGGTGTGAACGAAGACGTTGGCGCCATCGAGCACGAAAGCGTTGAAGGCGTCGTTGTTCACGATCCTGACGGTGACACGGCCGCCGCCGAATCCGGCCGCCTGGAATATTGGCTTCGCATAATCCTGGAGCAGTGCTTCGATCTCGGCGTCGCGGATCAACGGCAGACCCTGAGCGCGGGCGCGCGGCGCACCAAGCGCAATTCCGGTCGCGAGCACGCAAAGCGCCAGCACGAAACGGCACGCGAATGGGGCTTTGAAAATTGAGTTGCTCGTCGCGCGCATATCGCTGTGCCTCAACCTCGATGTGTGTCTCGAGACACCGTGACGCTACAGATATTCAGCAAGTCCGGCCCGGTCAAACTCGCGGCCTCGGCGGATATGATCAGACATCATAATAGGGCGCGAGGATGGCACTTTCCCAGGCGCGACCGCCGCTATGTGCGCAAAAGGCCGCCGCACATATTCGTACGGCGACCTTTTTCTGTTTCAGACGCGCGTAGATTTACTCGCTGCTGAATTTCCGCTGCCACCAGCCTTTGCGCTGAGGGACCGCGGCTGCGGCGGCATCTGCCTCGGCGGCTTTTTCGCCTGGACCGACGACGACGCGTTCGATGCGCGGTTCGCTTGACCCGATTTCATGCCGACGGCGAGCCGGGGCAGCCGGGGCTGCGACCGGTTCCGACGCGACTTCTACTTCGGCTGCGATCGGCTGCGGGGCGGGCTCAGGCGCGAGGACGACGGGTGCAGGCTCTGGCGATTGGTCGACCTCTGCAGGTTCAGGTGCAGCGTCGTCGGCGCCATTGGCGGCGGACGGCACGTCCCAAACCCGGCGCGGACGCCGGCCGGAAGAGGGCGCTTTGGCGCGATCCGGTGCGCCGGTCTCGGCAGGCTCGTTCTGCTCCGCTGCTTCGACAACTTCAACGACTTCGACGGCCTCGTCAGAGCCTTCGTCGTCGAGATCCGGCTGGTCGGTGTCGGACGCAGTTGCGTCGGACGCTGCATCGCGTCCGCGTTCACGTCCGCGACGGCCGCCACGGCGTCCGCGTCTGCGGCGCTTGTTGGGTTTTTCGTCGGAACCTTGTCCGTTCGATGCTTCGGCGTGCGCGCCATCATCGACGGACGGCTGGTCGCCGAGACCTTCGATATCAGCTGTCGGCTCATCGAAGTCGGAATGCGCGTCGTCCGTTGCGGGCTGATCGCGTTCGGAGTCGTCCTCACGCTGCTCCAACGAGTACTCCTCGCCACGATCGTCGCCGCGGTCGCGTCCGCCTCTGCCGCGGCGTCTGCGGCGGCGGCTGCGACGCTGGCCGTTTTCCTCACCATCGCGGCTGCCGTTGCGCGTCTCGCGATCGATGACGTCCTCGTCAGCGTCTCCGGCCTCGTTCGCGGAATCCATGTCGGACGGCGCGTAGGAGGGCGCGTCGCCTTCAGCGTCGAAGCCCCAGTCCATGTTGACGGCGGCGCGTTCGGTCCGGCGTATCGGAAGAGCCGATGCGGCGCTGCGTTCGACGGTGAAGTTCGCACCCTGGACGCGGTCACTGCCGAGCACCGTCACGGAGTAGCCGTGCCGGACTTCCATGTCGGCGACGTAGGCGCGCTTGCTGTTCAGGATATAGAGCGCAACCGCGGACGTGGTGGTCGCGACGAGCGGGCCATTGGCGCCGGCCGTGATCGCATCCTCGATGCCGCGCAGCACTGCGAGCGCGATGCTTTCGGTCGAGCGGATGATGCCGGTGCCCTGGCAATGCGCGCATTGCGAGGTCGAACCTTCGAGCACGCCGGTTCTGAGACGCTGGCGCGACATTTCCATCAGGCCGAAATGCGAAATGCGGCCAAGCTGGATGCGTGCGCGATCGAAGCGAAGCGCGTCTTTCAGGCGGCGTTCCACCGCGCGATTGTTGCGCTTCTCCTCCATGTCGATGAAGTCGATGACGATGAGGCCCGCGAGGTCGCGAAGCTTCAACTGCCGGGCGATTTCGTCGGCGGCTTCGAGGTTCGTCGCGAGCGCGGTTTCCTCGATCGAGAATTCGCGCGTCGATTTTCCGGAGTTGACGTCGATCGCGACGAGAGCTTCCGTCTGGTTGATGACGATGTAGCCACCGGAGCGCAAGGTCACCTGCGGCTGGAACATCGCGTTGAGCTGGCGCTCGACGCCGTAGCGCGTAAACAGCGGCGTCGGCTCGCGATAAGCCACGACGTTCTTCGCGTGGCTCGGCATCAGCATCTTCATGAAGTCGGCGGCTTCCTGATGCCCGGCGTCGCCCGCGACGACGATTTCCTCGACGTCCTTGTTATAAAGATCGCGGATCGAGCGCTTGATCAGGTCGCCTTCCTCGTAGACGAGGCTTGGCGCCGTCGACTGCAGCGTGAGATCGCGGACGCTTTCCCAAAGGCGCAGCAGATATTCGAAATCGCGCTTGATCTCCTGCTTCGTCCGCGCGGCGCCGGCCGTGCGGATGATGAGGCCCATGCCCTCCGGAACCTCGAGTTCCTGGGCGATGGATTTCAGACGGCGGCGATCCTGCGGATTGGTGATCTTGCGCGAGATGCCACCACCGCGAGCGGTATTCGGCATCAGAACGGTGTAGCGGCCGGCGAGCGACAGATACGTCGTGAGAGCCGCGCCCTTGTTGCCGCGTTCTTCCTTGACGACCTGCACTAGGATGATCTGGCGGCGCTTGATGACTTCCTGGATCTTGTAGCTGCGCGGGCGGCGACGCTGGCGCGAGCGCGGTCCCTCGCGGAATTCCGGCTGCGAGCCTTCGTCGTGATGTTCGTGCTCGACAGAACCGTTGTCGTTCAGCGCGTCCTGATGTCCGGCGTAATCGTCCTCGACCGACGGCTGGTCGGAGAACTCGTGCTCCGGCTGTTCCTCATCGTTCGCGAGGACCGAAGGCGCGGCTTCGTCGTCTCGAGCGACTTCGCTCGCGGCCATCGGCGGTTCTTCGCCTTGGTCCGATGCAGCGGTTTCGTTTTCTTCCGGCGCGCTGAATTCGGCGGTCTCTTCAGGTGCAGGCTCGATGCGAACGTCTTCGACCGAGCGGCGAACGGCCGACGCGACGACCTTTACGGACGTCTCGCTTTCTTCGTCGCCACCGATCTCCTCGATGTGCTCGTCTTCCTCGACATCGACGATATGGGACACCTCAAGCGACGTGTCGGCGGGGGAAATGTCGCCGAAATCATCGCCGGGCGATTCCGGGCCGGTATCGGAGTCTGAGTGAGACCGCACATTGCGGCGCGCCAGCGCTTCGGCGCGACGGTCGGCAGCGGCTTCCAGTTCGGCTTCCGCAGCGGCTTCCTCGTCAAGCAGAGCCTGACGATCGGCGACCGGGATCTGATAATAGTCGGGATGGACTTCGTTGAACGCGAGAAAGCCGTGGCGATTGCCGCCGTAATCCACGAAGGCCGCCTGCAGCGACGGCTCAACGCGTGTCACTTTCGCGAGGTAGATGTTGCCGCGCAGAAGCTTGCGGGCAGCACTTTCGAAATCGAACTCCTCTACCCGGCCGTTGCGTTGGACCACGACCCGAGTCTCCTCGGGATGCGTGGCATCAATAAGCATTTTTGTATTTGACATTGATTGAATTCCTTGGCGCGCCTGAGCGGCTCGCATGCGGGATCGCCAGTAGCGGCGGTCATTGCGAGGTTCGTGCGGCGGCGCATTTTGTTGGCAGAATGTGCGGAAGTGTGAAAAGGCCAGGGCGATTGGCGCAGCACTCCACGTCCGGCGGCGCGCGTGCGGCTCACCGTTTCAATCGCGCGAACGGTTCGGACGATCGTCCTGCCGCTGCGGTTGTGAATGCTACGAGTTGGCGTCATGGCCCGTCGCGTAGTGCCCGGCTCCGCGCCAAATAGCGGAACGTCAGCCGGGGAATGGGTTTTGCGACGCTTATGGCGTCACGTTGAAAGAATGGCCGCCCGGTTACAGGTGATGCACATAACTAACCGGCAGGGGGCGACCGGCTCGAAGTCATCCATCCTTGACGCTGCCATAAGGACACTGCCCTAAGGGCTTGACGCCAAAGCGCATTTTTTTGAGCGACGCCGATACCCGTGCACCCGCTCAAAGCGTGCGATCCGTGCGCGGTTGGTTACCTGTGAACGCAGAAATTCAATTCTGCAGCAGGCCGACCAAATCACGCGGGCGCTTACCGATCTATCCCGCAGACGGGGGTCTGCAGCGCCATCGAATATAGTGAAAGTCTACGAGGTCGATCCCGGACTGGCAAGTGCTATAAAGCCGAAGCGGAGACACGCCCTCATTTCTGGGCTAAGATATATATTGTCTCTGAAAACAAAGCCTTAACGATCGGGGGGTCTAGGGCGGCGTTGGGGCATCGGGGGTAAGCGTGGAATGAGGGGGTTTTCAGAACGTCTCTGGAACGCTCGGTTTTTCGCGACCGTGGCGCTGGGGCTGGCGCTCTTTTTGGGCGCAGGGCCGTCCCAGGCGCGGCAGGGCCGCGCGGTCGAGGCCACAGCCGTCAGGTTGTTGGACGACGGCAAGTCGACCACGTTCGAACTGACGATCAGCAAGGATCTGACGGCGCAGGTCTATACGCTGGCTAACCCGTATCGCGTCGTCCTGGACCTGCCGGAGATGGCGTTCCGCCTCGATGCCGCGGCGGGGAAACAAGCGCGCGGCGTCGTCTCGGCTTTCCGTTACGGCCTTTTCGCGCAGAACAAGGCGCGGGTGGTGCTCGACACTACGGGGCCGGTCGGGATCGTATCGGCCGGAATGACGCGCATTCCGGGAAGTAAAGCGCTGAAGCTCGCCGTGGTTCTGGTTCCGATGGATGCCGCCGCTTTTGGCGGGGGAACGGGCGCGTCGCTCGCGGCGGCTACGGCCTCCGAACTCGTGCCCGATCAGGGTTTGCCGGAAACAGCCGAGCGCCAGCGCAGGAACCATGCGAAGCCGGTCATCGTCATCGATCCGGGCCACGGGGGCATCGATCCGGGGGCGCTCGGAGCCAACAATGTCGCGGAGAAATCGGTCGTTCTCGCGGTTGCTCTGCAACTCAAGGCGGCATTGGCCAAGACCCGTCGCTACGAGGTCAAGATGACGCGAACCGACGATGTTTTCATTTCGCTCGAGCGCCGGCTCAAGTTTTCCGCAGAAAACGATGCCGACCTTTTCATCTCCCTGCATGCCGATTCAATCGAAGAAAAAAGCATCGCGGATTCAATTCGCGGCGCGACCGTTTACACCCTCTCGGACAAAGCGTCCGACGAGCAGGCGCGGATCATGGCCGATAAGGAAAACGCGTCCGACCTGATCGCCGGTATCGGGTCCGTCAACAACGAGGGCGGGGAAGAGGTCAAAAACATCCTGATCGACCTCCTGAAGCGCGAAACCTCGAATTTTTCCGCCGATTTTTCCAACGTGCTGTCGAAAAAGCTCGGCCAGGCGATCACAATGTCACGCATCCCGAGAAAATCGGCGGCCTTCAAGGTTTTGAAGCAGCCCCATGCGCCATCCGTTCTTGTCGAGCTTGGTTACATAAGCAACACTATGCAAGAGCAGGAAATGATGACCGGCGACTGGCAATCGAAGGTGGCGGAAGCGATTGCGTCGGCGGTCCAAAGTTATTTCAGCAAGCGCACGGCGGCACAGCCTTAACGACGGAAGCGGCTGACGACGTGCTGCCACATTCACCGCTAATGTGCGATTGCGACGGGTTGTTTTTGCTGCGCCGCAGAAATAAACCAGCGCTGACACACATCAGAAAACGTAAGCCAGCGATCGACTGACGGAATCTGCGATTTGATGCGCGCGCCAACGCTGCCGCCCCAAGGGGGCAATAGAAGAAGGAAGAAGCGGCGCAAAAGCCTGCTGCTGAGTTTTCTCGGCTTCAGCTTCGCAACGTTCGTTCTGCTGTTCCTTGCCGCATCGGCGGGCGCCGGATTCATGGTGTGGCAGGCGTCGCGCGATCTGCCCGACTACGAGAGCCTGTCGAAATACGAGCCGCCGGTCATGACGCGCATTCATGCGCATGACGGATCTCTGATTGCCGAGTTCGCACGCGAGCGGCGCATCTTCGTCCCGATCAACACCATTCCGAAGCGCGTCATCGGCGCGTTTCTGTCGGCGGAAGACCGCCGCTTCTACGATCATGGCGGCATCGATTTCCAGGGCGTCCTTCGCGCCGTTTACGCGGCGGTCGAAGCGAAAATGCACGGTTCGAACAAGCGTGCCCAGGGTGCGTCCACGATTACGCAGCAGGTTGCCAAAAACTTCCTGCTGACCAACGAGCGGTCGATCGAACGCAAGATCAAGGAAGCCATTCTGGCGGTGCGCATCGAGAGCGCCTATTCGAAGGACAAGATCCTCGAGCTTTATCTCAACGAGATCTATCTCGGGATGAACTCCTACGGCGTCGGCGCGGCGGCGCTGACCTACTTCAACAAAGAGCTGAAAGATCTGAACGTCGAGGAAGCGGCCTACCTTGCGGCGCTTCCCAAAGGCCCGAACAACTATCACCCGTTCCGGCAGAAAGCCCGCGCGACCGAGCGGCGAAACTGGATCATCGGCGAGATGGCCGAGAACGGATATGTCTCCGCGGAAGAGGCTACGGCTGCGAAACAAAAGCCGCTCGCCGTCAATCTCCGGCCCGTCGGCGCGCATATTTCGACGGCGGAGTTCTTTGCCGAGGAAGTGCGGCGGACGCTGCTTGCGCGTTATGGCGAAGACAAACTCTATGGCGGCGGCCTTTCGGTCCGCACGACGCTCGATCCGCATCTGCAGCAGCTTGCGAAAAGCGCGCTGATCGACGGCCTCGTGAAATTCGACCGCAAACGCGGCTGGCGCGGGCCGGTGTCGAAGATCGATATTTCCGGTGACTGGGGCGAAGCGCTCGGCGCGATCCGCAGCCCGGCCGATATCCAGCCGTGGCGGCTCGGCGTCGTTCTGGAAACCCAGAAAACGAAAGCGGTCATCGGCTTCAAGCCGGCGCGGCAACAGGACTCGACGCTCGTCAAGGATCGCGAGGCGGTCGAGGTCACGCTCGATGACATGAAATGGGCCGCCTACCAGAAGGGCGGGAAAAAGATCGATGCGAAATCGACGGGCGATATCCTGAAGCCTGGCGACGTCGTCTACGTCGCTCCGAAAGATCCGGCCAATATTCAGGGCGTGTGGTCGCTGATGCAGATCCCTGAAGTCGGCGGCGGTCTCGTTGCGATGGACCCGTATACCGGTCGCGTGCTCGCGGTCGCCGGCGGTTTCTCCTATGACCTCAGCCAGTTCGACCGCGTCATCCAGGCGAAGCGGCAGCCGGGCTCGTCGTTCAAGCCGTTCGTCTACGCGGCGGCCATCGACAACGGCTACAAGCCATCGTCGATCATTCTCGACGCGCCTATCGAAATCGATCAGGGTCCGGGTCAGGACATCTGGCGGCCTGAGAACTACGACGATAAAGACGCCACAGGTCCCGAGACGCTGAGGTTCGGCATCGAGCACTCGCGCAACCAGATGACCGTGCGGCTGGCGCAAGATCTCGGCATGCCGCTGATCATCGATTACGCCAAGCGCTTCGGCATTTACGACGACATGCTGCCGGTGCTTTCGATGTCGCTCGGTGCAGGCGAGACGACACTGCTCAGGATGGCGACCGGCTACTGCATGCTGGCGAACGGCGGCAGGGAAGTGAAGTCGACGCTCATCGACCGCATTCAGGATCGCTACGGCCGTACCATCTGGCGGCACGACGAGCGCCAGTGCATGGGCTGCACGGCGGATCGCTGGGCCAATCAGCCGGAGCCCGAGCTAATCGATGACCGGCCGCAGGCCATCGACCCGCATACGGCCTATCAGGTAACGTCCATTCTCGAAGGCGTCGTGCAGCGCGGCACCGGCCAGGTTCTGAAATCTCTCGATCGGCCGATCGCCGGCAAGACTGGTACGACGAACCAGGAAAAAGACGCCTGGTTCATCGGCTACACGCCGACGCTCGTGGTCGGCGTCTACGTCGGCTACGACACGCCGAAGCCGATGGGCAAAGGCAACACCGGCGGTCTGATCGCGGCGCCGATCTTTGGCGAGTTCGTCAAGAACGCGATGGTCGATACGCCTCCGGCGCCGTTCCGCGTCCCGCCGGGAATCAAGTTCGTCCGCGTCGATCTGAAAACCGGGCTCAGGGCTTCGGCCGACGACACCAAGACGATCCTCGAAGCCTTCAAGCCGGATGAAGAGCCCGACGACGGCTATTCAATGATAGGTTTTGCGAATGCGACGGCCGATGCCTCGGCTGCCGCTGGCGCAAGTCCGTATCAGGCTCCGCCGCCGCCACCACCTCCACCGCCGCAACCGAGCGCGCGGCAGGACGGCGGTCTTGCGCCAAACGGCTTCTGGTAAAGACGCATTGCCGCGTGCAGGGAGCAGTGCGTTTACAGCGGCGCATGATCTTCCTATTACCTTCCGCCCACGATCTTGATTGTTTCATGCCGGCTGCTCGCCGGTTTCCGGAGGCCGCCCGATGCGCGCAGAAGCGCAAAAATTGTCCGACGACATCAAGGAGGCGATTGCCCTCCTGAGGAGGTCTCTTTGACTGGGAGACTGCCGAAGATCGTCTAGCTTCGCTCAACGCGAAGGCCGAAGACCCCAATCTCTGGTCGGATGCAAAGAACGCGCAGAAAGTCATGCGCCAGCGCCAGACGCTCGAGCGCTCGGTCGAAGATTTCAAGCGTCTGCAGCGCGACTACGATGACGCGCTGACGCTGATCGAGCTTGGCGAAGCCGAGAGCGATGAAGCGAGCGTCAGCGAGGGCGAGGCCGCGCTGAAGCGCGTCGATCTCGAAGCGCATCGCCGCTCCGTCGAAGCCATGCTGTCGGGCGAAGCGGATGGGATGAGCACTTATGTCGAAGTGCACGCCGGCGCGGGCGGTACCGAGAGCCAGGATTGGGCTTCGATGCTGGCGCGCATGTACGCGCGCTGGGGTGAACGTCGCGGCTACAAGGTGAAGCTGATCGACGAAAGCCCGGGTGAAGAAGCGGGCATCAAATCCGCGACGTTCGAGATCGACGGAGATAATGCGTTCGGCTGGCTGAAGACGGAAGCGGGCGTGCATCGGCTCGTTCGCATCTCGCCGTTCGACAGCAACGCGCGCCGGCACACGAGCTTCGCTTCCGTTACCGTCTATCCGGTGATCGACGATACGATCGAAGTCGATATCAACCCGGCTGATGTCGATATTTCATTTGCGCGCTCGTCGGGCGCCGGCGGCCAGCACGTCAACCGAACGGAATCGGCCGTTCGGCTCGTGCATAAACCGTCTGGCATCGTGATTTTCGCGCAGGAGCAGCGCTCGCAGCATCAGAACAAGGACATCGCGTTCAGACGCCTCAAGGCGCGGCTGTACGAGATGGAATTGAAGAAGCGCGAGGCCAAGGCCAATGCCGAGCAGGCCGCGAAGACGGATATCGGCTGGGGTCACCAGATCCGTTCGTACGTGCTGCAGCCGTATCAGCTCGTGAAGGATCTCCGCACAGGCGCGCAATCGACCAATCCGTCTGAAGTCCTGGACGGCGATATCGATCCCTTTATCGAAGCGGCGCTGTCGCAGCGGCTCAAGGGTGGCGGCGAAGCGATCGTCGTCGACGATCTCGACTAGCGCAGTGAGCGCAGCGCAAGCTTTCGGCTGAACCTAAAGCCTTTCCGCTTTTCGTCGAAGTGCGGAGCGGCTTTAGGAGTTTTGTTTCCTGCTTTTCCGGAAGCGCCCTAGAGCTCGCCCGTCAGGAATTGTGCGCGGCCGAGGCCGAACGACCAATCCTCGTCGTTGCACGTCACGAAGTTCATCATCACGTCGGACGGCGCGATGCCGCTGCTCTTCTGCAGCTCTTCCACGATCAGGCGATAGAACTGCTCTTTCTGCTCGCGCGTGCGTGGCCGCGTCGTGACCTGGATCAGCACAAACTTGTCGGTCCGCGGAATGTCGAGGCCGGTGTCCTCGGCGATCAGCGTCGATGCGTCGTGCTCGTGCACCACCTGATAGCGGTCACGCTCCGGCACTTTGAAGGCTGCCAGCATGGCGCGATGCACGGCATCGAGAAGCGTCTTCTTCTCAGCGTCGGTGCGGCCTTTGTAGAGATCGAGGCGGAGGAGGGGCATGGGACAACCTTATGATGCGCGCGGGCATTTTAGCATGCCTGCGGACGGCGTTCGAGTGCGCCGCTTTCAATGCCATGACAAGTCGGGGCCATGACAAGCCGGGGCGTCGCCGCAGGCCGGTATCGGCATTAACCGTCGTCTGCGTGATTACCGGAACATCGACCGGTCGCCGGGCGAAGAATAGAAGCCGCGCATCGGCGGGGTCGGCTTCAGTTCCCACGGCGGGCGGCCTTCATCCGATGTGTCCGCGCTGGCGCTGCGGCCGTCGTTCGCCGAAACGCCGAACTGGAAGCCGCCAACCGCCTTGTCGATGTCTTGTTCGTCGGGCGCCTTGAAATTCGCCGAGCCATCAGAATTTGTGCCGCCGACCGACGTCATCTCGAACGCATAGGACGCGCCGGCGAACGTCATCGCCGCTGCGAATGCCGCGCCTGCGATAAGACGATGAATGCGCATGAGTTTCCCCCACCTGCAATGACGCGCACTTTAGCTGGCTAGTAGCCGGTGTTTGGGGACGCATGTTGGCGTGATTTGTCTTTTTTTCAAGGTGTTGCGCATCGGTTACGGGGGCATTCGGTCCATGCCGGAGGCTCTGGCCTGTCAAGCGGCGGCAATCGTGCTAAAGCCGCGAGGACTCGAACATTTCTGGATCTCCCGCCGCCGATGCCTCCGCCCGACCGTCTGCAACTCATCTCATCCGACGGGTTTCGCGATTATGCGCTTCTCGATTGCGGCGCGGGGCGCAAGCTGGAGCGCTTCGGGTCGATCATCGTCGACCGGCCCGAGCCGCAGGCGCTTTGGCGGGCAAAGCTCCCGAAATCGGAATGGTCGAAGGCGCATGCGGTTTTTTCGGCGTCCGGCGAGGACGATGAAAAAGGCAAGTGGCGCGTGGACAAGCCGGTGCCCGACGCGTGGCCTGTCAAAATCGATGGGGTCACAATGCTCTGCAAGCTCGCGGGGCTCTGGCATCTCGGACTGTTTCCGGAGCAATATCCGCATTGGCAATGGATGCTGGAGCGAATCGCGGCCGTCAAAGGCGAGACGCCGCGCGTTCTTAATCTATTCGGGTACACGGGAGCCGCCTCCCTGATCGCCGCGAAGGCGGGCGCTGAGGTGACGCACGTCGATGCGTCGAAGAAAGCCATCCAGTGGGGCAAGGAAAACCAGTCCGCATCGAAGCTCGATCAGGCCAAAGTCCGCTGGCTGCTCGACGATGCCGCGAAGTTCGTCGCGCGCGATGTTCGCCGCGGCAAGACTTATCACGTCATCCTCGTCGATCCGCCGAAGTTTGGGCGCGGGCCTGAAGGCGAAGTCTGGGATCTGTTCAAGAACCTGCCCGACCTGCTTGGCGACGTTGCGAAGCTGCTGGCTCCGAAGGACGCCGCGATGGTGCTGACGGTCTACGCGATCCGCGCCTCGGCGCTGGCCTTCGATCAGTTGCTGCGCGACGCGCTTAACGGCAAAGGCGGCGCGTTTGATACCGGCGAACTCGCCATTCGCTCGCAGAGCGGGCCGCTTGTCCCGACGTCGCTGTTCGTCCGCTGGAACGGTCAGTCATGAACGCGCCGAAGATCATCACCAGCCTGACGAACGATCGTGTGAAAGCCATCCGCGCGCTCGAGATGCGCAAGGTGCGCAAGGAAACCGGGCTGTTCGTTGCCGAAGGCGCGTCGCTGCTGATCACGGCGCGCGACAACGGCTTCGTGCCGGAAACGCTAGTCTATCAGTCCGGCACGGCGGAAAGCGGTATTACGCGGGGGCTCGTCACGCACGCGCTGAACGCCGGCGCGGAGGTTCTCGAAGTTTCCGAAGCCGTGCTCGGCAAGCTCGCATCGAAAGACAATCCGCAAACGGTGCTCGGCGTGTTCCGGCAACGGTTCGCAGAGCCTCCCCCGGCGCCGAAGGTCAATGCCGGGGAAACGTGGGTGGCGCTGGAAGAAATTCGCGACCCCGGCAATCTCGGCACCATCGTCAGGACGGCAGACGCGACCGGCTGCGCGGGCGTCATTCTCGTCGGGACGACATGCGATCCTTATTCGCTGGATGCCGTCCGCGCCACGATGGGTTCGATCTTCGCCGTGCCGATCGTGAAGATGGAGCGGTCGGCATTTATTTCGCTGCAGCGGGCGTGGGCTGGCGATGTCATCGGCACGCATCTCACGGCGCGAGAGGATTTCCGGTCGCTCTACCGCGAACCGCAACTGATCGTGATGGGCGGGGAAGGTCCGGGTCTCTCCAGCGAGGCGGCGGCTTCGTGCACGAAGCTCGTCAAAATTCCGATGGCCGGAAAGCTCGACTCGCTCAATCTCGCAGTTGCAACGGGGCTGATGCTTTATCAGATCCGCGGACCGCAGCTGAAGCTTTGACGCCATGCGCATCGAATATCACCGCACGCTGATCGCAGACACGGCCCGGAACGAAGCGTTTTTCCGGGCGCTGAAGTCAGTCATCGAGCCCGGCAAGACGGTCGTCGCCGACATCGGCGCCGGGACTGGGCTGCTCGGACTGATGGCGTCGAAGCTCGGTGCGAAAGACGTTTTCCTGTTCGAGACTGCGGAGGTTGCGGGCGTCGCGGCGCAGGTTCTCAAGGCGAACAAGGCCAAGCGCTGCCATCTCATTCCATGCCACTCGACAGAGTTCGACGACAAGCTCGCGGTTGACGTCATCGTGTCGGAAACGCTCGGAAACTACGCGCTTGAAGAAAACATCATCGCGACGCTGGCCGATGCGCGGCAGAGATTTCTAAAGCCCGGCGGGACGATCATTCCCTCGCGCATCGCGCAGTATGTTGCGCCCGTGATTGCGCCACGGATCGACCAGGAGCTTCGCGCGTGGCAGCGCGTCGGCCACGGTCTCGATCTTGCGCCCGCGCAGGCGATGACGCTGAACAATGCTTATGTCCGTCTGCTGAAGCCTTCGGAGCTTCTCGATGGCGGGGCGAGCGCCGTCCTGTGGGATTCTGTCGATCTCACGCGGGAGACGCGTGCGAAACGAAAAGGGCAGGCCGAGTGGCGTCTCACGTCGCCGGCGACGGTCTACGGTTTTGCGGTCTGGTGGACGGCAGAGCTGGCGCCGGGCATTTCGCTTTCGACGGCGCCCGCGGCACCGCGCACGCATTGGGAGCAACTGTATTTTCCGCTGGCCGCGCCGATCGAGGGCAAGGCGCGCGAGCAGGTCACCGTTGAGCTTCGCTCCAATTCATCGGAGGAAGGCGGCACCCATCTCGCCTGGACGGCGATCCACAGAAATGCGCATGGCACTGTGGTCAATCGGCACGCACACGATCTCAATAAAGGCTATTTGCCTTGAGAACCGCCTTTGACGCCCCCAATTATGCGGGGCTTACCGCCCGGCCAACCTAAAGGATACGCCTGTCATGATGGTTCTCGTCGTCGGTCTCATTCTGTTTCTTGGCGTGCACCTGGTGCCTACGTCGCCCGAGCTGCGCGACGGCCTCAAGGAGCGGATCGGCGAGATGCCCTACAAGGCCATCTTCTCGCTGCTGTCGCTCGTCGGGTTAGTCGTCATCGTGCTTGGCTACCACAAGCTGCAGCTTCATCCCGGAAAGAATCCGATCCTTTGGGACCCGCCGACCTGGACGCGGCACATCGCTGTCGCGTTGATGCTGCCGGCGATGATCCTGCTCGTTGCGTCGGTGATCCCATCGCGCATCCGGACCGCGGTTCGGCATCCGATGCTGATTGCGATCAAGACGTGGGCGTTCGCGCATCTGATCGCGAACGGGGATCTCGGCGCGCTGCTGCTGTTCGGGTCCTTCCTCGCGTTCGCCGTCTATGACCGCATCTCGGTAAAGAAGCGCGGTGCGCAGGGGCCGCTCGGCAACGCGACGCCATCCAGCGCGATCAATGACGTCATCGTCGTTGTCGTCGGCGTCGCGCTCTATGCGGCGTTGCTCTACGGCGGGCATCAGTGGCTGATCGGCGTGGCGCCAATTCCGCAGCTCGGTTGAGCGCTACGATCAGGCAACAACGGAACCTGCGGGTTTCGGCTTGCGGATCACGGCCGCTATGGCGATCGTGATCCAGGCGCCGATCGCAAGCAGCCACGCTAGCGGATCGATGACGTAGTCCCACAGGTTGAGACTGCGGCCGGCTTCAAGCAGAAATCCGATGATGCCGACGTTCAGCGTAGCGGCAATGAAGAAGTAGCGGCGGAAAAGGGCGTAGGCGAGGATCAAGACGAGCGCGAGCGGCAGCACGTAGCCGCTGTAGCCTAGTGCATACGGGTCGTAATTCAGGAAGCCAACCGCGCCGGGGTAAAGCAATACGCCCGCAAGAACGAGCATCGCGGTGCCGAAGCGAAATTCGCTGCCGCGGTCGAAGCGCTGCCCTGTCACGGCGCTGATCGCGAAAAGTGCGAGAAGCAACAGGCCCGGCGCCGATGGCCGCTCAAGGGCGGACACGATCCAGTCGAAGGCTGAGCGTGTCGAGATCGGGATCAGCACGGCCGCCGCGATGGCGATAAGGCCGATTGCAATTCGCTTTGCCGGACTGAGGCGCACGAGGTGGCTCAACGCGGCAGCCGCTGCGAAAACCAGCAACACGGCGCTCGATCGATCGAGAAGGTAGTCGACAGCGGACATCATTTCTGTTCGGCCGATCGTTCGAGGTTCTGTTCGATCCAAGCGCTGGAAACGCGCACATGATCGATCACGTGTTGTGGCGGAGGACGCGAGAAGACGACATCGAACTGACCGGGCTCGGACTCGAGCAGGAACGGATACGCGGTGGCGTCGCCTTTGACCTGATCGTTGACCTGCACCAGCGTGCCGATCCTGCGAAAACTGGTTCCGTCGAGATTTGAGAACGCGAGCTTGACGTTGGACTCGTCTTTCGGATCGTCGTTGAACGCGAGCAGAATGCGCGTCTCATCATAGCGTATCGCGGCGATGGGGCCGCCGGGATTTGGAAGATCGATCGGTGCGACCGGCGTCCACGTGCGTCCGGCATCGGTGGTGCGCGTGATCAGGATGCTTTGCGGCCGGAAGCTGTTCAGCCGGCGCACGAAGGCGATGGCGGTCGTCGGACTCGTAGGCACGATGGCGGGCTGATAACCGACGGTTCCGCCATTGCCCATGCGCACCTTGTCGACGACGCGTCCGTTGCCGTCGAGCACAAGCATGATCGGATATTTGCGGTTCATCTCGTGATAGGCGGGCAGCGCGATGCGGTCGCCGGAAAGGCGGATCGGCAGTGACTTCGTCAGATGCGACATGTTGAGGAACGGCGACGCGTAGAGCCGCTGTGCCCGTTCCCATGTCTGGCCGTTGTCGGTGCTGCGAACCAGAATGATCTCGCACGTTGCCCAGCCGCTGAGGCGCGAAGCGGCGAAGAACAGCCAGATCTCGTTGGCGGAGCGGCGGAACGCGACGGGATTGGCGAGCGACTTGACCGTCAGGCCGATGTCACGCGTAACGGCGCTGCTATCCTTGACGACGGCAGTCGGCGACCAGTGCGTGCCGTCGAAACGGGAGGAGACGATTTCGGCATTGGCGGCGCCTTCGTAGACGGCGCGATACCAGAATGCGAGCAGGCCTGCCGGCGTTTGGATCAGCGATGGGCCGTGGACGAAATCCTTTTCGTCGGGCGGTGTGATGGTTGCGGCGTGGATTTGCTGATCGCCACGTACCGGCGCTTGCGGGACATCGACGACGAACGTCCACGGTTCGACGCGGTTGGTCATTTTGTAGAGCAACAGTGCCGACAGCACGACTGAACAGGCAATCGCCGTCCACGTGGTCAATGTTCTGGTTGTGCGCCGATCCACCAAGCCCCATCCACGTTCGAGTGTCGCGGGCGGGTATATGCCTGCGCGGTCCACTGTCAACGAACTGAGGTGAGACAGCCGTCGGTTAAACTGGGAAAACCCGAGCCGATGAGGCCGTTTTGTCACTTCGTCAGAACGACGAATTCCGTGCCGCTGCCGTTTTCATGGTCCGGCAGCTCGCGGTCGGACACGATCAACGAGGCGCCTGGGCGTGCCCGCTCGGAGATCATCGACATGATGTCGTCGGGAATTGCGAAAGCGGACAGGGCGGCGGTCGCCATGCGCACGCTCAGATTGCCTGCCGGAGCCGCGGCATCGCCCCGTCTCTTGCGCACGTCGTCGAGGAACGTCTTTCCGGCCGCCGGAACCTGAGCGCTGACCAATCGCCAGTCGAACGTATTGGGGTCTTCGCCATAGCGCATTGCGGTGAAGACATGCGTGCCGACGGGGCCGGGAAGGGGCGCGACGGAGATCGGCGCCTCGAGGACCGGCTCGGTGCCCTGGCGCACATAGAGGCGTTGCGCGCGCAGGCTGACGAACACCGAAATCGATTTCGAGCGCAGGCGCACGTCATTGTTCGCATCCGCCAGTTCGCGCTTGGCGGAGATAAGATCGGTCTGAGCGTTGCGGAGTGCGATCGAGACGTTGTCGCGCGCGGCCTTGGCCGCGGAGTAGCGAGCCTGAACCTCAGCAAAACTCCATTCGGTTTTTGCAGCGTTCGTGCGCGCGTCGTCGGCATCGCGCGTTGCCTGAAGCACGGCATTCTCGAGATCGGCTTCGCGATCCAGCATTGCATCGGGCGTTAGAGACGATCCCGTACCGGAGGACATGAATGCCGAGAATGCGCGAATGGCGTCCTGCTGGCGCAATTCGGCGTTCTTGACGGCGGCTCTCAGCGGCTCGCCGGAGCGCTGCGCATCTTGCAGTTGCCGCTCAGCTTGCGCGAATTCCTTGGCGGACTCATCGATTTTGGCGAGCGCTGCCGTTTGTGCAGCGTCCGCCGATTTCAACGTGGCCTGCAGACGCGTTATGCGTTCCTGCATCAACTGATCGACTTCGACGCGCGTCGCCGGGCGGCGCTGCGGATCGCGAGGCATGTCGGCGACGGCGCGTGCGAGCGCCGGCGAGATTCCAATCAGAAGCGGAAAATCGGGCAGCGCATCGGTCGTCGTGTCGTCGGGCTTGTCATTGACGGCGACGCGCGGATGGCCGGACGATCCGAGTTTCATCGCCGTCTTGTCGTCGAGCGGCAGCGGCTTGAAGAGTTTCGGACTGCTGAAAGCGACAGGTTCAGCATCCGTTGCGGTGATCACGACGCGGCCGCCGAGTTTCGTCATGCTGTAAAGCGTGCGCGCGAAACTGTGAGGCAGGCGAACGCAGCCGTGCGAGGCGCGATATCCCGGAACGACGCCGGCGTGCAGCGCAATTCCGGACCACGTCAGCCGCTCCATGTACGGCATCTCGGCGCCGGCATAGATGTTGCTGCGGTGTTGAACCTTCTTCTCGAGAATGGAGAAGACGCCAGTCGGAGTCGCAAATCCCGGTCTGCCGCTCGATATGCGCGACGATGTGATCTCACCGTCAACGTCGAATACGCGCAGCCGCTGGTTTCGGAGCGAGGCGACGATGATCAGCGGGGAATTCGAGCGCGGCGCGGCGGCCGTTTCCTGGGCTTTCGGCGTTCTCGGTTTGGCGATTGCGACGGGAGCGGCGACAATGGCCAGAGCGATGCCGATCGCCGCTACGGCGTGGCACTTTCCCCGACACAACTGTTTGCTCAAGCGACGCACGCAACCCCACCTGACGCCGAACCAAACCCGTCACTGACGCGAGACAAAAGAAAACGTCCGCCGTCAGCACCCATGAGTTCGTTATAAGACCGCGATCGAGAGCGGCAACGAATGTCGCAGCAACGTGCGCAGGTAGGCTCTAATCTGTTGCATGAACTCCACGTTTTGCCGCGCAAACGCCGCTGGCTGTGCATAGCCTGTGGTTAATTCGCGATTTTGCTGGACTTCGCTGCGCGTCGGCTCCGACCACGGGGCTCGCATTCCGAAAACTTCATTCGGTCAGGCGTTTGCGCTAGTATGAACTGCTCGCTCGGCGTCCATCGATCGCCGCGACGATCGGAGGCCAATGTCGATCCACTTCAAGCATCGCCGGATGATGGCGCCCGACATCACCGCCCGAAAAGGCGGCGATCCCATCGTGGCGTTGACGTCCTACCACGCGCACACGGCCGCAATTGCCGACAATCATTGCGATTTCCTGCTGGTCGGCGACAGCCTCGGCATGGTGATGCACGGCTATGAATCGACCGTGCCGGTGCCGCTCGATCTGATGATCATGCACGGTCGCGCGGTGGTCAGAGGTTCGAAGCGTTCGCTCGTCGTGATCGACATGCCTTTCGGCACGTACGAGGAAAGCCCGCCCGTCGCGTTCCGCAACGCGGCTCGGGTGATGAAGGAAACGGACTGCGGCGCGGTCAAGCTCGAAGGCGGGCGGCGCATGGCGGAGACGGTCCGCTACCTCGTCGATCGCGGCATCCCGGTGATGGCTCACATCGGGCTGACGCCGCAATCGGTCAACGTGCTCGGCGGATTCAAAACGCAGGGGCAGAGGGTCGATCAATGGGCGGCGATCGAGGAAGATGCCCGGCTGGTGGCCGAAGCCGGCGCATTCGCGGTGGTGCTGGAAGCCATGGCCGCGCCCCTCGCCGAGCGGATCACCCAGGCCATTCCCATTCCGACGATCGGGATCGGTGCGTCGCCCGGGTGCGACGGGCAGATTCTGGTCATGGAGGATATGCTCGGGCTGTCGCCGAACGTTCCGAAATTCGTGAAGCTATTCGGGGCGATAGGCGGGGCGATCGACAGCGCGATCGGTGCTTATGCCGCCGAAGTCCGGGCGCGGACGTTCCCGGCGCCAGAGCACACCTATTCGGTCAAGGGCGAAGGTGGGCCTGCTGACCCGGCTCAACAACGGGCCACGAAAAAGCCGAAGACTCCGAGCACTTAGCTCGGTGGCCGTATCGGATTTTGCTGCCAACGTCCCCGGATGAATGGGGTGCGGGGGTTGCTCCGGGCGGCTGCTTCGCTATCTATGCCCCCATCGTGGGATTGGCCGCTGGGCCTCCCGCATCACAGACGACCAGGAATTGCCGGAGCTTAGGGACATACGATGGCCGATCAACAAGACAGTCTGCTTCGCGAAGTCGAGCAGGAGATTCGCCGCGAGCAGATGGCGAAGCTCTGGCAGCGCTATAGCGGACTGATAGTCGCCGCGGCGGCGTTTCTGGTGCTGGCTGTTGCGGGCTACAAATTCTTCGAGAGTCGCCGCATCGTCGCTGAACAAGCCGCTGGCGCGGACTATTCCGCCGCCGAAACGCTCAGCGACAACAAGAAAAAAGAAGAGGCAGAGGCAGCTTTCAAGAAGATCGCGGAAGAGGGACCGGCCGGATACGGTTCGCTCGCGCGGCTGCAACTCGCTGCTGCTTTGCTCAAAGACGGCAAGACTGCCGACGCGATCGCGACGTATGAAGCGCTCGCGAAGGAGTCAGGTGCCGATAATCTGTTGAAAAGCTTTGCACAACTGCAAGCCGCATCGCTTCGGATGCCGGATGCGGACTATGCTGAGATCCAGAATCGTTTGACACCAATCGCAGGCGACGATGCGCCGTTCAGCAAGAGCGCCCGCGAGTTGCTCGGCGTTGCCGCCTACAAAGCCGGGAAATTCGACGAGGCGCGCAAGTATCTGGAACCGCTGCTGATCGATCCCAATGTTTCGGAAGCGCTGCAAGAGCGCGTGAAGATATTGATGTCGGGCATTGCAGCGGCCGAGGTCGGCGGCAGCACGAAGGCGTCGGACGCTGGTGCGGCGAAGGCTTCGACGGGCGGCACGGCTGATGCGGGGAAACCGGCTGATGCGGACGCAAGTCCGAAAGCCGATGCGGCGGCTGCTGAAACAAAGAAGTGACGGCGGCGTGACGGGAGAGGAGAGCAGGGCTTGAGCAAGGGGGGGAACGACAAGCGCGGTCGCGTATTGCCGCTTCTTGCGGCTGTGGTCGCAGGGACTTTGCTCGGCGGATGCGCGGGCGGTGGTCCGAGCCTGCCGAAAATGTCCGAGCTCAATCCGTTCAAGACCAAGCAGCAGGCCCTTCCCGGGCGGCGCGTTCCTGTCATCGAGACGACCGAGAGCCTTTCCGACAACCTGGCCGATGCCGACAAGCCGATCGTCATCCCGCCGATGCGATCGAACGATGCGTGGTCGCAGCCGGGCGGCGAGCCGAACAATGTCACCGGCAACCTCGCGCTCGCGGGTGCTGTGCGCCAGGCATGGAGTGCAAGCGTCGGCGAAGGATCATCCAAGACCGGGCGCGTGACGGTCAGTCCCATCGTTTATGACGGACGCATCTACGCGCTCGACGCGGCCGCCAATCTGTCGGCGTTCTCGCTCACCGGCAGCAAGGTTTTTTCTGTTTCGACCAAGCCGGAAGGAACGGTCGGACTTGGCGGATACGGTGGCGGGCTCGCTGCCGAAAACGGCCGTCTCTATGTCGCCAACGGCTACGGCACCGTTGCCGCCGTCGATCCGCAATCCGGAAAGACGATCTGGACCAAGAACCTCGACGTTCCCGTGCGCGCCGCTCCGACGGCTGTCGGCGATCGTCTCTATGTCATTACGATCGACGGGCGCTTCTATTGCCTGAGCGGCATCGACGGCGCTGAAGTCTGGACGGCGCGTGGCTTGCCGCAAACGGCCAGTCTGATGAACTCGACCAGTCCGGCGGTCGACGGCGATATCGTCGTCGTGCCGTATCCGTCGGGCGACATCATCGCCTACAAGACGTCGGACGGCTCGGCGGTGTGGACGGAAAACCTTTCGCGCACCCGTCAGACGTCGCAGATCGCCTCGATGAGCGATGCGGCGCGTCCGGCGATCGACAATGGTGTCGTTTTCGCAGTCGGCCATGCGGGCCGCATGATCGCGGCTCAGGCCAAGAACGGCGATCGCCTCTGGTCGGCAACGATCCCGAGCTCGCAGCCGCCTTGCGTTGCCGGCGATACGGTCTTCGTCGTCGACACCTCCGGGCGCTTGCTGGCGCTGGCGCGTTCGACAGGCAAGACGAAATGGACGGTGAAGCTGCCGGACGCCAAGTCCTGGGCTGGGCCGGTCCTTGCCGGCAACAAGCTGTGGCTGGTCTCGAGCGCAGGTCAGGTCGTGAGCGTCGACGGTGCCGCGGGCAAGGTCGAAAGCCAGGTCAGCATCGGGGAAGCGTCCTATATTCCGCCCATCGTGGCCCAGAACCGCATGTTCGTGCTAACCGACGCGGCGAAACTGATCGCTCTCAACTAGGAATTGCGCTAGAGACCTGCGGACGGTCGCCGCCGGATGCGTGCGAACGCATCCCGCATTTTGGTTAATCACACGACGGCCATTCCTTGACGTTTGAAGCTCATCTCCCTGTGGTCGCCATTGTCGGCCGCCCCAATGTCGGTAAATCGACGCTGTTCAACCGCCTGACCGGAACGCGGGCGGCGCTTGTCTCCGATCTGCCAGGTCTGACGCGCGACCGGCGCGATGGCGTGACCGACTTATTCGGGGTCAACCTTCGTCTGATCGACACGGCGGGGCTCGAAGAAGCGCGCCAGGGTTCGATTGCCGATCGCATGCGCAAGCAGACGGAACAGGCGATCGAAGCCGCCGACCTCGTGCTGTTCGTGATCGACGCGCGCGCGGGCGTTACTGGGGCCGATACATCCTTTGCGCGGATCGCCCGGCAGTCGGGGAAGCCGGTCGTCCTGGTCGCGAATAAGGCCGAGGGCCGCAAGGGGACCGATGGCGTTCTCGACGCCTTTTCGCTTGGGCTCGGGGCTCCGATCGCGATTTCGGCCGAGCACGGCGAGGGCATCGGCGACCTCGCAACCGACATCTTCGCGGCGCTGGGTTTGAAAATTCCGAAAACGGGCAAGAAGGGCCGCGACGACGACGATCCCGCCGCGGCGGGTGACGCCAAGACGCGGCCGCCTGCACCGGCACGGCCGATCCGCGTTGCCATCGTCGGCCGTCCGAATGCGGGCAAGTCGACGCTGGTCAATGCGCTGCTCGGTGAAGACCGGATGATCACGGGGCCAGAGCCTGGACTGACGCGCGACAGCGTCGCGAGCGAACTCAGCTACAAAGGGCAATCGATCCTGCTGTTCGATACGGCGGGCTTGAGGCGCAAGGCGAAGATCACCGAGACGGCGGAAAAGCTCGCGGCAAGCGACGCGGTTCGATCCATACGTTTCGCGGAAGTCGTCGTGCTGCTGATCGATGCGGAACGTCCGTTCGAGCATCAGGATCTCACGATCGGCCATCGCGTCACGGAAGAGGGGCGCGCGCTCGTCGTTGCCATCAACAAATGGGATCTCATTCCGGAAAAGCAGAAGGCGCTCCGTGAACTGAAAAAGACCGTTGCGGAGAGTCTCGCGCAAGTTCCGAATGTTTCCGTCGTCGCGATTTCGGCACGCTCGGAAAGCGGGCTCGATCAACTGATGTCGGCGATCATCAAGACGCACGCGACGTGGAACCGCCGTGTTCCAACTCCGCAGCTCAATCGCTGGCTCGAAGAGGCGCTGAGCCGGCATGCGCCGCCTGCAGCCGCCGGACGGCGCATCAAAATTCGTTATGTCACGCAGCCGTCTACGCGCCCGCCGACGTTCGTTGCTTTTTGCCAACGCGCCGACGCTTTACCAAAATCGTATATCAAGTACCTCACGAACTCGCTGCGGGAAGCCTTTGACCTTCCGGGCGTGCCGATCCGTTTCAGCTTGAGGAAGGGCGAAAATCCCTACGCCAAAAAATAACGTAAAGCTGGATCAAGTTTCGCATTGCTGCGCCCGCATCCGCCTCGGCCAGAGATCTGGCATCCGGCATTGCGGCGGGGTAAATTTCCGTCTCGATAGCCTAAGGAACCTCAGGGGCCACGAATGAAAAAATCTGAAACCGTTTTGGCCGCTGCCGTCGCGGCGTGCGCTGCCTTTTTCCTCACGGCGCCTGCCATGGCGTATTCGGCCAAGGTGCGAAACGCCTGCGCGGGCGATTACCAGAACTTCTGCGCGCAGTACGCTCCCAACAGCACGGAGCTTCGGCGCTGCTTCGAGAGCAACAGGAAAGGCCTGACGCGCACGTGCGTGACGGCTCTGGTTGATGCTGGCGAAGTGCCTGCCAAGTATCGCAAGAAAAGATAGGCGGGATGAAATCGCAGCGGGCGGGAGCACAGTGGCGAAATGCAAGAAGGCCACAGCACTCACCGCCCGCACGGGCGTCAGCTCCAAGAACCAAGCGCCGCTCCGGATAGAGCTAGATAGGTGATGCGCGACGGACTTCAAGAGTTCAAAGAGCTGTGCGTCTCTCAGCCGGGCGATCGCTGATGGACGTCTATTTTTATCATCTCGAACATCAAACGCTTGAACGCGTGCTGCCAAGTCTTCTCGAAAAGACGTTGGCGCGCGGATGGCGTGCGGTCGTGCAGGCGGGAAGCGAAGAACGTCTCGATGCGCTCGACCTCGCGCTCTGGACGTACGACGACGAGAGCTTCCTGGCGCATGGAACGGCGCGCATCGGGCATGCGAATTTGCAGCCTGTCTATCTGACGCTCGGCCACGAAAATCCCAACGGCGCGGGCGTTCGCTTTTTCGTCGACGGGGCTGAAGCCGACAAATTCGAAGGTGCCGAACGGTTCGTGTATGTTTTCGACGGACACGATCCGGAAGCGTTGACATCGGCGCGTGGCCAATGGACAGCCGCGAAGGCGGCAGGCTGCGCCGTCGCGTATTGGCAGCAATCGTCAAGCGGGCGGTGGGAGCAAAAGGCCTAACCGCGCCGCCTATTGCGATGTTTTCCGAGCAGCTTTCCGGTCGCCGACAATGAATTATCGCCACGGCTATCACGCTGGGAATTTCGCCGATGTGCTGAAGCACGTCGTGCTCGCGCGCGTGCTGACGTACATGAAGCAGAAGCCGCGTCCGTTTCGCGTCATCGATACGCATGCGGGCGCCGGGCGCTACGATCTCGCAGGCGTGGAAGCTGGTAAGACGGGCGAATGGCAGGACGGGATCGGCCGCGTCTTCAATGCCGAGTTTGCGCCACCCGTCGCTGAACTCCTGCAGCCGTATCTCGACGCGGTGCGCGCCGATAACGCGAGCGGTGACCTCGAAGTTTATCCGGGCAGCTCATTGATCGCTCGCCGGATCATGCGACCCGAAGACGTTCTCGTCGCCAACGAACTCAACGCGTCCGAGTTCGAGCGTTTGAAGCGCGAACTCGGCCGGCCGCGCAACACGACCTTTCTCAACATCGATGCATGGCACGCGGTGAAATCGCTGCTGCCGCCCAAGGAACGCCGCGCGGTCGTTCTGATCGATCCGCCGTTCGAAGCAAAAAGCGAGTTCGCCGATCTCGCGGTTGGCGTGCGCGAGGCGATGAGCCGGTTTCAGGATGGCGTGTACGTGATCTGGTATCCGCTCAAGGACGTCGAGGCCGCCGATCGCTTCGTGGCGGAAGCGACGTCGCGCCCAGGTCTTGAGTTTCTGGACGTCCGGCTGGCGGTGTGCGCGCCTTTTCCGGGGCTCGGGCTGACGGCGACGGGCGTGCTGGTCATTAATCCGCCGTATCTGCTCCGAGGCGAGCTAGAGACCGTTTTACCGGCGCTCCGGGACTGCATGGCGGAAGGCGAAGGGTGCGGTTTCGTGCTGAAAGGCGTCGTGCAATAGTCGCAATCTGCGTTGCTCCGCAGCATTTCGCCTTGCACAAAACAACCAAACACGAGATAAATTGACGCACGCTAAGGCGGGCATCGGCGTGCCAGCCCTCTCCCGCGTTCACACTCCGGTCGCGTCTGCACGAGCCGGGGAGCGCGATTGGGTTTTGTGCTCCGAGGTCCGTCCCGGTGATCGCTTAGGGCTCATAGGGAAGAGTCTGAAAGCGAGTGCCGGATTGCGCCAGGAGACCGCCGCATGCGCCAAACAGGTACCGTTAAGTTCTACAATTCCCAAAAAGGTTATGGATTTATCAAACCCGATACCGGGGGCAATGACGTGTTCGTTCATGTCACCGCCGTCGAGAGATCGGGCATTGGTGAGTTGAATGAAGGTATGCGGATCTCTTTCGAGACCGAACCCGATAAACGTGGCAAGGGACCTAAGGCTGTCGACCTGCAAAAGGCCGGTTGAACCAGTCTGCGCGGTGGCCACGTGCCACCGCATACCATGCTGCGCCGCATATCTGCGTTGATGTTGCGCAAAGGCGCGTGCGAACGTGTTGAGCGCCGTCTCTTCACAAAGCGCCAATTGCGCGATCGGCGATGCATGACGGCCGTGGCCGTCGCGCCGCAGTCGTCGGAAAGCTGTGTGTTCAGCCTGCTGCGCAACACCTGCGTTTAAATTCCAGCGCTAATGTCGCTCGAAGGCAAGGCTCAGGTCTTGCCTTGTCGGAGGAGTTCGTTCGCGCCGGAAACGAACGCTCGGTCTTGGCGACTGCTCGCCTGAACCGCGGCGCCGTCGGTCGCGAATTGCGAAACAGGGGAGACTGAGATGAAGACGTTTGTGCGAATGGGGATGATCGCTGCGGCTGGCCTCGCTGTCGCTTCGACGGAAGCGTCGGCGAAGTGCGTGCTGGCCGGTGGTCAGGCGACGATGGTGACGCTCGATCTTGCCAAGTTCATGTCGAATGCTGCTTTGAAGAACTCGATCAGCGCACACGGATGGAAAGCACACGGAGCAGTCCGCACGCGTTGCGATACGTCGTCCGTCGGCTTGCCGCATTGCGTATCGCGTCAGAAGGCTTGCGGCTGACGCGACGCGTTTCTGCGAACGACATAAGAAAAGCCCGCTGGAAATGATCCAGCGGGCTTCAATCGTATCGGAAGAAATTCGATCAGGTTTTTGCCATTGCGTTGCGGATCGCGCCGATGATGGCCAGGAGGACGCCGCCGCCGACACCACCACCAAGAACCTGGGTGAGGATGGCCATCGGGTCCAAGGATCCGCCCGCGACCGCCGTATTAAATACGTGCTCGAGAACTTGGCCGCCGATGCCTCCGCCGACGATGCCGGCAATCGAGTTGCCGAGCGTGCCAAGGCTCAGATTCTTAAGAAGACCGCCGGCGACGTTGCCGCCAACTGCTCCGCTGATCAATTGGATGAGTAGGGTCGCGATGTCCATTATATGACGTCTCCACGATGCGACAGCGACTCCGCGATATTTCGCATTTGAGTCACCACCAATGAATAGTCCCCAACAGTGGGAATCATATCACACATCCTGTGACAATCCGTACAACTCGACAGCGAAGCGGTCGTGTTTCCGGCAGAGGCGTGGTGGATAAGATACAGCCTTGCCGGAATTGGCGGCGGCAACCATTTCTTGAGGGAGTTCAAAGACAATTCCGGTATTCTGAGCGCGTCGTGGGGGACGCAACCGCGGCGCCAAAGAGAGGTCTCTTCGATGACGTTCAAGTTCGTTTCAGCCTTGCTGTTCGTTGGAATGCTCGTGTGCGTCGCGGCGCCAGCGAATGCGCAGAAAAAGGGCTATCAGAACTCGAGTCAGGACGACGGATATACAATTCGGCGTAAACGCGGAGGCTACTCGTACGGCTACGGCGACTCGATCAACACCGACGCGCGCGGCAAGGCCGGCGGTTCGGGCTATCGCGATCCGCGCCTTTACCGCCAGACGCCTGCCGGTCCGTTCGACTCGGGATTCTTTTTCGATTCCGGCATCGGTCTTAACGGCGGTCAATCGCCCTACATGCACTAAGCCCGCCGGCGACTTCCGCTCACTGCTTCTGCTCGATCGCGAGCCGTGGAAAGCTGTGGGCGAGGTGCAACAAAGTGTCGAGAACTCCATAGGTTGCAAAAGTCGCCCTCGTCCTGCCACGGTCCCGTCAATATAAAGGCAGGCAGGATCGGGTGGGTATCACGGGGGCATTTCAGTATGCGCGCTATCTTCAACCTCGTTGCAGCGGGTGCAACAGCGGCCGCTTTCATCGCCGCGGTGTCGCTGCCGGCAACGGCTGCGTGCAAGCGGTACGGGTTCACCGTCAACGACTACGGTAAGGACGGCCCGACGAAAGACGCGAAGGCGCTGCTCGACAAAACGATCGCGTCGAAGATGTCGGAGCTGGGCATCAAGGACTATCGCACCGGCAAGAAAAGCGTTTCGTGTGAGCTGTTCCTGAACTTCATCGTCTTCGACGAGCATACGTGCACGGCCGAGGCTACGGTGTGCTGGGGCGGATCGCAGCTGCCCAAGTCGGACGAAACCGCGGCTGCTGATGATGCAGCTGATGCCGCGCCGCAGAAGGCAGCGGCCAACGACAGCGAGTCTGCGGCGGCGAAGAAAAAGGGCGTCGCCAATAAGCCGGAGTCCGGCGCGGAAAAGAAAAAGACCGCGAAGACGATCGCCGATCCCAAGAAACCGGTTGAGCATGCTCAGCACACGAGTGCGCCGTCCGCGGCTTCAGCGAATGCAGCCGCAGCGACGCCGGAGGCTGCATCGTCCGAGACTGAGGCCGCTCCTGTTGAAGCTGCCGCGAAGCCTGAGCACGCAAGCCACTCGGCCAAGCCGGTCGAGACGGGCTCTCTGAATGAAGCGGCGAAAAAGCCGGCACATCACAACACTGAAAAAGCAGCGCCTGAGGCGAGCGATGGTCCGCCGGTGAAGCTCGACAACGGCGAAGGTTATCCGACGCCGGAAGCACCGCAGGACGGCGCACAGTAAGACGCCGACAAGCTGCGTAGATATTCAGATGGTGCTTGAGGATGTCCTCGAGCACCATTTTTCGTTGTGGGGATTGCGTTTGCGGTTGGAGAGCTTTGCGTGCGGAAGGCGCGGCGCGTCTCAGGCCGTTACGCGAATCTCGGCGAGCTTCATCTCGATGATCTCGCGATTGAACGGCTTCAGAAGGAAGCTGTCGGCGCCGGCCGCGAGGGCGCGCTTGATCTCATGCGGTTCGTTTTCCGTCACGAGGTAGATGATGTACGGCCGCTGATCGAGAGGCAGCGTGCGCAGCTTGGCGATGAACTCGATGCTGTTGGTGTCGGGTAGGCGCCAATCGACAAGAATGTAATCCGGCGATTCCGTACGCAGGCGCTCGAACGCCGCGACGGGGCCGTCAGCTTCGCTGACGCGGAAACCGAGGTTCTCAAAAATGAGCCTGGTGAACTTCCGGATAATGTCGGAGTCATCGACGATGAAGCAGTGCAGCATGTGATGGATGTCTCGCGCAGCCGCACATAGATTGTTACGCAAACACTTAAGGTCTCGTTAAGCTCTGAGGCGCCTTCGGGGCAGCGGCACGTTTCGCTGCGCGTCCGGCGATATCACTCGGGCTTGGCTACGAGAAGAATGTCGGCGCCGTCCTTCAGGATCTCGAGTCGCATGCCGGCCGTCGGCGCGATGCGCCACGTATAATAGGCCTGGATCGACATGGCATCGAGCGCCAGCGGATTGCCGGCGACGAAGTCCGTCAGATATTGCGGCGGGCGCGCGCTGGTGCCCTTGCATCGGATTAGAAAGCTCGGCTGTTCGAATGAGCCCGCGATCGCAACGTCGATCTCGCCACCGCGCGGCAGCGCCGTGACCGAGGATGCAATGAGATTGAGCAGCAGCTTGACCTTGTCCTTGGCGACAAAGCCCGGAGCGCCGCGCCAGATCAGCTTGTGCTTGCCCTGGGTGATCTTGACGAAGCCACGGGAGATTTTCTCGGCCGTCGTGAGGTCGATCATGGCGCCCGCGGAGCCGGCGGCTCCGAACGCGAAGCGGGCGAATTCAAGCCGCGCCGACGCCTGTTCCGTGACGTTACGGATGACGTTCAGGGCGTAGCTTTTGGCTTGCGCATCATCGTCTTCGTCGAGGATTTCCAAGCCGTTGAAAATGGCGCCGACGGGATTGATGATGTCGTGACAGATCCGGCTCGAGATCAGCGCTGCGAGTTCGAGATCGGTCGGCGGCACAGGTGCACGTTGGCTCATTATCGACCCTTTTTGATGCAAGCCCGGCGTCGAAGCGTGAGACCGCTCAAGCGCGACAGCGCGACGCGAGCCAATCCGGCCGCTTGCGAAATTGTTGTATGCTCTGATACATGCGCCGCATCGCCGTTGCCAAGCCCTGTGACCGGCGGCTTCTCTGAGACCCGGTTTTCATTGAAGGCATGAGTCTTACGCGCCACGGTCTCAATTCGTACGAAGGCGCATCTGGCGCGCATGCGGCGCGGGCAGAATTCCATTGGTGTTTCATTGCAGGCGAATCCGGAGATCGATTTCACCAACCCTGACGCGTTGATCGCGGCGCTGCTGCCGGCGGTGCGTGACGCAGGGCGCGTGGAGATGGCGCATTTTCAGAAAGGCGTCGCGATCGAGCAAAAGGCGGACCGGTCGCCGGTGACGGTTGCGGATCGCGAGGCCGAGGCCGTGCTGCTGACGGCATTATCCAGGATAGCGCCGGGTGTTCAGCTGGTTGCCGAAGAAGATATCGCGGCCGGGGCGACGCATGGCTACGCGCGGCGGTTCTTTCTCATCGATGCGCTGGACGGTACGCGTCTTTTCATTCGCGGCAAGCCGGAGTTTTCGATCAACGTCGCATACGTGGAAGACGGGCGGGCAGCGTTCGGGCTGATCTTCCTGCCGCCGTCCGAACGTTTGTTCGTCACGCGGTCGGATGGCAGCGCGTACGAAGCGCGGCTTTCTCTTGCGGGCGACGAAGCATTCTCCGCGCTCAACTGGAAAAAGCTCGAGACGCGTGCTCCGGATCGCAATGCGCTCGTCGCATTCAATAGCCGGTCCACGGGCGGGGCCAGCGCGCACCTGCTCGCGGAACTCAATGTCCACGAGGCGCGACCGCTCGGCTCGGCGATGAAGTTCTGCCTGATTGCGGCGGGCGAAGGCGATCTCTATGCGCGCTTCGGCGAGACGTGCGAATGGGATACCGCGGCGGGGCAGGCGATCCTCGAAGCAGCGGGCGGCTCGGTCACGACGCTCGACGGCAAGCCGTTGACCTACGGACATTTTGCGCGAGGGTTTCGCAATCCGCATTTCGTTGCGTGGGGCCGCCAGCCGCTGTGGCGCAGCGGCGACGAGGCCAGCCCAAATGCGCGTGGCGCATAGGCAACGCGAATCGGCCATACTTTAGCAACAGAATCCCGCGAATCTGCTTACGGATTTCGCTGAGGGGGTAGTCGCGCGCGGAATCCGTCAACCTCTCGAAGGGTGTGCAAGGCGCGTTCGACAAAGCTGGGGTCCTAATGATGAGCCGCGTCTTCCAGACGATCTCCAAAACATTCAGAACGCCGGCCCGCACGGCTGCGGCGCTTGCGAGCTTGCCGCTTATTATCTGTGTGGCCTTGACGGCATCGACTGCCGGCGCCGTCGACGATGCCTATCGGCCGCCGTCGGAAAGCTATTCGGGGCAGGGCGGTTACGACACCTATCGCCAGGCGCCGCCGCCAGCGGGCGACTCCTACCAGGCTCCGGCAGGTGCAGGTGGCGACAGCTATTATCAGCCCGCACCAGCGAACCGCGGTTATGGCGGCTCGGATCAGCAGGCTCCCAGAAGCGGCGGGTATGGCGCGTACAATGGCGAACGCGACTCCGGCGATTCACAGGGGTATGGCGAGCCCTATCGTCCGCCGCAAGAAAGCGCGAGCCGCGAAGACTATTACAACTCCGGTCCTCCGGCGGATCGCGGTCCCGTTCGCGGTACCTATTCGGAAGACGAGATCGTTCGCGCGGGCAATCATTTCTTCGGCAAAATCAGCGGTGGGCTGGCGTCCGCAATCGAATGGACGTTCCAGAAAGCCGGTAGGCCGAACGGCTATATCCTCGGCCAGGACGCCGGGGGTGCGTTCGTTGCCGGTTTGGCATACGGCGAGGGCACGCTCTACACCAAGGACGCGGGCGACTTCAAAGTCTACTGGCAGGGACCTTCGGTCGGATACGATTTCGGCGCCGACGGCTCCAAGGTCATGACGCTTGTGTACAACCTTCGTGACCCGTCAGACATTTTCGACCGGTTCGGCGGCGTCGAGGGCGCGGCGTATCTGATCGGTGGTGTGAGTGTGCAACTGCAGAAGTCAGGGCATGTCACACTGGCGCCGATTCGGGCGGGCGTCGGACTGCGGCTCGGTGCCAACGTCGGCTATTTGAAGTATACTCGAAACCCAACGTGGAACCCGTTCTGATGGCTGTGTCCATAAACGCGTGTTCGATGTTGCAGAAACCCGCAAAAGCGGGTTTCTCTCGATCTATGGGAATTCCGCGCGCGGCGGGGGCCGCGCTGCCGACCAGTTCAGGACGTGTTGCTTGATCACGCTTTACGCCGCGATGCTCGTGACGCTGGGATTCCTTATCGCGGCCCTGCTTGTCGTTGTCCTTTTGCCGGCCTATCGCCGCCGTATCGAACGGTTCACGACCGAAGCGCTGAAACGCACGCTACCGCTCACCGAGGAGGAAATCCGCGCCGACAAGGATCGGATGCGGGCGGACTTCGCGATGGAAGTGCACCGGCTCGAAACGAAGGTCGAGGAGGCGAGTTTTTCGACCGCCCGGCAAAGCGTCGAAATCAATCGGCGGGATGCCAAGATCCAAGAGCTGACGGAAACGATCGCAGATCACAAGATGAGCGCGGACGAGCATGAGAATGCGCGGCGCGTCCTTGAGCAGGCGATCCTCGACCGGTTGCCGAAGGTTGAACTGCGGCTGACTGAAACGCGCAAGCTGCTCGCAACGCGCGACCGCGAAATCCGTGAGTTGCTCGCGACCAGCGCCAAGCAGGCGACGGCGCTCGAGGAAGCGGCGCAGATCAATGCGCAACGCGAAAAAGAGCTCGTCAAGCTGCGCACGACGCTCGACACGCGCGCGTCGCGTTTCCGGACCAGCCGCTCCGATGACCGAGCCGACGGCAGCGTGGCGCTCAAGTCGGAGCTTGAATCCCTGCGCGCGCAAAATCGTGAGCAAGCCGCTCTGATTGCGCGATTGCAGTCGCCGGATGGCAAGGCGAAGGCGGCAGCCGGCGAGCGCGATCGCAATGCCGAGTTCAAGAAGCTGACGCTGGCGCTCGCGAAAGCCGAATCCGATCTGGCTGCTGCGAAGGCGAACGTCGGAAACGAAGATGCGCAACGCATGGCGCTGGAGGATCGTCTCGCAGACCTGCAAGCCGCGAGCGATGCCAAGTCGACGGAACTCGCGAAGCTGAAGGCGGCCGTCAAGGCGTTCGAGGAAAATGCGGCCGGTACGCCGGGCATCGCGCAGAAGGCGGATCTCAGCGCGCTGCAAGTCGCAGTCGGCGAACAGCGGCAGACGATTGCGGCCCTTCGCGCCGAGATCGCGGCCGATCAGGAACGTCTGTCGCGACAGGCGCAGCACTTTCATGACGAGTTGCGCCGTATGGGGACCCGTCCCTCCGCCGAAAAGGACGCCGATGTGGCGAATGCCACGCCGCGCAAGCCGCTGGCGGAACGGATCGCCGCGCCGCGTCCCGTTCGGTCCGCGGATCATGAAGCCGTCGCTTCAAGCAACGGCAACGGAGCGGACACGGCGCGTGAGCCGCGCGCGCAGCCTTATTTGCGGGCACTCAACGGCAACGATAACGATGCTTCCAGCGACGCCAAGGGAGCGCCGGATGTCGATCGGCCGCCGCCGCTACCGGCGGGAGAGCCGGTAAAGGACGCGGTCGGGGCGACGCCGCCGCCCGTCCGGCGTCCGCGCCTGCTGGAACGGATCAGCGGGCTCGACAAGCGCTAGATCGCTGCTGCCGTATTTCAGCGCAGAGCTGCAGTGCGAGTTGCGCCTTTGACAGGGCGGTTCCACATTCTAAGTTATTGCCCGGCAAGTCATATGGCGCGCGTGCAGCAGGTATATTGTCGTGACGACGGAACATCAGACCGGCGAGTCTCAGTCTGCCTCTCACGAGGGGCATGACCACGGCGATCATGAGCATGATGATCATGAACATGGCTCAGACTCGCCCGGCCACAGTCATGCCCATGGCCATAGCCATGCGCCCAAGGACTTCGGATTTGCGTTCGCGCTGGGCACCGCGCTGAATGTGGCGTTTATCGTGGTCGAGGCCGGCGCTGGCTTTTACGCGAACTCGATGGCGCTGCTCGCCGACGCCGGGCACAATTTGAGTGACGTTTTGGGGCTTCTGATCGCATGGGGCGCGACGCTTCTCATGAAGCGCCGCCCGACGTTACGATATACCTATGGCTTCGGATCGTCGACCATTCTCGCGGCATTGGCCAATGCCGTGCTGCTGCTGATCGCGGTTGGCGCGATCACACTGGAGGCCGTTCAACGCCTCGGCAACTCGGCGCCGCCGGTCAACGATGTGACAATCATCATCGTCGCCAGCATTGGCATTCTGATCAATGGCTTCACCGCATGGTTGTTCGTTTCGGGCACCAAGCATGACGTCAACATCCGCGGCGCTTACCTGCACATGGCGGCGGATGCTGCGGTGTCGCTCGGCGTCGTCCTGGCGGGCTTCGCGATGCTGGCGACGGGGTGGGACTGGTTGGATCCGGTCGTCAGCCTCGTCGTCGCTGGGGTGATCGTCTGGGGAACGTGGGGGCTTCTCAAGGATACCATGCGGCTGGCGCTGCATGGTGTGCCAGCCAGGATCAGTACGGATGGCGTCAGAAGCAAGCTGGTAACATTGCCCGGCGTTGAGAGCGTTCACGATCTGCATATCTGGCCGATGAGCACCACGGAGACGGCATTGACTTGCCATCTGGTCATGCCGGCCGGGCATCCGGGTGACGCTTTCATCGTCAGCACGGCCAAGATGTTGCAGAAAGAGTTCGATATCCGGCACAGCACCCTGCAATTCGAGGTTGGGCCGGGAATCTCCTGTGGCTCGGAATGCTCAGTTTAAAAGCTCACTGCCAATAATGCGGAACCGCTGACTTGGCCCGGCGTATTTACCGGATGTCGCAATGTGTTGGACAAAAGCGGCGGAAAAAGCCAGAATGCTCAGTATATTCATATTCCGTTAGGCCTATTCGGATTGCAGACCAATCCTAAGTTTCCAACGCTCTAGAATACCAATCGCGCAGATGAAATCCCCGTCGCCTTTCCCGGCGGGTCCCCCGTAGACCGGAGTGCGTGCGTTGAATCTGGTGATTGAAAATTGCGAGCCCGCAGTGCTCGTTCCCGTTTTCAAAGTCGAAGATCTTGCGACGGACGACACCCTTCGGTCGCTTCAGCGTAACGAGGTGCTTTTCGAGGCAGGCGATTTGAAATCCCATCTCTATAGGATTGAGACGGGAGCGCTCTGCATTTACCTCACGCATCCGGACAAGACGCGCGAGATCATCGAATTCGCGCTCGCCGGTGACGTCGTCGGAATGGGATTTCTCGAACGGCACGCGACGGCTGCGCGCGCCGTGGTCGACACGAAAGTCAGATGCCTCGCTCTCGACGAAATCGATCGCCTGACCGCCGAGGATGAGAGGGCGAAGAGCCGATTTGACGATGCGGTCGAACGCGAGTTCGCGCTTCGACGGGATCATATCGTCAATACCGGAAGTCCGCGTCAGCTCGTGCAGCTCGCGGCCTTTCTCGTCGCCCTCGCACATCAGAACGAAAGCGAAGGGCGCGATCCGGCGTTGATCGACGATACGTTGGAATGCGCAGTCGTGGCCGGTTATCTCGGGATCAGCGTCGATCGTCTTGCGAAGATGCTCGTGGAACTCGATGAGCTAGGCATGATCGAGACCGCGCCCGATCATGGAATGCGCATCACGGATATGAAGCGTCTCGAAGCTCTTTCGGATGAAATTGCCGATCCGTTGCTTCAGTCGGATTTGCCCGATGCGGAATGTCAGCTGCCGGGCAGCTGAGCGTCCTGACGTTAGCGGCGCTGGCTTCGGAGCTATCTCCACGACAGCGGGCATTTGAACGCGCGACGCCGTTCGATAGTTTTATTTGGTCAGGATCAGCTTGTTTGCCGCCGTAATGCGGAGGCGATAGTCGGCGCCATTATGCCGGATCAATAATTCCTTCGCGCCCTTGAATAAATCCAGGCTGCTCCATTCAGGCACGGCGGGGTTCATTCCCTCAGGCAATGGGACAACGGAGTCCGTTGCCGTTTCAGCAGGTTTTTTCGCGCGGTGATCTCTCCGACGGTTTTGTATCGCCGATGTCACGCGTTCGACCCCTGTTCCCACACGCTTGCATTCCAGTTTGAATGTTGACATATATAGTACAGTTTAACTATGCAACAACTAGGTCGCTGGCGGCCGAGCTGCGCAACGTTTGATGGAGTGACTGCCGTAGGGCGAAACAGACGATAGCGAGCACAGTCTCCAGCCATGTTCGGACATTTGTCCGGCAATGCCAGCGCCGACAAAAACGTAAAGTCGAAAAATCAAAAAACCCGTTCGATCGCGATGCTCGCGATCATCCGGGACCATGCAAATGAGGGTATGACATGTTTATCGCGATGAACCGTTTTAAGGTGATCAAGGGACAAGAGAGCGAATTCGAAGCCGCCTGGAAGGGCCGCGATTCACATCTCAACCGGATGAAGGGATTCATCGAGTTTCATCTTCTTCGCGGTCCCGAGAATGAGGATCACACGCTCTATTCATCGCATACCACCTGGTCGAGCTTCGCGGATTTCGACGCGTGGACGAAATCCGAAGAGTTCCGGGCGTCGCACCGTGGCGCGGGCGACCGCAAGCCGATGTTCCTCGGTCATCCGCAATTCGAAGGCTTTCATGTGATCCAGTCGCTGAGCCTCAACAACAAAGCTGCGGCTGAGTAAGAGAAGGTTTTGTCGATCATGAACCTCGCCGTGCGAGACAGCGTTTCAGCCGATCCGAATGCGGAAGCCGCGGTGCGTAATGCGCTTCGCGACAATCCAGACGGCGTGCTCGAAGCAGTCGCTGCTGCTCATTCCGTTTCCTACCGTTCCGTTCTCGATTGTCTTCCGGCTGAAAACGCAGCCGTCGCTTCAAAAGACAAGTTCGACCGGATCTGGGAGGACCTTACGAGCTGGGGAGACGTTGTCTTTATCGTGCACACGGAAGACGGTGTGTTCGAAACAGCCTGCACCATTCCTGCCGGCACGCACGCGCGAGGTTACTTCAATATTCATGGCGACAGCCCGCTCGGCGGTCACCTCAAAATCGAACGCTGCGCGGCGATCTATTTCGTGGACCGGCCGTTCTTCAAGCGCCGTTCCTGCTCGATCCAGTTTCTCAACGGCGATGGTCAGGCGATGTTCAAGATCTTCGTCGGTCGCGACGAAGCGAAGAATTTGAAGCCGGAGCAGGTGGCTCGCTTCGAGAAACTGCGAACCGAGACGGCGTCAAAAGGGGAAGCGTAGGCGCCAATGAAAATCGCGATACTGCCTGCTTTGGTGGCGATCCTCGGGCTATCCCTGGCGCCGCTGTCAGCCAATGGCGAACAAGCGCAGCAGACCGAAGCCGCGCCGCAAGTGGCTTCGCAGTCTGCGCGCGTGATCGCGGCGGGCGGCGTCGTGACCGAGATCGTCTACGCGCTCGGGCGATCCGATATTCTCGTTGGTGTCGATACGACCAGCACGTATCCGGAATCGGCGTTGAAAGAGAAGCCGAATGTCGGGTACGTGCGAGCGCTCTCTTCCGAAGGTCTTCTATCGCTGAAGCCGACGACTCTCATCGCTGTGCAATCGGCTGGGCCGCGTGATGTCCTGAGTACGGTCGAGGGAGCCGGCATCAAGGTGCTCACGATCCCGGAAATTTCGACGCCGGCGGGCATTTCGACGAAGGTCAAGGAAATCTCGGATTTCCTGGGCGAAGGGCCGAAAGGCGCCGCACTCGCAGCCGATATCGATAAACGGTTTGCGGCGGTCGACGCGCTGCGCGCGCAAATCAAGAAGCCGCGCCGCGCTCTTTTCATTCTCTCGTTCCAAAACGGCCGGGCGATGGTCGGCGGTCGCAACACCTCGGCCGACGGCATCCTGGCTCTTGCCGGATTGGAGAATGTCGCGTCGTCGCTCGAAGGTTGGAAGCCGATCAGCGATGAAGCACTGTTCGAAGCCGCGCCCGATGTCATCATCGCGATGGCGAACGGCCAGCAGGTAACGACTGTCGAGAGCATCATGGCCGTACCCGCGTTTGCTGCAACGCCGGCCGCGAAATCGAAGTCGATCTTGATTTTTGATGGCGGTTATCTCCTGAGCTTCGGTCCGCGCACGCCGAATGCGGCCCAGGATCTGATCCTCGCGGCCTATCCGGAACTCGCCAAACCGGATAAGCGCTCCGATCTTCAGTGATGCAACACATTCCACAAGTAGCGTATCGCAAGACGGTCGCGATGGTGGCGCTATGCGTCTTGCTGGCCGTCGTAGCGATCGCTGCGATCTGCTTCGGGTCAGTTTCCATCGCGCCGCGACGTGTGTTCGAGATTCTGCTGGGGCTTGATCCGAGCGAGCAAACGGATTTCGCGCGGGATGCGCTGGTGATCACCCAAATCCGATTGCCGCGCTTGTTGCTCGGGGCAGCCGTCGGTGCTGCGCTCGCGGCTTCCGGCGCGGTGATGCAAGGTCTGTTTCGCAATCCGCTCGCCGACCCCGGTTTGATCGGCGTGTCCTCCGGCGCGGGCTTTGCCGCGGCGCTTGCGATCGTGCTCGGCGGAACATTGCTGCCTGAGTCCGTCAACAAGCTTCCGTTCGAGATCCTTCCGATCGCAGCGTTCGTCGGCGCGCTGCTGGCGACGTTCCTGCTCTACATGGTTGCGAGCCGGGGCGGGCGGACATCGATGGCGATCATGCTTCTCGCCGGCATTGCATTTGCCGCGCTGGCTGGAGCCGGAACGGGCTTGCTCTCCTACATCAGCGACGATCGCCAGCTTCGCGATCTGACGTTCTGGTCGATGGGCAGCCTCGGCGGCGCGACGTGGAGTAAAGTCTCTGTTGTCGTGCCGATGGTGCTGCCGACGCTGATCGCCATCCCGTTTCTCGCGCATGGGCTCAACGCCATGGCGCTTGGAGAAGCGGAAGCCTATCATCTCGGTGTCAACGTCAATCGCCTCAAGGTCGCGGCGATCCTGCTCGTTTCGGTCGCGGTCGGCGCTGCCGTCGCGTGCTCGGGGCTGATCGGCTTCGTCGGCATTATCGTGCCGCATGTGCTTCGTCTCGCGGTCGGCGCGAATTATCGCTTCCTGCTGCCGGCTTCGGCGCTGCTCGGCGCGGCATTGCTTGTCGGCGCGGACATCTGCGCAAGGACGATCGTTTCTCCGAGCGAATTGCCGATCGGGATCATCATGGCGACGATCGGCGCGCCGTTCTTCATCTGGTTGTTGCTCCGTCGTAGCCCGGAGTTCGCCATATGACAGAGATGATCGCCGTCCACGATCTGTCGTATCAGGTCGGCCCGAAAAAGCTTCTGGAGCGTATCAGCTTCGCCGCGAAGGCGGGCGAGGTTCTGGCGATCGTCGGTCCGAACGGCGCGGGCAAGTCGACGTTGCTGCGCATGCTGTCGGGGGAAGCTCGGCCGAGTGAGGGCACGATCCTGATCCGCGGCGAGGCGCTCGAAGCGCTGCCGCAGCGGCAGCTTGCGGCGAGGCGTGCGGTGATGCTGCAGAATTCGCGCGTCGCGTTTCCGTTCACGGCTTTCGAGGTCGTGCGTCTCGGGGCAGAGGGTGTCGGTATCGGCCTGTCGCGCAGAGATCGCGATCAACTCGCGCTTTCAGCGTTGGCAAGCGCGGACGCGGCGGAGTTCACGGAGCGCAATTTCCTGACGCTGTCGGGAGGCGAGCAGCAACGCGTCAGCTTTGCGCGCGCATTGGCGCAGCTGGCTGCGGGAAAGACGCTCGAGTCCGATCAAATTCTCATGCTGGATGAGCCGATCGCCAGCCTCGACATCCGTCATCAGCTGGCGCTTCTCGAGCATGCGCGCACGCTTGCCCACTCCGAGCGCGTGCTTGTGATCGTCGTTCTGCACGATCTGGCGCTGGCGCATTCGTTCGCCGATCGGACTCTCGTACTGCAGAAGGGCCGGCTTGCCACGATAGCGACGAGCGAGGCGCCGCTTTCGCGCGATCTAATCGAACGGATATTCGAAGTTTCGATCGTTGCTGAGCATTGCCACGGCACGCCGTGGCGGCAGCTCGAAGGATCGCAATCCTCGACGGCGTTCTCCCAGCAGCGCCGGGTGAGCGCTTCGACCTAAATCGAGATCAGCTCGCAGGTACAAGCGCGGCCTTCAGCGGCGACTGCATTGCCGTCGCTGAAGGCCGCGTCGTTTTCTTTTCGAGGTGAGATGCCAATCGCCGTCGTTGGCGTTTGGCTACGGCGTCACTTCTGCTTGGCAACCGGTTCGATTGGCAAGCCTGCCTGCTTCCACGCTTTGAAGCCGCCATCGATGTGCGCGACGTGGCTCAGGCCCATGTCCTGCAGAGTCGCCGCAGCGAGGCTCGATCGGCCTGAGGATGCGCAATAGAGAATCAATTCGTTGCCCGAACTGAATACATCCTTGTGATATGGACTGGCGGGATCGGCCAGGAACTCCAGCATTCCGCGCGGCGCATGCACAGCTCCCGGGATTGCTCCATCAGCTTCGAGTTCGTGGGGTTCGCGAATGTCGATGAAAGTGACGTTGGGGCCGTTCAACTTCGCTTTTGCTTCGTCGAGCGTCAGAGTCTGAATTCGGTCCCGAGCTTCCGCGATGAGCTGCTTGATGCCTTTGGTAATTCCCATTTCCATCTCGTCCATTTGATTGCGTTCGCATACGTCTCTCAACCTGATCGACGTCTGCCGGGGAAATCATAACGGGTAAGTTGGGGACGATATTCCTTTTTCCAATCGATTTGGCCCGCGTCGTTGTGGCGAATTGTAGATATTTTAACCAAAACTGCACGGCCCGCTCGTAGAGTTGCCACGGTTTTGGAGCAAGCCAATCTCCGACGTACCCGTGAAGGTGCTACGATGTTTTGGGGGAAGGGGCGGCATTCTGCCGTCCAACACAGCTTCGCTGATGACGACCGTCACGTGCTGCGAGCCGGTGTGCTTGCCGCGCTCGTATGCCTTTGTCCGCTATTTTCGCCGAGCGTGGATGCCAAGACTCCGGGAGCGAAATATTGCTTCAGCGGCTGGTGCCATCGCGTCGGCACGTTGAAGCAAACCGAAAGTCTCGTCGGCTGGCGCGGCTATCTGCAGGCCTCGTTCTACGATGACTGCAGCCGCGATCGCTTGAATCCTTGCGGGCTGACGAGTTCGGGAAGTGTGTTCCGTCCGGATCTGCCCGATAACGCAGCAAGCCCGCTGTTCCCTGATGGGACGGTGATCCTCGCTTACAATCCGCGGACTGGACGTGCATCCGTTCTGCGCATCACCAATGCGGGCCCCTACAGCGGACAGCGCAAGCTCGATGTTTCGCGCGCCGCCGCCGATAGTCTCGGGTTTCGGAAGGAAGGTGTCGCGCATCTCGTCGTCAGCGTCTTGAAGGCTCCGACCGCGCAAGAGGCGACGTACGCGCGGCGGCGCGTTTACCCGAGCGTGCCGGGTTTTCTCGGCAGCTTCGGTAATTTCGATGAGGCTTACGCGGCGGGCTTGAAGAAGCTCGATCTCGATGAGCCGCTGGCTGCGGATGCGGAAACGTTCGCTTCCGCCGAGCCGACCAGCGAGAATACTTCAGACGAGGATCTGGTTCCGAAACCGCGCCCGGCAGTGTCGCCGTATCTCGCGCGCGAACTCGTCATGCTGAAATTGTTGCCGCGGCCGGCGCGTCGCGCGCGTCCGGCCGATATCGCTGGCGATGCCGAACTGGAACCGCAAGCCGAAGATGCTCCTGCGACATCGCCAAGCGCGATCGATTTCGGATTCGGACTACGGAAGTTTATTGGCGCGTCACAGATCGCGGTGAGTTCCAGCAAGTAACCGCGTTACTACGAGAGTGAACGCGCGCACGGGCTCGCATTTCGTCCAGACTTATTGCGATGATTTGGCGTGAACCGACGTGTTCGGCTCGAGGGCCATTGTTTTGTCAGCGGTGAGCGCCGCAGCATGCTTCCGAGGCCGTACGGCCAGCGTCGGAAGCTTGATCAGAACCGGTTCGGCGAGCATCGGCTCATCGACCGGCAACTCGGGCTCCGCTACCGGGCGCTGAATTTGCGCCACATGCTGCTTTTTGACTGGGGTCTTTACGGCCTTGACGATCTTGGTCTGAGCGGCGGGCGCCGGCGGCGCTTTCTGCTGTTCCTCAAGGGTCGCGGTTCCGGTTTCGCCGTCCTCGCGCTGCCAGAAAATCCGTTGTCCGTCGCGCTGAATGGCGAGGCAATGCTGCTCGCCGCTGAACCAGCGGAACCACTTGTAGCAGATGCGGTCTTCCGCGAGCCAATAGCGGCCCCGGTCTTTTTGCGAGCCGAGATACGACGCCAGCTGACCGGCATCTCCCGACATCAGGCCATCGCCATCAAACTTGATGGGGACCACCATTCCGAGCGGCGTGTCGAGCTTGAGAACCGAGCCGGGGAGCGTCGCCTTGATCGCGTCGGCGTTCAACGGGACCGGCTCGGCGGCAACGGTGTGGGCGTTGAGGACGCAGGACGTGATGGCAATAAAACACAAAGTAATACGCACGATAAAGTCCCCGAAGCCCCGATCTACTTCCGGGATAACTGTGGCGCCATCAAGATCGCTGATTGTTCTCCGTTTCAACACTTCTGCCAATCCAGTTTTCTGGTCTCGACGATGTCCAAATGCGCGCGAGAAGCGGGCTTTCCGAATGGGATAGTCAACTCATGCGATCGCAAAGTTCATGAAATGCAAACTACGATGCAAAGGCTTTTTTTCTCTTAAGACTTCGTTCGCTTTGTCCCGAAGGCGGTCGCTGCCGATCGTGGTGTCGACCACCTAATCGAGAAGCGACGCGGGCGGATTTTGTCGCCCATCCCGCCGCTTCACCCCATTTCCGCCGCGGCGGAGCCGGACTAAGTTCGGCAACCGAGATAACGGGAAGTCAGGGGACGTCGATGTTGGGTGGAAGGGCGGAGCGCGCCGATCGTGGTGCGGTGATCGTGACCGTGCACGGCACGAACGATGCTGCACCGGAGGATGACGGCGGCCGCTGGTGGCAGAAGGGCTCTCCTTTCACCGAGCGTCTTGTCGGTGAGCTGGCGCAGCGGGGCATCGCGGGCGCCGAGATCGTGCCGATGCACTGGTCCGGCGCGAATTCGGACTATGACCGGCTGACCGGGTCGGCGAACCTCGCGCGCTTGCTGCACCGGCTCGACAAGGACGGCCGGCCGCACGCCGTCATCGCGCATAGTCACGGTGGAAACGTCACGCAGGAAGCGCTCGCGCAGACGTCGCGCGCCGGACGCCGCGGCGGAGTCGTGTCGTTCGGAACGCCGTTCTTTACGCGGCGTCTCAAAGCCGTACCGCTCGCCATTGCGCTGTTTCAGATCGTCATGGGTGCGGTCGTCGCTCCGATCATGGTCTGGTATCTCATTTCCATTCTCGGCGAAGGCACGGACAAGATCATCGAGACGATCGTCGTGTTCGGCGGTCTGCTTGCGCTTTCGCTGTGGAGCTTCGTCGCTGGCGTGCGCAAGATCTTTCATCGCGCCTTCGCAATGCGGCGGTTCGCGAAATCGATGTCGCCGAAGGATTGGCTGGTGATCCATAGTCCGCGCGACGAGGCCATGCGCTTGCTCGAGCAGGCGGCTGTCCTGTCGCCGCACTACGTCAAGACGGAAGCTGCCGTGCGCGCATTGACGGCGTTCGCGGCGCTCGCGGGTGTCGTGGTGACGACGGCGGTCTTCCTGCTCTACGGCGGCTATTTCCTGAGACCGATCATCGACAAGATTTCTGCCGGAGAGTTCGGGCTCGGCATGGCGGCCGATTTCACGTTTCTCCTGCTGGTGCCGGTCGTCTACGGCGCGGTCTTTCTGCTTATCGCCGGGCTGGCGCGAGCCGGTGGTGGATGGCTTTATGCCAAGGTTTTGAGTTCGGCCATTCATGGCGGCGTGCTCGGCGCGGCGTTCGGCGACGATGGCCGTTTCAAGCTGACGGGCATTCGCCGTCTTCCCCCATATCTCAGCGAAGCTAAAGAGCAGCGTATCGATGCGCTGAGCTTCGGCGGTGTGGACGATGCGGCCGTGTTCGTGGCGGCGCAGAAACTTTATGACAGCATCGTTGCAGCGGAAGGCCCGGAAGGTGGCATCACCGATGCCGACACGATGTGGAAGCGTCTGAGCGATGCGCTCTATCACAATGCCTACATGCGTGATGACGGTGTGATTGCGGTCGTTGCCGATCATCTTGTCGATGCCTGGGGAAGAAAAGGCGCCGTGCGTGAAATTAATCCTTGATCGAGCTTTTTTGAGCCGACACGTCTCGCCGGGCCATACATAACGCAGACCACAGCGGGATCGGATCGTCGCGAATGGCGCGCAGCAAGCGAAGGTGAACACCTTGTCGAATGTCATCGTTCGGAATTGGCGAGGTGACTGCGCTTTTTGGGCGAGCCTGCTGGCGTGGACGATCGTTCTGCCGTTGCTCGTCTATACGATCGTGACGTTCTGGTTGACGCAGTGGTCGCTGCAGGACACGCCGGTCTCGCGGATGGTTCAGGGCGGGCTGGGATTCCTGGTCATCGGCATCGTCGCCATCTGGCAATTCGTCGGCATGTGGCGGGCGAGTACGGCTGAGAAAAACCCCGGCAGGTGGGGCTTGACGCGGTGGTTCGCGCGCGGCGTCGCGACGCTGATCGGGGCGGCGGGTCTGCTTTTGCTGATCCCTTTTCCGCCCGGCATGATCTCGCTCTACAAAGATGCCACCGATCAGGATTGGGTCGGCCTGCAGGGCCACACGGTGTCGGTCAACGACAAGACTCTTGAGATCAAGGGCTATCTGTCGTGGGGCGTTCTCGGCGAAGTCTCTCGCGCACTCGCGGCGAACCCCGAGATTGAAACCGTTCTGCTGAACAGTCCCGGCGGACACGTAGGCGTCGGCACGCGGCTGCATGATCAAATCAAATCGCATTCGCTTGCAACCTATGCTGACGAGTTGTGTGCAAGCGCATGCACGCTCGCGTTTCTCGGTGGCAATCCTCGCACGATACGCAAGGGCGCCAAGCTTGGCTTTCACGCGGTCGGCGGAGAGAGCGCCAATTCGATCGGAGCGGGCACCGATAAAATCCGGGCGCTGTATCAGGCAGCCGAGATTCCGGACGCCTTCATCGAGCGGGTGTTTGCGACGCCGACAACCAGCGCCTGGTATCCCAATCAAAACGAGTTAATCGGGGCTCACGTCGTCACGGACGTCGTTCGCTGATGCGTTAAAGGCAACGGGCTTGCTCGGCGCAGATTGAAGCGCCTAGTCTATTTGTTCGCCGGTTGACACTTCGCGCCGTTGGCTTGCGCGGTTTTGATCAGATCCTTGGACGTCGCGATGATCGCGCTGATCTTGCCGCGGGCGAGAGCGAACGGTGCGCTGCCAACGTCATAGTCGCGGATGGGCTCTGCTCCGAGCGTCTCGGCAAGTGCGCAGCCGGCGTCCGAATAACACGCGACCGTCGTGTCGGGGCCGGGTGGGTCATCCTTGGGATTGGTGCAGATCGTTTCGACGGCAGGTTCCGCTGCAATGGCGGGCTGAGCGAATGCCATGCCGGAACAGACCATCAGCATGCAGACGAGCGATCTCATGATTGTCCCTCTTGGCGCTTTCAGGCGAGGAGCCTCGGACGCTCAACACTTACAAGTCTTGTGAGGTTAGGGAAGGTCAGGCGCCGTCGACGATGCGATCAATTTGGAAAAGCGGTTTATATTTGCGGGCAACGAGCGTCACGCGCGCGCCGACCGGCACCGGCCGGTAGCCGCTGGTGACCAATGGGACGGTCACGCCGCTGTCGGTCAGCAGTTCGCCGTAGTCGCTTCGCCAAACCTTGACGATGCCGGAAAAGACCTGCGCCTCATCCTCAAGCGGTGCGCGATCCTGCATGTCTCATCCTTTTGCCGAACGGGGGTGCGGTTCCTTGAGGAACGTGCACGCTTGAACTCATGAGGGTGCTGCGAAGGCCGGGGACAGCCCGGCGGCTACAGATGCGGCGTTTGCCATATCCGCATTCGATCGCGGCCGGTCGCCTCAAGGCGATGCGGGCTCATGGGATGGAGGGTGCGTCGATTGACGTTCATATTGGGTACCTCGCGGCGCGATCCGGTCGCGCGTTCCGCTAGGAGCAAGGCCGTGCCGGCCCGCAGTCCCATTCCAAAGGCTTAACAGAAGCGCGCTGCTGTTAGTTGCCGCGCTCCATCGCCGACATAACGTGCCCGGAGCATGCAAGGCAACAGCAATTCGCGGGTTTGACGGCCGATGCAAGGCGTTGCCCGCCCTTGTTTTGTTATGATCACCGCCGTAGAAATACAGTTGCACCGATACGTTTTCGGCCGCGACGCAAGAAAGGAATGCTCATGCACGACAGTTTGGATCGCTTTTCGGGAAGCACGATTGTCATGATCATTCTGGTGTCGGCTCTCAGCGTCCTGGGCAGCCTCGCCTTCGCGTGCGCGGCGCCTTTGGCGGCAATCGCGGCGTTTGCAGCGCTTGTGATGGGGCGGACGACGGGCCTGGCTCTCGTCGCCACGGCGTTGCTTGCCAATCAGCTCGTCGGTTTCGGAGTTCTGCATTACCCGCAAACGGTGGACACGTTCGCCTGGGGCGCGGCGATGGGCATCTCGGCGCTGATCGCGTTCTTTGTTGCGCACCTCGTCGTCGAGCGCCTGCAAGGCCGCTCGCCCATGCTGACGGTGCCTCTCGCGTTCGCCGTCGCGTTTGCGACGTATCAGATGGCGCTGTTCGTGACCGGCTATCCGCTCGAGGGTTCCGAGGCGACGCTGTCGGCCGATGTCGTCCGCCGCGTTTTCGAAGTCGACTTCGTCGCCTTCGGAGCGTTGCTGGTTCTGCAGTGGGCATGGACGATGGCGCGCGGCGCTACCTCGGCAAAGCACGCCTAAACGACGCGATCCGTTTGGGGCGAAGGTGGCGGGAGCTCCAGTCTTCCGCCAACCGACCTTCGGCTCGCTCTCTCCAATCTCGCTCGCTTGTCAAATTGAACGGCGGTCAATCAATGGCCGCCGCCATCGAATCGTTGGATATTGCGCGCCAGCGAGCACGTTGCGCAGTCCCTCGACCGGTCACATGCAGCCACGCTGATCGTCGCGCGCCGATGGCGGCCCGCAAAGGCCGAGAGGACTGCATTCATGGCGATCCAGCTGTTCGTCCCGACGTTCGATGTCGAGGCTTGCCTCGGCGAGATTCGCGAATGTCTGGAAAAAGGATGGACCGGCGCCGGCTTCAAGACGATCGCGTTCGAAGAGGCTTGGAAGAGCTATAGCGACCTTCCGCATGCCCATTTTCTCAATTCGGCGACGAGCGGCCTGCATCTGGCGCTCGACATCTACAAGGAGCAGCACGGCTGGTCGGACGGCGATGAGGTTATCACCACGCCGATCACGTTCGTCTCGACTAACCACGCGATTTTGCATGCGAACCTGAAGCCGGTGTTCGCCGATGTTGACGCGCACCTGTGTCTTGATCCGGATGACGTCGAGCGCAAGATCACGCCGCATACGCGCGCCGTCGTTTTCGTCGGGCTTGGCGGCAATACGGGCCAGCTCTCGCGGATCGCGGAAATTTGCACGCGGCATAAGCTCGTCCTCGTGCTCGACGCGGCGCACATGGCGGGGACGAAGCTCAACGGCGAGACGCCGCGCGGAGACGTGACGGTCTATTCGTTCCAGGCGGTCAAGAATTTGCCGACAGCGGATGCCGGCATGATCTGTTTCGCCGACGAAGACTTCGATGCGCTGGCGCGCCGGAAAAGCTGGCTCGGGATCAACAAGGATACGTACGCGCGAGCCGCCGATGCGTCGGCCTACAAGTGGCAGTACGAGGTTGAATCCGTCGGCTACAAGTATCACGGCAATTCAATCATGGCCGCGATCGGGCTGGCGCAGTTGCCTCATCTTGATGCGCACAACGCGCGTCGCCGGGAGATTGCCGCTCTTTACGACAAGGGTTTCGCAGGGCGCGCGGAAATCGCAACCGTGCCGACGGCGGCCGGATGTTTCTCGTCGCGGCACCTGTATCAAATCCTGATCGATGATCGCGAAAAACTCATCGCGGACTTGAACGCGCGCGGCATCAACACGGGCGTTCATTACCGCAATAACCTCGATTATCCGATGTTTGCTGATCAGCACGCGGCTTGTCCCAAGGCGGCAAGGCAGTCGCAGCATGTGTTGTCTCTGCCTTTGCATCCGCAGCTTTCAGATGGCGACGTGTCCCGGGTCGTCGAAGCCGTGTGCACGTGCGTTGAGACCAGGCTCGAGCGGGCGCTCTGAGTGGATGCCATGAGCGGAGGCGCCGGAAAGAGCATGGCGAAGCCGGTCATACCGTCGGAGCTTCTTGTTGACGACGCCGTTCATCTGACGCCGATCGGTGCCGATGACCTCGAAATGATGCGGGCGTGGCGCAATCGCGACGACATCCGGATCTGGTTCAATGACGGACGATTGATCGAGGCGGCGCAGCAGCAAGCCTGGTATCGCGCTTACATCGAAAATCCGTCCGACGTGATGTTCATCGTCCGGCGCGCGGCCGACGAGCTGCCTGTCGGCACCATCGCAATTTATCAAATCGATCTCGACGCAAAGCGAGCGGCGGTTGGGCGCTTGATCATCGCGGAGGGCAGGGGCGGAGGCCTCGGATACGCCGCGCTGTTCCGCGCGTGCCTTGCGGCATTCGAAGGGTTGGGCATCGAGACGCTGGAAAGCGAGGTCAAGTCAGGAAACGATGCGGCGCTGCGCATAAATCGTGCCGTCGGTTTCCGGCCCAGCGGGGACGCGTCGGATGAGCCGATCAGAATGCAGCTTAGGCTGGAATTTGTCCTGCCGCGCAACCGGGTTTAGCCTTCGGGCGTTGCGACTTGGGCTTGCCTGACTATTCGATTGCGTGTTCACTGACTGTCGCTAGAGGCGTGCTTTCGTAAATCTCCATTCTCAAGATCAGACACCACAAATTGTCCGCGTTCAACACCGCTTGGTGACGTTTGCTCCGCGCCACGCTTTCCTTGCGGGTATTCAGGAGGGATCGATGAATAAGCTCACCGCGCGCGAGTTTCTTATCGGCATTCTGGTCATTGTCTGCATTGCAGTTTCGCGACCGCATTCAGCATCCGCTCAATCGATAGATGAACTCGCCACCGTTTGCGCCGGCTGTCACGGCGAGAACGGCGTTCCAATCGACAAAACCATTCCGAATATCTGGGGGCAGAAACGCTATTACCTGCTGAATCAGATGCGCCTATTTAAAATCGGGCATCGCAAGAACGAGCAGATGGCTCCGATCGTCGAACCTCTCAGCCAGACCGACATGGAGGCGCTTGCGACGCACTTTTCAAACTTGCCCTGGCCGGATTTGCAGCAGCCGGCCGCAGCGGATGACGTCAAGGTGAAGGCGCGTGCAGCGCTCAATCCGTTGAATTGCAGAGGATGTCACCAGGAGCATTATCAGGGCGATATGGTCAGGCCGCGCCTCGCCGGGCAGCAGGACGAATATCTGCTCAAGACGATGACGGACTTTCATACAGGTGAGCGCAATACTTACCCGGGCATGGTTGCGTTGATGAAGTCCATCGACGAGGGCGAGATCAAATCTCTCGCAACATACCTTGCAGGATTGAAGCTGCCGGAGCATCCCAAGTAAGCGGCTGATAGCCGTAGCGATAGGATTAATTCGCAGCTATTGCGCGGCTCTCCCACTCCGCAACATTTCACGAAATTTCAGACCCGCCGTGCAAGTTGAACGGCGGGTCATCTTTTTGCCCCGAAGTCCCTGATTTCTTCGTCGCCAGCGGGATATCGACAGAAAATGAGACGGAAGGGTCGTCATGTCGGTTCCGCTGCGCTCGTCGGCTTTCGAAACGTATTCGATCTATGACGAGGATGATCTTTACACCACGGAATTCGAGTTGGACGCCGGTGAGAGAATTGGCGGTCCTGTCGCGCGCGCGAATGACGTGCTTGCGTGGTGTACGTCGCTTGCGATTATCGTTGGCGGCGCCTGGGTTTTTACGCACGATGACGGCGCGCTGCTGAGGCGTATGCCGGATTTGGCCGCACGCGTTTCAAGCGCGATTGCAGGCTTGATTCCGGCGTCTGCGGTTCCTGATGAAATCGTCGCGAGCCGGCCTCTGGTGTCGGCGTTGCAACAGCCGCCGCAGGCCGTAGAGGCTCCCGTGCCATTGCCAGAGGCAACGCCAGTCACGGAAGCGCCTCCCATCAAATCGGAGCCGATGGAGTCTCCTGCTGCGAATACGCCGAGCGAGTCCGATGCTGGTTCGCCGGACGCCTATCGCGCGCGCGCGGAGGCCGTCGGGCTCAATCCGGATATTTCACGGTCGCTTTTGATGCGGTTTTCCGCGCGGGATTTTGAGAACGCGCGCATCGCGATCGAGCGTGCGGTGGCTAAGACGCCGGACGGCGGCGTCTTCGTGTGGCCGCGTCAGCGCAAGCCGAAGGATGCGCTGTTCCAGGTGAAATTCGTCGAGGGTGCAGGGCCGGATTGCCGGAGGTATGTCGTCACCGTCACGATGGACAACTGGACGACGACGGCGTCGCCGATGGAAAAATGCGGCGTTCCCAAAATCGGAGCGCAAGTGGCAGCCAATGCCAGCAAGCAAAAACGCGCGAAGCCGTAGTCTAACGGCATCTCGCGCGTTTTTCGTGACGTTCGATAAGTCTCAGAGCTTGCAGAGCGTCGCCGATCCGCGACATTCCCAGCCGACGCTGCCCGGCGCGCACTGGTACGAGCGCTTGCCGAACGTGTAGCCGGGCGTCGTGCCGCTCGAAATGTACGTGAAGTAGATGCTCCAGTCGGTGGACTGCAAGAGCATCGCGTCGACCTGGAACTTGGCGAGGTCTTGCGTGAGCGCGTCGCCAACTGCCGCTTTCTTGAAGCACGACTTTGCCTCGGCCGGAGTGCCTGCTAACGCGCCGGCGAGCAGGCCGGCTGCCATCATGAGAGGAACCTGGCGCATGTGCTGAAACTCCTGTGAGTTGCGCAATCGGGTTTAAGGCGCCGAACCTGCCACACGAGTTTGACGATCACAGACAAATTTGCGGCCGTGCGTGCAGATTTCCACTGCATCGCGTCTTTGGTGCATCGCACGGACGTGCTTCGGCCAGACGGCTCGTTAGCCGTTCGGCTTCTGCAGGATAATCCGCCCGCGTGATTTCCGTCCTCTGTTCCCCGTGCCGGGCGTCGCCTTGCGAACGACCGGCGTGACGATGCGAACCGGTTTCGGTGGCGGCGGCACGATCGAGGGCAGGCCGGCGGCATTGCCGTTGCTCACCGCCCCGCCCGTGCCGCTTCCCAAAAAGCCTGAGTCCGGCGTGATCAATGGATCCGGCAATAGCGTCGGCCCCCGACGATCGACCGGCGCCGAAACAACGCCCAGTCCGCGCACGCGGGGGCCGGACGCCGATTCATACGCCAAGGCAGATGATGAAAAAGGCATCACGCTGAGCGCAAGGCCGGCAACGCTCAGGTGAACTGCATACACAAACGATTTGGCGGGAGGCATGGTCAGACTTCCTCGCTCGATGGGCGCTGTTCGCGACGCACGTTTGACCAAGGTCTGCGCGGGATGCCCCGGCGTCAATGCTTTTCGTCGCTGCGTTGCAATCGGCGGGCGTACCGAACGGCATGGAGCGAGTTACGATTTTTCAACCTGAACTGAAGACCTGATCCTTCAGAGAGCCTGCCTGCCTTACTATCTAAGAAAGAGGCGGTTCGCTCCGGTCGCTGGGCTGATGCGTTGGCGCATTTGCAAAGTTAACGACTCGAACTCAAATGTCTCTGATGGGTTTAATAAAGTATGGCCGTTGCGCCGCAAATGCCAAGGAATGGCGACAAGGAATGTCATGGGCAAGAGCGAGCAGAAATCTCTCAAGCCTGACGATGACGAAATACGCGATTGGACGGAGTCCATTGCGTCGGTCATCGCGTTCGAAGGCACGGGGCGTGCGGATGATATTCTGAAGGAAGTCGTCGAGCGCGCCCGGCGGAGTGGCGCCGCGCTGCCGTTCGCGTCGAGCACGGCCTACATCAACACCATTCCGTCCCGCGACGAGATCAAGCATCCGGGTGATCGGGAACTCGAGCACCGCATTGTGGCGGCGATCCGCTGGAACGCGGCAGCGATGGTGGTTCGCGCCAACGCCGAGTCGACGGAGCTTGGCGGCCATATCGCGAGCTATCAGTCCGCGGCGACGCTCTATGAAACCGGCTTTATGCATTTCTGGCGTGCGCCGACGGACGATCACGGCGGCGACCTGATTATGTTTCAGGGGCATTCGTCGCCCGGAATTTACGCCCGTGCGTTTCTCGAAGGGCGACTGACCGAAGATCAGCTCGTTCATTTTCGTCGCGAGGTCGGCGGGCGCGGATTGTCGTCCTATCCGCATCCGTGGCTGATGCCTGACTTCTGGCAGTTTCCGACCGTCTCGATGGGCCTCGGTCCGTTGATGGCGATCTATCAGGCGCGCTTTCTGAAATATCTTGACGATCGTGGTCTCGCGAAAACGGATGAGCGGAAAGTCTGGGTATTCTGCGGCGACGGCGAGATGGACGAGCCGGAAAGCCTCGGCGCGATTTCTCTCGCAGGCCGGGAGAAGCTCGACAACCTCATCTTCGTCATCAATTGCAATCTGCAGCGGCTCGACGGTCCCGTTCGCGGCAACGGTAAAATCATCCAGGAACTGGAGCGCAATTTCCGCGGCGCCGGGTGGAACGTCATCAAAGTCATCTGGGGATCGCAATGGGACGAACTTCTGTTGCGCGACAAGAGCGGCAAGCTCCGGAAATTGATGGAAGAGTGCGTCGACGGCGAATATCAGGTCTTCAAATCCCGTGACGGCGCTTACATCCGCGAGAACTTTTTCGGCCGGTATCCGGAGACGGCGGCGCTCGTTGCCGATTGGTCGGATGATAAAATCTGGCGGCTCACGCGCGGCGGCCATGATCCGTCGAAAGTTTATTCGGCTTATCATTCCGCCGTTCGGCACAAGGGACGGCCAACGTGCGTGCTCGCGAAAACCGTCAAGGGTTACGGCATGGGCAACGCGGGCGAAGCGACGATGCTCGCGCACCAGTCCAAGAAAATGGACGTTGATGCGCTGAAGCATTTTCGCAGTCGCTTCAAGGTTCCGATTGACGAAAGCGAGATCGAGAAACTGCCGTTCATCCGTTTTCCGGAAGGCTCGGCCGAGAACGATTATCTGCACAAGACGCGCAAGGCGCTCGGCGGGTTTTTACCGACCCGCAGGCGAAAATCGCATTCGCTTTCCGTGCCGGCGTTGTCAACTTTCGAGATGCAACTCAAGGGCTCAGAAGGGCGCGAGATTTCGACGACGATGGCGTTCGTGCGCATCCTGACGACGCTGATGCGCGACAAGGAACTCGGCCGCCGCATCGTACCGATCGTGCCGGACGAAAGCCGCACGTTCGGCATGGAAGGCATGTTCCGGCAGTTCGGCATCTTCAGTCAGGTCGGGCAGCTTTATCGTCCGCAGGATGCGGATCAGCTGATGTTCTACAAAGAAGACAAGACCGGGCAGATGCTGCAGGAGGGCATCAACGAGGCGGGTGCGATGGCGTCTTGGATCGCCGCCGCAACGAGCTATTCGACCTCGAACGTGCCGATGGTTCCCTTCTATATTTTCTATTCGATGTTCGGCTTTCAGCGCGTGGGCGATCTCGCGTGGGCCGCGGGCGACGAGCGCTGTCGCGGATTTCTGCTCGGCGGCACGTCGGGGCGCACGACGCTCAATGGCGAGGGTTTGCAGCACGAGGACGGTCACAGCCATATTCTGTCGGCGACAGTGCCGAACTGCGTCTCCTACGATCCGACGTTCGGCTACGAAGTCGCCGTCATCATTCAGAACGGCCTGCAACGCATGCTCGCGGATCAGGAGGACGTGTTCTTCTATCTGACGCTGCTCAACGAGAATTACGAGCATCCGGCGATGCCCGACGGTGTCGAGGGCAGCATCATCAAGGGGATGTACCTGTTCAAGGCTGCGCCGGAAAATACCACTCGTCACAAGGTTCAGCTGATGGGCTCCGGGGCGATCCTGCGCGAGGCGATCGCGGCGGCCGATCTTCTGCGTGACGATTGGAATGTCGAGGCCGATGTCTGGAGCGTCACGAGTTTTACCGAGCTTGCGCGCGAAGCTTACGACGCCGAACGCTGGAACCTGCTGCATCCGGAAGAGACGCCGCGCGTTCCTTACGTGTCGCAAAAGATCTCCGAGTGCGGCGACGGGCCGGTCATCGCGTCGACCGATTACATGAAGCTTTACGCCAATCAGATCCGGTCGTTCGTGCCGAACCGCTATCGCGTGCTTGGAACCGACGGCTTCGGCCGCTCAGACTATCGGCGGACGCTGCGCGCATTCTTCGAGATCGACCGGCATTTCATTGCAGTTGCGGCACTCAAGTCGCTTGCCGATGAAAACAAAATTCCATCGATCAAGGTGACTGAAGCGTTACGCAAGTATCAGATCGATCCCGACAAGCCGAACCCGGCCCGCAGCTGACCGACAGGCGAATGAAATGCCGCTCATAGACGTCAAGGTCCCCAACATCGGCGATTTCGACAATGTGCCGGTTGTCGAAATTCAGGTGAAGGCGGGCGACGAAGTGAAAGTCGACGATCCGCTGATCACGCTCGAAAGCGACAAGGCGGCGATGGATGTGCCGTCGCCGCAGCAGGGAAAAGTCGCGGAAATTCTTGTTGGTATCGGTGACAAGGTCAGCGAGGGCAGCGCGATCATTCGTTTGGACGTTTCTTCTGCCGGCACCGAGAAATCGAAAGACAAGCCTGCAAGCAAGGATGGGGAATCTCATCGTGACGCGTCAGCGGCAAGTGAAAAAGGGCTTCCTCAAGCTAATGATGAGACGCCGTCCGGAGCTGCGAAGCCGGACACGAAAGACGATGACTTGCCTGCGCCCAAGGACTTTGGCTCCGTGCATGCGAGCCCATCGGTGCGGCGGACCGCGCGGGAGCTTGGCGTCGATCTCACGAAAATTTCCGGCACCGGCGAGAAGGGTCGCATCACCAAGGAGGACGTAAAGAAATACATCGCGCGCAGCGAGGGTGGCGGTAGCCTAGGCATCCCCGAAATTCCGGCGCAGGACTTCGCAAAATACGGACCTGTCGAAACCAAGACGATGTCGCGATTGAAGCGGCTGACGGGACCTCATTTGCATCGCGCTTGGCTCAACGTGCCGCATGTCACGAACGCCGACGAGGCCGACATCACGGATCTTGAAGGCTATCGCAAGGAACTCGATGCCGACGCGAAAGACAAAGGCTATCGCGTGACGCTGGTCGCGTTTCTGCTGAAGGCAGCCGTATCCGCCTTGAAGGAATTCCCCGACGTCAACGCATCGCTGTCGCCGTCGAAAGACGCGCTGATCCTCAAGCGCTATTACAATATCGGCGTCGCGGTCGACACGCCGGACGGCCTCGTGGTTCCGGTTATTCGCGATGCGGACCGTAAAGGCGTTCTCGAACTCAGCCAAGAAATGGCGACCGTTTCGGCGCGCATGCGCGAGGGTAAAATCACGCCGACGGATATCAGCGGCGGCACGTTCTCGATTTCGAGCCTCGGCGGGATCGGCGGCACGACGTTCACGCCGATCGTCAATGCACCCGAAGTCGCGATCCTCGGCGCCGTTCGCGCGAAGATGCAGCCCGTTTGGGACGGAGCCGAATTTCAGCCGCGGCTGATGCTGCCGCTGTGCCTGTCGTACGATCATCGCGCCGTCGATGGTGCGTTGGCCGCGCGCTTTCTGCGCAAGATTTGCGGGGCGCTCGCCGATGTGCGTCAGCTGGTTCTGTGAGGAATGAGAATGCGATGAGCGCAGAAAGCACGCGGGAGCCGGACCACACCTGCGATGTCGTCGTGCTCGGTGCGGGGCCGGGAGGCTATTCCGCAGCGTTTCGTGCGGCCGATCTTGGCGCGCGCGTGATCCTTGTCGACCGCTGGCCTGTGCTTGGCGGCGTTTGCCTGAATGTCGGCTGCATTCCTTCCAAGGCGTTGCTGCATACGGCTTTTATTATCGACGCGGCGCGCGGCCTGGCGGCACACGGCGTGGCGTTCGCAAATCCTGAGATCGATCTCAAAAAGCTCGCCGCGCACAAAGATGCCGTCGTCAAGAAGCTGACGAACGGACTCGCGGCGATGGCCAAGGCGCGGAAGGTCACTGTTCTGCAAGGAACGGGGACGTTTTCCGATCCTCATCATCTTGTCGTTACGGCTGCAGACAATCGCGAAGCGCTTGTGCGGTTTGACAAGGCGATCATCGCGGCGGGCTCGGAAGCGGTCACATTGCCGTTCCTGCCCATCGATCCGCGCATCGTCGACTCGACCGGTGCGCTGGAGTTGCGACAGATCCCGAAGCGGATGCTCGTGATCGGCGGCGGCATCATCGGGCTTGAAATGGCGACCGTCTATTCGACGCTCGGCGCACGCATCGACGTCGCCGAAGCGCTGGACGGGCTGATGCTCGGTGCCGATCGCGATCTTGTTTCAGTATGGCAGAAAACGAATGCGCGGCGCTTCGATCGTGTGATGACGCAAACAAAGGTCGTTGCGGCCGATGCCAAGGCGGACGGCATTCATGTCCGCTTTGAGGGCAAGAATGCGCCGGAAGCAATGGTCGCCTATGATCTGGTTCTTGTCGCGGTCGGGCGAAAGCCGAATGGCAAGTTGATCGACGCGGACAAAGCGGGCGTGGGCGTCGCCGTCACCGAGCGCGGTTTCATTTCCGTCGACAAGCAGATGCGGACGAACGTCGAACACATCTTCGCAATCGGTGACGTCGCGGGCGAACCGATGCTTGCGCACAAAGCTGTTCACGAGGGGCATGTCGCGGCGGAGAACGCCGCCGGAAAGCCGAGCTTTTTCGATGCGCGTCAGATTCCGTCCGTCGCCTACACGGATCCTGAAATCGCGTGGTCGGGCGTCACCGAGACCGAGGCGAAGCGTCAGGGCATCTCCTATCGCAAAGCCGTGTTCCCTTGGGCGGCATCCGGACGTGCCATCGCCAACGGACGGGACGACGGTCTGACGAAACTTCTATTCGACGCCGAGACGCAGCGTATCATTGGCGGCGGCATCGTGGGGATCGAAGCGGGAAATCTGATTTCGGAAATTTGTCTCGCGATCGAGATGGGCGCCGATGCGATCGATGTCGGCAAGACGATCCATCCGCATCCGACGCTTTCGGAAAGCGTCGGAATGGCCGCCGAGGTTTTCGAAGGCGTTTGCACCGATCTGCCGCCGCAAAAGCGGGCGTAGCGCTCCCGGTTTTTAGCGTATCAAACCTTTGTATCCGAGAGCGGCACGCGGCTCCCAATCGGCCCGCTCGCTTTGTCCTGCATTACCGATGGCTTCCAGAATGTGCGTGGCTAATGGAAAGCGGGTGGCTTTGCATGAAGCTGTGTGCCGATAGCCCCGATCTCAGGGCTGACGATCCGATGCCTGTGGATATCGGCATGTTGGGTTGCGGGAATACCGGCGCCGTCAGCGCGGCGGGATAATTGCTCGCTGGGTTGTGTAACGCCGGGGTCGTCAAAGGTCGCGGGTACATGCTCGGCGACAAAGCCGAAGGTGCCGGCGTAATGCCAAGGCCGGAGCTTCCGGTGCTCGCGCCGTTGCTCGAAGAGCCATTTTCTAGAATAGCGTTATAGCTGCTTCCTGGGGCGCCCGGATTTGACGAATTATCGGCGGGATTTGTGGTCGTGCTTCCGGCTCCCGATCCGGGATCAATTATCAACCGCTGCTCGCTTGGCGCAGAGGGATCAAGCCTGCTCGGTTCGACCGGAGATGGTGTAGCGGTGACGGGAGGTTCGGAAGAACCTGTTGTGGTGGTCGCACTTGTTGAGGGCGACGGAGTTAGTGCACTGCTAGAACCGGATGCCGGCGGCGTTGTTGAATCCGTCGTGCCAGGATTTGTGGTTGTTTGGGCCAAGGCGGGCGTTGTCGCGATCAGCGACGCTATGGCCATAATGTAAAAGCGAGAGTTCATGGGCTACCTCCTCCAAGCCCCCGCCGATAAATTAAACAACAGTCCGTGTGCACGGTTCCTTGAGATCGCGGAAGATTTTACCGATCGCGAGCGCAAGAGTTCGCGGTCCGCACGCTGTATTCCCTCAATGCAAAGCTCCTGAATTATTTTTTAGGTCTGAACCACGGAACGAACATTCAAAACCGGAAATTGTCCGTATACGTCTTGCATCATCGGACATAATATCGTTGTGTAAATCGAGGTTTCAATTTTTTGCGTTTCTGGGCCGTTCGATGACGGCTTTCCTGCGCGTCGTGCAAGGCGAAGCTGCTGTGCCTTTGCTGTTTGAGTCTTGCTGATTGCGTTGCCCTTTGGCGCGTTTAGACGTCACCGAGAATTGAAGGTTTGCGCTATGCTTAGTCCACCGCAAAGTAACGGCTCAGGTGCCGGATCTGAGACGGAGTTGTCGGCGCAGGAGATCGACGACATCCTTGCTGAAGCGATCGCTGTCGATGAGCTGCTTCAGAAGAAGCGCCCGGGACCGTACGATGTGGTGCTTGCGCTTTCGGCCTACATGGCTGCGCCACCAAAGAGAGAGAACGAGACGCCGTAAGGATTCCGTCGCTCGCGCCGCTGCATCCCGTGCCTCGGTAAGGGAATTGTGATGATACGGATCGGTAATGTGCGGGAAGGGCGTGCTGGAAGCGTCCGTTAGTCGGCTTCGTCCCCGCGCTTCGCCGCCCAATTAACCTGTCGGACAAGAGAACCAAATTATTTGCCTGCGCGTTGTGATATGCTGAGCTGACTCGGCCAGGGCAACTTTTCGACAAGCGCACATGGCAAAAGATAAACTGGCAATCGCCCTTGGTGGCGGCGCCGCCCGCGGATGGGCCCACATCGGAGCCCTTCGCGCTCTTGCCGAAGCCGGTCTCAAACCTGACATTGTGGTTGGCACTTCGATCGGTGCGATCGTCGGAGGCCATTACGCTGGTGGGCGCCTCGATCAGCTCGAGGATTTCGCGCGCAGCCTCACGCGCCGCCGCGTTTTTGGATATCTCGATCTGAGCGTATCCGGGTCGGGGTTGATCGCAGGCGAACGTCTATTCTCCCGGTTTGATGAGCATCTCACGGGATTACGCGTCGAGACATTGCCGACCAAGTTCGCCGCGATCGCGACGGACCTTTCTACCGGCCATGAAATCTGGCTGCGTCGCGGGAATGTTAACGACGCCGTGCGCGCGTCATCAGCGATTCCCGGCATTGTTCGCCCCGTCAAACTGAACGGACGTTGGTTGATCGACGGCTGCCTGGTCAATCCGATCCCGGTTTCCGTTTGCCGCGCGTTAGGCGCAAGAACTGTGATTGCAATCAACCTTACGAGCGAATTCGGCCGTGGCGGCATTCTCGTCGATGACGATGTCGAGGAGGCCGAGATCGCGCCGGTTGTCGAGGACGTTGCGCCGATCACGCGGTGGAATGGCAAGGGGGCCCTGCAACTTCTGCATCGGCAAATCTTCGGGCATCAGAAAGAGGCGGCGCCGGGAATTACATCGGTGATCCTGAACTCCTTCAGCATATTCCACGACCGTATCGCCCGCGCGCGGCTGATGGGCGATCCGCCGGATCTGTTGATTGCGCCGGATCTCGCGCGTATCGGCGTTCTCGATTTTCATCGTGCCGACGAGTTGATCGCGGCCGGTCGCGCCGCCATCGAGCCACATCTGCCGATGGTCGAGCGCTATCTGAGCGAGCCGGCGAACGGCAGCATTCAAGGGCGATTTTTCGCGTCCTGACGTTTGCGCACTCCGTCTCCGAAAATAGCCCGTGATTAATCACGCGTTTGTCGACGTATTTTTTGTCCTCGTCCGTTTAAAAAGCTCGCGACGATAACGGTTCCGACGACGAGCGCTAAAAGCCCGTGCGCTCGGAGCTTTTCGCACCGCTGGAACGGCTGCTGGCGATCGCAGTTCTGCAATGATGGCTGAACAGTTCAAAGGTTATGTTATGAAAAAACTGATGACAGCGGTTGTCGCGCTAACGTTCTTCGGCGCGGGGCCTGCTCTGGCGGCCTCGTCGAGTTCCAGCAGCGGGTCGCGTAGCGGAGCGACCGGATCGCAGACTCATCCCGGCATGCGAAGCGGCACGACGGGGAGCGGCGCCGGAGTGACTGCGCCGAATACCGGTCCAGGAGCCGTTCAGAGCAATCGGACGCCCTATGCTCCGACGGCGCCACCGGTTCCTGGCAGCGCGCAAGATCCATACGGTAATTCTGCAAGCGGCGGCAGCACGGGTACGGGCGGAAGTTCGACCAGCCCGAGTCCAACGAGCCCAGGCTCAACGCGCTAAAGAGCTCAGACTTTACGAGTGAACAACAACTACGAGCCGATTTAACGATCGGCTCGTTTTAGTTTGATCTCTGATTGCGTGATCTTGGAATTATTTTGCGTTCGGCTTCGCATCTTGGAGCAGCCGATCCAGGTGGTTGCGAATATGGGCGGCCTGTGCCGGTGTTCCGGCCAATGCTATCGCGCGATCGAAATCAGTTCGGGCTTCCTCGATCCGTCCCAACTGCAAAAGGAAAGCGCCGCGCGCGCCGAAATAATGGAAGTATCCGGACAACGCTTTTTCCAACGGCGCAATCATTGAAAGACCTGCCGATGGGCCATGCAGCTTTGCCACTGCCACAGCGCGATTCAATGTGACGACCGGCGACGGTTGCATTCGTTCTAACGCCGCATAGAGCGCGTCGATGCCAGCCCAATCCGTTTCGGAGAACTGCGCCGCGCGTGCATGCGTTGCGGCGATGGCTGCCTGGACTTGATAAGCTCCGGGCCGGTTATGGCGCATCGCCTTATCCAACAGCGCGACGCCTTCATTGATCAGATTGTCGTTCCAGAGCGCGCGGTCCTGATCCTCCAGCAGAACGACTTCGCCGTTTTGATCGAAACGCGCAGGCAGACGTGATTGCTGCAGGAGCATGAGCGCCGTCAGTCCCATGATCTCGGGCTCGGTCTGAAATAGCCGCAAAAGCAATCGCGCCAGCCGAATGGCTTCGTCGCAAAGAGAGGCGCGAGCCGGATCGCTGCCGGCGGTATAGCCCTCGTTGAAGAGCAAATAGATCATTGTCGCCACCGCTGCGAGGCGCTCGCTTCTCTCGATGGGGCCGGGTGCATCGAACGGCACGTCTGCTTTTGCAATGCGTGCCTTTGCGCGCGTGATGCGTTGCTCCATGGCGGCATCGGAGACGAGAAACGCACGTGCGATCTGCGCGACCGAAAGGCCGGATACGACGCGGAGCGCCAGCGCAACCTGCTGCGTCGCTGGCAACTCGGGATGACAGCAGATGAACAGCAAGCGCAGGACGTCGTCGCGATAGTGAGAGTCATCCAAGCGCTCGACGAGCGGCGCTTCCGCGTCGGTCAGATCCGAGATCAGTTCATCCGGCGGCAGCGTCACGTCGCGACTGCGCTTGCGCGTGCCGTCGAGCGCCGCGTTGCGTCCCACGAGGATCAGCCACGCGACCGGATCGCGTGGCGGCCCGTTGCGCGGCCAGTTCTTGAGCGCGCGAAGGCATGCCTCCTGATACGCTTCTTCCGCCGTATCCATATCGCGGAAATAGCGCAGCAGCGCGCTGATAGCCTGCGGCCGCGCCGCAGTCAGAGCGCTGTTGATCCAGGCAGGGTCGTGAATGACTTGGCTCATTGCTCAGTAAGCCTTGACGCGATCTTTCGAAGCGTTGGGTCGAGATTCCGGCACGTAGAGCGCGATCGGACGGATTTCGTAAACGCTCGTCGGATTGGCTTCGGAAAGCTGACGCGCAACGTCGAGCGCCGCTTCGAGATCGGGAACGTCGATGACGTAAAACCCGAGAAGCTGCTCTTTCGTCTCGGCGAAGGGGCCGTCGATCACCATGTCCGGGGCACGCAGCGTCGTGGCTGTCGTGGTCGGCAAGAGCCGGAGCGCCGGGCCGAGTTTGCCCTCCTGTACGAGCTTTTCGTGCACGACGTTCAGGCGGCTCATCACCGCCTCGTCTTCGGCCTTGCTCCAGGACCACACGACGTCTTCCTTATTGTAGCAGAGCAGTGTGTAGAGCATGGTTTCTCCTTTGTGCGTTTCGAGGACGATTGAGGGCGTGAAGCTCCGACAAACTGTCCTGCCTTTCTTCTAAAAACGCGGTAGGCGGCATTTCAGAGGCCGCTGCCCCATAGAAATCGTCAAGAAGTATGCGACCGTTGTCGGATCGGCGGCATGCCGGGCGTCTTCATGGCATGATGCGGAGCGCTGCTGCGGCTCGCACGCTGGAAACGAAGGAGGAAACCCTGTGTCTGAGAAACAGAAAACGGCGTCGACGTCCACGAACACCGTCCGGCTGCATCGCGTCTTCGCGGCCAAGCCCGAGAAAGTCTACCGGGCGTTCCTCGATGCCGCGGCCATGGCAAAATGGCTGCCGCCCTACGGCTTCACGTGCACTGTCCATCACCTGGAGCCGAGCGTCGGCGGCACGTTCAAAATGTCGTTCGCCAACTTTACAACCGGGAACGAGCATTCGTTCGGTGGAGAATATCTCGAACTCGTTCCCAATGAGCTCCTTCGCTACACGGATCGGTTCGACGATCCGAATCTGCCCGGCACCTTGCACGTGACGATCGCCTTGAAGGCGGTTTCGGTCGGCACCGAAGTCAACATCGAGCAGTCCGGGGTGCCGGCCGTCATTCCGCTCGAAGCATGTTACATCGGCTGGCAGCAGTCGCTTGCTCAACTCGCGCGACTCGTCGAGCCGGATAATCCGGAGTGAAGCGATGGGTCGTCGCCCGGCGGCGAGCTTCGCGGACGGTGGGCAATCGAAGTATTGAATTGCCGAGTTTGGAAGAGATTTCTGGTACAAGCGTACCACCAGAAACCCTGATGTCTTGTCCGTAAGAACCTGAAGTTATTGGTGCCGGCTGTAGGATTTGAACCTACGACCCCCTGATTACAAATCAGGTGCACTACCACTGTGCTAAGCCGGCGCAACCCGTGCACGGGCATCCGTTCGAGGCGACGGGCGAGACCTCGCGCATCGGGGTTTCGATGTCAACAGCGGCGCGGTTTCCGGGGGGATCAATAAGCCGGAGCCGGTTCCCTCTTTTCGTTCGCGACAGCGGCGCTGTATCGCGAGACCGATCGTCGGAGCGCGAAAAGGCGGGCAGGAATGCTACGGCGGCCCGAAATTGCGCACGGCCGAGCCGTCCGTCATGGGCGTTAAGGCGATCTTCAGTTAATCTTGGGCAAACGATTCTGAAGCGCTGGGGCTGTGTACGCGCCGCTACGCCATGTCCTCCTGGGAGTATGCCATGCCCACGAAATCCCTGCTCGCCGTGGCCGCGATCGCTGCGGCGCTGTTTGCCGGCGCTCAGGCTGCGTCAGCCTTTGACGCGCTACACCGGCCGGACCTCAGACAACACGAGTTCGACCCGGGCCGGGCGGACGCGCTCGACGACTATTACCACTATTATTATGATCCGCGCGGATACTATCCCTACTACAACTCAGGCGAGTGGGGGCCGCGCCGGGTCAATCGCTTCCGCGGTAACCTGCCGCCGTATTACGGGGCATGGGGTGCGAACAAGCGCAACTACCGGCATGTCGAATGGCATCGCCGCCATTATGGCGGTCATCGCCGGGGCGACTGGTAAGCCGTTCATCTGCCGTACGGAATTATGCCACGGGGCGGCCGCAAGCTCCGCGTGATCGCGCCGTATTTCAATGTTTTTTAGAACCTCATCGATACTGAGAGATTCGAGCCGCACACAGGCATAGAGCCGAGCATCGCGGATGATGCGCGGCCGTCGCGGCACCAGGAGGGCCAATGATGAAACGATTTGTACATGGATTGATGGCGCTTGCGGTTGCCGGCGGCATGGCACTGGCGGCAGCGCCGAGTGCTGAAGCTCGCGGGCGTGACGTTGGTGTCGGTATCGCGGCGGGCATTATCGGTCTCGGCGTCGGCGCCGCGATCGCCGACAGTGCACGCGGACCGCGCTACTATTCGCGCTACGACGACCGCTGCTACCGTGGACCGGAGCGCTGCCGTCGCACGCCGCGCCGCTGTTTCGAGAACGAATTCGGCGACACGATCTGCCGCGGCGGCAGCTATGTCTGCGATCGCCCGCTGATCTGCGACTGACACGTCAGCCGATTACGAATGCGATGAGCCGGTGCGATTCTTCGCACCGGCTTTTTCATTTCCGGCGTGCGCGCATGGCTGCGTAGAGCGCGATGGCGGCCGCATTCGAGACGTTGAGGCTCGCGACAGGGCCGTCCGTCGAAATTCTCGCGAGGGTATCACACGTCTTGCGCGTCAGCTCTCGGAGGCCCTTGCCTTCGGAACCCATCACGAGCGCTGTCGGCCGAGACCAGTCGAGATCCTCGATTGCGGTTTCAGCCTCGCCGTCCAGGCCGACGAGCGCAAAGCCCGCCTCGCGCAGTTCTTCCATGGCGCGCGCCAGGTTTGCGACCAGCGCGACGGGGATGAGCTCCAGTGCGCCAGAAGCGGATTTCGCCAGGACGCCGTTGAGCGGCGGGCTATGGCGATGCGTCATCACGAGACCGCTCGCACCGAACACTGCCGATGATCTCAGGATCGCGCCGACGTTATGGGGGTCGGTCACCTGATCGAGCACGATCAGTGGCCGGCCATCGGCGGCGCGCGCCAGTTCGTCCCAATCCGGCTCCGGCAGCGGCTCGGTTTCGAGCGCCACGCCCTGATGCACCGTATCGGGACCGAGGAGGCGGTCCAAGTCGCGCGGGGTCACGCGGTCGATTTTCGCGGTTATGGGGCCGACGGCCTCGATCAGCCGGCGTTCTGCATTTTCCGTCAGCATGAGGCGATGAACGCGCCGCTTCGGGTTCTTCAGCGCCGCTTCGACGGCGTGCAGGCCGAAGAGTACGAGCGGCCCTTCGGCGTTCTCTCCGGATGAGCTTGCCGGTCCGCCTCTGTGCGGCGTTTTTGCGCGTAGGGGTCTGCCGTAGCGTTGGCCGCCTGATGCCGAGAAGCGATTTTTGTCGCGCCACGGCTTTTTGAAATGGTCCTTGGACAGGGTGTTTCTCGCGAATGTGTGGTTTAACCAGCCGGACGCGCCTGTCGCCGTGAGAATTCAGGGCGGCTGCCGCGTGTCCCGGCGGAAGGCTGCGAAGGCGTAACTGTTAGACCTTGCAGCTTTTCTGATTGACAGGAAAGGCCCTCGTGAAGATAACGCGGGGCGGAGGCCCTGCCTTGATCGGCGGGGCGCTTTCATTTGGACTGGGCACGCGCCACAGACCATGGAGAGGTGCCCGAGTGGCTAAAGGGGACGGACTGTAAATCCGTTGGCTTCGCCTACGCTGGTTCGAATCCAGCCCTCTCCACCAACCCTGCGTCTCTCAGTGTCGATCGACGTCGGCTGGCGCTTTTGAAACACCAATAAAATCAAGGAAAAGTGCTTTCTGACGTCTATGGGCGTCGGCGCAAATCGCCTACCATCGGCCTCGCGTTTGTGGTCCAATTTATGGACCCGGGGATGCCGAAAACAACTCATCGCTTGAATGCTATCTCTGCCTCGAACATCAAGAAGCCGGGCCTCTACCCGGACGGCGCTGGGCTCTATCTGAGGGTGAAGCCGAGCGGAGCCCGGTCGTGGGTCTTTCGGTACATGCACGATCGCAAGCCGAGGTATCTCGGGCTCGGCTCTGCCGCTTCGGTTAGTCTTGCAACTGCGCGCTCATTGGCTGGCGATGCACGACGTCAGCTTGATCTCGGTCAGGATCCGATTGAGGCGAAGCGAGCAGCGGAAAGGGAAACCGCCGCCGACAAAGCTCGGGCAATGACATTCAAAGAGTGCGCCGAAGCCTATATGGCGGCGCACGAGCCGAGTTGGAAAAACGCAAAGCATTGCGAGCAGTGGCACAGCACCCTCCGGCGCTATCTCTATCCAAAGTTTGGCGGCATCGCGGTCGCGCTCGTCACGACCGAAATGGTTTTTGAGGCCATACAACCGATTTGGCATTCGATGCCTGAAACGGCATCCCGGGTTCGGGGAAGGATCGAAGTCGTCATCGATTGGGCAAAAGCGCGTGGGGCCTTCTCGGGAGAAAATCCGGCCCGTTGGCGCGGCCACCTTGCGAACCTGCTCCCGAAGCCGTCGAAGGTCGCCAAGGTCGAGCATCACGCGGCGATGCCGTTCGATGATCTGCCGGCGCTTATGTCGGAGCTGCGAGCTGCAACGGGCCTGACATCGCGCGCGCTGGAGTTCACCATTCTCACAGCCGCTCGAACCACGGAAGCGCTGGGTGCGCAGTGGAGCGAGTTCGATCTAGAGAAGAAGATCTGGACCGTGCCGGCCGTGCGGATGAAGGCAGGTAAAGACCATCGCGTGCCGCTATCGACGCGAGCTGTCGAGATCATCAAAGAGCTGGAAACGGTCAAGCGGAACGAGTTCGTCTTTCCCGGAGAGAAGCCTGGCCGGCACCTCAGCAACATGAGCATGCTGATGTTGCTGCGCCGGTTGAAGCGAGGCGAACTCACCGTTCACGGCTTCCGCTCGACGTTTCGCGACTGGGCCGCGGAGACTACGAGCTTCCCAAACTTCATCGTGGAAATGGCGCTCGCGCACGCGATCGAAAGTAAGGTCGAAGGAGCCTATAGGCGAGGGGACCTTCTGGAGAAGCGTCGTGCTCTGATGGTGGCGTGGATGCAATACTGCGCAAAAGCGAAGATGCGTCCCGTCGCTGACTTTTCCAATTCGCTCGCTTCGGCGACGCGCGCCGACGTTCGCTGACTCTGTAATCAGGGTGTCCACGGTTCGTGTCCGTGATTACCCACCAAGCATTGCAACGACTTAGTGCGACACTTCAGCCATTGAACTTTGCCTCGGTGCGATCGCCCTCAACGAGGGCAGCAGGGCAGGTCCTCGAGAGACTCCTTCAGGCCATTGGTCGCTTCTAGGAGCGGCGATTGCTATCGGCCACAGCTTCGGGGGCGATGCCCATCCAGCAGACCAGCTCGATATCTTCGAGTTCGATGGGTGGCAGGAGCTTCGGTTGAGCGAACGGTTCTAGGCCGGTTTCTCGAATCCTGGCAACGAGCGCTCGCGCCTTGTCCGGCCCGCCGCGGTCGGGGTCGTTGTACCAGTCGCGCAGCATGATTTCCTCTCGCCGGGGCCAGGGCGCCTCTAGAATATCGAGAGCGTTGTTCACTTGATTTCCGTCTTCGTCCGTTGGCCGGTTGGCGCGAATGAACTCCGCGACGCGTTGGTTGAGTGGTCGGACGCGCGGTTGCAAGCTGGCTGGATCGGTTTCTTTCATCCAGGACTCATGGATGTTTTGCTTGGCGACCTCCCACAGATTGAAGATGGCTGTGTCCAGTTGCCCCGGAACGCTTCGAGGTGTTGCTTCGTCGCATTCAATGAGCCTGAGGCATGTGCCGATCTCGCTGACGATGGGCTCATCCGCTGGCAACCAATCGATTGAGGTGGGGACAAATCGCAAATAGGTGCGTTCGCCGATCACGGCACAGAAGAACGCCCCCTGACGAGTGCCACGCCTCATGCCTGACCCGGCGCCGAATGGCATACGCTCGATGCTATGGGCGTTCTGGTCCAACGCCTTTCGAAGCGTTTGGCGGTACTCCTCGCCCGTTTGGCCGGCCCCTCCAGCAGCGCCCCGTTCGAAAAGCGAGGCGTCGTCCTGCAACAGCCGCTCGATTTCGGCGCGAGTTTCGGTAAAAACCTGACTTCCAGCCGCACCTCCCTGCACCGGCGACGCGACGCCAACGCTGGCAGCGGCCATAGCAATCTTCTGCAGAATGCGTTGCTCGAGGTTGAGCAACTGATCGAGGCGGTCCGCCGGGAAGATCGTCCTCAGAAACACCCGTTGATGGGGACTGCCGATGCGATCAACGCGACCATGCCGCTGGACTAGGCGCATGGGGTTCCACGGAACATCAAAGTTCACGATGTGCCGGCACTGCTGAAGATTGACGCCCTCAGCGAGCACGTCGGTCGTCAACAGAATATCGAAGCGATCTTCGGCCCCGATAGATTCGGATGAGACAGGCGCAAATCCGGCAACAGCGGCTTGGCGTCCGATGGGCAGGGGTTCCACATCGACGCTACCAGCAACCGCAACGATCCGGCTGCGGAAAACACTCAGTGCCGGATTGCGTTCGATCTCGGCTTCCAACTGCCGACGCAAATACCGGACAGTGTCCGCGAAAAATGAGAATATCAAAACTTTACGCTTCTGCCGGGCGTCCTCGTCGCTGATCGCTTCATCGTTCGCTTCAGCGGCTATCTCGATGAGCGTCTTGATCAGCGCAGCGAGCTTGGGGTCTTGAGTCGGCGTAATGCGAACAAGGGCGGCGGACAACGCCTCCAGTTTCCCGAGATCGCTCTCTACCGCATTTCGCAGCAATGGGACCTTGTAGAGGCCCGCCGAAACGGCTTGATCGCTTGACTCCAAAACGGTGTCGAGATCGTCGTCGTCGATGGCGGAAATCTCGTGGATCAATTCAGTTCGAATAACGTGGCCCCGATCGAGCGCCGCAAGAAAGGTGCGGTGTTCGTTCATCATCTTTTCGAGCGTCGTCGCGAAGGCAAAGCTCGAGGACTCGAAACGCTTCAGCAGCCCGGACCGCAGAAGGCCTACCGTTGCAGCGGCCCGCGCATCTTCGTCGCCAAACATGTCCTCTTCCACGCCGTCGCGCAGATAGGCATCGGGGACATAGCGGGCAAATGTGATTGAGCCATTGCCTTGATCTGGATCGAGCGACTCTTCCAGAAGATCGAAAATTTCCGGCAACGGATCGGTGAGTTCGTACCGCACTGTGATGGCGCGCGGTTCGGGAAAGACAATGGTCACCTCCGTTCCATCCGCCAGCCTGATATGGTCGCCGCTATAGTGCTTCTTCACGAACTGGCGCGTGCGCTTGACCGTGGTCGCGTCGATTATGGGGTAAAGGAGGTCAGGCGACAGTGCCGATGGATCTTCCTTCGCCGCTTGGTCGAACCGTTCCTTGATCGAGAGAATGCCACGTTCCGCAAGGAAAGCATCCTGGCGCATGTAGAACTGGATCAGATGATAGAGGTCCCAAAGCGAATTATTGACCGGCGTTGCCGTGAGCAACAGCACGTCGCGCCTCTGCCCCCATAGCAGCTTGCGCAACACGGCGGCTCGCGTCGAGGCGTCGGGATTGCGGTAGTTGTGCGCCTCATCGACGACAACGAGTTGATACTCGCGCAGTGGTCGTTGCAACTTATCCTGAAACTGATCGGGATTGCCCATCGCCAGTTGCCGGTCGATGGCCAGTTCTTCGTACGACACGCACTCCACGTCGCTGAGAAAATGCGTGCTGCGGAATTTCCTCCAGGTCGAGTCTCGAAGCTGGGCAGGGCAAACAAGCAGGCAGCGGTGTCGGCGATCGATGTAGAGTTTGAGAATTTCGCCCGCGATGAAGGTTTTGCCTAAGCCGACTTCATCGGCAACGATGGCGCCGCCGGTCTCGCTGATCAACCTCAGCGCACGGGCAGCACCGTGCTTCTGGAAGCTGGTCAGGGGCAAGCCCTGGTCGATCTTTGCTAGCTCTTCAACTTCGTTGCCATAGAGCTGGTGGAGGGTGCGCAAAAAGATGTCGAAGGGCGTCCACTCAGCAAATACCTCCTCCAACAACTCGGTGAGGTCGACCGGAACGGCATCGTCCCAAAGGCGCTCATACCAAGCCTTCGCCTGTCCCACGACCGGGTCATCGAAGTGCCCAAGGTTGAGTTCTAGATTATGGGTGACGCCAGCACGAGTCAGGTTGGACGAGCCCGCGATAACCCCCGAACCACCGCCATAGGCCTCGGTGCGCGGAGCGAAGATGTAGGCTTTCGCGTGCATAAAGGCCAGCTCATATCGGCGGGTTTCCATTCGCCCGGTCTTGAGGACGTCAATCAAGCTTTTCAAAGCTGCACGCCCGGCGCGTGTGAAGGGGAACCGGTTGCGCTCCGCTCTCAGCCCTTCATCGAGCTGATTCAATCCCTCGCGCAACAAACGGCGCTCGAACTGTGTGGGCGTTTCGTCGAGCCTTCGACGCGGCGGTAGGGCTTCGGAAGGTGGTTCGGCCCCGATCATGAGCCGCACCTTTTCGATGCCGTTAAGTGCCTTGGCTATTTGGGCAAAGCCGGCGGGGGAGAAGAAAGCCGATGCGATGTCCAGGCGCCCGGGCGGCGTGGGTGCTTCACCGAAAGTGCCGTCGCGCGTTGGAATGCCGTTCTTGAGCACGCGCTCGATTGCTGCCGCTAGCGTATTGCCGTCGAGATTGTCGACGAACTCAGGATTGCTCATTGCTGCCCTCAGGGTTTGATCATTTCCATGATGTTGAGCCCGGCGGGCATCGCCTTGTGTCCAGTCGGGCTACTGCCCGACTCGAAGATCGTTTGCCAAAATCCATAAGTTTGCCTGCCGCCGAAGATCGTGAGCGAAGCGTCGCGGTTCACCCACATAGGCAAGCGTGCGAGATTGTCGATGAAACAGCCGATGTTGATCCAGAGCTGCTCGGGAAACGGGTACTGGAATAGCTTTTCGTTATCGACCACGCGGCCCATCATCAGGAAGTGGTTCTCGATGATCTTGCCGATGTAGCTGATCCAACAGTATACGATCTCTTCCTTGGCCATGCGGAAGGCGGCCAAATGCTTCTCGGCTACATCCGCGCCCTTTTGCACCTTATTCTCGAGCTTGGCCGTGCCGATTTCCTCGTCGTACTTGCCGACATAGATTTTGTCGGCAATCAGGCTCATCAGCCGCACGATCTGCCCAACCTCGATTGTCCGTGGGTTCTCCCCGACATCGCTGCGGTAGTTCCATGGCGTTTCCAGCATGCTGGAGCCGATAAACTTCGAGTAGAACGTCTTTTCGATAGTGCTGTAGGAGAAGGGCTTCTCATGGCCTTTCCCGGAGTTGTCGATGTAGTCGCGCAACTTGTTGTCGGGCGAATAGGTGATGGCGTTGCGGATGCCGTCTAGCACGTACCGCGTCACCGCGCGTTGATCGCCCTTGAAGTGCTCGACGATGGCCTTCTCGGAAAAGCTCTCGTCATCTTCCGGAAGGCTCTTGTCCTTGCGGTATCGCGCAATGCGGTCGAGCAGCATCGCGGAGCCGAGACGGCGCTGCACGGATTTGTCGAAGGCCACCTGGCGCAGCGTCGTACCGGCATTGGTGTTTGTGGTGAGCAGGACGTCGAAATTCGGATCGATGAATACCCGCACCGGGAGGGTCGATACGCCGAGCAAAATCTGCGCAGTGACTTTGTGCTGCCCGTCGAAGATGCTGACACGCGCCTCAGGCAACTCGGCCGAGTTGATCCAGCCAAGTGCGATTTGTAGCTGCGGCCTGCCCTTGAAGAACTCCTCGACGAGACCGCGCACGTTGGCGCCGATGGGGCGGGGGTTGATCTTTTCGTCGTGGTGAACCGCCGCAATCGGCAACACCGCAAAGAAGTAGCGCATGCCCGAGAGCTTATCGGTATGGATTGGAACTGCGACCTTGTTGTCCCCGCCGACGATGTAAGTGATCTGGTCGTCCTCGATCTTCCCCCTTAGTGATCCGGTTGCACCGCCGTTGGCCTTCAGCACGTCATTGAGATTGGCGCCCCGGTCGTCGCTATCGGCGGTTGCCCTGATTTGGTCGAAACGGGCCAGTACGCGCGCCACGCGGAGATCGGCTGCTTGCTTGGACCGGTTATAGCTGGCTAGCGTCAGGGCGAAATTGCTGGGATCATCCTTGCCGTTATCCCGCGACGGAATGATGTGGTCGATATCGAGCTCATCGAGGTCGAGTGTCAGCGTCTTGCCGGAAATGAAGCACTTGCCGTTCTGTTGGTCCCAGAGCTGCTTTTCGAGCGCGGCGCGCTCGTCCTTGCTCAGGCTGTTGAGATGAAGCGACGCCATTTTGCCCCCCGGCAGTATCTATCAACGATCGATCCAATGTTGAAAGTAAACCTGTACGGCGGCAAAGCGTTCTTGCCACGCCCAGCCTTCGTGGAAGGTCTCGAAAATGTGGCGGAGCTGGTCTTCGGTGAGGCCATAGAGGTGAGCAACCACAGCGTCGAGTTCGTCGATCATTGATTGTTTGTCCTTCGGCGGAAGTGGCCCCCACTCGACTCCGACCTTTTTGGCCCATTCGGCAAATCGTTCATCAGGCGCGGCGAGTCGGCCAGCGAGCGCGACTGCGCGTTGCCAGAGTGGGTCTTCACGAGCAGGACGTGGGATGGGAAGCGGATTGAAAAGGAAGTAGTTTACGTTTCGTTCAACAAATCGTCTCGCGTACCAATCGAGCGAGTAAGACGATAGAATTCCGAGTAGATATGCCTCGTCCTTTTGGTCGCCAGACGGCCATAGCAAATATGGAGCCTTATTGGTGAGGAAGACATTTGGTGGAACCAAGCAAGATATGAGGGTGCGAACGTTTAGCCGGTTGGTTGCATCCCGAAACGCAATACGAGGCGACAAATAGGCTTGAGTTGAGCGATCCTGCCTGTATGGCAGAGGAAACTCGGCGTGAACGCTATCCCTGGTGCTGCCTCCTGATCGCAATCGCTTGCGATATAGCCACGGCCCCACGATGTCCGGTTCCGCCCACGCATAGTAGGTTGCTGATCCTCCGTCTGGCGCCCAAAGATTGAACGATCCGCCTTTGAAGATCGGTAGCACTTCAGTCGGACGTTCATCTGCGAAGATCATCAGGTCCTTCTGATTGGTTGCATCAAGCTCTCTGTCTGGCCGTGCCCGCCAGCTTCCTTCGAATCGCGCATCCAATCTGGGCGAGCGCCTAAGCTGGGTAAAAACGTTGAGGGATAACTCGGCGGGAAGCAGAGGCAATGACGCTGTATCGTTCCATTCCAAAATCTCTGACGCTGCAAATTCGGCTCCTGAAGTTCTTTGCCCTGCGTCAAAGGCCGCCAAACTGGCGTATGGGCCTCGAAGCAATAAATTTGCTCGCTCTACGCCTCGAAGGATCGCGAGCAAGGCGAAGGCGTACTGTTCGTGGACCTGCTCAAAAACCCACTCGCCCTTGTTGACTAGTAGCGTCAAGTCCGTTGCGGTTGCTGCCGCGAAAAGTGCCGTACGAAAAGCTGCGGAACCCGATGCAAATGTTGCGCTGCGAGGAAGGACAATGCCTATCGCGCCGCCCTCCTCGATCGACAAATTCCAGAATCGCCACATGAAGGCTTTATAAAAGTCTGGATCGCCGGTCCCCATCCCGGGGAAGGCACCGGACGTCAGTGCCTTTCGCACTTTCGCCATCGCTTTGACTTCGCCGTCGAGTTGTGCCGCCAGATCAGGTCGGGCGGTGCGCAACGCTACGCGTTCGCGTTCGAGTTCGGCTTGCGACAGGCCTCGCAACCCAGGAAAATGCCGAGCCCAGAAGGCGTGATCCTCGATGGTGGCTTCCTGCCACGGTGGATTCCCCAACAGCACGTCGAAGCCGCTGCGTTTGCGCAAAAACACTTCCGGAAAGGCAATGGGGAAATGGAAAGTCTTTAGCCCTTCCAGCGCTGTAAGAGCGGCAAAGCGCGCCGGGTGTTTCTGTATGCGGTCCCGATCCGTTTCCCAATTCTCGAACTGATAGCGAATGGTTGGGTCGAGGCGCTGCGCAGCAATGATGTCGCAAAGCGCCTTAGTGTCCGCAACCGCGACCTTGGCTTCTTCAATAGCGTCGCGTGCGTGCGAAACATCGGCCATTGTAGCGTCAGAGATGTTGGCAAGTCGCCGCAAATGCTGCGCAGCACGGCCCAACAGGTTGTCGGCATCAACGGGAAATAGCGCCGTGCTGGCCGCCTTAAAGGCCTCGCGGATTTCCGCAACCGTCCCAACCCCAACCAGCGCATTGCCATTGACGAGGTTATGGTCAAGCACGCTGAGTGGCAGACCCGGCACAAACGTGTGTATCCAAATGGCAAGTCGGGCGAGTTCGACAGACAAAGGATTGAGGTCCACGCCATAGATGCATCGCCGAGCAATCAACCTTCGCAGGAGTTGACTATCCTCAAAGGTCATCTGATCGGCAAGCTCGCCTAGTTGAGCCTTTGCGGCTTCTTTTAGCCGACCCAATTCGTTGCGGATTCCGGCCGTACCCGGCGCTCCTGGCTTTGCTAGATAACCGGTGAAAGACTTTTCGATGCGGTCTACTGCCGCGACGAGGAAGTGGCCCGACCCCATCGCGATATCGGCAACGCGGAAATCGAAAAATGCTTCCGCCGCGTCTGCGTCGTCCATGGCGAGAACACGCGCCAGGTGATCATCCAGCGCCGGAACCAGCGCACGATCCAGCAAGTGTTCGACTGCAAAGCTCTTGGTAAAATAACTGCCCGATGCCTTGCGCGCGCCCGACATGTCATGGAGGTAGATTTCGCCTTTGCGGACGATAGGCGTTTGCCTACCCTTCGAGGGAATATACGAACCATTCCGGTCGAGATCGAGATGTTGATCGGCAACCGACAATTCTGATTCGAGCAGTCCTTCGTAGATCGTGCCGAACTCCCGCACCCCCAAGGATCGAAAATCAACGGGTTGCAGGCCTTCGCCAACGTCGCTGAGCAGCAGCGCTTTCAGCGCCGGCTCGAAGATTTCATTGGGCAGAGCGATCTTGGCGAGTTCGGCCCCAGCTGGCGAAATGGCTGGGTCTTTGGTGAACAGTCCGCCATTGTAGGCGGGCACGGAAAGCTCAACGTCACTGACCGAAACCGCATTCCAGATGCGAGCTACTTCAGTCCAATGACTGGTGCCCGCCGAAATGGGTGTCACCGCATGCGCGTGTTCGGCGAGTTCCAGAGCCTTCTGTTTCAGCGACCGGCGCCGATAAGCTTCGCTGTGCCGATAAGGAAGCAAGTCCCTGTCTTCGGCATAGGCCACGAAAAGGAGCCGAAACAGCACGGTGAGTGCCATCCGGTATGTAAGGTCAAGGTCGTCAGCCGTTGGCTTCTTAAGCCCCCGGGCCGCCGCGACGCCCTGAGCAAGCAGTGGCATCACATCATTGTAGATTCGATCGCGCAGTCGTGTGGCCAAGTTCGCGGCAAAGCGCTTTGAGTTGTCGAGAAGGCGTGCAACCGATCCACCGGGTTTAAGCGCATCGGCCGCGAACAGCAGAGGCAGGAAGGCAAGCTGTTCGTCGGCAAGCAACGTGGTCTGAACTTCGATATAGGTTTCGGATCGGCCTCGACGCCCGACACCGACACCGCCCTTGGTCGGATAGAGCCGCAGGCGATCCCCTTGTGTTACCAGCACCCAATCGAGATTCTCCTGATCGGCTTTGGTCAAGGCATAGGAAACCGGTGAGAGATTGCCGAACTTCTGCGAACCCGCCTCGGGCACTTCCGATCGATCCAGCAAGATCGCTAAGGCCAGGCGCCGATCCGCGCCCTTCAGGACGTGCGTCACGTTATCGAGTTTTTCGACCGAGTAGCCGAGCCGCCGCAATAGCTCCCGACCTTCCGCGCCATCCTGCAAGATCGTACGCGCGCGTCTGATGTGCCCCTGCCAATCGGGGTGCGTCGGAGCATCTGTGGTCAGCTCGTGGAGCGCAAAGAGCCCCTCATTGCGGAGCCCCGGTGCCACTGTGTCCAGCGACGGCAGGGCCTGACCTAGGAAGAGCAATGCCGCGTGCCGATCGGGCTGCTTCAGCGCCGCGGCACAGAGGCGCTCGATGGTTGCTGCATCTTTGTCAGCGTAGACCGGCAGGCTTTCACCGGACGGCCCGCACAGCCAAGCGCGCCCACCGCGCAACGCCACCGTGAGCACCGGCGCCGAGCGACCATCGCGACGTTCTTTCCAGGCCTTGAGCAATGTCGCGCTATTCGGCTTGGTGGGGGACATATAGACCGCTACCTCAAGACCCAACTGGCCGGGGCCGATGAATACGCCATAGGGGACGAGGCCGCTCGCAGTTTGAGCGAGAGGCCTACGGCTCAAGTCTTCGAGAAATTCCGGCATGTCGGATCACAAGATGTGCTGCGCTACTTCTAGCGTCTCGCATTACCGCCTCCTTGGGATTCGAGCAACTTTGCGTGCGTGCCACGATTGTTTTCGAGAATGAACACGTTGGTCGTCGCCATCGACGGCGATTTTCTCGAGATCTGCGCGCTGGGGATCGATTGGCTTTTCGGCTATGATTAGTCGCGAATTCTTCAGCAGAAGTGCGCACTTCTCAATTTGACGTTTCTGCCGCAATCAATTCAGCATGTCGACTTGCTTGCCGCCGAGGAGTAGCTGCCGCCACCGTGTGCAGAGGCGTCTCTCTTGACGTGGTCAATTTATACGCTGATAATATCCTTTGTTGCCATAACTATAAGCGCCACTTCCCGTCTATTTTCAACTGCAGCTCAGGTGGTTTCTATCGTTCCCCGTTAGGAGCTAGCGGACGGATTTACGCCCCGATAGCTTCGTCACGATCGCGCGCGGCGCGGAGCCCGCGGAACAACGTCCGCCGCGAAACCTTCAACTGTCGCGCCACTGAGGCCCTTCTCGAAATATCCTTTAGCCTTCGCGGCCATGCCTGGTGTCCATTTCACCGGTGCTCCGAAATTTTTTACCGCTCTTCTTCGCGGCTGCGAGGCCGGCACGCGTGCGTTCGACAATGAGATCGCGCTCGAACTGCTCCACCGCCGCCAACATGTGCAGAACTAAGCGTCCGGTCGAGCCGGAAGTGTCGAGCCCATCGGATACAGTCTTGAATTTGATACCGCGGGCGTTGAGGTCGTCGAGCAACTTTGAGAGATGCGCGAGGCTGCGACCGATGCGGTCAAGCTTGTAACAGGCGAGCGTGTCGCTCGGCTCTAGCGTGGCGATTGCCTTTGCCAGCTCCGGCCGGTCGTGGCGCGTGCCTGATGCCTTTTCGATAAAGATGTTCTCCGTTTTGATACCGAGTTCCTTCGCGGCGTCGACTTGCAGCGCGAGATTTTGGTCTCGGGTCGAAACGCGAGCGTAGAACACGGTTTTTGACATGTGACGTGCCCTCCTGATTTGGCACTAACTCTTGGCACCTGGTTGGCCCGTCTTCTGGCATCGCTTATGGCACAGGGTCAAAATCGTTCATTTATGGCAGCGAAACGAAGAGGCCCCCGGTGCGCGCCTACACCGGGGGCGATCGATCCGGTGAATAATGTAACGAGAAGACCAAGAGTGGCGCTAACCGCCAGCGTCGCATCGATGAAGTAGTTCGGAAACCGGCTTACGTGGGCCGTCTCCCCCACACGATTGAATTTCTCGGATCAAGTGATCCGATGAAGTATTTCATGGAGTGGAAGACTCCCACCGAACGGTACAAATCTCCGTACGCAAACCGCGCGGACTCGCAGGGAAACGAGTAGAGGGCGCTAGACCTTGCTCATCCCAAGTATTGTAGCCGGATTTTACGCATTCAGACCCGCCAGGCGACGAGCGCGAGGATCTGATGGGCTCGCCCGATGCGGCCGGAATTCCAAATGCAAGTAGAAAAATTCGCGATAGGCAATGGGGAGCGCCGCGATGGCGTTATGAAGCTGCTCTGAATCTACTTTCTCGATGAGCATCGTTTCCGGCGAGACTTGCGATCCGATCGCTTCCAGACTCGCTCGCTCAAAGGTGGCATCGCCGTCGGTTGTCACCATGACCTCACCGCGCGCTCGAAAGCCAATGGCGGTGACGGGAATAATCCATCGCACCGACGAGTCTGGCTCAGCATTGTTGACGGCAAATCCCCAGGAGGACTTATGTCTCGGCGTCTCAAACTCTGCACGGCCTGTGTCGGCATGGCGTGCGCCGCTTCTCAGGCGCGGGGCGCAAGCGGGACGCATCTGGAGCGGCGTGGTCTGGCTATCGAACCTTCTGGCTTAATCGTTTGCGGGCCGTCGAAGAACGTCTCGACACCAACATCGCGGCCGCGGGGACTCAATTTGACGATCTGGTAAAATTCCTATCGTAGTGAACCCCGATATAAACATGTCGTCCTGATGTTTGATTGCGCGCATTGCCATGTGTGCACGTCAGCTTCTGGGATCTTGCAACCACGTCGCAATGCCGAGGAAGCGGAAACCCACCCATTCATGGGCAACGCCACTCGATCGTTGTGGATTCGCGCAGGCTATTTGACGGTGTGCGGACATAGTCGGTTCTTCTACTTTTTCCCAGAAACCGCCGTTTCGCCGGGACGGAGATATTTGAGGCTCTCCAGATTTCCGTTCTTCCGTAGTTGACGAGCTCTGTTTCAACACGGTGCGCGAATAATTCGATACGCGAGCATCTATGTAATCCTACAAGCCACGCCGAGCTTGGACCGCTGCTGAGCGGCGACTGGCGTCGCGAGCACAGTTTCGCTTTCGACCGCCGCAAATCGGCACCCTGCATCGATGCGGCAAAATCGGAAACGTTGGACATTTCTCGGCTCCGTATTCTTACGGAAGGTTTCGCACTGAGGCCGCAGTTTGGCCAGTTGTCAAACAACGACTGCAACAAGGGAAAGGAGTTGGGAAAATTCAGCAATAGGGGGTAACACGTGAGGCTTTCAGTCATTGTCAGTGCGATAGCGCTTGGTGGTTTAGCGGCTTCGGCAAATGCCGCAGACCTCGGTGGGGCCAATACGTACGGCGCGTATAGTTCACCCAGTTCGCCGGCCCCTCTCATTGCGAACTTCTTCGATGGGGCAGCGCCTGGCTCTATGACGGTCGCAGGCATAACCGTCTACGGCGCGGTCGACTACAGTGCCGTTTACAATTCTCACGGTGCGACTCCAACTAGCACCCTCTATCAGGGCTCGCTTTACCAAATCTCAAAGATCAGCGGGGGGCCGCAATTCAACGCTACCAATAACGCGATGAGCCAATCGTTCGTTGGGGTGAAGGCGAACGAAAAGCTTTCTGACCTTTTTGGTATAGACTCGCTGACTGGCTGGTCGTTCATCTCCGATGCTCAAATCGGCTTCGATCCGGCCTGGGGGGATATTGCCGACGTCTGCAGAACGCTACGTATGAACAACGGCCTCGGCGCCTTTCCCCTCGAGCAGACCGCAAATCTCGATGGCAGCCGTTGTGGCCAGATCTTCAACGGAGTGCTTTACGGCGGTATTAAAAACAACGACCTCGGCCAGCTGACGTACGGTCGCCACAACTCCCTCTTGAACGACGCGCTCGGTGCTTATGACCCGGAGGCCGGTTCGTATGCATTCTCGCTGTTCGCTTTCTCGGGAACCGTCGGCGGCGGCGGTGGCGCCACCGAGGATGCACGTTGGAACAACTCAATCCGTTATGCAAATACCATCGGCATTTTCCGAGTCGCCGGCATGTACCGGTTCGAAGGGATGGAACAGGGCGGTGACGCTTATTCGGGAAATATTGGTGTCGATCTCCCTGGTGCCCTCAAGGGCCTGTCGATCGACGGGGTCTATGCCCACTTCAATAATGCCATCGCGGCCAGCAACCTGTCGGCTGGCGACTGTGCTGCGCTTGCGACCAGTATTGCGGCCTGTCAGCGCCTCGATGTCTTAAGCGCCACTGTATCGGATAACGACGTCTGGTCGATCATGGCCAAGTATAATCTCGGCCATTTCGGTTTCGACAACGTCACCGCCATGGGTGGTTACGAGCACATCAATTTTTCTAATCCGGACGGTCAGCTCAATAGCCTGACCACCATCGGCGATTATCAATTGTTCGCGGGCGACGTGAATTACAACAAGTATCTCACTGACAAGCAGCTCGATCTGTTTTGGTTCGGCGGCAAGTGGGCGATCACGCCGAAGCTGAGCGCCGCGGCAGCCTGGTATCACTACGATCAGAACACGTTCGTTACGAATTCCGGAACGAGCACCACTGCCTCACACTGCAACGACAAGTTAGGGACGGCAGCAAGCGGCAACTGCGCCGGTTCGTTCGATTGGGTCAGCGCCTCGCTGGACTATCAATGGACAAAGCGCCTCGACGTCTACGCCGGCGTGTCGTATTCGCAAGCCGATGACGGCCTGGCCAGCGGCTTCACTTACACCAACACTTGGAACCCTGCCTTTGGCGCTCGCTTCCGCTTCTAGAAAGGTGCTCTGGAGCGGCTAGGGCGGCAACGCTTTCAATCGGCGTGTCGCCCGATCGCAAGTCAAAGCGAAGCTATTGTCAACGATCTCCACTTGCAGCAGGCGCGGCTCCGGCAGCGCCTGCTTTGTTTTGTACGGGTTTGCACGCCGAGGAACGCGAGTTGGCTTGCGCCGGCTGCTTTTTGGCTCGCGGGAAATTGCCACCGTATTTCTGCGGATGTGTTTGTGCGTGCGTCGAAGGGCGGAAGGAAGCGAGCGGAATAACGCTCTTCAATCATACCAACTAAATTTAGCGGCGATGCAGATCCAATAGCGCGGACGTGAACTGCATCCACGCCGCTGGATCCTTGCGCATCGAACCGAGCAACTCCGGACAGGGATTATCGCGATGTTTAAGCTTCCCGTCGCCGCCTCAATATCACTTCTCGCGCTAGGTTTCGCAACTGCCGCAAGTGCTCAAGGTCGATGCGACGGCGACTTCCAGATGGTCAACGGAAGCTGGGTTGCCACGAGATATTGCCAACGCGCAGCGGCAGAACGCGTCGCGCGCGCCGACCACGAGCACATCACTCACCACACGGTGCGTCAGGGCGACGAAACGCCGGAAGAGTTTTGCCGCTGGCATAACGCCGAAATCGAAACGTACAGCTACTGCGCTAGCTACAACGACTGATCCAGTAGTCATGTGAAGATCGATATGAAACTCATTCTGAGAGCAGGCGCGGTCGGCCTGATCGTTGCTGCTTTGACGGAATTGACTTCAGCGCAAGCAAGATCGCTCTGCGATGGAGATTTCGAGCGAATGGCGGGCGGTTGGGTCGCGACAACCCGCTGCCAGGAGTATGAGGCTGCCAGGGTGGCGAGAGAAATGCACCAACACCTGACGAATAGAGACTCGTCGTCCAGAGATGTGACCCCGGAAGAATTTTGCCGTGGCAATAACGATATCAGGGTTTCAACCTTCTGCGGCTCTTACAAAGATTAATAGTCCCTGGTGCCGCCATGAGGGTGATCCCGGTTTGCTTTGATCTCCTCCAGGCGCACCGCGATCCTAACGAGATCGGCGATATTGCGAGCTCCCGTCCGTTCCATCACCCAGGCCCGATACGTTTCGACGGTGCGCGGACTGATTTTGAGCGCAAGCGCAATTTCCTTGTTCGAGTGTCCCTTGACAGCCAAATCCATGACTTGCCGCTGGCGATCCGAAAGCTCGTTGATGCGTGCCGCGAGACGCATCTTCTCCTGATCTTGATTGCGCTGACTTTCTGCTTCTCCGATTGCCGAAGAAATGCTCTCGATCAAACGATCAGGGGAGAAAGGCTTTTCGATGAAATCGTGTGCGCCGGCCTTAAGGGCGGAAACAGCCATGGCAACGTCGCCATGGCCCGTAATCAGGACAAGGGGGACCATCGGCCATTTCTTGGCGAGCTCTTTCTGCAGCTCCAAACCCGTCATGCCCGGCATACGGATGTCGCAAACGACGCACGACGGGAGCTGTTCGCCCTGTAATGCAGAAAGAAATTTCTCGGCAGAGGAAAATGCATAAACGCCGTATCCGCGATTGCTGAGCATTAGAGACAAGGAATCTCGAACCGGCTCGTCGTCATCTATGATTGCGATTGCCGAGGCTAAGGTCACTGCACCATCTCCCTTGGAAATGAATTCAACCGAATACGAACGAGGGCGCCTTTACCGTCGTTTTCCAGAAGAAGCTCGCCACCATGTCCTTCGACGATCGTTCGGCTGAGCGAGAGGCCCACCCCTAAGCCGTCCTTTTTGCTCGAAGAGCGGATGCCGCCTTTTCGAAGATCAAAGCCCGTTGGAAATCCAGGCCCGCTGTCCTGAATTCGAATTTCGATACGGTTGCCGTCGATATTACTGGCACTGACGTTGATCAATCTCTCTTTCGATGGATCGTTGTCGCTCATCGCATCGACTGCGTTCGACATGATGTTCATCAGGACCTGCTCGATCTGGAGGCGATCGACTGCGGCATTACGTATGTCGCGGGGAATTGCGACCTTTACGGACGCGCCCGTGCGTTGGAGATTGGGCTCCAAAAGATCAAGCGCTTCCCGAATGAGCAGATGCGGGTTCTGCTCGCCGATCTGCCTGCGGCCGAGCCTTATAAAATCGCGAAGATTTCGAACCACCGCCGCCGTTCGGTCGACTTGGCTTGCCATCTTTGATGCCGCTTCGATCGCGATCGCGCGGTTGCCTTCGCCTTTTGTCAGATATTCCTGAACCAGACGCGCGTAGCTTGAAATAGCGGTCAACGGCTGATTGATCTCATGCGCGATGGCAGTTGTGACTTCGCTGGCGCTCCCCAACCGGAAAATTTGGGAGACCGATTCCTGATTGAGCCGCAACTCCTGTTCGAAGCGGCGCCGGTCCGTTACGAGGCCGCCGATGGCGAGACCTGTGAATGCAAGTATGAGCATCAAGGACTGATAGGTCGTCACACCTGCGAGTTGCGGGCCTGAAATGAGCAGCGCGATGATGAGGCCCACCTCAGTCGCAAGAAGCCCGTAAGTCGCGCCCTTCAGGCCATGTCTGAGCGCGATCCAGATGATGGGAAAGAACATCACATTGAATAGGCGGAAGTGGGGAAGGCTCGAAAACCCAAACGCCAAACCAAGAGCCGCCAAAATCGCGAGACCCTGCATGCCCGCTTCGAGGGTCGGTCTTGGAGCGCCGCCCGTATTTGCGAGAATCAGAAGAAACGGCGTGATGATCGATATGCCGATCAGGTCGCCGATCGCATACCTGAAAATATTGTAAGGAATCTCGGCGGGGGTCAGAACACCCGAGATGGAAAGGAGCATCACGGAGGCGGATGCGACGAGTGCAGCGCTGACGATGGCGATTGCCTCAAGCGCAAGAATGTCCCGCAGCGACGCAAGCTTGATGTCGAATTGCCACCGCGACTGCTGGATCCAGTTGAGCGCCGCGGCATATCCACCGCCGACGATGACGGGCGACAGCAACTGGACGGAAAGCGGAAGGTTGCTGTGCAGTATTAGATTCGACGCGGCGACCGCGAGCACGAGATACAGCCAGAATTGGCGTCTAAATATGAGGAAAACCGCGAAAGTCAGGCCCGTTTCCGGGCTCCAAGGCACGATGCCGAACGACGGTGTTGAAGAGACGATGCTCAACCAGCCAAGCGCGACGTAGGCGACAACGTAGGCGGAGCCGATCAGCCATATCGGAATAGCTTGCATACGGGCCATGCGATTCGCATGCGTTCTTTCAGTTACGATCACTTGCGACATCGTACTTTTCCTACAGTGCCGAGCGAGCCGCCACTCCGTATGTGACCGGAGGCTTAGCCACGGACGGTACGCCACGCAAGCGTACGGCCGGAATTTCCCCGTACGATGATGTCTCGAATATATGCGGGTGCCGCCACGCATTTCGCGATGCGCGATGCAACATGACGTGGCTGTAATCAAAGGGCGAAGTCATAGAGAATCCGCGGAATGCGCGATTGCTAGCGGGAATAGATTTCCCGAGGTCTCAGCGAGTGCGGCTCAATGCAGTTCTGCACGATGCCCGCATGATTAACGCGCGCGGAGCGGCTCTTGCAGTTGCCGGAGAACGTTGAACGAATGTCGCTGCCACGCTTTTCTCTTACGCATCCACATTCGGTGGCAGCGATCATTATCCTCGTGTGCCTGCTCGGCTTCGGCGCGGTGTCACGCATGCCGACGGATATCTTCCCCGAAATCAACATCCCTGTTGTCAGTGTCGTTTGGACCTACAGCGGGATGAGCGCGGAGGAAATGCAGGATCGCATCCTCATCAAGCACGAGAGGCAAATGGCATCTCTCGTCGATGATATTGAGCGCATCGAGGCGAACAGCTACACGGGCGTCGGCGTTATTAAAGTCTACCTTCACGAGGGCGCGGATGTAAGTCGAGCCATTACGCAGCTTTCGAGTTGCGCGCAGACAGTTCTGAAGAGCATGCCGCGCAATATCACGCCGCCACTTATCGTTCGTTACAGCGCAACTGATGTTTCTGTCATCCAGCTAAGCCTCGCAAGCCGGTTCTTGCCGGATTCCCGTTTGACGGACCTTGGTCAACAGGTGCTACGGCCTAACCTAGCGGTCGTGCACGGTGCCCAGGTTCCGTATCCCTACGGAGGCAAGATCCGAGTCATCATGGTGGATCTCAATCCCAACGAATTGCAGGCGCGTGGACTGACGCCTGCCGACGTCTCCGATGCGTTGGCGAAGCAGAACATCATTGTTCCGTCGGGCGACGTCAAAGTCGGCGCCAAGGATTATCCGGTAACGATGAACAATACGCCCGAGGCAATTTCGGCGATTTCGAATTTTCCCATCAAGCAGATCGACGGCAAAACGATTTTCGTTCGCGACGTGGCCAATGTTCATGACGGACACCAAATACAAACGAATTCGGTCAGTCAAAACGGTGCGCCGGGCGCACTCATGCTCGTACGAAAAACGGGCGGAGCGTCGACGCTCGACGTTATCAACGGGGTCAAGGCGGCCATACCGGATCTGCGCCGCATGATGCCGGACGGCGTCTCGATCAAAACTATTTTCGATCAGTCGATCTTCGTGAAGGCCGCACTCAACAGCGTTGTAATGGGCGGCTTGATGGCCGCCGGATTGACGGCGTTGATGATCCTTTTGTTTCTCGGCAACTGGCGGCTCACGATCATCATTCTGGCATCGATCCCACTATCGATCATAGCAGCCTTGCTGATGCTCTACCTCGCGGGGCAGACACTTAATACGATGACGCTCGGCGGGTTTGCGCTGGCGGTCGGCATACTTGTCGATAACGCGACGGTCGTAATCGAGAATATTGAGCGGCACGTCGGATTGGGCGAGGAACTCGAGGAAGCCATTCTGAACGGAACATCGGAGGTCGGAATTCCGACGATTCTTTCGACGCTATCGATCGGCGTCGTATTCGTTCCGGTATTTCTGCTTACGGGCACCGCGAAATACCTCTTCTCGCCGCTGTCATTGTCGGTGATCCTCTCGCTTTTTGCCAGTCTCCTTCTTTCGTTCACCCTCGTTCCGGTGCTCTTCAAATATCTGATGCAGTCACAGGTCGGAAAGCACAGCAGCGTGCACGCCGATACGAACAAGGGGGCGCGCTTCAATCCTTTCAGCATCATCCATCGTGGCTTTGAGCACGGCTTCACGGCGTTCCGAGAACGCTATCGTAATGCCGTTTCGTGGTGCGTAACGAACCCATTGCCGACGACCATATTCTTCGCCGTACTGCTCGGCGTTACAGTGCTTCCGCTGAGAAGCCTCGGAATGGACTTCTTTCCGCAAATAGACGCGGGGCAAATGAGGCTGCACGTGCGCGCGCCACCCGGAACCCGGATCGAAGATACGCAAAAGTATTTCAGCGAAGTTGAGGACGCGATACGCAGGATCGTCGGCAACGATCAGATCGACGTCATTCTGGATAACATCGGATTGCCTTACAGCGGCATCAACATCGCGTTGAGCGATACCGCTACGGTCGGACCGATGGACGGCGAGATTTTGGTGTCATTGAAGGAAAAGCACACATCGACGCCCGCTCACATTGCTGAACTCCGCCGCAAACTGCCCCGTCTCTTTCCCGAGCTTCAGTTCTTTTTTCAACCGGCCGACATTGTCAATCAGGTATTGAATTTCGGTCAGCCGGCACCGATCGACGTTCGCGTCTCGGGACGCGATGCCAATATGACGTTCGCGCTGGCCTCGAAAATTGCACGCGATTTGAGATCTGTGCCGGGCATAGTCGATTCTCACGTCTTTCAGGTGCCGGATGCGCCCGCCATCAAGGTCGATGTCGACCGGACGAAGGCACGAGATCTCAATCTCGAGCAACATGGTCTGGCAAATGATGTGCTTGTCACCCTCAATTCAAGCGCACAGGTCTCCCCGAATTTCTGGCTGAACCCACACAATAACGTCAGTTATCCGCTCGTCGTCCAAACGCCGGCATATCGCGTCAAATCGACGAAAGACCTGTGGACGCTTCCAGTAACGGCTCCTGGAGACAAAGATTCCCAACTGCTGATGAACGTCGCGAAGTTCGGACGAACGAAAGTGCCGATGGTCGTGTCTCAGCTCAACATCGCGCCCGTGTTCGATGTGGACGCGGACGTCCAGGGCAGCGATCTCGCTTCTGCAGCGGATTCCATCGATAAGCTTCTCGCGAAGGACCGACCTGACGCTTCAAGCGGCATCAAGGTAACCCTCAGCGGACAGATCGAGACGATGCGAGAGAGCTTCACGGGACTTTTTGGAGGCATGGGGCTCGCGATTGTCCTCGTCTTCCTGCTTCTCGTGATTAACTTCCAAAGCTGGCTCGATCCGCTCATCGTTCTTATGGCTGTTCCGTTCGCACTCGCCGGCATCATATGGATGCTCTTGATTACCGGCACGCATATCAGCGTTCCGGCCCTTATGGGCAGCCTGATGTGCATAGGGCTGACCACGGCCAATGGCATCCTGGTCTTGACCTTCGCAAACCAGCAAGCGGAACTGGGCGTCGATCCGATGCACGCGGCCATAGAGGCCGGCTACACTCGCCTGAGGCCAGTCCTGATGACGGCCGGCGCCATGATCCTCGGTATGATTCCGATGGCATTGGGTGTCGGTGAAGGCGGTGAGCAGAACGCGCCCCTTGCCCGAGCGGTCATCGGCGGTCTTTTGCTGGCGACAGTCGCAACGTTGATCTTTGTTCCCACCCTATACCGGCTTCTGCGCCGCGACACTTCTCGGAAAACCGAACACCGGAGGCTGCCCCTTGCGCATGCTTAGAAAAGGCGAGACGTCCGCCAACGCCACTCAATCGGAAGCTTCAGAAGCGGATCCACTCGCGCCTGCGGATTTTCCGCCGAAAGACTGCCTCGCAAATGTGGCGGCGCAGGCATATCCGAAATCGACCGGGCGCTGGATGATGTTGACAGCGCTTGTCATCGTGTTCGGTTTGACAACAGCATTCTTCGAAGTCAGCCGCATCAAGGCGCGTGAGACGGATACTCTCGAACAGGAAACGCGAAAAGCCGCCTCGACGGTGCCTTTGGTTGATGTGGCGACTGCGAATGCAGGCCCGACATTCAAATCGCTTGTTCTTCCCGGGGATACCGCCGCTTGGTACCGAACGACGCTCTACTCGCGGGTCAACGGCTATCTTGCCGATTGGAAGGTCGACATCGGAGACCGGGTGAAGAAGGGCCAACTGCTGGCAACAATCGAGACGCCCGATCTTGATGCCCAGTTGGTTGCAGCGCGCGCCGAATTGGAAGCCGCAAAAGCGGAGGCCAAGGTCCGTCACGCCGATGCCGACTTTGCAAGAAGCAGCTATGATCGCTGGCGTGATTCGCCGAAGGGCGTCGTTTCAGACCAAGAACGTGAAGAGAAGAAGGCCGCGAACGACAGCAGCATCGCCAAGCTCAATGCCGCGACGGCGCAAGTCGCCGTCGACCAAGCAAAGGTTGATGGTCTGATGACTCTTACACAGTATAAGAACGTCACGGCGCCATTCGACGGCATCATCACAGAGCGCCGCGTCGATCCCGGGGACTTGGTGACCGCAGGAAGCTCGGCGAGCACGTCGCCCCTCTTCGTCATCCAGCAGACGGATCGGATTCGCATCTTTTCGCGAGTTCCGCAGGACGTGGCCGAGCGACTTTCCATCGGATCAACTGTCAAGGTCATGACAGCCGATGGAGCGGACCGCGCTTACGAGGGCAAGATTGCGCGGACGACGGCCTCCGTCGATCCGCACGCGCGGACAATGCTCATTGAAGTGGTCTTGCCGAATACGAATTATGCTCTTTCGCCGGGCATGTACGTCCGCACCGAATTCCAGGTAGCGCAAGCGCCGAGTATCGAAGTACCGGCTGCGGCAATCCTATTTCGCACCAAGGGACCGCAGGTCGCCATCGTCAAAGATGGAAAGATCACGTTCGAGAACGTGATCATTGCAAGCGATGACGGCGATAACGTCGAACTCGCTTCAGGCACCATCAAAGTCGGAGATCGCGTGGCGCTCAACATCAATAGCCAAATTTCGGATGGCGACAAAATCGCGATCAACAACGACACGCCCAAGGCTCAGAGCTGATGGCGCGTCGGGGGGGACTTAAATTTCTGCTGACGACCCTGGCCGGTGCGCTATCGGGTTGCGCGCTTGGACCGGATTACCTGCTCCCGCGTATCGGTGCGCCGGGAATGTTCACGACCAGCAGCATCGCCGATCAAGGCGCGGCTCGATCAATCGACCAATCCTCGTCGCCGGAGATCGTCCGTTGGTGGACGCTCCTGAAGGATCCTCAACTCGGATCGCTCATCGAACGCGCGATCGCCGCCAACCCGGACATCGAGATCGCCGCAAATCACATCCGCGCTGCTCGCGCGAATGAAGTCGCGGTCCGCGGTCTCGCCCTGCCCCTCTTTGAGGCCAATGCAGCGGCCGCTCGCGGCACGGGTACAAATTCGACAAAAGGGCGCGTCGCCGGCCCGCTCAACGCAGCGACGAATACCGCCGGTCTCAAAGAAATCACGCACGTCGCCGGGTTTGACGCCGGCTGGGAGCTCGACTTTTTCGGCAAAGACAGGCGCGCGTATGAGGCGGCCCAATACTCGACGGACGTTGCGATCGAGCAACGACACGCCGTTCTGGTCTCTGTTGTTGCGGAAGTCGCCAAAGCCTATATCGAGACGCGAGGCGTTCAGGCCAAGATCAAAGCCTCGAAAGAGAACGTTGCGCGCGCGCAGAGAACGTACGATCTGATGAAGACGCGTTTTGATCGCGGCTTGACAAACGAGCTGGACTTCAAGCTTGCGTCGCGTCAGCTAGCCACGCTCAAGGCGCAGCTCGCGCCGCTTTCTGCCGTTGAATACGCCGGCTGTGCACGCATCGCCGTTCTCCTCGGTACTTATTCCGGCGGCATTTGCCAGGAGCTCAAGAGTGTCAATAGAATTCCGGCCACTCCTGATCACCTGAAGACAGGTTTGCCTGTCGACGTGATCCGCAGGCGGCCTGACGTGCGGGCGGCAGAGCGTCAGCTCGCCGTCGAGACGGCTAGGATCGGCGTCGCCGTTGCAGATCTATTCCCGCGCTTGCAGATTACGGCTGGTGGCGGCCTCCAAGGACAGGGCCTCGGTGTCGTGCCGGTGGTGACCAAGAGCATCTACTCCGTCGGACCGTCGGTCTATTGGCCGCTCCTTGATTTCGGTACGCTCGACTCCCTCGTGCACATCCAACAACTGCAGGCCGATGCGCAGTATTTGACCTACAAGCGCGTGATCATCTCGAGCATCGAAGAGATTAACGTCGCGCTGTCACGATATCGGGCCGCGATGGAGACGCTCCAATCGCTCGCCAAGGCCGTCAAGGAAAGCAAGGGTGCAGTCGATCTTTCGACCGCGCGTTACGATCGAGGCGTCACGGATTCCTTATACGTGCTCGATGCCGAACGCCAAGACGATGAGCTTGAGCTTCAATATCTCCAGGCGAAGGCCGATGCGGCGATTGCCTTCGTTGCAGTTTACAAAGCTCTTGGAGGTGGCTGGGAAATGTTTGATCAGGACTTGCCGGCGCCTCACGCTCTTCCGGCGGTTCTCGCGGCCTACGAACATTTGCACGACCGATGAAGAACGTGCGCGTCTGCGCTGTTTCCCGCAATGGGCAACAAATTACTTCGAGGTCGTTACGATTGATGAGCTCGGCGATTGAAGTAGAGCGCCTCGTGCTCTCTCAAGAGTGAGTTTGTCGGCGATTGCGGCGTTGTTCATTGGATCGACTTCGAGAACATGATCAAAATCGGCTTCGGCGCTCTGCACATCGCCGGCAGCCGCACGCGCATTTCCGCGAGCGATGTAAGCGCTCAGAAACTTTCCGTCGAGAGCGATCGTCCGATTATAGTCACTGATCGCGTCCTTGCGGCGGCCGAGCGCCTTGAAAGCATTTCCCCGATTGAAATACAGCCGCGGCTCATTGGGCGAAATCTCAAGCGCGCGATTATAGTTGGTAATTGCCCCATCGAAATCACCCTCGGCCTCGTAGATATTCGCTAGGTTATTGTAAGCGCGGGTGGCGAGCGGGTCGATGTTGATCGCTTTGCGGTAGTCCGCTATCGCGCGCTCGTAATCTCGCTCCGAAGCAAATGCGATCGCGCGGGCTTCGTAGGCATCGGCGTCTTGAGGTGCAAGCGCGATCGCCGTATTGAAGTCGGAGATAGCCTTTCCAAGATCATTCGTCGCGAAATAGGCGAGACCGCGATTGATATAGGCAATCTTGACCTTCGTGGAATCTGAAGCGCCGCTCTCGATCACCACTGTGCACGCAAAGACATGCTGTGCTGGTGTCGGCGCATCGGCACACGGGTCGGCACGTTGGGTAACTGCGGTAGCCGGAGATAAACTGACTCCGGCAAGTATCGCGAAAACGCTCGCCGATGTGCGCAACAAATGCATTTCGCATCGTCTCCGATAATATCGCGAGTGATGTCAGACGCCGGACCGGTTTCGTAAAGGTCCCGAAATCTTCCGCTCCCTAATGGTCCTGCACGGAGCTGTTGGATTTTCAAAGGTCCGTATGAATACGGAGTAGCCTTTTCCGAGGGCGCGCTACCGATACGACGGGGACCGATCTCTCGCGATATAGCGATACGGCAATAAATATTGGGAGGCGGCCATGGGAAAATCGAAGACTTTCGGCTTCTCGCCGAAAACCATATCGCCGCTTCTCACGGCGACCTACGACAGCAACTGGATCATCACGACAAGGCATTCACTCTAGAGGTCTGGATGTTTCCATACCGTACAACTACGGACGGGTTCGCCGATCGTTCAAAGACAACGCGATTCGCTTATAGTTGCCACGTTACAGACCTAAACTTCGACCCAGGCTCAACCCGAGCCCGGGTCGCTTTATTTTTTTCATAGCTAAATGCGATCATTCTTTTAGGCATCCCTCCGCTCTTCCGGTTCGGGTCATCACCACGACTGATTGTTCCAGCGCCTTCGACCGCTTCTCATGATCTAGCGGCTATTGTTGGCGACACCTTTTTGCCCGCCGATCACGTAGCGGCGACTTCCGCTTTTGGGACGAAGCCGCTGGCCGCGTGCTCAAATTGCGGAGCGTCGAGATCGTAGTTGCCAGACCTGAGATGTTTATGGGATTGCGCGGCATATAGGCGGAGATACCGCTTACTTAAGATGACGATGAGCAAGCGACTATGCCGCCGGGAAGACCCGCGAGGGCGGTGTTGCTAGCGTGATTAAATTCCCGTCAGGATCACGCACCTGGGCAAGGGTCGAGTAGTCGCCCTTAATGTCGTCCCCAAGCACAATCTTCAGTGCCTTCAGTCTATGGCGCTCAGCCGAGAGATCGTCGACGTAAAGGAACATGACGCCCCGACCCGCGATCTCATCGCTATTAGAAAGCATCAACCCACCCTGGTCGAAAAGCTCCCACTGCACCAGCGTGTCCATCGGACGGTTATCCGGGCCACGACCGAGCAGTTTCGTGTACCAAGCTTCGGCCCCCGCAAGATCCGCAGTTAGCAATGATGTGTAGATCTTCTGCAGGTTCATTTTGTAATTTTTCCGGGACTAATCTGCGAACGCTTTCTCAATCAGGATGGTTCCCGTGATCTCTGGAGCGCGAAGGGCGCTCAATCTGCGGCTGCGCATCCCGGAAGCCATATGAGTTTGCAGCGGTGTTGATCTATCGCCACCCGGGTAATAGTCGCGCCGTCCTCGCCAGAAGCATTAATGCGTGGTCGGGGCCGATCTGCTCTTCAGCGCTCCGGAAAAAACCACGATCGAAGAAAATCTGGTCGCATCCCCGCTTGATTGAGCGGATCAATTTGCAAATCCAGACTCTGTTCATCGGTGGACGCTCGAGCGTAGCCAATAGCCTGTGAAGCTGGAAATGAGCTTCTACAACTGTTGTGTCTGCCTATTTAGGGGCCGGTCTCGCGAAGGCGCTGCCCCGGGGAATCGAGTTCGCGGAAGGGCTCCGCGCATAAATCTTGCCGAGACACCGTCGGTTGGCGACGAAGCTTGCGAAACGCCAAAGCCCAAATCCGGTCGCGGCAGTGCCGCGACCTTGAATTGGTTGGGCCGTCTCAGAAGTTGATCAGCGCGCCGGTGCTGACGAAATCCGCGCTGTCGAGTTTGCCGACAGTCGGGGACAGCCCTTCGACGTCCGCATCGTAGCGCTGATACTTGAGATAGACCGTCATCGCGGCCGCATCGATTTCCTGCGCGATGCCTCCGCCATAGCGATGCAGCGTGCTGGAGGTTGCGCCGAGAGCAAGAGCTCCCGGTCCGAGCTGGTCGTTGTATTCGGCGAAATCACCATACACGATGGTTGCGCCGAGAGGCGTCCACTTCTTCCGGATGCCGGATTTAACGTACCAATGATTGCTGTCCGGCGGGGTTACGCTGCCAGGCAACAGCGTGTTGCTGTTGTCCTCACGGCCGTAGGCGCCATGCACGAAGAGGCCAGTCGCCATGTGCTCGACGTAGCCGCCGGCTTGGAAAAAGTTTGAATCTTTTTTGCTGCCGGCGGGCAATGGGACGGCGATGTTTTCGGATGTGTTTACCGAATAGCCGACGCCGAGCGAAACTTTGAAACCGTTCAGCTGGCCCGAATACCGCGCGGCGATTTCCCAGTCGTCGTCCTCAGCCCAGCTTGCGGACGCAGAAAAGCCTGCGAACACCGGGCTATCATAGCGCACGGCATTCATCACCAAGCCGTCGCAATCGCCGCCGAGCGGCGTGCCTTGCGAATAGCAAAACCCGAGTTGCCCCCAGGTCAAGTTCGCCGGTGTCAGGTTGCCGCCGCTGCGGATGATGAATTGCGGAAAGCCGGAAAGAAAAGTGTAGTTGTCGAAGATCTGCGTGCCGGATTGATCAGTGAACATCGCGGCGCTCTTGGCGGCGTTCGCCTGCCGTCCGATGCTGACCTTGCCGAGATCCTTGCTCTGCAGGTACCAGTACGACATCTGGACATTGAGGCCCTGATTGTACTCAGAATTGAACTGGTTCATCGCCACGCCGGTCGAGGCATTCCGCCCGAATGGATTGTCGCTGAGGTTCTGGATGCGGATGGCATAACCTGCCGTCCAGCCGGGAGAGATCTTTGCCTCGCCGGTGAACTTTACGTGTGACGCCTGCGTCGGTCCGAGACCATGCAGATAGACGTTGCTTTCGCCGCCGTCGTCCCACCACGTCACCTCCTGGGCGACGTATCCGGAAACGGTGAGCGAGACTTTGCGATTGTCTTTGCGTGCGGTGGTCGCCTCCAGCTCGGCAATCCGCTCCTCAAGATCAGCGCAGCAGTTGCCGCCGAGGTCGGCCGCGCTGGCGCCTGCCGACATGCTTGCCGCAGCCAGGACAGCGAAGGCTGATGGAATGATTCGCCTGAAAGAAAATTGTGCCATCGATGGGGTCTCCCAGGCTGCTTTGTTTGGAGCGTGCGTGCTTTGGAGCGAGCGATTTCGGAGCTTTGACCACGCCTCGGTCGCCAGGAAACGGCCCGGCATGGTCTGAAACCGACGCAAAACCAGCAGCAGATTCCAAAATCTTACGACTTGATCAAAGTCAAGTGGCGGGAATTTCGTCAGTGAAGAGAGGATCTCGGGCATCGCTCCTGCCGTGCGCTCGCCGCGACAGGGATAGCGTCGCGACTGCGTTGAGCAGACTACCATCGAACGCATGAGGGATCGAGCCGTCTCTTTGCGATGCAGCGACGTGAGATCCTTGCGTTCTGCAACAAAACGTCTCGCCTTTACCTAAAATGATCCCCCGGTTCTGCCGGAATTTTGCCTGTTATTCCTTTGTCTTGGCCAATTTCGGCGGACGCTCCGATATAAATCGGAATGCGATAGATGTGACAATTGACGCGAATGCCATTGATTTCAGTCAGAGCGTCAATCCCGAAATATGAACACTGCTGCATATGGTTCAACCAGTCTCGAGATAGAGGCACCGAATGCAGCCCGCAGCGCAGCCAAAATCTATACAGATCCTAAGCGTCAGCACGATCGCTTTTACCGTTTGCTTCGCAGTCTGGACCATTTTCGCAATCATTGGCATCCGGATTGGACAGGAGCTGGGATTGAGCGAGACCGAGTTCGGTCTCATGGTCGGCACGCCGATCCTCACCGGTTCGTTGACGCGTATCGCACTCGGCATCTGGGCTGACCGCTACGGCGGCCGCGTTGTCTTTACGGCAACAATGCTCGCGGCGGCGCTCGCCACGTACCTGCTCGCCTACGCGCATACCTATCCGCAGATGCTTCTCGCCGGGCTCGGCGTCGGCATCGCGGGCGGCGCGTTCGCTGTCGGCGTCCCTTACGTCTCGCGCTTTTTCCCTGCGGAACGGCAAGGCATGGCGCTGGGCGTCTTCGGCGCGGGCAATGTCGGTGCCGCTGTCACCAAGTTTCTCGCTCCCTTCGTGCTCGTAGCCTATGGTTGGCAGACCGTCGCCGAGGTGTGGGCCGCCGCGCTCGTCATCATGGCGATCATTTTCTGGTTCACGACGGAAGACGATCCCGTGACCGTCGAGCGCCGCCGCTCGGGCGTGAAGGCGAAGAGCGCGTGGCTCGAACTCGAGCCGCTGAAGAACGTGCAGGTCTGGCGGTTCTCGCTTTACTACTTCTTCGTGTTCGGAGCCTTCGTTGCGCTGGCGCTTTGGCTGCCGAAGTATCTCATCAACGTCTACGGCCTCGACATCAGAACGGCCGGCACGATCGCGGCGTTCTTCTCGGTGCCGGCGAGCATCTTCCGCGCTTACGGCGGGCATCTTTCGGATGTTTACGGCGCGCGCCGCATTCTCAACTGGACATTCCTCGTCAGCGTGGCGGCAACGTTTCTGCTGTCCTATCCGCCGACCGACTACACCGTGCACAGTACGCACGGCCCTGTGACCTTCCACATCGAGATGGGTCTCGTCACGTTCACGGTGGCAGTCTTTATTCTCGGTTTCTTCATGGCGCTGGGTAAGGCCGCCGTCTACAAGCACATCCCCGTTTATTACCCCAACAACGTCGGCGCGGTCGGCGGTCTCGTCGGCATGATCGGCGGGCTCGGCGGATTCGTGCTGCCGATTTTCTTCGGGCTTCTGCTCGATCTCACGGGGCTATGGACGAGCTGCTTCATGGCGCTCTTCCTCATCGTCAGCGGTTCTCTGATCTGGATGACCGTGTCCGTCCGTCAGATGGAACGCTCGGCTGCCAGCAAGGAACTCGGCGACCTGCCGCCGTTCCCCGAAATGCAGGGCATGCCGAAGCCGAAGCGCGCCGCGCGTTCGAGCGAGGCCGTGCTTACCGACTGGCGGCCGGAGGATTCCGGGTTCTGGGCCGAGAAGGGCCGTCGCATCGCGCGGCGCAATCTCTGGATCTCGATCCCGTCACTCTTGCTGTCGTTCGCGATCTGGCAGGTGTGGTCCGTGGTCGTCGCCAAGCTGCCGCTGGTCGGGTTTACGTTCACGACCGATCAGCTCTTCTGGCTTGCGGCGCTTCCGGGTCTCTCCGGCGCTACGCTACGCATCTTCTATTCGTTCATGGTGCCGATCTTCGGCGGCCGGCTCTGGACGACGCTCGCTACCTGGTCGCTCATCATTCCGGCGCTCGGCATCGGCTATGCGGTGCAGAATCCCGACACGCCCTACGTGGTGCTGCTGATCCTCGCGCTTCTCTGCGGCTTCGGCGGCGGCAACTTTGCCTCGTCGATGGCGAACATCTCGTTCTTCTTCCCGAAGGCGGAGAAGGGCAACGCGCTCGCCCTGAACGCCGGTCTCGGCAATCTCGGCGTCAGCGTGGTGCAGTTCGTCGTGCCGCTCGCGATCACGGCTGGAATGTTCGGCTGGCTCGGCGGCGATCCGGCGATGGTGAAAGATGCGGCAGGCGAATCCGCACCGCTCTGGCTGCAGAACGCCGGCTTTTTCTTCGTGCCGTTCATTGCGCTCTCGGCCTTCGCGGCGTGGTTCGGCATGAACGACATCGCCTCGGCCAAGGCGTCGTTCAGCGAGCAGGCGGTGATCTTCCAGCGCAAGCACAACTGGATCATGTGCTGGCTCTACACGGGTTGCTTCGGTTCTTTCATCGGCTATTCGGCCGGCTTCCCGCTGCTGACCAAAATCCTGTTCCCTGAAGTCAACGTGCTGCAACTCGCCTTCCTTGGCCCGCTCGTCGGCGCGCTATCGCGCTCCGGCACGGGATGGCTCGCCGATAAATACGGCGGCGCGCGCGTCACGATTGCTGCCTTCACGTTGATGACCATCGGTGTCGCGGGCGTTCTCTGGTTCATCGGCGTCAAGGATCAGCCGGGTGCGTTCGCGGGCTTCTTCGGTTCGTTCCTGCTGCTCTTCTTTGCAACGGGCGTCGGCAACGCGTCGACCTTCCAGATGATCCCCGCGATCATGAGCAAAGAGATGGTTCGCCTGATGCCGAACGCCGACCCCGAAACGCGTCGTCAGCAAGGCGAACGGGAAGCCGCGGCGATCACCGGTTTCACTTCCGCGATCGCGGCCTTCGGCGCCTTCTTCATTCCGAAGAGCTACGGCTCCTCGATCGCTATGACAGGCGGACCTGAGGCTGCGCTCTGGGCCTTCCTGATCTTCTACGTGAGTTGCATCGCTCTCACCTGGTTCGTGTACGCGCGCAGGGGCGGGTTGCTCTACGACGTCGAGCATGCTCGACGCGCATCGATCCGTACGTCCGTAGCCAAGTAGTCAAGGACACACTCAATGTCACAATTTCTCGACCGATTGACCTTCTTCCGTAAGACCGTCGACAGCTTCTCGGATGGCCACGGCATCGTGACCAACGAGGACCGTTCGTGGGAGGACGGCTATCGCAAGCGCTGGCAGCACGACAAGATCGCGCGCTCGACTCATGGCGTGAACTGCACCGGCTCGTGCTCGTGGAAGATCTACGTCAAGGGCGGCATCGTCACCTGGGAAACGCAGCAAACGGATTATCCGCGGACGCGGCCGGATCTACCGAACCACGAGCCACGGGGCTGTGCACGCGGCGCGTCCTACAGCTGGTATCTCTATTCCGGCGCGCGCGTGAAATATCCGATGATCCGCGGCCGCTTGCTAAAGCAATGGCGTGCGGCGCGGGCGAAGCTCTCGCCCGTCGCGGCGTGGGCGTCGATCGTCGAGAACCCTGAGAAGCGCAAGTCCTACATCTCGATTCGCGGTCATGGCGGCTTCGTGCGTGCCACTTGGGACGAGGTGAACGAACTCATTGCCGCCGCCAACGCCTACACCGTCAAGGCGCATGGCCCTGACCGCGTCGTCGGCTTCTCGCCGATCCCGGCGATGTCGATGGTGTCGTATGCGTCGGGCGCGCGCTATCTGTCGCTGATCGGCGGCGTCTGCCTGTCGTTCTATGACTGGTATTGCGATCTGCCGCCGTCGAGCCCGCAGACCTGGGGCGAGCAGACCGACGTTCCTGAAAGCGCCGACTGGTACAACGCGGGCTTCATCATTCTATGGGGTTCGAACGTTCCGCAGACGCGGACGCCGGACGCGCACTTCTACACCGAAGTCCGTTACAAGGGCACCAAGAGCGCAGTCGTCACGCCGGATTATGCGGAAGCGACGAAGTTTGCGGATATCTGGCTCAATCCGAAACAGGGAACGGACGCAGCGCTGGCTCTCGCGATGGGTCACGTCATCCTGCGCGAGTTCTATCTCGATCGTCAGGTTCCGTACTTCGACGACTACTCGCGCCGTTACACCGATATGCCTTTCCTTGTCCGGCTGACGGAGCAGAACGGCAAACTGGTGCCCGAGCGCCTGCTGCGCGCCTCGGAACTCGAAGGCGGACTCGGAGAAAGCAACAACCCGGAATGGAAGACGGTTGCGATCGATGAAGCGACCGGAGGGCTCGTCGCGCCGCTCGGTTCCGTCGGCTACCGCTGGGGCGAGCACGGCAAATGGAATCTCGAGGAGAAGGACGGGCAAGGCCGCGACGTTCGCCTCAGGCTGACGCTCGCAGGCGGCGACAACGAGATTGCTGCTGTTGATTTCCCGTACTTCGGAGGACGCGCGACCGAGCACTTCGTCTCGACGGACCATGGCGAGGTTTTGACGCGCAACATTCCGGTTCGGAAGATCAAGCTCGGCGACGGTTCGGAAGTCAAAGTCGCGACCGTCTACGATCTGATGATGGGCAACTACGGTCTCGATCGTGGCTTCGGCGGCGATCATGTCGCGACATCGTATGATGCGGACGTCCCGTTCACGCCGGCTTGGGCGGAACGCGTCACGGGCGTCAAGCGTGACGCGATCCTGACGGTCGCGCGCGAATTCGCCTTGAACGCGGAAAAGACCAACGGCCGCTCGATGGTGATCATCGGCGCCGGCATCAATCACTGGTTCAACATGGACATGGCTTACCGGGGGATCATCAATCTCCTGGTGTTCTGCGGCGCCATCGGCCAGTCGGGTGGTGGCTGGTCGCACTACGTCGGACAGGAAAAGCTTCGTCCGCAAACCGGATGGACGCCGCTTGCGTTCGGTCTCGATTGGCACCGGCCGCCGCGTCACATGAACGGCACGTCGTTCTTCTATGCGCATTCGGATCAGTGGCGCTACGAGACGGTGACGGCGTCGGAAATCGTGTCGCCGACGGCGCCCGAGGGCAACTGGAACCAAAGCCTGATCGACTACAACGTGCGTGCCGAACGCATGGGCTGGTTGCCGTCTGCTCCGCAGCTCAAGCAAAATCCGCTCGATATTGCGAAGAAGGCAAAAGCCGCCGGTCTCGCGCCGAAGGACTATGTCCCGAAAGCTTTGTCGACGGGCGAGCTTGAACTCGCGTGCCACGATCCGGACAATCCCGCCAACTGGCCGCGCAACATGTTCGTCTGGCGGTCGAACCTGCTCGGCTCGTCCGGCAAGGGACACGAGTATTTCCTGAAGCATCTTCTCGGCACGCAGAACGGTGTCGTCGGCAAGGACCTCGGACCTGAGGGCGCCGTCCGTAATACGGAAGTCGCCTGGCACGAGGAGGCGCCGAAAGGAAAGCTCGACCTGCTCGTTACGCTCGACTTCCGCATGTCGACGACGTGCGTTTACTCCGACATCGTTCTCCCGACCGCGACGTGGTACGAGAAGAACGATCTCAACACGTCCGATATGCATCCCTTCATTCATCCGCTTTCGGCTGCGGTCGATCCGGCATGGGAAGCGCGCTCGGACTGGGAGATCTACAAGGGGATTGCAAAAGCGTTCTCGGAGATCGCACCGGAAGTTCTCGGCGTGGAGGAAGACGTCGTTCTGACGCCGATCCAGCACGACAGTCCGGCGGAAATCGCGCAGCCCTTCGATGTGAAGGACTGGAAGCGCGGCGACGTCGAGCCGATCCCGGGCAAGACGATGTGCTCGGTCACCGTGGCGACACGCGACTACGCGCATATCTACGATCAGTTCACGGCGCTTGGACCGCTGATGACGAAGATCGGCAACGGCGGCAAGGGTATTTCCTGGAACACCGAGCATGAGGTTGAGGCTCTCGGCGCGCTGAGCGGCACACGTCGCGACGGCTACGCAAAGGGTCTGCCGATCATCGATACGGACATCGATGCGGCGGAAGTCATCCTGATGCTTGCGCCGGAAACGAACGGCGAAGTCGCGGTCAAGGCATGGGAAGCACTCTCCGAGGCGACCGGTCGCGAACACAAGCATCTGGCTTTGCCAAAGGAAGACGAGAAGATCCGCTACCGCGATGTGCAGGCTCAGCCGCGCAAAATCATCTCGTCGCCGACGTGGTCCGGCATCGAGAGCGAGAAGGTTTGCTACAATGCCGGGTACACGAACGTGCACGAGTTGATCCCGTGGCGCACGCTGACGGGACGGCAGCAGCTGTATCAGGATCACCTCTGGATGCGGGTCTTCGGCGAAGGCCTCGTCACCTGGAAGCCGCCGGTCGATCTCAAGACGATTCCCGGCGTGAAGGGACGGCATCCGAACGGCAACAAGGAGATCGTGCTCAACTTCATCACGCCGCATCAGAAGTGGGGCATCCACTCCACGTACACCGATAACCTGCTGATGCTGACGCTGAACCGTGGCGGTCCGGTCGTTTGGATTTCCGAGACCGACGCGAAGAAGGCGGACATTGTCGACAACGACTGGGTCGAAGTCTTCAATGCCAACGGTGCTCTCACGGCACGCGCTGTCGTCTCGCAGCGTGTGAACGAAGGCATGATGCTGATGTATCACGCGCAGGAGAAGATCGTGAACACGCCGGGCTCGGAAGTCACCGGCAACCGTGGCGGCATCCATAACTCGGTGACGCGCACCGTGCTGAAGCCGACGCATATGATCGGCGGCTACGCTCATCAGGCCTATGGCTTCAACTACTACGGAACCGTCGGCTCCAATCGCGACGAATTCATCGTCGTTCGCAAGATGGCGGAAGTCGATTGGCTCGAAGACCCTCTGGATAACAACGCGCCGGTGGAGGCCGCAGAATGAAAATCCGTGCTCAAATCGCGATGGTGCTGAACCTCGATAAATGCATCGGGTGCCACACCTGCTCCGTCACCTGCAAGAACGTGTGGACCAGCCGCGAAGGCGTCGAATACGCGTGGTTCAATAACGTCGAGACGAAACCCGGCGTCGGCTATCCGCGCGAGTGGGAAAACCAGAAGAAGTGGAACGGCGGCTGGACGCGGAAGAAGAACGGCAACATCGAGCCGAAGCTCGGTGCCAAATGGCGTGTGCTTGCCAACATCTTCGCTAACCCCGATCTGCCGGAAATCGACGATTATTACGAGCCGTTCACCTTCGATTACGAGCATCTGCATACGGCAAAGGAGTCGAAGGCGTTTCCGACGGCGCGTCCCCGTTCGCTCGTGTCCGGTCAGCGCATGGAGAAGATCGAGTGGGGTCCGAACTGGGAAGAAATTCTCGGCGGCGAATTCTCGAAGCGCTCGAAGGATGCGAACTTCGAAGGGGTCGAGAAAGAAATCTACGGCCAGTTCGAAAACACGTTCATGATGTACCTTCCGCGGCTCTGCGAGCACTGCCTCAATCCGGCGTGCGTCGCGGTCTGTCCGTCGGGCGCGATCTACAAGCGCGAAGAGGACGGCATCGTTCTGATCGATCAGGACAAGTGCCGTGGCTGGCGCATGTGCGTGTCGGGCTGTCCGTACAAGAAGATCTATTACAACTGGTCTTCGGGTAAGTCTGAGAAGTGCATCTTCTGCTATCCGCGCATCGAGTCCGGACAGCCGACGGTGTGCTCGGAAACCTGCGTCGGCCGCATCCGCTATCTCGGCGTTCTGCTTTACGACGCGGATCGCATCGAGTCTGCGGCGTCCGCGCCGAATGAAAAGGATCTCTATCAGGCGCAGCTCGATCTGTTCCTCGATCCCAAGGATCCGAAAGTCATTGCGCAGGCGCGTGCCGACGGCGTTCCGGATGCCTGGATCGAAGCCGCGAAGCATTCGCCGATCTGGAAGATGGCGATGGAGTGGAAGGTCGCGTTCCCGCTGCATCCTGAATATCGCACGCTGCCGATGGTCTGGTATGTGCCGCCGCTGTCGCCGATCCAGTCGGCTGCGGCTGCCGGCAAGATGGGCCTCAACGGCGACATGCCGGACGTCAGGTCGCTGCGCATTCCGCTCAGGTATCTGGCCAATCTGCTCACGGCCGGAAACGAGGAGCCGGTTGCGCTGGCACTCGAGCGCATGCTCGCCATGCGCGGCTACATGCGGGCGAAGACCGTCGATGGACGGATCGACGAACGCATCGCGACGGAAGTCGGCCTCAGCGGCGCTGCGATCGAAGATATGTACAAGGTGATGGCGCTCGCGAACTACGAGGATCGCTTTGTCATTCCGACGTCGCATCGCGAATGGGGAGAGGACACCTTCGATCTTCGCGGATCGTGCGGTTTCTCCTTCGGCAACGGCTGCTCGGGCGGCTCTTCGGACGCGAACCTGTTCGCGACCAAGCAGACCAAGAAAGCCCGCAATCCGATGGAGGTCGCGTGATGACGAAGACATTCAAAGCGCTCTCCGCGCTGCTCACTTATCCCAGCGAGGAACTGCAGGCGGAAGTCGGTGGCATTCGCGATCTCATCGAAGCCGAGGATATCGTCCCTCTCAGTGTTCGCAGCGAGATGGAGCCGTTCCTGACGAGACTTGCAAGCGATGATCTCTACGATCTGCAGGAGCACTATGTCGATCTCTTCGACAAGACCAGGCGACTGTCGCTTCACCTCTTCGAGCACGTTCACGGCGAAAGCCGTGACCGTGGGCAGGCGATGGTTGACCTTGCGGCGCTCTACGAAAAGCATGGGTTGCTCGTCGACGCGCATGAGCTGCCGGACTATCTGCCTCTCTTCCTCGAATACCTCTCGACGCAGCCGCTTGAAGAGGCTCAGGCGCTGCTGACGGACACGGCGCATATCATCGCGGCGCTCGAGGAGCGGCTCGTCCACCGCAATTCGGCTTATGCGTCGGTATTCGCGGCGATCCTGGCGATTGCCGGCTGCCACGTTGCGCCGAATGAGAAGCCGATCAATGAGGCAGACGCCGCGCCGGATGATCTCGCCGCGCTCGACGCTGCCTGGGAAGAAACGGCGGTGACTTTCGGTCCCGGCGAGCCCATGGGCGGTTGCTCGGTCGAACGATTGAAAATCCAGATGCGGGCCGGGCAGCGCGATGTCCGCCGTCAGCCGCAAACCTGAGGCATAGGAGAGCCCAATGTCCGAGTTCATCAACTCCGCAGTTTTCGGATGGTATCCCTATTTCTGCCTGACGATCTTTCTGCTTGGCAGTCTGGTTCGCTTCGATCGTGAGCAGTACACTTGGAAGACAGGTTCATCGCAGCTGTTGCGCAAAAGCCAGCTGCGCTGGGGCTCGAACCTTTTTCACGTCGGCATCCTGATGATCTTCGCCGGTCATTTCGTTGGTCTGCTGACGCCGATCTGGGTGTTCGATTTCCTTGGCGTCAGCCATACGTTCAAACAGGGGCTCGCGATTACGGCCGGCGGCATCGCAGGCATCGCCTGCTTCATCGGCATCACGCTGCTCGCGCATCGCCGCTTGTTCGATCCGCGCATTCGAGCGACGTCGAGCTTCAGCGACACCGCGATCTTGCTGATCCTCTGGGTACAGCTGTCGCTCGGGCTGTCGACGATCGTGGTCTCGCTCGATCATATGGACGGCCACGAGATGGTGAAGTTCATGGATTGGGCGCAGGGAATCCTGACGTTTCAGCCATCGGCCGCGCACTACGTCGCCGACGTGCACCCGGTGTTCAAGGCGCACCTGTTTCTGGGCATGACGATCTTCCTGCTGTTCCCCTTCACGCGATTGGTGCACGTCTGGAGTGCGCCCATCTGGTATCTCGGCCGGCCCGGTTTTCAGGTCGTCCGCACGCGTCTCGCGAAAAAGCAGCGCTCTCCGCTGCAGTCGATGCCGGCGCGCGTCGCTGGCCATCCAGGGGAGTAGGCTATGACAACGCTCGTCATCAATCATGGCGCTGCGAAAGCTCCGGCGGCGCAAGCATCCGGAAAGCCCGGGCCTGCGGCGCCGCTTGTAACGCCGCAGGTGAGCGTCGACGGTATCGTCATTTCGTCGAAGGCGATTGCCGCCGAGGTGCAGAACTTTCCGTCGCGCAATCCGGGTGAGGGCTGGCTCGCGGCAGCCCGGGCGCTCGTTATCCGGGAACTGCTGCTGCAGGAGGCGCGGCGATTGAATATCGTCGCCGAGCCAAAAGCCGACGTCGATGGTCGCGAGGAAACGGTCGACGATGCGCTGGTGCGCGGATTGATCGAGCGCGAAGTTCGCGTGCCTGTTGCCGACGAGGCGACGTCGCACCGCTTCTACGAAAACAATCGTCGCCGCTTCACGTCGGCGGCGCTTTATGAGGCCGATCACATTCTGATCGGCGCGCGCCGTGACGACGACGCGTCGTATGCGGCCGCGCGCGAAAGGGCGACGTCCATCGCGGCCGTGCTCGCGACGGAGCCGGATCAGTTTGCCGAGCTTGCGCGTGCGTGGTCGGCTTGCCCATCGGCGACGCTGGGTGGCAGTCTGGGCCAGATCGCGCCCGGCGATACGACGGAGGAATTCGAGGCCGCGCTCGTGTCGCTTGCTCCGGGTGAAATCTCCGGGCCTGTCGAAACGCGTTACGGCGTTCATGTCATCCGCCTCAATCGCCGTATCGAAGGCAACACGTTGCCGTTCGAAGCCGTTCGCGAACGCATCGAAGCCTATCTCGACGATCACGTGCGCCGGCAGGCGACGGCGCAATACATCGCGCTGCTGGTCGGACGCGCGGACATTCGCGGTATTTCGCTTGAAGGTGCCAATTCTCCGCTGGTGCAGTGAGGTGCCCGTGCTCGGCAAGCTGATCGACTCTCTGGACGATCCGGTCGTCGCCATGAACCTCGTGGCGGCGCTCGCCGATCCGGAGCTTGAGGCGCGTCTCGCGAAGGTGGCCGAAGCCGAAGGCCGGCCTGCCGCGGACGTTGTGGCGACGATCGTCCGGAACTTCCTGAATGCAGCTTCGGACGATCACTGGGTTCAGCTCATCGGCATCATGAACCGCGCCAAGGACCCGGGCCTCGCGGCGCTGCGTGCGATCCTGGCGAGCCAGCTTCCAGAAGCCGTGGCTTAGGACGTGGCGCGAGGGCCGTTCGGCCACTTCGACGCGTCATTTCCGTGCCCGCTTGCGCCGCCCGCCTATTGATGTATTAAATATGCATGTTTAAGCCGAGCGTGCATGCTGTGCGCTGAAAGGGTGGTTTATCATGCGGACGATCGCGCTGTTCTCGTCGTTATGCCTAGCCTTTGTCTTCGCGGCTTGCGGCGTCATGTGGGGTTTTGGGGTCTTTTCCGGAGTGAGCGCCAGCGCGACGATCGGGACGATCGTCGGTATTCTGCTCGCAACGATGATCGGGACCGCGTTGATGGCTCTGGCGCTCTACAGCAGCAAAAGCGGCCACGACGAAGCGATATTTCGCGTCGAGAAAGAGCCCGACGTAACGCCGAATTCGCGCTGAGCGCACGTCGTCTTGACAGGCAGTCGGGCGGCGAACCAAGTTGGCCGCCAGGAAAAGGGAACCGAACCCCTCTTCATTCCGTTTTCCATGATTGTTGTTCGTGGAGGCGACAAATGGCGATGCGCGACGGCGATCCGCGGATTCCAGGCGCTGAAAAGACATGGCGGCCTTTGCCTGTGATAGCGACGATTGTTGTTATCCTGGCCGTGCTCGTGATGGGCTATAACTTCGGTCATCAGCCCAGCCACTCGGAAAAATACGGAACGGTGACCGAAACGGAAGCTGCGGACGGCGTCAGGCCAAGTCTCGCTCCGGATGCGGGCAGCGAGCCGTCGTCGACCTCCGGCACGGTGACATCAGAGCCATAAGCGAGGGTCGCCCGTTCTCCGATTGTTTCATGGCGTGGGAAGCGTCATTCGGAGATTTCGCCGTCTGGCTGATTCAGAAAAATGAGAACGGCGACGGCGGTGATGTAGAAGCGAAACGCCGCCTCCTGACCGTTCCAGGTTTTCGACTCCCACATTGCGAACCACTCGCCGCCGACAACGGTGAAACCGAAAAACCAGATGAGAAACGCGAGCGCCGCGCCGGCGATGGCGTAGGTCTTTTCGCGATTGAAGTCGGCTGCAGGTGCGTTACGGACCCGGAACAGTCTTATTGCTCCTGCTACGAACAGAAGACCGGCAAATCCTTCGGCCACGATGATCGCGGCAAAGGCTGCCTGCCACGCGATGGGATTTGTGATCGCGCGATATCTAACGCCGCTCTCGGGGAAAGTCGTATCCATGCTGAGCACGTGCTGCACGAACGTGTAGTTGGTCGCGGGAGCAAAAATGTTGTCGAAGGCGACCAGCAAACAGAAAAGTCCGAGCGCAAAGCTCATAGTCACTTTGGTGAGGCGCGTGATCAGCATCGATGGGCTCCCGGCAAGCACATGGGGCATTTGGGGCAGCGACGTTCATGCTTGGTTTTAGATGGTGTTGAAGAATCGCCTGAGTTGGCGCTAACCGACTTCAACACTATATATCGCCTGCTAGAGTTGGCAGGGGTAGCCGTGATTCATTGAGGGGCCAAGGGGTGGAAAAAGCGATTCTTGCGATTGCGACGGCCGTGGCCGTCATGTTTCCGGTCTGCGCGGAGGCTGCGAAACGCCGGCCGGTCGCGCCGCCCAATCCGACGATGATCCGGAATCCGCCCAGCTACAGCGCACCCGCAAGCCGAACCGTGCCTCTGACATCCTCGACCACGTCGATGTATCCGAAAGGCATCAAGCGGACCTATGACCCCTTCCGCAACCCGACGGTGCGACGCCCGAACGACGATCGTTGAAGTTCGAGCCTGCGCCTAACGCTGCATTGTCGCCTGGCGCTAGGCTGCCGGACCGGCCGCAGGCACGTCGCCGACCTTGCCGCGCCATCGCGCAACCCTGAGCTTCAGTTTTTCGAGAAGCAGGTACATCACCGGCGTCGTGTAGAGCGTCAGCACCTGCGAGACGACGAGGCCGCCGATGATCGTTATGCCGAGCGGTCTGCGGATTTCGGAGCCCGGTCCAATCGCGACGGCAAGCGGAATAGCGCCGAGTAGCGCTGCGAGCGTCGTCATCAGGATCGGCCGGAAGCGTTGCAGGCAAGCTTCGTAAATTGATTGCTGCGGCGACAGTCCGCGCTCGCGCTCGGCGCTGAGCGCGAAGTCGACGAGCATGATGCCGTTTTTCTTGACGATGCCGATGAGCAGGATCACGCCGATCAAGGCGATGACCGAGAGATCCATCTTGGCCGTCTGCAGCGCGAGCAAGGCGCCTAGACCGGCGGACGGCAGCGTCGAAATGATGGTCAGCGGATGCGCGAGGCTTTCGTAGAGCACGCCGAGCACGATGTAGATGGCGACGAACGCGGCCAGGATCAGCATGGTTTGCATGCGCGCCTGTTCCGCGAACGCCTTGGCGTCGCCGGCCGGTTCGCCGCGGATCGATTCCGGCATATGCAATTCGGCAAGCGCCTGTTCGATGCCGCGCAGGCTCGTGTCCATGCTGACGCCGGGCCGCAAGCTGTAATTGATCGTGACCGACGGAAACGGCCCTTGATGGTTGATGACGAGCGGAGCGGTTCCGCGTTCTATCGTCAGGAGCGTTGAAAGCGGAATGAGTTTGCCGTTCGCGCTCGGGACATAGATGCGATTGAGGTCGCTCGGATCGCGTTGCAGTTTCGGATCGACTTCGATGATGACCTTGTACTGATTGCGGTCGCCGTAGATCGTCGAAAACTGCCGTTGCGAGAAGGCATTCGCGAGCGCCGTGTCGATATCCGCAATCGAGACATTGAGCTTCGAGGCCGTGTCGCGATTGATGATGGCGTTGAGCTGAAGCCCGCCCTGTTCGCGATCGGAGCTGACGTCGACGACGCCCGGGACCGTGCGTACCGCCGCGACGGCCTTGGCGACCCAGTCGTAGAGCTTATCGTCATAGGACCAGAGCGTATATTGATAATCGGCCTTGCCCTGACGCGCGCCGGTGCGGATATCACGCGAGGGCATCAGTCGTGTCGCCAATCCAACGATCTCGCCAAGCGGCTTTCGGAGGCGGTCGATCACCTCCGCGGTCGGGACGTTGTTGCGCTCGGCGAGCGGTTTCAGGCCGATGAACATGCGGCCCTGATTGAGCGTCGGATTGAAGCCTCCGCCACCCATCGAGGAGCCGACGCTCTCGACGGCCGGGTCGGCAAGGATGATTTTCAGCGCACGATCCTGGAGCTTGCTCATGTTGCCGAACGACGTATCGGTATTGGCCTCCGTCGCAGCGATGATGAGGCCGGTGTCGTCGTCGGGCAGATAGCCCTTGGGCAAAATCTGATACAGATGGACCGTCAGCGCGATGGTCGCGACGAATACGGCGAGCATGATCGCCTGGTGGCGAAGCGCAATTCTGAGCGTGAACGCATAGGCTCTGATGATCAGCGCGAGCGCACCTTCGAACAGGCGGTCGGCGAGATATTTGCGGTGGTCGGCGCCGTCCCTGATGAAATGCGCGCAGATCATCGGCGTGACCGTCAATGATACGATCGCCGAGATGATGATCGAAAACATCAGCGTCATCGCGAATTCGTGCAGCAATCGTCCGGCGATGCCTGTCATGAACAGGACGGGAATGAATGCCGCGATCAACGACACTGAAATCGAAATGACCGTGAAGCCGATCTGGCGCGCACCTTCGAGCGCGGCCTGCATCGGCTTCATGCCGCGCTCCATGTTGCGGTAGACGTTTTCGATCATGACGATGGCGTCATCGACGACGAAGCCGACCGCGACGGCGAAGGCCATCAGCGTCAGGTTATTGATCGAATATCCGGCGGCCCACATCGCGGCGCATGTGCCCGCCAGCGACAGCGGCACCGTGATGCCCGCGGCAATCGTCGGGGTCGAGCGCCTCAGAAAGACGAAGACGACCGACATCACCAGCAGGATCGTGATGGCGAGCGTCATCTGCATGTCTTCGACGGAGGCGCGGATGGTGCCCGTCCGATCCGACAAGACTGAAATTGTGATGCCTGCCGGAATCCATTGCCTGAGCTGTGGCAACAGGGCTTTGACGCGGTCGACCGTGTCGATGACGTTGGCTTCCGGCGTCTTGGTGATGATCAGAAGAACGGCGGGTTTGTTGTTGAACTGCGCCGACGAGAGCCGGTTGCGTGTCGCGAGCACGACTTTAGCCACGTCGCCGACGCGCACGATGTCGCCGTTCGGCTGGTTCTTGACGACGATGTTCTTGTAGTCTTCGGGATCGAGAAGTTGCGGATTGCTGGCAAGAATGATGCTCTGCGTGCCACCGTCGATCGAGCCGATGGGAGAGAGATCGTTGGCGGCCTCGATGGCCTGACGGACCTGCTCGAAGCTCACGCCCATCGCAGCCGTCAAAACAGGATCGACCTGGACGCGCGTTGCGGGCTGATCGGCGCCGCTGACCGAGACGTCCGCGACGCCCTCGACCTGCGAAATGCGTTGCGCGATGACCGTATCGGCAGTGTCGTAGATGCCGCTGGTCGTCATCGTGTCGGACGTCAGCGCCAGAATTAGAATTGGCGAGCCCGAGGGATTGTATTTCCGGAACGTCGGGACTTGCGGCAGGTCGCCCGGAAGATCGGCGGTCGCGGCATTCAAAGCGGCCTGCACGTCGCGGCCTGCGCCGTCGGCGCTGCGCGACAGGTCGAACTGCATCGTGATGCTGCTGGTGCCAAGCGCGCTCGAGGATGTCATTTCGGTCACGCCGGCAATTTCGCCGAGGCGACGTTCGAGGGGCGCTGCAACGCTTGCGGCCATCGTCGCAGGATCGGCGCCGGGGCGTGTAACGCTGACCCGTATTGTCGGGAACTCCATCGACGGCATGCTCGCGACGGGCAGGAACGTGTAGGCCATCACGCCAGCGAGAAACAGGCCGACGGCGAGGAGCGCCGTTCCAATCGGCCGTTCGATAAAGATGCGCGAGACGTTCATGGCGTTACTCGGCCGCTTCTTCGAAGCCGCGGCGGGGGCGCTGTTGTTCAGCAGCGTCGTCGGCGGCTGCAGGCGCGGGTTGCGTTGCTGGAGTTTTACGGCCTCCCGTCAGCCGGGCGCGGAGGCGTTCCATCGCCAGATAGATGACGGGTGTCGTGTAGAGCGTCAGAAGCTGGCTCAGCAGAAGGCCGCCGACGATCGTGATGCCCAGCGGATTGCGAAGCTCGGAGCCGGTGCCGCTTTCAATCGCCAGCGGCAGCGCGCCGAGAAGAGCTGCGAGCGTTGTCATCATGATCGGACGGAAGCGCAAAAGCGCGGCTTCCATGATCGAGTCTTCGGGCGAGAGGCCGCGCGTGCGCTCGGCGTCGAGAGCGAAGTCGATCATCATGATCGCGTTCTTCTTGACGATGCCCATCAAGAGGATGATGCCGATCAGCGCGACGAACGACAGGTCTTTTCCCGTTAGTTCCAGCGCCAGCGCCGCGCCGATGCCGGCGGAAGGCAACGTCGTCAGGATCGTGAAGGGATGGATCAGGCTTTCGTAGAGCACGCCAAGGACGATGTAGATGGTGACGATCGCCGCGAGAATGAGCCAGGGCTGACCCTGCAGCGATTTCGTGAATTCCGCAGCGTCGCCGTAGAACGTGCCGTTTACGGTTGCCGGTAGGCTCACCTCTTTTTGCGCCGTATCGATGGCGTGCAAGGCATCGCTGAGCGAGGCGTTGGGCGCGAGGTTGAAGCTGAGCGTCGTCGAGGGAAACTGATCCTGGTGGCTGATCGCGAGCGGCGCTGTTTCGTACGTCATGGAGGCGACCGACGTCAGCAGCACCTGCGTTCCCGTCGTGCTTGACGGAACGTAGAGACGGTTCAATCGCGACGGATCGCTGCGATATTCGGGGGCCGCTTCGAGAACCACGCGATACTGGTTCGACTGCTGGTAGATCGTCGACACCTGGCGCTGGCCGAAGGCGTTGCTCAACGCGTCGTTGATCGCCGCCATCGTGACGCCGAGGCGACCGGCGAGCACGCGATCGACCGAGATTTTGGCGATAAGTCCGCCCTCGACCTCTTCAGATGAGACGTCGCGCAGATAGGGCGATGCCTTGAGCGCGTCCGCGAGGCGTTTCGACCATTCGGCGACTTCGGCCGCGTCGGTGCTCACCAGGGTGTATTGATAACGCGCGCGGCTGCTCTGGGTGGAAATCTGCACATCCTGCACGGGCTGCAGATGGACGGTCGTGCCCACGACGGATTTCACTTCCTGCTTCAGGCGCTGGATGACTTCCGTCACGTTGGCTTCACGTTCAGCGCGCGGCTTCAAAAGAATTTTGAGATTGCCGACGTTCTGCGTCGCATTCAGCTGTCCGATGCCGACGATCGACGCGACGCCAGATACGTCCGGATCGCGGGCGATGATTTGCGCAACATCGTTCTGCAAGCGCGATATTTCGTTGAACGAAATCTGCGGGCCGCCTTCGACGACAGCGGTGATCGCGCCGGTGTCCTGGTCGGGCAGGAAGCCCTTCGGCATGATGACGTAGAGCCAGATCGTCAGCACGACGGTCAGCAGCGCCACGAACAGCGTCGCGGGCTGATGGCGCAGCACGAATTCCAGCGTGTGCTTGTAGCCCAGGATCACACGATCCATGAAGTCGCCGAAAAGGCGGCCGAGGCGGGTTCCGTTTTCGTCGTGGTCGCCCTTCAGCAGGCGTGCGCACATCATCGGCGTCAGCGTCAGGGATACGACTGCCGAGACGACGACGGCGATGGTCAGCGTCAGCGCGAACTCGCGGAACATGCGTCCGACGAGGCCCGTCATGAAGAGCAGGGGGATGAAGACCGCGATCAGCGACAGCGTCAGAGAGATGACCGTGAAGCCGATTTCGCGCGCGCCGTCGAGGGCGGCCTTCATCGGCTTCTCGCCCTTTTCGAGATGGCGCACGACGTTCTCGATCATCACGATCGCGTCGTCGACGACGAATCCTGTTCCGATCGTCAGGGCCATCAGCGACAGGTTGTCGACGCTGAAGCCGCAGAAGTACATCACGCCGAACGTGGCGATGAGAGATACCGGAAGCGCGACGCCTGCGATGATCGTGGCGCGGAGCGAGCGCAGGAACAGCAGCACGACCATCACGACAAGCCCGACGCTCAAGACCAGCGTGAACTGCACGTCATGGACGGAGGCGCGGATCGTTCCGGTGCGGTCGCTGACGATCTGAAGATTGACGCCCGCCGGCATGGTGCGCTCAACGCGCGGCAGTTCGTTCTTGATGCGGGTGACGGTGTCGATGACGTTGGCGCCGGGCTGGCGCTGGATATCGACGATGACGGCGGGCTTGCCCTGATACCAGCCGCCGACGCGCGTATTCTCGAGGCCGTCGCTGACTTTCGCGACGTCCTTCACGCGCACCGGAGCTTCGTTCCGGTAGGCGATGATGACGTCGTTATAGGCCTTCGCGTCGGAGATCTGGTCGTTCGATGCGATGACGAACGACTGCTTGTCGCCGTCGAGCGAGCCTTTCGGTCCGGCGACGTTGGCGGCGCTGATCGCGGAGCTGAGATCGGCCATGCTGAGGCCGTAGCTGGCGAGGCGTCTGATATCGGCTTCGACGCGAACCGCAGGCTTGATGCCGCCTTCGATCGAGACATGGCCGACGCCCGAGACAGAACTCAGGCGTTGCGCCAGCAGCGTATCGGCGAGATCGGAAAGCGAGCGAAGCGATAGCGTGTCCGACGTCAGCGCGAGCGTGACGATCGGCGTGTCAGCGGGATTGACCTTGGAATAGACCGGCGGGTAGGGCAGGTTTTTCGGAAGCGTCGAACCCGCGGCGTTGATGGCGGCCTGCACGTCCTGCGCCGCTGAATCGATGTCGCGATCGAGATTGAATTGCAGCGTGATGCGGCTCAAGCCGAACGAGCTCGTCGATGACATCGTGGCGAGCGACTGGATCTGGCCGAACTGTCGCTCGAGCGAAGCCGTGATGAGGGTCGCCATCGTTTCAGGGCTGGCGCCCGGAAGCTCGGTCGTTACCTCGACCGTCGGGAAATCGACCTGCGGCAGCGATGAAATCGGCAGCGAGAGATAACCGAGGATGCCGCCGAGGATCGTCGCCAGCGCCAACAGGGTTGTCGCGATGGGCCGCTCGATAAAGGGCCGCGAGACGCTCATGGCGATGTGCCGCCGTCCTTAGCGTTGCCGCGTGGCTGCTGATCCGGCCGCGTGCCGGGTTTCGAACTGTCCACGGTCCGCGTCGGCTCGGTGTTCGAACCCGTGATGAGTGGTGCGCTGGCCTGTGCGCCAGACTGTGCGCCAGACGGTGCGCCAGACTGCGAGGCGGACGACTGCTGGCGATCGCTCGTGTCGCCGGCGGCTTTTCCGCCCTGACGGTGACGCTGTTTCGCAGGCGCATCGGCGCTGGCTGGCGGCGTTTTGCCATCGCTGACCGCGACGGTTGCGCCATCCTTCAAGCGGCCGAAACCATTGACGACAAGCGTATCGCCGGATTTGACGCCTTCGGCGATGACAGCTTGCTTTTCATCCTGCCGCGCGATCTTGACAGCGCGCATCGCGACGGTCTTGTCGGCCTGGACCACGTAGACATAATCGCCGTCGGGGCCGCGCTGAATGGCTTCCGTCGGGGCAACGACGACATTCTTCATCGTGTCGACCAGCACGCGCACGTTGACGAACTGCCCGGGCCAAAGCTGACGCCGGTCATTCGGGAAATTGGCTTTGAGGCGGATCGTGCCCGTCTGCTGATCGACCTGGTTGTCGATCACTTCGAGGAGGCCTGAATCCAGTTCCGTCTGGCTGTTGGTCGACAGCGCTTGCGCCGTCAGCTTACCGGTTGCGCCCGTCAGCGCCGGGAGGTCCTGCTGGGGTAGTGTGAACACGACGGAAATGGGCTGAATCTGAGTGATGACGACGATGCCGCCAGTGTCGCCTGCGTGAACGAGGTTGCCCTGATCCACGATCCGGATGCCGGTACGTCCGTCGAACGGTGCGACGATCGTCGTGTAGCCCAGGATCGCGGTGGCGTTCTCGATCGCGGCAGTGTCGGATTTGATCTGCGCTTCCTGCTGCTGCGCCAATGCCTTCTGCGTGTCGATCTGCTGCTGCGAAATCGCAAGCGTGCCGACTTTCTGATAGCGCTCCAGATCGCGCTTCGTGTTGGCGAGCAACGCCTCGTCGAGCGCTTTCTTCGCGATCGCCTGGTCCAGCTGGGCCTGGTAGGTGACAGGATCGATCTTCGCGAGCACGTCGCCGCGCTTGACGTCCTGGCCTTCCTTGAAGTTGACGCTGAGCAGGATGCCGTCGACCTGTGCCCGCACCGTCGCCAGGTTGAGCGCCCGCACGGAGCCCACGCCTTCGAGATAGATCGGCACGTCCGCGGTCTCGGCGGGCTTCGCTATGACGGCGACCGGACCTCCGCCGCCATCGCGGCCGAAGCGTGGCTTGGCGGTTCCGCCCGGTGAGCCGCTCTGCATCACATAATAGACGCCGCCACCGATGGCGCCGATGACGAGAAGCGTAAAGATTGACCGCATTAGCTTCATTCGTGCTCGTTTCCAGTTTGAACGGTCTACCGATACGCAAACGCTCGTGTCGTGACGGGAGCGATGCAAAAAACACACGCGTCGCCCGGCCCTGGATCAGGAAACGCGGTTTCTAGGTAAATCCGTTGCGCGGCCAGCCCCCAATGCCGCCGCCGAATTGTTCAACCCCGGATTTGCTGCCCCACCGTCAATTTGGAGCGCAGATATTACTCCAGTTCGTTGGTCAAATGGCAAATACAAGACGTCGACGGCTCAACCTGGCGGTGTGCCGGCATTTCGACCTGCACGCAAGTGACGCAACACGTTAGTCCGGTTCCATCTCAATGAATTCTAAGTAGCGGAATTTCAACAGATAAATAGGTTCGTAGAATGCGATATCCGGAGTGCTCTCATTAGCCAAATCGTTAAGACAGCAGCTTTAAAATGAGCTTTTTGCTAACGCTACCGAGGCCAGATGCTCCGAGTACTCAATGCCGTTCGCCGGGAGGATTTGGCCCGCGTGCATCGCGACCAGCTGGCAAGTTTAGCGCGCGCGACCCCGACGGCGATGGCCGGCTATGCAATCAATGTCTTGATTGCGGTCGTGGCGTTTCGCGGCCTCATCCCTGGCGTTGAACTGGCAGCATGGGCGGTCGCTTCGCTCGCAATATGCTCCTTCATCGGTCTTCGCTCGGTCACGCGAAGTTTGCGTACGCGGCAGGCTGAGGCGTCGAAGCCGGGCTCGCCTCTGCGCGATGGGAGATGGGCGCTTCTGATTGCGCTGATGTCGAGCTTGCCGTGGGCGATCCTGGCGACACGCTGGGTTGGCGCGGTGCATGGCGACAGCGAATTGATCCTGATGGCGCTGACGGTCGGCATGGCAGCCAGCGGCAGTGTTCTTCTGGCGCCGATACCTGCCGCCGCAGTGCTCTACGCGACAGCGATCCTTTTGCCGCCGGCCCTAAAATGCATCCTGTTCGTGCCGGGGCATCAGTACCTGGGCCTCGGCGCGCTCGCGGTCAGCTTTCTCGTGTTTCTGTACGGCCTAATTGTCACAACGGGCCGTTTGTTTCTGGAGCGTCTCGAGGCCATCACCCGCCTGCAGGATACGATCGCAGCGCTCAGCGAGGCGCGTGAAGAAACCGAGCGCGTCGCGATGACCGACGGTTTGACCGGAATCGCCAATCGCCGCGCCTTCATGGCGCGATTGAATGCTTTGAACAATCGCGCCGGCGCGAAGTCGTTTAGCATCTTTTACATTGACCTCGATCGCTTCAAATCGGTGAACGACGCGCTCGGACACGCCGTCGGCGATGCGCTTCTGAAATCGGTGTCCGCACGCATCACAGGTCTGGTGCGGGAGGGAGATCTCGTCGCGCGCCTTGGCGGCGATGAATTCGCAATCGTCGCGCAGGATATCCGCGAGAGAGCATTTGCAAGCTCGCTGGCCGAACGATTGGTCGTGTCGCTGTCGGAACCCTATGACCTCGAAGGACAGAAGGTTCAGATCGGCGCGTGCGTCGGTGTGGCGCTCGCGTGCGAAAGCGGCGTCGGGGGTGAAATGCTGTTGAAGCAGGCCGATCTCGCGATGTTCGCCGCGAAGGAGGCAGGTCGCGGCATGTACTGCATCTTCGAAGCCGACATGCAGCGTTCGGCCGACGAACATCGTGTGCTCGAGCTTGGGCTCAGGGCTGCCCTCGTCAACGACGGGTTCGAGCTTTTCTATCAGCCGGTGCGCAATCTCGAAACGAACGCGATTACGAGCTTCGAGTGTCAGGTTCGCTGGCGGCATCCGCTGCGTGGATTGCTGACGCCCGCGCAGTTTCTCGCGACGGCGATCGATATCGGGATTGCAGAAGATATCGGCAACTGGGTCATCAAGGAGGCTTGCCGGCAAGCGGCGCATTGGCCGTCCGAAGTTCCGGTCGGCATCAACATGTCATCGATGCGGATCGGGGTTGAAAATATCGCGGTGTCCGTCGAGAGAGCGCTCAAGTCCGCGGGACTGCCTCCATCGCGCCTCGAGCTCGAAATGGAAGTGACCGAGGCGAGCCTGATGAACGCTGACGCCGAGGTTATCGCGTCTTTGCGCAGGCTGAAGGATATCGGTGTTTCGATTGCGCTCGACGATTTCGGAACCGGATATTCCTCGCTCGGCTATCTGGTGAAATTCCCGTTCAACCGGATCAAGATCGACAGGCTGTTCGTGAGCCAGCTCGGGCAGTCGGCGCAAAGCGAGCTGATCGTGCGCTCGATCGCCGAACTTGCGCAGCGGCTGAATTGCAGCGTCGTCGCCGAAGGCATCGAAACCGACGATCAGCGCCGTCGCGTGCTGGCGCTCGACGTGACTTACGGGCAAGGCATGCTGCTCGGCGCACCGCTATCGGCTTCTGAGGCGGCCGTGCTGCTGATGAGCGAAGCTCCGGATCCAGCGCTGCAGCTGGCGCAAAGCGCCTGATGCGCGGCGCGGCCGACGGATCAGGCCGCGCCCTTCGGGACGAATTTCAGCGCTACGCCGTTCATGCAATAGCGCAGGCCGGTGGGCTTCGGCCCATCCTCGAAGACGTGCCCGAGGTGGCCGCCGCAGCGACGGCAGTGAACTTCCGTGCGCGTCATCAGATACGAGCTGTCCTCGGAGGTTGCGACCGCGTTCTCTAGCGGTTGCCAGAAGCTCGGCCAGCCCGTGCCGCTGTGGAATTTCGTCTCCGAGGAATAAAGGGCGAGGGCGCAACCGGCGCAGACATACGTGCCTGCCGCCTCATTTGCATCCAGCGGGGATGATCCCGGCCGCTCGGTGCCTTCCTTGCGAAGCACGCGGAACTGTTCGGGAGTGAGGATTTTCTTCCATTCCTCCTCCGTCTTCGTGACTTCGAACGTCTTCGACGTCGAGTCGGCCTGGCTTGGCCGGACGTAAGACGAAGCGGCTTTGAAACCGGCAAAGGCTCCGGCGAGGGTCAATCCTAATTTGGAAAAATCGCGGCGAGAGTACATGGCGGAATTTCCTTGATGCGCGCTTATCGCGGTGCAGCGCTCTTACCTTGGACAAACAGGAGTACGGCGCCGGAGCGCAATCCGTTTCAGCCCGGCCACATTTCTTTCTTTCACGAAAGATCAGCGATCTCGATGCGCCGGTCTACGGCGATTTCGGTAGGGCTCAGACTGCATCCGTAGCACAGCATCTCGACGCCCGCCGCGGCCGCGGTTTGGAACGCCGCCGCATAGGCCGGATCGAGATCGCGCGCGAGGCTGAAGGTTTTTGCGTTGCCGCGCTGAACGAGAAACACCATGACCGCGCGATTGCCCTCGGCGACCATTGTAGAGAGTTCACGGAGGTGCTTGGCGCCGCGTTCGGTTTTACAATCGGGGAACTCGGCAAGGCCCGCCTGGCGCATCAAGTGCACGTTCTTGATCTCGACGTAGCAGGGACGCGGGTCGCGGCCCTCTGCCAGCAGAATATCGATACGGCTGTTCTCGCCGTATTTCACTTCGCGGCGGAGCGAAGCGTAACCTTGAAGCTCCGGGATGGCATTCAATCCGATGGCCTCGGCGACGAGCGCGTTCGGCTTGCCGGTATTGATGCCGACGAGATGCGGGCCGTCGCCCAGATCATCCTCGATCATTTCCCAGGTGTGGCGATATTTGCGCGTCGGGCTGTCGCTTTCGGAAAGCCAGACCGTCGATCCCGGCGTCGTCAGTCCAAGCATCGAACCGGTGTTGGGGCAGGTGGCGGTGACTGTCACGCCGCCGGCGGTCAGGACGTCCGCAAGAAAACGCTTGTAGCGCTGGATGAGCTTGCCGGGGATGAGGGGCGACGTAAATTTCATGCCCCCGCATATCCGCCGAATGGCGTGCGAGGGCAAGTATTTCGAACAGGCTCGCGCGGTGCTAAGACGGGAGCAGGAATATCTCGGACGGGAGACACGCGTTGGGCGGAGAACGCATAGTCACTGCGGCGGTCCTGATCATTGGCGACGAAATCCTGTCCGGCCGGACCAAAGACCGCAACGGCGGCGCGATCGCCGAGCATCTGACGTCGATCGGCATCCGCCTGAAGGAAGTGCGCGTCGTTCCCGACGACGAGGCCGAGATCTGCGCAGCCGTCAACGCTCTCAGGTCGCGTTACGATTATCTGTTCACGACCGGCGGCATCGGTCCGACGCACGACGACATCACGGCTGATAGCATCGCAAAAGCTTGCGGCGTCACGATCGACGTCGACCCGCGTGCTGAAAAACTTCTGGCCGAGAACTACGCGCGGCGGGGCTTGGCGTTGACGCCTGCGCGGTTGCGAATGGCGCGTATTCCTGCCGGGGCTTCGCTGATCGTCAATCCGCTGTCCGGCGCGCCCGGGTTTCGCATTGGCAATGTCATCGTGATGGCCGGCGTTCCGGAAATCATGCAAGCGATGCTGGAAGCCGTCACACCTGAACTCGAAACCGGGGACAAGGTGCTCTCCATCACGATCGCCGTCGACCGTCCGGAAAGCGAAATCGCTGACGTGTTTTCCGCGCATCAGCAGCGCTATCGCGACGTGGCGATGGGAAGCTATCCCCGCATGCGGGACGGAAAGCCGGTTTCGGATCTGGTGTTGCGCTCAGCGAATGCGGACCACCTCAGCGAAGCGGCCGAAACTTTGAAAGCCGCGCTGGGCGTCTGACCGGTGCTCGCGTTGAAGCTGACAGCGAGCGTTCCGCTCGTCAGTTGAGCGTCATACGATCGCGGTCGTCCGGCTCGACCCGGAGACGCGTTGCGTAGTCCTGCTGCTCGACCTCGACGAAAAGTTCGTATTGGCTGTCGAGCGCATCGAGGAACGCCGCCGTCATGTCGAGAAGCGGTCCGAGCGCGATGCGTTTCGCGACAAGGAAGCTGTCGTCGATGGTGAGATCGGCTGCGCCGCGCACGTTGGCGGCATCGGGAGCGATCAGGCCGCGGCTGCGGATGTAGGAGACGATATCGTCGCCCGTCTCGAAATCTTCGCCGCGCGCGTCGCCGCATTCCGACACGGCATCCTGCAGGATCGCGGTTCCGGACGCGAAGAGATTGCCGACGGCGCGAAAGCGATCGTCAACCTCGGCCAAAGAAAGCGCATGGGTGCGCGCCTTCAGAACGCGTGCGACCAACATCAGCTCGAGGCTGCGGACGTCCTCCGCGATGCGGCGCTGGTGCATGGGAAATTCGGCCGGTTCGCCGGGCGCGTCGGCGAGCGCGCGCCAGTCATGACCGCGAGCGACGAGATCTTCACCGGCCGCCAGCGCGCCATCGAGGTGGTCGGCGAGGAGGTAGACGGACAACGGTGCCCGCGCTGCATATCTCGACATGGCCAACTCTCCGATCCCTGAATTCGTTGGGCGGAAAGTGGACTGATTCGCGCGTCATGAACCAGCGCCATCGCTGCCGATTGTGGCCGTATGTGGAGCGTTGAGGATAAGGTGTGGACACAGCCGCGCGTCGCGGGATTTAGCGCGATTTAGTGGGTGTTTTCCGGGTGGGCGAAGCGCACGCGCGGTTCCTTTGGCGGCACATCGACGATCTTCGTCTGTGCCCTCGCCGACACAAACGTATTGCTGACTTTCGGCGCGGCAATGATTCTGAGCCGTGGCGTTTTGCGAGACGGCTGACGCGACCGAACAGGCTTGCGCCGCATCTTGGATCGCGGGCGCAGTTTGCGGGATCGCGTCGCCTTCAGGCGCTCATCGAGGGGCGGCATGCCCTGGCCGAGGCGGCGTGCGCGCAGAACCGTGCCGTTCAGCAGGATCGGTGAAGGTGTCTCCGGCGGTTGTTCTGATATGGCGTCTGCACTCGCGGCCGGGGGAGGCAGTTCCTCAACGTCGGTTGCCGCGACCGATGCTTCGGCCGTCACGGCGGAACTCGGGGCGAGGGTTGCCTTGACGTCGGGAATTATCGCCAGCGCAGAAGAAGTCGCATCTCGAGGTAGGGTTGCTCTGACGTTGGGCACGACAAAATCAACGCCGGGCGTCGCGACCGGAGACGGAGGAAGCGTCGCCCTCACGTTCGGCGCAGCGGCTCGGGGCATCGCGACCGCTGCGGGGTCCATCGTCGCCTTGATGTCAGGAGAGGAGATGACCGTCGGCTCGTGTGCAACAACGGCTGGCGTGGCCGCGGCGATAAAGTTCGGCACTACGCGCGCCGGAGCTTCGGAAGTTTTTGCGGGAGCTGCGAATTGTTCGCGTTGCGTCGAAGCGGGTGCAACAGGCTGCGGCGCTACAGGTGCGAGCGCGAAGCGCATCGGTTCTATGGGGTCAATAGCCGGGGCAGTTTGTCCGGCTTGCGCCGCAGGGTGTGTGTTCAGAAACGGTGCAGGTTCGCCGCCGGAGCGTTTTGCCCGCCGGGTAGCCTGACTAAAAGCGCGCAATACAAGACCGAAGGCGAGGACGAAGAGCAGAGCCCACACAAGAACTTCCGGTTTCACGACAGCCCCCCGAGTGCGACGGGCGTAAGCTCTGTCAATCGCAAATGTCCGTCAACACAGAAACGCGCGATGCCGCCCAAAGGACAATATTTGCGGCACGCCGCCTGGAAGTTCATCACGGAAGCTCGCCGCAAAATGAAAAAGGCGCGAATTTCGCGCCTTTCTCAGTGACCTCGCTTGTTCGGCGATGATCAGAACAGCTTGGAGAAAATGAAGTAGAGGCCGCCCGCCAGCAGGATCGACGCCGGCAGTGTCAGCACCCAGGCCATGAGCAGGTTGCGGACCGTCGACCATTGCAGGCCCGAGCCGTTCGCCGCCATCGTACCGGCGACGCCGGACGAAAGAACGTGTGTGGTCGAAACCGGCAGACCGTACATGTCGGCGGCGCCGATGGTCGCCATCGCCACGACTTCTGCCGATGCGCCTTGTGCGTAGGTGAGGTGCGTCTTGCCAATCTTTTCGCCGACCGTCACGACGATGCGTTTCCAGCCGATCATCGTGCCGAGGCCAAGCGCGATCGCAACCGCGATCTTGACCCAGAGCGGAATGAAGCGCGTCGCGTTGTCGAGCGAGCCCTTGAACGCCGTAATGCTCGCGACGTCATCCTTGGACAGGTTGTTCGCCTTGTCCTTGAGCAGGAAGCGCAGCGCCTCGGAGGCAAGGTACATGTCGTTACGGACGTTCTGGACGGCCGTTGCTGGCACCTTGTCGAGCGCGCCGTAGCTGTTCACCTGCTCGGAGATCTGGCGGACGAGAACGGCGAGGCTCGGATATGTGCCCTCGTTGATCGTGCGCGCCGAGATGTAGTTCGTCACTGCCGGACGCGGGTCGCCGAGAACATTGTAGCCGGCAGCCTGTTTCTCGATCACGGCAGCGGCGGCAGTCGCAGTCGCCTGGAAGTGTACGACCTGTGACGGCGCGGGCGAACGGTTCAGTGCATAGGCGGTCGGGACGGTACCGATCAGGATCAGCATGATGAGACCCATGCCCTTCTGACCGTCGTTCGAGCCGTGCGCGAACGAAACGCCCGTGCAGGTCAGCACCAGCAGACCGCGGATCCACCACGGCGGCGGCTGGTTTCCGACGGGCTCCTTATAGAGAGACGGATTGCGGACGAGCACCTTCAGCGACAGCAGCAGCAAAGCGGCAGCGACGAAGCCGACCATCGGCGAAAGCAGCAGCGAATAGCCGATGTCGGTCGCCTTGCCCCAGTCGACGCCCGAGGTGCCGTTGCCGCCGTGAAGCAGCGAGTTCGCAACGCCGACGCCGATGATCGAACCGATCAGCGTGTGCGACGATGACGAGGGCAGCCCCAGCCACCATGTTCCAAGGTTCCAGATGATGGCCGCGATCAGCAGCGCGAAGACCATCGCGAAGCCGGCGCTAGAGCCGACCTGAAGAATGAGTTCGACCGGCAGCAACGAGATGATGCCGTAAGCGACGGCGCCGCTCGACAGCAGCACGCCGAGGAAGTTGAAGAAGCCGGACCAGAGCACCGCGACATTGGCGGGCATCGAATGCGTGTAGATGACGGTCGCAACCGCGTTGGCGGTGTCGTGAAAGCCATTCACGAACTCGAAGCCAAGCGCGATGAGCAGCGCCACGCCCAAGAGAAGGAACGGCAGCCAGGTGGAAATCGGCGTGCCTGCCGCTTCAACGTCCTGGTAAAGGCTGTAGGCCGTGTAGAAGAGACCTCCGGCAAGCAAGCCTAAAAATACGAAGGCCGTTGCAGGGTTCGCGGGATGGTCGAGCTTCGGCCGGCTGCCTGCCACGTCGGCTAACGCCACGTCGGACATCGTTGGTTCCCCTATTTCAGGTGCTGATGCGGGGGAACTAGGCAGTCTCTATTGCAGTGATGTGACAGCAGGGCATTGCGAGCCTTTCACGGCTTGCAATGCAGGCATGCTAATGTCCGGCTGAAGGTTTATGCTCGCGCTTCACCCAATCGCAGATTTCCTGTTTTGGCCCTCGTTTGCAGCTGCGATCGGAAATTGCGCCGTCGTTCGAAGCATAAGTCCGGCCTGAGCCGGCAGCGTTTGATGCGGCTGATGTTGCCGCCAGGACTCCAGCGCCGGTGACGATCCATAGCGCCACGAGCGTCCATCGGATTTGATTTCGTTCCAGCATCATCGGTTTCCCCTCGAGCGTGAGTGCGCGCATCACGGTTAGTAACGTATAATATAACAAATCATTTGCGTAAAGAGCGCGCGGAGTGTGGAGGTGACGGCGGGTCTAAATGCGTGTGAGCCAGGGCGCGACGACGATCTACGCGTCTCTCACAGGACCGGAGAGCCACGCGAGCGGGCGTTCGGATTTCAGACGATCTGCAAAGAAATTAATTTCCGGAGCATTTGAATTCTTCTTCTTTCTCTTTTTGAAGGCCGCGCACTAGCCTCTTTTATCGCAGCGCAAAATGGCTATGCCAGCGGAGGGATTAGAAATGAGACGTACACTTACCTTGCTTGCCGCAACCTTCATCGGAGCGACTTTGGCGCAGACGACGGCGCAGGCCGCGCCGTCGCTCGTCAAGCCAGGTGTCGAGAGCCCCGTCGCCAAGACGACGTTCTTCGTCGATCGCAAGAAAGAGAAGCATGCGCACGCGCGCAAGCACAAGCATCACGGCCACAAGCACGCGCATCTGAAGAAGGGTCCGCACAAGAAACACTAGCCGGACTTGAGACGGGCGGGGGGCACGGCCCGGACTCGCGATCCTGCTATCCGCCGAGGGTGTTCCGTATCGGGTCGGAACGCTCTCGGCGGAATTGTTTTTGGAGTTCAGGTCAGTCGGGTGCTGATTTGTGCCAGCCCGTCGCGTGGATGGCCGCCTGCGCGGCCATGACGGGAGTGGGGTTCGATTGAGCGGCAAAGCGGCAGGTCGCATCTCGGGCCATATCTATGCGAATTCAGACATCGCTATTCTTGTTGGCTGCGACGTCGGATGTTAGCTTCGCCAGGCCTGTACCTCCGACGTTAAATCGTGCCATTGCGGATTGCCGCTTTCGATCAGTGCGAGCTTGTCGGCACGACGGAATTTCTTCAGCTGCTTCTCGCGTGCGATGGCGTCAGGCATCGTATCGAACTGCTCGTAATGCACGAGCATGTGCACGCCGTATCGCTTCGTAAAGCCGTCTTCCAGATCCTGTTGATGAATGGAGACGCGCGCCGCGAGATCGCCGGTGACGCCGATGTACAGCGTGCCGTTCCGTTTGCTCGCGAGGATATAGACGGCTGGTTTGACGACGCGCATTCCCCCTCCCGTCATCCTCGCGTGAGTGAGCGTCGCGAATGATGCGCGGGGATCCAGCACAAGACTTGCCGAAGGCGCAAAAACAAACAAGGCGTTTCGTTGGAAGCGCCTTGCAGGGATTACGGACGGCTGCGCCGAGTCTCATGCTGGATCCCCGAACGCGCATCCCCCGGATTAAATCCGGGGTTACGCGTTCGAGGATGACGAGTTTACACGGGCAAATTGAAACTTGTTCCGTGATTAGACTGTAAGAGATCGCCCCAGATCACCCATTGCGTTTGATCAGCGGAGACTGCGCCAAAAACCCAGACACTCTCGGTCTCCAGCTTTGAAAGGTCGAGAGTCGAGGGGTTAAAATTGCCCTCTCGCGTCAATTTGATTGCGAGTGTTCGCTTTCGGTAATTTCGCTTTTTTGCGATGCTGTCGACAATTGATTGAACGCTGCTGTTTGAATTTAGCTCCTGAGGGACGACCTCTTTCAGCTGCACAGGGCATATATTCCCCGTCTCGGGAGCGTCCCAATAACAGACGAAATCGTGGTCGCCGCCTTCATCGTCTGCCACATATATCTTCGTACGCAATATCTCGCGCATTCCATGGGCGAAAATGCAAGCTGTCCAGAGTTCTCTAGAGCGTTTGAGACCATGAGTGCGTAGATTTTTTACAGACCAGGGTACGTCGCGTTGGACAAGTTCACAACGTAGTTTGTTCAATTCGGGGAGCACAAGCTCCGGGTCAATGAAACGCAGACGGCTCAGACGTCGAAGTTCCACTTGATCCAAATTGGCCTCATTCGATGAAGGACAACTGAGCCTACTCAGTTGTCCTCATTTTATGTCTTTACTTTCAACTGCACCCACTCGTGCTGCCGCACGTGTCGCACTTCAGGCAGGTGCCGTTGCGGACCATGGTGAAGTTGTAGCATTCGGTGCAGGCGACGCCTTCGTAGCCGCGGAGCTTGGCTTCGGTGGCGCGCTGCTTGAAGAGTTCCGACTTGCTCATCGGTGCAGGCGTCACGACAGCAGCAGGCGCGCGCATTTCGATCGGCTGCTCGCCGAGTGCCAGCGCGTTGGCGCCGTGCGTCAGCGTCGAGTCGATCGAGCGTGCATCGACGTCGAAGCTCGACGTTGTGACGCTGGTCGAGGTCTCGGTGATCGATGTCTTGCCGCCTGAGCGCGCCGCAAAACGGACGACCGAGGCACCACGCACGAGGCCTTTTGAGACGACCTTCGACACGTTCTCGGAGAGATCGAGCGCCAGCTGCTCATCCGTCTGATCGTCGCTCGAGCCAAGACCCGTGCCTTCGACGATTTCGCGCGGATCGACGTGCGCGAGGTCGTGACGGCCGAGGTACGACACGGCAAGCTCGCGGAAGATGTAGTCGAGGATCGACGTTGCGTTCTTGATCGCCTCGTTGCCCTGCACGAGACCGGCAGGCTCGAAACGCGTGAACGTGAAGGCTTCGACGTATTCTTCCAGCGGCACGCCGTATTGCAGGCCAAGCGAAATGCCGATCGCGAAGTTGTTCATCAGCGAGCGGAAGGCTGCGCCTTCCTTGTGCATGTCGATGAAGATTTCGCCGAGGCGGCCGTCGTCGTACTCGCCGGTGTGCAGGTAGACTTTGTGACCGCCGACCGTCGCCTTCTGCGTGTAGCTCTTGCGGCGGCTCGGGAGTTTCTCGCGTTCCTTCTTCTTTTCCTTTTCGACGTAGACGACGCGTTCGACGATTTTCTCGATGATCTTTTCCGAGATGATCGAGGCACGAGCCGCGAGCGGCTGCGTCATCAGCGTCTCGGCGAGATCGGCAGCCTCATCGTCGTCATCGCCGAGGACCTGGCTGTTCAGCGGCTGCGAGAGCTTCGAGCCGTCGCGATAGAGCGCGTTGGCCTTGAGCGCCAGCTTCCACGATAGCATGTAGGACTGCTTGCAATCGTCGACCGTTGCGTCGTTCGGCATGTTGATCGTCTTCGAGATTGCGCCGGAAATGAACGGCTGCGACGCCGCCATCATGCGGATGTGGCTCTCGACCGAAAGATAACGCTTGCCCTTGCGGCCGCAGGGATTGGCGCAGTCGAACACCGGCAGGTGCGCGGCGCGGAGATGCGGTGCGCCTTCGAGCGTCATCGCTCCGCAGACGTGCTCGTTCGCCGCTTCGACATCCTTCTTCGAGAACCCGAGGTGCGCGAAGATGTCGAATGAGGGATCGTTGAGCTTGTCGGCCGGGACGCCGAGCGTTTCGGTCAGGAACTGGTCGCCGAGCGTCCAGCGGTTAAACACGAACTTGATGTCGAAGGCGGTCGCAAGACCCTTCTCGATCTTGGCGAGCGCGTCGTCGGTGAAGCCTTTGGCCTTGAGCGTCGCGGTGTTGATCGCGGGCGCCTGTGCCAGCGAGCCGTGTCCGACGGCGTAGGCTTCGACTTCGGCGATCTCGCTTTCGCGATAGCCGAGGGTGCGTAGCGCTTCCGGCACCGACTGATTGATGATCTTGAAGTAGCCGCCGCCCGCGAGCTTCTTGAATTTAACGAGCGCGAAGTCGGGTTCGATGCCGGTCGTGTCGCAGTCCATCACGAGACCGATCGTGCCAGTCGGCGCGACGACGGTTGCTTGCGCGTTGCGATAACCGTGGTTCTGGCCGAGTTCGAGCGCGCGATCCCAGGCGAGCTTCGCAGCTTCGCCGAGACGGTGATCCTTGAGAGAGGCGTGATCGAGCGGCACGGGCGCCGTCGCGAGTTGCTCGTAGCCTTGGGCTTCGCCGTGGGCGGCGCGGCGATGATTGCGCATGACGCGCAGCATGTCCGCCGCGTTCGGCTCGTAGCCGGGGAAGGCGCCGAGCTTGGCCGCCATTTCGGCGCTCGCCGCATACGAAACGCCCGTCATGATGGCGGAGATCGCACCGCAGATGGCGCGGCCTTCATCCGAGTCGTAAGGGATGCCCGCCGACATCAGCAGGCCGCCGATGTTGGCGAAGCCGAGGCCGAGCGTGCGATAGCGGTAGCTGAGCTCGGCGATGCGGCGCGACGGGAATTGCGCCATCAGCACCGAGATTTCGAGCACGATGGTCCACAAGCGGCAGCCGTGCTCGTAGGATTCGATGTCGAACGATTTGTCCTCGCGGCGGAAGCGCAGGAGGTTGAGCGACGCGAGGTTGCACGCCGTATCGTCGAGGAACATGTATTCCGAGCACGGGTTCGATGCACGGATCTGTCCCGACTGCGGGCACGTGTGCCAGTCGTTGATCGTCGTGTGGAACTGGATGCCCGGATCGGCCGACGCCCAGGCTGCGAAGCCGATCTGCTCCCAGAGATCGCGCGCCTTGATCGTCTTCGTGACCTTGTTGCCGAGACGCGAGATCAGGTTCCAGTCCTTGTCGGCGGAGACGGCGTTCAGGAACTCGTCCGTGACGCGCACGGAGTTGTTCGAGTTCTGGCCGGCGACCGTGAGATAGGCTTCGCTATCCCAGTCGGTGTCGTAGGTGTCGAACTGGATGTCCTTGTAACCCTGGCGCGCGAACTGGATGACGCGCAGCACGTAGTTCTGAGGAACGCCGTCGCGCTTGGCTTCGCGAATGGCCTGCTTGAGCTTCGGATTCTTCAGCGGATCGAAGCAGGCTTCGTCCTGCGCTTCGCAGTTGACGCACGCCTTCATAACGGCCTTGAGGCGCTTCTGGCAGATCTTCGAACCGGTGACGAGCGCGGCGACCTTCTGTTCCTCGCGCACCTTCCAGGTGATGTATTCCTCGATATCCGGATGATCGACATCGACGACAACCATCTTCGCGGCGCGGCGCGTCGTGCCGCCCGACTTGATGGCGCCCGCAGCCCGGTCGCCGATTTTCAGGAAGCTCATCAGGCCGGACGAACGACCGCCGCCCGATAGCTTTTCGTTGGCGCCGCGGAGCGAGGAGAAGTTCGAGCCCGTGCCTGAACCGTATTTAAAGAGACGCGCCTCACGCACCCACAGATCCATGATGCCGCCGTCGCCGACGAGATCGTCGGCAACCGACTGGATGAAGCAGGCGTGCGGCTGCGGATGCTCGTAAGCCGAGGTCGAGTGGACGAGTTCGCCGGTCTGGTAATCGACGTACATGTGGCCCTGGCCAGGACCGTCGATGCCGTAGGCCCAGTGCAGGCCGGTGTTGAACCACTGCGGCGAGTTCGGCGCCGCCATCTGCATGGCGAGCATGTAGCGGATTTCGTCGAAGAACGCCTGCGCGTCTTCTTCGGATGAGAAGTAGCCGCCCTTCCAACCCCAATAGGTCCAGGTGCCGGCGAGGCGATCGAAAACCTGACGCGCGTCGGTCTCGCCGCCGAAGCGCTCAGCCTGGGGCAGGTCCTGCAGGGCAGTTTCGTCGGGGGTCGAGCGCCACAGCCACGAGGGGACTTGTGTTTCTTCGCAGCGCTTCAGGCGGCGGGCGACGCCGGCCTTGCGGAAATACTTCTGCGCCAGAATGTCGGCCGCGACCTGGCTGAAATGGTCGGGAACATCAAAGCCTTTGAGGCTGAAAACGATGGAGCCGTCGGGGTTCTTGATCTCGGACGTCGCACGCCGGAACTTGATCGAGGCATAGGGAGAGGAACCGGCTTCGGTGAAGCGTCGCGTGATCTTCATAAAATAGTGCCCCCGGATTGCGCGGCAGCACGGAAAGGATCCGCGTGCCGTATCTGCTGTCATCGCCGCGCGCCGGACCCTGCTTCCGGCGTTCGACAGAACGGTTGCATCGAGCCGATTCGTGCCCACTCAGGTCGCAAGTCCCCGCGCCAGCGATGACGGTGAAAAAACCGCGATCAACCGGCGTTTTGCCGAACCTGAAATGTGTGAGGGCGACGAGGTGCTCGTGCGCTACGCTGGACGCTACTGAACTGGACGGATGCGACGGTCTTCAACTGATCTCGGGTGGAGGGTCGCAAGACTGTCGCAACACCGGCAAGTTATGAGATTCGAGCAGCCTCGGACAAGGGAAATTAAATAGATATTGCGGTGGCAGCAACAACCGACACTATATGTAGTGGTGTGGACAACTTTCTGGATTGACCGCCGCAAAGCCCGAAGTTGCTGGTTTTGAGCACCGCTGGACGCCTTGCCGCGGTGTGGAAGAGGCTGGAAAGCGCCTCTTGATCGGGGTCAAGCCAGCCGAGCTTAGTGCGATTCCGTAACGCGGCTGTTGCACGACTACATCTGCCCCCAGACGTCTAGACATCATGCGTGCGGTGCAGCTAAGTCGAAGCGGCCGAATGCAATGAAAGGAACCCGCAGATCATGGGTTTATTCAGTGAGATTTTCTCGTGGTGGGGTGGCAACACCTGGGGCACGCGCCTTTTCACATGGCGCAAAGGACGGCTCGTCGGAGAGGATGAGTTCGGCAACCGCTATTATCTGCAGAAAAGCGGTGTCGGTCCGCTGGGCGTTCCGGCGCGCTGGGTCACGTATGCGAATCTTTCCGAGCCGAGCCAGGTCCCGCCCGACTGGCATGGCTGGCTGCATTATACTGTCGATACACTGCCGACCGAGGAGCGCTATCAGCCGAAGCATTGGCAGAAGCGTCACCAGATGAACATGACCGGGACCGCGCAGGCTTACCGGCCTAAGGGATCGATCCTCGGCAAGGGCGAGCGGGCGAAATCGACCACGGATTACAAGGCCTGGCGGCCGCAATAGGCGGGTGATCAGAAAAACGCCGGGTTTTGGCGTCAACAAGCTGACGCTAACGAACGTTCCGTCGATTGGACCTGTGTTGAACCGTTCCCTGCTTACGCCATTCCCGAATGCGCCGGAAAGCGCTGTGCGTGCTGCGATGTTCGCGGCGCGCCTGGCGGCTTTCGGCGCGGTTGTCTGTCTGCTCGGGCCGGCGTCGCCTGCGCGCGCCGATCGTATCGAGAACGGCGTCGCGGTGTTTTCAGCGCTCGACAAGGTCACTGCACGCATTTCGAAGTTCGAAGTCGAACTCAACAAGACCGTCGAATTCGGTGCGTTGCGCGTGACGCCGCGCAGCTGCTACTCGCGCCCGCCCACGGAAGAGCCGAAAACGACGACGTTCGTCGAAGTCGATGAAACCCAACTCGACGGCACCGAAAAGCGCATCTTTACCGGTTGGATGTTCGCCGAGAGCCCGGGCATCTACGGCCTCGAGCATCCGACCTATGACGTGTGGCTGACGGACTGCGAAAAACCGCGCCGCTCGGTCGCCGAGAAAAAACCGGCGCCCGCTGAGGCGCCTTCCGAGGGCAACGATGCGGCGACAGCTGAAGCGCCGCCGCCCGCGGGCGACAGCGATTTGCCGCCGGAATTCCGCCGTCGCGTCAGACGCTAGTCACGTCTGTCTTGATTAGGGCTTGAGCAGCCGCGCCGCCTTGGGCGCGAAGTATGTCAGCACACCGGCAGCGCCTGCGCGTTTGAATGCCAGCAGGCTTTCGAGCACGGTCTTGTTCTCGTCGAGCCAGCCGCGTTCGAAGGCGCCCGCGAGCATCGCGTATTCTCCCGACACCTGATAGGCGAACGTCGGCACCTTGAATGTTTCCGAGACGCGTCGGACGACGTCGAGATACGGCAATCCGGGCTTCACCATCACCATGTCCGCGCCTTCTTCGAGATCGAGCGCGACCTCGCGCAGCGCTTCATCGGTGTTGCCGGGGTCCATCTGGTACGTGCGCTTGTCGCCCTTGAGGAAACCAGCCGAGCCGACGGCGTCGCGGAAAGGACCGTAAAATGCGCTCGCGTATTTCGCAGCGTAGGACATGATCTGCGTGTTCTTGTGGCCTGATGCTTCGAGCGCGGAACGAATGGCGCCGATGCGTCCGTCCATCATGTCCGAAGGCGCGAGCACGTCGGCGCCCGCCTCGGCTTGAACGAGCGATTGCTTGATCAGCGCGGCGTTCGTTTCATCATTGGCGATCTCGTCACCGATGAGCAGCCCGTCGTGGCCGTGGCTGGTGTAGGGATCGAGCGCAACGTCGAGAATGACGCCGAGATCGAGACCAGCCTTTTTGATGGCGCGGGTTGCGCGGCAGACAAGATTGTCGGCGTTGAAGGCTTCGCTCGCGTCATCCGAGCGCTTCGCCGGATCGGTGAACGGAAAAAGCGCGATCGCGGGGATGCCGAGCGCAACGGCTTCCTTCGCGGCTTCGCCGATCAGGTCGACGCTCAGACGTTCGACACCCGGCATCGACGTCACGGGCACGCGCTTGTCTTTTCCTTCGATGACGAACATCGGCCAGATGAGGTCGCTCGGCGAAAGGCGATGCTCGGCGACGAGTTCGCGCGTCCAGGGCGCTTTGCGGTTGCGGCGCATCCGGGTCGCGGGGAAGCGTCCGCTCGTGTCCGTTGCGGATTGGCCGGTCGCGGCGGGGGAAGGGGGGCGTGAGCGAGTCGACATCAAGGCCTGCGGATAATGTTCGGGTCGGTTGGACGAGTTGGGCACGCCCGTCCGCGCAATGCAAGGCAAGAGGGCCGTCGTCGTTAGCGCACCTGCAATGCGGGCGGCGCCTTCATTCGAGCGGCCAAGCGGCTCAGTAATTGGCCGCGATTTCGCCGATGCCGTCCTTCTGGTAGAGGTCGCGGCGGAATTGCACGATGCCGTCCGGCGTCGCCCAGGCGCTGATGTAGACGAACAGCAGCTGCACCGGCTTTTTCAGACGCAGATCCAGCCGTTCGCCGTTGGCCTTCATCGAGGCGATGCGCTCGCTATCCCAACCTCTTTGCTCGGCGAGAAGCCAGGCGGCGAGATTTTCGATGTTGTGAACGCGGATACAGCCCGAGCTTGCGGAGCGGTAGTTGCGTCCGAAAATCCGATCCGACGGCGTATCGTGCATGTAGACGGAATGCGCGCTGTCGAAGTTGATCTTCAGAAAGCCGAGCGGGTTTTCTTTCCCCGGCTGCTGACTGTACGTGTAAGTCCCCGGCTTGACGGTGCTCCAGTTGATCTTCGCCGGATCGACCTTCTTGCCGTTGGAGTAGGCGTCGATGTGGAACTTCAGAAGGACGTTCTGTCCCTTGGACTGCATCTCGCGGCCGCGCGGGATGAGATCCTCGGAGATGACGGTCGGCGGCAAACGCCAGACGGGATTGAAGCTCAAGTCGGTGATCGGCGTGTGCAGCAGCGGCGTCGGGCGGTCGGCCTTACCGACGACGGCGGCGTAGCGCGCAACGATCTGGCCGTTCTGCACGGCTTCGACCTGCGCGGCCGGTATGTTGACGACGACGTATTTCTTGCCGGCCTTGGCCGTGAATTCCTCAAGGCGGCTGACGTTGGCCTTCAGCTGTTTCAAGCGGGCGTCGGCCGGAACATTGAGGGCGACGATCGTGCGCTTGTCGGCGATGCCGGTAGGGGTCAGTCCGTTCGAGGCTTGAAAGCGTTTCAGCGCCTTGTCGACGTCGGAGTCGAAGTAGGTCGAAGAGATGTTGCCGCCGGTCAGATCGCCGGACGTCGCGAGTCGCTGGCGCAGCAGGGCGACGGCTGCGTCCGTGGTGCCATACTGCAGAAGGCTGTCGCGTGGCGTCTTGTTCGGCGGCTCCGGCAGCTGCGGCCACCCGCCTTGCGCGACGATGTTCGTGTAGCGTTGGATCGCGGTTTTCGTCGCGGCGATGTTGGCTTTCGAAAGCGTCGCGTAGCCTTTTGGCGGATTGGCTTCCCACTCGCGAACGAAATCCGGATCGTAGGTGTTCGTCGTTCCAGGGCCATTGCCGACGGGGCCGAACTGAAACCACGACGTTTGTGCGAATGCCTGGCCCAGTCCGAGGCCACCCGAACCGGATGCGATGACGAAAGTAAGCGCCAGCATGACAGCGAGACCTGCTCGTCCCGCGCGCTGTGTGACGTTGATTGCTGCTCTCGACCGGTGCACGATTTTCCCCGCCCGTTCGTATCTACGATTTGCCCGTGACTTTCCGCGCTTATACATCGAAACCGCGGCCGCGCATCGGGTTCGGGAGCCATAAACCGTCTCCAGCTCCCGGCGGTGCGGCGCAGTTTAAGTTGCTTCCCGGGCGGCACGAATATTTTTGAAGGCTGATCAGGCGTTTCGTCGGCCGGCGCGCCCTGGCGGCAACAATCGGCGCTTTCGGCGCGCAAAAAAGCCGCCCGGGGGGTTCCAGGGCGGCTTGCAAGTGCAGCAACCGGCGTCGTTCGTCGGAAGCCGTGGGAGTCCGATCAGAGGCGATAGCGAATCTGGTCCGACCAGAAGCGTTCGAGGCGCACGAGCGCCTTGTTCAAACCCTTCACGTCGTCGCCCGACACTTCGCCGACAGTTTGGACGGAACCGAGCTGGCGCAGATAAAGCTTGCTGACGATGTCGCGAGCTTCGAGACCTTTTTCGGTCAGGCTGACGCGCACGGAACGGCGGTCGGTATCCGAGCGCTTGTAATGGATGTAGCCCATGTCGACGAGCTTCTTGAGATTGTAGGAGACGTTCGAGCCAAGGTAGTAGCCGCGCGTCTTCAACTCGCCGGCGGTGAGCTCGCTCTCGCCGATGTTGTAGAGCAGCAGTGCCTGAACGCTGTTGAGTTCGGCGCCGCCCTGGCGATCGAATTCATCCTTGATGACGTCGAGAAGGAGACGGTGAAGTCTCTCGATCAAACGAAGGGCCTGTAAATATTCGCCCCGAAAGCCTTCTTCCTGCACCGGAGCGCGCGGACGGGCCACTTCATACGCTAGACTCATAACGCTGCCTCACACTGTTTGACGCCTCCCGGTTTGCCCCGGGTTTTGACAAATAGATAACGCGAAGCCCTGAATTTCGCCTAAATAGATATAGTAAAAGAACAGTTCCCCACCCGTTTCGGAAGAGTCTTTTAACTAATCGCGAGGGGACATTGCTTTCATGGTCAATATTCGGATAACGCGTCCGATAAAGTTATTCGGAATTCGCGGTGCGCGGAATTAAACGCGCGCTGCCTGCATTTCCGAGCGCAGCGGCAGTTCAAGTTCGCCATCTGGGAGCGGCGCGAAATATTTCTCGACCATATCTGTCGTAATATCTTCGAATTGCGCCGGCGACCATGACGGAGCGCCGTCCTTGTCGCGCAACAAAGCCCTGACGCCTTCGGCGAAATCCGTGCCTTCGAAGCAGCGGACGGCAAGGCGATAATCCTCGATCAGCGTCTGGCGAATATCGAGTGTCAGCGCATTGCGGATATGGCGATCCGTTATCGCGAGCGATATCGGCGAACTCTTGCGCAATCCGGCAAGCGTGTTGCGGGACCATTCGCAGCCTGATGATTCCGCGTCGCTCAGAGATTTGAGAATCTTAGCCAGCGACGATTGCGAAAAGTGGTCCCGGATGAGACTCAAATCTTTCTGGACAGCGCCTTCGGATTGCGGCTCGTGCAAATCATCGAGAAGCGGATCGACGGGAATTGCGTCGGCGAGCTTGGCGCGAATTCCAGGAAATTCCGCCGCCGCGATGCAGTGCGTCACGAGGCCGAGCCAATACGCATCGTCGCGACGGATCGGACGTCCGGTCAATCCGAGATAGAGGCCGATCGGCCAGGGCAGACGCGCGAGAACTTTTGCAACGCCGACGTCGGGAAACAGCCCGATCTTCACTTCGGGCATCGCCCATTTGTAAGCTTCGCCCGCAACGCGATGGGTGTTGTAAGCCGTCAGGCCCGCGCCCGATCCCATGCACACGCCGTCGATGAATGACACGCACGGCTTCGAAAAGCATTCGAGCAGCCAGTCGAGCGCATACTCGCGGCGCATGATGGCCTTGGCGCTTTCGATGTCGCGCTTGGCTTCGGCTGTCAGTGCCAGCACGTCGCCGCCGGCGCAGAAGGCCTTCGGACTACTTGAGACGAGCGCGACGATGTAGGTGTCCGGATCGCGAGCAATGACCGGCAGCGCGGTGCTCAGGACTCCGCACATTTCGTCATCGAATGCGTTCAGCGCCTGCGGACGGTTGAGGACGAATGTCCGGAGCGCCTGCGTGCGCTCGGCGATGATTTTCGCGTCCGGCGTGCTCGATTGTGTCGTTGGCGTCGGTGCCTGCTGTACGTTCAAACTGAAAATCCGATGTGTTGGCGCTTCGCGGAAAAAAATCTGCTGCTAGGTATGGTCCGTTCTCGCGCGTTTCGCCATATTCTGCGCGCATGATCGACGCGGATGTTGCGTCGAATAACGCGCCAAATTCATTTTGCAGTGCGCTTGTCGTCTCGCCCAGGATTCGTCAAGCCCTTGTTTGCCCTTCGTCGCGTTTGCTCCGAGAAGGAATTAGCCAGTGACCAATTTCGGCCGGACGGCAATCGCGCTCACAGCCGCGGCGGTCATTTCGCTGCTTATCATTGATGCTGTGGCGGCGAAGAGCAAAAAGCCTCATTCGCAGCCTGCCGCGCCGACCGAAAATGCTCAGCCGGCGACCGATGACAAACAGGGTCAGGCCAAAGACGCAAACGGCCAAGCGCAAAAACCCGCTTCGAGCGAGAAAGCTGCGGGCGCGGGCGCGAATGCAACGCCGCCGAACACATGGAGCGACGCGGAGATCGCCGATGCGAAAACGCATTGCGCCGAGGTCCTGCAGCGGATTCACGCCGTCTATGCCGCGCGCGAACCCATTCGGGACGGCGCGTGCGGAGCGCCAGCGCCGATCGAACTGATCAGCATCGGACAAAATCCGGAGGTGACCTTTTCGCCTCCGCCCGTCGTGCGCTGCGACCTCGCCGAAACGCTCGTCAACTGGCTGGAAAACGACTTGCAGCCGCTGGCGAAAAAGCACTTCGGTGCGCCGATCATCAGGATTGAAACGATGAGCGGCTATTCCTGTCGCAACGCCTTCGGCCGCAAGACGACCAAGCTCAGCGAGCACGGGCTGGCGAATGCGCTCGACATCGGGGCTTTCGTTACGGCTTCGGCGAAATCCGTGTCCGTGCTCGATGATTGGGGAACGACGCAGCGGGAACTGGTGGAAATCGCGGAAAAGAAGGCAGCTGCCGAAAGGCAGGCGGCCGAACTCGCTGCAGCCCAAAAGGCAGAACAGACGAATCTCGCGAGCGAGCAGGGGGCGGGCGCTTCAGCAGTACCGTCCGCCGCGACGGCTTCAGGCCTCGGGGCTCCGGCCGCGGGGCTGGCGCGCTCAACCATCGTTGATGGCGTCCCGAAGGTGACGGTTACGCTGCCGGGGGCATCGAAAAGCGCCACCAGGACGGCAGCGCGCACTGAGGAGCCGCCTGCAAGGCTCGGTGGCCCGGCTCCTGGCTCGGCCAAGGCCGGTGCCGGAAAATCGCGCCGCAAGGACGTTGCAGCCCTCAGCCAAACGACCGGACGCGGGCCGCTGTCCGACGACCAGGCGTTCCTGCACGAGGCGCATGTCGCGGCTTGCCGCCTGTTCGGCACGACCCTCGGCCCGGAGGCTAATCGCGACCACGTCAATCATTTCCACGTCGACATGGCCCAGCGAAAATTCGCGAAAATCTGCGACTAGGCGCGAGCAGCGCGGCGCGACCTGCCACGGCGTTTCCGGACGAGTCGTTCGAGGCCATGAGGCGCGTCCCGAGGTTCCCGCAATGAGCCCGCTCGTGATGCGTTTGATTTATATCAAAGGGAGCGACGACATCTCTCAGAACGGCGAGAAAACCTATATTTTGCAAGGCAAAAGAATTACGCCGCCAAATCAAACATGAAACTTTTTAAACTTGCGCGACGAAGAAGCACTGGTACTCGAGGCCGGTCCAAGTCATAAAGGTTCTAAAATAATGAACGGTGTGCTTTTGGGAGCGGAAATCTTCTGATGACATACGAGCAGAAGCTCGCTGACGCCGTCGAGGCGGTCAAACGCGAGGGCCGGTACCGGGTATTTGCAGATGTTAAGCGCCGCCGTGGCGCATTTCCGAAGGCCGAGGTTCTAAAGGGCGAGGCGACCAAGCCCATCACCGTCTGGTGTTCGAACGACTACTTGGGCATGGGCCAGCACCCGTCCGTGCTCGCAGCGATGCACGAAGCCATTGATCTCGTCGGTGCGGGTTCAGGCGGCACGCGCAATATTGCTGGCACAACTCATTATCATGTTCAGCTCGAGCATGAGCTCGCTGATCTGCACGGCAAGGAAACAGCTCTGGTCTTCACGTCGGCTTTCGTCGCCAATGAGGCGGCGCTTTCGACGCTGTCGCAGCTTCTGCCGGGCTGCATCATCTTTTCCGATGAGAAGAATCACGCATCGATGATTGCGGGCATCCGCAACGGGCGTGGCGCCAAGCACATTTTCAAGCACAACGATCTCGCCGACCTCGAAGCGCAGCTCAAGAAGGTGCCGAAAGAGACGCCGAAGATCATCGCCTTCGAGAGCGTCTACTCGATGGACGGGCACATCGCACCGATCGGCGCGATCTGTGACCTCGCGGTCAAATACAATGCGCTGACCTATCTCGATGAGGTTCACGCCGTCGGCCTGTATGGCCCGCGCGGCGGCGGCGTCGCCGAACGCGATGGCGTCATGCATCGCGTCGACATCATCAACGGCACGCTCGCCAAAGGCTTCGGCGTGATGGGTGGCTACATTGCCGCCTCGCGCACCATCTGCGATGCCATCCGCTCGTATGCTCCGGGCTTCATCTTCACGACGTCACTGGCGCCTGCTGTCGTTGCCGGCGCAGTTGCTTCGATCCGCCACCTGAAGTCGAGTTCGATCGAGCGCGAACGCCATCAGGAACGCGCGCGCACGTTGAAGCGCATGCTGATCGCGGCCGATCTGCCGCTCATCTCGGGGCCGAGCCACATCGTCCCCGTGCTGGTCACGGATCCTGTACGCTGCAAGGCACTGACGGACGTTCTGCTCGACCGGTATGGCATCTACGTGCAACCGATCAATTACCCGACGGTTCCGCGGGGCACGGAGCGCCTGCGCCTCACGCCGTCGCCGCAGCACACCAATGCCGACATGGAGCATCTCGTCAACGCGTTGACGGAACTCTGGTCGCAGTGCCCGCTGGCGCTGATGGCGAGCCTCGAAGCGGCGGAATAGTCTGCGGAGTTCGCATGACTCGGGCCGTTGCCTCTACGGTGACGGCCGTCGCCGCAGGTTCGCATCCTTCGCATTAAACCGGCCGCGCCGTTGCCAGACTTCGCAGGTCGAGAATTGGCGGGGGCAAAGCCTTTTTTGCGCTAATGACGGGGTTTGCCGCGCTTTTTTTACGCGGGGCAAGTCACCCTTTGGGCAGCCAACTTACCCAATGGGGGAGTTGAGTGCGGGCTGTCCGCCTCGTACTATGGCACTACGCAGGCGGGCGCCCACGACAACTGCCCGAGATGCCAGAATTCAAAAAATCATCCTTTTTCAGAGGAAACCCTGATGTCGACCGCACCGGCCGCTGGAACTTCGCAGACGTCGCGTTTTTTCAAGGCGCATGTTTCGGAAACCGATCCCGAAATCTTCAGCGCAATCCAGAAAGAGTTTGGTCGCCAGCAGCATGAGATCGAGCTCATCGCCTCCGAGAACATTGTCTCGCAGGCCGTCCTCGACGCCGCTGGCTCGGTGCTGACGAACAAGTATGCCGAAGGCTACCCGGGCAAGCGCTACTACGGCGGCTGCCAGTTCGTCGACATCGCCGAAGAGATCGCGATCGATCGCGCCAAGAAGCTGTTCAACTGCGGCTTCGCGAACGTGCAGCCGAACTCCGGCAGCCAGGCGAACCAGGGCGTGTTCAACGCGCTCGCAAAGCCCGGCGACACGATCCTCGGTCTGTCGCTCGCAGCCGGTGGTCACTTGACCCACGGCGCGCCCGTCAACCAGTCGGGCAAGTGGTTCAAGGCCGTGCACTACACGGTGAAGCCCGACACGCACCTCATCGACATCGAGGAAGTGAAGAAGCTGGCGCATGAGCACAAGCCGCGCATCATCATCGCCGGCGGCTCGGCCTATCCGCGCAAGATCGACTTCGCGGCCTTCCGTGCCATCGCAGACGAAGTCGGCGCGACGTTCCTCGTCGACATGGCGCACTTCGCCGGTCTCGTGGCGGCCGGTCTCATCCCGAGCCCGTTCCCGCATGCGCACGTGGTGACGACCACGACGCACAAGACGCTTCGCGGTCCGCGCGGCGGCATGATCCTGACGAACGACGAAGATATCGCGAAGAAGGTCAACTCGGCGATCTTCCCTGGCATTCAGGGCGGCCCGCTGATGCACGTCATCGCTGCCAAGGCCGTTGCATTCGGCGAGGCGCTGCGTCCCGACTACAAGGTCTACATGAAGAACGTGATGGACAACGCCCGCGCTCTTGGCGAGGTCCTGGTGCAGAACGGCTTCGCGCTCGTCTCGGGCGGCACCGACACGCACCTCATCCTCGTCGACCTGCGTCCGAAGAAGATCACCGGTAACAAAGCCGAGAAGGCGCTGGGCCGCGCGCATATCACCTGCAACAAGAACGGCATTCCGTTCGACCCCGAGAAGCCGATGGTGACGTCGGGCATTCGCCTCGGTTCGCCGGCCGGCACGACGCGCGGCTTCGGCGTCGCCGAGTTCCAGGAGATCGGCCGTCTGATCTCGGAAGTGCTCGAAGGCCTCGCAAAGAACGGCGAAGAGAACAACGGCGCCGTCGAGGAAGCCGTCAAGGCCAAGGCCACGGCACTCTGTGAGCGCTTCCCGATCTACGCCTGACGGACCAGATCTATTGCTGAATAACGAAAAGGCGCTCTTTGCGGGCGCCTTTTTTCTTGCGATGCGCATGGTCGCTGTTGCGCGGGCGCGTGTATCGGTGGAACGCGTCGATAGCAGGACTTCCTCTTTGTCGCGAAAGCGTCCACAGAGAGACACTTTCCAACCGGCACACGGCTGGGGCGGACAGAGCTGAAAGCCGCTTGCCGCCGTGATAGAGAGTTGCCCGCGATTTGTGCGGGTACTGAAGTTTGAGGAGCAAGCAATGCGCTGTCCGTTTTGCGGAAGCGAGGATAGCCAGGTCAAGGACAGCCGCCCGTCGGATGAGAACGCCGCCATCAGAAGGCGTCGCGTCTGCTCCGATTGCGGCGCCCGATTCACGACCTTCGAGCGCGTTCAGCTCCGCGAGTTGACGGTCGTCAAACGCTCAGGGCGCAAGGTGCTGTTCGATCGCGACAAACTTTCGAAATCGATTTCGGTCGCGCTACGAAAACGTCCGATCGAGCCGGAGCGGATCGATCGCCTCGTGTCGGGGCTGGTGCGTCAGCTTGAAAGCTCGGGCGAAACGGAGATCACCTCCGCCGAGATCGGGGAACTCGTCATGGCGGCGCTGCGCGAACTCGATCCCGTTGCCTACGTCCGGTTCGCGTCAGTCTATCGCGATTTCCGCGATACGGCCGATTTTCATGCCGTGCTTCGCGAACTCGCGGCCGACACGCGCGATCCGCTCGACAGCAGCGAGCGCTTCGGCATCGTTCGCGACGATGCGGCAATCCAGAAGAAGCACTGAGACGATGGCCGAGCCGAAAAGCAGCGCGTTCGACGAGGAGATGATGGCCATCGCGTTGCGCATGGCCGAGCGTGGCCTTGGCGCGACGATGCCCAATCCGTCGGTCGGCGCGGTCATCGCCGACGAGACGACGGGCGAGATTCTCGCGCGCGGCGTGACGGCTCCCGGCGGCCGCCCGCACGCCGAGACCCAAGCGATTGCGGCGGCTGGCGATCGCGTGCGCGGCGCGACGATCTACGTGACGCTCGAGCCGTGCTCGCATCACGGCCGGACGGGACCTTGCGCCGAAGCCATCGTCGCGGCCGGGCTGAAACGCGCCGTCGTCGCCATCGAGGACCCCGATCCGCGGGTTTCGGGACGCGGCCTCGATAAGTTGCGCGACGCCGGGCTCGAGGTTGTCAGGGGCGTGGGCGCGGCCGAGGCCCGCCGCATCACGCGCGGGCATATCGTGCGGATCACCGAGCGCCGGCCGTTCACGACAGTCAAGCTCGCGCTCGACGGGTCGGGCGAGATCGCGCGCGGCAACGGTGTTTCGCCGATCTGGGTCACCGCTGAGATGGCGCGTGCGCACGGCATGCTGCTTCGGGCGCACTACGACGCCATTCTCGTCGGCAGCGCAACCGTGCGCGACGACGATCCGGAATTGACGTGCCGCCTGCCGGGGCTGATCGATCGCTCTCCGGCGCGTATTATTCTGTCACGCTCGCTCGACATTCCTGCGGGTGCGAAACTCGTTCGAAGCGCCAGCGGCGTTCCGACCTGGATGATGACGGCGCCCGACAGCGATCCGCAAAAGCGCGAGCAGTTAACCTCGCACGGAGTCGAAATTCACGATATCCCGATCGTCGGGCAAAGCCTGTGGCTGCCCGCCATCATGGAAGCGCTGGTCGGCCGCGGCGTGACGCGCCTTCTTGTCGAGGGCGGGCCCCGGATATGGCGCTCGTTCGCGGAAGCATCGCTGGTCGACGAAGTCATCCTATACATGGCTGGAATGCCCGGCGATGATGTCGCGATGGATGCTATCGAGCGGCAGCTCGGGCCTGTGGCGCTTTCGCTCGTCGACCGGCGGACGATGGGCGGCGATACCATGTGGCGGCTTCACCGGGCGTGAGGCAAAGGAAGGACGCTGAGGCGATGTTTACCGGATTGATCACGGATGTCGGTGAAGTCATCGACAAGTCTGGCGGCACGTTTACGCTGCGCACGGCGTATGCGCTCCGGCCGGAGGACGCCGGGATATCGATCTGTTGCAACGGCGTCTGCCTGACCGCGACATCGATCAAGCCGCTGGCCTCGGGGTCGGAATTTTCGGTCGACGTTTCGAACGAGACGCTGGCGAAATCGACGCTTTCGGACTGGGCCACGGGAAGCCGGGTAAATTTGGAGCGCTCGCTGAAGGCTGGCGACGAGCTTGGCGGCCATATCGTTTCCGGCCACGTGGACGGCGTCGCCAAAATCGTCAGCATTACGCAGGATGGCGCCAGTAAACGCTTTCTTTTCGAAGCGCCGGAGCACTTATCGCGCTATATTGCCCCTAAAGGATCGGTCGCCCTCGACGGCACGTCGCTGACCGTGAATGAGGTTTCGGAAAACCGCTTCGGCGTTAATCTCATTCCGCACAGCTTGACGGTCACGACATGGGGCGGCAAAACCCCCGGCGATCTGGTGAACCTCGAAGTCGATGTCTTCGCCCGTTACGTCGCACGTCTCATGGAGTTTCGTATCTAATGTCCGCATCGACATATCTGCAGCCGACCCAGACCGGCAGCGTGCTGTCGCCGATCGAAGAGATCGTCGAGGAGATGCAGAACGGCCGCATGGTCATTCTGGTGGACGCGGAAGACCGTGAGAACGAGGGCGACCTCATCATCCCGGCGCAGATGGCGACGCCGGATGCGGTCAACTTCATGGCGAAGCACGGTCGCGGACTGGTCTGCCTGACGCTGACGCAAGCGCGCGCGCAGGAACTGCATCTCGATTTCATGGTGCGTTCGAACGGCTCGCGCAATCGCACCGCGTTCACGCAATCGATCGAAGCGCGCGAAGGCATTTCGACGGGCATCTCGGCGTTCGATCGCGCGCGCACCATCGCGACGGCAATCGATACCACCAAGGGCGCGAGCGATATCGTTTCGCCCGGCCACGTCTTTCCGCTGATCGCGCGCGAAGGCGGCGTGCTCGTTCGCGCGGGTCATACGGAAGCGTCGATCGATCTTGCGAAGCTCGCCGGACTTTATCCGGCTGCCGTCATCTGCGAGATCATGAACGACGACGGCACGATGGCGCGCATGGACGATCTGGCGAGCTTCGCCAAAGTGCACGGACTGAAAATCGGGGCGATCGAGGATCTGATCGCCTATCGTCTCCGCAACGACCGCATCGTCAAGCGGGTCGCCAAGACCGAGATTGAAACCGCCGTCGCCGGCGCCTTTGATCTTTACGTCTACGAGACGACGTCGGAACCGGCCGAACATCTGGCGCTGGTCAAGGGCAATATCTCCAAGGGCGGACCGGTGCTGGTTCGCGTGCACGCCGTCAGCATGATGAGCGACGTGCTCGGCGTTGACGGCAGCGAAGCGGGTTCGGTCATCGATCAGGCGATGCGCGCTGTCGAAGCCGAAGGGCGTGGCGTCGTCGTTCTCATTCGAGATCTGCGGCCGAGGTCCATGACGGAGTGGGTGTCGGCGCGTCAGGATCCGGGCTCCGGACGAGAGCTGAACAAGGAGCGACGGCAGGTCGAGATCGGCATCGGCTCGCAAATCCTGTCCGATCTTGGCGTCAAGGACATGGTGCTGCTGTCATCTTCGCCGCAGCACGTTTACGTCGGCCTCGAGGCCTTCGGCCTGCACGTCACCGGCACACGCAAAATCGAGTAGCACTGACATGGTCCAGAAATCTTCGAGCGCACCTACCGATGACAAGAGTGCGCCACACCTTCGCGCGCATATCCTCATCATCGAGGCGCCGTATTACGATGATATTTCCGGTCTCCTGGCGGAGGGCGCGCTCGCCGAGTGCGAGCGCCGCGGCATGACCTATGAGCGCATCGCCGTTCCCGGCGCGCTGGAGATACCGCAGGTTCTGGCGGCTGCTGCGGCCGCACGCGAAGCCGGTCGCAAGACGTTCGACGGCGCAGTTGCACTCGGCTGTGTCATCCGGGGCGAGACCGGGCACTACGATATCGTGTGCAACAACGCCAATCACTGGCTGATGGAAATCGCGGTGCGCAACGAGGTGCCGGTCGGCAATGCGATCCTCACCGTCGACACGCGCGAGCAGGCGATTGCGCGTGCCGAAGGCGGCGTCAACGGCAAGGGCGGCGACGCCGTGCGCGCGTGCGCCCGTTTGATCGAGACGAAGCGCGCCTTCTGGGGAGCGTCCGCATGATGGCGGAGGATAAGCCGAAGCCCAGCGAGATTACCGCGCGCACTGCGGCGCGCATCGCGGCCGTGCAAGCGCTCTATCAGATGGATATGGCGGGAACCGACCTCAACGACGTCATCGCCGAGTTCCTGAATGAACGTCTGTCGGGCGACAACCGCGATGAAATGCTGGCGGGCGCCGATCGCGTGTTTTTTGCCGACATCCTGCGCGCGGTCGTCCGCCGTCAGCGCGAGATCGATCCGATGATCGACGAGCAGCTGGCGGTCGGCTGGCGGCTGGTGCGCGTCGACTCAATTCTCCGGGCGATCCTGCGCGGCGGCGTTGCTGAACTTGTCGACCGGTATGACGTTCCGGCTCGTGTCGCGATCAGCGAGTACGTCAACGTCGCTCGCGTGTTTTTCGATGAGGAAGAGCCGCGGGTCGTCAACGGCGTGCTCGACAAGCTTGCGCGGCGGCTTCGCACCAGCGAATTCGATAAGAAGCCGGTGACGCCTTCTCAGGGCGGCGCCTAGCTTCGAGGTTCCGAAAATGTCGGGCAAGTCGTTCGAGCGAGACAGCAGCGGTTCCCGGATCGGCAACGAAACCGAGTTGATCCAAACTTACCTCGCACCTCTTGCCGAAGGCATGGCGGGAGCTTTCGGACTGACGGACGACGCGGCGTTTCTGCGGCCTGCTTCGGGCTCCGATCTTGTGTTCAGCAGCGATCCTATCATCGCGGGCGTCCATTTTTTTCACGACGACCGGCCTGCCGACATCGCGTGGAAGGCGCTGGCCTGCAACGCTTCGGACATGGCTGCCAAGGGCGCGGCGCCCGTGGCGTATCTTCTGACGTTGGCGCTGCCGGAAGCGCCGGAACGGGACTGGATCGCGGCGTTCGCCGATGGTCTGCGTGCGGCGCAGTCCGAATTCGGCTGCAAACTGATCGGCGGCGACACGGACGTGACGCCCGGGCCGCTTTCGATCGGCATAACGATCATCGGCTCGGTTGCGGCGGGCGCTTTCATTCCCCGGGGTGGGGCCAAGGCTGGCGACCACGTTTTCGTCTCGGGTACGATCGGCGACGCCGCGCTGGGTCTGGCGCTGCGGCGAGATCCCTCGCAATTCAGCACGCTGACGGATGACCAGCGCGCGCTTCTGCTCGATCGCTATTTGCGGCCGAAGCCGCGTCTGGCGCTTGCGGGACCCGTTCGCTCACATGCGCGGTCGGCGCTCGATGTTTCGGACGGGCTGATAAAGGACTTGCGCCGCCTGGCGGGCGCGTCGCTCGGCATCGCGGTGAAATTCGATGATATTCCGCTGTCGCCGCCCGCGCGTGCGGCGCTCGCCGCGAACCCGAACGTGCGCGACAGCATTCTTGCCGGCGGCGACGATTACGAGCTTCTCATCGCAGTCGCTCCAGAAAACATCGAGAAGTTCGTCACGAGTGCCGGAGAATCGGGCATCCGCGTTCACGACATCGGCGTCCTGGAATCGAAGATCACAACCGTCGTACTCGATCCGTCCGGCGTGCCGATCGCACTCCGCCGCCCAGGTTATGACCATTTCTCGCGTTAGCTCGTTTTCCGGGTTTGTGCCGGCGGCGAGATTGCAACACAGCTTTGCATTTCTTTGTAGAGCGGCAATGTGCAGGGCTTGGTAAAACGTCACGCTTTGGCCATATGGCTCATGCCATTGTCACAAAGTGGCCGAAATGGCACGCGGCATCAACGGCCGCCAAGCCGGGCAAAGGATTGCTGCCCGCAAATCGTTGTTCTACCAGCGGCGAATTACAGGATGGCGGGGCTAGAGGAATGAGGTTTTTCCGTTCGAAAGCGCGGTTTCGGGAAACATTCCTGAGAGGCGCCGTTACAAGTGCGATCGTTGCCTTCGTCCAAATCTGCCCGCAGTTCGTGGCGCCGAGCCAGGCGCAAATGACGCTCTGGGATCAAATTCAGGGATCGCTGTCCGGTGGCAGCGCGGAGCCAGCCCCGGAGCGCAAGAAAGAGCCGCTTCAGGATCTCAGGCCGGATTCAACGCCCTGGCGCAGCGACGCCATGATCAACGCGATATCGGCTGCGATCGAGCGCTATCAGAGCATCGTCGACAGCGGCGGCTGGCCGGTCGTTCCAACCGGCCGCATGATGCGGTCGGGCGAAGATGATCCGCGCGTGCCGATCCTGCGGAAGCGTCTGCGCATCTCGGGAGATATGCCGGCGAAGGGCTCCTATTACGACTCTGAGACGTTCGATTCCGAGCTGGAAGAGGGCGTGAAGCGCTTTCAGCGCCGGCACGGCATCCGCATCACGGGACGCATCGAGCAGTCGGTTTATCCGGTGCTCAACACGACGGCGGCCGAGCGTCTGGCGCAGCTGAAGCTCAACCTGCAGCGTGTGCAAGCTTTGATGCACGGCATCGAGGATCGCTACGTTCTCGTCAACGTGCCCGCGTTCCAGCTCGAAGCCGTCGACAAGTACGAGGTGCAGTTGCGCCATCGCGTCATTGTCGGCCGTCCGCAGCGGCAGACGCCGGACGTGCGCGCGATGATCAAGGCGCTGAACTTTTTCCCGTACTGGCGTGTGCCCGATAGCGTCGCGACGCTCGATCTCGTGCCGCGCCTGAAGCAGGAACCGGGCTATCTCGCGGACGAAGGCATTCGCGTTTACAACGGCGTCAACGGGCCGGAGCTCAATCCGGCGACCGTCGACTGGAGCGCGCCGCAGGTGGCGAGCTACAAGTTCAAGCAAGATCCCGGCGATAAGAATGCGCTTGGCCTTTTGCGCATCGACATGTCGAACGAGTTCGGCGTCTACATGCACGACACGCCGATGAAGAACCTCTTCGGTCAGCAGAGCCGGCCGTTCAGCGCCGGATGCGTTCGCGTGCAGAACGTTTTCGATCTCGGCGACTGGATTGCGCATAACGAGCCCGGCTGGGAACAGCCCGGCCGCGTGCGCGACACACTCGCGGCGGGTCAGCCGATGGAACTCAAGCTGATGCATCCGATCCCGGTCTACTTCGCCTATTTCACGGCGTGGGCTGAGCCGTCGAACGGGCGCGTCGAGTTCCGTCCGGATATCTACGGGCGTGACGGAGCGGCGTTGCAGACCGCATATCAGCGCGACAACGACGATGCGCCTCCGGCAACGGCGGCCGCGGCGCTGGCGCCGTGAGGCAAGGCTGAATTAGCGTTCGAGGCTCGAGAGCGGCAGAGGCCGGCTGACGACCTCGCGCAGGACGAAGCTCGATCTCAGCCGCGCTACGCCGGGCAGCCGTGAGAGCTGTTCCTTATGAATGCGCTCGAAGTCTGCGAGGTCGCGGGCGAGGACCACGATGATGTAGTCGTCCTCGCCGGACATCATGTGACATGAGATGATCGATGGCGCGGCGGCGGCGGCTTTTTCGAAGGCTGCCAGCAGTTCCTCATTCTGGCTTTTCAGGCTGACCTGCACGATCGCCATCATCGTCAGCCCGAGCGCCGCGCGGCTGATCTGAGCCTGATAACCGCTAATGACGCCTCGCTCCTCGAGGGTGCGAATGCGACGTGCGATGGCGGTCGAGGACAGCGGCACGTGGTCGGCAAGCTCGACCTGGGACTGCCGTCCATCCGCGAGGAGGGCCGTCAGAATAGCGCGATCCAAGGCGTCGAGGCTGGGAGGCGACATTTTTCTGCGTCAGTTCCGAGTTGAACGCATAATATCTGCGCAGAAATTAACGTCAGCAAGTGAATTTGCTGGGTATTGGCGCCTCACCCGTGGCATTCTACGCCGTAGAATAGAACTCGTCCGCACCGACGGGAGCAGGCCATGCGGATCGGCATTCCGACTGAGATCAAAAGCGACGAATTTCGCGTCGGACTCGTGCCGGGGTCGGTCCGCGAGCTGGTGGCTCACGGGCACGAGGTCATCGTGCAGGCGGGGGCAGGCGCCGGAATATTCGCCGACGACGCGACTTATGCCAAAGCCGGTGCGCGCATCGCGGCGACGGCCGAAGAGGTCTTTCGCGACGCCGACATGATCGTGAAGGTCAAGGAACCGCAGTCCGTTGAGTGGAAGCGGCTTCGTCCAGACCAGATCCTTTTTACGTATCTCCATCTCGCACCCGACCCGCAGCAGGCGATCGGCCTGATGCAATCGGGCGTGTCCGCCATCGCGTATGAAACCGTGACCGACGCCAAGGGAGGGTTGCCGCTGCTCGCACCGATGAGCGAGGTTGCGGGCCGCCTGTCGATCGAGGCTGCCGCGATTGCGTTGCGCCGCCCGGCTGGTGGACGCGGCGTGCTGCTTGGCGGCGTTCCCGGTGTCAAACCGGCCAAGGTCGTCGTGCTTGGCGGCGGGGTCGTTGGTACGCACGCGGCTCGTATGGCCGCAGGCCTCGGTGCTAGCGTTTCGGTTATCGACAAGTCGCTGCCGCGTTTGCGCCAGCTCGATGAGTTGTTCGAAGGCCGGGTCGTGACGCTCGACGCGACGATGGAAACGATCGAAAGCGAAATTCTGAGTGCCGACGTCGTCATCGGCGCGGTGCTCGTTGCGGGCGCCAGCGCGCCGAAACTCGTCAAGCGCGAGATGCTCAAGGACATGAAGACCGGCGCGGTCCTGGTCGACGTGTCGATCGATCAGGGCGGCTGCTTCGAGACCTCGCATCCGACGACGCATGCGCATCCGACGTTCGAGGTCGATGGCATCATCCATTACTGCGTGGCGAACATGCCGGGCGCTGTTCCGGTGACGTCGGCGCAGGCACTGAACAACGCGACGCTGCCGTTCGTGATCAAGCTTGCGGACAAAGGTCTTGCTGCGTTCGATCGCGATCCGAATCTCGCCGCCGGGCTCAACGTCAAAGCCGGGCGGATCATGCATCCCGCTGTCGCCGCCTCGCTCGGTTTCGATAGTCTCGACAGCTCGCGATCCTTTCGCGCTGCTGCGGAATAAAGATTGAGACCCCCGTGCCGCCGGACCCCTCACCGGCGGCCACCCCAGCCGGTCGCTCCTCCCCCCCGGAGCGGCCGGCTTCTTTTTGGCCGCGACGAGGGTGTTTGCGTCTGCTGTTGAGCGCTGTTGTGCGCGTAGCTGACGTCGGGTCAGTTCGCCGTCTTCAGCACTTTCGCGAAGATGTCGAAGAGCTGGTCGATCTCGTCCTTCGTGATGATCAGCGGCGGCGACAAGGCGATGATGTCGCCTGTCTGCCGGACGAGCAGCCCTTGTTCGAAGGCTTGCACGAAGCGATCGAAGGCGCGCTTGCCGGGTTGAGCAGGGTCGGGTTCGAACTCGACCGCGCCGATGAGGCCGATGTTGCGGATGTCGATGACATGCGGCAGCCCTTTCAACGCATGCATGCGTTCTTCCCAGTACGGCGCAAGTTCGGCGGCGCGCGTCAGCAGGCCTTCGTCGGCGAACGTGTCGAGCGTGCCGATCGATGCCGCGCAAGCCATCGGATGGCCTGAATACGTATAGCCGTGGAAGAAATCGATCATCCACTCGGGGCCATTCATGAAGGCATCGTGGATGTGCGATTTGACGAACACCGCACCCATCGGAATCGTGCCGTTGGTGATCGCCTTCGCTGTTGTGATGAGGTCCGGCGAGATATCGAAATAATCGGCAGCGAACGGCGTGCCGAGCCGGCCGAATGCGGTGATGACCTCGTCGGCGATCAGCAGAATATCGTGCTTCCGGCAGATCGCCTCGAGCCGTTTCAGGTATCCCTTGGGTGGGATCAGCACGCCGGTCGAGCAAGCGACGGGCTCGACGATGACGGCGGCGATGGTCGATGCATCGTGTAGAGCAACGATCCGTTCGAGTTCGTCGGCGAGCTCCGCGCCGTGCTCCGGCTCGCCGCGTGCGTAAGCGTTGCGCGAGAGATCGTGCGTGTGGCGGAGATGATCGACGCCGCCGACGAGCGTTCCGAACATCTTGCGGTTGCCGCCGATGCCGCCGACGGAGGTGCCGCCGAAGTTGACGCCGTGATAGCCGCGCTCGCGTCCGATCAGACGAACCTTCGCGGCATTGCCCTTGGCGCGGTGGTAGGCGATCGCCATCTTCAATGCCGTCTCGACCGACTCCGAACCTGAGTTCGTGAAGAACACGTGCTCGAAGCCTTTGGGCGCGATCGCGGTCAGACGGTTGGCAAGCTCGAAGGCGCGCGTATGCCCCATCTGGAACGTGCCAGCGAAATCCAGCGTTTCGGCTTGCTTCCTGATCGCCTCGACGATTTTCGGACGGCAGTGACCGGCGTTGACGCACCAAAGCCCGGACGTGCCGTCGAGGACGCGGCGACCGTCATCGGTGATGTAGTGCACGCCCTTCGCCTCGACGAACAGACGCGGCGCCTTTTTGAATTGCCGGTTGGCCGAGAACGGCATCCAGAACGCCGCGAGGTCGTTGGGCTTCGTCTGTATATTCATGAAAGAGCGTGTCCCTTATGTTTGCACTTGGCGACGCTCTTTCGGAGAGCCGGCCGCCAGGTGCAGAAGTCGTTCAATCAGGCAACTTTTGCGATCGCGTCGGTCAGCGCCGCTTCGAATACGTCCATGCCTTCGCGGACAAGGTCATCGCTTGCCGTCAACGGAACGAGGAAGCGTATGACATTTCCATACGTGCCGCATGACAGCAGGATCAGTCCGCGCTCGTTGGCGGCTTTGAGGAGCGCGCTCGTCAGTTCGGGCGCCGGTTCGCTGCTGGCCTTGTCCTTGACGAGTTCCACCGCGCACATGGCGCCAAGGCCGCGCACGTCGCCGATGCAATTGAGGTTCGAATTGTTCTGAAGCGACGTGCAGCGATCGATGATGATCTTGCCGATGGCGTTGGCGCGCGCGCAAAGCTTTTCGTCGTCGATCACGTCGAGCACGGCGTGTGCGGCGGCGCACGCAATCGGATTTCCGGCGTAGGTGCCGCCCAATCCGCCGGGATTCGAGGCGTCCATCACGTCGGCGCGGCCGACGATGGCCGAAAGCGGAAGCCCGCCCGCCAACCCCTTCGCCATGGTGACGACATCGGCTTTGATGCCGTAGTGCTCCATCGCGAAGAGCTTGCCGGTGCGCGCGAAGCCGGTCTGGATTTCATCCGCGATCAGAAGGATGCCGTGGTCGTCGCAAAGCTTTCTCAGCGCGACCATGAAATCTTTCGGCACGATGTTGAAGCCGCCTTCGCCCTGCACCGGTTCGATGATGATCGCGGCGATGCTCGACGGATCGGCCGTGTGCTTGAAGAGCGACTTCAGACTCTGCAGGCTCTGCTCGGTGCTGCCGCCGTGATAGAGGTTCGGGAACTCGACGTTGTAAACGTCAGGTGGAAAGGGGCCGTAGCCCTTCTTGTAGGGCACGACCTTGCCGGTCAGCGCCATGCCCATGAGCGTGCGGCCGTGGAAGCCACCGGCAAACGAGATGATGCCGGTCCGGCTCGTGAATGCGCGCGCAACCTTGACGGCGTTTTCGACGGCTTCGGCGCCGGTCGAGGCGAGCATCGTTTTCGCGGGGCCGGGAACAGGCGCGATTGCGTTCAGCCGCTCGGCCAAGCTGACGTAGTTCTCGTAAGGCGTCACCTGAAAGCAGACGTGACTGAAGGCTTTGAGCTGTTCTTCGATAGCTGCGATCAGGCGCGGATGCTGATGCCCGGTGTTGACCACAGCGATGCCCGCGCCGAAGTCGATGTAGCGCTTGCCGTCCTCGCTCCAGATCTCGGCGTTCTTCGCGGTCTTGGCGAAAATCTGCGTGACGTTGCCGACGCCGCGCGGAACGGCGGCAACGCGGCGGGCCTGGAGTTCGGCGGAAGTAGCCATTGTCGTCCCCTCGAAGTGTGTGCGGAAGTTCGAGCGTCAGCCGGTGATGCCGCCGAGGCAGAGGAATTTCGTTTCGAGATATTCCTCGAGTCCTTCCTGCGCGCCCTCGCGGCCGAGGCCCGATTGCTTGACGCCGCCGAACGGTGCGACCTCGTTTGAAAAGAGGCCTTCGTTGACGCCGACCATTCCGGTTTCGAGCGCCTCGGCGACGCGCCACGCCCGTCCGATGTCCTGGCTGAACAGATAAGCCGCGAGCCCGAATGGTGTGTCGTTGGCGATGCGGATTGCGTCGGCTTCTGTTTCGAAACGGATGATCGACGCGACGGGCCCGAAGATTTCCTCGTTGGCGATCGCCATCGTCGGCTCGACACCGGTGATGACGGTCGGGGAGAAGAAGAGCGGGCCGTGCGTGTCGGGTTCTCCACCAAGCTCGATTTTTGCGCCGCGTTTGGTCGCGTCGGCGAGCAAAGATTTCACCTTGGTTATGGCGTCGGCGTTGATCAGCGGGCCGACCGTCGATTTCGGATCGCGACCCGGCGCGACGTGGAGTTTCGCGATCTCGGCTTTGAGCGCGGCGACGAAACGATCGTAGATGCCGGACTGCACGAGAATGCGATTGGCGCAGACGCAGGTCTGTCCGGCGTTGCGGAACTTGGATGCCATTGCGCCCGCGACCGCGCGATCGAGATCGGCATCGTCGAAGACGAGCAGAGGCGCGTTGCCGCCGAGCTCGAGCGTCAGTTTCTTGATCGTGTCGGCGGACTGGCGATAGAGAATTTTGCCGACCTCGGTCGAGCCGGTGAAGGTGAGCTTGCGGACGCGTGCATCGGCCGTCAACGCCTTGCCGACGCCTGCCGCATCCTGCGTCGTGATAACGTTAAGCACGCCCGGCGGAACGCCCGCGTCGAGCGCGAGCTTGGCGACGGCCAGCGCGCAGAGTGGCGTTTCTTCCGACGGCTTGACGATGATCGTGCATCCGGCTGCGAGCGCGGATGCAACTTTCCGCGTGATCATGGCGATCGGGAAATTCCACGGCGTGATCGCGGCGCAAACGCCGATCGGCTGCTTGATCGTGACGTAGCGCCGGGACGCTGCGGTGGTCGGGATCGTGTGGCCGTAGGCGCGTTTTCCTTCTTCGGCAAACCAATCGATGAACGAGGCGCCGTAGGCGACTTCGCCGCGCGCTTCCGTCAGGGGTTTGCCCTGCTCGGCGGTCATCAGCTGGGCGAGCGCTTCGGTTTCCGCGAGGACCAGATCGCACCAGCGCTCGAGAATTGCGCCGCGTTCTTTCGCAGGTTTCGCGGACCAGGCCGGAAACGCTTTATATGCAGCGTCGATGGCGCGCTGGGCATCTTCGGCCGTCAAATCCGGAACATCGGCGAGCTTGTCGCCGGTCGCCGGATCGAGAACGGGAAACGTCTTCTTGGACGTCACCCATTCGCCGTCGATGAGCGCCGCGGTTGGAAATGCTGTTGTCGTCTTAGCGTTCATGCGAGTTACTCCGGAAACTCAGAGCGTGATCGATACCGACTTGAGATCGGCGTATTTGTGAAGCGCGTGCAGCGAGCGGTCGCGACCGAAGCCCGACTGCTTGAAGCCGCCGAACGGCATCGTCAGATCGCAGCTGTCCCAGCCATTGATCCAGACGAGCCCGGCGCGGATTTCGCGCGCGGCGCGATGGGCGAGCGAGATGTCTTTCGTCCACAATCCGGCGGCGAGGCCGTAGTTGGTGTCGTTGGCAATGCGGATCGCGTCGTCGGGGTCCTTGAAGCGCGTGACTGCGAGGACAGGGCCGAAAACTTCTTCGCGTGCCAGCGTGTTCTCGGGCTTCACCTGATCGAAGACGGTCGGCTCGACGTAAAAGCCGCCGCTGTCGGTGCGCGTGCGGTTGCCGCCGAGAGCCAGCGCGTCGCCCTCGCGCTTCGCCGTTTCGATGTAGCGCAGCGCCGTTTTCATCTGCTCTTCGCTCGCCATCGAGCCGGTCGTCGTCGCGGGCTCGAGCGGATCACCGGCGACGATCTTGCGCGCGACGGCGAGCAGCCGGTCGACGAATTGATCCGCAACGTCCTGCTGCACGAGCAGGCGCGATCCGGCGGTGCAGACCTGTCCCGAGTTATAGAAGATGCCCCACGCGGCTTGCGTCGCCGCTTTGTCGAGATCGGGGCAGTCAGCGAAGATGATGTGCGGAGACTTGCCGCCAAGCTCGAGGCTGACGCGTTTCAGATTGCTCTGACCGGAATACTGCATCAACAGCTTGCCGACAGCGCCGGAGCCTGTGAACGCGATCATGTCGACATCGTTATGGAGCGCGAGTGCTTTGCCGGCTTCCGCGCCGAAGCCTGGTACGACGTTGAGGACGCCGGGCGGCAAACCGGCTTCGAGCGCCAACTCGCCGATTTTCAGTGCGGTCAGCGGCGATTGTTCCGCCGGTTTCAGGATGACCGAATTACCCATCGCCAGCGCAGGAGCGATCTTCCACATCGCCATCAGCAACGGGAAGTTCCATGGTACGATGGCGGCGACGACGCCGAGCGGCTCATGCACGGCGAACGAGAAACGGTCCGGAGCTTCTGGGCCGACTTCGCCGTAAATTTTGTCGAGCGCTTCGGCGTAATACGCGATCGTGCGGATCGAGCCCGGTATATCGACCTTGAGCGCATCGGTGATCGGCTTGCCGACGTCGAGGCTTTCGAGCACGGCCAATTGCTCGGCATCGCGACGCATCAGATCCGCGAGCTTGAACAGCACGCGCTTCTTGTCGCGATAATGCGACTTCCGCCACTGTCCCTCTTCGAAGGCGCGCCGGGCGCTTTTGACCGCGGCGTCGACGTCGGCAACATCGCACTGAGCGATGTGGTTCAGCACGCGGCCGTTGCGGGGCGTGACGTTGGGGAAGGTTTTGCCCGACGCGCTCGCCCGGAGCTTGCCGTCGATGACCGCTTCGCCCGGAAGCTTGAGCGAACCGGCAACCGCTTCGAAGTGTGCGAGCGAGGTCATGACGCGAACCCTTATGCTATCTGAGCGTACCAGGCGTGGTCGAGCGAGGTCACCACGCGTTCAAATTCCGTGCGTTCGGTCTGCTTCAACAAGTAATAAACTTTCTGGAACTCCGCGCCGAACGCATTGCGGACAACATCGGACGCGCGAAAACGTTCAAGCGCGTTGAACCAGATCGTCGGCAGCTCGGGCGCGGCGGTGTCATTGGCTTCGCCGTCCGCCATCGGTCCCGGCTCGATCTTGTTGGCAATGCCATGCCGCATGCCGGCGAGGATTGCCGCCAACACGAGATAGGGATTGGCGTCGGCGCCTGCAACGCGATGCTCGACGCGCGTTCCGGCTCCTGTGGCGCGCGGAATGCGCAGGGCGACGTTGCGATTGTTCAGTCCCCAATGCGCGGCGAGCGACACGTAATTTTTCGGCACGTAGCGGCGATAAGCATTCGCCGACTGCGCCCAGATGGCCATGAAATCGCACATCGTCGATTGCAAGCCGCCGATGGCATTGCGGAATAGGGGCGAGATCGGATCGCCCGCGAAAACATTATTGCCCTTTCCGTCGATCAGGCTCGCGTGCAGGTGCATGCCCGAGCCCGGCCAGTCGTGATGCGGCTTGGCCATGAATGTCGCTTCGAGACCATGCGCTTTCGCTGCGGCCTTGATCGCGCGTTTCAGAAGCAATGCGTCGGTCGCGGCGGAGACGGCGTCCGCTTTGTGCTTCAGATTGATTTCGAATTGCCCGGGACCCGACTCCTGCATCACCGCGTCGATCGGCAGGCCTTGGACGTCGGCGATTTTGTAGATCGTGTCGACGAGCGGGCCGAGCGTGTCGATCTCGTCGAACTGGAACGTCATCGGACGTTCGGGATCATCCGAAATTCCGTCGGGCGTTTCGAGCTTGAACGCGCCGTTCGCTTGCGGCTTCGTGACGTAGAATTCGAGTTCGGCCGCGACGACAGGTGTTAAACCCTGGTCCGCGAATGCCGCGACCTGCTTTGCGAGAACGCCGCGCGGACAAAGATCATCAGGCTCAGTCACTGCGATGACGGCCTGCGCGTGGCGTCCGTCGCCCACCGGAACAGCGCGCAACGAGCCCGCGATGATGCGGAATGGTTCGTCGGGATCGCCCGTTTCCCAAAGGCGCCCAGTTTCCTCGATGCAATTGCCGCGCGGGTCCATCACGAATACCGTCGAGGGGATCATCAGGCCGTTCTTTGCGACAGCGACGATGTCGTCGCGCCGGAAGCGCTTGCCGCGCGGAATGCCGTTGAGGTCGAACAGGATCAGATCGATCCAAGTGACGCTCGGGTTGGCGGCGAGGAATGCTTCCGTTTCATCGATCGTGATGTAGGTATCGCTCATGCGGCCTGGCCCTTCGCGGTGCGGTTCCGGGCGGCGTCGCCGAAGCGGCGGAATAGGGCGATCGACGCAGGATTGTTGAGCGGCCGCCATTCCGGGTGCCATTGCACGCCGAGAGAGAATGGATTTCCCGCAGGCGCGCGAATGGCTTCGACGAGGCCGTCCTCGGCGAAGGCTTCGGCGACCAGCGGTTTTGCGAGCCGATTGATGCCCTGCCAATGCAGCGAGTTCACCGTCAGCAGGTCCTGGCCGAGCCAGCTTTGCAGTTCGCCGGCGAGGCGCACTTTGTGCTTCGGCCCGAATTTGATGTCGAAGTCTTCGTCCGTCGGTTCTCGGTGATCATGGTGGCCGTCGACGACGTGCACGGCCTGATGCAGCGTACCGCCGAGCGCGACGTTGAATTCCTGAAAGCCGCGGCAGATTGCGAACAGCGGCAATTTACGTTCGAGGGCGGAACGGATCAGCGGCAGCGTGACGGCATCGCGGTCGCGATCGACGGTCGCGGGATCGAGCGGGTCTTCGTCGCCATAGTGTTTCGGCTCGACGTTCGACAGGCTTCCGGGCAGCAGAATGCCGTCAGCGATATCGAGCACCGCACCGATGTCCGCCATGCTTTGGCCGAGCGGAACGAGCAGTGGCTGGCATTCGGCGACTTCCGCGACGGCGGCGGAGTACTTCCGTCCGACGGCGTCGAACGTCAAGCCGCCGATCGACTTGCTGCAGCCCGGTATGACAACGATCGGACGGGTCATGCCGTCAATTCTCCTTTGACATCCTGAAGGGTTTTGTTGAGCGCGCTCTCGATGACGGCGCCGGCTTTTTCGAACTCTGCGTCCGTCCAGATCAGCGGCGGCGCGCAGACCATCGTGTCGAAGACGGCGCGCATGATGAAGCCGTCGCGGAAGAAGTGGTCGCGGCAGATGAGGCCGACGCGGCCGGGATCGGTAAAGCGGCGTCGCGTTTTCTTGTCGGCAACGAGCTCGATGGCGCCCATCATGCCGATGGAGCGAACTTCGCCGACAAGGGGATGATCCTTGAAGCGCTCGAGCATACGCGCGAGGGCCGGGCCGGTCGTTTCCTTGACGCGCGGGACGAGGCGGTCGCGCTCCATGATTTCGAGGTTCTTGAGCGCCACCGCGCACGCAACGGGGTGTCCGGAAAACGTATACCCGTGATTGAAGTCGTCGTTCTCGGCCATAAGCGCATCGACGATGTTGTCTCCGACGAGCACGCCGGAGAGCGGCACGTATCCGGACGTCGCGGCCTTCGCGAACGTGATCAGGTCGGGGCGGATGCCGTAGTATTCCGAGCCGAACCACGTGCCGAGCCGGCCGAAGCCGGTGATGACTTCGTCCGCCAGCAGCAGGATGCCGTACTTGTCGACGATGCGCTGCACTTCCGGCCAATAGCTGTCGGGTGCGATCTTGACGCCGCCCGCGCCCTGCACGGGTTCGCCTGCGAAGGCAGCGACGTTATCAGGACCGCAGCGCAGGATTTCCTCTTCGATGGCGCGCGCGGCGCGGAGGCCGAAGTCTTCCGGGCTCTCGCCAGCGAAGGAGTCGCCATACCAGTACGGGTCCATCACGTGGCGGAAGCCTTCGTAAACCGGATAGCTGTGCTGATGGACGTGGGTCATGCCGCCCATCGAGCCCGCGGCGATCGTCGAGCCGTGATAGGCATTCTTGCGGCTGATGATGATGCGCCGTTTCGGCTGGCCCTTCAGCACCCAGTAGTGGCGGATGAGGCGGATCGCGGTGTCGTTCGATTCCGATCCGGACGAGCCGAAGAACACCTGATTGAGATGCGCGGGCGCGAGTTCGGCGAGCTTGCGCGACAGCTCGACGACGGGCGGATGGGTGGTCTTGAAGAACGTATTGTAGAACGGCAGCTCGAGGATCTGGTCGTAGGCGGCTTGTGCGAGTTCCTTGTTGCCGTAGCCGATGTTCGTCGTCCAAAGGCCCGCCATGCCGTCGAGGATGCGGTTGCCCTCGCTGTCGATGACATAGGCGCCTTCGCCTTTCACGATGACGCGCGGGCCGGGCCCGGCGCGCAGCGTTTGATGCGTCGTGAACGGATGAAGATGGTGCTGAGAATCGAGCTCTTGGATCTGCGCGGTCTGAAGCCGGTTTGACACGGGTTTTTCTCCAGCGATTTGAGAGAGCGGGGGCGATAACGGAGGGCTGGATCGTTTAATCAGTGTGGTGTGTAACCGATGCGGGCGCAAAGCTTCAGCAGCTCGCGTTTCGCGTGAGGCTTGGGCGCAACCCATGCCTGCCTCGCACCCGGCCAAGCGCGGTGCGAAATCTCCAACGGCAACCGGATAAGCGCCGATACCATCAACGAGAGTTCCAAGAATAGTCGACCTTCGGCGGGCAAGTCGGCCGCCGAGCAGACAGCAAATGCAGTCTTTACATGCTCAGTAATAAGAAGGAATACTCTACACCGTAGAAGTGTCAAGGGCCCGTATCGGCATGACTGACCTGAGACCTAAGACGCGGCGCCGGCTCGATAAGCAGGCGATCCTCGAGGCGGCGTTCGAGCTGTTCGCCGAGGAGGGGGAATCCGGCTTTTCCATTCGCAAGCTCGCGGCGTCCGTGGGGGTCGACCCGATGACGGTGCTGCATCACTTCCGGTCGAAAGACGAACTCTTACGGGCGATCGCCGATCATGCCGTGCGGGGCGTCGAGATACCCCGAGCGACGGAAAGCTGGCAGAACGATCTCAAGGCCGTCGCCAACACGTTTCGCTCGCTGGCGCATCGCTACCCGCGCGTCTTCCATTTACATTTTCGCTACCATGCGACCGGTCCCGCGGATCACGTCGCGAGCGAGATCGTCTATTGCGCGATGCGGCGTGCGGGTCTTCCTGATGATCGTGCGGCGGGTCTCGGGCTTGCGTTCTACGCGTTCGTGCTTGGTTTCGCGCTGGCCGAAGCCGAAGGCTTGCTGCGACCGATCAACGACGCCGACGAAGCAGAACTCGATGCGCTGGACGCCGATGCCTACAAGTCGACGCGGGCCCTCATTCCAGCGCTCAAGGGGCTCGATCCGGATCTGGCCTTCAGCGCTTCGATGGATGCGTTCATTGCGGGCGTCGCGAATTTCTCGGACCGCACGTCGAGCTGAAGCGGTGTAATCCGGAGCGTTCGCAAAGGTGGTGGGAGCACGGACTGCAAGGCGTGCAGCCCGTGCGTTCAGATCGTCATCCGATGCGGCTAGAACGGCCTGGCTTTGGCCACGAGGTCTTGGGTCGGTTCGAGCCGATACAGCGAAGCTTCGGTGCCGTCGGTCAGAAGGTAGATGAAGCCATCCGGAGAGACCGCGACGTCGCGAATGCGGCCGATCTTGTCGTGGAAATAACGGCGTTCACGGGTCACGACTCCGTTCGTCACTTCGAGACGGATCAGGCATTGTCCGACCAGCGTGCCGACGAGGAAGTTGCCCTGCCAGTCGTCCGGCATGACGTTGCCGCTGTAGGCGACGAGGCTCGCGGTCGCGACCGACGGCACCCAATGGTGCACCGAATCGACCATGCCAGGAGCCGTCGTGAGGTTTGAAATGGTGGTGTCGTCGTAGTTGACGCCGTAGGTCACGATCGGCCAGCCGTAGTTGCTTCCCGAGGTGATGATGTTGAGTTCATCGCCGCCCTTCGGGCCTTGCTCGATCGACCAGAGCTGGCCGTCACCGGCATTGGCGATGATACCCTGCGGATTGCGGTGGCCGTAGCTGTAGATTTCGGGAAGCGCGTCGTCACGGCCGACGAAGGGGTTATCCTGGGGAATGCTGCCGTCGGTGTTGATGCGGATGATCTTGCCGCCGTCGTCGAGCAGATTTTGCGCGCGCTGCATCTGAAAGCGATCGCCGATCGTCAGATAGAGCATCCCGTCCGGCCCGAAGGCGAGACGGCCGCCGATCTGGTCGGTGGCCTTGATTGCGGGACGGCTTTCGAAAATGACCTTCGTGTCTTCGAGCGCCTTGTCTTCCAGGCGTGCGCTGACGATGCGAATGGTCGAACCGTCCGGTCCGTTATGCATCAGCGAGAGAAAGATGCGCCGGGTGGTCGGAAAATCGCGGTCGACGAGGACGTCGAGCAGGCCGGAGTGGCCGCCGAAGGCAACCTCGGGTACGCCTGCGATCGGCTCATCCAGCATGTGGTCGCCTTCGATGAGGCGGAGCCGTCCGGGGCGTTCCGTCACCAGCGCGCGCCCATCGGGCAGAAATGCGATTGCCCACGGCATTTCGAGCCGTTTCGCAACGAGCGGGCGCAGTTCGAAGGGGAGGTCGCGTTCGTCAACGTATTCGGGTGGCGCGATCGTCGAGGACGACTGCGGCTCGCCGACCGAGACTTCGGCACCTGCATCACTCGGAATAAAAAGGGAAAGTCCTGAAATGAGAATGCTGGCGAGGCCACTTTTGAGAGCAGAACGGACATTCGCGCCCGATGCGATCTGGTTCAAATTTGCCTCCGCCCAGGTCACCGAAGAGAATTGTTTCAGTTTGGTGACACTATTCGAAAACGTGGCGTCAGCAAGCCCGCGAAATGAATATTCAGACAACCGAACGGCTTAGAGCGGCCGGCATACGTGCGCCGTTCGCGATTGCACGGCAGCGTATGACAAATGTCACACTGCCGGCTGCGAGGCGGTGGGTGATTTTCGATTGGAGATTTGGAGACAGCGCGGTTCCGAGTGGCGCGCATCGTGCCAGAGGTTGTGATGTGCATCTTGGCGCGTGCGGTCATCATCCGCATCGCGCCAAGGCATGACGTGCGAGCGGCTCAGGCGCTCGCCTGTTCACAATCCTGTTCGATCTCGGTTTCGGTCACCGAGACAAGGTCGGAAAACGCGTAGGGAAAGAGTGTCGAAATCGCGCCGCTCTGGAACATGGCATCGACGCGGGCTGCCTCGGCCATCATCTCGGCGATGTCTTCCGGGGTATCAATCCAAAGATTGGGTTCGACAGTGTGTTCGACGGTGGGTTCGGCTCTGGGCCGCGCCATCAACTCGAGCGACATTACGCAAAACTTTCTCTGTCCGAATTTCGCGGCCAGCACCTGGCCGAGGACGACCCTACGCGAGCACCGCCATCCATGACGTTAACGGGAAAAGCCTGTCTTATCCTGTGCTTAACGACAGGTGAAAAGCATCGTTAAACACCGAGATATCGCCTCGGAAGGGTCGATGGCTGCGGTTGCGAGCTACAAACGTAGGCTTATTTGTCCGGGTTCCGATCAGACTGTGCCGGAAAATTACCAAGGTGTGACAGCAGCTGCTCGCGCAGGTCGTCCGGTCCCGCGTGGACGGCGGCGAGGATATCGCCGAGCGTTCGCCGAAGACCGTGCAGCTGGTCGAGCAGGTGCAAGACCACGGACACCCCCTCGTCATTGACGCCGATGCCGCCCTTGAGGTCGGTTATGAGGTGGGCGCGGGCTATGTCGACCTCGGTGAATTCCGCCTGGCCTTCGTCACCGGCAGGGATGAGCCAGCCGGCCGTCACCCATTCCTTGACGACGTTGTCTTCGAGGTGGGCGCGAACCAGAAACTCTCGATACTGCATCTCATGCCTCCGTGTCGTGCCGGGCGGCGCCCGTGCCTTGCTGCCATTCCGAGACGAGTTTTTCGAGCTCGGGGTCGGGCTTTTCCGGCAGCATGATCTTCAGGGTGACGTACTCGTCACCGGGTAGCGTGTCGGCCCGCTTGATGCCCTTGCCTTTGAGACGAAGCGTGCGGCCGCTGTTCGACCATTTCGGCACGGTCATCGTCACGGTGCCGTCGATCGTCGGCACCTTGATCTTGCCGCCGAGCACGGCATCGGCGAGCGGCAACTGCAGCTCGACTTGAATATCGTCGCCCTTGCGCGTGAATACGGGATGCGGCCGGATCTCGACCTCGACGAGCGCGTCGCCTGGCTCGCCGCCGTTGAAGCCGGGCGAACCCTTGCCGCGCAGGCGCAGTGTTTGCCCGTCGCGCGTTCCGGCCGGGATGGATACATCCAGCACGGAACCGTCGGGCAGCGTCACCTGGCGGCTTGCGCCGTTGACGGCATCGAGGAAATCCAACGCGAGCTTGTAGTGCTCATCCTGGCCGCGCATGCGGACGTTGCTACGGGACGTCGAGGAACGGCGGAACATCGAGGAAAAGAGATCGTCGTCGCTCGCGAAGTCGGAATATCCGCCTGCGTTCGCGTAGGAATCGGCATCGCCCCCGGCGTAGTTGCGATAATACTCCCGCTTCGGCGTTTCAGCGCCCGACGCATCGATCTCGCCCTTGTCGAAACGCGCGCGCTTGTCGGCGTCGCCGACGAGTTCGTAAGCCGCCGAAACTTTCTTGAACTCGTCCTCGGCGGCCTTGTTGCCGGGGTTGAGATCGGGATGCAGTTTTTTCGCAAGCTTGCGATAGGCTTTCTGGATGTCATTCTGCGATGCGTCACGTGCGACGCCAAGCACCTTGTATGGATCGTCGCTCAACAGCCTTGCTCCAATTCTGAGCCGCGCGGGGCGTGCAACCTTCGCCTCAAAAATAGACTGACGCGGGCACCTTGAAAACCGTTTCGAAAGAGGGCACTGAGAATGGCGCAGCGACACAGGGTTTCGCTGGCTCAAATCACCGTACATAAAATTAGATAGAAACGCAGAACGATCGCGTTTGTTCGATCCGTGGACTTGACGTTTCAAACTCTCGATCCGAATGATAGCGGCTTGGGCCGCACGTACCCGAAGGATAGTTCGCTGGCCAAGATTTTCTCTATTGTCGCGTTGTGCGTGTTGATGCTTCAAGCAACGCCTGTCAGCGCCGAGCCGGATGTCCACACGGCGAAATTCTGGCTGCCGCATTGTCAGAAGTCCGACATGGCCTGCATCGGGTATCTGCAGGCTTTGCTCGACATCAACAATCTCGAGCGTGAAAACGGATACCATGTCCAGTGGTGCGCGCCGGAAATCATCAAACTCGAAGATTTGCGCGTGGTCATCGTTCGCAAGCTCAAGGCCGAGCCGGACAGTCTGTCGTCGCCGTTCGTAAGGGTTGCGACCAACGCCCTGATCTCGGCGTATCCGTGTCTTGAAGATCTGATCAAATGACTGCTTGCGCCAACTGACGTACCGAGCCGGTCCTCCGCCTATTTCTTTTCGAGCAGGATCTGAGCGCGCGACTTGATTGTCGATTGAACGACCTCGGCGACCTTCTGCAGGAACCAAGGAAGCAAGACTTCGATGCGCACGCTGTCGTCTTCGACGTCAGCTGTTCCTTCCGCGGTCTGGCCGAGGGCGGTGAAACGAAAAGCGAGCCGGTTGTCGGTCCACGTCTCCTCGTCGATCTTGAGGACCGGCAGGCTCGCGGACGCCGATCCGAGGCCCGACTTCAGCCGGCGGATAGCTTCCTCCCTGCCGAGGCTATGTGGAATGGTAACCAAAACAGGTTTCGTCATCATCGGCTCCTGGCGCTCCGGCCACATTAGCGGAACTCGCCCGATCGTGTCGCGGTTCGCGATGGCGTCGGATGACTGGCGAAGCCTGTGCCTTCGGCGCGGCGGGGGCCTTAAGACGCCGGATCGACGCTCTCAAAGCATCCGGTGCCGGGCGCCCTTCGTCGGCGCCGATTTCCTAGCGGACGTCGAAAAGACACTGGATGGCTGGGAAATGTGCGACGAGGCATTGGTGCAAGAACGGAAACGTGATTGCTGAAGCGTTTACTCTGCCGGGATCTTTCCCGAGCCATTCCGGCGCATTTCATTTAGGAGGCGGGGAACGGGCCGGGGGTTCGCTCGTTTGTTGTTCGGTGGCGGTGGCGTAGGCAATTACCGTGAACTCCCGTTCGATTGTAGTGTTGGTTCTCTATGCGACGCTGGTGACCGGCTTAACTGCGGCCATCGCCGAAGTCGGCACGGCTATGGCGCGGCAGACGGCTGGCCTGCTTCTGTTGGCAGAACGACCAGATCAGCCGGTTTCGCGGGTCGAAAAGGGCCTCGAGGTGGAGGCCCGGGTCTCTGACTTCCAGCCAGTCAGCCACGTCATCGAACTCCACGCTTATCCGGCGACCGACGCCTCCGCCGTGGCTTTGGCCATGGCGATGGACACGGCCGAGGCCGCTGTCCTGCCTAAGAAAGCTCTCCCGGCGACCGCACCGAAGCTTGCGGCGAGAACGGTCAAGCCGCGGGTCGCAGGGTGGATCAAGCGGGTCCGCGCTCCTGTTCCGCCGATCGAATTCCACGAAACGACCGCGCAGCTCATCCAGCGGCATCTGCGGGCCGATATGTAGTTCGGCATTTCTCCTAAAATTGCCGTTCTTGAATGGGTTCGTCCTGCAACTTGATGCGGACGCGTCACAACCGCGCTGAAATCAGTCCGCCGCACCACAAGTGGACTTGCCCATTTATCCCCAAATCAGATTGTTTACGTATGCCGACGGCAGCAGTCGTGCCGCGTAGTTGTTGCTCCCGGATTTACGGGATGACTTCTCCCCCGAAGTCAATATCGGCTGAGGCAGAACACACGCCGTCCCCAATAGCGGTTCTGTCGGGGCGATAAGCTCAAAAGAGAGCGGCCGAAAGCGCCGCTCTCTTTTTGTTTGGACTCCATCTCAACCTGCGGGGCCGTCAGCGCTGCTGCTCGTTTGTCTCCGGTTTGCAGATGATCTCGGCCTGCGTACAGGAGGCCTCCCGCACATCGATCAGCGGTTTGCAATTGGGCGGCGCTTCGCTTTTTCCCGCCTTGGCGCACTTGTCGGCGTTGGCCGTCGCGTCCTTGCAGAGCTGGCGCATGTCCTCGCAACCTTGGTCGGCAAATGCCGGAGATGCGAGCGCCAAGGCCGCTGCCGCCAGAGCGACGTGCATCAAGCGAGCGAAGCGCTGACGCATAAGGCTCGGCATAACATTGCAATAGAAGTCTTTGCTCATCTCGATCCTGATGTCGCGGCCGTCTGCAAATCCGGTGCGGATGCTGGCGAAAATAAATTCGTAGCCGTTCGCTCTGAATTTCGCCTTATGAAAATCAAACAGTGCATAACTCGTGCGACATCTTCACTTGCCGCAATCGAAGCCGGAGAGTGGGGGAGGTCGCTGCGACGGGGGGAACAGCCGCATGATGCAAGACATCGGGCTGATGTACATCGAGGGTGAAGTCAAAGGCGGGCAGCTCACGGGCCGCACCGTGCTAGTCATCGAGACGTCGCGCGAGATCGATCCCACACAGCCGGGATATTCCGCGACTGAGCTTCGCCGGCTCGTCTCGGTGGCATCCGCCAAGTGGGAACGCAACTTCGGTCCCGCCGATCTCATTCGCCTCGATTACCAGCCGGCATTCGACCGCGTTCTGACGCCTGAGAAACGCAGCTTCAAAGCCTGACGGGTGCGACTTCATCGATTGCGGTGACTATGCTCAGTGAGCGCTGGGCTTCACTTTGTTTTTTTGGGAGCTTTGCGGTTCGTGAATCGGGCGTTTCCGAGGCCGGTGCCGACCGTCAGAATTCCCCAATGCGACCGGTCTTTCATGTAGGGCAGCTCGCTCAAGCCTTGGACGACCGCGTCGTTGTGGATCACGATCATCGTCTCGCTGTCGCCGATCTGTTCGATGTTCTCGCGGATGATCTGCGGGAGATTGAACCGGCTGCTTTCCCAGTTTCCCGGCAGGTTCTGACCGCCGCGATCGATCGAGCCGTCGTCCTCGATGATGCCGGGGCAGCCGATGCCGATCACCGGCGCGAGTTCAATCTTGTTCTTGCGCGACCAGGAGAGCAGGTCCTGCAACATTTCCGTCAGACGGTCGGTGGCGCCTTCGCGGTCGACTTCTTCGTCGCCATGACGCCAGAGTTCGGACTTCGCCACCTTCGCTTTCGCGAGGTCGGCCGATTTGCCGAGGTTCAACTCGACGACGCCGGTTCGAAAATTCGTTCCTCCGATATCTACGGCGAGAATTCCGTCGTGGCCTTTGAGCATCCAGGGCGGCAGCAGGTGCGCCGCGCCGATCAGACCGGCTTGGTCCGGATCGTGGCGAATGAGTTCGAGGTCGATGTCGATGTCCTCGGCGCGCAGCAGAAGCGCAGCGCGAGCGACGGCGAGTTCGCCCAGCCGGCTGCCGCGAAATCCGCCGCCGATAGACACGCATTCGGTGTCGCGCCACTCTTTCGTGCGCAGATACCGGCGAATGACGAATGCGAGCTGTTGCGCGAACTCTTCGATGGCGCTGAGCACTAGACCCGCCGCCTCCGGTTCACCCGTTGCGAGGAGATCCGCAAGCTTCTTCTTGCTCAGCTCTTCCGTCGGCTTGTCGCCGAAAGGGTCTTCGCCGAGTTCCCGCAGCGGCTTCCGCCATTTGTCGACGTATTCCATGAAGGCGCTTCGGCTCGCCTTGTCGCCGATGAAACCGTCCTGGTCTTCGATCTCGATGTTGTAGCTGTCGACCGTGACGCTCGGGAGGACATCAGCCCCGTGCCCAGGCAAGTCGGCTTGGGGCAAAGCTTCTTCTTTGGCCATCGGGTTTCCCGCTCAGTTTGCGTTTTCCAAACGATTAGAAACGCCTGAGACCGCGCTTTGGCTGCGCCGGGAACGACAATAATTTTCGTGCTGTGGTCAACGCGCCGCTGGAAAAATCCGAGGCGCGCGGGGTTCGCTCCGAGTGTCGCGCGTCAGGCGACTTCGAGCGGCGGCGATAGCGGCCAGCCAGCCTCGACGTACTTCCGGAACCAGATGGTAAAAGTTTCTGGAGCGGCTGCGATCTCCCGGCGGATCGCGTCCGGGGCGAGCCAGTTGAAGCCGTCGCACTCTTCCGGATTGGGCGCGATGGGGCCATCGTAGGTGCCGCGAAAAAGATGCACCAGCTCGTGCTCGACCAGCCCGTCATCGAGTTCGGCGCGATAGAGAAAAGTTCCGATTGGAGCCAGCGCGCACGCAAAGCCCATCTCTTCGCCGAGACGCCGCAGCGCCGCGTCACCGCTTCGCTCGCCGGGACGAGGATGGCCGCAGCAGGAGTTCGTCCAGAGCCCGCCCGAATGATATTTGCCGATCTGGCGACGCTGCAGCAGAAGGCGTCCGGCGCTATCCCAGATCAGCACGGAAAACGCCCGGTGCAGGTCACCCCGCCGATGCGTTTCGAGTTTTTCCGCGATGCCGATTTCGTTATCGTCGCGATCGACGAGAACGATCTCTTCCTGAAGCATAGATCGACAGTCCCCCGTGCCACCCGCGCCGACCTTAACACAACAAACCGAAGCGGAAGCCGTTTAATGTCCTGGCTGCGGGGCCTTTTGTCGCCGCGCCGTCGCCTGGAATGGTCGCCATCCGGCTGCGCGTATCATCGGTGCCGGGGTCAGCGGCGGTAGAAACTCATCATGCGCGTGAAGGTGCGGTGAATGTCGTCAGCGGGCTGATCGAAAACGCCGAGCGGGATGCGGACGACGTCTTTCGCGGCCATCGTCCAGGGCAGGCGCATCAGAAAGCGATGAAGCGGGCGTTTGCGCCAGTCGGCGAGCAGCGCGCGCCCGATTGGTTCCTGCAATGTGATGAGAAGTTCATGGCTGCCGGAGCCGCGGATTTCGGTCCACACCATCTCCATCTGCTTGATCGATCGCCAGGAGATGACGCCGAGGCCGTCGGCGAAAATGCCGTACTGACTTGCGCCGATGCGTGGTCTGCCGGTCTCGAGCAGGGGATAGTTATGATAGGCGTAGCCGAAAGCGATGAGCGACAGCGCGATCAGGGGAAGGTTGTCGAGCACAACGCCCGCCGTCGCTAGTCCGGCCGCGATCACGGCCACGACGTAGACCGGGAACTGCAGCTCCTCGCGCTCATAGGCGACGGAGTAGCCATACGAATGGTCGTGGCCCACGGTTGTCGTGCTTTCCATCAGAACCCGTCATAGGCGTTAAACAAGGAGCGTGCCAGATCGAGGCAGGCTGGTAGAGCGCTGATGTCGCTCGATTAAGTGAGCGGAGAGCCGCAAGCGCTGATTTTTCTGCTCAAGCTGTAAGCGTTCCAATCTGCGAATGCCGGTATTTGCGGCAGTCCAGATGACCACGTAGTCACCCCCGGTTGCGACCCCTGGCGGGCGAAGCTAATGTGGCCGCGTCCGATTCCGCTTCGGCGAAGAGATCACATGCGCCGTTACGTCAGTTTTCTGATCGGCCTCGCGTTCGTCGTGCGCAGCTTGTTGCCTGTCGGCTTCATGCTCGCGGCTACGAGCGCGAACGCAGGCGATATCGGCATCGTGATCTGTACCGGTCACGGTCCGCTGACGGTCGACGATACCGGCGCGCCGTTGCAGCAGAAAACTCCGTTGTCCGGCAAGGACATCTGTCCCTATGCCCCGGTTGGCGCAGTCGATGTCGACCATGATACCCCGCATCTGCTCGCTCGAACCGTCCACTATGCGGAGCTGACGTTCCGGATCACGCGCGAACGTTTCAGCGCTACGCCCACCGCAGGCGCGCAATCGGCGCGCGGTCCACCTGCCGTTCTGATCTGAGTAATTCGCGTCCAAGCGCGATCGCCGTAGAGACTACCAAGTCCCGGCCTCGCATCGTCGCAGCTTCAGTTCAGTCGGGTCATCGGGAAATGCTCATTCAGGCGGATCGCCTCAAGGCGGGGCCGCGTACCACGCGCAAGCTCCACATCACCTCTCACAGCAGCACTTTTGCTCTGCTTGCCGTTCTGTCGTTGATGGCGGCCGGAGACGCGGCGCAAGCTCAGGACGCGCAGGCGCAGGAGTCCATCAGTCTTCCGGACGTCACCGTTCAGCAGGAGGCGCAGAAGGCGGCGGCTCAGGCGACCGCCCAGAAGCCGTCGTCAACCGCTAAAAAGAAAGTCGTTGCGAAGCGATCGGCGCCGCCTTCCGGCGTTCCGAAGCCCGCGCCCGCGCCGACCGACGTTGCGGGCGCGCCGTCGCCGTTGCCCGGGGCCAATCTCTCGCTTTCGCCTGCGGCCGGAAATCCGGGAGCCCCGTCGAGTTCGGTCGCTTCCGTTCCGGGCGCCTCGGGCGCCGGAGCGCAAACGGCAACCGGCATCGACATGGCGCGGTATGCAAACACGCCGGTCTTTTCCGTCACCGACATCCTGCATGACGTTCCGGGCGTTTCGCTGAAGCAAGGCAACGGCCCCCGCGACATGGGCATCTCGATCCGCGGATCGAATGCGCGCAATGGCTTCGGCATTCGCAACATCGTCATTCTCGACGACGGGTTCTCCGTCACCCAGCCGGACGGTCTATCGCGCAGCGACCTGATCGATCCGCACGCCTATTCGGGCGTCGACGTATGGCGCGGGCCGTCATCGGCCCTGTTCGGGAATTACGCGACGGGCGGCGCGATCAACTTCCGCACGTGGCCGGGCGGCGTCATCGACGGCATCGAATACGGCGTCGACGTCGGAAGCTTCAACTACCTGAACAATTATGTCGTCGGCGGCAAGAAGGGCGAGAACTGGGAAGCGTCGATCTTTTCGAGCGACGTTCGCGGTGATGGATATTACGGCTACAGCGATTTCAACACCCAGACCGTCAATGCGCTGATCACCTATCAGCCCTCGTCGACGGACACGTTCACGTTCAAGTTCATCAATAATAATGTTTACACGGAACTGCCGTTCCGCATGTCGTTGAACAACTTCAATACCAATCCTTTCCAGAAAGGCTGCAAAACGTACGCAACGGCGGCGGCGGGCTGCGAGACGCTCAGCTTCATGGGCACGCGTCAGACGGCGGAGCAGGCTGGCGCAAACCGCGACGACCGGCGGACGATCGGAGGCGTGCGCTGGGATCACGAATTCAGCGCTTCGACGACGGGGCAGGTGCAGGTCGTCATCGACGATCGCAACATCAGTCAGCCCACTGGGACGACGCGCGGGCTCGGCGATTATCTTTCCTACAACGTCACCGCCGGTGTCACGAACACCGCGACGTTCGCCGGTTTGCCGATGCGTTCCTATCTCGGCGCGTTCTGGAATTACCTGCCGGTCGACGCTCAGACCATCCTGCTCGCGCCGCGCGATAGCGTGCTGAATGATCGTCTGCAGTCGGATCAAGTCGGCTCAACGGAGAATTTTGGCGCGCGGGCGCGTCATGAGGTCAAGCTTACGGATGACGTGGCCGTCATCGCAGGTGCAACGGTTGAACGCACCTCGTTGGATGGCACGCAGCGAAGTTACAGTGCGGGCGGCGCGATTACCCAGACCGTCAGCGTCGGACGCGAGATGACAAATGTCGCGCCGGAAATTGGCCTGCTCTATACGCCGAACGATCAATGGCAGCTTCGCGCACGTATCGGCACGGGGTACGGGACGCCGCAGTTTTCCAATCTGTTCATCCAGCAGGACGGAAACCCGGGCAACAACACGGATCTCAAAACGCAATCGAACATCGGCTACGATCTCGGCGCGGACTGGACGCCCGTCAAAGGCGTGACGCTGAGCGTCACCGGCTTCTACGAGTTCTTTACCAACGAGATCGTTTCGCAAGCTTCGCTGACGCCGGGCAGATCGAACTTCAGCTACAACGCGCCAGCCTCCGAGCATCGCGGCGTCGAACTGATGGCCAATGTCGCGTTGACGGACAGCGTGCGACTGACGGCGGCGTATCTCTACAACAATCAGATCTATACGGACTACGATGAAGTCGTGTCCGGCGCGCCGAATGCGGTCAGCCGGGCCGGGAACAAAATCCCGGGTATCTCATCCAATGAGCTGACGGCGCGAGTGAGCTACGACACGCCGTCCGGGATTTACAAGGGCGTCGGCGCCTATGTCGAATACCAGTGGCATGACGGCTTCTACATGGAAAACGCCAACCTGCTTTGGGCTCCCGGATACCAGACGGTCGACGTCAACGTACATTATGAGCGGACACTGAATTGGGGACCGATCAAATCGTTCCTCGCTTATTTCGAAGTCCGCAATGTGCTTGACGAAGTCTATATCGCGTCCGCCAACAATATCGCAGACAGGGACGGGTCGACGGCGGAGACGCTCGCTCAAACTGGAACGGGTTCCATCTACGCCGGCGCGCCGCGCACGTTTTACGGCGGCATGAAAGTGAGGTTCTGAGTGATGCGTACACATCTCAAATTGGCCGCGTTGCTTTTGCTCGCTGCCTCCGCAGGCGTCGCCAATCTTGCGCAAGCGCACGACGGAGCTTCGCATCATCATGAAACGGCTGCGGCGTGCGCGTCCTCGGAGCTTGCCTGCGCGAGCGTCGCCACCGGCGCGTTTGCTCCAGACGGCAAGCTCTGGCTGACGTGGTCTGCGGGTGGGCGCATTTCGATCGCAAGCTCGCCGGATCTCGGGAAAACATTTTCGACGCCGGTCACGCTGCCTGCGACGAAGCTGCCGCTCGATGACGGACCGGATGCGCGTCCGAAACTCGCCTTCGGACCCAACGACCGTGTCGCCGTCACGTACGCGTCGCGCGACGAAAAATACAACGGACATGCGTTTATCGCGCGATCGGCTGACGGCGGCAAAACGTTCTCCGAGCCTCAGCCGATCACCACGGGCTCGCCGAGCCAACGCTTCGAAACGGCGGCATTCGATCCGAATGGGCGTGTGTTCGTAGCCTGGATCGACAAACGCAACGTCGCCGCCGCGAAGAAGCAGGGCAAAAAGTATGCAGGCGCGGCGCTCGCTTACGCGTGGGACGACAAGCCGGGCGGCGCGCTCGAAGCGGCATCCATCGCCCGCGACAATTCCTGCGAGTGCTGCCGCATCGCCGTTGCGTTCAAAAGCTCGGGCGAGCCGGTCGTAATGTTCCGCAACATTTTCGACGGCGGCATTCGCGATCACGCGACGATCACGTTCTCGGACGCTGGAAAGCCCGGGCAGCTATATCGCGTGAGCGAGGATGACGCGAAGATCGACGCGTGCCCGCATCAGGGACCGAGCCTCGCAATCGGCAGCGACGGCGCTTATCACGCGACGTGGTTCGCACTCGGGCGCAAGCTGAAGGGCGTCTACTACGCGCACTCCGAGGATGGCGGCAAGACGTTTTCGGAGCCGCTGCGGATTGGCGATCAGAGCGCGCAGATTTCGCGCCCGTATGTCTTGGCGGCAGGGGGCACGGTTTACCTCGCCTACAAATCCTTCGACGGCGAGAAAACCAGCATCGATCTGATGACGTCGCACGACGGCGGACGCACGTGGAGCAAGCCGCGGACTGTCGCGTCGGCGGCAAATGCGTCGGATCATCCGTTGCTCATCGCGCAGCAGGCGAGCGTTTATCTGTCATGGCTGACGACGAAAGAAGGCTATCGACTGATCCCCCTGGAGCCGCAGTCATGAACGCTGTTGTGCGTATTGCGTCCGTTCTGATGTTCGTCTGGTGTGCGTGCGTTCAAGCGCTGGCCGAGCCGCCGCGCACGTTCGACAGCGCGAGCTGGCAGACGCTTCTCGATGGACGCAAGGGCCAGCCGGTGATCGTGCACTTCTGGGGTTTTTCGTGCGGCAACTGCATGGTCGAGCTGGAAGACTGGGGGAAATTTGCAGTCGCGCATGCGGACACGACGATCGCATTCGTGAATTGGGACCGCCGCGGCGCCGATCCGAAGCGCATCGAAAAAGCGCTCCTGAAAACCGGCCTTGGCAACGTCCAGAGCTTTAGCCTTGCGAACGGGTTTGAAGAGAAGCTGCGCTTCGCCGTCGATCACGATTGGATGGGCGAACTACCCTACACGCGCCTCATCGCACGCGACGGCACGGTCACGACATTTTCCGGCGCCGCCGATTTCAAGAGCCTGTCGCAATGGCTCGGCGATGCCCGGCAAAGTCAGAGATAGCCGCGCCGCACAACCTCTCGCGCGTTTTGTTGCCTCGCAGGAACTTTGTTTGCAAGCTTGTCAACGGCCGTTTTGCCGCAGATGATCATGTCGAACCGATTCGTGTGCGTGGAGGCTCAAACCGAGAGGAAGACATGGATATTGATCTCCAGTCACTGATCATCTGGCTGCTTATCGGTGCTATTGCCGGTTGGCTCGCTGGGCAAATCATGAAAGGCGGCGGATTTGGTCTCGTCGGCGATATCATCGTCGGCATCGTCGGAGCGTTCATCGCCGGTATCTTGTTCCCAAGGCTCGGCTTTGCGTTTGGTAACCCGCTTGTCGGATCCATCATTGCTGCCGTCGTCGGCGCGTGTCTCTTGCTGTTCATTCTGCGATTGGTCCGCCGTGGCCCATAGGCGCGCGCGACTCGGACGGTACTGATTTTGACACAACGTGAAGCCGGCTGCTCGCCGCAGCCGGTGGAAGCTTTGCGTTTCAGATTACCGCTGCTGCGTGCAGTCGCGCACCGTGATTTATGCCTGCGAGACGATTTCGCGGGGCTTCGATAAAAGCAGGTCTTCCGCTTCGCGCATCAGCCGTTCGATGATTTCTGCTGCAGGTTCGATCGAACGGATCAGGCCGACAACCTCACCGACGAAGGTGTTGCTCTTTTCGGGATCGCCTTCGATCCAGCCGGCACGGTATTTCGCAGCTTCCTCATCGGCGACCGCGATCAGTTCGGCTTCGCGTCCGTGCCAGCGGCAAATGAATTCGTTGATGAGAACTCGGGCGCTGTACTGCTTCGGCCATTCGAGCTTGCGCGCCAGATCCATCGTCTGCGAACGAATGGTTTCGTCGCCCGTCGCGCTCAACGCGGTGTCGTGCATGCGCTGGCTGACGTTGGCTTCCTTTGACGCCCAAAGGCGCGATCCGACCATCACTCCTTCAGCGCCGAGCATCAATGCGGCGGCGACTGTGCGGCCGTCGCCAATTCCGCCCGCTGCGCAAAGAATGGTGTCGGGATAGTCTTTCGCAATCAGGTCCGCGACTTCGGGGACGATCGATAGGGTTCCGCGACTTTGTCCGTGTCCGCCGGCTTCGGCGCCCTGGGCCACGATAACGTCGGCGCCACATGCCATCGCGTGCGCCGCGTCGCGCCGGGTTTGCACCTGGCAGATCAGTGTTACGCCCGCGTCCTTGATGCGCTTGGCGAAGGGCTCGGGATTTCCGAACGACAGGATGATGGCTTTCGGTTTGTTCGAAAGCGCCAGATCGAGAAGCGCCGGCTGCTTGGCGAGCGACCAAGTGATGAACCCGCAGCCGACGGGTTGATTGCCGGCCGCGCGAAATTCCTGTGCGATCCAGTCCGCGTCGCCGTATCCGCCGCCGATCAGGCCAAGGCCGCCGGCCGCGGACACCGCCGCCGCGAGACGACCGCCCGCTGCCCATGCCATCGGTGCGCAGATGATTGGATGCCGTAGTCCAAGCCGTTCCGTCAGTCGTGTCTTGAGCACGCCGTTCCCCCTTTCATAACCGGCCCTCAGCTTATGAAGGGTCGTAACTCGCGTAAGATCGAATTCCTGTTTGAAAGAATGTCAGCCAGCGTCCATTCATCGAGTTCCGCGAGGAAGGCGTCGATTGCGCGCCGCAAAGCGAGCCGCAGCCGGCAGCTTTGCGAGATGCGGCACATGTTGGATTCGCCGAAGCATTCGACGACATGAAAATCTTCTTCGACGACCCGCAGCACTTCGCCGATCGTCAGGTCTTCGGCGGGGCGTCCGAGACGAAGACCGCCGCCGCGGCCCCGCAACGTCTTGACGAAGCCGTGCCTCGCAAGCTTGTTGACGACTTTCATGAGGTGATTTTCGGAGATCGCGTAGACTTTCGCGATTTCCTGGATCGTCGCTAGGCGGTCCTCTCGCGCTCCGAGGTACATGAGTACGCGAAGCGCGTAGTCGGAATGGACTGTTAGCCGCATCGGAGGGTCCGTCGAACGGTTGCCGGGAACAGGCAAAACACTTTAAGGTGCAATCTCAGTACATCTTATGAAGTCTAACGGCAAGAGCCTCCGCCATGTCGTATCATCCCCCGCATCCAAAAGCGCCTGGACTATCCGTCGGGATTGACGAGGTCATGGTTGCGGATCTGGTCAATCGTTTCTACGCCAAGGTGCGGCAGGACGAGTTGCTCGGTCCGGTCTTCAATTCGCGCATCGAGGATTGGGACGAGCACTTGGCGAAGCTCAGCGCCTTCTGGTCTTCCGTCGTTCTGATGACGGGGCGCTACAAAGGCCAGCCGATGCCCGCTCATGTCGCCATTTCCGAAATCAGCGAAGAGCATTTTTTGCGTTGGTTGGAGCTGTTCGCCGAGACTGCGAAGGCGGTCTGTCCGCCGGAGGCCGCAGCCTTGTTCGTCGATCGCTCGCAACGGATCGCGCAGTCGCTCCGTCTCGCCATCGCCGCGAGCAAGGGTATCATCGCTTAGACGCAGATTTCGTTGCTCGATGCGTTTCCGTTAGGCGCTTGCTTCGGCTTCGATCAAGTATTGACGTTCGCGTCCGGCGAGGAGCGGTCGGCCGATATAGCGATCGAGTTCGCCGCGCCGCAAAAGACGCCACGGCTCGATGAAGCTGACGAAGCGCGCCTGACTTGCCTGATCGCGATAGCGGGGATCATAGCGCCATATGCGCCAGGCGCTGAGATAGCGAAGACGCATCAGGCGCACCGCATCGAAAAGCACACGCATGAACGGCAAGCTTCTGATTCCCGTGACGATTGCGCGGTGCGTCGATCCAAAGGTTTTCCAATACCAGCTGCCGAACATCATGTCGGCGGCACGCACCCAGATTTTGCGTACGGCTGGGACGAGAAACGCGATCGGAAACACGACGAGAAAGAAATGCAAATAAACCTGACTGGCGATCAGGCAAACGACGGCAGCGATTTTCGCGAGTAAAGGCGCTTCATGCCATGTGCGTCGGGCGAACCTGGCTGCGGTATGGACTTTCTCGCGCCAGCCATGTGCTCGCCGGACGGTCTTGTCGCTGACGACGACGCTTGCGGCATATCCGAGGCCTATGCTCGCCCCGGCCGCGAGAAACCGCGAAAGCCGCCGCAATCCGACGCCCTGTGCCAGGAGTTTCAGGAAGCTTCCGGCGGAACGTGCGATGATGTTGCGGACCAGGATGACGCCGTTCGACAGAAATCGCGCGGCCGCTCCTATGGCGTCTTGTCCGGTAGCGGCGTAGATCGCCACGAAAGACGCTATGAAGAGAAACGCGAAAGCCGCGTACCAGCCTTTGCCCTTTCTCATCGTTCCCCACCCGCTCTTTGCGGTTCCCGCGACGCCCCCAACCCCGGCAAAGCGTATCATCCCCGCCTGCGGGGCGGGTAGCGCCGCTTGATGGCCGTTCCGAGACTTGGGAGCGCCGGATGCGGGCTAATCCGTCCGCCGTGCGTTGTGAAAATTACGTCACTCCGCCGCGCATCTGTCGCTTCCAAAATCAGCCGCGGGCATTTATAGAACCGGATGCTCTGGGAACAAAGTGTTCCAGGCGCCGCGGCGATTGCCTAAGTAATTGCTTTCGCTACAGGATGCGGGTGTAGCTCAATGGTAGAGCAGCAGCCTTCCAAGCTGAATACGTGGGTTCGATTCCCATCACCCGCTCCATAACCTCGCGGCGGACGCCTGTTGGCGGTGCCGGCCTCAGGACGGGTTGCCGGAGCGTCCTGAGAACTTCGTCCCATCCGTGTCTTCAGCGGTGACTTCGAGGCGGTCGCTTGCGCCGGGCAGATAGCTGAACCGGAAATGCGGGTCTTCGCTGATCGAGATGCCGCCTTCCATGGCGAAGACGAGCTTGCCGTCCGCCGTGACGGACAGATGCGAGATGAAGCGCGCGGGCGGATACCCTCCCGAAAGCTGGTCGATCGCCAAACCTGAAATATTGGGATGCCGCATCATGACTTCGCCGAGGTCAGACTTGCCGGCGTTGCCCGTGGCGGTCCTTATGCGCATCTTGCCGATGGATTTCGCTGCTTCCTCGGCGTCGCGGCTTGCTGGCGCCGAGCAGCCGCCGGACGCTTTGACGAAAGCCTTCGTCATATACAGTTTGCCGTCCGAGCTTTCCGCGATGGCGCGTACGAACGTGTAGCGGTCCACACGAATGCGTGTCGCCAGGGTGCGCGGTCCGCGTCCCGCCGCTTCTCCGTACGTAAAGGTTGCGACGACCGGAGCTGGATTTTCGTCGGCGATCAGCGTCAGCGATTTGACGTTGTCCGCAAGTTCAGGCGCCAGACGTATCGTGATCGGAACCACGGCGGCGTCTTCGGCGCGTTCCGGAGCCTCCAGCGACAGGAGCCCCTTGCCGTCGATCATGTCCTGCTGGCCGAATGTATCCTTTCGGATGCTGGCCCAGGACGCTTCGCTCTCGTGATTGATTTCTTCCGCGCCGGTACCGGCACCGGTCAATGTTAGAGCTGCGATCGCGAAGGCAAAGAGGATGTACTTCGAGCGTGACATCGGCACTCCTGGCTTCGAGTTAGAAAAAGGAATGCATGCTATGGCAGCATGCTTAGCGCCGTTCAGCGTTCAAGCTTGGCCGCAACGGCGCTCGCGATAAAATCGGCGCTACCCACAAAGCATCCGCGCCAGCAACGGTTTTAGCTGGCCGGTGCCGCAGATCAATCGAGCGGGTGTGGAGGTCTGGCAAATTCGCTTGCCAACGCTTTGCAATCTTTGCGTTGGACGAGCAGCGAAGACCTCAAGTCAATTCCAGTGGAGCGGCGTGGCGGCGCGAGTTGCCTTCGAACAGGCAGCCGTCTTCTACGGAGAGATGCTTATGGAAAATATTTGCGGCGACGGCTGACGACGGCTTCAGAGTGATGTGTGTCGCGAAGATCTCGCCCGAGACTTCGCCGAGGATGGTCACGCGGTCGGCCTTGATCGTGCCGTCGACAATGCCACGCTCGCCGACGACGAGCGACATGCAGCTGATGTCGCCCAGAACGGTGCCGTCAATGACGACCGGACCGGGAAAATCGATGTTCTCCCGAATGCGAACCTTGGGCGGAATTGAGAAGACGCGATAGGACATGCGACACCGGTTAGGCCGAGTGCGTGGCGGTAACACAGCGTCGCGTCAATCGATGGCAACAATTGGGCTTCAGTGAGGGGATTGGGGATTAGGGATTAGGGACTTCAAGAATTAGCGTTCGCGTCGTTTGAGAATTCGGATCGGCGCTTACGGAAACGCCTGATAGATCCAGGTTTCGCTCAGTGCGACGCCGTCCTTTTGCAGAAACGCGCGCAGGTCGGCTTCCTGTCCGTCGAGATCGGAGAGGTCGAACATCATCCGCCAACGCTTGGTGCCGACGACGGGGAAAGCTTCGACGCCGGTAATCTTGCCGCGCGTGGTCGTCACGACCGTATGCGTGCCGCCGAAACGGGTCTGCTCTTCGAGAACCTTGCCTTCGACGTCGATCATGAATTTGCGCGCGCCGGGCTTGGTGTGGCGGAGATCGAGGTCGCGTCCGCCGAGACCGCCGAGCCCGATGCGCGTCGCGACGATGCGGCCGACGTCGCCGGTCGGTGGGCCATCGACGCCCCAATACAGCCGATACTTCGTGTTGATCACCGTGCCTTGGACGATTTTCTGCTCAGGCGTCCAGAACGCGACCATGTTGTCTTCGGTCTCGTTCGTCGTCGGCAACTGCACGAGATTGACACAGCCTTTGCCCCAATCGCCGAGCGGTTCGACCCACATGCTCGGGCGGCGATCGTAGAACAGGCTGTCGTCCTGATAGTTCTCGAAGTTGCGGTCGCGCTGGACGAGGCCGAAGCCTTTGGGATGTTCATCCGAAAAGCTGTTGGTGACGATGCGCGGCGGGTTGGCGACGGGACGCCAGATGCGTTCGCCGGTGCCGGTCCACAGCGAGAGGCCGTCGCAGTCGTGAACCTCAGGGCGCCAGTCGCCGCGGAAGTGCCCCGAATTTTCACCGTACCAGAACATGCCGGTCAAAGGCGCGATGCCGAGCAAGTCGACAGGCGCACGGAAAAAGAGTTCGCATTCGACGTCCTGCAATGCGCCGCCCTGTCCGCCTTGAATGCGGCGGCTGTCCATGCGGTAGGCGCCGGTCACGCTCTGACTTTCGAGAAGAGCGTAGATCGTCATGCCCGCACCGTTCTGTTCGAGCCAGAACGAGGTGAAACGCGGGAATTCTTCCGGTCGTCCGGTGTTGATGGCGAGTCCGCGTGCCGATCCGCCGTACTGATCCTGCGGGTCAGAGGCACGGAAGTAGGATGCGCCGAGATAGGAGAGCCAGTCGCTGACGCCGCCGCGGCTCATCAGGCGGAAGCCCGCGAAGCCGGCAGACTTCAACGTCCGCAACGGATGGTCGGAGGGCATGTTGAACAGGTCGGGCGTATAGACGACCTGACGCGCCTGGCCGTTCTCGATGACGTAGATGCTGACCGGTTCCGCGTAGAAACGTCCTTGCGGAAAGAGGCGCACCTTCTGTGCCCCCGGCACGTCGCGCCAAAGCTCCATCTCGGGCTTATAAATGGCTTGCGCGAACGTATCGAACGTCATGCCGCGCAGAGGATCGGAGTCAGCCGGCTTCGGAGGCGGTGTGTAAGGGGCCTTCGCCAGCTCCTTGGCGCGCGTCTTGAGGTCGTCGAAGGAGAACGGCTCCGCATTTCCGAGCGCCATGGCTCCGACAGAGGCGGCGCGTGCGGGAAGCGCCCAGCCCGCGACCGATGCGGCCAAGGCTCCGGAAAGAACATCTCGACGATGCGGTGTGAATGTCATGGCGCTGGCTTTGAACGAATAATAGGGGCGGGATTTAGTCATCGTCAGAAAGGCAACGTATCGAGGCCGGGCAGGTGCCGCCGCGAATGTGAGGCAATTAAGCTGATAACGTAAGGCGTGACGACGACAAGCCCCTTCAAGTCAGATCGTGTTGATGCAACTTTGGGTTCGGCGATCGACGGCAGGCGCTGGGGTGCGAAGCGCAAATCCCGGCGCGCAAGCGTCGAGCATTGCAACTTCAGCGGTCGCCAGCCAAGCTCTATTGCATTAAGTTGCGTTCAGACTGCGCAATTCCGCCCGCACGGCGAAACAGGGGATTTTCATGCTGGTTGTTACGACGAATGAGATTCAAGGCTACCGCGTCGTGCGCCATCTCGGCCTGGTTCGCGGCTTGACGGTGCGGTCACGCAGTGTCGTCGGCAACCTCGGCGCCGCAATTCAGATTTTCTTCGGCGGCAATATCTCCGTGTATACCAAGCTCGCGGAACAAGCCCGCCAGGAAGCCTTCGATCTCTTGGTCGAGCACGCGCAAAGCATGGGCGCCAATGCCGTTATCGCGATGCGATACGATGCGAACGAGATTGCATCCGCCGTCACCGAGGTGCTGGCCTATGGATCGGCCGTCGTTGTCGAGCCGATCGCGGGTTCGGCGCAGTCGTCGCCGGGTGGTGCTGCCGGTGCTCCCGGTCCCTGGACCGGCCGCTGAAGCCGACAGTTCGACATTTCCTATTGAATAACGGCAGCCGGGACAAAAAAGCTCGCGCATGGGGCTGACAAGGGCGATGACATCAGTTAAGGAAACACGCCCCGAAAGAGGCTGCGCGACGCCCGGGCTTTTGCTCGCGTCGGGTTTAAGGGGTGTAGCTCAATTGGTAGAGCGTCGGTCTCCAAAACCGAAGGTCGGGGGTTCGAGACCCTCCGCCCCTGCCAGCCTCAGCTAGGTCTGATCTGCCGACCGGCCCGGTCAATCAACGACGGGGCTGGAGCGGCATGTTGTCGCATCTGCGCATAGAAAGCACTTTAATGGCGAAGTTCAATCCCATAACCTTTATCCAGGAAGTTCGGCAGGAAGTCTCCAAGGTCACCTGGCCGAAATGGAAAGAGGTGTGGATCACGACTTTGATGGTGCTCATCATGGTCGCGTTCGCCTCTGTTTTCTTTTTGCTCGTCGATCAGGTTTTGAGCCACATCGTGCGCTTCGTTCTTGGGGTGGGCAGTTGAGCATCAGCTCTCGGTATTTGGCTTGGTGACGCGCTAGAGGGCGTTTGAGAATGGTTGTCGCGCAAGATCGCGAAGAAAAAAAGTCGGTGGCCGGAACGCGCTGGTACATCGTCCACGCCTACACGAATTTCGAGCGCAAGGTCGCCGACGCCATTCGCGAACGCGCGAAGGCTGGTGGTCTTGATGATCTGTTCGAAGAGATCGTCGTGCCGACCGAAGAGGTTGTCGAGGTCAAGCGCGGCCGCAAGATTCCGACCGAGCGCAAGTTTCTGCCGGGCTATGTGCTCGTCAAAATGAAGATGACCGACCAGGCGTTCGTGATGATCAAGAACACGCCGAAGGTCACGGGCTTTCTCGGCGCCGACAACAAACCGATGCCGATCCCCGAGGATGAGGCGCTGCGCATCCTTAATCAGGTGAAGGAAGGCGTCGAGCGTCCGCGTCCGACGATCACCTTCGAGATTGGCGAGAACGTCAAGGTTGCCGACGGCCCGTTCGCGTCGTTCACGGGCGTCGTCGAAGACGTCGACGAGGAGCGGTCGCGGGTCAAGGTCGCGGTGTCGATCTTCGGCCGTCCGACGCCGGTCGAGCTCGAATTCGGGCAGGTCGAGAAGATTGCGAGTTGAGGGCGACGTTCCGGCGAAGGCTATGCCGGGACATTGCGCGAGAGTTTGAGAATTCCGGTGCTTCAGCATCGGGAACCGCGGCGGGGTTTCGGCTCTGGGGCGGTGACGTGCGGGAGGGCAGAGTTCGTGGCAAGCGATCCGGCCCGTTGAACCGCTAACCCTGAGCGTGACGTCCGACGACGTCTTCACGCTCTAATGAGTGAAGGGGACTATGGCGAAGAAAGTCGACGGCTATATCAACCTACAGGTGCCGGCAGGCGCGGCGAATCCGTCGCCGCCGATCGGTCCCGCGCTTGGCCAGCGCGGCGTCAACATCATGGAATTCTGCAAGGCCTTCAACGCGAAGACGAAGGACCTCGAGCAGGGCACGCCGATCCCGGTGAAGATCACGGTCTATTCCGACCGCTCCTTCACGTTCGAGATGCGTAACCCGCCTGCAACCTTCCTGATCAAGAAGGCCGCGGGCCTTCGTCCGACGGGCAAGGGCGGCACGGGCTCCAAGGAGCCGGGCCGTGCGGTTGCCGGAGAGGTGACGATTGCGCAGCTGAAAGAGATTGCCAAGGGCAAGCTCAAGGACATGAACACCGACGATATCGATGCCGCCGCCCGCACGCTTGCAGGCAGCGCGCGCTCGATGGGTCTCAAGGTGGTGGAGTAGTCCGATGGCAAAAGCTCAAATCAGCGCTGAGAAGATCAAGGAAACGCGCGAAGCCGGCGGCAAGCGCATGCTCACCGTCAAGCAGGGCCTGCCCGCAGGCAAGTCTTACGGTGTCGACGAAGCCGTGAAGATCCTGAAGGACCGCGCCAAGGCGAAGTTCGACGAGACGATCGAAGTCGCCGTCAACCTCGGCGTCGATCCCAAGCACGCCGACCAGATGGTTCGCGGCGTCTGCAATCTGCCGAACGGCTCGGGCCGCACGGCGCGCGTCGCTGTTTTCGCGAAGGGCGCCAAGGCTGACGAAGCCAAGGCAGCAGGCGCGGACATCGTTGGCGCGGAAGACCTCGTCGAGATCGTCTCGAAGGGCACGATCAACTTCGATCGCTGCATCGCGACGCCGGACATGATGGGTCTTGTCGGACGCCTCGGCAAAGTGTTGGGCCCGCGCGGCCTGATGCCGAACCCGCGCGTCGGAACGGTGACGATGGACGTCACCACCGCAGTCAAGGGCGCCAAGGGCGGCTCCGTCGAGTTCCGCGTCGAAAAGGCCGGCATCGTTCACGCCGGCGTCGGCAAGGCGAGCTTCTCGCAGGAAGCACTCGTCCAGAACATCAAGGCGTTCGTCGATGCGGTCGTGAAGGCCAAGCCGACGGGTTCCAAGGGCACGTACCTGAAGAAGGTGTCGGTGTCGTCGACGATGGGGCCTGGCCTCAAGCTCGACACCGCGACCGTTTCGTCGGGACCGGTGGTCTAAGATATTTGCGAATTCCGGGGCAACCCGGAAAACCCGGACCGGGGCTTTCGAGCTCCGGTTCGAAACTGTCCGAGACTGTAGGTGCCAGCCCGTTCGCGGGTCGGCCGAAATCTCTTCCGGGAGAGCCTGCATGAGACAGAAGTAGATCGGATTTGAGGTGCAGGCCTCGCATTCGGTTTGAACCTTCTGGGTCAGCACCGTGCCGCCGTTCAAGCAGTGCACGGGAACGAGGACAGACTACCCGTCGTCCGATTCCGCTCGCGGAATGGGCGGCAAGGTGCAACCCGCGGAGCTTCGTGAATGAGGCTCCGCAGCAAGGAGACGAGACGTGGATAGAGCCGCGAAACGTGAGCTCATCGATCATCTCCATGCCGAGCTGAAAAGCACCGGCGTGGTTGTGGTCGCCCACAACACCGGCCTCGTGGCCGCCCAATCCGCAGATTTCCGCAAGCGCGTCAAAGACGCTGGCGGCTCTGTGAAAGTGGCCAAGAACAAGCTGGCGCAGCTCGCGCTCAAGGATACCGACGCCGAACAGCTTTCAGGTTTGTTGAAGGGGCCGACCATTCTGGCCTTCTCGAAAGACCCGATCGCCGCGGCGAAGGCTGCCGTCACGTATGCCAAGGCGAACGAAAAGCTCGTGATCCTCGGCGGCGCGATGGGCAAGACCATCCTCGACGCGAACGGCGTGAAAGCGCTCGCCGACCTGCCGTCGCTTGATGAACTGCGCGCCAAACTCATCGGTCTTCTCAACGCTCCGGCGACGAAAATCGCCCGGACCGTCAAGGAGCCGGGAGCCCAGCTCGCACGCGTCATTCAGGCCAAGGCAGCAAAAGGCGAGGCCGCATAGCTGGCTGACGACAGTTGTGGGGCTTTCGAGCCCGCAAACGCAATCGCAGCGCAAGCCCTGGGACAGGGTGCTGCAACTCAACCTCTAGGTTCAAACCGTAAGGACACTATATATGTCAAAGATCGAGAAAATCGTTGATGACCTGTCGAGCCTCACCGTGCTCGAAGCTGCTGAACTCGCCAAGGCTCTCGAAGAGAAGTGGGGCGTTTCGGCCGCTGCTGCCGTTGCCGTCGCTGCTGCTCCGGGTGCTGGCGCTGCTGCCGCTCCTGCCGAAGAGCAGACGGAGTTCACAGTCATCCTGAAGTCGGGTGGCGACAAGAAGATCAACGTCATCAAGGAAGTTCGCGCCATCACGGGCCTCGGCCTGAAGGAAGCCAAGGACCTCGTCGAGGCCGGCGGCAAGACCGTGAAGGAAGGCGTCTCGAAGGACGAAGCCCAGAAGCTGAAGAAGCAGCTCGAAGATCAGGGCGCCGTCGTCGAAGTGAAGTGATGATCCATCGACACCGGCCGGGCCGCTCCCGGTCGGTGTCGATGTCTATTCATACCGCGCCTTCCTGCTGGCTCTCTGGATCGAGAGTCGGAAGGCGCAAATGAAGAACGGTTTTCCGGAGGGCCTGAGGTTCGAGCAACCTCGAAAAGGGCCTTCCGGTGAACCGTTTCAGGAGCGCCCCCGTCAGTTTGGGGTGCTCGACGGCCGAAAATTGGATCGCGGGGCCTCCCCCGCATACGAGAGCACGAAGGGACCGACATGGCTCAAACCCTCACAAGCCGCAAACGCCTCCGCAAGCAGTTTGGTTCGATCGGCGAAGTCGCTGAGATGCCGAATCTCATTGAGGTTCAGAAAGCATCCTATGACGACTTTCTGATGGTCAAGGAACCTCCGGGCGGCAGGTCGGATGATTTCGGCTTGCAGTCGGTTTTCAAGGGCGTGTTTCCGATTTCGGATTTCGCCGGCAAGTCGACCCTCGAATTTGTCAGCTATGAGTTCGAACCGCCGAAGTTCGACACCGACGAGTGCATGCAGCGCGACATGACGTATGCGGCGCCGCTCAAGGTGAAGCTGCGCCTCATCGTGTTTGATATCAACGAAGAGACGGGCTCCAAGTCGATCAAGGACGTCAAGGAGCAGGACGTCTACATGGGCGACATGCCGCTCATGACGCTGAACGGCACCTTCATCATCAACGGCACCGAGCGCGTGATCGTCTCGCAGATGCACCGGTCGCCGGGCGTCTTCTTCGACCACGATCGCGGCAAGACGCACTCGTCCGGCAAGCTGTTGTTCGCGGCTCGCATCATTCCGTATCGCGGTTCGTGGCTCGACTTCGAGTTCGACGCCAAGGATATCGTCTACGTGCGCATCGACCGTCGCCGCAAACTGCCGGTGACGACGATGCTGTATGCGCTGGGCCTCGACGACGAGCAGATCCTCGCGCACTTCTACAAGCACATCCCGATCAAGGAATCGAAGCGCGGCTGGAAGATGCCGTACATTCCGGAGAAGTTCCGGGGCATCACACCGCAGTCGGACATCGCCGATGCGAAGACGGGCGAAGTCATCGCGCGCCAGGGTGAGAAGATCACGGCGCGGCGTGCGCGTGAGCTTGCCGAAAGCGGCGTCAAGGAAATCCTGATCTCGGCGGAAGATCTCGCCGGGCGCTTCATCGCGGAAGACATCGTCGATCTCGAGACCGGCAAGATCTTCGCGGAAGCGGGCGATGAGCTCGACGCCAACCTGCTCGCCGAACTCAAGGAGCAGAAGGTCAAGGAATTCCATATCCTCGACATCGACTACGTCAACGTCGGCGCGTTCATCCGCAATACGCTGAACATCGACAAGAACGCCAATCAGCAGGAAGCGCTGATGGACATCTACCGGGTCATGCGCCCGGGCGAGCCGCCGACGATCGAAGCGGCGACCGCGCTGTTCCACGGCCTGTTCTTCGACCCGGAGCGGTTCGACCTCTCGGCGGTTGGCCGGGTGAAGATGAACATGCGCCTCGAACTCGACGCGCCGGACACGATGCGCGTGCTCCGCAGGGAAGACATCCTTGCGGTCGTGAAGACGCTTGTCGATCTCCGCGACGGCAAGGGCGAGATCGACGACATCGACCATCTCGGCAACCGCCGTGTGCGTTCGGTCGGCGAGCTGATGGAAAATCAGTATCGCGTCGGCCTGCTGCGCATGGAGCGCGCCATCAAGGAGCGCATGTCGTCGGTCGATATCGACACAGTGATGCCGCAGGATCTGATCAACGCGAAGCCGGCCGCCGCTGCCGTGCGCGAGTTCTTCGGTTCCTCGCAGCTTTCGCAGTTCATGGACCAGACGAACCCGCTGTCGGAAATCACCCACAAGCGCCGTCTTTCGGCACTTGGACCGGGCGGTCTGACGCGTGAGCGCGCGGGCTTCGAAGTCCGCGACGTGCATCCGACGCACTACGGCCGCATCTGCCCGATCGAGACGCCTGAAGGCCCGAACATCGGCCTTATCAACTCGCTCGCGACGTTCGCGCGCGTCAACAAGTACGGCTTCATCGAGAGCCCGTATCGCAAGGTCATCAACGGCCGCGTGACGAACGAGGTCGTCTATCTTTCCGCCATGGAAGAGATGCGCCATCACGTTGCGCAGGCGAACGCCGAGATCGACGCCAAAGGCAAGATGACGGAAGACCTCGTCACCATCCGCCACAACGGCGACGTGACGCTCGTCCCGACGGACAAGGTCGATTACATCGACGTGTCGCCGAAGCAGCTCGTGTCGGTCGCCGCGGCGTTGATTCCGTTCCTCGAGAACGACGACGCCAACCGCGCGCTGATGGGCTCGAACATGCAGCGTCAGGCCGTGCCGCTGATCAAGGCGGAAGCGCCGCTGGTCGGCACCGGCATGGAAGAGCGCGTCGCGCATGACTCGGGCGCCGCGATCGCTGCGCGCCGGACCGGCATCGTCGATCAGGTCGATGCGACGCGTATCGTTATCCGCGCGACGGAAGAGCAGGATCCCTCGAAGCCGGGCGTCGACATCTATCGTCTGCGCAAGTTCCAGCGCTCGAACCAGAACACCTGCATCAACCAGCGGCCGCTGATCAACGTCGGCGACCATGTGCATGCGGGCGACATCATCGCCGACGGTCCGTCGACCGAACTCGGCGAGCTGGCGCTCGGCAAGAACGTGCTCGTCGCGTTCATGCCGTGGATGGGCTACAACTTCGAAGACTCGATCCTGATGAACGAGCGCGTCGTCTCGGAGGACGTGTTCACCTCGATTCACATCGAGGAATTCGAGGTGATGGCGCGCGACACGAAGCTCGGGCCTGAGGAAATCACGCGCGATATTCCGAACGTCTCGGAAGAAGCGCTGAAGAACCTTGACGAAGCCGGCATCGTCTACATCGGCGCCGAAGTGCATCCGGGCGACATTCTCGTCGGCAAGATCACGCCGAAGGGCGAGAGCCCGATGACGCCGGAAGAAAAGCTTCTCCGCGCCATCTTCGGCGAGAAGGCGTCCGACGTTCGCGATACGTCGCTGCGTCTGCCGCCGGGCGTCGCCGGAACGATCGTCGAAGTGCGCGTCTTCAACCGTCACGGCGTCGAGAAAGACGAGCGTGCGATGGCGATCGAGCGCGAGGAAATCGAACGCCTCGCCAAGGACCGCGACGACGAGCTGCAGATTCTCGACCGCAACGTCTACGCACGTCTCAAAGACGCGCTGATGGGCAAGGAAGTCGCCAAGGGTCCGAAGGGCGCTCGCAAGGGCACCACGATCGACACCGCGATCCTCGACGACATTCCGCGCAGCCAGTGGTGGGAAATCGGTCTCGCGAACGAAAAGGCGCAGGCTGAAGTCGAAGCCATTCAGAAGCAGTACGAAGACGCGAAGAAGGGTCTCGGCCTGCGCTTCGCCGACAAGGTCGACAAGCTGCAGCGTGGCGACGAGCTGCCTCCGGGCGTCATGAAGATGGTCAAAGTCTTCGTCGCCGTGAAGCGCAAGATCCAGCCGGGCGACAAGATGGCCGGCCGTCACGGCAACAAGGGCGTCGTGTCGATGATCGTTCCGTCGGAAGACATGCCGTTCCTCGAGGACGGCACGCCGGTCGACGTCGTTCTGAATCCGCTCGGCGTGCCGAGCCGCATGAACGTCGGACAGATCCTCGAAACGCACATGGGCTGGGCTTGCCGCGGTCTCGGCCGCCTGATCGACGACGCATTGCATCAGTTCCACGAGAGTGGGCAGGCGAAGGCGTTGCGCGATCAAATGGCGAAGGTCTACGGCGACGAGATCAAGCCGACGATGAAGGACGATGAACTCGTCGGTATCGCCGAAAACCTGCGCAATGGTGTTCCCATCGCGACGCCGGTGTTCGATGGCGCGCGCGAAAAGGATATCGTCGAGATGCTGCAGCTTGCAGGTTTCGACACGTCAGGTCAGGTGACGCTCTTCGACGGTCGCTCCGGCGAGCCGTTCGATCGGAAAGTTACCGTCGGCTACAAGTACGTTCTGAAGCTGCACCATCTTGTCGACGACAAGATCCACGCACGTTCGATCGGGCCGTACTCGCTCGTCACGCAGCAGCCGCTCGGTGGCAAGGCGCAGTTCGGCGGTCAGCGTTTCGGCGAAATGGAGGTCTGGGCGCTCGAAGCGTACGGTGCCGCCTACACGCTGCAGGAAATGCTGACGGTGAAGTCGGACGACGTCGCGGGCCGTACCAAGGTCTACGAAGCGATCGTTCGCGGCGACGATGCCTTCGAAGCCGGCGTTCCGGAAAGCTTCAACGTGCTCGTCAAGGAAATGCGTGCGCTCGGCCTCAACGTCGAGCTCGTCAACAGCGAAGCGCAGCCTCCGGAAGTGGAAGAAGCCGAACCGGAAGCGCCTCAGGCACAGCTGCCGCCGGCAGCCGAATAACACAATCCCACCTCTCCCCGCATGCGGGGGGAGGACCGGGGTGAGGGGCAGCCTCACGCGACGACGCTGCTGCCCCTTACCCGAACCCTCTTCCCGTCCTGCGGGATGAGGGCCTGAAAATTCCACGGGCTTGGCGTTGCCCCGCTGAGCCCTCGAGGAGACAGCCGATGAACGAAATCACCAATATCTTTAAATCGCAGGCTCCGATCCCGACCTTCGACCAGATCCGCATTTCGATCGCCTCGCCCGAGGATATCCTTTCCTGGTCGTACGGCGAGATCAAGAAGCCCGAGACGATCAACTACCGGACCTTCAAGCCCGAGCGCGACGGCCTGTTCTGCGCGCGCATCTTCGGACCGATCAAGGACTACGAATGCTTGTGCGGCAAGTACAAGCGCATGAAGTACAAGGGCCTGATCTGCGAAAAGTGCGGCGTCGAGGTGACGCTCGCAAAGGTTCGCCGCGAGCGCATGGGCCACATCGAGCTTGCGGCGCCGGTCGCGCACATCTGGTTCCTGAAGTCGCTGCCGTCGCGCATCGGCCTGCTCATGGACATGGCGCTCAAGGATCTCGAGCGCGTGCTCTATTTCGAGAACTACGTCGTCATTGAGCCGGGCACGACGCCGTTCCAGGAAAAGCAGCTGCTGACGGAAGAGCAGTACAACCAGGCGATCGATGAGTACGGCTCCGATACGTTCACGGCCGGCATCGGCGCGGAAGCGATCCGCGAGCTGCTGTCGGCGATGGATCTGCCGAAGATCGCCGTCGATCTCCGCCAGGAAATCGCTGAGGCGACGACCGAGCTGAAGCCCAAGAAGCTCGGCAAGCGCCTCAAGGTCATCGAAGCGTTCATGGAGTCGGGCAACCGTCCGGAGTGGATGATCCTGACGCAGGTTCCGGTCATCCCGCCGGAGCTGCGTCCGCTCGTGCCGCTCGACGGCGGCCGCTTCGCGACGTCGGACCTCAACGATCTTTATCGCCGCGTCATCAACCGCAACAATCGTCTGAAGCGGCTGATGGAACTGCGTGCGCCCGACATCATCATCCGCAACGAGAAGCGCATGCTTCAGGAAGCGGTCGATGCGCTGTTCGATAACGGCCGCCGCGGCCGCGTCATCACAGGCGCCAACAAGCGTCCGCTGAAGTCGCTCGCCGACATGCTGAAGGGCAAGCAGGGCCGCTTCCGCCAGAACCTGCTCGGCAAGCGCGTCGACTATTCCGGCCGTTCGGTCATCGTGGTCGGTCCTGAACTGAAGCTGCACCAGTGCGGCCTGCCGAAGAAGATGGCGCTCGAGCTGTTCAAGCCGTTCATCTATGCGCGCCTTCAGACCCTCGGTCAGGCGGCGACGGTGAAGCAGGCGAAGAAGCTCGTCGAAAAAGAGAAGCCGGAAGTCTGGGACGTTCTCGACGAGGTCATCCGCGAGCATCCGGTGATGCTGAACCGTGCGCCGACGCTGCACCGTCTCGGCATTCAGGCGTTCGAGCCACAACTGATCGAAGGCAAGGCGATCCAGCTTCACCCGCTGGTCTGCGCCGCGTTCAACGCCGACTTCGACGGCGACCAGATGGCCGTGCACGTTCCGCTGTCGCTCGAAGCGCAGCTCGAAGCGCGCGTCCTGATGATGTCGACGAACAACATCCTGCATCCGGCAAACGGATTGCCGATCATCGTGCCGTCGCAGGATATCGTGCTCGGCCTGTACTACCTTTCGATGCAGCGTGACAGCGAGCCTGGCGAAGGCATGCTGTTAGGCTCGATCAACGAAGTGCAGCACGCGCTCGAAGCCAAGGCCGTGTCGCTGCACGCCAAGGTCAAGGGCCGCTTCATCACGACGAACGAGGCTGGCGAAGAGGTCGTCGAGATTCACGAGACGACTCCGGGCCGCCTGCTTCTGGCTCAGAACCTGCCGAAGATGCCGGGCGTCAAGTTCGCGCTCGTCAACCAGCTTCTGACGAAGAAGAACATCTCGGGCATGATCGACGCCGTCTACCGCAACTGCGGTCAGAAAGAGACGGTGATCTTCTGCGACCGCATCATGGCGCTGGGCTTCCACCATGCGTTCAAGGCCGGCATCTCGTTCGGCAAGGACGACATGCAGATCCCGGACAGCAAGGAAAAGATCGTCGAGAAGACCAACGTCGAAGTTCGCGATTTTGAGCAACAGTATCAGGACGGCCTGATCACGCAGCTCGAGAAGTACAACAAGGTCGTGGACGCGTGGTCGCGCTGCACCGACCAGATCGCGAAAGAGATGATGGATCGCATCTCCGCGGTTCAGAAAGATCCGAAGACCGGCCGCGATCGGCCGATCAACTCGGTCTACATGATGAGCCACTCGGGTGCGCGCGGTTCGCCGGCGCAGATGAAGCAGCTCGCCGGTATGCGCGGCCTGATGACGAAGCCTTCGGGCGAAATCATCGAGACGCCGATCATCTCGAACTTCAAGGAAGGCCTCTCTGTTCTCGAGTACTTCAACTCGACGCACGGCGCCCGCAAGGGTCTGGCCGACACCGCCTTGAAGACGGCGAACTCCGGATACCTGACCCGCCGCCTCGTCGACGTCGCTCAGGACGCGATCATCTCGGAAGTCGATTGCGGAACCGATGCCGGCATCAACGTGCAGGCCGTCGTCGACGCCGGTCAGGTCATCGTGTCGCTCGCGGCGCGCGTGCTCGGCCGTACGGCAGCGGAAGACATCAAGCATCCGATTTCGGGCGAAGTCATCGTTGCCAATGGCGAACTCATCGAGGAACGCCATGCCGAGGCGATCGCCAAGGCCGAGATCCAGGAAGTCCGCATCCGCTCGGTGCTGACTTGCGAAACGATCAGCGGCGTTTGCGCCAAGTGCTACGGCCGCGACCTCGCGCGCGGTACGCCGGTCAACATCGGTGAAGCTGTCGGCGTCATCGCCGCGCAGTCGATCGGTGAACCCGGCACGCAGCTCACGATGCGTACGTTCCATATCGGCGGCACGGCGAACCTCGTCGACTCGTCGTTCATCGAGTCCAACTTCAACGGCACGGTGAAGCTCAAGAACCGCGCCATCGCGAAGGACTCGAAGGGCCAGAACGTCGCGACGAGCCGCATCATGTCGGTGATCATCGTCGACCAGTCCGGCAAGGAACTCGCGACGCACAAGATCACCTACGGCGCCCGCATCTTCGTCGACGAAGGCGATACCGTGAAGCGCGGCACCAAGATCGCGCAGTGGGACCCGTACACCCGTCCGATTCTATCGGAAGCCAACGGCTCGGTCGACTTCGAGGATTTGATCGAAGGTGCATCGGTTCGCGAGCAGACCGACGAAATGAAGGGTACGTCGAACCGCGTCATCGTCGATTGGCGGGCCTCTCCGCGCGGCGCCGAGCTGAAGCCGGCGATCGTGATCAAGGACTCCAAGGGCAAGCCGATCAAGGTCGCGCGTGGTGGCGATGCGCGCTATCTGCTGTCGGTCGAGGCCGTGCTTTCGGTCGATCGCGGCGCCGAAGTGAAGGCGGGCGACGTGCTTGCGCGTATTCCGACGGCATCGGCGAAGTCGGGCGACATCACGGGCGGTCTGCCGCGTGTTGCGGAACTCTTCGAAGCGCGACGTCCCAAGGATCACGCGATCCTGGCGGACATCTCGGGCACGATCGAGTTCGGCAAGGACTACAAGAACAAGCAGCGCATCACGATCAAGCCTGACGACGAGTCGGCAGAGCCGGTCGAATACCTGATCCCGCGCGGCAAGAGCTTGGCTGTCCAGCACGGCGATCGCGTCGAGCGTGGCGATTTCGTCTACGACGGCAACCCGGCACCGCACGACATCCTGGCGATCAAGGGCGTCGAGGAACTCGCGAACTATCTGATCAACGAGATCCAGGACGTCTATCGTCTGCAGGGCGTGACGATCAACGACAAGCACATCGAGGTGATCGTTCGCCAGATGCTGCAGAAGGTCGAGGTCACCGACGCCGGCGAGACGGAACTGATCAAGGGCGAGCAGCTCGACAGGATCGAGTTCGACGAGGTCAATGCCGTGGCTCAGAAGGCCGGCAAGCGGGCTGCAACGGCGACGCCGGTTCTGCTCGGTATCACCAAGGCCTCGCTGCAGACGCGGTCCTTCATCTCGGCAGCATCGTTCCAGGAAACGACGCGCGTCTTGACCGACGCCGCCGTCAACGGCAAGTCGGATACGCTCGAAGGTCTGAAAGAAAACGTAATCGTCGGCCGTCTGATTCCGGCCGGTACGGGCGGTATGCTGCGCCAGCTTCGCAAGGTTGCGGCGCAGCGCGATGATCTGATCGCCAAGGAGAAGGCGAAGTCGGGCAATCTGCCTTCGCCCGACGGAACGTCAGGTCCGGCAGCGCGCCGCCGCCGCCGTCCGCAGGAAGAAGCCGCAGAGTGATGCGCGGCTTCGATCCGAGCTGATTGATTGTTTGAACGGCCGTCTCCTCAAGAGGCGGCCGTTCTTTTTTAGCGCGAGGCGACTGAATCAAAGCCGTCGCGCAGCGCGTGCTTAAATTTACGTTGCGGTGACGGCGTTAAATTCTTCGGGCAGACAACCGGTCGCAGCTCTATTTGCCCATTTCGGCATGAACGGGCGAAAATAATCTCTTCCGATGCGGGCCGGGCTGTTGACCAATATTGCGGGTGCATATATAGCTCCGCCCACTCTCACGGAAGGTGGTAGGTCGTCCGGCGCTCTTAGCGCCATTTTGGGCCTAAACGCTCCCGTTTATAAAGCAGAGCATATCGACGGGCCATGATCTGCCACCTGAACGGGCGGCACGATCCTCTGGTTTTTTCATGCTAGGGGCGACTTCGCACCTGGCAGGTTTGCTTGGCGTATTCCCAATCGGGGATGGGTCATGAGGTCAGGATTGGGCGAATGCCGACGATACAACAGTTGATCCGCAAGCCGCGCGTAAAGCCGGTTTATCGCGAGAAGTCGCGCCACATGGAAGCCTGCCCGCAGAAGCGGGGCGTCTGCACGCGCGTTTATACGACGACGCCGAAGAAGCCGAACTCGGCGCTTCGTAAGGTCGCCAAGATCCGGCTGACCAACGGCTTTGAAGTCATCGGCTATATCCCGGGCGAAGGCCATAACCTGCAGGAGCACTCTGTGGTGCTCATCCGCGGCGGCCGCGTGAAGGACTTGCCGGGCGTTCGCTATCACATCGTCCGCGGCGTGCTCGATACGCAGGGCGTTGCAGCCCGCCGTCAGCGGCGTTCGAAATACGGTGCGAAGCGGCCGAAGTAAGCGGCCGATGTTTCGGGCCGGATTGTCTGGCCCACCACAAGCAGAATTGAAGCGAAGGGTCAGTCAGAATGTCTCGTCGTCACGCGGCGCAAAAGCGGGAAGTGATCCCGGATCCGAAGTTCAACGACCTCGTCGTCACCAAGTTCATGAACGCGGTGATGGAACATGGTAAGAAGTCGGTTGCCGAGCGCATGGTTTATGGTGCGTTCGAAAAGATGGAACAGAAGGGCAAGGCGAACCCGCTCGATCTCTTCCGTCAGGCGCTCGACAATGTCATGCCGGCAGTCGAGGTTCGTTCTCGCCGCGTCGGTGGCGCCACGTATCAGGTGCCGGTCGAAGTTCGTAACGAGCGCCGTCAGGCTCTCGCGATCCGTTGGCTCATCGCTGCCGCACGTTCGCGCAACGAGTCGACGCTGATCGACAAGCTTTCGGGCGAATTGCTCGACGCAGCAAACAATCGCGGCACCGCCGTCAAGAAGCGGGAAGACACGCACAAGATGGCGGAAGCCAACCGCGCCTTCTCGCACTACCGCTGGTAGGACAGACCTTTAAGGATTTTCGAGGCACCCAATGGCCCGACAGTACCCGATCGAGGATTATCGCAATTTCGGCATCATGGCGCACATTGATGCTGGAAAAACCACGACCACCGAGCGAATCCTCTATTTCACCGGCCGTAACTACAAAATCGGCGAGACGCACGATGGCGCCTCGACGATGGACTTCATGGATCAGGAAGCCGAGCGCGGCATCACGATCACGTCGGCTGCGACGACCTGTTTCTGGACCGGCCGCGACGGCAAGAAGCGCCGCCTGAACATCATCGACACCCCAGGCCACGTCGACTTCACGATCGAAGTCGAGCGTTCGCTGCGCGTGCTGGATGGCGCGGTTTGCGTTCTCGACTCGAACCAGGGCGTCGAGCCGCAGACGGAAACCGTCTGGCGTCAGGGCGACAAGTACAACGTTCCGCGCATCATCTTCGCCAACAAGATGGATAAGACCGGCGCCGACTTCTACATGTGCGTCGACGACATCAAGGCGAAGCTCGGCGCGCGTCCCGTGCCGATGCAGATTCCGATCGGTGCCGAGTCGAACTTCCAGGGCGTCATCGATCTCATCACGATGAAGTCGATCATCTGGGACGGCGACGGCAAAGACTCGAAGATGGTCGAGGGTGAAATCCCGGCAGACCTCGTCGACAAGGCCAACGAATATCGCGCCGCGATGATCGAAGCCGCCGTCGAAATGGACGACGCTGCGCTCGAAGCCTTCCTCGAAGGCAAGGAGCCCGACGCCGACACGCTGCGCAAGCTGGTTCGCAAGGCGACCGTCAAGGGCGTCTTCTATCCGATGTACTGCGGTTCGGCTTTCAAGAACAAAGGCGTGCAGCCGCTCCTCGATGCGGTTGTCGACTTCCTGCCGGCTCCGATCGATCGCGAAGCCTACAAGGGCACGGATCCGAAGACCGGCAACGAGCTTCTCCGCAAGCCGTCCGACAACGAGCCGCTGTCGCTGATCGCTTTCAAGATCATGAGCTTCGAGCACGTCGGCTCGATCACGTTCTGCCGTATCTACTCGGGTAAGCTCGAGCAGGGCATGGCGCTCGCGAACACCTCGCGTGACAAGAAAGAGCGCGCCGGCCGCATGTATCTGATGCATGCCGCCGACCGCGAAGAAATCAAGGAAGCCTATGCGGGCGACATCGTCGCTCTGCAGGGTCTGAAGGACACGCGCACCGGCGAAACGCTTTGCGATCCGTCGAAGCCCGTCATTCTCGAAAAGATGGAGTTCCCGGAACCCGTCATCGAAATGAAGATCGAGCCGAAGACGAAGGCCGATCAGGAGAAGATGGCTATCGCGCTCAATACGATGTCGCTCGAAGATCCGTCCTTCCGCGTCTCGGTTCACCCCGAGTCGGGCGAGACGATCCTGAAGGGCATGGGCGAACTTCATCTCGACATCAAGGTCGATATCCTGAAGCGCACCTACGGCGTCGAAGCGATGACCGGCGCTCCGCAGGTCGCTTACCGTGAAACGCTCGCGCGTCCGACGGAGATCGACTACACGCATAAGAAGCAGACCGGCGGTACGGGTCAGTTCGCACGCGTCAAGCTGAAGCTCGAGCCGAACGAAGTCGGCAAAGGCAACGAGTTCTCGACGTCGATCGTCGGCGGTTCGATCCCGAAGGAATACATTCCGGGCGTCGAAAAGGGCGTCAAGTCGGTCTGGGACAACGGTATCCTGATCGGCTTCCCGATGGTCGACATGAAGGTCAACCTCTATGACGGCGCGTTCCACGAAGTGGACTCGTCCGCGATCGCATTCGAAATCGCGACGCGCGCTGCCATGAAGGAAGGCTGCGAAAAGGCGGGCGTCAAGATTCTCGAGCCCGTCATGGACGTCGAAGTCGTGTCGCCGGGCGAATTCGTCGGCGGTATCATCGGCGACATCAACTCGCGGCGCGGTCAGATCCGCACGCAGGAGATGCGCGGCAACGCAACGGTCATCCGTGCGTATGTCCCGCTCGCCAACATGTTCGGCTACATCAATACGCTGCGTTCGATGTCGACCGGTCGCGCGCAGTACACGATGCAGTTTGCACATTACGCGGACGTTCCGCGTAACGTCGCGGACGAGGTTAAAGCAAAGTACGCCTAAAGACGTTTTTGAGAGATCTCCGGTGAGAGCCGGGGCCGAGTAAGGAAGACTGAGGAGAGCCAACGATGGCCAAAGCGAAATTTGAGCGGAACAAGCCGCACTGCAACGTCGGCACGATTGGACACGTCGACCATGGTAAGACGACGCTGACCGCAGCGTTGACGAAGGTTTCGGCCGATCGCGGCTGGACGTCGACGTCGATCGCGTATGACGAAGTTGCGAAGGCATCCGAGTCTCAGGGTCGCCGCGACCCGACGAAGATTCTGACGATCGCCACGTCGCACGTCGAATACGCGACGCCGAACCGTCACTATGCACACGTCGACTGCCCAGGCCACGCCGACTACGTCAAGAACATGATCACGGGCGCTGCGCAGATGGACGGCGCGATCCTCGTCGTCTCGGCCGTTGACGGCCCGATGCCCCAGACGCGTGAGCACATTCTTCTCGCCCGCCAGGTCGGCGTGCCGAAGATCGTCGTGTTCCTGAACAAGTGCGACATCGTCGAAGACGAAGAGCTCCTCGACCTCGTCGAAATGGAAGTTCGTGAGCTTCTCTCGAAGTACAACTTCCCGGGCGACGACACCCCGGTCATCCGCGGCGCCGCCGTCAAGGCGCTGAACGGTGAGAAGGGCCCGCTCGCCGACGAAGCCATCATCAAGCTCTATGAGGCGATGGATACGTTCATTCCGATCCCGGAGCGTCCGAAGGATCAGCCGTTCCTGATGCCGATCGAAGACGTGTTCTCGATCTCGGGTCGCGGTACCGTCGTCACCGGCCGTATCGAACGCGGTGTCATCAAGGTCGGCGAAGAAGTCGAAATCGTCGGCATCCGCGACACGCAGAAGTCGGTCGTCACGGGCGTCGAAATGTTCCGCAAGCTGCTCGACTCGGGCGAGGCTGGCGACAACGTGGGCTGCCTCCTGCGCGGCATCGACAAGGAAGCTGTCGAGCGTGGCCAGGTTCTCTGCAAGCCGGGCTCCGTCAAGCCGCATAAGAAGTTTACGGCTGAGGCGTACATCCTGAACAAGGAAGAAGGCGGCCGTCATACGCCGTTCTTCACGAACTATCGTCCGCAGTTCTACTTCCGCACGACCGACGTGACGGGCACCGTCAAGTTGGCCGAAGGCACGGAAATGGTCATGCCGGGCGACAACGTCTCGGTTACCGTTGAGCTCGTCTCGCCGATCGCCATGGAAGAGAAGGTGCGCTTCGCGATCCGCGAAGGCGGCCGTACGGTTGGCGCCGGCGTCGTCACGAAGATCATCGAGTAGGGGTTTTCCTTCTCCCCGCCGTAACCGCGGCGGGGAGGGGGAGAGTGGAGCAAAGCAATGCACGGCCAAAACATCCGCATCCGGCTCAAGGCGTTCGATCATCGCATTCTCGATGCATCGACCCGTGAGATCGTGAATACGGCTAAACGCACCGGTGCTGAGGTTCGTGGTCCGATTCCGCTGCCGACCCGCATCGAGCGTTTTACGGTCAACCGTTCGCCGCACATCGACAAGAAGAGCCGTGAGCAGTTCGAAATGCGGACTCACAAGCGTCTCCTCGACATCGTCGATCCGACGCCGCAGACGGTCGACGCATTGATGAAGCTTGACCTTGCCGCCGGTGTCGACGTCGAGATCAAACTTTAAACCAAGGTTTTTAAGGGCCCTCTGGCGGTAACGCGAATGGCCCCAACGATAGGAAGGAATGCACATGCGTTCCGGGGTAATTGCACAGAAGGTCGGCATGACCCGCATCTTTACCGATGCAGGCGAGCATGTCCCTGTGACCGTGCTGAGGCTCGAGAACCTTCAGGTTCTCTCGCATCGCACGGTTGAAAAGAACGGCTACACCGCCATCCAGGTTGGTGGTGGAACGCGCAAGCCTTCGCGGCTGACGAAAGCTGATCGCGGCACGTTCGCGAAGGCTGAAGTCGAGCCGAAGCGCAAGATTGCAGAGTTTCGTGTCAGTCCTGAGAACCTGATCGATGTTGGCGCCGAAATCACGGCTGACCACTTCGTTCCGGGTCAATTCGTGGACGTGACGGGCACCACGCAGGGCAAGGGCTTCCAGGGCGCAATGAAGCGCTGGAACTTCGGCGGCTTGCGCGCAACGCACGGCGTCTCGGTCACGCACCGCGCGCACGGTTCGACCGGTCAGCGCCAGGACCCGGGCAAAGTGTTCAAGGGCAAGAAGATGGCCGGTCATCTCGGCGACGAGCGCGTCACGACGCAGAACCTCGTCGTCGCCAAGATCGACAAGGCTCGCGGTCTCGTCATGGTGCGCGGCGCGGTTCCGGGCTCGAAGGGCGGTTGGGTTATCGTTCGCGACGCGGTGAAGAAAGCCGCTCCGGCGGATCTGCCGAAGCCGGGCGCATTCACGCCCCGCGGCGAAGCGAAGAAGGAAGGCGCGTGATGAAAGCTGAAGTCACGAACCTCGACGCCAGCAAGGCTGGTGACATCGATCTCGCCGACGAGATCTTCGGTCTCGAGGTCCGCAACGATCTCATTCACCGCATGGTGCGCTATCAGACTCTGAAGCGCATGGCTGGCACGCATCACGCCCAGGATCGCTCGGAAGTTGCCGTCACCGGCAAGAAGATGACGAAACAGAAGGGCACGGGCGGCGCACGTCACGGCGACAAGTCGGCTCCGCAGTTCCGCGGCGGCGGCAAGGCGTTCGGTCCGAAGCCTCGTTCGCACGCGATCGAGCTGCCGAAGAAGGTTCGCGCGCTGGCTCTTCGCCACGCTCTCTCTTCGAAGGCAAAGGCCGGCGAGATCGTCGTCATCGACAAGGCAACGTCGGAAGGCAAGACCGGCGCGCTGAAGGCACAGTTCGCAAAGCTGTCGCTCGACAACGCGCTGATCATCGACGGCGCCGAGCTCGAGCCGACGTTCGCACGCGCGGCGCGCAACATTCCGAATATCGACGTGCTCCCGGTTCAGGGTATCAACGTCTACGACATTCTGCGTCGTAGAAAGCTGGTGCTGACCCGCGCGGCCGTTGCAGCGCTGGAGGCGCGGTTCAAATGACGACGAAACGCTCCGCTTACGACGTCATCGTTGCGCCGGTCATCACGGAAAAGGCAACGCTTGCGTCCGAAGCCAACCAGGTGATCTTCAAGGTCAAGCCTGACGCAACGAAGACCGAGATCAAGAACGCGATCGAGACCCTCTTCAAGGTCAAGGTCAAGTCGGTGAACACGATCGTTCGCAAGGGCAAGCTGAAGGCGTTCCGCGGCGTCAAAGCCGTGTTGAGCGATACGAAGAGGGCCGTCGTGACGCTCGAGAGCGGTCATTCGATCGACGTGACGACAGGGCTCTAAGGGAAACGCATCATGGCGCTTAAGACATACAACCCGACGTCGCCCGGACGCCGCCACCTGATTCAGGTCGACAAGTCGACGCTGTGGAAGGGCAAGCCGGTCAAGGTTCTCGTCGAGGGCCTGACCAAGACGGGCGGTCGCAACAGCGATGGCCGCATCACGTCGCGCCACATCGGCGGCGGCGCCAAGCGCGCCTATCGCCGGATCGACTTCCGTCGCCGCAAGTACGATGCGCCGGCGACCGTCGAGCGCCTTGAGTACGATCCGAACCGGACCGCATTCATCGCTCTCCTCAAGTACGAGGACGGAACGCAGGCCTACATCCTCGCTCCGCAGCGTCTCGGTGTTGGCGACACGGTCGTCGCGGGCACCAAGGTCGACGTGAAGCCGGGCAATGCGATGCCGCTCGCCGCGATGCCGATCGGCACGATCGTCCACAACGTCGAGATGAAGCCCGGCAAGGGTGGTCAGATCGCGCGTTCCGCCGGTTCGTTCGTGCAGCTCGTCGGCCGTGACTCAGGTTTCGCCGTTATTCGCCTCAACTCGGGCGAGACGCGCAAGGTCAGCGCCGAATGCATGGCGACGGTCGGCGCGGTGTCGAACCCCGATCATATGAACACCGTGGTTGGCAAGGCCGGCCGCACGCGTTTGCTCGGCCGTCGTCCGACGGTTCGCTCGATTGCGATGAACCCGGTCGATCACCCGAACGGTGGTCGTACCAAGGGCGGCAAGCACTGGGCGACGCCCTGGGGCAAGCCGACCAAGGGCTTCAAGACGCGCAAGAACAAGACCACGACCAAATACATCGTACGCTCGCGCCAGAAGGCGAAGAAGTAGCGGCGAATTGAAGGAGATTCGACTTTGACACGTTCAGTCTGGAAAGGCCCGTTCGTCGACGGCTACCTCCTGAAGAAGGCGGATAAGTCGCGCTCGTCGGGGCGCAACGAGGTGATCAAGATCTGGAGCCGCCGCTCCACTATCTTGCCTCAGTTCGTCGGCCTGACCTTCGGCGTGCACAACGGGCAGAAGCATATCCCGGTCGCCGTGACCGAAGACATGATCGGCCACAAGTTCGGGGAATTCGCACCGACCCGCATTTTCCACGGGCACGGCGGCGATAAGAAAGCGGTGAAGAGATAATGGGCAAGCCTAGCCATCAGCGGCGCCTCGCGGATACCGAGGCCCAGGCGGTTGCGAAGTCGCTGCGCATCTCGCCGCAAAAGCTCAACCTCGTCGCGGGATTGATCCGGGGCAAGAAGGTCGAACAGGCGCTCGCCGAACTCGAGTTCAGCGAGAAGCGCATTGCGGGCGATGTCCGCAAGTGCGTGATGAGCGCTGTCGCCAACGCCGAGAACAACCACTCGCTCGATGTCAATGATCTGGTCGTCGCCGAGGCTTATGTCGGCAAGAACATGGTCTTGAAGCGTTTCCATGCCCGTGGCCGTGGCCGCGGCGCGGCGATCCTGAAGCCCTTCTCGCAGCTGACCGTCGTCGTCCGTCAGGTCGAAGAGGAAAAGACCGAGAAGAAGGCCGCTAAGAAGCCGGCTGCCGGCAAGGCTCAGGCGAAGTCCAAGGAGGCCAAGTAATATGGGTCAAAAAGTCAATCCCGTCGGCCTTCGCGTTGGCATCAACCGCACCTGGGACAGCCGCTGGTTCGCGGCCCGTGGTGAATACGGCAAGCTGCTGCATGAAGATCGCGCGATCCGCAATCACATCATGAAGGAGCAGCGCGAGGCTGGCATTTCGAAGGTCGTCATCGAGCGCCCGCACAAGAAGTGCCGCGTCACGGTGCAGACCGCGCGCCCCGGCATCCTGATCGGCAAGAAGGGCGAGAAGATCGAGCGCCTGCGCGCCGACCTCGCGAAGCTGACGAGCTCGGAAGTTCACCTGAACATTCTCGAGATCCGCAAGCCCGAGATCGATGCGACGCTGATCGCCGAAGGCATCGCCCAGCAGCTCGAGCGCCGCGTTGCGTTCCGCCGTGCGATGAAGCGCGCCGTCCAGTCGGCTCTGCGTCTCGGCGCCATCGGCATTCGTATCAACGTCGCCGGCCGTCTCGGTGGCGCTGAAATCGCGCGCACGGAATGGTATCGCGAAGGCCGCGTGCCGCTGCACACCTTGCGCGCCGACATCGACTTCGGTTACGGCGTTGCGCGTACGGCTTACGGCATCATCGGCATCAAGGTTTGGGTCTTCAAGGGCGAGATCATCGAGCACGATCCGATGGCTGCCGACAAGAAGCTTGCTGAAATGCAGGAAAGCGGCGCGCCGCGCCCGCGTCGCGACGATGGCGACCGTCAGGATCGCGGCAATCGCCGTCCCGGCCGTGGCGGACGTGGCGGTGGACGTGGCCCCGGATCAGGCGGCAGCGCTCCCGCAGCGTCAGACGCCGGATCATCGACGCCGGAAGCGTAAGGACCCGAGAGGCACTTAAGATATGCTGCAACCGAAACGGACGAAGTTCCGCAAACAGTTCAAGGGTCGCATTCACGGCGCCGCCAAGTCGGGCACGACGCTCGCCTATGGCGAAGTCGGCTTGAAGGCGATGGAGCCGGAGCGCCTGACCGCGCGCCAGATCGAAGCCGCACGCCGCGCCATCGCACGCCACACGAAGCGCGCCGGCCGCATGTGGCTGCGCATCTTCCCGGACGTGCCGGTGTCGAAAAAGCCGGCCGAAGTTCGCATGGGTTCGGGCAAGGGTTCGCCCGAGCTTTGGGTGGCGCGCGTGAAGCCGGGCCGCATCATTTTCGAACTCGGCGGTCTCAATCAGCAGGTTGCCAAGGAAGCACTGATCCTTGGCGCCGCGAAGTTGCCGATCAAAACGCGCGTCGTTACGCGTCTCGAATAGGAGTTGAGGAACAGCCATGGCCGACGATTTCAAAGGCATGTCGCTCGATCAGCTCGACGACCAGCTGGTGAAGCTCAAGAAGGAGCAGTTCAACCTGCGCTTCCAGCGGGCTTCGGGTCAGCTTGAGAACACCGCGCGCATCCGGATCATCCGCCGCGATATCGCGCGTATCAAAACCGAGGCGAGCGCCAAGCGCGCTGGCAGCGTCAGAAAAGGCGCGTGAGGGAGATATAGATTATGCCGAAGCGCGTGTTGCAGGGTGTGGTGGTATCTGACAAGAACGACAAAACCATCGTCGTTCAGGTCGAGCGCCGCTATACACATCCCCTGCTGAAGAAGACGGTGCGTCGTACGAAGAAGTATCACGCGCATGACGAGAAGAATTCGTTCAAGGTTGGCGACCAGGTTTCGATCGAAGAGACCCGGCCGATCTCCAAGAACAAACGTTGGATCGCGATTTCACAGTGAGGCGTTAGCCTCGCTCTCACGCGGTTCGATTTGAGAGCGCCTTTGAAGCCGTAGGAGCGTTGGGATATTTCCCAAGACCCCGCGAGCCCAAAGGCAAACAAGAATAGGGCTTCTGACGAAGCCGAAAAAGAAGGAACGACGCGATGATCCAGATGGAGAGCAATCTCGACGTCGCCGACAACTCGGGCGCGCGCCGCGTTCAGTGCATCAAAGTGCTGGGCGGCTCGAAACGCAAATACGCGACCGTCGGCGATACCATCGTCGTCTCCGTGAAGGAGGCGATCCCGAAAGGCCGCGTCAAGAAGGGCCAGGTGATGAAGGCCGTCATCGTCCGCGTCGCGAAGGGCATCCGCCGCGCCGATGGTTCGCTGATCCGCTTCGACCGCAACGCCGCCGTGCTGATCAACGCCAACGGCGAGCCGGTCGGAACGCGTATTTTCGGACCCGTCACGCGCGAACTTCGCGCCAAGAACCACATGAAGATCGTTTCGCTTGCGCCGGAGGTTCTCTGATGTCGGCTGCTAAAATCAAAAAGGGCGACAAGGTCGTCGTCCTCGCCGGCCGCGACAAAGGCAAGAGCGGTGAAGTCATCGAGGTCCGCCCCGGTGAGCATCGCGCGCTCGTTCGTGGCGTCAACATGGTGCGTCGCCACCAGCGCCAGTCCGCGAGCCAGGAAGGCGGCATCATTTCGAAAGAGGGTCCGATCGACCTGTCGAATATCGCAGTCGAGGATCCGAAGGACGGCAAGCCGACCCGCGTCGGCTTCAAGGTCCTGACCGACGGCAAGAAGGTCCGCATCGCAAAACGCTCGGGCGAGCAGATCCCGGAGAAGAACTAGGCCATGGCTGAGAAAGACAAACCAGCGAAAGCTGCAAAGCCGCAAGGCGCGGCTGCCCAGGGCGGCGCCGCGAAGAAGGCGAAAGCCGCGAAGGCTGCTGCCTCCGAGCCGCGCGCTCCCGCAGCGCCGCGTCCGAAGGACTACAAGCCGCGTCTCAAAGCGCATTACGAGAAAGTCGTCCGCGACGCGCTGAAGGAAAAGTTCGGCTACGCGAACGTCATGCAGATTCCGCGCATCGAGAAGATCGTGCTCAACATGGGCGTCGGCGAAGCTGTCAACGATCGCAAGAAAGTCGACAACGCGGCGACCGACCTCGGTTTGATCTCCGGTCAGAAGCCCGTCGTGACCCGCGCCCGCAAGGCGATCGCGACCTACAAGCTGCGTGAAGGCATGGCGATCGGCGCCAAGGTCACGCTGCGCGGCGACCGCATGTATGAATTCCTCGACCGCTTCGTCACGATCGCGCTGCCGCGCGTGAAGGACTTCCGCGGTCTGAACCCGAAGAGCTTCGACGGCCGCGGCAACTACGCGACCGGCCTCAAGGAGCATCTCGTGTTCCCCGAGATCGACTACGACAAGGTCGACAACGTTCTGGGTCTCGACGTGATCGTTTGCACGTCGGCCCGCACTGATGATGAAGCCCGTGAATTGCTCAAGGGCTTCAACTTCCCGTTCCGTAGCTAGAGGACCTCGGCGACAGAAGCCGAAAGGCCTTTGGAGGAGAAGAAATGGCAAAGACCAGTTCGATCGAAAAGAACAACCGCCGGCGCAAGATGGCGCTGGCACAGGCTCCGAAGCGCAAGCGTCTCAAAGACCTTGCCAAGGATAAGACGAAGACGCCGGAAGAGCGCTTCGCCGCACGGCTGAAGCTCGCCGAGATGCCGCGTAACGGCTCGAAGGTCCGCGTCCGCAACCGCTGTGAAATCACCGGCCGCCCGCGCGGCAACTACCGCAAGCTCAAGATGTGCCGCAACCAGCTCCGTGAGCTGGCGAGCCAGGGGCGTATCCCGGGCATGGTCAAGTCGAGCTGGTAAAAGGAACGCACGATGTCCGTGAATGATCCATTGGGCGATATGCTGACACGTATCCGGAACGCGCAGATGCGCCGCCGGCCGAAAGTCGCAACACCTGCTTCAAACCTCCGCGCGCGCGTCCTCGACGTGCTCGCCGATGAAGGCTACATCCGTGGCTACAGCCGCGTCGAACTGAAGGGTGAAATCCCGCAGTTCGAGATCGAGCTGAAGTATTACAATGGCCAGCCTGCGATCCGCGAGATCGAGCGTATCTCGAAGCCGGGACGCCGCGTTTACTCGCCCGTCAAGGATATCCCGACGGTGGCGAACGGTTTGGGCGTTGCAATTCTGTCGACGCCGAAGGGCGTGATGTCGGACTCGAAGGCGCGCGAAGCGAACGTCGGCGGCGAAGTCATCTGCAGCATCTTCTAAGGCTATGGCCGGCACGCCGGCCGAACGAAACAAGGTTTTGAGAAGTCATGTCGCGCATCGGTAAAAAGCCCGTCCCCGTCCCGTCCAATGTGACGGCGACGATCAGCGGCCAGACCGTGAAAATGAAAGGCCCGAAGGGCGAACTCGCCTTTACGGTTCCTGACGCCTTGAAGGTGCAGCGTACGGACGAGGGGATCGATATCTCGCTCCTCGAGGATTCCAAGCTCGCACGTTCGAAATGGGGTATGTCGCGGACGCAGATCGCGAACCTCATCAAGGGCGTCACGGAAGGCTACCAGCAGGATCTCGAGATCCACGGCGTCGGCTTCAAGGCGGCGATGAAGGGCAAGGACACCCTTACCCTTTCGGTCGGCTACAGCCACGACGTCGTGCTGAAGGTTCCGGCCGGCGTCGAAGTCAAGGTCGGCGGCGCCAAGCAGGAGCTTCTGTCGGTGTCCGGTATCGACAAGCAGGCGGTCGGCGAGATGGCGTCGGTGATCCGCGCGTCTCGCAAGCCCGAACCCTACCAGGGCAAGGGCGTGCGCTATAAAGGCGAATACATCTTCCGCAAGGAAGGCAAGAAGAAGTAGGAACGGCAACGATGGCCAACATCAACGACAAATTCAAGAACCGCAAAGCGCGCGTTCGCCGGTCTTTGAAGAAGAGCGCGAACGGCCGTCCCCGGCTCTCGATTCACCGCTCGTCGGAGAACATCTACGCTCAGGTGATCGACGACGTGAAGGGCGTGACACTCGCCGCGGCTTCGACGCTCGAGAAGGACGTCAAGAGTTCGGGCAAGACCGGCGCGGACAAGGCTGCGGCTGCGGCCGTCGGCAAGCTTGTCGCCGAACGTGCCGTCAAGGCCGGCGTCACCGAGGTCATTTTCGATCGCGGCGGCTTTCTCTTTCATGGGCGCGTGAAAGCGCTCGCCGATGCCGCCCGCGAAGGCGGATTGAAGTTTTAAAGACCCGAGAGGAACGAAATCGTGGCACGTGGACCCCAGAGAGACCGTGGCAGAGACCGCGAGGAGCGCGACAGCGAGTTCACCGATAAGCTGGTGCACATCAATCGCGTCGCCAAGGTCGTCAAGGGCGGCAAGCGGTTCGGCTTCGCCGCGCTCGTCGTCGTCGGCGATCTGAAGGGTCGCGTCGGTTACGGGCATGGCAAGGCGCGCGAAGTGCCGGAAGCCATCCGCAAGGCGACGGAAGGTGCGAAGCGCAACCTGCTCCGCGTGCCGCTTCGCGATGCGCGTACGCTGCATCACGATAGCGTCGGACGTCACGGATCGGGCAAGGTCGTTCTCCGCGCCGCGCCTGCCGGTACCGGCATCATCGCGGGCGGCGCCATGCGCGCCGTGTTCGAGATGGTCGGCGTGCATGACGTCGTCGCCAAGTCGATGGGCTCGACGAACCCGTATAACGTCGTCCGCGCTACGTTCGACGCTCTCAAGGCGCAGGAAAATCCCCGCGCCGTTGCGGCCCGCCGCAACAAGAAGGTTTCCGACATCGTGTCGCGTCGCCGTGATGGCTCGGCTGCCGCCGATGCCGGCGCTGACGCCTAAAAAGTATGGCGGAGTGGCCGGAGTGCCGCTTCACAAATGGACTTGAGGTAACGATATGGCGGCTAAGAAAACGATCACATTGGAGCAGGTTCGCAGCACGAACCGTCGCCCCGAGCGGCAGACCGAGACGCTGATTGGTCTCGGACTCAACAAGATTGGCCGCAAATCGACGCTCGAAGATACGCCGGCCGTGCGTGGCATGCTGAAGAAAGTTCAGCATCTCGTGCAGGTCGTAGAAGGGAAATAACGACTATGCGGCTCAACGGCATCAAAGATAATCCGGGTTCGAAGAAGACGCGCGTCCGCATCGGTCGCGGTATCGGCTCGGGTCTCGGCAAGATGGGTGGCCGCGGCGGCAAGGGCCAGACGGCCCGTACCGGCGTTGCCATCGGCGGCTTCGAAGGCGGTCAGATGCCGCTCCATCGCCGTCTGCCGAAGCGCGGCTTCAACAAGTGGCGCCCCGAGGATTTCAACGAGATCAACGTCGGCACGCTGCAGCAGGCGATCGACGATAAGCGTCTCGACGGCTCGAAGCCGCTCGATCTCGCCACATTGGTCGCAGCTGGTATCGTTCGTCGTCCCAAGGATGGCGTGCGCTTGCTCGGCGACGGCGAAATCAAGGCGAAGATCTCGATCACCGTCAATCACGCGACGCAGAAGGCGAAAGCCGCCGTCGAAAAGGCCGGTGGCAGCATCAGCCTGATCGAACGCAAGGTGATTGCGGCCGACGAAGAGAAGCGCAAAAAATCTGCGGCGAAGAAAGTAGCTTCGGGCAAGAAGCCGGCCGCGAAAACCGAGGAATAACGATCGCGCGGGAGACGATAGCGCGTCGTTCTCCCGTGTGCTCGTATCCGGACCGAGGCTCGCGCATGATCGCGGGCATCAGGTCTAGGCTGACGTGTTGCTTCCAAAAGCACCGCGACGGCGCTTAGGAGAAGACAGCAATGGTTTCCGCTGCCGAGCAGCTCGCTTCGAACCTGAATTTTAGCGCTTTCGCGAAGGCGGAGGATCTGAAGCGGCGCCTGTGGTTCACCCTGGGCGCCCTCATCGTCTATCGCCTCGGCACTTTCATTCCGATGCCCGGCATCAATCCGGCGGCGTTCGCCGAGACGTTCAAGTCGCAGGCCGGCGGCATCCTAGGCATGTTCAACATGTTCTCGGGCGGCGCCCTGGAACGTCTTGCGATTTTCGCGCTGAACATCATGCCGTACATCTCGGCGTCGATCATCATGCAGTTGATGACGTCGATCTCGCCGAAGCTCGAAGCCTTGAAAAAGGAAGGCGAGGCGGGCCGCAAGCAGATCAACCAGTATACGCGCTATCTGACGGTCGTTCTGGCAGCGCTGCAGGCGTACGGAATCGCGGTCGGTCTCGAGGGTTCGCAGAACTCTGCTGGCGCGGTCGTGCTGGATCCGGGCTTGTTCTTCCGCGCGACGACGGTCATCACGCTGGTCGGCGGCACCGTGTTCCTGATGTGGCTCGGTGAACAGGTGACGCAGCGCGGCGTCGGCAACGGCACGTCCTTGATCATTTTTGCCGGTATCGTCGCCGGACTTCCGGGCGCAGTCGTGCAGCTTTTCGAGCTGTCGCGCACGGGCTCGATTTCCCCGGCCATCCTGCTGTTCTTTATCGTTCTCGCGCTTGCTGTCGTCGCGGCGATCGTGTTCTGCGAACAGGCTCAGAGACGGCTGCTGGTGCAGTATCCGAAACGCCAGGTCGGCAACAAGATGTTCCAGGGGGAAGCCTCGCATCTGCCTTTGAAGCTCAACCCGTCGGGCGTCATTCCGCCGATCTTCGCCTCGTCGCTGCTGCTGCTGCCGATCACCGTCGCGCAGTTCACGGCGGGCCAGGGGCCGGAGTGGCTGAATACCGCCGTCGCGATGCTCGGCAGCGGCCAGCCGTTGCATCTGTTTATCTATGCGGCGATGATCATCTTCTTCACGTTCTTCTACACGGCTGTCGTCATCAATCCGAAAGAGACGGCCGACAACCTTCGCAAATACGGCGGCTTTCTGCCTGGCATTCGTCCCGGCGAGAAGACCGCGGAATACATCGACTACGTGATGACCCGCATTACCGTCGTCGGCGCTCTTTATCTGGCTGCAGTCTGCGTCCTGCCTGAAATTCTGACGTCGTACGCTGGCATTCCTCTCTACTTCGGCGGCACATCGCTGCTGATCGCGGTCAGCGTGACGATGGATACGGTGTCTCAGGTCCAGGGCCATCTCATCGCCCAACAGTATGAAGGCCTGATCAAGAAGGCCAAGCTTCGTGGGACACGCCGATGATCCTGATGCTGCTCGGCCCGCCTGGTGCGGGTAAGGGAACACAGTCTCAGCAGATTTCCGAGAAGCTCGGTATTCCTCAGCTTTCGACCGGTGACATGCTACGGGCGGCCGTCAAGGCGGAGACGCCGGTCGGCCTCAAGGCCAAGCAGGTCATGGCATCAGGCGGTCTTGTCAGCGATGAGATCGTCATCGGCATCATCGCGGACCGGATTTCCGAAGCTGATTGCAGCAAGGGCTTCATTCTCGACGGCTTCCCGCGCACGCTGGCTCAGGCCGACGCGCTCGATAAGCTTCTGAAGTCCAAGGGCCGCAAAATCGACTGCGTGATCGAGCTCAAGGTCGACGACGGCAAGCTGGTCGACCGCATCGAAAATCGCGCCCGCGAGACTCTGGCGGCTGGCGGCACGGTACGCGCGGACGATAACGCCGAAGCGCTCAAAACGCGCCTGATGGCCTACTACCGCGAGACGGCGCCGATCATTGGTTACTATTTCGCCCACGGTCTGCTGAAATCGATCGACGGGATGGCTCCGATCGCCGAAGTCAGCCAGCAAATCGATGAAATTCTGAACAAATACCAGGTGGCTTAAGGTAAAAAGCGAGCATTGACGGAAGGGAGCGACCGAGCTAAAACAGCCCACTTTTCTTTTAGGGCTCAACTTGATCCGGACCTGGGCGGTAGCTCCGGTTTCGCGATCGTTGCGCCTATTGGCTTTTGAGGATTGGCAAGAACGCTGCAACGCGTTCCGGTAGCTTCAGAAATCGAAATTCGACCAAACACGTTTGAACAAGACGAAACAAAACGACGAGATAAAGTCAGGAGACCGAAGTGGCCCGCATCGCAGGCGTCAACATTCCTACCGGCAAGCGTGTCGAAATCGCGCTGCGTTACATCCATGGCATCGGCCCCAAATTCTCGAAAGAGATTTGCGCGAAATGCAGCATCCCGGCTGAGCGCCGCGTCAACCAGTTGACGGACGCCGAAGTGCTGCAGATCCGCGAGACGATCGACCGCGATTACACCGTCGAAGGTGATCTTCGCCGCGAAGTGCAGACGAACATCAAGCGTCTGATGGACCTCGGTTGCTACCGCGGTCTGCGCCACCGCAAGGGCCTCCCGGTCCGCGGCCAGCGCACGCACACGAACGCTCGCACCCGCAAGGGCAAGGCCGTTCCGATCGCCGGTAAGAAGAAGGCGACGAAGTAGTTCGGCGCGATATCGCATTCGCACCTCCGTCGAGGCGCACAAACTGAATTTTCGCCTCGGCATCGGAGAGGCTAGGAGTAACGGACGCAATGGCCAAAGAAGCAAGTGCAGCGCGCGGCAAAGTCAAAAAGCGCGAGAAGAAGAACATCACGTCGGGCGTCGCTCACGTGAATGCTTCCTTCAACAATACGATGATCACGATCACGGACGCTCAGGGCAACACGATTGCCTGGTCGTCGTCGGGCACCAAGGGCTTCAAGGGATCGCGCAAGTCGACGCCGTATGCGGCGCAGATCGCGGCCGAAGACGCCGGCCGCAAGGCGCAGGAGCACGGCATGAAGGTGCTCGAAGTCGAAGTCTGCGGTCCGGGCTCGGGCCGTGAGTCGGCGCTGCGTGCGCTGCAGTCCGTCGGCTTCCAGATCACCTCGATCCGCGACGTGACGCCGATCCCGCACAACGGCTGCCGCCCGCGCAAGCGCCGCCGCGTCTAAGAGATCATCGATCGCGCGCCGCTTTCCGGCGCGCTGACGCATGTTACCGCTTAAGAGATTCCGCGGCCCGCTCCCCCGTCCGCGCATAATTGACGAGGTATCTCGTGAACGTTCTGCAGAAGAACTGGCAAGACCTGATCAAGCCCTCGAAGCTTGAGATCCAGACGGGCCGCGATCGCTCGCGCATCGCGACGGTCGTCGCAGAGCCGCTCGAGCGCGGCTTCGGCATGACGCTCGGCAACGCGCTGCGCCGCGTGCTGCTGTCGTCGCTGCAAGGCGCCGCCATCAAGACGGTGCAGATCGACGGCGTGCTGCATGAGTTCTCGTCCGTCCCGGGTGTCCGCGAAGACGTCACGAACATCATCCTGAACATCAAGGAAATCGCGCTGCGCATCCACTCGGAAGGCGTGAAGCGCATGGTGCTCAAGAAGGAAGGCGCCGGCCCCGTCACCGCGGGCGACATCGAAGCATCGTCCGAAGTCGAAGTCCTGAATCCGGACCACGTGATCTGCCACCTCGACCAGGGCGCATCGATCCGTATGGAATTCACGGCCGACATGGGCAAGGGCTACGTCGCGTCCGACCGCAACCGTCCGGAAGACGCGCCGATCGGCTTGATCCCGGTCGACAGCCTCTACTCGCCGGTGAAGAAGGTTTCGTACAAGGTCGAGAATACGCGCGAAGGCCAGATCCTCGATTACGATAAGCTGACGATGGTCGTCGAGACGGATGGCTCGGTTCGTCCCGAGGATGCCGTCGCGCTTGCCGCTCGCATTCTGCAGGATCAGCTCGCAGTCTTCATCAACTTCGAAGAGCCGAAGAAGGCGCAGGAAGAGCAGCGTCATCCGGAGCTGGCGTTCAACGCCGCGCTTCTCAAGAAGGTCGACGAGCTCGAGCTTTCGGTGCGTTCCGCGAACTGCCTGAAGAACGACAACATCGTCTACATCGGCGACCTGATCCAGAAGACGGAAGCCGAGATGCTGCGCACGCCGAACTTCGGGCGCAAGTCGCTCAACGAGATCAAGGAAGTGCTGGCCACGATGGGCCTGCATCTTGGTATGGAAGTGCCGAACTGGCCGCCGGACAACATCGACGAGCTGGCGAAGCGCTTCGAAGACCAATACTGATTTAGGGATTAGGTTTTAGGGACTAGGGAATAATCCCTATTCCCTCATCCCTAGTCCCTATCAAAAGGCGAGGCCGTAGAACCTCCCAAAAACAATCTCACAACAAAGGAACACTACGATGCGACACAAGAAACTCGGCCGCCGTTTCGGCCGTCACGTCGGGCACCGCCAGGCAATGTTCTCGAACCTTGCTGCTGCCCTCATCAAGCACGAACAGATCATCACGACGCTGCCGAAGGCGAAGGACCTGAAGCGCGTTGTCGACAAGTACATCACGCTCGCCAAGCGCGGCGACTTGAACTCGCGCCGTCTCGCGGCAGCGCGCCTTCGCGACGAAGATCAGGTCAAGAAGCTCTTCGACGTGCTCGCGGCCCGCTACAAGGATCGCAACGGCGGCTACACGCGCGTGCTCAAAGCCGGCTTCCGTTATGGCGACGCGTCGCCTCGCGCCGTCATCGAACTCGTCGATCGCGACGAGAGCGTGAAGGGCGCCGAAGACAAAGCCCGGCACGCAGCTCAGCTTGCTGAGCAGGCCGAGTCCAACTGATCGCCAAGCGGCGACCTTGAGAATTCTGAAAACCCCGGCGCGCAACGCCGGGGTTTTTGTTTTCGCGCGCCGCTCAATGCAATTGCCTTGCTGTCATCTTCTGGCGGATTATGCCTGCAGAGGCCGCTGGCTCTGCGGCCGCCATCCGTGGGGACTCAATGCCAACGGAACCTCTGGTCGTCGTGACGGGCGCGTCAGGCCTCGTTGCCAAGTATGTCATCGGCGAATTCCTGAAGCGCGGTTATCTGGTGCGCGGTACGGTTCGCACGCTGGACAAGGCGGATACGGTGCGCCGGGCGGTGACGCGGCTCGGCTGTGATCCCTCGCAACTTTCCTTCGCAGTCGCCGATCTCGAGAGCGATGCGGGTTGGGACGATGCCATCGCAGGCGCGGGCATCGTCGTGCATACGGCGTCGCCGTTTCCGATCGCGCAGCCTGACAATGCGGATGATGTCATCCGCCCGGCACGCGAGGGCACGCTCCGCGTTCTCAAAGCGGCGACGCGCGCGCAGGTGAAGCGCGTGGTGCTGACGTCTTCGTCGGTTGCGATTTTCTACGGAAGCGGACTGCCGCCGGAGCACATCTATTCCGAAGATGACTTCACCGACGAAACGCGCGCCGGGCTGACGCCCTACATCAAGTCGAAGACGATCGCGGAAAAGGCGGCGTGGCAGTTCGTCAAGGAAACCGCGGGCGCGCCGGAGCTGGCGGTCATCAATCCTGCATTCGTGCAAGGTCCGGCGCTCGACGATGATCTGTCGACGTCGCATGAACTGTTCCGTCTGATGGCGCGCGGGCTTTATCCGGCGGCGCCGCGCATTCGCTTTCCCGTCACCGACGTTCGCGACGTTGCGGCGGCGCATGCGGAAACGGCGCTCCGGCCGGAGGCGGCGGGGAAACGCTATCTGATCGGCGAGGGCCAGTTTCGCCTTTATGAGCTTGGCCGGGTCCTGGCGCGCGAGCTGCCGGATCTGCGCGGCAAGGTGCCGAAGTTCGAACTGCCGGATGCCGCGGTTCGCGCGCTTGCCGTGTTCGACAAGCGGTTGCGGACGATCCTCCCTGAGCTTGGGGCTGAGAAAGATTACACAAATGCAAGGGTTCGCACGGACCTCGGGCTGAACCTCCGGAGCGCCGACGACGCGGTGACGGCGGCCGTCCGATCATTACGAGACCTTAGGTTGATCTGAGGCGCGAACCCTACATATTCCTCTGCCATACGAGTCTGGCCGCCGACGGATTGTCCCGGCGGCACCTGCAATCGCGCTCATGTGGAGCATTCGGATGATGATGAAAAAACGGGTAGTGATGATCGGGCTTGCGGCAGTCGCCGGCGTTTTTGCGCTTGCGCCGAAGACCCCTCCGAGCACCGCGCTTGCGCAGGAGAAAGTCGCGCCGCCGTCGCGCGAGGCGATCCAGTTTTCTTACGCGCCGATCGTCCGCAAGGCCGCGCCTGCCGTCGTCAACGTCTACGTCAGAACGCACGTGCAAACGATCGCGTCGCCCTTCGCGAACGATCCGTGGTTTCGCCGTTTCTTCGGCGATGCTTTCGGTCAGCCGACGGAACGCGTCATGAGTTCGCTCGGCTCGGGCGTCATCGTCAATCCGGATGGCCTTGTCGTTACGAATAATCACGTCGTCAGGGGACGAGGCGAAACGGAAATCCGCGTCGCGCTGTCGGACCGTCGCGAGTACGATGCGAAAGTCATCAGCAAGGATGAGAAAGCCGATATCGCCGTCCTGAAGATCGAAGGCGGCGACGGCAAGTTTCCGTTTCTGCAGTTCGATGATTCAGACCGGCTCGATGTCGGCGATCTCGTGCTTGCGATCGGCAATCCGTTCGGCGTCGGCCAGACCGTGACGAGCGGTATCGTGTCCGCGCTGTCGCGATCGGAAATGGCGGCGTCGGACAGCCAGGTTTTCATTCAGACGGACGCCGCGATCAATCCCGGCAACTCCGGCGGCGCGCTCGTCGACATGAACGGCCGTCTCGTCGGCATCAACACGATGATCTATTCGCAGTCGGGAGGATCGGTCGGCATCGGCTTCGCCATTCCCTCGAACCTCGTTCGCGTCTATGCTGAAAGCGCTGCCAACGGACGCAAGGTCGAGCGGCCGTGGATCGGCGCGAAGCTCGAAGCGATGTCGCATGATTTTGCGGAAGGGCTCGGTCTCAATCGCGTTGCGGGCGCGGTGGTGACAAGGCTCTACAACAAAGGTCCGGCAGCGGATGCCGGGTTGCGCGAAGGCGACGTGATCACGAATGTCGACGGCGTTGAAGTCGCCGACGCGCGCGCGGTTTATTATCGTCTTGCGACCAAGGGCATCGGTCAGACGGCGCATCTCAGCGTCATTCGCAAGAACCAGCCGGTCGATATTCCGCTGCCTCTGGTCGTCGCTCCGAAGCCGGAAAAGGACGATGCCCGCAATCTCTCGGGCAACAATCCGCTCGACGGCGCGCGCGTTTCGAACATCCTGCCGTCGGTCGCCGACGAACTCAGCATCGATGAGACCGAGGGCGTTGTGATCACGTCGGTGCGCAATGGATCGGTTGCGCAAAGTCTCGGATTCCAGCCGGGCGACATCATCGTGTCGATTGGCGGCAAGAAGATTGCCAACGTGATCGATGCCGAACATGCCGTCGCTGAGCGGCAGCGCATGTGGCAGGTCGCGGTCAAGCGCGGCAATCGCACGATGCAGCTTCAGGTTCCCGGCTGAAACACGGCCGGGGCTCGTCCGCTAGAGCTTTTGCGCGAGCTGATAAGCTGCGAAGCAGAGGATCGTCGCCAGGAACAGGCGCAGCAGCCAATCCGGCAAGCGGCCCGTCAGGCGCGATCCGATGGCGATGCCTGGGATCGAGCCGACGAGCAGCAGCCCGAGCAATTCAAAGCTCGTGTTGCCGATCGACATATGGCCGAGGCCCGAGACCAGCGTCAGCGGCACGGCGTGCACGATGTCGGTGCCGATCAAGCGGCGCGTTCTGAGCGTCGGATAGAGCAGCGTCAGGATAACGACGCCGATCGCGCCGGCGCCGACGGACGTCAGCGTCACGATCGAGCCAAGGCAGAGACCGAGCAGCAGCGTGGAGAGATGGCGAACCGGGACGTCGGTCGGCTCGACCACCTGCGCACCGCGCCGCGTGATGAGCGGATAAAAAATGATCGCGAGCGAGCTGATCACGAGAGCCGCTATCAGTGCGTGCTTAATAAGCGCGGCGAGGCGCGCGGTATCGGGGTCGAGCACGTGCAGAATGGCCAGCATCGCAAGCGAGCCCGGCACGCTGCCCGCCGCGAGCCAGGCGACGAGCCGCCAGTTGACGTTGCCGAAGTTGTGGTGCGGCCAGGCGGCGGATGCCTTCGTGATCGATGCGAACAGCAGGTCGGTGCCGACGGCAAGCGCCGGAGAGATCCCGATCTTCGTGATCAGAAACGGAGTCATCAGCGAGCCGGCGCCGACGCCGGTCAACCCAACGAGAAATCCGACGACGAAGCCGCCGGAGATGATCATCGGCCAAAGTGTTTGGAGATCGACGTCAGGCATTTTGGTCCGAAAAAAAGCGAAAGATTGAGGTACGCGAGAATAGCGAGGGCTGCAATTGCAGAATCCTCGCTGTTTTGGTGTCGGTGTGGTGGAAGCTGTCTCGCGGTTTCCTTGATCGGCTACGAGTGAAGATCAGAGTCCCGGATCGAGGCCGTCGTCCAGCGGCGGCGGTGGCTCGATGGCGACCGATACGCCAGCCGAACGCAGAATGATCGCGACCTCGTTTGCGCGGCGCATGAACTCTTCACGATCCTTCGAGTTCATCGAGAGATCGCGGTTCAAGCCGTTGGCGAGCATATCGCGCTTCAGAACGAAGTGACCTTCGGACGGAGTTTCGGCCTTGGCATCGACGGATGTCGCGATGCCGCCAGCGACCGTTGCACCCGAAACGGAATCGACGAGCAGAAGCTGGCCGGTTTCCGGCGTTTCCGAAAAAACGTCGATCGCCGCGGCGCGGCCGAGCGAGATTTTCGCAATGGCGATATCGTTCGCCGAGCACGCGCGGGCTGGGCGCGACGCCATCGTTTCGAGATCGAGCAGGGCTTTGATCTCGATGTTGGAAACCGGAATCAGGTCGGTCGCCGTGCGAACGAGATAACCGGCTGTCGGACTGAACGCGTCTTCCGAAAGCCAGACGAACCGCGCTTCGAGCGTTTGCGCCGCGACGGGGCGCATTTCCGGCGCGGAAAGCACGGCGCCGCGCGAGACGTCGATATCGACATCGAGCTGCAGCGAAACCGCTTCGCCGGCGGACGCGCTTTGCAGATCGCGATCGAACGTCGCGATGCGGACGACCTTGCCGCTGGCGTTGCTGAGCGCGTCGGTGACGGTATCGCCGACTCTCACCGTGCCGGAGGCGACCGTGCCTGCGAGGCCGCGGAAATCCTGGCCGTCGCGAAGCACCATCTGCACGGGAAAGCGGAAGACGGAGCCCGCCTCGTTGACGCGGCTCGGCACTTTCTCGAGGTGCTGAATGAGCGTTGGGCCCGAATACCAGCTCATGTTCGTGGAGGGCGCCGAAACGTTGTCACCGAAAACGGCCGAGAGCGGGATCGCGGTCGAATCCCAGAAGTTGAACTTCCAGCACAGCGTGCGGAAATCGTCTTCGATTTTGCGGAACACGTCTTCCGACCAGCCGACGAGATCCATCTTGTTGACGGCGAGAATGACGTGTTTCACGCCGACGAGGTCGAGGATCGCCGTATGACGCTTGGTCTGTTTCTTGACGCCGGATCGCGCATCGATGAGCACGATCGCAACGTCGGCATGGGAAGCCCCCGACGCCATGTTGCGCGTGTACTGCTCATGGCCTGGCGAGTCGATGATGACGAAGCGGCGCGTATCGGTATCGAAATACTTCCAGGCGATGTCGATGGTGATGCCTTGCTCGCGTTCGGCCACCAGACCGTCGAGCAACATCGAGAAGTCGGGAAGATCGGTGCCGGCGGCCTTGCGTCCCGAGCGGCGAACGTTCTCGCGCTGATCTTCGTAAAGATCGGAGGCATCCCAGAGCAGGCGCCCGATCAGCGTCGACTTGCCGTCGTCAACGGAACCGCAGGTCAGAAGATGCGTGATGCCGCCAAGTTCGCGAACGAGGTTCGGCACGTCTTGCGCACGCGCAGGCGTCTGCAGGCCAGGATTGGTTTTGAGAGCGTGGATGGACATCAGAAATAGCCTTCCTGCTTTTTCTTTTCCATTGCGCCGGCCTGATCGTGGTCGATCAGGCGGCCCTGGCGTTCGGAGGTTTGCGCGTTGATGGTCTCGGCGACGACGGCTTCGATCGTGTCGGCGTCGGATTCGACAGCGGCCGTCAGCGGATAACAGCCGAGCGTACGGAAGCGGATCCTGCGCGTTTCGACTTTCTCGCCGGGGCGCGGCTGCAGGCGGTCATCGTCCTGCATCAAGATCTGTCCGTTGCGGACGATGGTCCGGCGTTCGGCGGCGAAATAGAGCGGCACGACATCGAGCTTCTCGCGCAGGATGTAGCGCCAGACGTCTTTCTCCGTCCAATTCGACATCGGAAACACGCGAACCGTTTCGCCTGTGCCGAGGCGGCCATTCAGCAGATTCCACATCTCCGGACGCTGGCGGCGCGGGTCCCAGCGATGGCCGCTCGCACGGAACGAAAAGACGCGTTCCTTCGCGCGGCTCGCTTCCTCGTCGCGGCGGGCGCCGCCGAATGCTGCGTCGAACCCGTATTTGTCGAGCGCCTGCTTCAGTGCCTGCGTTTTCAGAACGTCGGTATGAATGGACGGAGCGTGATCGATCGGATTGATGCCGCGCTTGATGCCGTCCTCGTTGGTGTGGACGATGAGATCGAGATCAAGCTCCTTCGCCTGCTGGTCGCGAAATTTGATCATGTCGCGAAACTTCCACGTCGTGTCGACGTGCAGCAGCGGAAACGGCAGCTTCTGCGGATGGAACGCCTTGCGCGCGAGATGCAGCAGAACGGTCGAGTCCTTGCCGATCGAATACATCAGCACGGGCTTGCGGAACTGCGCCGCAGCCTCACGGAAAATATGGATGCTCTCCGCTTCAAGGAGATCGAGATGGGAAGGTGAGGCCGTCATGCGGCGTGATCCTTTTCTTCAAATCCCGGATCTTCACGTTGCGTATGAAGTCCGCATTCTTTCTTGTCTTCGCTTTCCCACCACCAGCGACCGGCACGAATATCCTCGCCCGGTTTGATGGCGCGCGTGCAGGGCTGGCAGCCGATGGACGGGAAGCCTTTCGCGTGCAGCGCGTTGACGGGGATCTTGTTCGTCGCGACGTAATCCTCGAGCGTCGCGAGCGACCAGTCGGCGATCGGATTGAGCTTGATGAGCTTCTGCGCCGGGTCATAGGTCGCGAAGTGCACGTGGGCGCGGCCTTGCGATTGCTCGCGTCGAAGTCCCGTGACCCAGGCCGCCGCGCCGTTCAGCGCGCGGTTGAGCGGACGCACCTTGCGTACCTCGCAGCATGCCTTGCGTGCGTCGACCGAGTACCGGAAGCCGTAGATGCCGTCGTTGGCGACCAGGTCTTCGACTTCCGCGGCGTCGGGATACATGACGCGAATGCGTAGGCCGTATTTGCCTTCGGTATCGAACAGGGTGTCGAGCGTCTCCGGGAAGTGGCGTCCGGTATCGAGGGTGAAAATGTCGATCTCGGCACCGGTCTCGGCGATGGCGTGGGTGATCGCCTGATCCTCGATGCCGAGGCTGGTCGAGAACGCGATCGTGCCGTCGATGGCTGCGCGAATGGCTTTGATCCGCTCGCCGAGCGTCGGCAGGTCGCCCAGGACCCGATCGAGGTCGGCAGCCGTCGCCTGCTGCGTCGCGGCATGAGGGTCGCTCGCCCCTCCGCTAGCGGGGGACGCGGTTGCTTCGAACAAAGTCATAAAGGGCCTCCGGTTGAACCCACCATATGGGAATATTTTTCCCATGAGAAGCCATATAACTAAACTTGAATAGGATATTATTTCTGTGATCGGCGCTTATTGCCGTTTTCCATTTTGTCGACGCCTGAGCATAGGCGTGTCCGGAGGCGCGCTTTGAGGACGGGTTAATCCTGCGTGCGCAGCCAATCGAGCAAACCATTTGCGGCGACGGCTGATGTTGCGAAGGTCGCCTGCAGCAAATAGCCGCCCGTTGGCGCTTCCCAGTCCAGCATCTCTCCAGCGAGGAATACGCCCGGCCGCGTCGAGAGCATCAGGCCGCCGGTCAGAGATTGCCATGCAACTCCACCCGCCGTTGAGATCGCGCGCTCGATCCGGGCGAGACCCGTCATCTGGATTGGAACGGCCTTGATCCGCGTCGCGAGCGCGTCCACCCCGTCCGGCAATCCGGCCTCGCGCAACAGCCCGGCTGCGGCAGCGTCGAGATGGACGGCCTTGCGGAGGAAGTTCGTCACGGTGTCCTTGCCGCGCGGCCGAGCGAGGCGCGCGACGAGGTCGGCATGCGTCATGTCCGGTTTGAGGTCGACGAGCAGCGTTGCGGTCCGATCTCTGCCAAGGGCTGCACGTATATATGGGCCGAGGGCATAGACGGCCCCGCCTTCGAGGCCGTCGCGCGTGACGATCGCCTCGCCGCGCCGGGTCGTGCCGTCGATCGTCAGCGCAATGCGCTTCAGGGCGGAGCCTTCGAAGCGCGTGCGGAAGATGTCAGACCACGGAACAATGACGCCGCAGTTGGCGGGCGCGAGAGTCGTCACGTCAATTCCGGTCTGTTTGAAGGGTTCGACCCACGATCCGTCGGAGCCGAGTTTCGGCCAGCTCGCCCCGCCGAGTGCGAGCAAAACGGCGTCGGCATCGACTTCGATCTGCGATTTGTCTGCGAGTTCGAACTGCAGGCCGCCCGACGGCGTGAAGCCCGTCCAGCGATGCCGGGTCTTGATCGTCACGCCGAGACCAGTGAGACGGCGGAGCCACGCGCGAAGCAAGGGTGACGCCTTCATCGCGCGCGGAAAAACTCTGCCGCTGCTGCCGACGAACGTCTCCGCGCCGAGGCCGTTCGCCCATGCGATCAGCTTTTCGGGAGGGAAGCGTTCGACGGCCGCGCGCACGCAACGCGCGTCGTCGCCGTAACGGTCGAGGAAGGCGGCGGTGTTCTCGCTGTGCGTGAGGTTCAAGCCGCCGCGCCCGGCGAGCAGGAATTTTCGCGCTGGCGATGCCATCCGTTCGTAGATGGTGACGTGGTGTCCACGCGCGGCGATGATATCGGCTGCGAAAAGTCCGGCTGGCCCGGCGCCGACGATGGCGACCTTCCGCGAGGTTTCAGGCGCGACCGTCATAATGAGCCCATGCCGAAAGCATCCGTGCTGTGATCAACGTCCAGAGCGTTGTTCGTCACGTTCGTGAGTCGCGATGTTTTCTTCCTGCATTGCGTGGGAACCAACGCTGAAATCCTCCGAACCAAGCAGACGAAGCGGACACCGTGTGTGAAGCGTCGCACGGATGTTGCGTCTGGGATTGCGAATTTTGGCGGCGCTGTCGAGGTTTGGCATCGAGCGCCACGCCGTGAGCGGCAGCATTGCCACACTCGACTTCGAATCGCGCACGGCGTGTCCGGACGATGTCAGTGTCATTTTTTGCCGCCTGTGCAAGACCTTTGGAAAAATCGGCGAGCGCATCGCGAGCGAGCGTTCAAAAGCATCGCTATTCGTGCGTAAAAATCGAATCAGTGAAAACGCAATTCGTGCACACTTGACGAATGTGGTGGTGTGGATGGCTTTGCAGCGCAAACATGTGCCCGTGCGAAACTGGGGATGAATCGAAATTCGATTTTATCGCTGTCCGATCATACGCTTAAGGTGCGTCATCGAATGTGGATTGAATCAGGGGAAACAAGCGTCAAGAGGCGGGCCAAAAAAATGCCGCTGGCCCTGCGCAGAGCCGGTGTTATGTTTCGTGCCGCTTCGCGATGATGCGGTGGTGTTCGATTCTGAAGAGGGCTCTTCCAGAACCGATCACCGAAGCTTCGGACGCGAGCTGTCATAATCGTTTGACGCACAGTATGCGGGGTATCAAGTGATGGGGGATACAAAGCGTCCCGGTCTTCTGGATGATCTACAACCGGTTTCGGCCGGACCGGAAGTGATGGACGACGCGGCGATCGAGGTTTTCGAGGTCGCTGGAATGATAAAATGGTTCGACGCTTCCAAGGGATTCGGTTTCATCGTCCCGGACAACGGACTGCCTGATATTCTTCTGCACGTGACGTGCCTGCGCGCTGGCGGTTTCCAGACCGCATATGAAGGCGCACGCGTTCACTGCGAAGTTCTGCGCCGCTCCAAGGGAATGCAGGCTTTCCGCATTCTCAGCATGGATGAAAGCACGGCCATCCACCCCTCTCAGCTCCCGCAGCGCACGCACGTCATCGTGCAGCCTGAAAGCGATTGGGAACGGGCTTACGTGAAGTGGTTCAATCGCGTCCGGGGCTTCGGCTTCTTGACACGCGGCGAGGGCACGCCTGATATCTTCTGCCATATGGAGACGTTGCGGCGCTTCGGCTTTACCGAGCTTCGTCCCGGTCAGATCGTTCAGGTCCGCTGGGGCTACGGTTCGAAGGGCTGCATGGCTGCTGAGCTTCGCCCGGATGGCGTGTCGACAGGACTGCCGTCGCGGAATTAAACGCGGGATTCATGACGATCGTGTCAGCGAGTTTTACGAAAAGGGCCGCCATCTGCGTGGCCCTTTTCGCTTTTGCGGGAGCGAGCCTTCCTGCGCTCCGGGAAGCGGGGCTTCTCGAGTTCGTCACGCCGGCCTACGCCAAGATGCGGCGGGACAAGCTGACGATCGAGCCGGCGGCGGGCGGACAAGGCCACGCCTTCGATATCGAGGTCGCCTCCAGCGAGCAGGAAAAGCGTCTCGGTCTGATGTATCGCACCAGCATCGGCGAGAGCGAAGGCATGCTGTTCCCGTATGGCGTCGAGCGCGAAATCTCGATGTGGATGCACAACACCTACATCTCGCTCGACATGGTGTTCATCCGCGCGAACGGCACTATTGCGCGCATCGAGGAACGCGCCGAGCCGCTTTCAGATCGGGTCATCTCGTCGAGGGTTGCTGTGGCGGCCGTGCTTGAGTTGCAGGCTGGGACGGCCGCGCGACTTGGCATCAAGGCGGGCGACAAGGTGATCTATCCGCTATTCAAAGGCGCAAAGCGTTAGCCTTCGGTTTGCGGATGTGAGGTGTTTCGGTCGCATCAGTTAAACAGTGACGTCAGCGATCGCTGAATTGAATCCAAGCTTACGCCGAAGCCCGAGTCATCGGGCCGTGGAGCCCGGCGCTTCGTAGTCTTCTTGCGCTGGGTGACGACTTTTGCCGGCGGACTTGACTCCGTCGCGTCGTTGACGGCCGCGGGCTGGCTCAGGGCCGCACGCGGTACGGGCGTGAGTTCCGGCTTTTCGTCCGCGATGACGCTGCCGCCCTCAAAGCGCAATCCGGATTGCTCGCTCGCGGCGGTGCTGACCTTCGTCACGGTCGCGACTGGCGGAGGAGGCTCGGCGGCGATGCCGGGCTTCGGATCTTCTACGCTCTGGATTGCCTCGCGACCTGCCGGGCGAGTGCTACTCGTCGAGATGGGGCTCACGGCGGGCGCAGGCGGCGTCATCCCAGCGGCGGGCACGAGCATTTCCGGCTGCGCCCAAGGATGATCCAGCATCGATCGCTCGTCGCCCGCAACTGTAGAGACAGAGCCTGCCGGTGAAGCGACGGGCGCGTCAGTCGCAATCGCGACTTTCGTTTGCAGGGCGCTTCGATCATAGGTCGCGACCGCATGCATATTGCTCGCATCGGCGACGCGCGTCGGGAGAGTCGAGCACGTTACGTCCGTATTTGACGAGACGAGCGCCAAAAGCGCTTCATCAGGATCGTCGACGGACATGTGAGCATTCGCGACGCTTAGGAATGCGCTCATGCCCGTCTGCGAGGCGGCACTCCACCGTCCCGAAACTGGGCCGTCGTAACAGTGCGCCTTCGCCAGAGCGACCTGCAAGTCGCGTGCGAGCTCGGCGCGCGGCGGCGCTGCCGGTCGTGGCGTTTCCTGCGCCGAAGCGTCGGGGATGATATAAATCGGAGATGTGATCGAAGATGCCCGAACGACAGGGGGCATTGGCATCGCTTCGGCTGCGGCCGGTGGGATGGCGTCGTCCGCGTCGACGGCGAGGTAATAAACGTAAAACGCACTGAGGGCGATTGCGCTGAGCACGATACCTCGTGCCTTGGCGGCATACGCATTCGGCAAAACGGAACGCACGAGATTCACGATACGCACTCGCGAGCAACGCCAACAGGAACAGAACAATACGGGACCGCCAGACGGGGCGGCCGAGCTTCACCAATTCGCTACTATTTCAGGGGGGCTTTGGCAAAGGCAACTGTCGCCACTGATGCCAATCAGCCGGACGGGCGTGGCACGGGATCGACACTTCCGGCCGGCGCGGCCGCCTGCGACTGCTTGAGACCGCTTGCGACCCGGCCGGAGCGTCGATCACCCGCCGGGGCGCGGCTATTCGTTCTGCAAATGTCCATTTGTTCGCGCGGGCGAACATGCTACTAAGCCCCGTCTTTTGTCGGGGCGTAGCTCAGCCTGGTAGAGCATCTGCTTTGGGAGCAGAGGGTCGCGTGTTCGAATCATGTCGCCCCGACCAAGTCTTTCGCTCAATTGAGTGCGCGCTTCAGGCGCTCTCGCGGTCGCCCCTCACTTGCCGGTGACCTGAGCTTTGAGATCGTTCAAATAGCCGACGATCGCGCTGACCTCTTCCGATGAGAATGTGAATTCCGGCATATCCGCGTGGCCGGAGACAATGCCCTCGGCGAGGGACTCTTCGAGGTTCTCGGGCGGGTAGCGCATGACGATCTCGCGGAACGGCGGCGCTTCCTTGTGCGTACTGTCGCCCGTCATGCCGATTGCATGGCAGCGGGAACAATTCTTTTCGAGGATTGCCGCGCCGTCGATTTGCGGTGTGTCGGGCGCAGCAACGGCCGTGCCACCGCCGAGCCAGAACAACAGGCTCGCGACCAGCGCCACCCGATCGGCGCGAAGATTGAATCCCATGTCGTCTCCCTCGAAAGCGTTTGCGCTCGATCAATTCCAGCATATCGCGCGCACCCTAGAAGCGTTTTGATCTTGAACAGCAGCGGGAGGGAAATATGGCGGGCGCATTTCTAATTGCAACGCGAACAGTTGCTTGCCTGTTTGCCGCCGGATTGGCGTTCGCGGCGCATTCGTCAGCGGCTGTCGCGCAAGTGGAACCGCAAGGTCCGGTCATCCGGGAAGAGCCGGGACGACTCGAATCCTCAAAGCCCGATATCGAGAACGGCGCGCGGCTGGCGAAAACGCTGTGCACGAGTTGTCACTTGATTGGGCAAGCATCGGATCGACCCGTTCAGGCTGACGTGCCCAGCTTTTCAGGCGTCGCCAATCGCCCGAACCAGACGCTCGATCATCTGACGACATGGCTGACCGAGCCGCATCCGCCGATGCCCAATCTCAGTCTCACGCGATTGGAGATCCGCGATCTGGCCGGTTACATCTTCTCGCTTCGCAAAGAGTAGACCAGTTTTTCAGCACCGGATTTTTGTGTGCTTCGTCGAGTGCTTGCGTACTCAGGCACGCAAATAGTGGTGCGGCCTATGTAATCTGGCAATTCGCTGTTGGCGATTGCGTCGTCGTGGTTGGCAAGGTGCACCCCGTCACGTAGAACGGGCACGGACGCTTTATCGCTGCTGCCGGGTTGCCAACCAGATATGCTTACAGAAACAACATCTTTTGTGGGCGGCCGGCGTCCTAAGATTTTAGTGATGGGCGACACGCGTGCGGTCGGTCACCATGGCAGCACGCTGGTTATGGAAGCCATTGTGCGCGAGTTGGCTAATCGGGGTGCCGATGCCGCCATTGCAGGGCCGGTTCGCTCCGAATTCGACGTTGCGCGTCTTCGTACATTCGACGGGGTCGTCATCAACGGTGAGGGCGCGCTGCACGTTCGAAGTCCAAAGGCGCTTTTGATATCCCAATTCGCCCGGCGCGCACGAGACATTGGCATTCCCTGTTTTCTCGTGAATACCGTCATCGACGAATGTGACGAGGAGGTCATTCAAGGCTTTCCCGCTCTGACCGGCGTGTTCTGCCGAGAACCGAGAAGTCTCGAGAGGGCGAAGTCATACGGCGCGACGGCGAAGCTTTGTCCCGATGTCACGCTCGCAATCGAAACGCCAAAAGATATCAAGTGGCACGCGGGCGAGAAAGTCATCGTCACGGATTCGACGCTCGGCTCGGTCAATAAGCTGCTTCATGCATTCGCGCGCCGCACGCACGCCGCGTTTCTGCCGATGAGAACACGTCCGCAGGTGCCGATCTTTTCGAGCAAAAAAGCTTTTATGCGGATCGTGAAATACGAGGTGCGGCACAAAATTGGAAATGTGCTGCCTGGAAATTTCACGGCCGATCGTTTCGGATGCTCCGTCGGGTCAGCGGACGCTTTTCTTCGCGCTATTGCAGGCGGTACGAAATTCATCGTTTCCGGACGATTCCACGGTGCGTGTCTCGCCATGAGATTAGGCGTCCCTTTTCTGGCGGTGCGATCGATCACGCACAAAGTGGAAAGCTTGCTGGATGACGCGCAGCTCTCGCACAAGCTCATCGACCTGGAAACTTTGAAGTCGACGACGCGCCTCGATAGTTTGTTCGCCGCCGCAACGTGGAGCGACGCGGACCAAGCTCGTTGCCGAAGCTATGTCGCGAACGCCCAGAAAGCCGTTGCGGAGTGCTTCGATGACGTGGTCGCGCAGATCGCGGTTGAACGCGCGCGCGCGTAACGTGTCCCGGCAGCGACATATCTAAGACGATACAGCAGCCGGTCGCGCCGGGTTTGCAAGCGGTGCGCGTTCCATTGCGGCACACCGATTGCTGGTGGCGCGCCAGACCTGAACTGCCATTTATGAATATCCGTCAGTACGGCGCTTGAGCATTGGCGAAAGAAGCCCGATTGTCCTGACGCTCTTCTGCCATTTGTGCAGTCGTGATTGGAATTGACGGGAAAAGGCGATTGCAATGTGGAAGGTCGAGCAGGACGGGAACCAGGTCAGGCTGTCGGACAGCGGCCGGACGATAAGCTACCAAGTCGAAGGGTTGGAACTGCCGCAGCTTTCCGATCACAGTTTCGCGGTCTGGCATACGCTGCCGACCGCGATGCTGACGGGGCGCGATATCGAGATCGATGGCCCGGTCGATCCTGTCGTTATCGCCAATGGAGAAAAGCTCGCCCGCGTCTGGTCCATGTGGAGCCCGGGCGTATTGCAGCCCGTCAAAATCCACGCATCGAAGGTCGTAGCGCCGCAGCGCGGCAAGCGCAGTGTGCTCGCGTTTTATTCGGGCGGCGTCGATTCAACGTTCCATTTGATGGCATCGCCAAAAGACGATCTGCCGTCGCGCGCTTTGACGATCCACGGAATGGATTACAAGCCGGACAATGACCGCAATTTTCTTGCGCTCGTCAGAAAGACCGAGCCGCTTCTGAAGCATTTTGGAATCGAGCGTGTGACGATCAAGAGCGACGTCGCGCAATACGGCAAAGCAACCATCTTGCATGGCTTCACGCTCGCCGGCTGCGCGAGCTTGCTCTCCGATGTTTTCGGAACGGTACAGATCGCGGCCGACTACACCTGGGAGCAAGACATGATGTCGTGGCCGTGGGGCACGAACCACGTCACGAACAGGTATTTCGCTGGTTCCGACTGGTCGCTCAAAACGGTCACGAGCGACTTTTCGAGAACGGAAAAGATCGAGGCCATCGCTGCAAACAAGATGGCGTGCGATGCGATTTCATTTTGTACCGATAGCAAGTCGCGGCCCGTCAACTGCGGGCGTTGCCAGAAATGCGTTCGAACGAAGCTGATGTTTCTGATCGCGACGGATCAGATCCCGCCGATCTTCACAGACAATTCCTATCAGCCCTCAATGCTCGGCAGGATCGATCTTGCGAAGCGCAAGGAGCGGGCATTCTTCGCTGACATTTATATGCAGGCGGTCGCGCGTGATCGCGAGCAGCACGTTCCTGGCCTTGGCGCAAAGCTGCGACGAGTCGATGTTTCGCCGCGCCACCGCATCAAGCGGTTCCTCGGGCTGGGGTAGCAAAACCTCATCGGACACTCGAACCAGCGTGCAGCTGGCGATCCCGGCAGGATTCGAACCTGCGACCCTCTGCTTAGAAGGCAGATGCTCTATCCAACTGAGCTACGGGATCCCGCATTGCTGCGGTGCCACAAGTTCGCCCTTATCAGCCGAACCGGCGGCACGACGCTCCGTCAGCGCCGCGAAAAACCGATAATGGCCGCCGCTCCCGAGCGCAAGTCATCGCCGGCATCAATCGTTCGGAACGGCAAGCCCGGCAACGCTGTTGATTGTGTCGCAGATCCCGTGCGACAACACCGGCAAAAAACGAAAAAGAACAGATTCATCGTGGGGAGGGGAACATGACGGCGATGGCGTCCGATCAGGCACCGGGGCTTTTGGACCGCGGCCGCATCGTTGCGCGGGCGGGCTTCAACCGGTGGCTCGTGCCCCCCGCCGCCCTTGCGATCCACCTCTGCATCGGCATGAGCTATGGGCTCAGCGTCTTCTGGCTGCCCCTGTCGCAGGCTCTCGGCATTTCGAAGCCGGTGGCGTGTCCCGACATGTCGCTGATGCAGGAACTGTTCACGACGACGTGTGACTGGCGCGTCAGCAGCCTGCTCGTGACCTTCGAACTCGGGATCGTTTTCCTCGGGCTGTCGGCCGCGGCGTTTGGAGGCTGGCTCGAGCGGGCTGGCCCGCGCCGGGCGGGCGTGTCTGCGGCGCTCTGCTGGGGCGGCGGCTTCCTGCTCGCGGCGCTCGCCGTCTATATTCATCAGCTCTGGCTGTTCTGGCTTGGCCTCGGCGTAATCGGTGGCATCGGACTTGGGCTCGGCTACATCTCGCCGGTCTCGACGCTGATCAAATGGTTTCCGGACCGGCGCGGCATGGCCACCGGCATGGCGATCATGGGTTTTGGCGGCGGCGCGATGATCGGTTCGCCGCTGGCCATCCTGCTGATGAACCATTTCAAGGACGATCAATCGTCCGGCGTCGCGCAGGCGATGGCCGTGATGGGCTGCATCTATCTGGTGTTCATGCTGTGCGGCGCCTTCGGGTACCGCGTGCCGCCCGACGGCTGGAAGCCCGACGGATGGACACAATCCAAGGAGCGAACGCACGCGCTCATCACGACCGGCCACGTGCATCTCAACGATGCGCACAAGACTCCGCAATTCTGGCTGATCTGGGTCGCGTTGTGGATGAACGTGTCGGCCGGTATCGGCGTGCTGTCGATGGCGTCGCCGATGCTGCAGGAAATCTTCGGCGGATCGCTGATCGGCCGCCCTGACTTGAAATTCGGCGACCTCGACGCCTCGCAGCATGCTGTGATTGCCGGTATCGCAGGCGGGTTCGTCAGCCTCCTGTCGCTATTCAATAGCGGCGGTCGTTTCGCCTGGGCGTCGCTGTCCGATATCCTCGGGCGCAAGGTGACCTATTTCTCCTTCTTCATTCTGGGCATGATCCTCTACGTACTGGCGCCGACGCTGGCGCACATGGGATCGGTGGCGCTGTTCGTCGGTACGCTGTGCATCATCATCAGCATGTACGGCGGTGGCTTTGCGACTCTTCCGGCGTATCTCGCCGATATCTTCGGCACGCAGTTCGTCGGCGCGATTCACGGCCGCATCCTGACGGCGTGGTCGGCGGCCGGCATTCTGGGGCCGCTGGTCATCGGATACATTCGCGACGCGGAAATCGCGGCCGGCGTGCCGCGCGCCGCCGTCTACGACTATACGCTCTATATCCTGACCGGCTTCCTGCTCATCGGCCTCATCGCCAACGCGCTCGTACGACCGGTCGATCATAAATACATGATGACGGATGAGCAGCTTGCGGCGCTCAAGACGAAAGCTTCGACGGCGACGTTGCCGGATGGCTCGCATGGCATCGGCTTCGGCGGCTTCAGCCCTGCGGTCTTACTCGCGTGGCTCGCCGTTGGAATACCGTTCCTGTGGGGCGTCTGGAATACGCTGGTGAAAGCGGTGGCGTTGTTCGGGTGATTACGAGCCGCGTCGTTGCGCGGCCGGTTTTCGGCCGCGCGGGATGCGCGGATCAAAGTCGCCGATCAACGCGTAGGACTGTGCGACGGCAGGGTGCTCAGTGCGTCCAGTTCGTGGCGCGTCCGAAGCGGAAGTTGTCGGCGTAGGATTTGCGGATCGGCTTCCGCGGCTTCGGCTCGGCGAGCGAGTAACTCAGGCCTTCGCGCACGGCGTAGGCGATCGCCTCTTCCTTGGTTTCGAACTCGAGCCGCACCTGCGTTTGCGTATCGCGGGTGCTCGTCCATCCCATGAGCGGGTCGGCCGCACGCGGCGTCGCCGGGGCGAACTCCAGAACCCACTCTTTGGTGCGAGCTTCGCCAGACTGCATCGCGGATCTGGCTGGCTTGAAAATGCGCGCGGTCATCGGCAGTCCTCAGTCGGCTTTCTCGAATGCTGGCTCGAATGCTGGTCGTGATCGTGATGATATACACGAATGCGCCGCCCCTGCGTCTGCGGCAGATAATTTCATGCGAACGTACTGTCAACGGAGCATTGTCGGGCCATCATAGATCAAGGCGGCTCTGGACGGAAATTCGCCATCGGAGCACCGCCAGGCTCGAAGTGTCGCGCCGGGTTGCGTAAACTAGTCTCGTCCGCTTGCGATTTTGGGCGCAAATGGATTGATCGCCTGACGGCGAGCGTTTGAATTCCGGTTTCGATGCAAAAAAATTCCGCATCCCTGGCGAAAGCGTTGCGCGATGTCAGCGCCTGCCGGATCTGCGCGGCGGAGTTGCCTCTCGGTCCGCGTCCGGTCGTGCAGCTCGGAAGCGGCGCGCGGCTGTTGATCGTCGGTCAGGCGCCGGGGCGGAAAGTGCATCTGACGGGTGTGCCGTGGAATGACGCCAGCGGCGACCGGCTGCGCGAGTGGCTGGGGCTCGACCGCGATACGTTTTTCGATGCTGCGAAGATTGCCTTGCTGCCGATGGGGTTCTGCTATCCGGGCGTCGGCAAATCAGGCGGCGACAATCCGCCGAGGCCGGAATGCGCGCCCCATTGGCACGAACGATTGCTCAGGCATTTGCCCGAGGTTCAGCTGACGGTGCTGGTCGGGCAGTATGCGCATCGTCGTTATCTCGGGTTGCGCGGCGCATCTTCGGTCACGGCGACGGTCAGAGATTTTTCAATGTACGCGCCGCGGTTCTTTCCGCTGCCGCATCCGAGCTGGCGCAGCACGATCTGGATGCGCAAGAATCCGTGGTTCGAAGCCGAGGTCGTTCCGGAGCTTCGCGATGCCGTGAAATTGGCGCTTAGGTAAGCGTCGAGCCAAAACGCGAGAGGCCGTCATGGTGCAAGTTCAGCTGAAGCGCATTTACGAACCGCCGCAGAAATCTGACGGATATCGCGTGCTGGTGGATCGGGTTTGGCCGCGCGGACTCAGCAAGGACGCCGCGCAGATCGATCTCTGGATGAAGGACATCGCGCCGTCGACTGCGCTGCGCAAATGGTTCAACCACGATCCGGCGCGGTGGGTTGGATTCCAAGAAAAGTATCGGGCCGAACTGCATGAGCTTGGCGATAAGCTGGACGAATTGCGGGCCCGCGCGAAAAAAGAGCCGGTCACGCTGCTCTACGGCGCAAAAGATACCGAGCACAATCAGGCGGTCGTGCTGCGTGATGTGTTGGCGGAAAAGCGATCACGCTCAGCTACCCGGTGATGAATCCGGTTCGATCAGGAAGCTCTTGCTCGACGTTGAAACTGCGCTTTGATGCGCCTCGGCTTCGTCCTTCAGGTGCACGCCGGAGAGGCCGCGCTTGCGCGCTTCGGTCATCAGGTAGAACAATTTGTGGGCGGCGCCTTCGTAGTTCAGCCCTTCGCGCCGGACGTTGGAGATGCAGTTGCGCGCTTCGTCGGTTAGCCCGACGCGCGGGTTCAACGTCATATAGATGCCCATGCTGTCGGGAGAGCTGAGGCCGGGGCGCTCGCCGATCAGAACAACGACCATCTTGGCGCCGAGCAGCTGCCCGATCTCATCGCCGACGGCGACGCGGGCTTCGCGGATGATGACGAGCGGCGCGATGCGCCAGCCTTCCTTGACGAGCGGTGGCAGGATGACGTCGAGGAACGGAGCGGCGTTCTCTTCGATCGCAAACGACGACAGGCCGTCGCCGATCACGAAGACGACGTCGTAACCGCTGCCTGCGCGCGCCATGTCGGTCAGCGCGGCGCGTGACTCCTCATCCAGACGGCGGCCCATGTCCGGGCGCTGCAGGTACATCGGACGGTTGGCGGCGGCGCTGTGCATGAGGCACGTGTCGTGACCGCGCGTCTTGAGCGCCGACTGAAGTGCCGTGGTGTCGAGCTCGTGGTGGACGGCGTTGCGTGCGCGGGCGTGGGCAAGTTGAAATTCCAGATGCGGCTTCGTCGGCAGGCTCGTGCCGGCGCGCCCGAGCGCGATGCGCGCGGGCGTGTATTGGCGGAGCTTGTCCCAGGGATTGGTGACGACGACGGGCTTCTTTTCATCCGGCATCTTTTTATCCGACATGGCCGTGCTTGACCTCAGTGGAGATGTGCAAGTGCGCGCTGGAACGGTTTGGGCAACGTGTCGGAGAGTTTCATGGCATCGCCGTCCTCGAAAATGCCGACGTTCAAGAGCCAGTCTTCGAATTCCGGCGAGGGCTTCAATCCGAGCGCCTTGCGGGCATAGAGCGCGTCATGAAACGACGTCGTCTGGTAATTCAGCATGATGTCGTCGGAGCCCGGAATGCCCATGATGAACGTGATGCCGGCGACGCCGAGCAGCGTCAGCAAGGTGTCCATGTCATTCTGGTCGGCTTCGGCGTGGTTTGTATAGCAGATGTCGCAACCCATCGGCACGCCGAGGAGCTTTCCGCAGAAGTGATCTTCCAGTCCGGCGCGAATAATCTGGCGGCCGTCGTAAAGGTATTCGGGGCCGATGAAGCCGACGACGGTGTTGACGAGCAGCGGCTCGAATTTTCTGGCAACGGCGTAAGCGCGGGCTTCGAGCGTCTGCTGATCGACGCCGTGGTGGGCGTTGGCGGAAAGCGCGCTGCCCTGACCCGTCTCGAAGTACATGGCGTTGTTGCCGACCGTGCCGCGCTGCAGGCTTTGCGCCGCTTCGTAGCCTTCCTTCAGCATCGCGAGATTGATGCCGAAGCTGCCGTTGGCTGCTTCCGAGCCTGCGATCGACTGGAACACGAGGTCGACGGGCGCGCCCTTGTTGATGCAGGCGATGCTGGTCGTGACGTGCGTGAGGATGCACGATTGCGTCGGAATGTTATAGCGCTGGATAATCTCGTGCAGCATCTCGATCAGCGTCGTGACGGCGGCGGTGCTGTCGGTCGCGGGATTGATGCCGATCACGGCGTCGCCGTTGCCGTACATCAGCCCATCGACGATGCTCGCCGCGATGCCGGTCGGATCGTCGGTCGGATGATTGGGCTGCAAGCGCGTTGAAAGTCGACCTTTGAGCCCGATCGTGTTGCGGAACTTGGTCACGACACGGCATTTCTGCGCGATCAGAACCATGTCCTGCACGCGGCAGATTTTTGAAACCGCCGCGACCATTTCCGGGGTCAGTCCGGGTGCGAGCATAGCGAGGGACCGTTCCGTCGCCTCATCCGAAAGCAGCCAGTCTCGAAATGCGCCGACGGTCAAATGCGAAACGGGCGCGAACGCCTTGGCATTATGATCGTCGATGATCAGACGCGTGACCTCGTCGATCTCATAAGGAATGAGATGATCGACGAGGAATTCCTTGAGCGGGACATCGGCGAGCGCCATCTGGGCGGCAACCCGTTCCTCGTCGTCGCCCGCCGCGACACCGGCGAGATAATCGCCGGATCGCGCAGGCGTGGCTTTCGCCATGAGGACCTTGAGGTTCTCGAAGCTGAACCGGTGTCCTCCGATGGAATAGGTGTAGCTCATGTGACACTCGCCGTTGCTGGAGGTTCGAGAGCTTAGAAAATTTCTTCTTCGCCTGGCGCCGCCGCCACGAGATGGTGGCGACTATAAAGTCCGAAGTATGCGATGAATACCGCATAGACAACGGCGGCACCGATCACGACGCGCGGGTCGACGAGGAAGCCGGCGACGACCGCAACGCACGCGAGTACGAGTGCGATGCCGGATGTCAGGATGCCGCCCGGCGTTCGATATGGACGCTCGAGATCGGGCTCCCGCACGCGCAGCGCGATGTGCGCCGCCATCATCATCACATAGGAAATGGTCGCTCCGAAGACGGCGATCAAGATCAGAAGATCGCCCTGGCCGCTGAGCGACAGCAGGAAGCCGATGATGCCCGGAACGATGAGCGCGACGTACGGCGTCTTGCGATTGTTGGTCAGCGACAGGGCTCGCGGCAGGTAACCGGCGCGAGACATCGCGAACACCAGACGCGAGTAGCCGAAGATGATCGAGAAGAAGCTCGCGATCAGACCGGCAAGGCCGACGAAGTTGACGAAGCGGCTGACCCATGTCGGCCCCCCGTAGACTTTCGCCGACTCGAGCGCTTCGACGAGCGGATTGCCCGAGGCTTTGAGAGCGTCGGCGCCGGCTCCGCCGGGTCCGAACAGCAGGATGAGAGCACAGGACGCGAGCAGCACGAGGATGCCGCCGATCAAGCCGCGCGGCAGATCGCGTTTCGGATCGCTGGTTTCTTCCGCCGCGAGCGGAACGCCCTCGATCGCGAGGAAGAACCAGATGGCGTAGGGAATGGCTGCCCAGATGCCGATGTAACCGAAGGGCAGGAACGGACTTGCTCCGGCGGCGTCGGTCACCGGAATGTCGAACAGGTTGTCGGCATTGAAGTGCGGGATCATCGCGACCAGGAAGACGATCAGCGCCACGACGGCGAGCGCCGTGATCGCGAAAATCAGACGAAGGGCTTCGCCCGCGCCATAGAGGTGGATGCCTAAAAATACAGCATAAAAGGCCAGATAGACGACCCAGCCGTCGATGCCGAACAACGAATTGCAGTAAGCGCCAATGAAAACTGCGATTGCAGCGGGGGCGATCGCATATTCGATCAGGATGGCGATGCCGCAAAGAAAGCCGCCCCACGGACCGAACGCACGACGCGCGAAGCCGTAGCCGCCGCCGGCTGTTGGAGCGATGGTCGCGAGTTCGGCAAGCGCGAAGCACATGCACGTGTACATCGTCGCCATCAACAGCGACGCCACGAACAGACCGCCCCAGCCGCCCTGCGCGAGGCCGAAGTTCCAGCCCGCGTAATCGCCTGAAATCACGTAAGCAACGCCGAGGCCGACGAGCAGCAGCCATCCGGCTGCGCCGCGCTTCAGCTGCCTTTTCTCGAAGTATTCATTACCGACTTTGTCGTATTCGACTCCACCCTGTCCCGTCGTCTCCATACCCAATCCTCTTGAATGTTATTATTTTTTCCGAGTGGCGGCGCATCCGGCTAGCCGGACCGAAGGGCACGCCTAGTGCTGCAAGTGACGATTACTGCCGGCATCATCATTGGCCCCAAAAGGAGCGACGGAACGCATTGGTTCCGAGTAGCGTAGGACGGTAGGACTGCGCTAATATGCCGTCTATCCATTTTCGGCACGCGTGCACGCCGACTTAAGTCCAGTGCGCGAACGGCAATCGGAAGCACTTGAGATAGGGTGTTGTGCGGGATGGAATTGCGGTCCGACTCTCACGAACTTCCGATGAGCGTGCCTGCGGGCGAGACTGCCATTATCCACGCGGCCAGCACGTCCGACATCGACGAGCAAGCGGCTCTGCTGCGTGGCTGGAACCAGACCTACGAACAGATTTCAGCTGGGCGCTTCAATGGCTCGTTTCTCGAAACGCAAATTGACTGCGTTCAATTGTTTCGCGAAGTCACCAGCAATTCCTTGCAGCAGACGGGTGCACTTCCTGAGGGGACGATCGCCGTCGGCGCGCCGCTGTCGCTGCATGGCAGCGCCACCTTTTGCGGGCGGTCTTGCAATGGCCAGCAACTGCACGTGTTCTCGGGCAAGGATCAATTCGAATTCTTCTCGCCGCGGGGATTGGACATCGTCGGATTCGTGCTGGACGAAAGCGATCTGCGTAGCGCCCTGACACATGACGAACTCGAGGACGTCATGCCGTCGCTCGCAATACCGCATCTGCGGTTCGCGGATATCGCCGCGCTCAATCGCATGCGCTCCATTTTTCTCGATGTCTGCGAGATCCTGGCGGAGCCTGATGCTTCGGCTCGAGACCGGGTGCGGCTATCGTCGATGTCACGCGATCTGATCGCAGCGATCGTCAGCGGTCTGGCGCACGGCTATGGCGACCGGTTCGACGTTCCGCAGGCAAGGCGGGCGCTGATCGTCCGCGATGCGCGTGACCTGATTTCGGAATGGTCGCAGGATTTGAAAGGGATCGCCGATCTCTGTCGTGAATTGGGTGTCAGCCGGCGGGCGCTGCAGCAGTCGTTTCAGGACACGCTCGGCGTGAAGCCATCAGTTTATATGCGGGCCGTTCGCATGAACGGCGCGCGCCGCGCGATCAAGACGGAAAGCTCGGTCGCGGAGGCGGCGACTCTCTGGGGCTTCTGGCATTTCGGCCGCTTCGCGCGCGACTACAACATGATGTTCGGGGAACTGCCCTCCGAAGCGTTCCGCCGTTACCACGGTGTCGCTGAGCAGGCGCATCGGTAAAACGAACGGCGCGCGACGGCCACTTAATGTGCGGTGCGCAAAAACGCTGATCCATATCAAATCGTAAGGCGATGTTTTGATCGTGCGACGCAATAGCGCTTCGCAAGCGCGAAATGATGCGTCTGTTCGCCGTCCGTTTAGCATTTTGACTTACGCTGTGGAGGTTCCGAAATTGAATTAAGAAGCGTGCATAAGCATGACGAGTTGGAATATCGCTAAATATGTAATGAGCCCACGCATTTGGGCGGTTGCTGGATTCGGCGTCGCGCAAGGCGTGCTGGTCTACGTGTTAACGGACGTCTCCATTTGGGCCGCTGCAACGGCTGCAGTTCTTTCCTCATTTGCGATCACGATTGCGGGCGCCGCGGTTTTTACGTCGAACCGGCAGCTCCGCGTCGGGCATTTGGAGCCCCACGACGCGTCCATCGAAGAATTCTTTTACGTGCTGAAGTGGAACGTGGCCGGCCAGCTCGTTGACGCGAACGAGAGGTATCTCGAGCGCATCGGCTACACGCTCGAAGAGCTGCGCAAGCTGCCACGGCATCAGATCGACGACGAAAATGCCTCGCTCTCAGAGATGTGGCCACTGGTCCGCGCGGGAAAGTCCTGGAGCGGCGAGTTCTGCGATCAGGCCAAGGACGGATCGCTGGTGTGGATGAGCGCGATCGTCGTGCCAGTGCGCGATGCAGAAGGCGTCCTGCAATCGTTGACGACAGTAGGTGTCGACGTCAGCGACAAGCGCCGCGCGCAGCAAGCGCTCAAGGAGGCAAACTCCCGGCTGCAGGCCTTCGTCAAGCATGCGCCAGCGGCGGTTGCGATGTTCGACAGCGACATGCGCTACGTCGCCTACACGGATCGCTGGCTCGCGGATTATAGTCTTGGAACCGCCGATCTCACCGGACGCTGTCACTACGACGTGTTCCCTGAAATTCCGGAGCATTGGAAGCGCAAGCATCAGCGCATCCTCGCAGGCGCAATGGAGCGCTGCGAGGAAGAGAAATTCATCAGGGCCGACGGCCACGAAAACATCATTCGCTGGGAAGTCCGTCCCTGGTATCTGCCCGATCAGAGCATCGGCGGCATGATGATGATGACGGAGGAGGTTTCGGAGCGGAACAAGATCCGCGATGAGCTGTGGCGGCTCGCGAACCTCGACGTCCTGACGTCGCTGCCGAACCGGCTGTCGTTCAACGAACTGCTGTTCAACGAAATACAGTTCGCGCAATTGACCAGCGCGTCGTTTGCTGTCGCGCTTCTCGATATCGATCGGCTGAAAGAGGTGAACGACACGCTCGGCCACGACGTCGGCGATCAGATGCTGAAGCAATTGGCGGCGCGGATGAAGGACGCGTTGGGCGGGATCGGAAAGATCGCGCGCTTGGGCGGCGATGAGTTTGCCGTCCTGATACGAGGGCAGGACAAGGAAATCGCTGCAGCCTTCGACGTCATTCATGAAGCATTGGAAAAACCGCTCGCGATCGGCGGCACGCGCCGAATCTGCACGATCAGCGTCGGCGTCACCAAGTTTCCGCAAGACGCAACGACGGCAGGCGAGCTTCTGAAAAGCGCCGATCTTGCGCTGTATCGCGCCAAATCCGATGGGCGCGATCGCGTCGTCCATTTCGTTCCCGACATGCGGCGCGCGTTGCGCAGACGCGTGGAATTGCAACAGGAAGCGCGTCACGGCCTCGAATCCGGTCAGTTCATCCTGCACTTCCAGCCGATCATCGCTGCCGATCCCAAGCGTCCGGTATCGTTCGAAGCCCTGCTGCGCTGGAAGCATCCGGTGGAAGGCCTGTTGACGCCAGGGCTTTTCGAGGAAGTGCTCGACGACCCGCGATTGGCTTCCTCCGTCGGCAGCTACGTCATCGAGATGGCGATACGGCAAGCGGCGACATGGATGGCGCAAGGCAAGGAGTTCGGGCGCATCGCCGTCAACGTCCTGTCGGCGGATTTCACGATCGGCTGTCTTGCGACGCGGCTTCAGGCGACGCTGGCGCGTTATCATGTGCCGGCGAGCAAGCTCTGCATCGAGGTTACCGAACGGGTCTTCCTCGGCGGCGGCGTCACGAACATCGCGGATGCGATGCATCGCATCAACGCGCTGGGCGTCGAAGTCGCGCTCGACGATTTCGGGACCGGCTACGCGTCGCTGACGCATCTCAAGGCGTTCCCGATCGACCGCTTGAAAATCGATCGCTCGTTCGTTCAGGACATGCACGAGAACCACGAAAGTTTGTCGATCGTGAAGGCCATCGTTCAGCTCGGACAGAGCCTCGGACTGCGCGTCACCGCCGAAGGTGTCGAAAAGTACGAGCAGTTCGTGCTGTTGCAGAGCATGGGTTGCGGCAGCTTCCAAGGCTACTATTTCTCGCCGCCGCGCGGGGCGGAAGATCTTGTCAACTTCGACGCCGGCGACCTGTCCGAACGCCGGCCCGCGGCTCGTGCCGTCGGCTGACACCGGCATCGTCAGTCGAGGCAGGCATCGGGCGTGGCTGGAGGTGAAAAAAAGCTGGAGTACGCCAGAATTGTCAATTTCTCCGGCTGCCCGTTCGGCTACAACTTCCGTTCGGGCCCGGCCGATGGTCGCGCGGGGGCCGGAAGCGATCATAGAGCCTGGCGATGAAGTGGATGCTCGTCGAACGTAAGCCCGATGTCATTTATTCCGGCGGCACGGAAATCTATCTGGGCAAGGGCAACAGCGGCGTCCCGGACGTGGATGACGCGATGACGTTTGCAACGAGGCAAGAGGCCGAGGAGCATCGGCGTACGCTGACCAACCGCTATCACTGGGTGGCGATCACGGAGCCGAAATAACCAACCGGAACAGCGTTAAGCGGAACTGTTGCCCGCATCGCGGCGTTCTTCGGCGTAAACGGGGGATTTCGCGCGTTTCTGCGCTATAATCCTCCCATTGTATTGCGTCCCAGGGAGTAAATCATGGCCACCGCGCGGTCGTTCTGGAAGGGGCATCTCCGCCTGGCTCTTGTCACCATTCCGATCCGGCTCGTCAGCGCGACCTCTTCCGAGGACAAGATCGCGCTGCACCAGGTCGATCGTAAATCGAAACAGCGTATCCGCTATCAGAAGGTGGCGGGAGAGACCGGCAAGGTCGTGCCGCAATCCGACATCGTGCAAGGCTATGAGCTCGATGACGGCAGTTATGTGCTGTTCGAGCCGGACGAGCTCGACAAGCTCAAGCTCTCGACGCGGCACACGATCGAGCTGACGGAATTCGTCGATGCGTGCTCCATCGATCCGCTGTACTTCGATAATCCGTATTACGTGCTTCCTGACGGCGACGTCGCGGAGGAAGGCTATCGCATCATCCGCGATGCGCTGAAGGAGTCGAAGAAATTCGGCGTCGGACAGCTGACGATGCGCGGACGCGAGAATCTGATCGCGATGAAGCCGAGCGGCGATGGTTTGATGATCGAGACGCTGCGGTACGCCAACGAAGTGCGCGATGCCGACGACGTCTTTTCCGAAATCAGCAACGGCAAGCTTCGGCCGGAGCTGATCGAAATGGCGAAGCAACTCATTAAGGAACGCACGCGCAAATTCGAACCCGGCGATTTCAAGAACCATTATGCCGAGGCGCTTCGCAATCTCGTCAAGGAGAAGGTCGAGGGCGGAGAGTCGACGGAAGTCGGCGGCGGAGACGAGCGCCCGGTCGGCGGCACGGTCATCGACTTCATGGATGCGCTGCGCCGCTCGACCGGTAAGGCTCCGGCGAAGAGCGGGCGACCTTCGGCTAAAACAGCGGCTTCGCAGCAGAAACGCGAGCCGGCAAAGCGCAGCAAGCCGAAACCGAAATCCAAAACTCGCGCGCGCGGATGATCAGGCAGGCGCGGCGGATCAGATTTTCGGAGACTTGACGACAGGGCGGCGGACATCGACGGCGGGCTTGTCCTCGCGCAAGCCTTTGAAAGCCGCGTGGCGCAGCAGGTTGTCGCCGGTCCAGGCGCGATATTCGATTTGCGCGACGAGCACGGGCTGGACCCAGACGACGCCCTTCCGCTGAAGCCCGGTCAAACTGGAAGCAAAGGACGGCGTGGCAATTGCGAGCGGCTTCAGTTCCTTCATCAGATCGGCGGCTGACTTTTGGGAAAAGCCGGTTCCGACGCGTCCGGCGTACACCAGGCGCTTGCGGTCGAAATAGCCGACGACCAGTGCGCCGACGGCATTCGCCGAGACATTCGAGACGACGTATCCGATGACGACGAATTCATCGACTTCGATGCACTTGCTCTTCAGCCAGTCGTCGTGACGGCCTGAGCGATACGGTCTGCTGGCGCGTTTGGAGACGAGTCCTTCGAGGCCGAGACGGCATGCTTCGCTCAGCATGCGCGCGGCGTCGCCGGTCAGATGTTCGCTATAGCGAATGCCAGGTACTTGGCGGCGCATCAGCATTTGCCGAAGCAGATCTTTCCGTTCGATCAGAGGAGTGGGCATCAGATTGAAGCCGTCGAGATGCAGAAGATCGAAACACTGAAAAGCGAAGCGTCCCGAATCTCCGCTCTTCAGCGCTGAGGCGAGTTCTGAGAAGTTCGAATGTCCGGAGCTGTCTTCGACGACGAGTTCGCCGTCGATCAGCGCCTTGCCGCGATGGACTTTGAGCAACCATTCGGGAAGCGCACCGAAACGGTCGGTCCAATCCAGTCCGCTGCGCGTGATGAGCCGAACGTCGCCGCCGTCGATGCGGGCCTGAATGCGATAGCCGTCGAATTTGATCTCGTGCACCCAATCGTCGCCTTCGGGCGGCGCCGCGACGAGCGTCGCAAGACAGGGATCGACGAAGTCGGGAAGCGTGCTTTTGACGGCAGCGACGGGCATTTTGGGCGTTCGCGTACCGTTGCGAGACGCTGCGGTCGGTTTCGTCGTTGCAGCCCGCGTTCGTGCTCCGATGGTCGTCCTGTCGCGCGCCACCAGACGGCTCACTTGCCGAGCAGCGATTTGATCGCAGCTCCGAGCGGACGGCAAGAGTCGCAATAGTCGTTCCATGCTTTGGATTTGGCGAGCAGATCAGGAACCGTGTGCACGGTGAAGCGCGCTGGATCTAAGCCTTTGCGAACCTGGCTCCAGGTGAGCGGCATGGAGACAGTCGCACCCGGCCGCGCACGCGGCGACAACGGCGCGACCGCCGTCGCCATCCGATCGTTGCGCAAGTAGTCGAGGAAGATCCGGCCTGTGCGCAGCTTCTTCGTCATCTTGATCAGATACGACTTCGGATCGTCGGCCGCCATCTGCTGGCAGAGCGCGCCGGCGAACGTCTTCGCTTCGTTCCAGCCGATGCCGTCACCGCGGCGCGGCTTCAACGGCGTCACGACATGCAGACCCTTGCCGCCGGTCGTCTTGCAAAAGGGCACAAGGCCGATCGCCTGCAAGCGCTCGCGCAATTCGTTGGCGGCATCGACGACACGATCAAAAGGAACGTCCGGCGCCGGGTCGAGATCGAACACCAGGCGGCCCGGCACATCCGGTTCGAGTGGTTCGCAATTCCAAGGATGGAATTCGAGCGCTGCAATCTGCCCGAGCGCCACGAGCGCTTCGACGCTGTTGACTTCGATATAGGGTTCGCGATCGCCGGAAATGCGGACGAGGTCGATCTCGGAGGACATGCCGCGCATCGCATGGCGCTGAAAGAACGTTTCCCCGTCGATGCCGTCGGGCGCGCGGATGACGGAGCACGGCCTGCCCTTGATGTGTTCGAGCATCCAAGGTCCGACCGCCTCGAGATAATGCGCGAGGTCGAGCTTCGAAACCGCGGCGCCGGTATTCGCTGGCCACAACTTTTTATCGGGGTTCGAGATCGTGATTCCGCAGACGGTGTTCGGGCCGCCGTCATTACTCTTTGCCGAGCGCTGGCTTGCCGGGCGATTGTCGGCCTTCGTTGTTTTTTTGACCAGAACGCGGCGCAACGGCACCGGTTTTTTCTCGTCTTCCTTCGCTTGGCCGTCGGCGCGGTTCGAATTCCAAATGGCGTCCGGCTTGGCGGCGTGACGGCGTTTCGAGATGAAGGGCTCGGGGCCTTTGCCGCGCCCGGCAGCGATATCGGTCATCGACCGGCCGGACGCAACGGAGCGATCCTTTTCCAGAATGCTGTCATCGTCGCCGGGCTTCGCGATTTGATCTCGATGCTTGATCAGGAGCCAGTTCGTTCGCTTGTTGCCGGCGCGGTCGTTCTTGATGCGGACCAGAACCCAGCTTCCTTCGAGCTTATCGCCGACGAGCACGAATTTCAGATCGCCCTTGCGCAATTGCTGCTCGGGTGTTTCGTCGCCAAGCGGCGCCCAGAAGCCGCGATCCCAGAGCATGACGGTACCGCCGCCGTATTGTCCTTTTGGGATCGTCCCCTCGAAGTCCCCGTAATCGAGAGGATGATCCTCGACCTCGACGGCGAGGCGTTTGACTTTCGGATCGAGTGACGGCCCCTTGGTCACGGCCCAGGATTTGAACACGCCATCGAGTTCAAGCCGCAGGTCATAGTGCAAGCGGGTTGCGTCGTGCTTCTGGATGACGAAGCGGAGATGCTTGGCGGGGCGGACCGATTTCGCGCCGCTGGGTTCGGCTGTCTTGGTGAAATCGCGTTTGGCGCGATATTCGGAAAGCTGCTTCGACGCCATCCCTCAGTCTCCGCGAAAAGTTTCGAGAGCTTAGCTGCGGCTTGCGCCTGCCGCCAGCGGATGCCGCAAACATAAAGAAAAAAGCCGCCGGGGAGTCATGGAGGCTCCCGGACGGCCCAGCACCTTTCGGCGCCTGACACACGTTGGTACATGCGTCTGGTTTAAGAACGACAAAATGAGGAAGAAAGTTCCCGCCCGATTTCGGCTACGCGCGAGCCCAGTCGGACTCACCAGCTCTCATCACCGAGGCTTTGAGTTCATCGCGGTCGGCGCCGCTGTTTGCGAGAGCTGCGAGAACGTGGCGGGCCATGCGTTCGCGCAAGATGTCAGCCCCGGGGCCTTTGCGAACGTCGCCCGGAACCGAGTTCCAGACTTCGCTGAGGATACTTTCGGCGCGGTCGAGTTCTTCCGGTCCGAACACATTAAACCCTGAGGACATGTTGCTCACTGACTCTACCTTCAGCTCGACGGCATACTGCATCTCAGTAGGGGAAACCATCCGCGAAATACCAAATCCGAGGTTAATGCAATGAGGGAACATTCTACAACAAATGCCGTTTTGATGTCGAATGAGTAAGTAACGCTAGTCGCAGGCGCGGGAAGGGAAGAGGCTATGGGCGGATTGTCTCGCGAAACGCGCATCCAGCTCATGCTGAGCGACGAGGAATTGGCGGCCATCGACAATTGGCGGTTTCAACAGCGCATGCCGAGCCGCGCGGCTGCGATACGTCAGTTGTTGAATGTCGGCCTTCGCATCAAGCAGCTGGAAGGAGCCGTGAAGCCTTTGAGATCGCAGGATTACGGGCTGCTGACTTCGGATGATGGCGATGGCGACAAAGGCTGAGATCGGCGTCGCTTGTTAGAGCATTCCAACAAACATAGCGACGCTCGCGAGCGCCATTACGGCGGCGGTCGCCCAGCCGAGGTAGCTCAGCCAGCCGTGAACCGTAAATTGACCCATGACGTTCTTATTTCCAGCCATCAGCATCATGATCGCGATGATGGGGACGGCCGCGAGACCATTGATCACGGCGCTGTAGTATAGCGCTTTGATAGGGTTCAATCCCGAAAAGTTGATCGCAATGCCGACGAGCGTTGCAAGAGCGATCATACCGTAGAACGCTTTGCCTTCCGTCGGTTTCAACGACAGTCCGACTTTCCACTTGAGCGCTTCGCCGAACGCATAAGCGGCGGAGCCTGCGAGAACGGGAATTGAAAGCATCCCAGTTCCGATGATGCCGAGCGCGAACAGGTCGAACGCGAACGCGCCGCCGATCGGCTTCAATGCCGATGCCGCCTGTGCAGAGCTTTCGATGTCCGTGATGCCGGCCGGGTGAAGCGTCGCTCCGACGGTAACGATGATCGCGATCGCGACGATGTTCGAGAACGCCATGCCAACGAGGGTATCGATCCTTATGCGATGTTCGGCGGACGGAGCCTGGCGAGGGCTCGTCAGAAGCGGTTCGCGTTTGGGGATTTCATGAATGTCTTCGACCTCCTGCGAGGCCTGCCAGAAAAACAGATAGGGGCTGATCGTCGTGCCGAGGATTGCGACGACGGTTTGCCAGTAGTTGCCGTCGGTCGAGAGCTTCGGCACCAGCAGGCCGGAGATGACGCCGGTCCACGGGATGTCGATCGCGAACATTGTTGCGATGTAGGAGAAGAGCGCGAGCGTCAGCCATTTCAGTACGGCGACGTAGCGCGTGTACTTCATGAAGACTTCCATCAGAGTGCAAAGAACGCCAAATGCTATGACGTAGATCAGTCGCGGGCCGCCTGCGAGCAACGCAACGGCGTCACCCATCGCTCCGAGATTGGCGCCGATGTTGATGATGTTAGCCATAAACAAAAGGCCGACGAGACCGAACACGACGACTGGCGGATAATTGGGAATGATATTGGCCGCGAGGCCCTTGCCAGTGGTTCTGCCGATGCGGGCGCTGATTTCCTGCACGGCTGCCATCAACGGATAGGCAAGGACCATCGTCCATAACAGCCCGAAGCCGAACAGTGCTCCAGCCTGCGAATACGTCGCGATGCCGCTCGGATCGTCGTCCGAGGCGCCCGTGATGAGGCCGGGCCCTAAAACTTTGAAGAGACGTGGTTTACTGGGGCCGACGGCGGGGCTTTGCTCAAAGTCCTGGGCTGCCATAGGAGTTATCGATTTATGAAAGCGCCAGACTACAACGCGCCTTAATCCGCGCTGTTCCAATTCCGTCGCTCATTCGGGCGAAGCAGCAATGCAGGAACTGAGCGTTGATATTTTCGGTTTGTTGAATACGTGCACGACGGAAATCCAGCTAGGAGCCTAAAGCAATGATCAGAAAATTCGTAATAGCCTCGGGAGCGGTTCTGCTCCTGGCGCTGGGCGGCGCTGTCGCCGAGGCAAGGCCTCAGGGTGGCGGTGGCGGCGGTCCGAGCGTCGGCGGGTTTGGCGGCGGCGGTGGTGGTGGCCGCAGTTTCGGTGGCGGTGGTCGCAGCTTCGGCGGCGGTGGCTTTGCCGGAAACCGCGGGTTTAGCGGCAATCGCGGTTTCAGCGGAAATCGTGCATTCAGCGGTCCGCGTTCGGGCGGTTTCCGTGGCGGCAACTTCAACCGGCGATCGTTTACGCCCGGCCGCAACTTCGGTGACGGTCGCGGTATGCGCGGCCGGGACTTCGCGCGCCACGGGAATTGGGGCGGGCGCAATCACGGTCGTTGGCGGCATCATCGCGGCCGGCGCATCTTCATCGGAGCGCCCTACTTCTACGACTACGGTTATTACAACGACGGTTATTACGGTAGCGATTGCGGCTGGCTGTATCGGCGAGCGATCACGACCGGAAGCCCGTATTGGTGGCGGCGTTATGAGCAATGCACGTACTAAAAGCGTGTCGTGTAGCAGGCTGAAATAAAAAGGATCCGAGCGCTCGCTCGGATCCTTTCTTTTTGCGGCGTGTGTTCCGCGAATTACGGACTGGACGTTCCGGTGCCTGGCGGCGAAGTCGAAACGCGCGCGCCAGGGTTCGAGCCAGCGGCTGGATCCGATGGCGTGCCGGTCGACGGACCTGGCTGCACATTCTGATTGGTGTTCGGATCAGCCGGAATGCCGGCCGGAGACGTCACGCCAGATTCACCCGAGCTCACGCCTTCGCTGGAAGGCGCTGTCGTTGACGGAGTCTCCGATGGCGCCATCGACGGCGGCCGCTGAACGGTATCGTTGCTTTGAGCCATCGCGCCAGCGCAGCCAAGAGCCGACAACGAAGCTGCTAAAGCTGCAATTTTCAGAACATTCATTCATCTTCTCCTTTTCTTGCTGTCCAGGTCGGAAAACCCGGCCTTGCAAGTCTTTGTTCCAGAGAAGTGGCGAGGTCTTTCGACGCTCTCGCGCACGGAGCGGCGGAGGTGCTGGCCGGAACCGCGGTTTATTCGCACGCGTTTTACGAGAGTGAAATTTATTCGCCAGGATCATTGCGATGAAGACGGAGTCGGTCACTCTGACGAAGCAGGAACTCGCCGATGCGATCACGAGTCCGGTTTCGGTATTCGATTTTCCGCTCGAAGTGGTCGCGTGTCCCGGGCTGTCGTGGGATCAGAAGATCGAAATCCTGAAGCGCTGGGAACTGGACGCGCGCGCGCTTCAACGCGCCACCGATGAAAATATGGGCGGCGAGGAGCCAAACCTGCTCGATGAAGTCAATCGAGCCTTGATGATGCTCGATCCGGAAAATTCCGTTCACGATGGTTTCGGGTCGGCTCCGACGAAGGTTTGACGACGTCGCAAAAGGAAAGGACATCCGCAAGCTGAAGCTCGCGAATGCCCGATCGACGTGTATTTTTCGTCAGTCAGTCAGTCAGTCAGTTGGTACGCGTTTCGAGGTCCCAGTAGCTTGGCGCGCCGTAGTTGGTGTGCAACCGCTGCTCGAAATCGCGACTGCGCAAAGACGTTGGATCGAGATCGGGCGAGGATTTCAACTGCTCCTCGGTGACGCCTGTCACGTAGCCGTTGAGTTCCTGATCCCACTTCAGCGACGTCCAGGGAATAACGTAGCTGCTCTTGCCGAGTCCGAGGAAGCCGCCGAAGCTCAAGACGGCATAACGTACTTTGCCCGATACCGTGTCGACGATCAAATCGTCGACTTCGCCGATCGACTCGCGCGAAGCGCCATAAACGGATGTTCCCGGCACCTTGCTGGTCTCGAGCATTGTCATTTCAGGGTTCATTACTGTCTCCATCTATGTTCGTTTGAGACTGCTGTCTGTGCGCGGATACGAAATCCGCGCACAGACGTTCGAGATGCCATCAATCAGGTATTGGTCTTGCTCCACGACGGCGCGCTCTTCAAAGCGTCTTTGGTCGTGTCGAGCGTGATGACGCTGTTGCCGTTGGTGTCGCGGCCGATCTTCAGCGACTTGAACTGCACGGCGACCTGATGCTCGCCCATACCGAGGAATCCGCCGACGCCAATCACGGCAGCCGCGGCGGAGCCATCGCTCGCGAGAATAATCTCGTTGATGTCGCCGATGGATTCGCCGGCTTTATTCTGCACCTTCGAACCGATCAGCTTGCTCGTGCGCCATTCGCCCTGCTGCGTGGAATACCATTGCGGAGCCATCGCATCGCCCGTTGCTCTTACCGACGGTGTCGTGGTCGTAGTTGCAGACGGCGCGGTCGAAGGAGCGGGTGTCGTTGTTTGCGCGTATGCGACCGTCGCGAAAGCCGGAATGGCAGCTGCTGTCAAAAGAGCTTTGAAGTTCATTAGATCAACCTCCTTGTGCGAAGGACTGAGCCTCTGGCCGAACACCGCATTCGTCCGATCGCGCAGCCTTTATGGTGTGCGATCCAACGTCTTGCTGATCCGGCGGTTCCTCAAAAAGCGCAGGAACTGTGCAGCGCGCGGACAGTTCATCAATGACTTCCGTATGCTTTCACGCGCCTCTCGGCGCGCACGCTGATGTTTGTTCAAGAGGACTTCCTTCGATGGCTTCAAAACCAAAACAAGCGAAAGAAACTGCCGAAGAGGGGCGGCGCGTGCAGGCCGGTGTGGATGTCGTCGACGAGAAGTCATCGTCGTCGAAATCGGAGAGCGCGAAAGCGCCGATGCAGGCAGGCGTGAGGGAATATCCTTCGAAGTTTCCCGCGCAGCATCAGAGGAAATCCGGAAGCGAGGAACTGCTCGAGCCGAAGCCTATGTTCGAAGCACCGGGTTACAAGGGTTCGCAGAAGCTCAAAAATATGGTCGCGCTGATTACGGGCGGCGACTCCGGGATTGGACGCGCCGTTGCCGTGCTTTTCGCGCGGGAAGGCGCCGACGTTGGCATCTGCTTCCTGGAAGAGAAGGACGATGCGGCGGTCACGAAGGCTGCGGTCGAGAAGGAAGGCGCGCGCTGCATCTTGATCCAGGGCGACGTTTCGAATTCGGATTTCTGCAAGGCGGCGGTCGAGAAAACCGTCGCGGACTTCGGCAAGCTCGATGTGCTCGTCAATAACGCTGCTTTTCAGGAACACACGTCCGACATCATGGATCTCACCGACGAGCATTTCGATCGCACGCTGAAGACCAATCTCTACGGCTATTTCTACATGGCGCGCGCCGCTATCCCGCACATCAAGCCGGGCGGATCGATCGTGATGACCGGCTCTGTCACGGGTATCGAAGGCAGCAAGGAACTGCTCGACTATTCGATGACCAAGGGCGGCATCCATGCGTTTACGCGGTCGCTGTCGTCGCAACTCATCGACAAAGGTATCCGGGTCAATGCCGTGGCGCCGGGACCTGTCTGGACGCCGCTCAATCCAGCGGACCGGCCAGCGGAAGATGTCGCGAAATTTGGCACGACCTCGGCCATGCATCGAGCGGCTCAGCCCGAGGAAATCGCGCCCGCCTTCGTGTTCATGGCCGCGCCCTGTTGTTCGAGTTACATCACGGGCGAGATCCTGCCGGTGATCGGCGGGTATGGCGCGTAAGGTCGGACGCAAAAAAAGCGCCGACCTGTCAGACCGGCGCTCGAAATTCTATTGGACTATCGTCACCGTGGAAAATTCAACGGTTGGCACTTCGCAGCGATCTCAGCGTCCGCGCCCGATAACGGAAGCGCCGATCGAGAACATCCTGATGCAGACGGAGTTCGTCGGTCGCTTTGACATGCAATCTTTTCGACAAACGGCGGAGACATCCGCGCTCGCACATCAAGCCGCGGGTTGGGCGGCCTTCTTCGGCGGCGTCATCCCATGCTTCGTAGAGCACAGTGCCGGCAGCTGCGACGCCGCCGTAGACGAGCGCCGACGCCGAATGGGTCGGACCGTGCGCATGTGAAATGAAGGCGAGAAGGGAAGAGCACGCGGAATGCGCTTCTCCCAGAAATTTCCGGACAGCGGCTGCACCGCTGAATATGGCGTCGAGGTGATTTCGGATATGCACAGTGCTTGCATTTCCGATTTGACGATCAACGTAGGTCATCAGGTTCGCATTCCCTGAGTAGAAGTTTGCACACCAACTCCCCAAATGTTCCCAACTCTGTGCGGCGCGCCGAAGTTCCGATATCGGAGTTAAAAATTTTTCGTATTAACCAGGCGCCGATCCCTGACTGACATCTGGGCGCGTGTGGGGTGTCGACAACTCTGGTCCCAGCCGATAAGAAATCGCCTAGCGACTCGCGTCGCGCTGCGGTCCCGTAGTTCAATGGATAGAGCGTCGGAATTCGACTCCGAAGGTTGCAGGTTCGACCCCTGCCGGGATCGCCAACTCGCCGATTCTCATGACACGGTCATAAAGGGTTAAGCAGCGGCGCCGTTTTTACGGCGCGGTTGTGGTCGTGACGCAAAAACGCCCTATATTGAACGAGCCAATTTTCATCGTGATTGAAGAGAGTGGGTTTCGTGGTGCGTCCGACCTTCAAAGCCATGTTTTGGCTCCTTTCAGTATTGTCCGTCTCACTTCCGGTAACCGCGTCGCGGAGCTTCGCGGACGATCGGAGCATGGCCCAGTCCGCCATTTGCGCGAGGACAGCGTTGGGGGCTCTCGACGGCTTCGATAGCGAGGATCGTCCCGCCGTTACCGCCTTCTATGCGGCGCGGGACTGCCGTCCCTTGTGGGTCGACGAGACCGGAACGACGCGCGCTGCGGACCTTGCCATCGCCGAAATGCGCCGCGCCGACGAATGGGGACTGAGGTCGGCCAATTTCCCCTTCGCGGCTCTCAGCCGGCCGAAAGCAGAAGGGCGTTGGACGAGCGACGAGACCGCCGACGCGGAGCTCGAGATCACGGCGTCGGTTCTCCGTTATGCGCATCAGGCGCAAGGCGGACGCATTCCGAACCCGGAAGTGCAACTGTCGTCCTACATCGATCGGCAACCCTCGCTTTCGAGCGCGCAGGACATCCTGGCAAAGATTTCGCAATCGCAGGAGCCCGACATTACGCTACGCGAATGGCAACCGTCGGCAGACCAGTTTCTGAAGTTGAAGGCTTTGCTCTCCGACTTGCGCAGCAAGCAGTCCGGCGAACCGCAGGATCTCCAGATCGCGCGCCGCGGATCGTCGTTGCAGTCCAAGTCGAAGAGTCCTGAAGTCGCGACACTGAAGAAGCGCTTCGGTGTTGCGTCGGCTCAAGGCGAAGAAACGGTGTTCGATGCCGCGCTCGTCGCGGCTGTGAAGACGTTCCAAGCTTCCGCAGGCTTGCGCGCGGATGGGTTTGTCGGTCCGGCGACGCGCGCCGCGCTTGCGGGCGGCGGTCCCGAAAACAATGCCGACAGGATCGCGGCGGTCATCGCCAACATGGAAGAATGGCGCTGGATGCCACAAGAGCTCGGCGCGACGAACGTCTTCGTCAACATTCCTGCGTTCTCCATCCGCCTGACGAAAGACGGTGCACCGGTATTCGAAGATCGTGTCGTGGTCGGGACGGCCGACAAACAGACGCCGATCTTTTCGAAGAGCATGAAGACGATCGTGCTCCGGCCGGAATGGAATTTGCCGGACTCGATCAAATTGACCGCGCTGCTGTCGGGACGCTCAGTCGAACAGCAGGGCTACGTCGTCATGCGTAACGGGCGCACGATCGACAGCACGCGTGTCAACTGGGCCAAGGCCAACTTGCGCGAGTACACGATCTTCCAGCCCTCGGGCGACGACAACGCGCTCGGTCTCGTCAAGTTTCTGTTTCCGAACAAGCACGCGGTCTACCTGCACGATACGCCGTCGCGGCATCTCTTCAATGAGCGCGTGCGCCTCTACAGTCATGGCTGCGTGCGCGTGCGCAACCCGCAGGTCTTCGCTCAGGATCTGTTGGATATCGATCGCGGTGCGGCGGCCTTTGACGTCAAACGCCTCGTCCGCAAGGGTCCGAAGGACAACAACGTGACCCTCGAGACGCCAATTCCGGTGCACGTCGGATACTTCACGGTGTGGGTCGGCGACGACGGCCAGCCGCAGTATTTCAAGGACTACTACGGTCACCAGAAGCGCATCACGCTTGCGCTGGCGGGCAAATGGAAACAGATCGACGTCGGTAAGGATCACCTCGCAGAGATCGACACGTCGATGTTGAAGCAGGTGCGGCTGCGTGGAGAAGGTCGCGTGAAAAAGGGTGGCGACAGTTTTGGCGCGCCGATGGGCGTCACCAACAGTTTCTCGAGCGCGGGTTACAAACGCTACAACGATAGCGTCGGCGACATCATCCGTATGAAGCTCGGGTTCTGATCAGAGCCCGGGTTACGCGGTTTTGAGCCGCTCGAACCCGGCGTCGAGATCGCGCAGCAAATCTTCGACGGCTTCGAGGCCGATGTGGAAGCGCAGCGCAGGGCCGGGTCCAATCCACTTCGTCGCCGTGCGGTAGCTCGTCGGGTCGAACGGGATGACGAGGCTTTCGTAGCCGCCCCACGAGTAGCCCATTCCGAACAGTTTCAATCCATCGAGAAATGCCGCCAGCGCGGTTTCGGAAACGGGCTTCAGAACGGCGCCGAACAATCCGCTCGCGCCGGTGTAGTCGCGCTTCCAGAGCGCATGTCCGGGATCGCTCGGCAAAGCCGGATAGAGAACACGATCGACCTCGGGGCGCGCGGCCAGCCATTCGGCAACGGCGAGCGCCGATTTCTGGTGTTGTTGGAGACGGACGGAGAGCGTCCGAAGCCCGCGCAGGCCGAGGTAGGTTTCTTCCGAGCCCGGGCAGGTTCCGAGAGCTTCCTTGGCGTGATCGAGCAAGCGCGCCGCGCGGGCGTTGCCGGTTACCGCTCCGAGCATCGCGTCGGCATGACCGACGGTGTACTTCGTCGCCGCTTGGATCGAGACATCGGCTCCGAGCGCCAGCGGTTTGCAGAAGAGCGGCGTCGCCCAGGTGTTGTCGGCCAGCACCCAGATGTCGCGTGCGTGCGCCGCGTTCGCGATGGCTGGAATGTCCTGCATTTCGAACGTCTGCGATCCCGGACTCTCGACGAGCACGAGACGCGTATTCGGGCGGAAGAGTTTCACGATGTCCGCGCCGAGGTGCGGATCATAATATGTCGTCTCGACGCCGAGCCGCTTGAGCATGCGGTCCGCGAACGCGCGTCCGGGCTGATAAGCGCTGTCGGTGATAAGGATATGATCGCCGGCAGTCACGAATGCGAGCAGAGCCGTCGATACCGCGCCGAGTCCCGATGACGTCAGGATCGTTGCCGCGCCGCCTTCGAGATCGGTGATTGCGTCTTCCAACGCGCGCGTCGTCGGCGTCGCACGGCGGCCGTAGGTGTAGGGCTGCTTTCGCGAGTTGATGGCGTCGAGCGTTTTGTAGAGAACCGTTGAACCGCGATAAACCGGCGGGTTGACGAAGCCATGCTGTTCAAAGGGTTCGCGACCGAGGTGAACGACCTTTGTTTCCGGACGCGTCGCAGGCTTTGAATGATCGTCTTTATCCGTCATTTCTTCGCGTCTCCGGCCGTAGGATCGGACCTCGTGGCGCAAGTTTCGTGCGCGGTCAAGGCCTTGACCGCTAAGCTCTGGCGCGGGATGTGTGTGGCCCCTGCGATCGAGACGATTAACGGACCATGACGGGCGATCGTGTTCCTCGCCGGGCAACAAAGCAATCGAATGCCCGGTAAAGGGTTCGCTGGAAAGTGCATATGAAAATTGCAATGAGGTGTGCGGCGCTGATCCTGGCCATCGGATCGATGGTTGGTGGATTTTGCGGCCCGGCCTGGAGCGAAGCCAGCCTCATCGACACCATTCGCAAGCGCGGGCACGTCGTCTGCGGCGTCAGCGAACGCGCTCCCGGTTTCAGCGAAATCAGTGGCAGTGGGACCTGGAAAGGTTTTGATGTTGAATTCTGTTCAGCGCTCGCTGCCGCAGTTTTAGGCAACAAGGACTCCGTCAAGTTTCTGAGCTTGATGCCCAGCGACAAATTCAACGCGCTCCGGGACAATGAAATCGACGTGCTGATGGGGGCGACGTCGTGGACGCTTACGCGCGATACCGAGCTCGGCGCGCGCTTCGTGGCGGCCCTCTACTACGATGGGCAAGGTTTCATCGTGCCGCGCAACCACTCGATTTCGAGCGTGCTCGAACTTTCCGGAGCATCGATCTGCGTACTGCCGGGATCGACGGATGCCAGCGCGGTCGCGGATTATTTCGGTGCCAGGAGAATGCGCTACCAGCTGATCACATCGGATCGTTGGGATGAGCTGGTCAAGACGTACTCCAGCGGCGGATGCACGGTTCTTACCGGCGATCTTTCATTGCTCGCTTACGAGCGCAGCCGGCTGGCCAACGGCGCCGATCAAATGCTGCTTCCGGAATATATCAGCAAGGAGCCGCTGGGACCGGCCGTGAAAGTCGGACGCGATTCCTGGTTTGCGGTCGTGCGCTGGACGTACATGGCGCTCGTTGCCGCCGAGGAACTCGGCATCAACAGCAGCAACGTCGAGATGATGAAAGTTTCGCCATCGCACGACGTTCGCCGATTCCTGGGTCTCGAGGCGGACATCGGCGCGCCGCTCGGGCTGGCGCGCGATTGGGCCTATCAGGTCGTCCGGCAGGTCGGCAATTACGCTGAAATTTTCGATCGCACGCTCGGGCAGGGATCGGCGCTGAAGCTCGATCGCGGGTTGAACAACCTTTGGACTAAGGGCGGGCTGATGTATTCGGTGCCGATGCGCTAACAGGCGAACGGCTTGGTCACGGGAATTCCGGTTCACGTTGAAAGAGCAGTGTAGTGACCATCCAGAGGATATTCGAGACGCTGCCGGGCGAAGTGATTTTTGCGATTCCGTTAGCCGTCCTGCTGACGCTGGTGCTTCTGTTATTGCGGCGCATAGCGATCAAACGGGCTAAGGGGCGTCGCGATACGGTCGCGCACGCCTATGCGATGCCGGTCGACGACGCAGGCGCGATTGCAACTCGGATCGAGGCAGCGAAGGCGGGGAACAACAACGTGGCGGTCGCAGATCTCTACCTTGCTCAGGCGCTTGCCTATCAGAAGCTCGGTGATGAGAAAGCACGCATGACGGCGCTGACGGCTGCTGCGGGATATGCCGCGCTTCATGGTCCTGAGTCGACGCATGCCATCGCACGGATGCATCTGGCGGATGCCGCGCGCAGCACCGGCGACATGACGAGCGCCTGCGAGCACTGGCATCTGGCGCGCGAGGCTTTTCACGCCAGCGGCCATTCGGAAGAGCATGCCCGCGTCGAAAAGCTGATGCGCGAAAACGGCTGCCCGACAGACTGGGTGCTTACGGAGTTTTGAAATCGAACGACGGCTTGCCGATGCCGTCGAGGCTGTCGCCGGTTGTCGGAGCGATATCGGTCGCACCGGCCGAGCGGGCGCCAAGGGCCGACGCCGCCATCAGCACTTCGACGTTTTTCACTTCACCGTCCGCGATCTCGAAACGGTTCTTGTAGAGATGGCCGCCCGATGACGCCGTGACGATGTATTTGCCGGGCGCCAGCACGTGCGTCGGCAGAGCGCCGACGCTTTCTTTCACCATTTCGCCGTCGTCGGTCTGGATCGTCCAGCGCGTGTCGGGCACGGCTTCGCCGCCGGAACGCGTGACGAGCTTGAATGTCGCCTTGCCGCCGGTGTGCGTGACGCTCGCTTCGGTCAGCTTGCCCGCTTCGACGGTCACGTCGGCTTCGATTTTCGCGTTGGCGTCGCCGTACTGCGATACGATGCGGTAGATGCCGGAATTGAGCCGTATGATGAGATTGGGCTTGGCGCCGCTGATGACGACGGAGCGGCTGTCGAACTGGTCGTGATCGTCGGCATAAATTGAATACGTCACGGCTCCGGGAGCCGCAGGCGCGCCCGCGACGGTCGCGCCGAGGCGCAGTCCGCCTGCGTTCAGAACGAAGGCTTCATACGGTGGGCCGCCGGTTTTAACGGCGATCTTGCGCGTCAGGTTCGCCCGGCCGAAGGCGGCATTGACGGTGTAGTCTCCGGGTTGAAGCTTCACGAGCGGCGTCGCCTCATGCGATTCCAGCACGAGCTTCGCTTTGCCGGTCGGGCCGGTACTTTGAAAAATTCTCCAGACGAGGCCTTCATCGATCTGCTGTCCGTCGCCGGTGAGCAGCGCGACGAGCCTGAGCGACGGCAATCCGGTTTTTCCTTCGCGTTCGATGACCGTCGTGTTGGGTGATTTCGGCGCCGATTTGTGCGGCGGGATATGCAGATTGAGCGGACCGCTCGGCGGTCCGTCGGGGATGGGATCGAGTGCGAGCGCCGGCTGCGGAACCGAGAGCAGGACCGTCGCGGCGAGCGCCAGGATTGCCAATCGCGTTCGGGCTGCCGCACGCATCAGCATGCTCGATCGTGATGCCGTTTTACGGGCACCGTCACTGCGGAGGTTCGATTGTTTCGAAGCCTGCATCATCCTCGGCCGATCTCAACTTCTTTCGTTTCGCCGGCCCGAACGTCGAAGTCGGTTTCACGGCGTGTGCTTTGCGATTCAACCCGAACTTTGTAGCGGCCGGGTGCGAGCAGCGTCTTCGCATCGCGGCCCGTCTTACGCCATACCGGCGCGCCGCTCGAGTCCATCACTTCCCAGTAGACGTCGCTGGTCGCGATGTCCGCGGGTGGCCGGAAGCTGACCATGCCGCCCTCGATCCTGAGTGTCGCTTCGACGGGCTTGCCGGCTTCGAGCGTGAAGTCCTGCGCCGTCGACAGCGGATAAGCGGCGAGCGTAGCGGTCACTTTATAGCGGCCGGGTGGCAAGGAGAAGGCTGCGTCCGGCCCGACGGCGCGGGCGATGCGCGCCTTGTCGCCATCTGCCTTGTCGATGCGATAGACGATGCCTTGCGCTGCCGTCGCGGGTGAGCCTGCGACGACCGTCGAAAGCTTCAGCGGCGCGAGTGCGAGCGTCAGCGTTTGCTTCACGGTCTCGCCGGCTCCGATCGCAATGCGCTGGCGCACATCGGCGGCGCCGGATCGCGCGCTGGCGTAATACGTTCCGGACGGCAGAACGAAACTCGCTTCGCTGGCGTGCGAGCGGCCAACTTCGCGCCGCCCGGTCGGGCTTTCGGGATCGTCCTCGTAAATCGTGTAGATGAGGTCATCGGGGACGACGCCGTTCGTACCCGTCGTGGCGGAGAGTTCGACGCGGCCGGTGCCGAGCGTCACGTTTTCGGTTTTGACGTCGCCGGCGTTGAGCGACATCGTGCGGCTCGCATGCGCGACGCCATCGGCGATGGTCACGGTGTAGTCCGCAGGCGGCAGATAAAGATCGATCACGCCGTTGCGCGCGAGCCCTACGGGTTTGTCTCCCGCCGCAACCGTCATCGTCGCAGTCTCAGATGGCGGGCTGCCTTTGGCGGCGATGGCGTTGACCTTGAGGTGCGCGGCGTCGATCGGAATAATGATGCTTTCCGCGGCGCCGTCCGTGACGGTGATCTGCCGCCGAGCGACGACGGAGCCAAGCTCGACCTCGATATCGTAGCTGCCGGCCGCGAGCTTGGCGCTGATGTCGGGACCGGTCGAGCGCCCGGCGATATCCTTTTCGCCGGCCTTGAAGATGCTCCAGCGCATCGGCACGGTGAGGAGCGGGCTGCCTTCGGCAAGGTTTGCCGACGCGCGCAGCGTCGCGCCTGCGGGCGGTGGCGGAGCAGCCGGTTCGTCGGGTTTCGCGGCCACGGCCGGTGCGCCGGGAGCAAGGATCGCGAGTTGCGTCGCTTCATCGAGCGCCGCGTTCAATCCAGCAGCGTCGGTGACATCGTAGTAACGTCCGCCCGTCGCCTGGGCGACGCAGGCGATGCGCGGCCGTTCCGTCGCGGGCACGCCTATGCCGATGACCTGAACGGCGACGCCCGGCGCCGACTTCGCGAAATCGTTCGCGGCGGCGCAGCTATCCTGCTGACAGTTGTCGGCGCCGTCGCCCACGATGATGATTTGCGCCGGTCGCGACGTGCCGATCGCGTCGGCTGCAATTTCCAAAGCTGCGGTGACAGGACCGGGGCCTCTTGGATTCAATTTCGCGAGGGGGCCGAGAAGCGCGGCGCGTTCGCTGTCGGGCGAGGCGATCAGTTCGACGTCGTTGCAATCGCCGCGGCGGCGATGGCCGAACGATACGAGCCCGACACGCGTCGACGACGGCGTCTGCAGAATTGTCGCGAGCTTCTCGCGCACGACGTCGATCTTCGGCTTGTTGTCGGGTGCAAGGCGGCCCCACATCGACCCCGATCCGTCGACGATCAGCATGGCCGTCGGTGCATCGTCGGCGCGCGCGCCCGAGAGCGCGGCAGCGCTCGCGGCTGTCACCACTGCGGCGAATTGCAGAATCCTTAGGCGCATCGTCCCCTCACGCCGATTTCGTCCTGATTCCAATTGTAACAGGCGGCGGCCTGCGATAGCGAGACGGCAACCAGAACGAGACGGAATAAGACATGAATACCCCGATTTTTGAATTTCTTGCGGCAAGGCGTTCAGTGAAGCCGGATCGTCTCGCAGCGCCCGGACCGACGCCTGAGCAATTGCGGCAGATTCTGACGGTCGGGGCGCGCGTTCCGGACCATAAAAAGCTGGCACCGTGGCGGTTTATCGTTTTCGAAGGCGACGCGCGAAAAAGTGTTGGGGAAGTTTTCGCCAAGGCCTGCCAAGCGGAAGAAAGCCAGCCGCCTTCGCATGTCCGGCTCGACATGGAGCGAGAGCGATTCCTGCGTGCGCCTCTGGTCGTGGCGGTCGTCTCGTCGCTGAAGCCGCGGCCCGGCGCGCCGGAATGGGAGCAGATCCTTTCCGCGGCGGCTGTCTGCTACAACACGTGTCTCGCCGCGAACGCGCTGGGCTTTGGAACGACGTGGCTGACGGAATGGATCGCCTACAGCAAAACGGTGCGCGAGGCGCTTGGTCTCAAGGAGTCGGAGCGGATCGCCGGGTTCCTCTATATCGGGCAGCCGATGGAGAAGCCGGAAGAGCGCGAGCGGCCGGTCATCGAAAACCTCATCACCGAGTGGACGGCATAGTCGCGTCGGCTTTTGGCCCCTCGATCTGGAAATCTTAACCGGTTGTTAACGGGATCGGCGGCATTCTAACGAAATGCGTGCTCCGGGCATCATCCGTTGCGGCGGGATCAGCACCGCTCCGCCAGCGGCAGAGATGCCGAGAGCGTACTCACCAAATCATGGCCTTCTCCGCCCTCGGGTTCTCCCGTCCGGCCGAGGAGGCCAGTCGGTTTTTGGGGTCGTGATCGTTCCGCACAGGCCGGTCGTGGATGGCCGCCTGCGCGGCCATGACGAATTATCTGACTTTTGACGATGGCAAAAAGCGAGCGGGATAGCAGCGCAACTTCCCGTCATGGCCGCGGAGGCGGCCATCTACGGTAGCGGGCCTTAGCTCACGTCCCAGTTTTGCGGCTGGATCGCAGTGTCGATCAATAACTAAACTGCTCCGCCAGCAGGCGCTCTTCGAGGCCGTGGTTGCGGTCGAACATCATGTAGAGTTCGATGGCGCGCGCCTGTTCGATCTCGACCTTCACGACATCGCGGGTTTCGAAATGGTCGGCGGCGGCGCTGACCGGACGCTTCTGCGCTTCCAGCACCGATATCGTGATGTGCGCCTTGTTGGAGACGAGCGCGCCACGCCAGCGCCGGGGGCGGAACGGACTGATCGGCGTCACGGCGAGGAGCGCGGCCTTGATCGGCAATATCGGCCCGTGCACCGAAAGATTGTAGGCTGTCGATCCGGCAGGCGTCGCGACGAGAATGCCGTCGCAGATCAGCTCTTCAAGGCGAACCTTGCCGTCGATGGCGACTTTCAGCTTGGCGGCCTGATAGCGTTGCCGGAACAGTGAGACCTCGTTGATCGCGAGGCTCTTTTGGGCCTTGCCGGTGCTATCGGTCGAGATCATCGACAGCGGATGGATGCGGCTGATCTCGGCGGCGGCGAGACGTTCACGGAGATCGTCCTCGCTGTAGTCGTTCATCAGGAAGCCGACGGAACCGCGATTCATCCCGTAGGTCGGGATCTTGTCATTGATAAACCGGTGCAACGTCTGCAACATCAGGCCGTCGCCGCCCAAGGCGACGATGACATCGGCGTTCGCCGGATCGGTCTTGCCGTAGCGTTTGATCAGCGCTTCGCGGGCCTCGATCGCCTCTGGCACGTCACTCGCGACGAAGGCGATGCGTTCAAACTTGTTTTTCTCTTTGGACATGAATGGCTTTGCGGCTGATGCGGGCCTATGGCGGCAGGGAGGCTCGCTCAAGTGCCGGGAAACGACAAGCCCCTAGTGGCTGATAAAGGAGCAGGTGTTGCCGCGCCAGCGGGAGCCGTGGTCATGATTTATGCGACGTACCCGGATCGTGACGCGGCCCTTGAGGCCGGGAGGGCCATGGTGGAGCAGGGGATCGCGGGCTGCGTCAATGTGCTTCCAGGCATGACATCGGTCTATGTCTGGAAGGGCGTGACGGAGACGTCGAACGAGGCCGTGCTGATCGCCAAGCTCGGAGCAGAAGGCGCGGAGCGCGCCGTCGCTCACATTCTTGCGCATCATCCCTACGAAACCCCGGCGGTGCTGGTGCTGCCCGTTTCCGGCGGAAACGCCGAATATCTCAACTGGGTTCGCGAAGGGACGAAGCTCTGATCGTCAGCTGCTTGCTCGCTCGCCGTCAGTAGATGCCGCCGAGCACTTGCGCCACATTATAGCGGATTGTTCCGGGCCTTGGATCGCCACGCCGCGAGCGGCCTCCGTAAGCGGAGCGGCGAGGACGGTCGTCTCGCCATTCGCGCGTGTGGCGCGCACGGCGGGATTTCGCAGGCTTCGCGACGGGCGTGTACTCGGGCGCTGTCGCGTCATCGGACGCGAGGGCTGCAAGCTTATCGGGGTTCGCTGTCGGATCGGCGCCGTTCGCGGTTTCGGCCACCATGCGATCGTCGTCATGTTCGATGACGACCTTTTGTGCGAGGGGCAACGCGGGAGCAGGCTGGAGCCCGGCGCTGGGGCCGCCGACGGACATCATGCCGGGTGGCGGCGCGGCGCGTGCGGTCGTGTCTGCAACGATCGAGCGGCCGTTACGATCGAGCCAGGGCAGTTGTTCGGCCTTGGTCGCGGCGATCCGACCGGAGTCAGCAGGCGCGCGAGTTTCGGATGCGTAGCGCGTCTCGAGCCGCTTCGACCGTTTCGAAGCTTGCGTCATGACCGCGTTCGGCACACAGCGTCCCGAATGATCCATCGCCTGACCCGTCGGGCAGCCGGACGCGCAGGAAATCTCCCGGCGGTTCTCGACGAGGCTCAGGAGAATGTAGTCCGGCGACTTGATCGGCAGCGTCGCGTTGGCGCGATCCATGAAGGCCGACATCGCGCGTTTGGTCGAAGGATTCCAGAGGCCGTTGATTTCGCCCCAATAGCATCCGGCGCGTTTGAGCGCCTTCTGCACATCGCGCGCAAGCTCGTAGCGTGTGCGTGCGTCGGCCGGTTTCGCCGATCTGAGCACCGCGCTGGGCGATGGTTCGGAAATTACGGTCGCGGCCCATGTCGCGGTTTGCGGCTGGCGCGCCGGGAGCGGCTGCCCATTCGCAAGCACGGCTTCGCGATAGGTCGCGGAGACAGGAGAGAAGGTGCGCGTGACGGCCTCGCCGGGGCGGCGAGCATGATAGGGCACGACCGAGACGTGTGAGACTTCGGCGGGAGCGGCAACCTCGTCCGATGCCGGCGGCAATGTCAGATAACCGCCCAACGCTACGACGCCTGAGAGCAACAACAGCCATCCACCGAACTGCTGCATGGCGAAACTCCACTCAACTCGGCGACGCGCAGAAGCAGGATCGACATCGCGATTTGCGAGTTCGAGCCTCGTCCCTTTCAGCGGCTGCGCATTGCCTCGAACATGCCAGCTGAAGGTTCTGCGGTCGCGCGGCCGCATACATCCGCGCCACCTCCGAGCATGCACCAAAGCGCAGGCGGTTGTAAGAGGTAACTCGTGTCGCGCGCGTGTAACATGATCGACACAGGGCTGCGGATTTGCTCGCCTCATCGCAAACGCGTCGATCGCCTGCGCGGCTAGCCTGTTCGTATGACAAAGCTGGGACAAGCGGTGCAAAACCTCTTGAAAACCGCTCTGTTATCAACTGCGCCTAGTTGTTGTGCACAGAGGCGCGCGAGGTTCAAAACTCAGCGCGCGGCGAAACCTAGAATTCTGATTCTCCTATCAAAACGATTCACAACCCAGGTCGACTCAGTTACGGCTGGGGGCGAGGGGAGTTTAATTCGCGTTTACGTTTTCCAGCCTCGCGTCGACCTTGAGGAAAAGTCATCCACCGGATTCGAGCGGCGAACCGGTATGGCATCTTCAACTCGGCGGAGATTGGTAGCTCTTGGCTCGCGTGGTTGCGCAGTATCCCAGTTGCTCGTCTGCCACTGTCATGGGGATGACAGTGGAGCTCACAGTCGGTCAAACAGGATATCGTTCGCAGCCGTGCCGGTTGTGCGTTCCGGAGCATTGGTCGCCGCCTCCCTCCTCAGGTGCGCAGCCACAAGCCGAAATGGCCGGTCTGTATCGCGTCACGTAAACCGGCCCTCACAGGAGAGGGCACACGAAATGAGACACGTTTTAGGCGTGTTGGGGGTTCTAGCAGCCGGCGTTCTATTAGCCGTGTCGGCCGCGATGAACTGGCGTTTTGGCTTCAGTCTCGGACGGTCCGAGCTGGACGGCCAGATTTATGGCGCAGCATCCGCTGCGGCCGACTGTTTAAAAGCACTGATACCATTCTTCTTCTTCGCCGCTGTTCGAAATCGAATCTGGTCGCAGGCGGCTGCGTCGGCGCTGGTCTGGACGGTCGTGACGACCTATTCCATGACCTCGGCGCTCGGACACGCAGCGTTGAACCGCTTCGACTCGACCGGGCAACGCGCGCAGGAAGCTCAGTCGTATCAGGATCTGAGAACCGAGCTGAAGCGTGCCGAAGAGCAAGCTGGCTGGATTCCTCAGCATCGGCCCTATGAGGCGGTGCAGAGTGAGATCGACGGTCTCAAGATGCAGAGAGCCTGGAAGTGGACGAACGGCTGCAAGGACGTCAATTCGAAGACGGAGCGCGGCTTCTGTCAGAAGCTGACCGGTCTTGACGCTGAGCTTGCTTCGGCGAGCGCTGCGAAGACCGCCGACGTTCGCATTTCCGAGCTCCGATCCAAGATCGACGCGGCTGCAGGCAAGCCTGCGCTGTCGGAAGCCGATCCGCAAGCCAAGGTTCTGACTGAGCTTGCCTCGGCCTTCTTCCCGAGCGTCAAGATCGAGAATGTGCAGATGGCCCTGACGTTGTTCGTGGCGCTGCTGCTCGAAATCGGTTCTGGATTCGGTATGTACGTCGCATTCAGTCAGTGGCGGCTCTATGACCGTCAGTCTGCCGCGCCGAAACTGGCGAGGGCAGAGGAAATCACCGCTGCGGCAGCGGTGGCGGCTCCGGTGCTTACACCGATCGCCGTTGAGACAAGCAAGCCGCGTTCCGGCGCCAACGACAACCGCTCGATCGAGATTCCTCTCGAACGCGAAGTTGTCCAAGTGCCAGCAATCGAAGCTCGTCCCGCAGAAGTGCATCAGGTCGAGCAGAAGGTTGTCGAAGCGAGAGTCGCAGCTCCGGTTGCGCGTCTCGCCCCTGAAAATAACACCGAACGTTTCTACAAGGAGAATGTCGAGGTCCGTGACGGATCAAGTGTAACGGCTACTGAACTTTACGAGGACTATTGCTCTTGGTGTGACTCCAAGAACAAGGAACCCGCAGCACTTCCGAGCTTCGCGCGTGAATTCGCCGAGCTTGGCGTGAAAAAGGAGAAGGTGGCCGGTCGAGTCCGGTATATTGGTATCGCACTCAAATCCGACATGGCACTCGAGGAGGCTACGAAATCGCCTACCTTCGGCACGGTCGCAGCCTAGCGCTGCTCCTTTGAAACGAAAGGCCCGCTTTTGCGGGCCTTTTTGTTTTTGGAGGTTTGTTTCGAAGAAATTTTCAGACGATGTGAATGGCCGCTTTCGCGGCCATAACTTTTTGGGGCGTGACGAAGCACGATGGCGTCGCGCGCCGCTATTCCGCCAGCTCCGCGACCTTCAGTGCGAACGCGAAATTCAGGGCGGTGTCTTTGAGGCCGTCGAAGCGGCCGGAAGCGCCGCCGTGTCCTGCGCCCATGTTGGTCTTCAGCAACACGAGATTATCGCTGGTGTTCCGCGCACGGAGTTTCGCGATCCACTTTGCCGGTTCCCAATAGGTGACGCGCGGATCGGTGAGGCCGGCCAAAGCCAGGATGTGCGGATAGCGCTTTGCTTCGACGTTGTCGTAGGGCGAATAGCTTCGGATGTAGTCGAAGTCGTCCTTGCTGGTCAGCGGATTTCCCCATTCCGGCCATTCCGGCGGCGTCAGCGGCAGATCCTTGTCGAGCATCGTGTTCAGCACATCGACGAACGGCACGTCGGCAATGACGCCGAGAAAGAGATCCGGCGCCATGTTGGCGATCGCGCCCATCAGCATGCCGCCCGCCGAACCGCCGTTGGCGACGATGCGTCCGCGCTGGGTGAGGCCCTGTGCAACGAGATACTCGCCGGCTGCGATGAAGTCGGTGAAGGTGTTTTTCTTCTTCTTCATCTTGCCGTCGGTGTACCAGCGGAAACCCTTGTCCTTGCCGCCGCGGATGTGTGCGATCGCGTAGATGAAGCCGCGGTCGACGAGCGACAGCCGCGCGGTCGAGAACGATGCGGGCATCGAGATGCCGTACGCGCCGTACCCATAGAGAAACAGCGGTGCTGAGCCATCGAGCGGTGTTGTCTTCTTGTAGAGCAGCGTGACCGGAACGAGCGCGCCGTCCTCGGCGGGCGCGAGCAGCCGTCGCGTCACGTAGTCGGCCGGGTTGTGGCCGCTCGGGACTTCCTGGCGCTTGCGCAGAACGCGTTCGCGGGTCGCCATGTCGTAGTCGTAGGTTTCGGCGGGCGTGGTCAGCGATGAGTACGTGAAGCGAATGCGGCTCGTATCGAATTCGTAGCCCGATGCGAGGCCAAGAGCGTATGCTTCTTCCTCGAAGGCGATCGTGTGCTCCTTGGTGAGATCGAGAACGTCGCGATCGACGACGATGCCCGTGGTGATCGGCGTGACGACGATGCGCGGCAGGCTGTTCTCGCGTTCGAGGCGCGTCATGAAATTCTCATAGACGCCGACGTCGAGGATCAGGCGGCCGGGTTTGTGCGGAACGATCTCGCGCCAGTTCGCCTCGTCGGTCGCATGGACCGGCGTCACGACGATGCGGAAATCCTCTGCGTCGGCGGAATTGGTGGTGATGACCAGCAGCGACCAGTGATGCTCGACGCTGTATTGATGGCCGACGCGGCGGGCGGCGACGAGGCGGGGCGCGTCTTCCGGACTGTCGGCGTCGATCAGATGAACTTCGCTCGTCTCGTGATCGTGGATGTCGATCAGGATGAACTTGCCCGACTGCGTCGCGGACAGGCCGACGAAGAAGCCCGAGTCCTGTTCGGCATAGACGAGCTTGTCGTCGGATACGGGCGTCCCGAGCTTGTGGCTGTAAACGAAAAGCGGACGCTGGTGATCGTCGACCTTGATATAGAACAGGGTTGAGCCGTCGCGCGACCATTCCAGGCTGCCGCGCGTGTCGGGAATTTCGTCGGCGAGATCCTTGCCGGTCGCGAGGTCGCGGATTCTGACCGTGTAAAGCTCCGAGCCCTTGTCGTCGGTGGAGTAGGCGAGCAGGCGGTGGTCTTCGGAATGGGCCGTGCCGCCGAGGTCCCAATACTTCTTGCCTGAGGCTTCGGCGTTGCCGTCGAGAAGCACCTCGGCGTCGTCGGCCGAGCCGCCGCGCGGGATGCGGCACAGCTCGGGATATTGGCCGCCTTTAACGAAGCGCGGAAAGTATTCGTACGGGCCATCCGGCTGCGGCACTTGCCGATCGTCTTCCTTGAGCCGCGCCTTCATCTCGAGGAACAGCGTTTCCTGCAGAGCTTTCGTGTCGATGAGCTTCACATCTGTGTAGGCGTTCTCGGCTTCGAGGTAGGCGCGGATGTCGGCCGCGAGCGTCTCAGGCTTGCGCATGACCTCCTGCCAGTTCGCGGCGCGCAGCCAGGCGTAATCGTCCGTGAGCGTGATGCCGTGATGGATCGCCGTCACAGGTTCGCGGCGCGCCAAGGGCGGGCAGACCTGTTCGTTCGCAGGAACCTGATCGGGAGAAGCGGAGGCGATCGGCGCGGTCATGATTTGGGGAGGCCTTTCATTGGGAAGCGCATGGCGTTGCATGGTTTCTTCACGCGTTAAGCGCCCGCGTCAACGCGCGGGCCTCAATTTGAAGCAACGTCACAATGGAGTTCAGATCGCGCCAAGCATTAGTGATGCTGTGAAGTGTTGAGGAGCCGCAATTGACAATGAACATTAGCTGTAGTCAAAGCTTTCATAAGTGAAGACAAGTTCTATTCGGGGCGAGTTCAGACATCGGCAAAATATGGCTAAGACGTCGTCAAAGCGATCTGCGTCGAAGCTTGCCATCTGTTAGGCGCACCTCTGAACTCGGCTAGAAACAGCAGCGGAAAACATAACGATGGACAGTCCGTCCCAGCCTGAGCTTGTGACCATCACAGCGACCATCGTCGCCGCCTATGTCAGCAATAACTCAATCTCATCAACGGATCTGCCGGGTCTGATCGCCGAGACGCATGCCGCGCTGAGCCGTGCCGCAGGCCGCAGCGCGCCGGCGGAGCGCGAGGAGGCCAAGCCCAAAATCGCGGTCAAGAAATCCGTGATGCCGGACTATCTCATCTGCCTCGAGGACGGAAAGAAGTTCAAATCGCTGAAGCGGCACCTCAGGACACATTACAATCTATCGCCCGAGGAATATCGCGAGAAGTGGAGCCTGCCTCCGGACTATCCGATGGTCGCGCCGAACTATGCCAACGCCCGCTCGCAGCTTGCCAAGAAGATGGGCCTCGGGACGCGGCGCTGATTTTCGTCGCGCCGCATCATTTTACTTTTGCGGCTGCTGCCGCGATTGGTGAATACGACATGGAAGCGCCGCAAGTGCGGCGCGTTCCATTTTCAGAATCCGATTGAGCGATGCGTGGCGTTCAAGGTCGTAGGCGGGATGCCCTGCGCGACCGTTCCGCCGCTCCCTCCGCAAGGCGCGTTCGAGCGCCACGATAAGTTTCTCGCGACCCTCCACGCTTCGATCATCGCGCTCGCGCGGCCACAGCGGCAATGCGCGCTGCAGATCGTCCGCGCATTTGGCCTTCGAATTGAAGCGGGAGCCCGTTGAGCTTTTCGTCCGCGTAGTGATGTTCCGTATCGAGACGTTATCTGGCATGGCGCCACACAGTGCTGCACTGCACGGGCGCGGGGATAAGTTCGTGGGATTTGTTTTTTGAGTAAGGTGAACGGATGCGCGAACAAAAAACTTATCCCCGCTGCTCGCGCCGGTTCTATCTTCTGCTCGTCGCTTCTGCATCGAACCGCAGAGCGATCTTTACCGGCCCCGACTGCAACGAAGCGCATCCCGCGTTGAGAAGCCGATCTAAGCACATGAGAAGAAGAACACATGCTTGAAGTCTCTCGCAGCCTCGCGTTGAAAACGCGTCCGCGCGGCCCGGCGTTTTCCGATGCCCTGGAAGAGCAGCACTATCGTCAGGCGCGACTGGCGCTCGATCTCGCCATGTCGAGCGTATTCGGCGTCGAGAGCGGCGCGCTTTGGCACGGCACGCGCGGCGCTAAAGGCATCGCGTCTGCGCGCCAGATTGCGATGTATCTCGCCCACGTGTCGTGCGGGATGACGCTGACGGACGTCGGCACGATGTTCGGCAGGGATCGGACGACGGTTTCCTATGGTTGTCTGAAGGTCGAATACCGGCGTGACGATCCGATCCTGGACCGGACGCTAGACCTTCTCGGCTGGGCATTGCCGACGCTCGTCATGCGCGCCGAAAAGCGACGTCCGCACTGACGCGACTTTCTTAAGCAACCAAATCCCCACGAGGTAAGACGATGGCGACGAGACGAAGCTCCGCGGCTTCGGCAGCGAGAGCTGCTGACCATCAAACGCCCGAGCGCGATCTTAAGGAGAGCCCGCTGGCGTGGCTCGCGCGACGCAAGGACAAGGACGGACGGCCGATGCTGTCAGATGAGGAATTCGATGCCGGAGAGCGTCTGCGCGCCGATTTCTGGTTCGCTCAGATGACGCCGCGTGTCACCGCAAACTGGTCGCTGCTGCTCGGTGGCGGCGGCGGCATCCGGGGTGCGCCGGACCTCGGACCGGACATGCGAGATTCCGTCATCGCGGCGGGCGAGCGGGTGCGGCGCGCGCTGGCGAGCGTCGGGCCGGATCTCGCCGGTGTTCTGATCGACGTCTGCTGTCACTTGAAAGGGCTCGAAGCCAGCGAGAAGGCGAGCGGATGGCCGCAACGCTCCGGCAAGATCATTCTGCAGATCGCGCTGCGTCAGCTCGCCCGTCACTATGGTTTGTTGCGCGCGCCGGAGCCGTCCGGCGCGAGACCCGTCAAGGTCCGGCACTGGGGTGCGAGCGATTATCGTCCGGCGATCGAGCAGGATAGCGCGTGATCAGGCAGCCAGCATCATCTCGGCGTCGGAGTGGATGCGCTTCACCATCGAGGCGAGGCCATTCGAACGCTGCTGGGTCAGATGCTCGCTCAATCCGAGTTCGCCGAAGATGCGCTGCGCGTCTGTGGCGACGATCTCTTCCAGCGTCTTGCCCTGGTAAATAGCGAACAACACGGCGATCAGTCCCTGGACGATCATGGCATCGCTTGTGCCCTGCATGTCCATGCCGCTTGCCCTGCCGGAACTCGCGTTCGCGACCGGCTTTGTCGCGAGCCAGACCTGACTGGCGCAGCCGCGAACCTTGTTCGCCTCAGTCCGCAGGTCTTCGGGGAGCGGCGGGAGCGCCCGGCCGAGTTCAATCACGTACCGGTAACGGTCCTCCCAATCGTCGAGGAGCGCGAAATCGGCGCGGATGTCGTCAATCGTCATCGGAAATTCCAAGCAGCCCGCTTATCGGGCATTACTTGAAAATAGGTGGCCGGACCCTGTCGCGGCAAGGCTCGATTTGAGCCTAGATGCTACCCTTGCTTGACTTTTTGCCGCGCCAGGCCGGTTCTTTGTCGAGCGGAGTGAGCGTTCCCATCTCGCGTTCGAGCACGGCCGGCTTATACGGCCGATCGTCATGATCGGCCGCAGCCGTCTCACTTGCCCCACCTTGCCTATCGCGCATCATGTCGTAGGCAAGTTTGGCTCCGAACTGGGCCTTCGCAACGAACACCGACCAATATTCCGAACCCTTCGCGCACGTTCCGGCGTTGCGATCGCAGAACGTGACGACCCATTGCGCGGTGGCGCCGGCGCGCTCGTACAAGCGCTGCTGCTGCTCGTGATCCGATGGCAGCACGGCAACCCCGATGGCAACGATTATGGCGGTACGCAACAAGCCCATGGTCGACCTTCGCAGAGTTGAGCGGGAAAGACGTGAGGCTCCCGCAGCATTCTCATACCAAAGCCAATTCAAGACGACGCTAGCGTGTGCGCTACAATTCGATCAGTCTTCGATGCGAATTTGAGGCAAATTTTGATAAAATGCTTCGCATCTCTGTCGGGCCAAGTTCCGACAGTTAAGAAGACCTTAACGGCTGGCCGGCATAGTCTTGCGATACCGCGCAGGGGCGAACGGAGCCGTTGAGACATGATCGGGTGGGATCGCAAAATCGCAATCGGCGCTTCCGTGCTGATGACGCTCAGCGTCGCCGTCAACATGGCTGCGTTCCAGGGTAAGGGACCGGGAGCAAGTCAGGCCAGCGCGATCGAGACCGGAGGGTTGCCGTCGCGCGGCGGATGGGTGGAAGGTCCGGGCCTCGGAATGGGGCCGACAACGCCGCCGTCGGCCGCGCCGCCGTTGCCGGGGCCAACCGATCCTCCGACAGGTCCGCTGAAGGACGATGCCAACACGGCGGAAGTCACGCGCGGCATTCAGCGCGAACTCGATGCGCGCGGCTATGATGTCGGGCAGCCGGATGGCGTCGCAGGGCTCGTCACGCGCGCTGCGATCTTCGCTTACGAATACGACAACGGGCTGGTGCTGACCGGCAAGCCGAGCGAGCCGCTGCTGAGCCAGATCGTTCTCGGCTCGTCGTCGCTCGAACAGAACAGCGCGCGGCCGGGCAAAACGATCTCGCCCGATGGCGAGGCGCTGGTACGCGACGTCAAGCTGAAGCTTGCCGCGCTCGGCTATCAGACGGGGGCCGCGGGCGGGGCGCTGACGCCGGAACTCGGGCGCGCGATCCGCGAATTCGAGACCGAGCAGAAGCTCAAGGCCAGCGGCCGCATCTCAGGCCCGATGATGAGCCGGCTGATCCGTCTTCAGGGTCAGGCGAAGTTGCGCCAGGGTGCGTCGTCGCGCTCCGCCTCGCGCTAGGCGTTGCGCCGGTCTTGCTGTTAACTTGAGAGCATGCGGCTTAAATCGGAAATCTGGGTCAAGGCGTATTTGCGCCGGTGCACCGTCAACGGCGCCAGCGGTGTGGTCGTGCGCCACGGCGATGACGACGCAGGTGCAATCTTCATCAAGATCGTGCGTCAGGATCTGATGGCGGCCGTCTATGCGCCGGCTCCGGCCGGACTTGACGACGCCGATCACGACCGGCGCTGGGTGGCGCGCTTCGATCCGGGCTTTGTTCCGGAGGCGGAGGCCGAGACGCTTCTGAAACGCGAAACGAGTTTCGACAGCGATCTCTGGATCGTCGAAATCGAGGATCGCGAGGGGCGCAATTTCCTCGGCGATGAATTGCTGCCATAGTGGAGGCTGCTTCCGCGCGCGACGCTGGAAGATTTACACTCCGTTAATGCCTCGGCGCCTGTAATCGAGGCATGCGCTGATTCGAGCGGCCGCAACGCATCTTCGCCGCAACCGTTTTTGTACGGTGTCATAACGGGGTGGTTGACGAGCCTCATGACGGGCGGAGCCGCATGCACGAAGGGAGCTTCGTGTTTTGGGGGGCCACGCATGGCGACAATCGTGGAATTCAGGAGCACTTCGCGACGAACCGAGTCTTTGGTGAACTCCGGGCCGGTCAACGCCGGCGGTTCGGCCGACATCGTTTTCTTTCCGGGTGTCAGGTATGAACGGCCCGAGGAGCCTGCGGCCGAAAAGCCGAAGAAGAGCAAGCCATGTCGCGACACGCTGGACATCGATAGCTGACGCGCCGGGCAGCGAGCATTAAGTGCGCCGGACGGAGCACGAGGCTTTTTCGAGGACGGACTGCGTTTCGGTGCGATAGGGATCGCCCCGGTCGGGTGCGCGCACGACGATGAAGCCTTTCGGCGCGGCGATCGTCTGATCGGTATCGCCGGTTTGCGGAGCTTCGCTCGAGAGGCCCAAGAAGCGATCATCGGCCGGAATGATCGAGAGATTGATCGTCGTCTCGCGCTCGGACGAGGCGGCGGCGAAATAGAGGTTCGTCCCGTCAGGCGCATAGACTCCGACGGTCCATCCGAGGTCGGGCAGCAATGCATGCACGCGCATCGCGCGGTCAGCCGTATCGAACGGGCAGAACGCGTATCGCGCGTCCGGCGACAGATACGGCAGCAGCGCCTGCTGCGTGTCGACCGGCCCGACGATCGTCATCGTGTTGTGCGGCAGAACATTCGCGAGGCGGGCGTACGCCGTGCCGCGCTGATCGTTGACGGCGAGGAACGTCGCAACGATATGGACGATCACCGCGACCAAAACGAAGATCACCAAAAGCCGCCAGTCGATCCGCTTGAAGAGGTTCATGAGCAGCTCTCCCGCGTGATGACGGGTAGCCGCTTGTTGCGTTCAACGCGCTGTTCGTCGGAGAGGCCGTTCGCGGGATCGAGCACGGTGAACACGAGAACGAGGCGTCCGGCGCCGCCGGTCGGTATCCAGTTGCCGGGGCGCGCGTCGCGGCCGAGCGTCACGACGTACGATCCGTTCGGATTGGGTGCGATCGTATCGGCGGTGAACGTGTAGCGATCCGCATCATTGCGGATCAGGCGGCCACGGGAATCGAAGACCGAAAGGCTCCACCAAAGTCCGGGCAAGCTAGCGCCATCGATCTTGTAGTTGCAGGAAGAGTGCAGGCGCGCGCCTTGGGAGTCCGTCCGTGCTTCGAAGATGCCGGCGCTATCGGCCGAGATCCTGAGCTTGCCGGTCGATGCGAGATGCGCCTTCGAATACGGGTCGGCATTTTCGCGGCCGAGGCCGCGCCAGTGTTGCCAAGGTCCGTAGGAATCGACGGAGAGCGGAGAGCCGCGCGAGATCATATAGCGGCTCGACCAGACGCCGACGCCGGTTGCGAGTGCGACGGCCGCGATCAGACTGACGGCGCGGAAGATGATCGCCGCCACGGTGCGCACAAGCGCCAGCGCCGACGGTCGCTCATAGGATTTGAGTTCGAGCGACGCCACGCCCTGATCCTCCTACTGCGCGCGCTGGGCGCCGGATGCGCCCGGCTCGCCGGAATATGAATCGAACAGCGTCGCGCGCCGGTCGGCGCGTTCGGGAGTCTTGGGATCCTTCGGATCTTGCGGCGCATTGGATGGCGGCGGCGTCGCTGGATCGCCAGGACCGCCTTCGGCCTTGCGTAGCGCCGTCGTCAGCGACTTCAGCACGGCGCGGGTTTTTTCCGACATGATGGTCTCGGGCTTGCCGGTTTCGTCCTTCGTCGCCGGTTCAAGTCCGGCCGCGACCTGCGCGGCCTTGATCGCCGCCAATCGTTGCTGCTCCTCGATCTGACGCGGATGCGGTTGCAGACCCGGGATCGTCGGAATGTTCATGTCAGCGTGTGCGACTGTCATCAAATCATGCCAGACGGGCGCCGCCTGATGGCCGCCGGTGACGCCCATGCGCATCGCGTGATTGTCGTCGTTGCCGATCCACACGCCCGCCACGTACTTGCCGGTGAAGCCCATGAACCACGCGTCCTTCGGGCCGGTCGAGGTGCCTGTTTTGCCCGCGACGTTGGTGAAATCGAGATTGGCCATGCCGCCGGTGCCTTCGTTGACGACGCGATAGAGCATCGTATTCATGCCTTCGGCCACCTGCCGCGAGACAACCTGCTCGGCCGGGGGCTCATCGCGTTCGCGCGAATAGAGGAGGTCGCCCTTCGACGTCGTGATGTCGAGGATGCCGTAGGGCTTGGCGCGCTTGCCGCCGTTGGCGAAGGTCGCGAAACCGCCGGTGTGTTCGAGCACCGTAATGCCGCCGTCTCCGAGCGCCATCGAGCACGTCTTCTTGACGCCTTCGATGCCGAGACGCTTGGTCATCTCGATGACTTTCTCGCGCCCGACCGCGAAGGAGAGTTCCGTCGCGACCGTGTTCAGCGATTTCGCCAGCGCCTGCCAGAGCGGAAGCCTGCCGCCCGAGCCGCCGCCGCCGCCGTAGTTCGACGGCGACCAGTTTCCGCATGAGCGCGAGGCGTCGCGCACCATCGTGTCGGGCTTGTAGCCGTTCTCCAATGCTGCCGCGTAGACGTAGACCTTGAACGACGAGCCGGGCTGACGCTTGGCGCGCGTCGCCCGGTTGAACTGGCTTTCGCCGTAGTCGGGGCCGCCGACGATGGCGCGCACCTTCCCGTCAGTTTCCATCACGACGATGGCGCCGGAATTGAAATGATCGGAGCGGCCGTTGCGTTTCAGCGTGGCGTTGAGCGCTTCTTCTGCCTGACGCTGCAGCGTGAGATCAACGGTTGTGCGCGCCGTCAGAACGTACTGGTCCTTGCCTTCGGCGAGCCGCTGAACTTCTTCGTACGCCCAATCGAGGAACCAGTCGGGGCTCGTCGACGTGCGGTTCTCGGCGACGCGCGCCGGACTCATGCGCGCGGCATGAACCTGCCCTGCCGTGTAGTATCCGGCTTCGACGAGGTTATCGAGCACCTGATTGGTGCGGGCGCGCGAAGCCGCGAGATCGACGAGCGGCGAATATTTCGACGGAGCCTTGAACAGTCCGGCGAGCATGGCCGCTTCCGCCATCGTGATGTCGCGCACCGACTTGCCGAAATAATACTGCGACGCGGCTTCGACGCCGAACGTGCCGCCGCCCATGTAGGCGCGATCGAAATAGAGTTTCAGGATCTGCCGCTTCGTGTAGCGGCTCTCAAGCAGGAAGGCGAGAAACAGCTCTTTGATTTTTCGCTGCAGCGAGCGTTCGGAAGACAGGAACAGGTTCTTGGCGAGCTGCTGCGTCAGCGTCGAGCCGCCCTGCACGACCTCGTTCGCCTGCACGTTCGTCAGCAGGGCGCGCATCGTGCCGAGCACGTCGATGCCGTAGTGCTCGAAGAAGCGGCGGTCTTCCGTCGACAGCGTCGCCTTGATGAGGACGTCTGGAATCTGATCGAGCGGCACCGCGTCGTTGTGCAGGATGCCGCGCTTGCCGATCTCGTTGCCGTTGACGTCGAGGAACGTGACGGCGAACTTGCCGGTGAGGAACTTGCTTTCGTCGAATTCCTGGAAGGCGGGGAGCGCGAGTCCGTAGAGCACGACGAGGCCTCCGAACATCATCGTCAGGCCTTCGGAGGCGAATTCGTTCAGCAGGCGCCGCCAGCCGACGAGCTGGAAGCGCGCGAAGTAGCTCGAGCCGGCGTTCCAGTAATCCTTGATGCGAGACCAAGCCTCGCCAAGCGTCGAGTTGAGTTTCGAATCAAGGGCAAGCCAGTTGATGAAACGGTCGCGTCCGCCCTGTCTGAAGAACCAGTCGTTCAAGACCCGTCACCCCTTGCCACGTCGACCCGACGGCAGACTTGCCTTGCGGGGCACGTGGGATTAAGCCCCTTCAGCACCAAAACACGTGACGCATTGCAAGCACTATTGCGGCGCCTCCCTGCTGGATGCACCGCAAACCTTCAGCGACGGACGTTAGGCGTCGCAAGGCGACCAAATTGTGGTCAATTCGGCGGCGCTGGCAAGTGAAAGAGAGACTGACGTTGGACGGCGACAGCCAACCCTTCTGGAAGACCAAAACTCTTGAACAGCTGTCGCCCGAAGAGTGGGAATCGCTCTGCGACGGCTGTGGCCGCTGCTGCCTGATCAAGCTCGAGGACGAAGACACGAGCGAGGTCTACACCACGAAGCTCGCCTGCAGTATGCTGAACGTGCGGACCTGCCAGTGCAAGGATTATGCGAATCGCTTCAGCAAGATGCCGGATTGCCTGCAGATCGACGTCAAACGGGCGCGCGAGCTGAAATGGCTGCCGCCGACGTGCGGCTATCGCATCGTCGACGAAGGGCGCGATCTGCCGTGGTGGCATCCGCTGATTTCCGGGTCGCCCGAGACGGTGCATCAGGCGGGCATCGCGGTCAGCTCGTTCGCGATGAGCGAGAAGCGCGTCAAGGAAGAGAACTACTGGCGCTACATCATCCCGGATTTAAGCACTGAGGAGCAGCAGGCTGCGCCTGAGCAGCCTCGCCAACGCAAGGAACGCGTGGCTTCTTCGGGTCGATCACGTTGACGCGGAGAAACTTATCCTCGCTTGCCGGAGCTGATTTATACTTGGACGGTTTGACTTCCAGATCTCTATAATTTCAAATATTTTCAATTAGTTATGTCGTTTTCTCAATTGACAGCGTGACGCTTCTCGGGCATCATCTCTGTATAACGCGGAAAGTGTGAGACGACGATCTCACCGAAATCCTGGCCGTTGCGCCGAACGCGTTTCCCGAAATCTTCAAAAGGTGAGCAGTGCATGGCAGCGGCATCGAGCGCGCGGCGAACGACGACGCGTGTCCGCTCGAAGAAAATTGCCCCGCGCGCTGCGGCCGGCTCCCCGCAGGGGAGTCGCAGCGCGCCAGCAAAGAAGTCAAAACCTGGCGCCCTCGTGCAACGTGTCTACAACACGATCGATGGCGAACTCGAAAAACTCGAAAAGCAGAAGGGGCTCACGTCGCAGGATCGCGAGCGTGCGTCCCGGGCTCTGTCGCAGATGGTCAATGCATTGGAGAAAGCCGTTGAGATGCAACGCGAGATGACGAAGCGAAAGGCAACGGGAGGCGACGCCAAGAGCAAGGAGGCGCTGGCTCATGCGGAAGACTTACGCCGCGAAATTGCGGAACGTCTTGAACGCCTCAATCGCAAACGGACGTCTCAGCGACATTCTGAATGAGCTTTCCGCCGCCGAGCTGGAGTTCATCGCGCATGATTGGGAATTGTGGGCGCGGGACGAACAGTTGAGTCCTTTGTTGGCGCTCGGCGACTCGCGTTCCGCGAGCCGGCCGCCGAGCGCGCTCGATGATGCACGAGATTCGCCCAACAACGCCGCGCCTTGCGGCCGGCTCCGCGAAGCGGAGTCGCAAGGCGCAATCAGACAATGGCGCGTGTGGATGCTGCTTGGCGGACGCGGGTCGGGAAAGACACGCGCAGGTGCGGAGTGGATCAGAGGCCTTGCCTGCGGCGAAGAGCCAGGGCCGCGCTCGGCGGCCGGCTCGCGGAACGCGAGTCGCCGAGCGCCAACAAAAGAATCCCCGCGCATTGCGCTAGTCGGCAAGACGCTCGCAGACGTGCGCAACGTGATGATCGAAGGGCAATCGGGTTTGCTCGCGGTGCATCCGGCGCGCGAACGGCCGGTGTTCGAGCCGTCGAAGCGGCGGCTGATATGGCCGAACGGCGCGGTGGCGGAATTGTTCTCGGCGGACGAAGCGGAAGCTCTGCGCGGGCCGCAGTTCACCGCCGCCTGGTGCGACGAGCTTGCGAAATGGCGGAACGCGGAAAAGGCGTGGGACATGCTGCAGTTTGCGCTTCGTCTCGGAGATGCGCCGCGCGCCTGCGTGACGACGACGCCGCGAGCGACGAAGCTTTTGAAATCGATTATCGCGGACGAAGCGACCGTGACCGTCAATCTCGCGACGGCGGACAACGCGTTGAACCTCGCGCCGACGTTCCTCGCGGAGATGACGCGGCGTTACGCGGGCTCGGCGATCGGGCGGCAGGAATTGCTCGGCGAAATCGTCGAGGATGCGAGCGACGGCCTGTGGCGGCGGCATTGGATCGAGGAGGCGCGCGTCGATGCGGCGCCCGAGATGCAACGCGTCGTCGTGGCTGTCGATCCGCCGGTAACGGCGACGGCCGCGTCGGATGCGTGCGGAATTGTCGTTGCGGGATTGGGTGTCGACAAGCGCGCCTACGTTCTCGCCGATCGCACCGTACAGGGACGAACGCCTGAAATCTGGGCGCGTGCGGCGCTTTCCGCGTTCGACGATTACGAAGCCGACCGCATGGTCGCCGAAGTCAATCAAGGCGGAGATCTCGTCGTCTCCGTGTTGCAGCAGTTTCGACAGAATTTCCCCGTCGTCAAAGTCAGAGCGACGCGGGGAAAATGGGTTAGGGCCGAGCCGGTCGCGGCGCTCTACGCGGAAGGCCGCGTGGCGCACGTCGGCCGGCTCGACGCGCTCGAGGATCAGATGTGTACGTTTGGGTCCGACGGCACGGTCAAGGGCCGCAGCCCCGATCGCTCCGACGCGCTCGTCTGGGCAATCACGGATTTGCTGTTGAGCGACGCGCTGAAACCGACGGTGAGGATGTTGTGATCTTCTCCCTCTCCCCGCGTGCGGGGAGAGGGTTGGGGTGAGGGGCGGCGGCAAGTACTGCTCGCGAGGCTGCCCCTCACCCTGACCCTCTCCCCATGAAGAATGGGGAGAGGGAAGGTTGGTTCACTTCCTCTCTCCGCGTGCGGGGAGAGCGGACGCCTGCAGAACTTCAAAAGGACAATGCATGTCGATTTTTTCGGAGGCGCTGACGCGCTGGCTGCCGATGCATCTGCGCGCGCCAGGCAACATAGGCGGTGCGACTGGCGCTTTTGGCCGGCTCCGCGAAGCGGCGTCGGAAGGTGGCACAAAAAGTTCAGATACGTTTCGAGGTGCGACTGCGCCTTCCGGCCGGCTCCCCGGAGGGGAGTCGGAAGGCGCAAATATAAGAGAAGCAAAAGCCACCGCGACGGGTCCGCTCATTGCTTATCATAATCTCGGTGAGCCGGTGTGGGCGCCGCGTGACTACTCCGCCTTCGCACGCGAAGGCTTCATGCAGAATGCCATCGTCTATCGCTGCGTGCGCATGATAGCGGAGGCCGCCGCCTCGATCCCCTTGCTTCTCTACGAGGGCACGACGGAGATCGAGGATCATCCGCTGATCGGGCTGCTCCGGCGGCCGAGCCTCGATCACACCGGCACCGATTTTCTGGAAGCCTGGTACGGCTTCTTGCTGGTCTCGGGCAACGCCTACGTCGAAGCCGTTGCTCTCGATGGAGAGCTGCGCGAGCTGCACATTCTGCGCCCCGACCGCATGAAGGTGATCCCGGGCGTCGACGGCTGGCCAGAGGGTTACGAATACTCCGTCAACGGACGGTCTGTGCGTTTCGCCGACGATGTTGTCGAGGGCGTGCGCCCGATCCTGCATCTGAAGCTCTTTCATCCCGTCAACGATCACTACGGCATGAGCCCGATCGAGGCGGCGGCAACCGCGATCGATATTCACAACACGGCAGCGGGCTGGAACAAGGCGCTGCTCGACAACTCCGCGCGGCCGTCCGGCGCTCTCGTTTATGCCGCGTCGAACGGTCAGATGACGGACGATCAGTTTACGCGCCTGAAAAGCGAACTCGAAACGAACTTCCAGGGTGCGCGCGCAGCCGGACGTCCGTTGCTGCTCGAAGGCGGTCTCGACTGGAAGCCGTTGTCGCTGTCGCCCAAGGACATGGACTTCATCGAGGCGAAGAACGCCGCCGCGCGCGAAATCGCGCTGGCGATCGGCGTGCCGCCGATGCTGCTCGGCATTCCGGGAGACAATACGTACTCGAACTATCAGGAAGCGCAGCGCGCCTTCTGGCGTCAAACCGTTCTGCCGCTGGTGAATCGCACGGCGCGGGCGCTGGCGAACTGGCTGGCGCCGGGGTTTGAGAGACACTCGGCGTTCGGAGCCAGGGATGAGTCTTTGTTTGCGCTTGGCGACTCGCGTTCCGCGAGCCGGCCGCGAGGCACGGGCTTGTTTCTAGAGTTGAGGCCAGACCTCGACCAGATCGAAGCGCTTGCGCCTGAACGCGACGCGCTGTGGAAACGTCTGGAGGCAACAAGCTTCCTAACCGTCGACGAGAAGCGCGCCGCGGCGGGATATGATGCGCAAGCCGGCAGCGCGGGCGGATTAAAGTACAACCCCTATCATGACGAGCTTGGTCGCTTTACACACGCGGATGGTGCCACGGCACCAAGCGACGGCCAAACGCGTGTAGCACAGGCACGTCGACCTTCCTCGACTATCAGAATTGGCGGACAACCGGTCGAAGCGACCCCGGCTGAGATCATGCGTTTGTCGAACGCGACGACTGCAGCGAACGCTGCAACGGCACGGGTCCGCGAAATAGACCCGAACTGGCGTCCGTCGCCGCAGGTCTATGAAACGGTCGAAGGCGCAATATCAGCCCGCGAAGCCGAAGCGCGTCAGGCCCAGGCGCGATTTCAGGAACTTCGTAGAGATGCGATACCCAATACAAATTCATCGTGGGGCGCTAATAGATTGGGCAAGGAGCTTCGGAACAGAGGATACATATACGAGGGACCTGCGAGAAGTCCGGGCGAAGTGTACAGAAATGACGATACAAGGGAGCAAGTTCGGATAATGAGAAGACCCACAAGTGGTCCGTCTAGAAATGAAACCGCTCAGAAATTTTACAACGAAAATTATTACCGCTATCGGCCAGCAGATGATCAGCCGTGGGGCGCCGCGATAACAATACCGGATAAGCACTAGGAATTATGAGTGGACATCAAGATGCGAGAATTCGAGAAACGAATATTGTCCGAACTCGAAGAGGCGGGCCAGGAAAACTTCCCAACACTACTCAACACAATTGTCACTCCTACTGGGAATGCAAGCGAGAGAAATGAATTTCAAACTGCGCTGACCAATTTGCTGCAGAATGGGTTCATAAAAATTGGATTGGAGCGAGACGCTAACAGGCGGCTCAAAAATATGTCTGATGAGGATTCGTTTGCTCTGCTAACTCGAATCACAGAGCACCTCGTGTTTAAAACACAATCGGGACACTGGACAGGAGGCGCACGACCCTGGCCCGAAGTCGTCTATACCGAGATGGGTAAAGTCGAAGGAAGAAAAATTCTTCAGGAATTTGGCTATCAGTGGTGGCGTCAAAAAGATTAAATCCTTACTCCCAAACGCGATGCGCTCTGGAAACGCCTAGCTTTTGATTGCGCCGAGTGACTCCGCTTCGCGGAGCCGGCCGCTCGGCGCGTCAGAGGCCGCGAGCTTCCTCACCAGCGACGAGAAACGGGCTGCGGCGGGATATGATGCGCTCGGCGGCCGGCTCGCGGAACGCGAGTCGCCGAGCGCCAAATATAGAGACGACCAACCACGCGTTCCCGCAGGCCAATCCGGCGGAGGGCAGTGGACGGATGGCGGCGGGTCAGGCTCAAATGATGGTCGCGTTCGTGTGGCGCAAGCGCGCGGTGGTCGAGATCGATCACCAATCCTCGCGCGCTTTCCTGGAGCAACGCCTGCACAAGAGGCACGCTGGGCAGTTTCGGACGCATGGGCAAGAGATGCGATTGCGCGTGCTCGTCGACTCGACCCCAACTGGCGTCCGACTCCCGAGTTCTCACAAACCATCGAGGGTGAGATCCGTGCAAATGAGGCACAGGCTCGCGAAGCGGAAGCGCGGCTTCAGGAACTTCATCGAGATGCGATTCCGAATACTAATCCTGATTGGGGTGTGAATAGACTAACCAAAGAACTCTATGATCGCGGCTTCAGTCTCGATGGGCCGACACGAGCGCCTGGATTACAGTACGAAAACTCGTCTGGTGCGACCGTGCGCATAATGGAGCGGCCACGTCAGAGGTGCAGAATCGATAGTGATCAAAAACATTATAATTCGTTTTATTACCGGTATCGACCGGGTAAAGGAAAGCCAGAAGGGAGTCACATAACGATTCCAGATAAACCGCAGAAAGACTGAAAGTCATGATCGATAGCACAGAGATGAAAAAAAGAATTTTCGCCGCTCTCGAAGAAGCTGGCAATGAGCATGCGGATGCGCTTTTGAATACAGTCATCGATCCTACGGGCGATCCGACGGAGCCTGCGATGTTCGAAAGATGCCTTCGTGAACTGTTTGCAGACGGCCTGATTGTGATGGGGACGGTATGCATTCCCCGCGGGCGGGAATCTCTCACCGATGACGAGGGGTTGGCCGAGATTGGGAAAATATCGGCCCACTATAAATTCCACCCGAGCGATGGCATCTGGTTGGATTCGCGGTTTGGCGGACCGCCTTATTATCAAACGCCAGAGCCTGAGGTGATCCTCACAGATGCTGGATTTGAGAAGAGCGTCTCGGTGGTGGAGAAAATTGGTCACAATTGGTGGCGACCGAAGCGTTAAGCCTATGCCCCTCGCCCGAACGCGATGCACTCTGGAAACGCCTCTCTCTTAGTTGCGCCGAGCGACTCTCCTTCGTCGAGCCGGCCGCTCGGCGCGTTGGGAAAATCTAGGTCGCCAGCAAGGTCGAAACTCATAACATCAGTATGCAAACCGACGGAGCGCACATGCACGCGACCGAACAATTTCTGCTGCCTGCTTCGCTGTCGAAACGCAGCCGCGCCTTGCCGTTCGAGGCGAAGTCGCTCGATGACGGCGTGTTCGAGGGCTACGCCAGCCTCTTCAATCGCGAGGATCTCGGGCACGACGTCATTGCGCCGGGTGCGTTTCGCGAAAGTCTCGCGAGCCGCGGCGCCGCGCGCATCAAGATGCTGTTTCAGCACGATCCTGCCGAGCCAATCGGCGTCTGGGATGAAATCCACGAGGATGCGCGCGGTCTCTACGTACGCGGACGATTGATGACCGCCGTCTCGAAAGCGCGAGAGGTCTTGGCGCTCATGCGCGCCGGTGCACTCGACGGGCTGTCGATCGGTTTCAAGACGGTCAAGGCACGGCGCGACGCGGCGAGCGGCGTGCGGCGCCTGGAAAAGATCGATCTTTGGGAAATATCCGTCGTCACGTTTCCGATGCTGCCTGGCGCGCGCGTGCAAAGCGTGAAGACGCGGCCGTTCGCAACGGCGGCTCCGACGATGAGAGACTTCGAGCGTTGGCTTACGCGTGATGCTGGGCTGACGCGAACGGAAGCTCAGGCGGTTCTCCGCTCGGGCTTTCATGGACTGAAGGCCCTGCGGGATGCGCGCCGCTCAGTCGACGACGATGCCATGCTCGCTTCGCGGTTTCGCGAAGCTGCGCGGCTGATGCAGGTGACTTAATTTCGTCAGCCTCGAACGGACGAGCTTGCGAGGCCGCTCGAGGATCCAAGGTGAAAATCGCCGAAAGCTCAATATCGAGTCTTCGACGACTCTTGCGCTGGATCCCCGGATTTCGACACGGCTTTGCCGAGCTCATCCGAGGATGACGTAAGCTCGAACAAACAGGACATCACATGACCGATACGACTTCCCTCGAAACGAAGGGGGCGGGCGGGGAAACCGCGCGAGCCTTCGAAGAATTCCTCGAAGCCTTCGAAGCCTTCAAGGAAACCAACGATCAACGTCTCTCGGAGATCGAGCAGCGCGGCGCGTCCGATGCACTCGTCGCCGAGAAGCTTGCGCGGATCGAAGAGACGCTCGACACGACGAAGCGCGTTGCCGATAACCTGGCGCTGAAGTCGGCACGTCCGCATCTGGCCGGAAGCCGCGCAACACCGGCATCCGAACTTGCGCACAAAGCTGCGTTCGACGGCTACGTTCGCCGCGGCGACGCTTCGCGCATCGCGCGGATCGAGGAGAAGGCGCTGTCGGCGGGTTCTGCGCCCGACGGAGGCTATCTCGTCCCGGCCGAAACGGAAGCTGCCGTCAATCGCGCGCTGAAAGCGATCTCGCCGATGCGCGCGATCTCCGGGCTGCGTCAGGTTTCGGGCTCCGTTTACAACCGTCCGTTCGCAACGACTGGCGTCGGCACCGGCTGGGTCGCGGAAACCGCCTCACGCACGCAAACCACGACGCCGACGCTCGCCAACCTGCAGTTCCCGACGATGGAGCTTTATGCGATGCCCGCCGCATCGCAGTCGCTGCTCGACGACACGATCGTCAACATCGACGAGTGGCTGGCGGAAGAAGTCCGCATTGCCTTCGCGGAGCAGGAAGGCACGGCTTTTGTCACGGGTGACGGCACGAACAAGCCGAAAGGCTTCCTGGCCTACGATACCGTCGCCAACGCCTCGTGGGCGTGGGGCAAGCTCGGGTTCGTCGCGACGGGCGCGGCGGGGGCATTCCCTGCAGTTGCTCCGGGCGACAAGCTGCTCGATCTCATCTACGCGACGAAGGCGCCATATCGCGCCAACGGCACATTCGTCATGAGCCGTTCGACGGTCGGGGCGGTGCGCAAGCTGAAAGACGGCGACGGCAATTATCTCTGGCAGCCGGCGAACGCACCAGGCGAATGGCCGTCGCTGATGGGCTATCCCGTTGCCGAAAGCGAGGACATGCCCGCCATCGATAGCAATTCGTTGTCGATCGCGTTCGGTGATTTCTCGCGCGGCTATCTGATCGTCGATCGCGCGGGCATTCGCGTGCTGCGCGATCCCTACAGCGCCAAGCCGTACGTGCTCTTCTATACGACGAAGCGTGTCGGCGGCGGCGTGCAGGACTTCGACGCGATCAAGCTCCTGAAGTTCGCGGAGTAAGCGTCGCTCGTCATCCTCGGCCGAGCGCATGCGACCTCGCAGGCTCGGCCGTTCGAGGATGACGTCCATCCCAATTCCTCGCGGGTTCCCCTCCCGCCTGCGCGGAATGTGTGCGGGGTCATCGCAAAACGGTGATCCCGCATTTTTGTTTGCGCGTTGCGACTCCGCTTCGCGGAGCCGGCCGCAACGCGCGGTCGCGCCCGGCGGCCGGCTCGCGGAACGCGAGTCGCCGGGCGCCAACAAATAAGGAAATGCAATGTCTCTCGTGATGACGAGTCCGCCGGCGGTTGAACCGGTGACGGTTGCCGAAGCCAAGGCGCACATGCGCATCGATACCGATGTCGAAGATATCCTGATCGGCAGCCTCGTTCTGACGTCGCGGCTACACATCGAGACGGCGTTGTCGCTGGCGCTCATCACGCAGTCATGGAAATTCACGCTCGATCGCTGGCCGCAGTCGCGCGAGATCGAGCTGCCACTGGCGCCGTTGCGCTCCGTCGGAGGTGTTCGCGTCATCGACGCGTCCGGGAATGCGACGACCGTTTCGGATCAGAGCTATCTCGTCGATCTCGCATCGCGGCCGCCGCGTCTCATCTGGAACAACAGCGTGCCGCCGCTGCCAGGGCGCGCCGCGAAGGGCATCGAGATCGACTTGACGGCGGGTTTCGGCGATAGCGCGGCGAGCGTTCCTGCGCCGCTGAAGCACGCCATTCTGATGCTGACCGCGCATTGGTACGAACACCGCGATCCGCGCGAGATCGGGCAAGACGGCGCGCGCATTCCAGATGCCATCAGCGACCTCATCACTCCGTTTCGAACGATCCGGCTATGAAAGCACCAGTCAGAGCCGGTGATCTCCGGCATCGCATCGTTATCGAACGGCCGGAGCGAACGAGCGATGGCGCCGGGGGCTCGACGACGGAATGGACGCCCATCGCGGAAGTCTGGGCCGCGATCTGGTCGCGGAGCGCGGACGAGAATTTCACACTCGATCGCGTCGCGGGAACGGCGACGCACGACGTTTGGATCCGCCATCGCGGCGACGTCCGGCCCGAGATGCGCATCCGTTTCGGTGTTCGCATCTTCGACATTCTCGGTGTGATCGATGTCGAGGATCGCGGCGCGTGGTTGAAGTGTCCGGTGGAGGAGCGTGATTTATGAAAATGAGCGTCAGTATCGGTGGAATTGGGACGTCGGCGGCGCGCATGCGGGCCTTGGCGCTCGTGCGCGACGCGATCGCCAAGCGCGAGGCGGAAGCTCAAGGCGAAAGGCGCGCAAGCTCCGGCAGTCAAAACGACGATCAGCATCAACACACGCGAGGCAAATGATGTCGAGTGCAGGCTTTGCGCTTCAGAAGGCGATCTTCGAGAAACTCACGAGTGACGCGCCGACGCTAGCGGCGCTCGGCGGTCCGCGCATTTATGATGACGCGCCGGCGCGCACGGAGTTTCCGTTCGTGACGTTTGGGCAATCGTCCGAGCGCGATTGGTCCACGGGAAGCGATGACGGTTACGAACATCTGGTGACGCTGCACGTCTGGTCGCGGGCGCGTGGCAGGCGGGAAGCGGAGCAAGTGATCGCGGCTGCGCGTGCGGCATTGCACGATCAGGACCTGTCGCTCTCAGGGCATCGGCTGATCAATTTGCGACATGAGTTTTCCGAAGCTCGTCGCGACAGCGACGGCGAAACATTTCACGGCATCGCACGCTTTCGCGCCGTGACGGAAGTCGAAGCGGCGTAAGAAATATTGCGTCTTCGACGTGTCTTGCGCTGGATCCCCGAACGCACTCGCAAGCTCGTTGCGTTCGAGGATGACGGAAGTTCGATCACTAAGTCCGTGCCCGGCGTCCGGCTCGCGGAACGCGAGTCGCCGGGCACAAAACAAAAGAGTCCCCCAACATGGCAGCACAAAAAGGCAAGGACCTTCTTCTGAAGGTCGATACGACCGGCGCGGGCGTTTACATGACGGTCGCCGGACTTCGCGCGCGCAGTCTTTCGATCAGCGCCGAGACGGTCGAGATCACCAACACCGAAAGCGCGGGGCAGTGGCGTGAGCTTCTGACCGGCGCGGGCGTGAAGTCGGCGCGGATCACGGGCTCGGGTGTGTTCAAGGACGGCGCGTCCGATGCGACGATCCGCGATTACGCGTTCAACGGCACGATCCGCGACTGGCAGATCATCGTTCCGGATTTCGGAACGATCGAGGGCGCGTTTCAGATCACGGCGCTGGAATTCAGCGGACGTCACGATGCTGAAGTGACGTTCGATATTTCGCTCGAAAGCGCGGGTGCGCTGACGTTTGCGGCGGCGTAGCGTCCTCGTCATCCTCGAACGCAACGAGCTTGCGAGTGCGTTCGGGGATCCAGCACAAAACTTGTCGAAGACGCAGTATCGAGCTTTCGGCACTTTTGTGCTGGATCCCCGGCTTTCGCTGTCGCTCGGCCGAGGATGACGAATGAAATGGAAGAACGATCATGGCCAATAAACATCGCGGTGAGATCGAGGCGCGACTGGATGGTTCGACCGTCAAGCTCGTGCTGACGCTCGGTGCGCTTGCGGAGCTCGAAGACGCGTTCGGCGATAGCGACATGCTGGCGCTCGCGGCGCGCTTCGAGACGGGTCGTCTCTCAGCGCGCGATTGTGTGCGTGTCATCGCGGCAGGGCTTAGAGGCGCGGGACACAGCGCGAGCGATGCCGATGTCGCGGCGATGAAGTGCGAGGCCGGTGCGGCAGGTTACGTCGACATCGTCGCACGTCTTCTGACAGCGACGTTCGGCGGCGGAAACGCCGAGGTGCAAAACACAACAGCGGAGGCGAGCGGGGAAGCGCGCGACCCTTTCGCTGGGACCTTGTGATGGAAACGGGATTGGGTGTGCTCGGACTTGCACCCGCCGTCTTCTGGTCCCTCACGCCACGCGAACTGCAGGCCATCCTGCGCGGAAAATTCGGAGTTTCGAGCGAAGGAGCAGCGCCGACCCGCGTGCAGCTCGATGCCTTGATGCGGCAATACCCAGACAGGGAGGCATGAAACGATGCCGTTGACCGACGAGCAACAGCTCGAGACGTGGAACGTCAAAATTATCGCCGATACGAGCGAACTCGAGACGAGCCTGGCGACGACGAGCCGCCTTGGACAGCAGTTTTCAAACCGGCTTGCGTCGGCGTTTGGCGATATTGCCATCAAAGGCAAGAACGTCGGCGATGTCTTCAAGTCGCTGGCGCTGAACATTTCCAATCTCGCATTGAAGGCGGCATTGCAGCCCCTGACTGCGGGGCTTGCCTCGATGTTTCAGGGCGTGATCAGCGGTGCGATGCCGTTTGCGAAAGGCGGCGTCATTCAGAATGGCACGCCGGTTCCGTTCGCGAGCGGCGGGGTCATCGCGAGCCCAATTACATTTCCGCTCGCAGGTGGCACCTCGGGCCTCGCGGGCGAAAAAGGTCCGGAAGCGATCATGCCGCTGACGCGCGGCCCGGATGGACGTCTTGGCGTCGCCGCATCTGGCGGCGGCGGTCAGAACATCACGATCAATATTTCAACGCCGGATGCGGCGAGCTTCAACCGCTCGCAGACGCAGATTGCGGCGATGATTGCACGCGCCGCCGCGAATGGTCAGCGCAACCTCTAGAGAAGTGATCTCATGTCGTTTCATGACGTCAGATTTCCGACGGCGATCTCGCGCAATGCGCAAGGCGGACCGGAGCGACGCACCGATGTCGTTGTGCTGGGCTCCGGATACGAAGAGCGCAACAGCCGCTGGGCCGATAGCCGTCGCAGCTATAATGCGGGCTACGGAGCCAAGTCGCTCGACGATCTGCATCAGATCATCGCGTTCTTCGAGGAACGGCGCGGCCGGCTGCACGCGTTTCGCTGGCGCGATCCGATGGATTGGAAATCGTGCGCGCCGAACGCGAGTGTGTCGCCGCTCGATCAGGATCTCGGCAGTGGCGACGGAGCGAAGACAGAGTTTCAGCTGCGCAGAATATATGGAACTGCGTTTGCTCCGTGGGCGCGCGATATCAAAAAGCCGGTTGCGAATACGGTGAGCATCGCCGTCGCGGGTGTCGAGCGTGTGAGCGGGACGGACTTCGCAGTCGATCCATCCACCGGCGTCGTGACGTTTCTCGCAGGACACATCCCCGCTGCGGGACAAAGCGTGACGGCGGGATTCGAATTCGACGTGCCTGTGCGTTTTGACACCGACAAGCTGGAAATCAATCTCTCCGGGTTCACGTCGGGCGCTATTCCGAATATTCCGATTGTGGAGGTGCGTTTATGAAAGCGCTTTCTCCGGAGTTCACTGCGCACCTCGCGTCGGGAGCGACCAGGCTCTGCTGGTGCTGGCGCATCGCGCGCCGCGACGGCGTCGTGATGGGGTTCACCGATCACGACAAGACGTTGACGTTCGACGGCACGACGTATGAGGCAGCGAGCGGCTTCACCGCAAGCGACATCAAGGACGGCCTTGGCCTCGCCGTCGACAACCTGGAAGTGTCGGGCGCGCTGTCGTCGGCGACGTTGACGGACGCCGATCTCGCGGCGGGGCGCTATGACGATGCGCGCGTCGAAATCCATCGCGTCAACTGGAACGACACGAGTCAGCGCGTGCTGATGCGTTCGGGAAGCATCGGCGAAGTGCGTCGCAGCGGAACGAGCTTTGCGGCGGAGCTGCGCGGTCTCGCCCATTATCTGCAGCAGCCGAAGGGCCGGCTTTTGCAGCTGACGTGCGACGCCGATCTCGGGGACGCGCGCTGCAAGGTCGATCTCTCGTCGCCAGCCTATTGCGGTACGGGAACAGTTGTTTCGGCGGCTTCGGCGCGTCGCTTCACCGTGTCGGGGCTCGGGAGTTTCGCAAGCGGATTTTTCGCGCGCGGGCTTTTGACGTTCACATCTGGCGCGTCGGACGGATTGAAGATCGAAGTCAAATCGCATGCGAAGCTCGCAGGCGCCGATGCCATCGAGCTGTGGACGGACGCCGAAGGCATCCCTGCCGCGGGCGACCACTTCATTGTCACCGCCGGATGCGACAAGCGTGTCGAGACGTGCAAAGCGCGCTTTGCGAACGTGATCAATTTTCGCGGCTTTCCGTCGATGCCGGGCAACAAATTCCTGACGCAGGTCGGACGCCGGAGCTGATCGATGCAAGCAAGAGCGACGCGCGCAGGCATCGTCGAGGCGGCGCGCCTCTGGATCGGCACGCCTTATCATCATCAGGCGAGCGTCCGTTGCATCGGAACGGATTGCCTCGGCCTCGTGCGCGGAGTCTGGCGCGATGTCTACGGGTTGGATGCGGAGATGCCGCCCGCCTACAGTCGCGACTGGGCGGAAGCCGGCGGCGAGGAAACGATGCTCGCTGCCGCGGCGCGGCATCTCGAAAAAATTGAAGCGCCGGAACTCGCTCCGGGCGATGTCGTCGTGTTTCGGCTGCGTGCAGGCGTCGTTGCGAAGCATGCGGCCATCGTCGCCAGCGCTTTGACGATGATCCACGCGATGGAAGGTGCGTCGGTCTGCGAAGTGTCGTTTTCGCACTGGTGGCGACGGCGCGTGGCCGGTGCGTTCCGGTTTCCAGATTTGAACGAAGGATGTTGAGACATGGCGACGCTTGCCCTGGCTGCTGTCGGAGCTGCGGTCGGCAGCAGCGTGCTTCCTGCCGGTGTCGGCTTCCTCGGTGTGGCGCTGTCCGGCGCGACGATTGGATCGCAGGTCGGTGCGTTCGCGGGCGCTTATGTCGATGCAGCTTTGTTCGGGGCCTCTGGGCAGGGTCGCGCCGTCGAAGGTCCGCGCCTCAGCGATCTTCGCGTTACGGCGTCGACGGAAGGTTCGCCGTTGCCGCGCATTTATGGACGCGCGCGTGTCGGCGGTCAGATCATCTGGGCGACAGATCTCGAAGAGGAGATCGTCAAATCGACGGAGTCGGCGGGCAGCGGCAAAGGCGGCTCGGGTAGCGGCGCAACGCTGACGCAATATCGCTATTATGCGAATTTCGCGGTGGCGCTCGGCGAGGGCGTCGTGACGCGCATCGGGCGCATCTGGGCCGACGAGCAGGAACTCGATCTGTCACGCACGTCATTTCGTTTGCACACCGGCACAGAGACGCAAGAGCCGGACAGTCTCATCGCGGCGCGCGATGGGACTGGGAACGCGCCAGCGTATCGCGGTGTCGCCTACATTGTCTTTGAGCGTTTGCCGCTTGCTGAGTTCGGCAATCGCGTGCCGCAGCTTTCGTTCGAAGTGTTCCGTAGTATTTCGAGCACGGAGAAGGACGTTCGCGGCGTCGTGATGATTCCGGGCTCCGGCGAGTTTGTCTACGCCACGGAGCCGGTGCATCAGACGTTCGACGACGGCATCTCGCAGTCGGAGAACGTCCACCAGTTGATTGGTCCGACCGACTGGCAGGTGGCCGTCGATCAGCTCGAAGTATCGTTGCCCAATGCAAAGTCCGTGTCGCTGATCGTCAGCTGGTTCGGAACCGATTTGCGCGCCGGCAACTGCACGATCGAACCCGGCGTCGAGACGCGGCATAAAAAGACATCGCCGCTGAACTGGTCTGTCGCGGGTCGCAACAGAAACAACGCGCACCTGATCAGTTCGCGCGGCGGCAACGCAGCCTATGGCGGCACGCCCTCCGATCAAACCGTGATTGCGGCGATCTCCGATCTCAAAGCGCGCGGATTGAGCGTGACACTGACGCCGTTCATTCTGATGGACATCGCGGAGGGCAATGTGCTTGCCAATCCCTATGGCGGCAGCGGTCAGCCCGTCTATCCCTGGCGTGGACGCATCACATGCCATCCGGCGCCGGGCGTTTCAGGCACGCCGGACAAGACTGCGGCTGCGGCGAGCCAGATCGCGTCGTTCGTTGGCTCAGCGTCGCGCACGGACTTCTCGGTGTCGGGGAGCACGATTCATTACTCCGGACCGAACGAGTGGTCGTACCGGCGCATGGTTCTGCACCAAGCGTATCTCGCGAAAGCTGCGGGCGGTGTCGACGCGTTCGTCATCGGGACCGAGCTGCGTGGTCTGACGCACGTGCGCTCCAGCGCGAACGCTTATCCGTTCGTCAGCGCGCTGATCACGCTCGCTGCCGACTGCAAGGCGATCCTCGGCGGGGCGACAAAGGTTCTTTATGCCGCCGACTGGTCGGAATACTTCGGGCATCAGCCTGGTGACGGAACGGGCGACGTCTATTTCCATCTCGATCCGCTGTGGGCGTCGGCGAATATCGATGCGATCGGCGTCGATGTCTATTGGCCGCTCGCCGATTGGCGCGACGGACGCGATCATCTCGATGCCATCGCAGGTGCTACGTCAATTTATGACGGCGCGTACTTGCGATCGAACGTGGCGGGCGGTGAGGGCTTCGACTGGTATTATGCGTCGGCCGCCGATCGCGACGCGCAGGTCCGCACGCCGATCACCGATGGTGCGGGGAAGCCTTGGGTGTTCCGTTACAAGGACATCCGCTCATGGTGGAGCAATGCGCACTACAATCGTCCGGGCGGCGTCGAAAGCGCGACGGCGACGGCGTGGGTGCCGCAGTCGAAGCCGTTCTGGTTCATGGAGGTCGGCTGTCCCGCCGTCGACAAGGGCGCCAATCAGCCGAACGTCTTCGTCGATCCGAAAAGCTCGGAGTCGATGCTGCCCTATTATTCGCGCGGCATTCGCGACGACTTCATGCAGACGCGTTTTCTCGAAGCGCTGCGCGACGCATTCGACTGGACCAAGAGTGGTTATATTCCGGGCCTCAATCCGGTGTCAGAACTCACCGGCGCGCGTATGGTCGATCTCAGCCGCATGCATGTTTATTGCTGGGATGCGCGGCCGTATCCGGCGTTTCCATATGCGACGACGTATTGGGGCGACGGCGGAAACTGGATGCTCGGCCATTGGCTCAATGGACGGCTGGGCAGCGCGTCGCTCAGCGATCTTGTTGCGCAAATTATGAAGGACAATGACTTCGCGGACTTCGATGCGTCAGGTCTGACAGGAACAGTGCCGGGCTATGTGCTCGACGATACGATGTCGGTGCGCGATACGCTGCAGCCGCTGAGCCTTGCGTATTTCTTCGATAGTATCGAAAGCGGAGGCAAAATCGTCTTTCGCCATCGCGGGCGCGCTTCGCCCGAGATGACGCTAATGGCGGACGCACTTGTCGAAGAGAGCGCGGGCGATCCGCTTTACGAAGTGACGCGCGCTCAGGAAACCGATCTGCCTGCGAGCGCGAAAGTGCGGTACATTTCGAGCGCTGACGTTTATCAGCAAGCGGTCGCCGAGGCGCGACGGCTGACAGGCGCCAGCGGGCGTGTCGCCGAAGCGGATCTGGCGATCGTTCTCGACGACAGTCTTGCGGGATCGCTCGTCGAGAGCTGGCTGTATGAGACGTGGGCCGCGCGCGAACGTGCGTCGTTCAGCTTGCCGCCTTCGACGCTGGCGCTCGAACCGGGCGATGTCGTTTCCGTCGATATCGCAGGGCGCAATCGCTTGCTGCGCCTCACTGATGTCACGGAGCGCGGCATTCGCGAGATCGCGGCGCTCAGCATCGATCCTGATGTCTACGATCAGATCGACGTGCCGTCGCGGACAGCGATCGAACCAGCGCCCGTGCAGGTTGGAGCGCCGGCCGTTATGCTGATGGATTTGCCGTCGTGGACAATGTCCGCCGATGCGCAGTCCGGTTACGTCGCGGCGATGCAAAAGCCGTGGCCGGGCAGCGTTGCGCTTTACGTCTCGCCGCAGACGACCGCGTATCAGTTGCGCGCGCTCGCGAGTGCTCCGGCGACCTTGGGGGCGACGCTCGATCCGCTGTTCAGTGGTCCGGAAGGCCTGATCGACAATCGGGCGCGCGTGCGTGTGCGATTGCCATATGGCACACTCGCATCGGCGGATCTGTTGGCGACACTTGCAGGCGCAAACCTCGCAGCGGTGCGCAACGAGGCGGGCGATTGGGAGATCATCCAGTTTCTCGATGCGACGCTCGTCGATGCGGAGACGTATGAACTGAGCCGGTTGCTGCGCGGGCAGTTCGGAACCGAAGGCGCGATGAGCGACGTGCTCGCTGCGGGCGCGCCATTCGTCATGCTCGATGGCGCCGTGAGCCGGGTTCCGCTGCAGGACAGCGATTTCAAGCTCGCGCTCAACTGGCGGTATGGTCCGGGCAATCGCGATATCGGAGACGCATCCTACGCGACGTCGCCGTTCGCGTATCAAGGACTTGGCCGACGGCCGTTGTCGCCCGTGCATATCAAGGGCGTGCGTGCGGCGAGCGATCTCAACATCTCGTGGATACGCCGTACGCGGACGGGTGGCGACAACTGGGAGCTTCCCGAGGTGCCGCTCGGAGAAGACAGCGAAACGTATGAGGTCGATATTCTCGACGGCGAGACGGTCAAGCGCACGATCTCCGTGGCGGTTCCGAATGCGGTCTACACAAGCGCCGAGCAGATCGTCGACTTCGGCAGCTTGCAGCCGGCAGTTTCGGTGAGGATCTATCAGACCAACATGCTGTTCGGCAGGGGGGCTCCGCGCGCGGCGGTGGTGTGACGTCATCGCGATTGATCGTAGAGATCCGCCTAGCTGTTCACCCCACCCCCGACCCCTCCCCGTCAAGGGGAGGGGAGAAGGGGAAGCGCGTTGCGATTTAATCTGGCCTTCTCGCTGTCGAGGGGAAGCAACGCATGGGAACATTCGTTGCTCTGTTCTTCTCCTTCTTGCAAGGACGAGAGCACATGCGAACTGCGCGCTTAATTCCCCTCCCCCTTGCGGGGAGGGGTTAGGGGTGGGCGACTAATTGAGCGTGATGCAGAGGCGATGACGCAATATTCGCGGGGCTAGTACGATCGCGCTTCGCGCTGGTCTCCGAACGTTGAGCGTGCGCTCAAATTTTCCGGCAACATAGTCTCAGAGGCAAAACATGGATCAGCCGCCGTGGCTTCAAGCCGCGTGGGCCGAATTCGGCGTGCGCGAAATTCCAGGCAAGGAGGATGCGCCCGAAATCCTGCGCTATTTCCGGGATGCCGGCGATACGAACGTCGAAACGGAAGCGACGCCGTGGTGCGCCGCGTTTCTCGGCGCCATGCTGAAGCGCGCCGGTTATGCGGGGACGGGATCGCTGCTCGCGCGGTCGTATCTCGATTGGGGTGACCGGCTCGATGACGCGCGCTTCGGTGCCGTTGCGGTGTTGTCGCGCGGCGACGATCCGAACGCCGGGCATGTCGGTTTCCTGCTCAGCGATACGAACGGCAAGCTCTATCTGCTCGGCGGCAATCAGGGCGATGCGGTGACGGTCGCGAGCTTCGACAAGGCGCGGCTTCTCGGGCTTCGCTGGCCCAAGGAAAACGTCGAGGCTGCGAGCAAGGGCGACGACGCGATTTTTTCGAGAGTGCTCGCGCACGTGCTCGAGATGGAGGGCGGATTTTCGAATGATCCTTATGATCCTGGAGGACCGACCAATCGCGGCATCACGCTCGAGGTCTATGCGAAATTCAGAAAAGAAACACTCGATGACGGAACGCGTGCGCGGCTGATCGCGGAGCTGAAGCGCATCCCCGATGCGATCGTCACCGCAATTTACCGGCAACGCTACTTTGATCCGGCGTCGTGTCCGGTTTTCACCGCGCCGTTGGCGCTGATGCATTTCGATGCCGCCGTGAACCATGGTGTCGGCGCTGCGATCCGGATGCTGCAAGGCGTCGCCGGCGTCACGGTCGATGGTGAAATCGGTCCCGAGACGCTCGCGGCGATCGGCGCCAAAAGCCTCGCCGATCTGCTCGACGATTATGCCGAGACACGGCGCGCACGCTACCGCGCGCTTCCGCATTTCTGGCGCTTCGGGCGCGGCTGGCTGAAGCGGGTCGACGCAACGCTGGCGCTGGCGCGCACGTGGGCGGCGGCCGAGGCCACGAACAGGGGGCTGATCGAGCCCCAGCAAATCGCAAAAGGAGAAGGCAAGATGGGTGAAAAGTCGAAGACTGAAATTTCAAGCAGCGACGACAGCAAATGGTGGCTGAACTCAAAGACGATGTGGGGTACGCTGATTACTGCGGCCGCGACCGTCATTCCGGTTCTCGGTCCGGCCGTCGGTATCGTTCTCCCGGCGGATCTGATCACGAGCTTCGGCGATCAGGTGGTGACCGCCGCGCAGGCGCTCGCGGGGCTCTTTGGCACGGCTCTGGCCATTTACGGACGCCTCAAGGCCGACACGCCGCTCGTCCTGCGGAAAAATTAACGGTACGGGCCGGCACGTCGTCGCGGTCCATGACGTTCATGGACCGTTCAACGAGATACCTTTAAATGCGGTCGAACGTCGGGAAGACATGCGTATGACCGGATTTATGGGTGCAGTAGCGGTGACGGCTGCGGCGGCGATGGTGCTGCCCGGCGCCGCGCGCGCGGAAGACTGCCTGACCGACTGGGGCATGGCCGGGCAGATCGTCCGGCGGGAAAATCTCATAACCGTCCAGGAAGTCTCGCAATCGCTCGCCGCCGACGGGATCGGCGAACTGGTAAAAACCACCCTGTGCCGTTCCCCCGACGGATATTTCTATCGCATTGTCGTCCGTGGACCGACGGGACAACTCCGAACCACCATCATCACTGCGAAAGTCCGGTGAAGAGTAGCGGTTGCCGGGGTAGCGAATTTGCTCCAACACCCCTACAACTTGCGGATTCGGGATTGAGGGGAGTGGATCAGCGTGCGCGCGCTCGTCGTTGAGGATGACAAGGATCTCAATCGCCAGCTGGCGGCGGCGCTCGCGGATGCGGGATTTGCCGTCGATACTGCAGCCGATGGGGAAGAGGGCTACTTTCTCGGCGATACCGAACCCTACGATGTCGTGATTTTGGACATCGGCCTGCCGAAGATCGACGGCATTTCAATTCTCGAACAATGGCGCCGCAGCGACCGCAAGATGCCGGTCATCCTGCTGACCGCCCGCGACCGCTGGAGCGACAAGGTCACCGGCATGGATGCGGGGGCGGACGACTATCTCGCCAAGCCGTTCCACATGGAAGAACTGCTCGCACGCGTCCGGGCGCAGATCCGGCGCGCCTCGGGTCATGTCAAATCCGAAATCGAATGCGGACCGATCCGTCTCGATACCAAGTCGGCGCGCGTGACGTGCGACGGACTTCCCGTCAAGCTGACGTCGCACGAATTCCGCCTGCTCGCTTATCTGATGCATCACAACGGCCGCGTCGTGTCGCGGACGGAACTGGTCGAGCATCTTTACGACCAGGACTTCGACCGGGATTCGAACACCATCGAGGTCTTCATCGGCCGCTTGCGAAAAAAAATCCCGGGCGACGTCATCCAGACCGTCCGTGGTCTCGGCTATCGCATGAGCCAAGGACCCGATGAGGCTTAACTCGCTCGCGTTGCGGCTGTTCGCGACCTCGGCGGCCTGGACGCTGCTGGCGCTGCCGCTTGCGGGTTACATCATCTATTCTCTGTATCGCGATGACGTGCAGCTGAGCTTCGACGCGCAGCTCCGAAAACTGCTGACGCAGATCACCGTCGACAGCATGGGCACGAGCGGCGACGTTCCCGTCATTCCGCCGAACCTTTACGAGCCGCTGTTCGAGGTGACGCAGTCCGGCTGGTACTGGCAGATCCGTCCGATCGACGGCGCACCAGGGCGAACGCTGGTTTCTCCCTCGCTCGCGACCGCCGTGCTTCCCTCTCCCTATGAGCGCAGATTTCCGACCGACACGTCCGGCACGCGCTGGATGAATGTCCCGGGACCGACGAACTCCACAATCCGCATTCTCGAATTCATCGATTCTCCGGGGCATGACCCCGAGAACACGAAATACTCGATCATTGTCGCGGGCCCGCTCGATTGGTTCGAAGCGACGGTGAAGAAATTCCGCACCCGTCTGACGAGCGCGCTGGCGCTGGTCGGTATCGGACTTCTGGCGGCGACGGTGTTTCAGGTGCGCTTCGGACTTTTGCCGTTGCGCCGCATCGAGCGTGGACTGGCGAGCATCCGGTCCGGCGAGGTTGAACGTCTCGAGGGGCAGCTTCCGGCCGAGATCGAACCGCTGCAGACCGAACTCAACGCGCTCATCGATTCCAATCAGGACATCATCGAACGTGCCCGAACGCAGGTCGGTAATCTGGCGCACGCCCTGAAGACGCCGCTTGCGGTGATCACCAATGAGGCGCGCGATGATCGCTCGAAGCTTGGCGATAAAGTCGCCGAGCAGGCGCAATTGATGCGCGATCAGATCAGCCATTATCTCGACCGGGCACGGATGGCCGCGCGGGCAGGCGCCATCGGCCGTGTCACGCCGGTCGACCCCACGGTCGAGCCGCTGGTGCGCGCGATCGAACGTATTCACGGCGAAAAAGGCATCGCGATTTCCTTCTCCGTGCAGCCCGGCGCGCAATTCCAGGGCGAGAAGCAGGATCTCGAGGAGATGCTCGGCAATCTGCTCGACAATGCCTGCAAGTGGGGCAAAGCCCACGCCTATCTGGCGGCGACCGTCGATGCCCCGGCGACTGCGCCTCGGCGGAAGCGGCTCAGAATCACGATCGAGGATGACGGTCCTGGTCTTTCGGCCGAGCAACGCGCCAAGATCGGCAAGCGCGGCCTGCGCCTCGATGAGACCAAACCCGGCTCGGGACTTGGCCTGTCGATCGTCAGCGATCTTGCCACGTCATACCGGGGGAGCCTGGCATTGGACGCCTCCGAGCATGGGGGTCTCAAAGCCATTCTAGAGCTTCCGGCGGCCTAGAGGGCTGTTGTTCCGTTATTTGTGCTCGGTTCGCGTGTTGCCGGACGGCATCATCGACAAGTGTCGTTTGTTCGCCCGAATTGTGGTGGATTTCTGCCTTGTCGCGCGCACAATATCGGTCTAGCCAACATAAGGGACACGCGCCGGATCGGGTCGCCCCATCGGGCATGGCGCGAGGGAAAACGGGAACGAGGTTCGCCATGCGCGTCGTGCGCTTTTCGATTCCGCTGATGGCGGTCGCCATGCTGGCCGGGTGCAGCAATGGCCAGGGCGGCATAGATAATCAGAATACGGGGCTCGTTCTCGGCAGCGTCGCCGGCGGGCTCGTCGGCAATCAGTTCGGCAAGGGCAGCGGCAACGTCGCCGCGACCGTTGCTGGCGCCGTCGTCGGCGGCATTGTCGGCAGCCAGATCGGCAAGAATCTCGACGAACGCGACCGGCGTCTTGCCGAGGAAGCGGAATTCGATGCGCTCGAGCGCGGACAGTCCGGCGTTTCGCGCCAGTGGCGTGATCCCGACACCGGCCATTACGGCGAGGTTGTTCCGAGCCGTCCTTACAAGCGCGGCGTCGCCGACTGCCGCGACTACACGCATACCGTCTACGTCGACGGACGGCCGCAACAGATGCGCGGCACGGCCTGCCGGGGTCAGGATGGGACGTGGCAAGGCGTCGGCTGATGACGCCGCGTGCACTGCAGAAGTGCGCTGTGGCCACCATCGAGGTTAAGTCACATCCGCGACAGAAGCGCTGAAACGGGCAGTGCTGACTTGCCTGCCCGCCGCCGCGATCCTATTCCGTTTCTAAAGTCGAGGAACGCGCGGCGATGGTTTTCTGGATCCTAGTGGCCTGTCTTGTGGCGGTGGTGACGCTTGTCATCACGCGCCCGCTGCTCAGAGCTTCGCCGAAAACGGTCGAGGACCCGGACGCCGTCACGGCGGCCGCCGATATCGCGGTCTACAAGGATCAGCTCAAGGAAGTCGCAGCCGATGAGGCAAGCGGCACTCTTGCGTCGGAAGAAGCGGAAAGCGCCCGTTCCGAAATCGCGCGGCGGCTGCTTCGCTCGACCGCAGACAAAGACCGGATCGATACGGCTGAGCTTCCTAAGCGGGCGAGTTTTGCCGCCTACGCGTCGATCCTGACGTCAATCGCGCTGCCGATCGTCAGCCTCGGGCTTTATCTCGCGTACGGAGCACCGGGAATGCCGGGCGATCCGCTGAGCACTCGGCTCGCGCAACGAGAGAACTCCAACAACCCGAACGATCTCGTCGCCAAGGTCGAGGAGCGGCTTCGCGCGCACCCCGAGGACGGTACGGGCTGGGGCGTGATCGCGCCGGTCTATTACGCGATGGGTCGCTATGCCGACGCGGCGAACGCCTACGCCAACGCAATCCGCATCGTCGGCGAATCCCCGGACCGGCTGCAAGGTTTCGCGAACGCGAGAATCCGGCTCGAGAACGGCGTCATTCCGGAAGACGCGCGCAAGACGCTCGAACGTCTGCTGGTGATTGCTCCCGAGAGAAAAGAACCTCGCATCTGGCTGGCGCTCGCAAAGGAGCAGGACGGCAAGCTGGCGGAAGCCGCAGCCGACTATCGCAAGCTGATCGAGGAGGCGCCGACCGACGCGCCATGGCGGCAAATGCTCGAAGCGCGCCTCGCCAATCTGACATCCGCAGACGGCAAGCCGCCTTCGGTGCTAGCGCTGCCGAAGAAAGACGCGGGCGACACGTCCATGCCTCGGCCTCCGGAGGGATCGCCGTCGGCGGTCATGTCGATGACGCCGGAGCAGCGCCAAGCCTTCATCACGCAAATGGTCGATGGGCTGGCGGCGCGCCTCAAAACCGACGGCACGGACGCGGCAGGCTGGCTGAAGCTCATTCGCGCCTATCAGGTTCTCGGACGACAGGACGATGCGGTGAAGGCCTTGTCGGATGCGCGGACCAATCTCAAAAACGATCAGGTCGGCCTGGCGCGCGTCGATGATCTCGCGCGCGAGCTCGGACTTGGAGGCTGAAGCGCGATGGAAGCGGGTATCGAATGACACGGAAACAAAAGCGCGGCGTTCTGATCGGTGGTGGCGTTGCGACGCTCGCGGTCGCGCTGATCCTCGTGCTCTTCGCGCTGAAGGATAGCGTCGTCTTCTTTCATACGCCGAGCGACATCGCCGAAAAGGGCGTGCCGAGCGGCCAGCGCATCAGGCTCGGCGGTCTCGTTGAAAACGGCTCGGTCGTGCGCGAGGGAACGACGATCAAATTCAAGGTGACCGACACCTTGAAGGAAATCCCCGTGACATTCACCGGCGTTCTGCCCGATCTATTCCGGGAAGGGCAGGGCGTCGTCGCCGAGGGCGTGCTCGATGGCGACGGCGACTTCAAGGCCGACAGCGTGCTCGCCAAGCACGACGAGAATTACATGCCGCGAGAGGTCGCGAACGCTCTGGAAGAAAGGGGCGTGAAACTTGGTTCGGGCGCGCATCCCTCGGGTGCCAAAACCGAGACGCCTTAAGGAGGCCATGCCATGATCATCGAGTTCGGACACTTCGCATTGATCCTGGCGCTGCTCGTCGCCGTGGTGCAGGTCGTCCTGCCGATGGCCGGCGCATCTCTCAAAGACGAACGTATGATGCGCGTCGCCGAGCCTGCCGCCGTCTCGCAGTTCATCCTGCTTGCGATCGCCTTCGTAGCGTTGATGCACGCTTATGTGACGTCGGACTTCTCGGTCGCGAACGTCGCGGAGAACTCGCATTCGACGAAGCCACTGATCTACAAAATGGCCGGCGTCTGGGGCAATCACGAAGGCTCGATGCTGCTTTGGGTGCTGATCCTGGCCCTGTTCGGCGCTGCCGTCGCGCTGTTCGGCACGAACCTTCCGCCGAGCTTGCGCGCACGCGTTCTTTCGGTGCAGGCATCGATCGCCGTCGCGTTTCTGCTGTTCTCGATCCTGACGTCGAACCCGTTTCTGCGTCTCGTCCCGGCGCCATCCGACGGGCGCGGATTGAATCCGATCCTGCAAGACCCTGCGTTGGCGTTTCATCCGCCGTTTCTCTACACAGGCTACGTCGGCTTCTCGATCGCGTTTTCGTTTGCAATTGCCGCGCTGATCGAAGGCCGCATCGACGCCGCATGGGCGCGCTGGGTCAGGCCGTGGACGCTCGCCGCGTGGATGTTTCTGACGATCGGCATTTCGATGGGGTCGTGGTGGGCGTATTACGAACTCGGTTGGGGCGGCTGGTGGTTCTGGGACCCGGTCGAGAACGCGTCCTTCATGCCTTGGCTCGCGGGGACCGCGCTGCTGCATTCCGCGCTCGTGATGGAAAAACGCGAAGCACTGAAAGTATGGACGGTGCTGCTCGCGATCCTGACGTTCTCTCTGTCTCTGATGGGGACGTTCATCGTGCGCTCCGGCGTGCTGACGTCGGTGCATTCGTTCGCGGTCGATCCAGCGCGCGGCGTGTTCATCCTCGCCATCCTGATTTTGTTCACGGGCGGCGGGCTGGCGCTATTTGCGTTGCGCGCGAGCGAGATGCAGACCGGTGGCATCTTCCAGCCGATCAGCCGCGAGGGCAGCCTCGTACTGAACAACCTGCTGCTTGTTACCGCGACCGCGACCGTTCTCGTCGGCACGCTTTATCCGATGGCGCTCGAAGGTCTGACGGGTGAGAAAATTTCGGTCGGTCCGCCGTTCTTTGATTCGACGTTCGGTCCGCTGATGATTCCGCTGCTGCTGGCGCTTCCCATCGGTCCGATGCTCGCGTGGAAACGCGGCGATCTCGCAGGTGTCATGCAGCGTTTGGCTTTCGCCGTGCTGGCCGCGATCATCGCGATCGTCGCCACCTATGCCGTGGGCCATCGCGGCCCGTGGCTGGCGCCGTTCGGCATCGGTCTCGGCGTTTACGTGATGATGGGCGCGATTGCGGAATGGGCGAGCCGCATCAAGCTTGCTCAGGCGCCGGTGTCGGAAAGTTTCCGACGCGCTCGTAATCTCCCGCGCTCCGCCTACGGAACGCTGCTTGCGCATTTCGGCGTCGGCATGCTTGTCGTCGGCATCATCGCGACGAGCGCCTATCGCGAGGAACATATCCTCGTCATGAAGCCCGGCCAGACACTTTCAGTGGCTGGCTATGACGTGAAGTTCACAGGCTTCGAAAGCGGTCGCGGGCCGAACTATCGCGAAGACTTCGCGGACTTCGATGTCATGCGCAGCGGCACATCGATCGGACGTTTGCGTCCGTCAAAGCGGCTCTACGATGCTCCGCCGCAGCCGACAACGGAAGCCGGCATCCACGCGTCCTGGCGCGGCGATCTCTATCTCGTCATCGGCGATTCACAGCCGGATGGAGGCTACGCGGTGCGCGCGTACTTCAATCCGCTGGTGCGCTTCATCTGGCTTGGTACGCTGATCATGTTCCTCGGCGGCGGCATTTCGCTTTCCGACCGGCGGCTGCGGATCGGCGTTCCGGCGGGTCGGGGACGGCGTGCGATCGCCGTTCCAGCGGAGTAACGCGCGATGCGGCGGCTATTTGCGATTGCGGTTTTTGCGATGGCGATCGTCGCCAACGCTGCGGGCGTGCTTGCCGTTCAACCTGGTGAAATGCTGTCCGACCCCGCGCTGGAAAAGCGGGCGCGAACGATTTCGTCCGAGTTGCGCTGCCTCGTCTGCCAAAATGAATCGATCGATGACAGCGATGCCCCACTCGCAGCGGATTTGCGCCGTCTCGTGCGCGAACGCCTCGTGGCTCACGATAGCGATGCACAAGTCATCGACTACGTCGTCGCTCGCTACGGCGAATTCGTGCTGTTGCGGCCGCGCTTTCAGTTGTCGACGCTGCTGCTCTGGCTGACGCCCATTCTGGTGTTCATCGCGGGGCTGACGTTGGCGGCGCGGGCCGCGGCGAGACCGAAGGCTGCTCCAAGTGCGGCGCTTTCGGATGACGAGAAAGACAAGCTCTCGAAAATCCTTTCCAGCGACCAAAGCTAGCGAGCGCGATCCTCTCGCACTGTCGACGCTCGCAGCGGACAGCTTCGCTGGCTGGATGCAGATTACCAACTGTTAACGTGACTGACATCCTGCGGTAATCCCCGCTCCATTACCTGTAATCGCCAAGCCTACAAGGGCCATTTCAGTTTGGAGACCCAAGGGATGCTGTTCCCCAATCGCGCGCCAAAGATTGCTACCTCTCGTATTACGAAAATTGCTCCGTCTTTTGTGGCGCTCGCCGCCGTCGCAACGGCAGGATTTGGCTATTTCATTCCGTCCTACACGGTCCGGGCCGACACCAATGCCGCCCAAACCATCGAAACGCCGATGGGCCGCGCTCCGCTTTCCTTCGCGGATCTCATCGAGCGCGTGAAGCCGGCGGTCGTCTCGGTGTCGGTCGTCAATGACGGCGGCGCCTCGAAATTGGCCGAGAACAAGAAGAACGATAAATTCGACAAGCGTGGCGGCGGCAACTTCAATATGCCCGACCTCCCTCCGGATCATCCGCTGCACGATTTCTTCAAGAATCTGCCGAAGGATTTCGGTCAGCAGGAAGAGCGTCCGAAGATCGTTCAAGGCCAGGGTTCGGGATTTGTCATCTCGCCCGACGGTTATGTCGTGACGAATAATCACGTGATCGATGGCGCGACGAAGATTGTCATTACCTTCGATAACGACGACACGAAGTATGAAGCGAAGCTCGTCGGCGCCGATCAGCGGACCGACGTTGCGCTTCTCAAAATCGACAGCACAAAGACGTTTCCTGCCGTGAAGTTCTCGACCAAGGCACCTCGCGTCGGCGATTGGGCACTGGCGGTCGGCAATCCCTTCGGTCTTGGCGGTACAGTGACGGCCGGTATCGTGTCGGCACTGGCGCGCGATATCGGATCGGGACCGTATGACTACATGCAGATCGACGCCGCCGTGAACCGCGGCAACTCGGGCGGTCCGACCTTCAACCTCGATGGCGACGTGATCGGCGTCAACACGGCGATCTTCTCTCCGTCGGGCGGCAACGTCGGCATCGCGTTCGACATTCCTGCCAAGACGGTGTCTGAGGTCGTGACGCAGCTCAAGGCGACCGGAACGGTCAAGCGCGGCTGGCTCGGCGTCAAGATTCAGAACGTCGACGAAGATACGGCTTCGAGCCTTGGTCTGAACGAGGCACACGGCGCGCTGGTCAGCGAAGTCACCGCGAACGGCCCGGCCGCGGCTGCCGGCATCAAGACGCAGGATGCGATCCTGCAGGTCAACGATTCCAAAGTCGCCGATAGCCGTGACCTGGCACGCAAGATCGCAGAGCTGTCTCCGGACTCGCCCGTCAACATCAAGGTGTGGCGCAACAACGCCGAGAAGGTGATCAACGTCAAACTCGGTCTCTTCCCGAAGAACGCTGAAGCTTTGTTGAGCGGCGACAACGACCAGAACGACAACAACAGCAACAAGGAAGACAGCAAGCCTGCGCAGACGGAGCTGAGCCAGCTTGGCGTGACGCTGATGCCGGCGCGCTCCGGCTCGAACCAGGAAGGTGTCGTCATCGCCGAGGTCGATCCTTCATCGGACGCCGCCGAGAAGGGGCTCAAGGCCGGTGACGTGATCCTCGAGGTCTCGGGCGAAACCGTTAAGACGCCTGACGACGTGTCGGCCGGGGTGAAGAAAGCCCAGGGTCTGCAGCGCAAAGCCGTGCTGCTGCACATCAAATCGTCTGATCAGAAACGGTTTGTGGCCGTTCAGCTGTCCACCAAGAAGGGCTGAGGTTAACGCCATGGCAAGCTCGGGCAGCCCCGTCAACCACACGACGGGGCTGCCTCGACGTTTGGACGCCGCCCAGCTAAACAGTAGTTCGAGAGACGGCCAGGATCAGAAAAACGCCATGCGCGTGCTCGTAATCGAAGACGACAGGGAAACGGCGCAGTTCCTTCAGAAGTCTTTGAAAGAGAATGGGCACACAGCCGATCTCGCCGGTGACGGCGAAGCGGGATTGGCGCTTGCGACGGACGGCGCCTACGACGTTCTGATCGTCGACCGCATGCTGCCGCTTCTCGACGGACTCTCGGTCATCAAGTCTTTGCGCGCCGAGGGCAACCGCACGCCGGTTCTCATTCTTTCGGCGCTTGGCGAAGTCGACGATCGCGTCAAAGGTCTGCGCGCTGGCGGCGACGATTATCTGACGAAGCCCTACGCCTATTCCGAATTGCTGGCACGCGTCGAGGCGCTTGGACGGCGCACGGCACCGGAAGAGCAGCAGACGCGCATCTCGGTCGGCGATCTTGTCCTCGACAGGCTGTCCCATCGCGTGACGCGCAGCGGCGAGCACATTCTTCTGCAGCCGCGCGAATATCGCCTGCTCGAATACCTGATGCAGCACGCGGGGCAGGTCGTGACGCGCACGATGCTGCTCGAGCATGTCTGGGACTATCACTTCGATCCGCAGACGAACGTCATCGACGTGCATGTCTCGCGCCTGCGCGCCAAGATCGACAAGAATTTCGACAAGCCGCTGCTGCATACGGTTCGGGGCGCAGGATATACGATCCGTGACGGCCCTACTTGAACGCGTCGCAAAGGCGGCGTCGACAACGGCATTCGGATTGAGCGCGGCGGCGGTTGCTTTTTTCCTTCTCGCAGCCGCCATCGTCGTCGGATTCCTGTTCTGGCAGACCAATAATCTCCTGACCAATCAAGTCCTCGGCGTGCTGACGGCAGAAGCCCGGATCATGGCGTCGGAGATGAAAGCCGGTGGCCGGCCGAAGCTTGCCGAGACGGTCAGCGCGATGTCGCGACTGCAGGGCGCCGGGCTTTATTATCTCTCCGATGAGAACGGCGTGAAGATCGCGGGCAACCTGAACCGCATACCGCCGGAACTGGTCGAAAACGCGCGCGGTGGCGTGTTCAACTATCAACCGGCAGGTGAAGCGGGCAACGCGCACGCACATCTCGCCGTCGCCATTCCGGTCGAACTCGGCCCTGAAGTCCGCCTGATCGTCGGGCGCGATATCGAAGATCAGCGCGCCTTCGCGGATTCGATCCGCGTGGCGTTTCTGCTCGGTTTCGGCATTCTGTCGGTTGCGGGATTGATTGGCGGATTGGCCGTCAGCCGTCTCATTCTCAACCGCATGGACGCGATCACGGCGACAAGCCGGTCGATCATCGACGGCGATCTCACGCGCCGCATTCCGACGAGCGGCGGAAACGGCGAACTCGATAAACTGGCCGGAAACCTCAACGAGATGCTTGATCGCATCGAAGGCTTGATGAGCGGGCTGCGTGAAGTTTCTGACAACATCGCGCACGATCTCAAGACGCCGATCAATCGTCTTCGTAACTCGGCAGAGGCGGCGTTGCGCGATCCGCGTGGTGCGGAAGCCTACCGCGAGGGCCTGGAACGCACGATCGAGAAATCGGACGAGTTGATCAAAACGTTCAACGCGCTGCTTCTGATCGCGCGCCTGGAGGCGGGGCCGCTCGAGGACAGCGTCGAGACGTTCGATCTCGGGCGCTTCGTCGAGGACGTGACGGAACTCTACATGCCGGCCGCCGAGGAGGCGGGCTTCGCGTTATCGATCGAGGCTGAGAAGGGCGTTTGCGTTCGCGCCAACCGTCAGCTGATCGGGCAGGCGGTGGCCAATCTGATCGACAATGCGATTAAATATTCGCGTGCCGGTGAGCCGGGCAGCGCCATCACAGTTCGCGCCTATCGGCAGAACGGCAGGCCGGCGTTTTCCGTTGGCGATCATGGTCCCGGCATTGCGGCCGAGGACCGGGAACGGGCGCTCAAGCGGTTCGTGCGCCTTGAGGCCAGCCGCACGCAGCCGGGGACGGGTCTCGGCCTCAGCCTTGTCGCTGCGGTGGCGCGGCTGCATCATGGAGAAGTTCGGCTCGAGGACAATCATCCTGGCCTCAAGGTCGTGGTGCTGTTGTCCGGGAAATGCTTGACGTCAGTTTTGCCGGGCGGCGTCAGCACGCCTAGTGACGTGGCGGCCGGTGATGCGGCACAATAAGCGCATGGACCAGCCCATCGAATCGAGCCTCGCCTCCCGCATCGTCGAAGCCCCGGTTTCCGCGCCTGACGGGCGGGGAGCGGAACGCTTGAGTTCGCTCATGACGGAGGCGGAAGCCAATGCCCCGGCGCTCGCCGCGGTGCTTCGCGATCCGAAGGTCGCTGACTTGCTGCGCGGCACGTTCGATGGCTCGCTGTTTCTGACGATGCTGGCGACGTTCGATTTGGAACGGCTCGGCCGCGTTCTGACACAGGTGCCTGAGGATCACTTCGCGGCGATGACGCGAGACCTCGCTCAGACCATGAGCGCGGTGCCAGACATGGCGGCGGCAAAAAAAGTTCTGCGGAAATACAAGACCGAAGTCGCGGTGCTGACGGCGCTTGCCGATCTCGGCGGCGTCTGGCCGGTGATGACGGTCACGCGTGTTCTGTCGGAATGCGCCGACGCAGCCGTCGCGGCCGCGGTTCGTTTCCTGTTTCGCAAGGCGACCGAGCAAGGCGTGTGGCAGCCGCCCGATGTTACCGCCCCTGAACAGGCGTCGGGTTACTTCGTCTTGGCGATGGGCAAGCTCGGAGCCTTCGAGCTCAACTATTCGAGCGACATCGACCTGATCGTTTTCTTCGACCGCGAGAAATCGCGCCTCGCAGGCTCCGGCGATCTGCAATCGTTTTTCGTTCGTCTGACGCGCGACCTCGTCGTGTTGCTCGATGAGCGGACGCCGGACGGCTATGTGTTTCGTACGGACCTTCGCCTGCGGCCCGATGCTGGGGCAACGCAGGTTGCGCTTTCGACGGCTGCCGCGCACGGATACTACGAGACGGTTGGCCAGAACTGGGAACGTGCCGCGATGATCAAGGCGCGGCCGATCGGTGGCGACATCGGCGCGGGCAACGATTTCCTAAGTGAATTGTCGCCGTTCATCTGGCGCAAATATCTCGACTTCGCATCGATCTCCGACATCCATGCCATGAAGCGTCAGATTCATGCGTATCGCGAGATCGGCGGGATCACCGTTCCTGGGCAAAATCTGAAGCTTGGACGCGGCGGCATTCGCGAGATCGAATTCTTCGTCCAGACGCAGCAATTGATCGCGGGTGGTCGGCAACCGGATTTGCGCGTACGGGCGACACTCGACGCGCTTGCGGCACTCGAGGAGCGAGGATGGGTAAAGGCTGGCTGTCGTGCCGAACTCGACGAAGCTTACCGATATCTGCGCCGTCTCGAACATCGTGTGCAGATGGTCGCCGACGAGCAGACGCACGAGTTGCCCGCGAACCCGGCGACGCTTGAGGCGTTCGCGCATTTCGCGGGCTATCCCAGCACGAACGAGCTGGCGGCCGAGTTGACGGCAAAACTCGAAACGGTGGAACGGCACTATTCCGAACTGTTCGAGGATGCTCCGGCATTGAGCGGAGAAAGCTCGAACATGGTCTTCAGCGGTGCCGAGGATGACCCCCAGACGGCGGCTGAATTGAAGCGCCTTGGCTATTCGCAGCCTGCTCAAGTCCTCGCCATCGTTCGTGGATGGCATCACGGCCGGACTCCGTCGGTCAGGTCGCCGCGTGCCCGCGAACGCCTGACCGAAGTCCAGCCGCTGCTGATCGCGGCTCTCGCCGATACGGTCGATCCCGATGCCGCGATCGCGAGCTTCGATCGCTTCCTGTCGGAATTGCCGGGCGGCGTGCAGTTCTTTTCGCTGCTCAAGGCGCAGCCGGGTCTGATCCGGCTTTTCGCCGACATCATGGGATCGGCGCCGCGTCTCGCGCATATCCTGTCGAAGCGGCGGCGTCTGCTTGATGCCGTGCTCGATCCGCATGTCCTCGGTAGCCGCCTGGACGAGGATGCGATCGATGAACTGCTGATCCGGTCGTTCGCCACGGCACGCGAGACAAGCACCGGCGATCCGATGCAGGAGGTGCTCGACACAGCACGCATCATCGGCAGCGAACAGAAGTTTCTAATCGGTGTCAGGGCGCTGACGGGAAGCATCTCGGCGGCGGGAGCGGGGCTCGCCTATGCCATCGTTGCGGAACGTCTGATCGCCGGGCTGCTGCGGGAAGTCGGCCGCCAGATGGAGGTCGAATACGGACGCGTGCCCGGCGGCTCCGCGGTCGTGATCGCGATGGGCAAGCTCGGCGGGCGCGAGATGACGGCGTCGTCCGATGTCGATCTCATACTCGTTTACGATTTCGAGCGAGGCGCGGAACAGTCGGACGGGCCGCGTCCGCTCGCGCCGCAGCATTACTACACGCGACTGACGCAGCGGTTGATCACGGCGCTCACCGCGCACACGGCGGAGGGTGCGCTCTATGACGTCGACATGCGTCTCCGGCCGTCGGGCCAGAAGGGTCCGGTCGCGACGCAGCTTTCGAGTTTTGCGAGCTATCAGGCGAATGAGGCGTGGACCTGGGAACACATGGCGCTGACGCGGGCGCGCGTGATCGCCGGTTCGCCGGAATTGTCAGCACGCGTTGAAACGGAAATCCGCAATGTGCTGACGGTGCCGCGCGATCGGGCGCGGATCGCGGCCGATATCCGCGACATGCGAAACCGGATCGAAGCTGAAAAGGCCACGAGCGACATCTGGGACTTGAAACAGGTGCGCGGCGGGCTCGTCGATCTGGAGTTCATTGTTCAGCATCTGCAACTTGTGTTCGCCGCCGAGCATCCGCGCATCCTCGATCAGACGACGCTGGTGGCGCTGGATGTGGCTGCCTCCGAAGGTTTGATCCCGGTCGAGGAGCATCGCCGGCTGTCGGCGGCCGGGCAGCTTTTGCATGATTTGACGCAAATTCTGCGCCTCACGCTCGAGGGGCCGTTCCATCCCGCTTCGGCTCCGAAAGGCTTGAAATCCCTGCTTGTACGGGCCGGCGAGGCCCAGTCTTTCGACGACTTGGAACGCAAGCTGAAAGACGCTCTCGCAGAGATCCGCGGTGCTTTCGACCGTCTGATCGTCTGAGCGCCGCGGCAGCGACGGATCGCGCCGCCTATGGCGTTCCTATCATCGAATGATGCAAACTGGCGCCGGACCTTAACCTTGTGCGCCGAGCGGCAGTCGAAAGCCAGGTAGGCAGCGAAAAGCATGTCGAGGGGATACGTGGCGGCGATCAAGACCGACGGCAGCCCACCTCGTCCGCGACCTGCGGCCGAGACCCGAAACGACGAGGCTGTCCTTGTCGCCGGGGCCGGTCAGGGCGACAGCCAAGCGTTCGGTGTGCTGATGGAACGGCATCTCGGAACGATGGTGTCGGTGGCGCGGCGGATGCTTCGCGACGATGCCGAAGCCGAAGATGTTGCGCAGGAGGCGTTCTTGCGGCTTTGGCGTTCGGGCGCGACGTTGGAGATCGGGCCGGCAGGCATCAGGCCGTGGCTGCGCCGTGTCGTTTCGAATTTGTGCCTTGACCGCGTTCGCGGACAGGGGCGCGTGAAGGTGGTTGATGAATTGCCGGAGGTGCCGGAGCCGGCCAAGCAATTGGCCGCTCTCGAAAGTCAGGACGTTCAGCATCGCGTCGGCGACGCCATGCAGAAGCTTCCCGAAAGGCAACGTCTGGCGCTGACGCTCTTTCACTTCGAAGGGCTCAGCCAGATCGAGATTGGAAATATCCTCGGCGTTTCGGATGAGGCGGTGGAATCGCTGCTGAGCCGGGCACGCAGGCAATTGAAGGCGGATTTGAAATCGGATTGGGAATCGCTGCGCAATGACAGCGAGCCCTGATATGCGGGAGACGGTGAGACAATGACACGGAACCTGAAGCCTGCAGGGCTTGACGGATTGGAGGCGGCGCTCGACACGTACGGCGCTGATCGCACGCGTTGGCCTGCGCCTCTCCGGCACGAATTGTCTGCCCTGATCGCCGACAGCAGCGAGGCACGAAAGATGCTTCGCGATGCGGAGCTTTTCGACACGCTCCTGGATCGCGCGCCGCAGTATGATGCCTCGCGTCTCGACGGTCTCAAGCAGCGGATTGTTTCGGCTGCGGCGCATCAGCCGCGCCTGGTTGTCACCCAGCCTCAGGTGTCATTACCCCGGCCGGTTCCGCACCATCGTCAGGGTTGGGCCGTGACGGCGCTGGCGGCGTCGCTTGTTCTTGGCGTTCTGGCAGGACAGTCGAGTGTCGTCAGTTCGCTTCTTGGAACGAATTCAGCGTACGCGTCGCGTCAGGTCGCCCAAACCGATGATGCCGACTTCTTGCTCGACGAGGATATGCTGTGACGGTCGACGGAAATGCGAGTGCTTCCAGACGTTCGCGTCTGGTCTATCCCGCGCTGATTGTATCGCTGGCGCTGAATCTGCTTTTCATTGGCGGAATGGCCGCGGCGGCCTGGCATTTCAATAAGCGCCACGTGCGCGGTGAATTCGGCCTGCTGGCTTTTGCGCGTCAGTTGCCGCCGGAGCACCAGGACGCTTTTCGTAAGCAAGTTCTGGAGGCTCGCGCCTCACTGAAGGACGAGCGCGAAGCCGTTCGAGGCGCCTGGCTCGACGTCAATGCCATTCTGACCAGCGAACCCTTCGACAAGGAAAAGCTGAAGACTGCGTTGGTGAAGCTCAGGGAGACTGAAAGTCAGTTCAGAGCCGGCCTCAACAACTCGTTCGCAGAGATTGCCGAGAGCGTCACGCCCGAAGAACGCAAGCTCCTGCAGGCATGGCGCGACAAGCGCAAGCCCAACTTCCTCAGGCGCGGCGATGTCGAATCTCACAAGGCCGATGGCGACATAAAGCCTGACTGAAATCGCACTTAAGCGGACGCCGTCTCGAAGAGTTTGCGTGCGGTCAGACGCGTCCCGAGAACAGGTCATTCTGGGTCGCTGCAATGAATTGCACGGACCACGAGCGAACGCCTTCAGGCGTGTTGCCGACCCGAAGCTCGGCATTCGAAAGCTCGCACAGCGTCCGTGCGAGGATCATGGGAAAGTCTTCGTCGATCGCGGCGCAGGTGCATTCCTGACCAGACAATTTGATTGAGAGTTCGGCGGTGTCGTTCGTGGTTCGCACATCGATGCGGACGACGGCGCCCGAGCAGGCATTGCGCGATACTTGAGCCAAAAGGTTGATCAGCATCTGCCGAACAGCCTGAGGGTCGCCGATGATCGCGAGGTCGGCATTGACATCGCAATCGATCGTGATGGCGCGAGCTTCGAGATCGCAGGCGGCGAACGCGCAGGCCTCATCGACGATGCATTTGAGCTGGCAGGACTGCGGCGTTCCCTTGTGAGAGGGGGCCGTCAGGAGGGCTGTAATGGCCAGGGCGTCTTCCGCCGATTTCAACAGCACGCGGCCGCTGGCATGGATGTCGCGAGCATAGTCGCCGTAGGCGCTCGATCCGAGGGGGCCGAAGACTTCTTTCGACATCAGTTCGGAAAAGCCGAGAACCGCATTCAACGGGGTGCGAAGTTCGTGGCTCATGTGAGCGGTGAGTTTCGCCCAGGCAGCGCGGTCGATGCCTGCGCTTGACTGGGGCTTGGCAAGGAGTTCGGTGAATCGGGTAGCTTCGGGTTGGCGCGCGGCTTTGATCTGGCCCGTCGAGGCGTCCGAGTTCTCTCCCGAACACAGGATAAGAGCGCCAGCCAGCCCCGCGCCAGCTACGAGCAGTATCGTTCCCAACGATTGCGAATCAATATTCAGGACAGCAATGCCGATCACCGTCAGCAGAGCGGACACCATCAGCAGCGGGGCGCGCCGGATATCGCGGCGGCTTGCCTGTAGCAGTGTCCGGGACAGCGCGTGTGCGCGCGTCCGGTCTGCGGTCAAGCTGGCAAAGTTCCCCCGTTGAGGAACGGACCAAGTCCGCGCCATCTTCCAATTCCCCTGCCGAATTTTGTAAGTGCCCCAATCCTGGCCGGAACCGAATCGGTGCCGCGTGCCATTGATTCGACAATCACCGATTTGCGACTCACCTGTCGAGGGAGAAAAAATCGGCAGAGAATCAAATCTCGAAAGCGTGGCATTGAGCAAAATCATGACGCCATGTTTGGCGTCGCGATTTAGTCTTCAAGCATGCGGGAGACGATCTCGCGGCAGTCACGCGAGAGGTGCGTGGCGTCTGCAACTCGTTTCAAGGCCGCTTTCGCCCGGTTTTTGCGTTTGGGCTCGAGCGAACGGTAGCTTCGGAATGCCCCGAGCATGCGCGATGCGACCTGCGGATTGAGGGCGTCGATCGCCAAAACTTTCTCGGCGAGGAAATCGTATCCCGCGCCGTCGGCCCTGTTGAATTGCAACGGATTGCCCATCGCGAACGCGCCGATCAACGCTCTGACCTTGTTCGGGGTCGTGATCTTGAAAAGCGGATGTGTGCATAGCGCCTTGACGTCATCCAGCGTTTCGGCGCGGGGCGACTGCGCCTGCGCTGAGAACCACGTGTCGATCACGAGATGATCGTCTTTCCAGCGCTCGAAGAAGTGCTGAATGACGCTCTCGCGCGCCGGCGCGTCCACCCCGGCGATGAGGACGAGAGCGTGCGCCGCGTCCGTCATGTTCGAGGATTTGCGATAGTGCGTTTCGAGGCGAGTGTAATCTTCGTCCATTCCGCGCATCGTCATCAGCGACAGTGCAGCATTCCTCAGTGCACGCCGACCGGCACTTTTGGCGTCGGGTGAAAATTTTCGACCGTTCGAGGTGCGGGCGTAAACGTCGTCCAGCGTGTCGGCGAGCTTTTCGGCGACCGCGCCGCTGAAGGCGCGATGCGCTTCGAAAATCGCCGCATGATCGACGCGGACGGATTTCTCGCGCGATACGTCGGCAACGGAGGGGAGTTTCAGGAGCTCGGCCTTGTAGGCGTCGTCGAGGTCAGGATTGCGCAGCGCGTGCTCCAGCGCCGCGGCGAACTTCGCTGCCTTGGAGGCGACAAGCGGCTTTGGCCGTTTCGCGTCGAGCAAAGTCAGGATGCTGCGCGCGGCGTATTTGTTGCTCGCCTGCCAGCGATTGAAGAGGTCGCTGTCGTGATGCATCGTGAAAGCGAGATCGTCGTCCGAGAGCGCGATCGTGACATTGACCGGCGCCGAGAAATTCCTAAGCAGCGAAGGAACGGGCCGCGAGGTGACGTTGCCGAAACGGAACTTGGTCGTGCGGTCGGTGATGGCGAGAACGCCTGGACGAATTTCCTTACCCTCTTCGACGGTAAAATCCATTTCGTTGCCGTTTTCGCCGAGGAGGGCGATTGCCAGCGGCACGAACTGCGGCTGTTTCTTTGCCTTGCCGTGCGACGGCTTCAGCGTCTGATGCACGGTAAGTTCGGCGGCTTTCTTGCGGCGGTCGAACGTCAGATCGCAGACAAGTTCTGGCGTTCCGCTTTGCGTGTACCAGCGCATGAATTGTGAAAAGTCGAGGTCGCTCACGTCGGCGAAGCACGCGACGAAATCTTCGATGGTGACGGCCTGTCCGTCGTGGCGCTCGAAATAGAGATCCATACCGGCGCGGAATTTTTCGCGCCCGAGGATCGTCTCGATCATGCGCACGACTTCGGCGCCTTTTTCGTAGACCGTCGCCGTATAGAAATTGTTGATCTCGATGTAGGTGTCCGGCCGCACGGGATGCGAGAGCGGGCCCTGATCCTCAGGGAATTGCAGGGCGCGCAGTTGGCGAACGTCGGTGATGCGTTGCACCGTGCGGCTGCGGCTTTCGGCGGAAAATTCCTGATCGCGATAGACGGTCAGACCTTCCTTGAGGCAGAGCTGGAACCAGTCGCGGCAGGTGATGCGATTGCCGGTCCAGTTGTGAAAATACTCGTGCGCGACGACGCTTTCGATCGATTCGTAAGTTGTGTCGGTTGCCGTTTCGGCGGATGCGAGGATCAGGCGGTCGTTGAAGATGTTGAGCCCCTTGTTCTCCATCGCGCCCATGTTGAAATCGGACACGGCGACGATGTTGAAGACGTCGAGATCGTATTCGCGGCCGAAGCGGGTTTCATCCCACCGCATCGAGCGCTTGAGAGAATCCATCGCCCAATGCGCGCGCGCTTCCTTGCCATGCTCGACGTAGATGCCGAGATCGACCTTGCGGCCCGACTTGGTCGTGAAGGTCGAATCCAAAAGAGCGAGATCGCCGCCGACGATCGCGAACAGATAGGACGGCTTCGGATGCGGATCGTGCCAAACGGCGTAGTGACGTTTGCGGCCGGGGAGCGTGGCTCGCGCCACGGGATTGCCGTTGGCGAGAAGGACAGGGGCTGTTGCGACGTCGGCTTCCAGGCGCACGGTGTAGCGCGCGAGAACATCCGGCCGGTCGAGGAAATAGGTGATGCGGCGGAAGCCCTGCGCTTCGCATTGCGAGCAATAGACACCGCGCGACAGATAGATTCCCTGGAGCGCCGTATTTTTCTCGGGATTTACGACCGTCGTCACTTCAAGCGTAAACGGCTCTTTCGGCGGCGACGCGATCGTCAGGCCGGTGTCGTCGATTGCATACGCGGGGCGACGCAGCTTCTTGCCGTTGAGCGAAATGCTTTCGAGATGCAGCAATTCGCCGTCGAGTCTCAGCGGCGCTTTAGCGGTGCTTTTCGACTGCGGATTGCGGCGGATCGACAGTTTCGAGACGACGCGCGTTTTTGTCGGATCGAGCGCGATGTCGAGGTTGACGGTATCGATCAGGTATTCGGGCGCGCGGTAATCAGCGAGAAGAACTGGCTTAGGATGTTCTGATTTCATGTGCGCCCCGGCGCCGGCAATTGCTTCGGATTGGGTTCGCCGGACGATCGAGGCGACAATAACTAATCGTCCGGCGGATGGCTATCCCGCGAACTCAGCCGAGGCGGCGACGGAATTCATCGTAGCCGAATGCGCGGAGCACGGTGCACGTGTTGTCTTCGTTCAGGACGGCGAGGTCCGGCAAAGGGACGCCGTTGAACGTGTTATTCTTGACGAAGGAATATTGCATCATGTCGGTGAAGACGAGCCGATCGCCCGGCTTCAGCGGCCGGTCGAAGGAATATTCGCCGATGATGTCTCCGGTCATGCAGGTTTTGCCGCCGAGAATATAGGAGTGCGGTTTTTCGCCGGGTGCACCGGCGCCGACGATCGAGGGTGTGTAGGGAACTTCGAGTACGTCCGGCATATGCGTTGACGCCGAAGCGTCGAGGATCGCGATGTCTTTCTCGTTGTGATGAAGATCGAGAACGGTCGCGACGAGATAGCCCGCATCGACGACGTGACCCGCGCCGGGCTCCAGAATGACTTCGACATTGAATTCGCGCCGGAATGCCTTGATCGCCGCGATCAGTTTCTGGATGTCGTATCCCGGCTTGTTGATGAAATGGCCGCCGCCGAAGTTCACCGCATCGACACGGCGGATATAGTCCGGGAACGCGCGGGCGACGTGCTCGATGAGACCGACCGATCCGGCGTCGCCGGATTCGCAGAGCGAATGCGCGTGAAGGATACCGACGTGCTCCCACGGTACGCGGTCGAGCATCTCGCGCGTTGCGCCGAAGCGCGAGTAGGGCGCACACGGATCGTAAAGCGCGCCGCCGAGAGTCGCGTTGGAGTAGCCGGGATTGATGCGGAGGCCGACGCTGACGTTCGGATGCGCTTTCAAAGTCGCGAGATTTTTTTCGATCTGCTCCGGCGAGTTGAAATAGATGTGCTGCGCCAGCTTTGTCAGACGTTCGACTTCGCCCGGTGCATAGGCCGGCGAATAGACGTGCACTTCCTTGCCGAATTCCTCGTGGCCGAGGCGGGCTTCGTACTCACCGCTGGCCGTCGTGCCGTCGAGCACTTCGCGCATCACGGGGAAGGCAGCGGGGAGCGCGAAGGCCTTCGTCGCGAGCAAAATCTTGCAACCGGCTTCGCGCTTGATCTCGGCCGCGCGCGCGAGGTTGCGCTTGAGCGCCGCCATGTCGAGCACGTACGAGGGCGTTGCGATGCTCTGCACCCAATCCGACGACTGCACCAGAATCTCTGAGGTCTCTGCCAATCCTGCCACCAATTCGAGTTCGAACTCGCGCTAATTCGTAACGCGAACGGGGCCGGCGGTCGTGCCGGGCCATTTGTAGACGAACGTCAGATACGCGAGCGCGATATAGATTGCGCCGAATGCCAACGCACCGAGCCCGGCGGAAGCTTCGTAAAGACTGAAGCCATATAGCCAGGGCGGCCGGACATCGCCGAAATTGTCGATGTCCGTCGCGCGCGCCGTCAACTTCGCCCAGGCGTGATCGGTGCCGATCAGGAGACCGTTCAAGCCTGCCGTCACGGCCCCCATGAAGGCCAAGCCGCACGACAGCAGCGCGAACGCGAGAAGCCGGAGCGAGAGCGGGGCCTCGCGCAGAAACAGCCAGAGCCCGGCAATATAAGCCGAAATCATTCCGAAGCTAACGGACACGACCGAGATGACGAGCCCGGTCAGGTCGTTGCGAACGCTGAGAATGTCGGCTTCGCTCATCAGGTCTCGACGGCAAAGAGCTTCTTCTGATCGGATTTCTCGATCTCTTCCACGTGCCACGGCAGGCCCTGCTTGCCAAGCTCTTCGAGGAACGGGACGGGCGGCAACTGCTCGACGTTGAAGACGCCTTTGCCCTTCCATTCCTTGCGGAACATCATGATGGCGCCGACGACGGGCGGCACGCCGGTCGTATACGACACGGCCTGCGCGCCGACTTCCTTGTTGGTCTCGGCGTGGTCGCAGACGTTCCAGATCATGTAGCGCTTTTTCTTGCCCTTCTTTTCGCCTTTCAGCACGACGCCGATCGACGTTTTTCCGGTGTAGTTCTCGGCAAGCGACGACGGCTCCGGCAGGAGCGATTTCAGGAATTCCATCGGAATGACGGGGTTGCCCTTGTACATGACGGGATCGATGCGCGTCATGCCGACGTTTTCGAGCACTTCGAGGTGCTTGATGTAGTTGTCGGAGAACGTCATCCAGAAGCGGATCTGCTCCAGGCCCTTGATGTTCTCGACGAGGCTTTCCTCTTCCTCGTGATAGATCAGGTAGGACTTGACCGGCCCGACTTCCGGATAGTCGATCATCGTCGAAATCGACAGCGGGTCGATCTCGATCCATTCGCCGTTCTTCCAGTATTTGCCGCGCTGGGTCACTTCGCGGAGATTGATCTCCGGATTGAAATTGGTCGCGAAGGCTTTGCCGTGGCTGCCGGCGTTGCAGTCGATGATGTCGATGGTGTGAATCTCGTCGAAGAGCTTCTCCTGCGCATAGGAGCAGAAGATGTTCGTCACGCCGGGATCGAAACCGCAACCGAGAACGGCCATCAGGCCCTTGGCCTTGAACTTGTCGTGGTAAGGCCACTGGTATTTGTACGTGAACTTCGCTTCTTCGCGCGGCTCGTAGTTCGCCGTGTCCATGTAGTTGACGCCGGCTTCGAGGCAGGCGTCCATGATCGGCAGATCCTGGTACGGAAGCGCCATGTTGATGACGAGGTCGGGCTTGACCTTGTTGAGAAGCTCAACCGTCTCTGCGACGTTGTCGGCATCGACCTGCGAGATATCGATCGGCGAGACGCACTCGGCCTTGACCTTCTTGCAGCTTTCGATGCGGCGCGAGGCAAGATGGATCTTCTTGAAAACGTCGCGGTTCATCGCGCATTTTTTCGCAACGACCGAACCCGCCGCGCCAGCCCCGATGATGAGTACGTTGTCCACTCGTCCGCTCCTGTTTTGATCCGCCGCCTGGGCGGCATCGCTGGGGGCCGGAAATAGGGCACGTCGGCGGGTATTTCAATACTAATTCAAAGACGTTAGCCGATTGGGCGAGAGCTGCGGGAGCGTTGCGGCGCGGCGGGCGCCGATTATGACAGTGCAAATGCTTTCGGCGGCTCACTTCTTGGCGTCGATGGGGACGAAACCATTTCGGTTCGGCATCTCAACCTTCGGTAAAGAGAGTGCGTCCATTTCATCGCTTTCTGAGATGATCTTGTTGGCCGCGAGAAGATAAGCCGTCAGTGCGTACAGTTCGTCGGACGACAGAGAGCCCGGCGCCGAAGGCGGCATCGCGCGCCGGAGATAATCGAAGATCGTCGTTGCGTAGGGCCAGTAGGATCCGATGGCCTTGTTCGGATGGCCAGCCGTCGGCGGCATTGGGCCGCTGACGAGGTCTTCCGCAGTTGCGCCTTGACCTTGGTCGCCGTGACAGCTTGCACATTTTTGCACGTAGATGGCTCGGCCCTCTTTCGCCGTGCCGTGGCCGGAAGGCAGGCCGCGACCATCCGGAAAGACCGTGATGTCCCATTTGGCAACGTCAGCCTTCGACATCGGCGTTCCGAGCTGCGGCGCTTGCGCGCGACTTTGAGCCTCCGCGTCGGTCGCGATGACCACGCATGCAAGACACATGAAGAGCTTTGTGAGCTTAGGCGTAGACATGGGTGACTGCTCCGTCCTCGTCGACGGCCCAGCTTACGATGGCATTGTAGTGGAAGTATCCGTTGCGCCCGCGTTCCTTGATAAGAACGTCGCGTTCGGGCTGCACGTAGCCGGTTTCATCGGTTGCCCTGCTCTTGAGAATTGCGGGCTGTCCGCTCCAATGCCAAGGCATGCGGAAGCGCGTGAAGCAGCGTGTCATCACCGGCTCATCGAGAAGGGCATCCGCCCATGATTTGCCGGCGTCCGCCGAGACTTCGACTTTGACGATCTTGCCACGTCCGCTCCATGCGAAACCGCGGATCTGATAGACGTTCGGTCCCTCGAGGGTTTGGCCGTGCGACGGCGATGTGATCAGGGATTTCGCGTCCATCACGAACGTGAACATTCGCGCGATGCCCGAGGGAAGCAACTCGGTGTACTTCGCCGTTTCGTTGCGTGTCATGGAGGGTTGGTCGGTGACGTGTAATCGCCGAAGCCATTTGACATTCGTGATGCCCTCCCAACCCGGTACGATAAGACGGACAGGATAGCCATTCTCTGGCCGCAGGCGCTCGCCGTTTTGATAGAGCCCGACGATGGCATCATCCATGAGTTTTGAGAGCGGCAGGCTGACGTTTAAAAGATTGGCATCGGCGCCCTCGGCGATGACCCAGGACGCGCCTTCATCGACGCCCGCTTCGTCAAGGAGAATGGAAAGCGGTACGCCCGTCCATTCCGAGCATGAGACGAGACCGTGAAACGATCCGACGGAGCGCTGTATGGGTTCTTCGTGCCAGCCGGCGTTGCTGTTGCCTCCGCACTCGATGAACAAAAATTGCGACCGCATCGGATAACGGAGAAGGTTTTCGATCGTGAACATAAGTTCCCGACGGACGCGGCCGTGGATCACGAGGCGGTGCTGTTTCGGGTCGATATCAGGCACGCCGTTATGATGGCGCTCGAAATGCAATCCGCTCGGCGTGACGATGCCTTCGAGATCTTCGAGCGGCGTCCAAGAGACGCCATCGCCAGCGGGTTCGCGATTGCCGCCGATGTTGCGGACGACATATTTTTCATACTTCGAGGGCGTGCCGTAGCTGGTGAACGCGCCACCTGTCCGGTGCAGCCAAGCCGGATCGGCGAAGTCTTCAGCTTGCGCCGGTTTCGCGGCATCGCCTCGCGCGGGTTCGGCGGTCGCCGCCGCGGCGACCGCAAAGAGTGCGCCGCGCTTAAGCAAAAGGCGGCGGTCTAAAAGACCACCGCCTGCAATTGGCGTCAGATCACTGTCTGAAAATTTACCGGTCATGGACCGTGGGCGTGAAAGCTACGATTGGCTCGGTGTGGACTTGCCGTTGAAGGCCATGCCCTCAGAATCTTCCGCGTGCACGCTCATGACGTCGGTCGGATTGCCCTGATACGAAAACCGGAAGTGCGGATTTTCGCTGATCGAAATTCCGCCCGTCATCGCGAAGACGAGTTTGTCGCCGGTGCGAACCTCGATCTTGTCGACAAAATGCGCCGGCGTGTAGAGGCCGGTCACCTGATCCATTTGCAGTCCGGAATTGTTGGGATGCCGGATCATGACCTCGGCTTCCTGGACGGCTGCTGCATCAGGATCTTTGAATGCCGTTCGGATTTTCATCTTGCCCATCGACTTGGCAGCTTCCTCGGCATCTTTCGAAGCCGGCGCCGAGCAGCCTCCCGAGGCTTTCACAAAGCTCGATGTCATGTAGAGCTTGCCGTCGGCCGTCTCGGCGATGGCGCGCACGTCGGAATATTGATCGATACGGACGCGCGTCGCGAGAACCCGTTCGCCGGTCCCGGCTGCATCGCCGTAGTTGAATGTCGCGACGATGGGCGAAGGATTCTTGTCGATGACCAACGTCAGCGATTTGACGTCCTTCGCGAACTCGGCGGGGAGGCGGATGGTGATCGGCACCGTCGAGGCGTCTTCGGCGCGATAAGGCGCCTCGAGCTTCACTTTTCCGGCGCCGTCCAAGAGATCGCGGCTGCCGAAGGTGGCGCTTTTGATTCCGTCCCAAATGGCTGTGTCGTCGGCAGCGCGCGAGTTCGGCGCTGCAAACGCCAACGCCATGCCAAGCAGTGCCAATGTTGCCGACCGGATCGCTATGCTGCGCATGCTACCTCTTTGTCCAGGATAGAGATCGCCAAGCAAACGGTCCTTGGCGTTTGCCAAACCTTCCCGATGCTACACCAGCATGTCGTGCAAGTCATCCGCTACGCAAGATGCGCGCGGCCTCATTGGAATATATAGGTGGTTGCTATACTTGTTCAAAATCAACGGGTTGTGAAATTGCGGCAGGTTTTCTCACGCAATCGTCGGGCTTCGGCGGACTTTTGACGCCGGAAGGCGAGGCGCTGCCGCCAGCAAATTGCGCAACATCCGGACGAGGCGCGAGGCTGGACCTTTCTTGCCGCACTGAATGTTGATCCGTGCGCCCTCGAACAGCAGAAACACTTCGTCGGCGAGAAGCTCGGGTTCGCGGTAGCGCGCGGACTTGAACAGTTTTACCAGATTGGCGCGCTTGCGGCTCTTATAAGCCTCGATCACGGCCCGCGCGGGATGCTCGGCGTCGAGTTCGACGGCTGCATTGGCGATGGCGCAGCCGCGTTCGAGCTTATTGGTCAGGACGTCCTCGACGTAATCGACCCACGCATCGAGGCACTTTTCGGGGTTTCCGGAGTTCTCGGAAATAATGCGCTCCCAGACCTCGTCGCCTTCGTCTGCGAGCCGTTTGATGTAGGCGACGATCAAATCGTCCTTTGATTTGAAATGCCTATAGAGCGTCATTTTATTGGTAAGAGCGGTCTCGGCGATGGCATCGACCCCAACGGGGTGGAGGCCGTACCGGTAAAAAAGGTCGCGTGCCGCAACCATGATACGCTCTCGCGGCGGCAGTTCCGCGAGCTCCGGAGAGCCGTCCATGCGCAATCTGTTGATCTGCAGTGTGTTCATGGCCCCTTGACGAGGATGTTACCGGTCGGTACCTACGCGTTACCGATCGGTAACAAGTATCATGACTCGCAGTTCCTTGTCATTTGCTTCTTTGGCAATGCAGCTCTCGGCCTGCGAGACGTCACGCGATGCGGCGATGCGTATGGGGCGCCGTCAACAAAAAACGCATCTGGTGCTCCGGCAATGATGCAGCCACCGGCAAAGTCAGACAGACGGAGATTCAAGCTGTTTACCAGATCCGCCATCATCGCAACGTCGACGCTGCTGGTCGCCTTCGGTCTGTCCGGATGTGGCGAGGAGAAGTCGAATGCGCAGACGGCCGCCGCTCCCCCCGCGCCCGTCGTGACAGTTGCCAAGCCCGTTAAGAAGCTCGTTTCGGATTACGACGAGTATGTCGGCCGTTTCATTGCTGTCGATTTCGTCGAGGTTCGTGCGCGCGTCTCGGGCTATCTCGATAAGATTCATTTCACCGACGGCCAGATGGTGAAAGCGGGCGACCCGTTGTTCACGATCGATCGGCGCCCATTTCAGGCTGCGCTCGATCAATCGAAAGCCGCGGTTTCGCAGGCGCAGGCGAACCTCGCCTTCGCGGAAGCCGATTTGAAGCGCGGCGAAAGTCTCGTGCGCGGCACGACGATCACGCAACAGACCTTGGATCAGCGCGTGCAGACGATGCGCGTTGCGGAAGCCAATGTGACGGCGCAGGAGGCGGCAACGCGCCAGGCGCAGCTCGATCTCGATTTCACCGAACTCGCAGCACCGGTTTCCGGCCGTATCGGCGATCGCCGCGTTTCCACGGGCAATCTCGTCAGCGGAGGTTCCGCGGGTACGACGACGCTTCTCGCGACGATCGTTTCCGTCGATCCGATCCGGTTCGAATTCACGATGGATGAGCAGTCCTATCTCCGTTATTTGCGCGCAGCGTCGGGATCGCAGGCGAACTCCGTTGATCGCGGCATGACGCTTCCCGTGTCGCTGAAGCTCATCGACGAGCAGGATTTCAAGCACAACGGCAAGATTGATTTCGTCGACAACGTCATCGATCGAGCGTCGGGGACAATCCGTGGGCGCGCCGTCTTCGCAAACGCCGACGGCAAGCTGACGCCCGGAATGTTCGGCCGCATCCGGCTTTCGGCATCTCCGCCGGCCGAGGCTCTGCTCGTGCCTGATACCGCGATCGGCACCGAGCAGGTGCGCAAGTATGTTCTCGCTGTCGGCAAGGATGATGTCGCGACGCCGAAGTACGTGACGCTCGGTCCGGTCGTCGATGGCCTCAGGGTCATCACCGCAGGCCTTGCGGCCGATGATACCGTCATCGTCAATGGCCTGATGCGCGTGCGCCCGGGCGTCAAGGTTGCTCCTCAGCAGGCGACAGCCGAAGCAGCGACGGCGAAGGACCAGTCGGTCCGCACCAACTGAACAGGCAGACCGAATGCGCATCTCGCATTTCTTCATCGACCGCCCGATCTTTGCGGCCGTCGTCTCGATCGTGATCATGATCCTCGGCGCGGTTTCCGTGACGCGCCTGCCGATCGCGCAGTATCCCGATATCGCGCCGCCCGTCGTAAACGTCACCGGTCAGTATCCCGGCGCCAGCGCCGAGGTGGTGGCCGCGACGGTTGCGACGCCGCTCGAACAGCAGATCAACGGCGTCGAGCGCATGCTGTTCATCTCGTCGAACTCGACGAATGACGGACGCTTCTCGATCTCGGTTACGTTCGATATTGGCACCAACCTCGATATTGCGCAGGTGCAGGTTCAGAACCGCGTGGCCATCGCGCAGCCGCGCTTGCCAGCCGATGTTCGCAACATCGGCGTCACGGTGGCGAAGGCATCCCCGGACCTGATGATGGTCGTGCATCTGCTATCGCCGGATAATTCGCGCGATACGCTGTTCATTTCGAACTACGCCAACGTCAACCTCGTCGACACCTTGAGCCGTATTCAGGGTATTGGTTCGATCACGGTGTTCGGTGGCCGCGACTACTCGATGCGCGTCTGGCTCGATCCCGACCGCCTGCAATCCCTGGCGATGACGGCCGGGGATGTCGTGACAGCGTTGCAAGGGCAGAACGTGCAGGTTGCGGCCGGCATCCTCAATCAGCCGCCGATGAAAGATCCGGGTGCATTTCAAATCACGGTCCAGACGCTCGGCCGTCTCGCCGATCCGAAACAGTTCGGCGAAATCATCGTCAAGAGAAGCGGTGATGCCGTCGTGCGGCTGAAGGATGTCGCGCGAACCGAGCTCGCCGGCCTCGACTACGGCGTGAACTCCTATCTTGATAAAACGGCGGCCGTCGGCCTCGGCGTCTTCCAGCTGCCGGGTTCGAACGCCATCGATACGGCGCAGAAGATCAAGGATACGATGGAGGAAATTTCGAAGAATTTCCCGCCGGGTATCAAGTACGACATCATCTACAATCCGACCGATTACATTCAGCAGTCCGTCAACGCGGTCGTCGAAACGATCCTGGAAGCGATCGTTCTGGTCGTCCTTGTCGTCGTTCTCTTTCTACAGACATGGCGTGCCGCAATCATCCCAATTGTTGCCATTCCCGTGTCGCTCGTCGGAACGTTCTTCATCATGGCGATGTTCGGCTTCTCGCTGAACAACCTGTCCCTGTTCGGTCTGGTGCTCGCAATCGGCATCGTCGTCGACGACGCGATCGTGGTTGTCGAGAACGTCGAGCGCAATATCGCGAACGGATTGAGCCCGCGCGAGGCGTCCTATCGCACGATGGAAGAGGTCGGCACCGCGCTGATCGCCATCGCGCTCGTGCTGACGGCGGTGTTCGTGCCGTCGGCGTTCATCACGGGTATTTCAGGCCAGTTCTATCGTCAGTTCGCGCTGACGATCGCCGGCGCGACGGTCATCTCGCTGATCGTTTCACTGACTCTGTCTCCAGCGCTGTGCGCGCTGTTGCTGAAACCTCATGCCGAGACGCATCGCTCCAGTCTGATCATGTGGCCGGTGCATGCATTCTTCCGGCTATTCAACTGGAGCTTTGACAAGCTTTCGTCGGGCTACAGCTGGTTTGTCGGCAAGATCGTCCGCTTCGCGGTCATCATGCTGGTCGTATATGTCGGCTTGATCGCGTTCGGTTTGAACGAGTTCCGTAAGACGCCGATCGGGTTCATTCCCGACCAGGACGGCGGCTATCTCATTACTGTCGTGCAATTGCCGCCGGCTGCGGCGCTCGATCGGACGGATGCCGTCAACAGGCGCATCGTCGATCTCGCGCTGACAGTACCTGGCGTCGCCCACGCTGTCAGCATCGTCGGCTTCTCCGGCGCCACGCGTGTCAACGCTTCGAACGCCGGCGCCGTGTTCATCGTGCTGAAGCCATTTGAAGAGCGCTCGCGCGATCCGGCGCAGTCGGCAAAAGGAATTCAGAGCGCGCTGCTGGCGAAATTCTCGGCGATTCAGGAAGGCATGGTTCTCGTCGTCTCGCCGCCGCCGGTTCGCGGGCTCGGCAGTGCGGGCGGTTTCCGCATGATGGTCGAAAACCGTTCCGGCGCATCGTCCACCGTGCTGCAGGATGCGGTCAACGCGATGATGGGTAAAGCGGCGCAGACGCCGGGCGTGATGCAGGTGTTCTCGCTCTTCGAAACAGCGACGCCACAGCTTTATCTCGACATCGACCGCGTCAAGGCAGAGATGCTCGGGATCAATATTCCTGAAGTGTTCGCGGCGTTGCAGTCGTATCTCGGCTCGATCTACGTCAACGACTTCAACATCATCGGCCGAACGTATCGCGTGACCGCGCAGGCGGACAGCGCCTATCGTCTGACGAGCAAGGATGCGCTCAACATCAGGGTCAGGAACGCCAACGGCGATGCCGTGCCGCTCGGTTCGTTCACGACCATCAGCGACGTCTCCGGCCCGTCACGCGTTCCTCGATACAACCTGTATCCGGCAGCAGAACTCGATGGTTCTGCGGCGCCCGGATTTTCGCAGGGGCAAGCGATCGACATCATGCAGAAGCTTGCGGCCGAAACGCTGCCTCCCGGCTTCAGCTATGAATGGACGGATCTGGCGTTCCAGCAAATTCGCGCCGGCAACACGGCGATATTTGCATTCGCGCTGGGCGTTGCATTCGTATTCCTGGTTCTTGCGGCTCAGTTTGAAAGTCTGACGTTACCGCTTGCCGTCATTCTGATCGTCCCGATGAGTCTCATCGCGTCGATCACGGGCGTCATCCTGCGCGGCATGGACAACAATATCCTGACGCAGGTCGGCTTCATCGTGCTCATAGGCCTCGCCGCGAAGAATGCGATTCTGATCGTCGAATTCGCGGAGCAACTCGAGGCGCAAGGACGGGATCGGTTCGCGGCCGCAACGGAAGCCGCGCGACTCAGAATGCGACCGATTCTCATGACGTCGCTGGCGTTCATTCTCGGCGTCGTGCCGCTGGTTTGGGCGGTCGGCGCGGGTGCCGAGCTTCGTCAGGCGCTTGGAACGGCGGTGTTCTCGGGCATGATCGGCGTCACGGTGTTCGGCTTGATCTTTACGCCCGTGTTCTACGTGATCTGCCGCTGGCTCGCGGGCCTCGGCCGGCGTCGGCGGGCAGAGCCTGAACTCCACCCCGCAGAATAGCGAAGTCTCTCCGGCGACGCATTCGCCGGAGCTTGGTCACTGCCTTAGGCTCGCAAGCTCCGTGCACGCTGGCGGAGTCATGTCTGATCCTCGATTGTGCCGAAACGGCTATCATCGAGTGAGCCATGAATCGCAAAGAGCGACGGCGTGCGCAGGCGACGGCCAGCGTAGCGCCGCATCAGATCGATCCCGCGATCGCCGCCGATTATCGCGAGGCGGTGAACTATCTTCAGGCCGGCGAATGGCTGAAATCAGAAACGGCGCACCGGCGCGTTTTGGCGAAAGCGCCCGGCCATCCGCCGACCCTGCATCACCTCGGACTGATCGCATTCAAGTGCAACGACGGCGCGCGTGCGGTCGACTATATTCGCCAAAGCCTCGCGTCTGATCCGAAATATCATCAGGCATGGCTGAACCTCGCGATCATTCTTGCCGATCTCAAACGCTCGCAGGAAGCCATTGAAGCCTGCAAGCAGTGCGTCGGCCTGCAGCCTGAAAACTCGGCGGCCTTTGAAGTGCTCGGCAACCTGCTGCGAGTCGCCGAGAGCAACGCGGAGGCGATCGACGCCTATCTGACGTCGCTCCGCTTGAAGCCGGAGCAGCCGCGCGTGCTGGCGCGGCTTGCCGAAATGATGCTGCAAAGTGGCAAGTGTTCCGAGGCGCTGACGTATTGCCGGCGGGCGCTCGTGATCGATCCTTCGCTCGACGAGTTGCGGCGGCTGGAGCAGCGGATACTCGCTGCTTCAGGTTCGATCAACGAAATCGAAGCGACGCTTTCGGAGCAGACAAAAAGCCCTGAAGAGATCGCCCAAAACTTGAACGAGCTCGGCGACTATCTGCGGACGCAATGGCGATACGAGGAGGCCATCGACGTCTACAGCCGCGCCGCGCTCACGGACCCGAGTTCGGCGGATGCGCTGCTCAACATGGCGCTCGCGTTCACGAGCCTCGGCCGTAAAGAGGAAGCGCTTGCGAGCTATCAAGCGGGCCTCGCGATCGATCCCGATCGTGCCGAAGCTTACGCCAGCGTCGGCAATCTGCTTCGCGGCATGGGCATGGCGGACGGCGCGATCCAAGCCTACGAAAAGGCGATCGATCTCAATTCGACGCTCGCGCTCGCGCATTACAATCTTGCGGTAACGCTCAAGGAGCGCGAGCGCTATGACGAGGCCCTTGCTGCATTTTCCAGATCCGTCGAGCATGCGCCGGACTCGGTCGCAAACCGCTTCGAGCGGATGAACCTGCGCCGCGTTCTGTGCGACTGGGAGGGGCTTGATCGCGAGGAAGCGGATTGCCTCGATCAGTTCCGCCAGCGCAAGGAACTCGTCGCCCCTTTCCAGTTGATCTCTATTCCATCGACGCGTGCCGATCAGTTGCAAGCCGGACGAAAAAACGCCGCGACGCTGTCGGCTCCGGTTGCGTTGCGCTTCACGCAGCATCGCAACGGCCTCGGAGTCGGGCAGCGCATTCGCGTCGGATTTCTGTCGGCTGACTTTTTCAATCATGCGACGGCGATGCTGCTCGTCGAGGTTCTGGAGAACATCGACCGCAGCCGCTTCGAGCTTTTCGGGTACTGCTTCAGCCCGGACGATGGCAGCGATCTGCGCCGTCGGGTCGTGGCGGCGTTCGATCACTATGTGCCGATCGGCAATATGACCGACCGCAACGCGGCGCGCGCGATCCACGACGACGGCATCGATATCCTCGTCGATCTCAAAGGCTATACGCGCGATGGGCGGCCGGAAATTCTCAGCTATCGGCCAGCACCCATTCAGGTGAACTATCTCGGCTATCCGGGCTCGATGGGCATGGACGGCATCGACTACATCGTAGCCGATCCGATCGTCGCGCCGATGGCGCATCAGGGAGATTATTCCGAGCGCATCGTTCATCTGCCGGATTGCTATCAGCCGAACGATCGCAAGCGAACGATTTCAGAGTTGCCCGTGACGCGGGCCGATGCCGGTTTGCCCGAGGATGCCTTTGTCTTCTGTTCGTTCAACAACAGCTACAAGCTAAACGCGACGATGTTCGACGTCTGGATGTCGCTATTGCGGAACGTTGACGGCTCCGTGCTTTGGCTTCTCGTCCCGACAGCCACATGCCGCGAAAATCTTCGGCGCGAGGCGGCTCAGCGTGGAGTCGATCCAGACCGGCTCGTGTTCGCAAGCCGCAAGCCGATTGCGGAGCATCTCGCGCGGCATCGGTTGGCCGACCTCTTTCTCGATGCGCTTCCCTGCAACGCCCACACGACCGCGAGCGACGCATTGTGGGCGGGACTGCCGGTCATTACCGCGACGGGCGAAACGTTCTCCGGGCGCGTTGCGGCGAGCCTGTTGACGGCAGTGGGATTGCCGGAGCTTGTCACGAAAAACCTCGACGACTATGCCGAGCTTGCACTCGCCTTGGCGCGAGATAAATCCAAGCTTGCTGATCTCAATGCGAAACTTTCAAGGCAGCGGGAAACCGCTCCGTTGTTCGACAGCATGCGCTACACGAAGAACTTCGAGCGCGCGCTTTCCATGATGTGCGACATCGCACGCGCCGGCGAGCCACCGCGCGCGTTCGCCGTTGTAGACTAACGGCTAATGGCAGATCGAACGGTACTTCCGTTCTTTCATGTCGAGATGGAAGTGATCGCGGTGCGCCGCGTTGGCGTCGGGGCCGAGGACGGTTCCGAATATTTCGCACGCTTCGTTGTGGGCCACATGTAGGAATTCGGACGTCGGGTCTTTTTCCGGCTTTTTGGTTTCGTCCGGCTTGGTCTTCGATTTGTCGGTTTCGTCGGTTGCGGCAACCTTTGATGCAGCAATCCGAACCGCGACGACGGTCACTGTTTTCGCGTGGGCCCCGTGAGTGCTTGCTGGCTTCTTGGCGTCAGCGACCGGTTCCTCCTTGGGCGCGGCCCAAGATTTCGAAATCCGGATGACTTTGCCGTTCTCGAGCACGAAACCCGAGATATCGATCGCGTTCATATACGCGTGCTCGCTGATGGGTGCGCGTGCCAGCCCATAGCGATTGCGACATGAATACGAACCAGCCAGAACGCGCGCGATGGGCGAGCCGAAGCTTTTCTTGGCAGCGGGCTGCAGCTTGTCGGAAATCCATGTGTTGAGCGCGGCGATCATCGGACAGCGGAGCGTTGCCGGGGGCTGGAACTTTACCTTGCTCGCGCCGAGGCTCTGAAGCTCACGCGGCGCCGGCGCTCCGCAGGCGCCCTCACGCGCAGGCGGAAGTGGCTCGGTGACGATTGTCACCTTATCGAGCAATCGCTCGCACTCGGATTTGGCGTCCGCGATTTCGGTCTCGGTCCACTCGGGAACTTTTTGTAGGGCGGGTGGAACGGGAGCGGCAACTTTTGGATCCGTTGCCGGGGAGGATGGCGCCGCCGGATCCACTGCCGCTTCCTTTGCTCCGGAGGGAGCACCGGCGTCCGGTTCGTGGGCATCCGGGGCGAGCGGATGCGTCCGAACGATTTCGATCGAGGGCGCGGTTGGCCCGCGCTCGGTCAGGTAGGCATGCAACACGGCGAGAAGAACCAGCCCGATGAAAACGGCGCGCGACAGGTTGATCGAAGCGCGAATGAAAAAGTGCACCGCTCTGGCGACGGCAAGAGTCCGCAGCGCTTCGGCGCGCGCCTGCAGCACCTTTGCGCGCGCTTGCAGCGCCCGTGC